>NZ_JBNDNA010000004.1:0-254963 GCF_049856175.1 Georgenia sp. Z1491
AGCACGAGGGCGTCGAGGTCGGCCGGGTCCACGTGGTTGAGCATGGCGCCCATCGCCCCGGGCCCCAGGTCGAGGACGATCGAGTGCACCCGCTCCGTGCCGTCCGGACCGGGGCCGCTCGCCTGGACGAGGTAGGCCGACGCCGCGGAGTCGGGTCCGGACATCGATCCGGCGCAGCCGATGACGGTGAGCCTCACAGCGCGACCGCCCCTCGGCTGGTGGGTTCGACGCTGCTGACCTCGGGACCGAGGAAGCGGCGCGCGAGCCGCTCGAACTCCTCGGGGTCCCCGGTGGACAGGAACCTGTGCTGCGGCGGCCCGGCGGCAGGGCTGCGCTCGATGTCGTGGGCGACAAGCGTGCGGTAGACGTCCTTCGCGGTCTCCTCCGCGGAGGAGACGAGGGTGACGTCGGGTCCCATGACGTAGGAGATCGCCCCCGTCAGCAGCGGGTAGTGGGTGCAGCCCAGCACGAGGGCGTCGAGGTCGGCCGGGTCCACGTGGTTGAGCATGGCGCCCATCGCCCCGGGCCCCAGGTCGAGGACGATCGAGTGCACCCGCTCCGTGCCGTCCGGACCGGGGCCGCTCGCCTGGACGAGGTAGGCCGACGCCGCGGAGTCGGGTCCGGACATCGATCCGGCGCAGCCGATGACGGTGAGCCTCACAGCGCGACCGCCCCTCGGCTGGTGGGTTCGACGCTGCTGACCTCGGGACCGAGGAAGCGGCGCGCGAGCCGCTCGAACTCCTCGGGGTCCCCGGTGGACAGGAACCTGTGCTGCGGCGGCCCGGCGGCAGGGCTGCGCTCGATGTCGTGGGCGACAAGCGTGCGGTAGACGTCCTTCGCGGTCTCCTCCGCGGAGGAGACGAGGGTGACGTCGGGTCCCATGACGTAGGAGATCGCCCCCGTCAGCAGCGGGTAGTGGGTGCAGCCCAGCACGAGGGTGTCGACGTCGGCATCCTTGGCGGGCGCGAGGTACTGCTCCGCGATCTCGAGCACCTCGGGGCCCGAGGTGATGCCCGCCTCGACGAGCTCGACGAACCGCGGCGCAGGAGCGATGGTCAGGTCCAGGCGGGGAGCCGCGGCGAAGGCGTCTCGGTAGGCACCGGAGTCGACGGTCGCGCGCGTGGCGATGACGCCGACCCGTCCGGTGCCGGTGGCTGCGACCGCACGCCGCACGGCCGGTCGGATGACCTCGACGACGGGCACCCCCGCGTCGAGGGCGTACCGTTCGCGTGCGTCCGCGAGGACGGCTGCCGAGGCGGAGTTGCAGGCGATGACGAGGAGCTTGACACCGGCGGTGACGAGCTCGTCCATGACCTCGAGCGCGAGCTGGCGGACCTCCCCGATGGGGCGCGGGCCGTAGGGGCTGTTGCGCGTGTCACCGATGTACACGACCTGCTCGTGCGGGAGCTGATCGATGACGGCACGAGCGACCGTCAGGCCTCCGACGCCGGAGTCGAAGATGCCGATCGGCGCATCATTCATGGCGACGACGCTAGTTCGACCGGGGTCGCGTGTGCAGCGCGTTGATCAGTGACTCCTGCCACCAGGTCAAGGACGTGTAAAGGATCGCCATGGCCTCGAGGACCGCGTCGGGCCCGTCCGTGGCGCCCGAGCCGGCGGCCTCGGCGCGCGCGTAGAGCTCCTCGTCGCTGAGGGTGTCCCCCAGACCGAGCCGCGTGGCGAGCACGAGGCGGACGTCGTTGACGGCGCGCAGCACGTCGGCCTCCTCGCCGTCGCGGACGAGGAACGCGCCGTCGGGGCCCGTCGGGGTGTCGAGCTCCTCGACGACCGCCGTGAGGCGCTGGATCTTCTCGGCGCGCAGCGGCGCCTCGGTGAGCTCGCGCAGCTCGCCGGCGATCGACTCGTCCTCGGACATCGCGGGCAGGAGGCGGGCGAGCGCCGGGTCGGTCGGCGGCCGGTCGCCGGCGGGTCCGGCATCGGTGGGGACGAAGTCGAGGGCCGCGAGGACGGCGTCGTCGCCCGTGGGGGGCGCGGGCTCGGTGCCCGCGGCGCCTCGACCGTCGGTTCCTGCGTCACCGGGCGCCGTGCCGGCGCCCTCCGTCTCGCCCGGCGGCTCGCCGTGCCCCAGGAGCGAGGCGACGTCGGAGAAGGGCCGGGCGAGGAAGAGCCGCTCATGGACGTCGAGGCGCGAGGCGATGCCGCCCCGCACGCGGCGGAAGGGGTCCATGTCAGTCCTCGCCCTCCTCGATCGTGGCCCACAACCCGTACCCGTGCATGGCCGCGGCGTCCGCCTCGACCGACTCGCGCGAGCCGGTCGACACGACCGCGCGGCCATCCTGGTGCACCTGGAGCATGAGGCTGCGGGCCCGCGCCTCCGGATAGCCGAAGTAGGTGCGGAAGACCCACGTCACGTAGGTCATGAGGTTGACCGGGTCGTCGTGCACCACGCAGCGCCAGACCGGCGCCCGCCGCGCCTCGGGCTCGGCGCTCGCCTCGGCGAGCCGGTCGGTCTCCGGGGCCGCGGGAGCCTCCGGGGCGGCCGGTGCCACGGGTCGGACCATGGCGTCCACGATAACGTCCGCCGCCGGGGTCACGGCCTCGCGCGGTCCGGGCGCGGCGACGCCGACCCCTCGCGACTAACCTTTGTCCATGAGCCCCCGCGCATCGACCGCGCTGAAGACGGACATGTACGAGCTGACCATGGTCGAGGCCGCAGTGCGCTCCGGGACCGCCGAGCGTCGCAGCGTCTTCGAGGTGTTCAACCGCCGGCTCCCGCCGCGGCGGCGGTACGGCGTCGTCGCGGGCGTGGGACGTCTCCTCGATGCGCTCGGCGACTTCACGTTCGGCCCCGCCGAGCTCGACTACCTCCACCGCGAGCAGATCGTCTCCGAGGAGACGATCGACCGGTTGCGCGAGTACCGGTTCACCGGGGACGTCGTCGGCTACCCCGAGGGCGAGGTGTTCTTCCCCGGGTCGCCGATCGTCGTGGTCGAGGGCACGTTCCTCGAGGCCGTCGTGATCGAGACGCTCGTGCTGTCGATCCTCAACCACGACAGCGCCGTGGCAGCCGCGGCCTCCCGAATGGCGACGGCGGCGCACGGTCGGCCGCTGCTGGAGATGGGGGCCCGCCGTACGCACGAGGACGCCGCGGTGGCCGCGGCTCGCGCGGCGGTCGTCGGCGGCTTCTCCGCGACCTCGGTCCTCGAGGCCGGCCGCCGGTACGGCATCACCGCGATCGGCACGGCCGCCCACTCGTTCACCCTCCTCCACGACTCCGAGGAGGAGGCGTTCGCCGCCCAGGTCGACGCCCTCGGGCCCGGGACCACGCTGCTCGTGGACACCTACGACGTCGAGCGCGGGGTCGAGCTGGCGGTCGCGGCCGCGCGCGCCGCCGGCGGCGAGCTCGGTGCTGTGCGCCTCGACTCGGGCGACCTCGTGGCGCAGGCGTTCACCGTGCGCGCGCAGCTCGACGCGCTCGGCGCCACGACGACGCGGATCACCGTGACCTCCGACCTGGACGAGTACGCGATCGCCGCGCTCAACGCCGCGCCCGTGGACAGCTACGGCGTGGGGACGAAGCTCGTCACCGGCTCCGGACACCCGACCGCCGAGCTCGTCTACAAGCTGGTCTCCCGCGTGGGCGCGGACGGCCGGCCGCACGAGGTGGCCAAGCGGTCGACGTCGAAGAAGTCGGTCGGCGGGCTCAAGCGGGCGGGCCGGATCGTCGACGGCGCCGGCCGCGCGGTCGAGGAGCTCGTCGTGTCCGGGACGTCGTCGGAGCAGGTGTGGGCGGAGGTCGACCGACAGGGGGCGCGCCGCCTCATGGTCGACCTCGTCGTCGGCGGCGAACCGGTCGCCGAGCACCACGGCCCGGGTGCGCTCGGGGCCGCCCGGGAACGGCACGCCGAGGCGCGCGCGGCGCTGCCGTACCCGGCATGGCGACTCTCGGAGGGCGAGCCGGCGATCCCGACCCGGCACGTCGACGTCGACGCGAGCGACGACACCTAGCAGCCGAGGGGTCTCGCGTCCCTGCCCCCGGGTCGCCGGGACTGCGGATGGTGGTCAGCGAGTGTGCGGCTGTCGACCCGCCCAGGTCAGCTGAAGTACGGGCCGGCCGCGCCCCGGACGTCCGACGGGCGCCCCGTCTTCTGCCTCGTGCCACCGGGCCGGGCGATCGACACGGCGAGCCCGACGACGACCAGCCCAACGCCGATCCACTGCAGCCAGCCGATCTCGTGCTCGTGGACGCCGACGACGATCGCGAGCGCGCCGAGCAGCAACGGGGTCAGCCACCAGCCCACGGGGTCCTCCTCGGTCGTGCTTCTCGTCGGTGCGTGGTCAAGGTTCTCACGCGCCGGTGCCCGCGGGCCGTGGCAGTCCTCCCCGTCCGGGCGTCGCGCGCACTCGCCGAGCAGAACTCCGCTCACTCGTCGGTGGCGGGGGTCAGCGACCGCCGACGAACCACTTCCTCACGAGCGCGATGCGTGCCTCGATCTCCTCCGTCGACGCCGTGGCCACCTCCGGGCCGCCGCACCGCGAGCGCAGCTCGGTGTGGATGACACCGTGGGGCGTCCCCGCCCGGCGCGACCACGCGGACACCAGGGAGGACAGCTCCTTGCGGGCCTGGGCGCGCCGCTTGTGCTCGTCGACCCCCGCGTTCGCCGCCCGACGACGCGCGGCCGCCGCCTGGTCCTTCTGCGCGGCAGCCTGCTTGGCCTGCCGCTCGCGCAGCAGCGTCGTCACCTGCTCCGGCTCGAGCAGCCCGGGGATGCCGAGGTACTCCTGCTCCTCGGGCGACCCGACGTCGGCCTCGGTGCCCCAGTGCCCGCCGTCGAACAGGACCCGGTCGAACGTCGCCTGCGAGCCGAGGGCGGCGAAGCCGGGGAGCGCGAGCTCGTCGGAGGCCTTCTCCTCGCGGTTCGCCTCTGCCAGGAGCGCGTCCTCGGGCACGACGAACTCCTCCTCCCGCACCGGTCGGTCGAGGGCGTGGTCCCGCTCGGCCTCGAGCTCGCCGGCGAGCGCCAGGAGCGGACCCACCGAGGGTAGGAACAACGATGCGGTCTCCCCGCGGCGCCGGGCGCGGACGAACCGTCCGACGGCCTGCGCGAAGTACAGCGGGGTCGCGGTCGTCGTGGCGTACACGCCGACGGAGAGCCGGGGCACGTCGACACCCTCGGACACCATCCGCACGGCCACCATCCAGCGCTGCTCGCCGCGGGCGAAGTCCTCGATGCGGTCCGACGAGCCGGCGTCGTCGGACAGGACGACGACCGGCTCCTCGCCCGCGATCCCGGCGAGCACCCGCGCGTAGGCGCGAGCGGCCGCCTGGTCGGTGGCGATGACGAGGCCGCCCGCGTCCGGGACGGTCCGCCGCACCTCCGTGAGCCGGGCGTCGGCGGCCGCGAGCACCGACGGCACCCATTCGCCGTCGGGGTCCAGCGCGGTGCGCAGGGCCTGGGCGGTCTGGTCCTTCGTCAGCGGCTCGCCGAGCGAGGCGGCGATCTCGTCGCCCGTGCGGGTGCGCCACCGCATGAGCCCGGAGTAGGCGAGGAAGATGACGGGCCGGACCACGCCGTCAGCGAGCGCCTGACCGTACCCGTAGGTGATGTCGGCGCGGGAGCGTCGGATGCCGTCGGCGCCGGCGATGTAGTCGACGAACGGGATCGCGGCCGTGTCGGAGCGGAAGGGGGTGCCGGTCAGGGCCAGGCGGCGACGCGCCGGCTCGAAGGCCTCCCGGACGGCGTCGCCCCAGGACAGCGCGTCCCCGCCGTGGTGCACCTCGTCGAGGATGACGAGGGTGGGCTCGGTCTCGGTGCGCGCCCGGTGCAGCGCGGGGTTGGCGGCCACCTGCGCGTAGGTGAGGGCGACGCCGTCGAAGTGCGCCCCGTGGCGCCCCTGGGCGTTGGTGAAGGACGGGTCGAGCGAGATGCCGACGCGCTCGGCCGCGGCCGCCCACTGGGACTTCAGGTGCTCGGTCGGGCACACGACGCTCACGCGCCGCACCTGACCGGTCGAGAGCAGCTCGGTGGCGACCCGCAGCGCGAAGGTCGTCTTGCCCGCGCCGGGGGTCGCGACGGCGAGGAAGTCCCGGGCGTCGAGCTCGCGGAACCGGTCGATCGCCTCGGCCTGCCAGGCACGCAGCGGAGCGACCGTGCCCCAGGCGGCACGCTGCGGGAAGGCCGGCGAGAGCTGCTCGGCCGCGGCGGTCGACGGCGCCTGGGGCGCGGGCGGTCCCGCGTGCTGGGGGGTCGGCTCCGACCTGGACGTCTGGCGGGCGGTCACTCCCCGCGGCCCCGGCCGAACGGCCAGCCGCGGCGTCCGCCACCTGAGCCCTCGCCGCCGCCGAGACCCTCGTAGATCTCCTTGCAGGTGGGGCAGACGGGGAACTTCTTCGGGTCACGGCCCGGCGTCCAGACCTTGCCGCACAGGGCGATGACGGGCCGCCCGGCCTCGACCTTGTCCTTGCGGACGTAGTGGGCGTACCGCTCGGCGTCGCCGGCGTCGAGCCGCTCCTCGTGCTCCGTCTCGGTGCGCTCGAGGACGTCCGTGGAGGTCGCCGGGCCCGCCGGGGCGGCGTGCGGCTGGTTCTCGTCCGGGATGGAGCTCATGACCGCCAGTCTAGGTCTCGGTCAACGCGCCCGGCAGTCCCCTCAGGCGTCGCGAAGACCACGCGGGTGTGTCGCGCCGGCCAGGTGCGGCGGCTCGGCTCGAGCCGGAACGACGACGGGCGGGCGGCGGCAGCCACCACCCGCCCGTCGCGGAGCCCGAGGTCACTTCGAGGAGACGGCGTCCTTGAGCTTGGAGCCGGCCGAGACCTTGACGCCGTAGCCGGCGGGGATCTCGATGGCCTCGCCCGTGCGCGGGTTGCGGCCGGTGCGGGCCGCGCGCTCGACGCGCTCGACCGAGAGCAGGCCCGTGACCTTGACGGGGTCGCCGGCCTTGAGCGACTCGATGAGGACGTCCTGGAAGGCGCCCAGGGCGGAGTCGGCCTGAGCCTTCGTCAGGGAGGCGCGCTCAGCGATGGCGGCCACGAGCTCGGTGCGGTTGACGGACATGTAATCCCTCTCGTCGTACGTGGTGAGCGCCCGGTGGAGCGCAGTGCGACGAGACTACGCACAGATCTGGCCCCATGCGTGCTTCGGCAGGCAGAAATCGGCGGTGTGGCGCCGATTCATCGGCCAGTCGCGTCACGTGGACACCATGAGTCACACCCGCAACAGGGGTGCGGGGCGCGGCACGCCGCGTCCCGGGTCATGCCGCCCGGCCGGGGGCCAGGCCGCGGGTGAACCGGTCCGGCGACAGACCCGGCACGGGGTGAGGGGCGGAGCCGTCCACGTGCCCGGCCACGAGCTCGGCGGTGACGGGCGCGAGCACGAGCCCCCACATCCCGTGCCCGACGGCGAGGACGAGGCCGTCCGCCGCCGCCGACGGGCCGATGGCCGGCAGGCCGTCGGCCAGGACGGGCCTCTCCCCCGCCCACGTGTCGACGACCACGCGGCCCGTGAGCGCGGGGACGGCCCGCGCGGCGACCCGGACGAGGTCGGCCGCGCGACGACGGTCGAGGGGACGTCCCTCCGCGCCGAGCTCGAGGTACCCCGACACCCGGACCCGGTCCTGCATGGGGGTGACGACCACACGGTGCTCGACGAGCCGGACGGCCACGGCGGGGTCGCCCGGTCCGCGGGCGAGATCGACGACGTACCCGCGACCGCCGCGCAGCGGCAGCCGCAGGCCGGCATCCCGGGCGATCGCCGCACTCCCGAGTCCCGCGGCGACGACGACGTGGCGCGCGATGAGCGGCCCGCGGTCCGTCCGCACCCCGACGACCGCGCCGCGGGCGACGTCGAGCCCGGTCGCGCGGGTCCCGAACCGCACCTCGCCGCCGTTGTCGCGCAACGAGGAGAGCATCGACCGGACGAACCCGCGACTCTCCGTCACGGCCTCGTGCGGATGCAGGTCTCCGCCGACGACCGGGCCCAGTGCGGGCTCGAGCGCGCGCAGCTCGGCCCCGGACAGAGCGGACGCCACGCCGCGCCGGGCGCGCCCGGCGCCGGTGAGCCGGACGTCGACCGACCCGGTCCGCGACCAGGAGTCGTTGAGCCCCGAGCGGTGCAGCTCCTCGTGGAGCTCGGCGCTGCGGTGCGCGAGCCGGCCGAGCTCCTGCGCGGTGGCCGCGACGCGCCCGGACGCGGCCGCGGCGAGGAGGCGCGTCGCCCACCCGGCGAGGCTCGGGTCGGGGTGCACGCGGACCGCCGGGGGGCGGCGACCGAGCTGCCGGGCGGCGTCCCGCAGGGCGCCCGGCGTCGACAGGGGCCCGACGTGGGCGGGGGCCAGCAGGGCGGCGTTGGCGTAGCTGCAGCCCCCTCCGACATCGTCCGACGCATCGAGCACGACGACCGAACGGCCGCCCGCCGCGAGGTGCCGCGCGACGGTCGACCCGACCACACCGGCGCCGACCACGACGACGTCATGGGTCCCGCCTCCTGCCGCCGCGGTATGAGAACCTGACTCGTCCGGATCCGTCATGGAGCGACGGTAGGTAGGCCCTCCCGGGCGCGGGATCACCCCGTCGGGAGGAGCGCAGGGAGGAGATGGGCGTGGACGGGCGAACCCGGGTGCTGCTCGTCGACGACCATCCGGTCGTCCTGTGGGGCATCAAGAGCCTGCTCATGCACCGGCCGGACATGGAGATCGTCGGCGAGGCCGGCTCGGCGGCGGAGTCGCTGCGCGCGGCCGGCCGCCTGGGCCCCGACGTCGTCCTCCTGCCGGCACGTCTCGGCGGGGAGTTCATCGGGATCGACCTGGGCCGTCGGCTGCGTGCCGTGTGCGACGCGCGGCTCGTGCTCTACACGGCCTTCAGCGAGGACGTCCCCACCGCCGGCCTGGTGCGGTCGGGTGAGGTGACGGTCATCCCCAAGACGACGGACGGACCGGCGCTCGTCGAGGCCCTGCGCACCGTCTCGGGCGCGGCCGGCGGACCGGGCGCGGCCGGCGGACCAGGCGCGGCCGGCGGTGCCGGGGCCGCGCGGCCGGCCGCGGCCTCCTCCCTCGGGAACGAGGCCCGGCTCACCGAGCGCGAGCGGGAGGTCCTCGGTCTGCTCCTCGAGCACCGGACGAACCCCGAGATCGCCGCCGAGCTCTTCCTCGAGGTCTCCACCGTCAAGACGCACGTCCGCAACGTCCTGCGCAAGCTGGGCCTGCCCACGCGCAGGGCGCTGTTCACGGACGCCCGGGGCCCGGCGGACCGAGGCGCCGGCGCCCTGTCTCCTCCCTCCGGGGGGATGCTGACCGGTCGGGCTCGTCCCTAGGGTCGCTCCGATGAGTCTCAGCGAGGAGATGTCCGAGGTCGATCTGCTGCTCGTGGGTGCCACTCTCGCCGACGGCACCGGTGCGCCCCTGCGTGCCGGCACGGTGGGGGTCGACGACGGCCGCGTCGTTCTCCTGCTGCGCCCGGACGCGCCCGAGCCGCCGGCCCGCGAGCGGATCGACCTCACCGGGCTCGTCCTTGCTCCCGGCTTCGTCGACATCCACTCCCACGCGGACTTCTCGCTGTGGGGCTCGCCGGCCGCCACCACCGTCCTCACGCAGGGCGTGACCACGCTGGTGTCCGGCAACTGCGGCTGGTCGCCGTTCCCGCACGACGGCGGCCCGGACCTGCCCTCGGCGTCGTCGTTCTTCTCCCCCGAGGTCCCCTGGGACGCGACCGGTCCCGGCTCCTTCGCCCGGACGGTGCAGGAGCGCGGGACCGGCGTCGGTCTCGCGCTGCAGGTCGGCCACTCCGCGCTCCGGCTCGCCGCCGTCGGCCCGAACGACCGCCCGGCCACCGTGAGCGAGATCGACGTCATGCGCGGCCTCCTCGCCGACGCCGCGGCCCAGGGGGCCCGCGGCTACTCGACTGGGCTGACCTACGCCCCGTGCTCCTTCGCGACGACGCAGGAGCTCGTGGCCGTCGCCGAGGTCGCGGCCGAGCTCGGGCTCACGTACTCCACGCACGTGCGGAACGAGGCGGGCTCGCTGCTCGAGGCGGTGGACGAGGCGCTGGCGATCACCCGGGCCACCGGGGTGCGCACGCAGATCTCCCACCTCAAGGCCCTGGGTGCCGCGAACCACGGACGGGTCCACGAGGCGATCGCCCTCATCGAGGCGGCGGTCGACGAGGGCTTCGACGTCGGCTTCGACGTCTACCCCTACACCGCTTCCTCGACGACGCTGACGAGCCGCCTGCCCGCCTGGGCGATGGCGGCCGGGGTCGACGGACTGCTCGAGATTCTTTCCGACGACCGGCGCCGCAGCGAACTGAGCGACCAGCTCGACGCCGGCGCCCAGCCGCTCTTCGAGCCGGACCGGCTGGTCGTCGCCGCGGTCGGCGGGCGGGACGCGGCGGGAGGCGACCAGGGGCCGGCCGGAGTGGTCGGCCGGTCGCTGTCCGACGTCGCCCGGGACAGGGGCACCACGCCGGGCCGGGCGGCCGCCGAGCTGCTCCGTCGGGGATCCGGTGCGGTCACCGTCGTCGCCCACGCGATGGCCGAGGCCGACGTCGAGGCCGTGCTCACGCATCCGCTGTGCGCCGTCGCCTCCGACGGGTGGGTGCTGCGCGCCCGGGGTGCGGGTCATCCCCACCCGCGCAACTTCGGGACCTTCCCGCGCGTGCTCGGCCGGTACGTGCGCGAGCGCGGTCTGCTCGACCTGCCCGAGGCCGTGCGGCGGATGACCTCGCTGCCGGCCTCACGCTTCGCCCTGGCCGATCGCGGCGTCCTCGGGGTCGGTGCGCGCGCCGACCTCGTGGCGTTCGACCCGAGGACGATCGCGGACCGCTCGACGTTCGAGGAGCCGTGGGAGCTCTCGGACGGCGTCGAGCACGTCTGGGTCGGCGGTCGCCCCGCCGTGGTGGGCGGCCGGGTCACCGACTCCCGCCACGGCACCGTGATCACCGACCGGCCGCCTCGACCGACCGCTTCCGACCACGTCCCGACCTCACGGAGGAACCGATGAGTCACCCTGTCCCTGCCTCCGACGAGAGGCTCGAGCACGGGGCGTCGGCCCTGCGTCAGCGCATCGGGATGGTCGTCGCCCTCGGCGGGCTCGTCACCGCCGTGGTGGTCGCCCTGACCGTGGACGGCCAGCTCGGCATGTGGGGCCTGTTCCCCGTCGTGGTGTACGCCGTGCTCGTCCTCCTCGAGCTCAACGTCGTCCTGTCGACGGCGATCGCCCTGCTCGTCGCGCTCGTCATGTCCCGGACCACGCCGGTCGAGGCGGGCACCCTGATGTCCGAGTCGCTCGGGTCGTTCATCGCCGTCGTCGGGCTCATCATCATGCTCGGCGGCGGCCTCGGCGCCGTCGCCTCGGAGACCGGGGCGGCCCGCACGCTCGTCGCCGTCCTGCTCCGCAGAGTGGGCATGAGCACCCCGGGGCGCGCGCAGGTCGGCATCATGCTCGCCTCGACGGTCCTCGTCGGCGCGCTGGGCACGCTCGCGGGCGCCAACGCCATCCTCGCGCCGCTGGTCATCCCCGTGGCGGCGGCCGCGAGCCGGTCCCGGCCGGCCGTGGCGATCATGCTGCACACGGCCGGTGCGGCGGGCCTCGTCATCGGGCCGTACACGCCGCCGGTGGTCTCGATCATGCGCGCCGCGGAGATCAGCTACGTCGACTACCTCCTGCACGCCGGTCTGCCGATGGCGGTCGTGGTGTGGGGCGTCGGGTTCGTCATGGCGCGCGTGATCCATCGCCGCACCGCCGGCGACCAGTACGAGGAGGAGGTCGCCGCCCGCTCCGAGCTCGACCGCCCCTCGACGGCGAGCGAGAAGCGCGCCGCACTCGCCTTCATCGGCACGATCCTCGTGATGACGGCGCTCGGCATCTGGTTGGAGCCCGGCTTCACCTGGGCGATCGTCACCATGCTCGTCACTACCGTGACCACGGCGCTGGCCGCGGGACTGGCCGCCCCCAGGGTGATGGACGCGTTCTTCCGCGGTGCCGGCAGCCTCGTCTGGCTGTTCCTGCTGTTCTGGCTGTTCAACCCGCTGCTCGTCGTCATGGAGGGCTCCGGGGCGTACGAGAGCATGCTCTCCGCGCTCGAGCCCACCCTCGAGAGCGTCGGCCCGTGGGGCTTCCTCATGCTCGTGCTCGTCGTCGGCTGGATCGGCATCGCCGGGGCCGCCGTGGCGCAGGTCGTCCTCATCAACCAGCTGTTCGCGCCGCTGGCCATGTCGCTGGGTATCCCGCCGGGGCTGTGGGCGGCCGCGCTGCTGGGCGGCAGCCAGATCGACTGGTTCGGCCCGTTCCCCAACGCCGACATGATCGCGCAGATGGGCCTCGCCCGGTCGTCCAACCTCAAGATGATGCTCATCAACGGCTGGACCGTCATGGCGGCCACGCTGGTGATGTTCGCGGCGCTGTTCCTGCTCGTGCTGTGACCGGCCGTCCACGCGCGGCGCCGGACGCGCTCGAGCCGGCGCTGGCCGAGCTCGCCGAGCGCTCCCCGGGGACCTGGTCGTTCGCGGTCTCCACGGCGGCCTGGGAGGCCGGCGCGCGCGCCGACGACGCCGTGCCGGCCGCCAGCACCGTCAAGACTGTGCTGGCGGTGGCCGTCCTGCGCGAGGTCGACGCCGGGCGGCTCGACCTGGGGCAGCGGCTGACGGTCCCGGAGGTCCGTACCGGGGGGTCCGGGACGCTGCGGCTGCTGGGGTCGGTCGAGGCGCTCACGCTGGGCGAGACGCTCACGCTCTGCCTCGCCGTCAGCGACAACACCGCCACCAACATGCTCATCGACCTGCTCGGCCTGGACGCGTTGGGCGAGCACGTCGCGGCCCTGGGGCTGCGCACCACCGCGCTGCGCCGGCGGATGATGGATGCGGCCGCCGCGCGTGAGGGTCGGGACAACGTCGCGTCCGCGGGCGAGCTCGCGGTGCTCTACCGGCGCGTCGGGGCGGGCGAGCTCCTCACGCGTCGCTCGACGCAGGTGCTGCTGACGATCCTGGCCGAGCAGACGGCGAACGACCGGATACCGGCGGGCGTCCCACCCGGTGTCGAGGTGCTGCACAAGCCCGGTGAGCTGCCGGGGCTGCGCCACGACGCCGGGCTGCTGCGGATCGGCGGCCAGGAGATCGGCTTCGCCGCCCTCGGCTCCGACCTGCCCGACGCCGGGGCGTCGACCCTCGTGTCGGGCGAGGCTGCGCGCGTGATCGCCGAGGCCGCGCGCCTGACGGTCCGCCACGTGCGGCAGGGCTGGGCCGTCGGCGATCGACCCGCGGGGTGAGCGCGAACGAGCCCGCCTGGTCACTGCCCGCGGGGCGGGCCGGCTCCCGCGCGCAGGGCACCCGCCCACACGGGCGGACCGGAGCCGGCCCGCCGGGGTTCCCGGTGTCGGTGACCGGCGCTAGCGTGTGAGGCGTCGACCGCGCATCGGTCGACGGGTGCCTGCGACGCCGTGGGCGCCGGACAACGAGTCGCCCGCCGGGCGGCGTCGCACGGGAGGAACCCGTATGACCGTCACACTCGTCCCCTACCTCAACTTCCAGGGCACCGCGGCCGAGGCCATGGAGCACTACCGGTCCGTGCTCGGCGGCGAGCTCGAGGTGGACACGCACGCCTCGTTCGCGCAGAGCACCGGAGGCGAGCTCATGGTTCCCCCGGAGCAGGCGGACCTCGTCATGCACGCCCAGCTGACCACCCCGTTCGGCTTCCAGGTCATGGCCGCGGACGTCCCCGCCGACATGCCGCACACGCCCGGCAGCAGCGTCCAGATCTCCCTGGTCGGGGACGCCGAGGACAAGGAGGCGCTGACCGCTGCGTTCCACGCGCTCGCGGAGGGCGGCGAGGCCACGCAGCCGCTCGAGGAGGCGCCGTGGGGCGCCTCGTTCGGGATGGTCACCGACAGGTACGGCATCGGCTGGATGTTCAACATCGGCTGACCGCAGGCCCGGGCCGGCTCAGCCCGCCAGGTCCGCCATCAGCTCGAACAGGTCGGACTTGCCCTCGAACCCGATGCCGGGCAGCTCGGGCAGCGTGACCTTCCCGTCGACGACCCGGGCCCCGTCGGGGAACCCGCCGAACGGCTGGAACAGGTCGGGGTAGGACTCGTTGCCTCCCAGGCCGAGCCCGGCCGCGATGCTCAGCGACATCTGGTGACCGCCGTGCGGGATGCAGCGCCGGGGGGACCAGTCGTGCTCGCGCAGCATCTCGAGGATGCGCAGGTACTCGACGAGCCCATAGCTCAGGGCACAGTCGAACTGCAGCCAGTCGCGGTCGCGTCGCATCCCGCCGTACCTGATGAGGTTGCGCGCGTCCTGGGCGGAGAAGAGGTTCTCGCCCGTGGCCATCGCCCCCCGGTAGGCCTGGGAGAGCTGCGCCTGGAGCTCGAAGTCGAGCGGGTCCCCCGGCTCCTCGTACCAGAACAGGTCGTAGTCGCTCAGCGCCTCCCCGTACCGCAGCGCGGTCTCCAGGTCGAAGCGTCCGTTCGCGTCGACGGCGAGGGTGGCGCGCCCCGCGATGACCTCGTGGATGGCGTCGATCCGCCGCAGGTCGGTGTCCAGGTCGGCGCCGCCGATCTTCTTCTTCACGACGGTGTACCCGCGGTCGAGGTAGCCGCGCATCTCGTCCTGCAGCGCACGCAGGTCCTGACCGGGGTAGTAGTAGCCCCCGGCCGCGTAGACGAAGACGTCGCGGTCCGGCGTCCCGTCGCCGTACCGGTCGGCGAGGAGCTGGTAGAGCGGCACGCCCGCGATCTTGGCGACCGCGTCCCACACCGCCATGTCGATGGTCCCGACGGCGACGGACCGCTCACCGTGGCCGCCCGGCTTCTCGTTGGACATCATGGCGTCCCACACGGCCGACGGGTCGAGGTTCTCCCCGGTCTCGTCCAGAAGCGAGGCCGGGTCGGCCTCGAGCACGCGGGGGATGAACCGCTCACGCATCATCGAGCCCTGCCCGTACCGCCCGTTGGAGTTGAAGCCGAACCCGACGACCGGGCGGCTGTCGCGCACGACGTCGGTGACAACGGCGACGAGGCTCAGGGTCATCCTGCTGAAGTCGATGTAGGCGTTGCGGATGGGCGAGCTGATCGGGAACGTGCGCTCGCGGATCTCGACGATCCTCATGGATGGGCTTCCTCTCGGTGGGGACGGGCGTCCGGGGCGGGTGCGGGCGGGACGACGCCCGCCCCGCGCGGGACGTCGTCGTGCTCGGTCTCAGAGGCCCAGGACGGGCAGCCGGATGTACAGGAACTCGGCGAACAGGTAGTTGAAGACGACCAGGAGCACCACCGCGACGGCGACGTCGAGGACGACGCCCTTCCAGGTGGGGCGCTCCTTGCGCATAAGGAACGCGGTGAGGACGAAGAACACGATGCCGCCGACCACGTACCCCAGGAAGGGCAGCGAGAGCACCCAGCCCGAGAGCACCGCGACGGCGACGAGCAGCCGGAGCACCGGAAGCCGCTCGAGGTCCTGGTCGTCTCCGCCGCTCACGTCCTTGCCGAGGAGACCGAGGACGACGAGGACGAGTCCCAGCACGCCCAGGACGAGGATGATCGGGTCGGGGAACGTTCCCCCGTAGGGCGTCGTGTAGCTGCGCTGGCTCCAGAAGACGCCGGCGACGGCGACGACGAGGGCACCGACGAGGATGTTGACCTTGGACGAGGCCGTGAGAACGCGTGCCATGTCAGTCCCTTCCGCCTCGGTGCTCGGCCTGGCCACGGTCGGTGGTGGCCCCGTCGTGGTCGTTGGCAGCGTGAGCGTCGGACACCACCGTGTCGTCGTCGGCCAGTGCCGACGCCTTCTCCGCCTCGTGCGCCTCGGTCAGCTCGGACTCCAGGTCCGTGGCCGTCCCGCGCCTCTTCCGAATGCCCTGGATCACGGGCCAGAGCAGCGAGATCACGGTCATCGCGATGAGCACGATGCTGATCGGGCGGGTGAAGAAGGACAGCCACGGGGTCGCGTCGCCCTGCGACGTCAGCAGGCCCTGGACGAGACCGGTCTCCGCGATCGTGCCGAGGATCAGTCCCAGCACGATCGGTGCGGAGCTGATCCCGACGAGCCCAAGGAGGTACGCCAGCACGCCGAGGACGAGCATGATGACGACGTCGACGACCGACGAGCGGACGGCGAACGCACCGACGATGGTCAGCACCATGATCCCGGGCGCGAGGTAGCGGGCAGGAAGCGCGAGCACGCCGCGCTGCAGGCCGCGGCCGGCGATGAGCCCGACGGGCACCATCATGATCGCGGAGACCGCGAGCGCGACGATGAGGGTGCCGACGAGGTCGCCCGAGGTCTCGAAGAGCTCGGCGCCGGGGCGGAGCCCGTGCAGCAGCAGGACTCCGAGGATGATCGCGTCCGGCGGCGTGCCCGGCACACCGATCGTCAACGTGGGGATGAGGCCGGCGCCGACGGTGGCGTTGTTCGCGGACTCGGCGGCGACGACGCCCTCGACCTCGCCCTTGCCGTAGTTCTCCTTGACCTTCGAGGCTCGCTTTGCCTCGCTGTAGGCGACGAGGTTGGCCACGCTGCCCCCGGCCCCGGGCAGGATGCCGACGACGGTGCCGATGACGGCCGAGCGGATGGCGTTGAACGGCTTGCCGACGGTCTGGCCGATCATCCGCCAGACGCTGTCGCGCTCCTTCGGTGCCAGCTCCATCTCCGCCTCGCGGCCCTTGCGGGCGATGAGCTTGATGACCTCGGGGATGGTGAAGAGGCCGACCATCGCCGGCACCAGCGGGACACCGCCCTGGAGCATCGGCTCGCCGAAGGTGAAGCGGACGTCGCCGCCGACGGGCGCGATCCCGATGGTCGCCAGGAGCAGTCCGATGGCACCGCCGATGACCCCCTTGAGGATCGAGCCGGTCGACATGCTGACGATGATCGTCAGACCGAAGATGGCGACCCAGAAGTACTCCTGGGGGCCGAACCGCAGCGAGAAGTCCGCCAGCGGCGGGGCGAGGAAGATGAGCGCGACGACGCCGACGATGCCGCCCACGAGCGAACCCATGGTGGCGGCGACGACCGCGAGCTCGCTCTTGCCCTTCTTCGTCATCTTGTAGCCCTCGAACGCGGTCGCGACGGACGACGGCGTGCCGGGGGCGTTGACGAGGATCGCGGTGAACGAGCCGCCGTAGATGGCCCCCATGTAGAAGGCCCCGAGCAGGACCATCGCGTTCGTCGGGTCCATCGTGAACGTGAAGGGGACCAGGAGCGCCAGTCCCATCGTGGCGCTCAGTCCTGGCATGGCGCCGATCGCCATGCCGCCCGCCGTGCCGACGAGCACGAGGAGCAGCGTGGACGGCGCGAGGTTCGCCAGGAGTCCCTGGCCGAGCATCTCCAGCATGGTCTCTGCTCTCAGCCGCCGGTGGTCAGAGCAGGCCGAGACGCTCGAACAGGTCGGTGTAGACCTCGCGGCGCTCGTCGATGAGCTCCCGGGCCTCGTCCGGCCCGATGTTCTCGAGCACGAACCCCTGCTGCTCGAACTGGGAGACGAGCTCCTCGTCCTCGTTGACCTCCTCGAAGGCAGCGACGAGCTGGTCGATGATCTCCTGCGGCGTCTCGGGCGGGACGGCGACACCACGGTAGGCGCCGTCGGCAAGGTCGACGTCATTCTCGATGAAGGTCTCGTACTCCTCCCACTGCGGGAGGCGCTCCTCCGTCGCGACGGCGAGGACGCGGACCTGGTCGCCGAGCTGGTCGATCATCGGCGTGTAGGTCATGAGCGCGTCGACGTGGCCGCCGAGGAGCGCCGGGGTCGCCGCGCCGGTCCCAGAGAACGGGGTGTAGGTCGTCTCGATGCCCGCCTCGTCGTTGAGCAGGAGGGTGCCGACGTGGTTGGCGCTGTAGTCGCCCGACCCGCCGATCGACAGGGTGCCGGGGTTCGCCTGGGCCTCCTCGACGAAGTCCGCGAAGGTCTCGATCTCGCTGTCGGCGCTGACCATGAGCACGTTCGGCGTGCTCTGGAAGAAGTAGACGTGCTCGAGGTCGTCGGTCTCGTAGCCGGCGTCGTCGCGCATCATCGGCTGGAGGATGATGTGCGGGATGTTGTGGCCCATCACGGTGTAGCCGTCCGGCGCGGTGCGGGTGAGCTCGGACCACGCGAGCGCGCCGCCGCCGCCGGGCTGGTTGGAGACGGTGATGTCGACCCCGAGGGCCTCCGCCAGGGGGTTCTGCTGGAGGCGCGCGGTGATGTCGGACTCGCCGCCGGCGTCGAAGGCGACGACGTAGTCGATCGGCTGCTCGGGGTAGTCGGCGGCATCGCCGCCGCCACCGCCGCAGGCGGCCAGCAGGAGCGCGCCGGCCAGGAGCGGCGCCGCGGTCTTCGTCGGTCGGTTCATCTCTCGTCCTCCGTTGGATCGTGTCGTGCGAACCGGGTACGTGCGTCGTGCGCGTGGCGGCGACGCGGTGGGCGCGTCGTCGCCGGATGGTCGGCCGGGGCGGGCCCGGCCAGCCGGTCAGCGGGCGGCGGTTCCTGCACCGGCCCGGGCGGTCGCGGCGTCGCCGGCGGAGCGCAGCTCGGCGAGCAGCGCGGACGTGACGTCGGCTGTGCCCGAGGTGCCGCCGAGGTCGGGGGTGAGCACGCCGGAGCCCGTCACGGCGTCGACGGCGGCCCGCACCGCGTCGCCGGCGTCCGTCAGGCCGAGGTGGTCGAGCATGAGCGCACCGCTGAGCACCGCGCCGATGGGGTTGGCGACCCCGGTCCCGGCGATGTCGGGCGCCGACCCGTGGACCGGCTCGAACATCGACGGGAAGCGGCGGTCGGGGTCGAGGTTGGCGCTGCTGGCCAGCCCGAGGCTGCCGGCGAGCGCGCTGCCGAGGTCGGAGAGGATGTCGGCGTTGAGGTTGGAGGCGACGACCACCGAGAGCTCCTCAGGACGCAGGACGAACTTCGCCGCCATCGCGTCGACGAGCACGCTCTCGGTCTCCACGTCCGGGTAGTCGGCGGCGACCCGGCGGAACACGTCGTCCCACAGGACCATGCCGTACTGCTGTGCGTTGGACTTGGTCACACTCGCGACCTTCTTGCGGTCCCGCGTGCGGGCGAGGTCGAACGCGAAGCGCATGATGCGCTCACAGCCGGACTCGGTGAACAGCGAGCTCTGCACGGCGACCTCGCCGCCGTCGCGGGCCGAGAAGTTCCGGCCCCCGATGCCCGCGTACTCCCCCTCGCTGTTCTCCCGGACCACGACCCAGTCCAGGGGCGTGGTGTCGGCCTTGCGCAAGGGGCTGGTGATCCCGGGGTGGAACACGACCGGCCGGACGTTCGCCCACTGGTCGAACCCCTGGCAGATGGCGAGCCGCAGGCCCCACAGGCTCACGTGGTCCGGGACGCCGGGCCAGCCGACGGCGCCGAAGTAGATCGCGTCGTGCTCCCTGAGCCGCTCGAGGCCGTCGGCCGCCATCATCGTGCCGTGCTCGGCGTAGTACTCGGAGCCCCACGGGTACTCGGTCCACGTCAGGTCCGCGTCCCCGCCGGTCGCGGCGACGGCCTCCTCGAGGACCTGCCGGCCGACCTCGACCACCTCACGCCCCACCCCGTCGGCAGGGATGACGGCAATGCTCAACGACTTCGTCACGACACGCTCCTGTGCGGCTGCGGCTGTGCGCTGCGTCCTCGCAGCGACCCGGACAGTGAAGCGCGTGGCAGCGCAGCGCGTCCAAGACGAGTTGCGGATCATTCAGATAGGCAGCAGCTATCGTCCCAGCGAATCGTGGCCGTTCAGACCGAGCAGGATCGGCGCTCTGATAGGTCGCGCCTCGGTATCGTCCCGTCATGGACGCCCGACAGCTCGAGTACTTCCTCGCCGTGGTCGACGAGGGCGGGGTGCACCCGGCCGCCGAGAAGCTCTTCGTCGCGCAGCCGTCCGTGTCGCAGTCGATCAAGAACCTGGAGCGCAGCCTGGGGACGGACCTGTTCACGCGCACGGGCCGCTCGCTCCGGCTCACCGCCGCGGGCGAGGCGCTCGTCTCCCCCGCCCGGCAGGTGCTGCACTGGCTCGCGCTGTCGCGCGCCAACGTCGAGGCGGTCTCCGGGCTGCGCCAGGGGCGCCTCGTCATCACGACGATGCCGTCGCAGGCGGTCGACCCGCTCCCGGCGGTGCTCGACGCCTTCACGCGCCGGTACCCGCTCGTCGAGATCGTCATCCGAGCGGCCGGCACGCCGTCGACGGTGAGCACACTCGTGCTGTCCGGGACCGTCGAGGTCGGGGTCGCGGCCACGACGACGCCGATCGACTCCGGCAGCCTCACCCTCGTGCCCGTCACGCACCAGGGCTTCATCGTCGTCGCCCCGCGCGACAGCAGCCTGCCCGCGGGCCGGGCGCTGACCTACGCCGACCTCGAGGGGCTCCGCCTCATCGCCGGCCAGGAGGGGACGGGGATGCGCAAGGTCGCCGACGAGGTCGTCGCGACCAACCGCTCGACGTCCGTCGCGATCGAGTCCGAGCACCGCGAGGCCATCCTGCCGATGGTGCTCGCGGGGACGGGGACCGCGATCATGGCCGAGGGCTGGCGCTCGCTCGCCCGCCACGCCGGCCTCCAGGTCAACGACCTGCGCACCGAGGTCGGGCTGACGGTGGTCGCCATGCACCGGTCGGGCGAGCTGAGCCCCGCCGCCTCGGCGTTCGTCGACGTCTTCCGGTCCGCCGGGTCGCTCTGAGCGGTCGGCGGAAAAAGACGCGACACACCCGTGGCCACCCTCGTAGCGTGAGCGGCATGACGCAGCACTAGAGGACGCGCACGGGACGAGGCCACGTGACGCGCGAGACGACACGGGAGCCGCCCCTGCTCCTCGACGTCGGGCATGCCTGCCCGACGGGGCGATCACCCACGACCGGGCGCTCGAGCACTGCCCGAGCACGCCCCTGACGCACGCACACCCGACGGGCGCTCCCGCGCGCCCACCACCGCGAAGGACACCCCATGCCCATCCCCAGCACCCTCGACCCACCCCTGATCGGCACCGCCGTCCGGGACGCCGGTGTCGACGAGCCGATCCTCGTGATCCGTAAGGAGCACGGCGCCACGGTCACCACCCCCGAGGTGCACGCGCCGACGGCCATCCCGCGCAGCGGAACCCTCGCCGTCGTCCGACGCCTCCTCGGCCACGACGTCGGCGACGATCTCGACGCGAGCACGGGCTACGAGCGCGCCGAGCTCGGCCGGCACCTGCTCGCCGCCGGACTCCTCCGGTGAGGCGGACGGGCCGCCGAGCGGGAGACTCGCACCCTCCTGGCTCGTCGGCACGCACGCGAAGGATCCCGAACCGTTCGGTTCGGGATCCTTCGTCGTCCGGGCGGTCACGG
Source organism: Georgenia sp. Z1491 (assembly GCF_049856175.1). GTDB lineage: Bacteria > Actinomycetota > Actinomycetes > Actinomycetales > Actinomycetaceae > JB111. The sequence goes on from NZ_JBNDNA010000004.1 coordinate 21,242, forward strand.
GGTCGGCCGACGCGATCTCGACCGCGCCGCCTCCCTGGTGGCCGCCGCCGTCAGGCGTTGCCCATCTCGGGCAGGAACGTGACGATGTCCGGCACGAGGATGAGGATCGCGACCACCACGATGTCCGCCACGATGAACGGAACGATCCCGCGGAAGACCCGCCCGAGCCCGGCCTCCGGCACGGAGCCGGCGTAGACGAAGGCGTTCATGCCGACCGGCGGCGTGATGAGGGCCATCTCGGCCACCTTGACCACGAGGATCCCGAGCCAGATGCCGTCGAACCCGTACTCGGTGAGGATCGGGTGCAGCAGCGGGGCCGCGACGAGGATCATCGACACGCCGTCGAGGAACATGCCCAGCGGAAGCAGGATGAGCAGGCACAGGACGAGCACCAGGTAGGGCGCGAGGTCGGCGGAGACCACGGCGTCCACCAGGGCGCTGCTCGCGCCGGACAGGGCGAGGAAGTAGGTGAACACCCCGGCCCCGGCCATGAGCAGGAACGTCATGGCGGTGAGCCCGACGGCCTCCGTCACCGACTCCTTGAGCACCGTCATCCACCGCGGCGGCCGCGTGCGGATCAGCAGGATGATCAGGGCCGCCGTCGCGCCGAAGGACGCCGCCTCGGTCGGGGTCGCGATACCGGCGTAGATCGAGCCGATGGAGACGAGAAAGATCACCGCGAGATAGGCGACCCCCGCCCGGTCGGGCCTGGTGACCGGCGCCGGCCGGGCGCCGTCCGTCCCGGCCACGTCCGTCCCGGCGCCGTCCGTGGCCGGACGCGCGGCCTCGCCGTCGGCCGCGGCACTCCCGGTGGACCCGCCGACGGCCGCCGCGGCGGCGGGGGCCCGGGCGGCGCGCCGCCGCTCGCGCACGACGAGGAGCACGATCGTGATCCCGTAGACGAGGATCGTCAGCAGGCCCGGTCCGATGCCGGCCAGCAGGAGCTGCCCGATGCTCTCCTCGGTGACGACCCCGTAGAGGACGAGGACGATCGACGGCGGGATGAGCACCCCCAGCGTGCCGCCCGCGCTCACCACTCCGGCGGCGAGCTTGATGCCGTGCCCGGCCTTGACGATCGCGTCGGTGGAGACCCGGGCCATGGTCGCGACGGTGGCGACGCTCGACCCGGTGACCGCGGCGAACATGCCGGACCCGGCGAGCGAGGCCAGGGCCGACCCGCCCGGGAACCGGCCGAGCATGCGGGAGGCACCGTCGAAGCCCGCGGCGGCGAGCCGGCCGTGCACCGCGAAGACACCCATGAGCATGAACAGCGGGATGATCGTCAGCGAGTAGTCGGCCGAGGTGGAGAACGGCTGGCTGGCGACCGTGCTCACCGCGGCGTCGGTCGTGCGCAGCATGACGACGCCGACCATGCCGGCGAGCATGAGCGAGAGCCCGACGTGGAACCTGACGGCGAGCAGCGCCAGGAAGACGACCAGCACGGAGGCCAGTGCGAAGAGATTCTCGGCGCTCATCGCGCACCTCCGTCGGTGGTCGTGGTGGCGGTGGTCGTGGTGGTCTGCGCGGTGCCGAGCAGGCTCTCGTCGACCGTCTGGTCCGCCCACGAGGGGGCGAGCTCCTCGCCGCGGCGCAGCCGCCGGACGTCGAGCACCGTCGACCACACGGCCGTGACGAAGAACAGGGCGAAGGACACGACGAGCGCCAGCTTCGCCGGCCACGTGGGCAGGCGGAGGATGTCGTTGGTGGTCTCACCCCGGCCGTGGGCGCTGAGGAGCTGCTCGGTCAGGCCCCACGTGAGGACGGCGCCGAGCAGCACGAGGAGCACGCACCGCGTGAGCGCCATGGCCACCCGGGCGCCCTGCGGCAGCCGGGCCTCGACGAGGTCGACGTCGACGTGGCGGCCGTCGACCTGGGCGGCCGCGAGCCCGAGGAAGGCGACGCCGACGAGCAGCATCGTCGAGATGTCGACCGTGCCCACGATCGACCGGTCGAACACGGACCGCCCGACGACGTCGGCGACCGTGAGCAGGGCGAGCACCAGGAGCAGCGCGCCGGCGAGGAGGCTGAGGACCTGGGCGAAGCCGGTGATCGGGCGGGGCAGGCGGGGCGCGGTCACGAGGCCTGCTCCATGCACTGGTGGAGGGGGTCGACGTAGGTGGACGTCGCGGTCTCCTCCTCGATGATCTGCCGGTAGGTGTCGAGCACGGCACCGGCGTCGTACCCGCGGTCGTCGTAACGGGCGATCCAGTCCTCGTCCGCCGCGGCGGACTCGCGCCAGGCGTCGACGTCCTCGTCCGGGAGGGACGAGAACTCGGTGTCGTTCGCCTGCAGGTCGGCGCACGCCTCGTCGCCGAGCACGCCCATCTCCTCCAGCCCCGTGTCGACGGCGTTCCCCGAGGCCGTGAGGATCGCGTCCTGGTACTCCGCCGGCATCGAGTCGAAGAGCTCCTCGTTGACGACGACGATCGAGGAGGCGTACACCCCGATGCCGGGGTCGAGGATGTGCGGCGTGACGTCGGACAGGCCGAACGTGGGCAGGCTGGCGAGGGCCAGCGACGTGTACCCGTCGATGACGCCGCGCTCCATCGACTCGTACACGTCGGTGGCGGTCATGGCGACGGGGTTGGCACCGGCCGCCAGCAGCACCCCGGCGGTGAGGCCACCGGCGCGGATGCTCCGGCCCGCGAGCTCGTCCAGGGACTCCACCGGTTCGTTGACACCGACGACCGCACTGGCGAGCGGGAGGGGGAAGAGCTGGCGGACGCCCTGCCGGTCGAAGTCCTCCCGGTAGATCGGGTCCTCCTCGTACATCCGCTCGATGGTGCGCATGTGCACCTCAGGGTTCTCCGTCTCGAACGGGAGCTCGACGACGGTGAACATCGACAGGTCGGAAGCGGCGTACAGCGATCCGACCTGCGCGAGGTCGGCCCGACCGTCGAGGGTGGCCTGGACCGACTCGTCGGCCCCGACCAGGCTCTCCGAGTAGTGGAACTCCACCCGGACTCCCCCGTCGGTGAGCTCCTCGACCTCGTCCGCCCACCGCTGGACGGTCAGGCTCTGGTCCGAGGTCGCGTTGGAGTAGGTCGTGTAGTGCAGGACGAACTCCTCGCCCTCCTCCGCGGAGGTGCCGCAGGCGGCGAGCCCGAGGCTTGCCGCCGTCGCGGCGCACGCGAGCGCCGCGACCGACCGACGGTGCCGCGTGCGACCCGACGTCATCGCTCTCCTCGCGGGACGACGGCGTACCGGCGCAGCTCGAGCGCGGGGTTGACCGTGCGCACGTGGGCGAGCCGGTCCGGGTCGAGCTCGGCGACGGCGACGCCCGCGGCCTCGCCGACGCCCGCGACCGCGATTCCCATCGGGTCGAGGACGACGCTGTTGCCGGCGCCGGTCGGCGCGCACTGGTCGGCCGCGACCACGTAGGCGGTGTTCTCGATCGCCCGGGCACGCAGCAGCGTGTTCCAGTGGTACTCCTTGAGGGGGCCGGGAACCCACTCGGCCGGCAGCGCGAGGACGTCCGCCCCGGCGTCGACGAGGGTCCGACTCACCTCGGGGAACCGGAGGTCGTAGCAGGTCTGCATCCCCACGGTGAAGCCGTCGACCTCGAGGAGCTGCGGCGCGGCGGGGCTCGCCGCGTCGACCCGGTCGGACTCCTTGTAGCCGAAGGCGTCGTAGAGGTGGACCTTGCGGTAGACGGCCGCGACCCGACCGCCCTGGAGCCCGACGAGCGTGTTGTGGATGCGGCCGTCCCCGGCGGGCTCGTTGACGCCGGCGACGATCGTCAGGTCGAGCTCGGCGCCCAGCTCGGCGAGCCTGCGCACGGTCGGCCCGTCGAGGGGCTCGGCGCTCTCGACGAACCGGTGGTCCATGGCCGGGACGGTGAAGACGGCGTACTCGGGGAGCACGACGAGCCGCGCGCCGCGGGCGGCGGCCGCACGGAGGTGCGACTCGATCTCGGCCAGGTTGGCGTCCTTGTCGTTGCCGGGTGCGAGCTGCACCACGGCTGCCGTGAGCGTCATGTCAGGCGTCCTTCCCGCGCGACTCGATCTCGAGCAGCGCGTCCCTCGTCGTCGTGAAGCCGTTCAGCATGGCCCCGTACTGCATGACGGCCACGATCGTGTCTGCGTTTTCCTCGACCGCGAGCTCCTGCTCGGCGCGGCTCCAGGCGGGCAGGACCCACGGCTTGCCGGCGGCCTGCGCGGCCCTGGCGACGGTGCGGACGTCGTCGAGGTCCTCGGCCTGGACCGAGTAGGCCCCGCGGTCCCGGCGCAGCGAGAGGTCGGACGGGCCGACGAAGACGCCGTCGACGACGGGAAGGGCGAGGATGTCCTCGATCGCGTCGAACGCGGAGGCGTCCTCGATCATCGGGTAGCAAGCCGTGCCGGTGTCCTGGTCGCTCACCCACTGGTCGGTGAAGCCGCGGTAGGAGGAGGTCCGGCCGCCGGCGAAGGAGCGGTCTCCCAGCGGCGGGAACTTGGCGAAGCCGCAGATCTCGGCCGCGTGCTCGGCGGACTCGATGTGCGGGATCGCGACGGCGTGCGCGCCGAAGTCCAGCGCCTGCTGGATGGGCCCGCGCTCGGGACCGAGCACCTTGGCGATCACGCGCATGCCGGTGGCCCGGATGAACGGGATCAGCGAGTCGAGCGCGGCGAGGTCGAACAGGCCGTGCTCGATGTCGAGCACGATCGTGTCGTACCCCGCGATGCGGGCCATCTCCACCGCGGCGGTGGACGGCTCGGTCAGCCAGACCGCGTGACGGGACTGCGTTCGGGAGTTCATCTTCCTCCTTCGTCGGAGGTGCCCGGAGAGCAGCGGTGGCCACCGGGAACCATGTGCACGCCATGTATACACGGCGTGCATCCAACGTGCAACGCTATGCTCTCGGGCATGAGTCGGACTGCGAGGGAGCCCGCGAAGGAGCCCCGACGTCGCTCCCCGCGTACCCGTCCGGCCGGCGACCGGGCCTACGACTGGATCGTCGAGGCCATCCTCACCGGCGAGTTCGCCGAGGGTGAGTTCGTCGAGGAGGTCGCGCTCGCGGAGCAGGTGGGGACGTCCCGGACCCCGGTGCGCGAGGCGCTCCAACGGCTCCAGGCCGAGCGGTACGTCGACCTGGTCCCCCGGCGCGGCGCGCAGGTGCGGATGGTCAACGCGCGGGAGATGGGCGAGATCTACCAGGCCCGCTTCGTGGTCGAGTCGCACGTGGTGGCGAACATCTGCGAGCGACGGCGCGGGGCACCGCCCGAGCTGGGCGCGGTCGCGGACGAGATGGACCTAGCCGCCGCGGAGCTGCGCTGGCACGACTCGGCCCGCCTGGACCAGGAGTTCCACCAGCAGCTCGTCCGGTGGAACGGCAACGACGTCCTCACCCAGATGTACGAGTCGCTCCGGTCGCGGCAGATCCGCCTCGCGCTGCGGACGATCACGACGGCGCCGCAGCGCTACGAGACGATCTCCCGCGAGCACCGCGAGCTCATCTCGGCCCTGGAGGACCACGACGGGGAGCGCGCCTCACGGCTGATCGCGGTCCACCTGCGCGAGGTGCCGGAGCTGGTGCAGGCCTTCGGGAGCTGACCAGCGGTGGGGTGGCCGGCGAGCGGCGGGGTGGCCGGCGAGCGCCCCGGGTGGGCCTGATACGGGCCTGACCCAGGTGCCTTGTCGGGAGGCGACGGCGGAGCGTCACACGCGGACCCCGCACGACGGCCACCCCGACCTCTCCGCGCCAGGGCAACGAGAAGCCCGGACCCTCGCGGGCCCGGGCTTCTCGCTCAGGGATGTCTGTGGAGATGGCGGGAATCGAACCCGCGTCCGACGGCGTGAGAACAGGACTTCTCCGGGTGCAGTCCGCTAGCAGATTTTCTCGGCCCCAGCAGTCACGCGGACAAGCTGCTGACAGGCCCAGTCAACTGAGTGTTCCCGCAGCCCCGCTGACGAGGGCTACGAGCAGTGGCTCTCTAGATGACGCCAGGAACCGGGACGAGAGCAGGCCCGGGCTGACGGACTTCGAGGCTCGCTCAGGCGGCGAGGGCGAAGTCGGTGCGCTTGGAATCGGCACCTATTGGTTTGCAGAGGGCGTTAAAGAGATAACTCTGCATCCTCTACCCGCTTCTCCTGGAAGCACGACCATCGTCGAAACCGATCATCCCCTGTTGAGTTGTGCTGCGCCGCGGTCCGGTCCCCCGGGTTGCCGCGGTGCGACTGTCCATCATACGTGCCCAACGTAGTCCGGCGCGAGGCTATTCCTCGCGACCCGTGCCACCGCGTCCGTGGGCGCGCGACCCGCGCCTCCGCCCGCGGTCAGCCGTGGTTGCGCAGGCTCATCGCGCGCCGGGCCTCCATCTCGTCCTGGCGCTCGCGGAGGGTCTGGCGCTTGTCGTACTCCTGCTTGCCGCGGGCGAGCGCGATCGAGACCTTCGCCTTGCCGCCGATGAAGTACAGCTCGAGCGGGACCACGGTGTGTCCCTTCTCCCGCGAGGCCACCGCCCACTTGGCGATCTGCTCCTTGTGGAGCAGCAGCTTGCGCCTGCGCCGCGGCGCGTGGTTCGTCCACGTGCCCTGGGCGTACTCGGGGATGTGGACGTCGCGCAGCCAGGCCTCGCCGCGGTCGAACTCCACCCAGCCGTCCACGAGGGAGGCGCGGCCGGCGCGCATGGCCTTGACCTCGGTCCCCCACAGCGACAGCCCCGCCTCGAGGACCTCGTCCAGGTGGTAGTCGTGGCGTGCCTTCTTGTTGCGCGCCACGATCTTCTTGGCGTCCGCCTCGGCCTTGGCGCGTTCCGCCTGGGTCGGCTTGGCCGCCCTGCTCATCCTGCTCATGACCGACCTCCGTCCGTCTCGTCCCCGCCGCCGGCCGTGTGCCCGACGCGGTGTCTGCCGGCCCGCGGACGGGATGCCGTCAGGGCCGAGGACCAATCCTAGCGGGACGTGTCCAGCCCGATTCCGGACCCGGCACGGCCTCGGCGGTCCGCTCCCCCGCGCTCGCTGGAGGACCTTCCTCGGGTCGCTCGGAGGACGTGCATCGGGTCGGTCAGAGGACGTTCATCGGGTCGGTCATCTGTCCGTCGAGCCACAGCTCGAGGTGCACGTGGCAGCCGGTGACCATGCCGGTCTGGCCGGTGGAACCGATCGCCTGTCCCTGGCTGACGGACTGTCCGGGCGACACGGCGAAGGACGAGAGGTGGTTGTAGATCGACACGGTCGAGCGCCCGTCGACGATCCCGTGGTTGATGATCACCTGGTTCCCGCTCGTGCCCGTGGCCCCGGAGGGGTTCGTGGCGGAGACGGTGCCTCCGGCGATGGCCACCTGCGTGTTGCCGCAGGCGCTGCGGAAGTCCACGCCGGGGTGGATCGACCATGCCCCCGTGATCGGGTAGATGCGCGGCCCGTACGGCGAGGTGATGACGAGCGGCCGCGGCACCGGCGGGATGAACGTCGCGCTGCTCTCGGGCGGAGGCTCCGGGGACGGCGCGGGCGGAGGCTCCGGGGACGGCGCGGGCGGCGGCGTGGGGGTCGGCGCCGGGGCCGCCGGGGGCGGAGCGACCGGGTTGGCCTCCATCTCGGCCTGCTCGCGGGCGATACGGTCCGCGCGCTCCTGCGCCTCCCGTTCGCGGCGCGCCTCCTCGGCGGCCTCACGCTCGCGCTGCTCGCGCTCGAGACGCTCGCGCTCGAGACGACGGTTCTCCTCGTCGATCGCCGCGATCTGCTGCTGGGTGGTGAGGCTGGACCGGCCGATCGCGTTGATCTCGGCGTTCAGGTCCTCCTCGCGCCCCTCGAGCTCCTCGACCAGGTCGGCCTGCAGCGCCTCCAGGTCCTCGACCTCGGCCAGCGCCGCCTCCTGCTGGCCGCGGAGCTCGTCGGCGGCGGCGACCGCCTCGACGGCCTCGTCGTTGAGGTCGTCGACGCGCTGCGTGAGCGTGTCCTGCCGGAGCCGCTGGTTGCGGTTGGTCGCGTTCTCCTCGGCCACCCGGTCGAGGAGTCCGGTCTGCGTGCGCACGGCGGTGCTGACGACCGAGTAGGAACCGATGAAGTCCTCGGCGGAGGACGCCTCGGTGATGAGCGCGAGCGTCGATGGCGCCGTGTCGCCACGATAGGTCGACCGGGCGAGCTCCCCCAGCGCATCCTGCGTCTCTTCCGAGGCGGCCTCGCCGTCGGCGATCTCGGCCTCCAGGTCCGCAAGGTCGGACTCGGCGACCCCGAGACGTCCCTCGACCTGCTCCTGGTGCCGGTCCGCGGCCGCCAGGTCCTCCTCGGCCACGCGCAGCGCCTCCTGCGCGACCGGGATCTGCTCCCGGGTGAGCTGGAGGTCGACCAGCGTGGTGGACAGCTCGGCGGACACGCCCTCGAGGTCGTGCTCGAGCTCCTCGCGCCGCTCCTCGTTGTCCGCGAGCCGCTCGACGAGCTCGTCGCGGCTGGGGTCGTCGTCGTCGGCGACGGCACCGGGGCCGACGAGCGTGCCGGCGAGAGCGACGGTCGCCACGAGCGCCGCCCGGGCGCGCAGCCGGGTCGTCCACGAGCGCCCGGGGGCTCGGCGGGTGCGGGGATGCGTCGGCATGGAGGACCTAGACCTTCGTGTAACGGGCGAGCGAGACGACTGAGGACAGGCCTGCCACCAGCACGGCGGCAAGGACGAGAACCGGGGCGACTCTCCACACGTCGGACGTCGTGACGAATGGTACCCACGGGGCGGACGGAGCGAGCCATCCTTCGACGCCGTACCGCACCGCGGCCAGGAGGCCGCCGACGGACAGGACGGACCCGAGGAGGGCCGCGATCGCGCCCTCGAGCATGAACGGTGCCTGGATCACCCAGTTGGAGGCACCCACGAGCCGCATGATGCCGGTCTCGCGGCGCCGGGACAGGGCGGAGAGCCTGATCGTGGTGGTGATGAGCAGGACGGCGGCGACGGCCATGACGCCGGCCATGCCCAGCGCGACCGCGGTGGACCGGTTGAGGATGACGAACAGGGGCTCGAGCTGCTCGCGCTGATCGACGACGATGTCCACGCCGGCGCGTCCCTCGAGCTCGTCGGCCACGATCCGGAACTGCTCGGGATCCTCCAGCCGGACCCGGTAGGAGACCTGCATCTGGTCGGCCGTCACCTGGCGCGACCAGGCCGAGTCCTCGAGGCGCTCCCGGAAGTTCTCGTACGCCTCCTCCTTGGTCTCGAGGAAGACCTCGGCGACGTACGGCGCGAGGTCGGAGGACTCGAGAAGGTTCCCGACGGCGTCGATCTCCTCCTCGGTGGCCTCGCCCGCGGCGCAGGCCGGGTTCTCCGACGACGTGGGACACATGAAGACTGCCACCTCGACGCGCTCGTACCAGTCGTCCTTCAGCCGGTCGACCTGGGTCTGCAGCAGCAGGCCGGCGCCGACGAAGACGAGCGACACGAAGGTGACGAGGACGACGGCGACCGTCATGGCGACGTTGCGGCGGATCCCCTGGGAGACCTGGCCGAGGATGAACCGCAGCCTCATCGCGCCACCTCGGCCTCGTCCTCGGTGCGGCCGGCGGCACGACGGGCCGCAGCGACGACGGCGAGGTAGGCGCCGCCGGCCTCGTCGCGCACCACGCGACCGTCGACGAGCTCGACGACGCGGCGGCGGGCACGGTCGACCAGATCGTCGTCGTGGGTGGCCATGACGACCGTGGTGCCGGTGGAGTTGATGCGGGTGAGGAGCTCCATGATCCCGCCGGACGTGTCCGGGTCGAGGTTGCCGGTGGGCTCGTCGGCCAGCAGGACCTGGGGCCGGTTGACCATGGCGCGGGCGATCGTCACGCGCTGCTGCTCGCCGCCCGAGAGCTCGTGCGGGAGCCGCTTCTCCTTACCGGTGAGGCCGACGAGGTCGAGGGTCTGGGGCACCACGGTGAGGATCTGGTGGCGGGGACGACCGGTCACCTGCATGGTGATGGCGACGTTGTCGAACACCGACTTGCCCGGCAGGAGCCGGTAGTCCTGGAAGACCATGCCGATCTGCCGGCGGTGCCGGGGCATGCGGAACCGGGAGAGCCGAGCGAGGTCGTGGCCGAGCCCGTACACCGTTCCGGAGGTGGCACGCTCCTCGCGCAGCACGAGCCGCAGGAAGGTGGACTTGCCGGATCCGGAGGCGCCGACGAGGAAGACGAACTCGCCCCGCTCGATCTCCAGGGTCACCTCGTCGAGCGCGGGACGTGCGCCCCGCTTGTAGACCTTGGAGACGTTGTCGAGTCGGATCACAGCTGCGGTGGCCAGTCTCGGGGGCGGGGAAGGTGGAACCTGGCCGGTTGGATGCTACGTCGCCGCCGGTCACGGGGTGCGCACGCCACGCCGCCCCGACACCGGATCGCTGCGCTCGTCGTCACCTGCCCGTGTCCCGACGGCCCGGAGGGCTCCCGTCGCCGTCCGCCATGGACGGCGGACCGGGGCGCTCAGTCCTCGGGGTCGGCCGAGCGCCGCCAGCGGATGCCGGCGTCGATGAAGTCGTCGATCTCGCCGTCGAACACGGCGGACGGGTTGCCGGACTCGTGCTCGGTGCGCAGGTCCTTGACCATCTGGTAGGGCTGCAGCACGTAGGAGCGCATCTGGTCGCCCCAGCTGGCCTTGACGTCGCCGGACATCGCCTTCTTCTCGGCGGCCTCCTCCTCCTGTCGCTGCAGGAGCAGGCGGGACTGCAGCACGCGCAGGGCGGCGGCGCGGTTCTGGATCTGCGACTTCTCGTTCTGCATCGACACGATGATCCCGGTGGGCACGTGGGTCATGCGCACGGCGGAGTCGGTCGTGTTGACGGACTGCCCGCCGGGACCGGACGACCGGAAGACGTCGACCTTGATCTCCGACTCCGGGATCTCCACGTGGTCGGTCTGCTCGATGAGCGGGATGACCTCGACGGCGGCGAACGACGTCTGCCGACGGCCCTGGTTGTCGAACGGGGAGATCCGCACGAGCCGGTGGGTGCCGGACTCGACGGAGAGCGTGCCGAAGGCGTAGGGCGCGTCGACCTCGAACGTGGCGGACTTCAGACCCGCCTCCTCCGCGTACGCGGTGTCCATCACCGTGGTGGCGTAGCCGTGCCGCTCGGCCCAGCGCAGGTACATCCGCATGAGCATCTCGGCGAAGTCGGCGGCGTCGACGCCGCCGGCCCCGGCGCGGATCGTCACGACGGCGGCACGCTCGTCGTACTCGCCCGACAGGAGCGTGCGGACCTCGAGCTCGCCGAGCGCCTTGCGGACGGCCGAGAGCTCGGCCTCGGCCTCCTCCTCCAGGTCGTCGTCCTCCTCCTCGGCGAGCTCGACGAGCGCCTCGAGGTCGTCGATCTTGGTACCGACGCGCTCGAGGCGCTCGAGATCGTGCTGCGCGTGGGACAGCCGGGAGGTCACGACCTGGGCCGCCTCCGGGTCGTCCCACAGGTTCGGCGCGGAGGACTCCTCGGTGAGCTCGGCGATCCGGGCGCGCAGGGCGTCAGGGTCGGTCACGGCCGAGATGGTCGCGTAGGTGCTGCGCAGGTCCGCGATCTCGGAGGAGAAGTCTGTAGCCACGAGGATCGAGTCTACTAGTCGCGCGCTCCTTGGCCGCCGTGCGGGCCGGAGGCGCCGGGGCCCTCGGCCGAGCTGTCCTCGTCGAGGAGCGAGCCCTCGAACCACTCGTCGTCCGAGCCGGTGGTGGCGACGCACAGGATGGTCCGGTCACCGGCGCCGAAGGAGAAGGCCGTGGGGGCGAGCGCGACCATGGCGGGCTCGCCGGAGGCCGCGAGACCTGGCGGTGGGTCGGAGTCGACGAGCCTCGAGCAGGACTCGGCGGCGCTGCGCAGCATGGCGTCCTCGCCGGGGAAGGTCTCGAGGTGGAGCGTCATCTCGGCGACGACCTGCGCCTGGAACGGCTCATCGCAGCCGACGAGCTCGGTGCGCTCGGACCGGTCGGCGAACGCCTCGGCGGTCAGGCAGTCGCCGAGGGAGAGATCTCCTGCGGTGCCGACCCGCTCGGGGGTCCCCTGCTGCCGCAGCTCGGCGCCGCCCTCCCGCTCGCCCCGCTGCAGCCCGGGCGGTGCGAAGGCGCTGCCCGGGTCACGGGTCGGCTCCTCCTCGCGCGTCTCGCCCGGTGCCCCGCCGGGGGTCTCGTCGGGTGCCCCGCCCTCGGCACCGTCCTGCGCGGCGTCCGGGGGATTCTCGGGCGCCTGGTCGGTCGTTCCGCCCGCTGCCCCGGGAGCGGTCTCGGCGTCCGTGTGCGCGGCACCGTCCTCCTCCTCGGACAGCGCCGGCGAGTGGCCGAGGTTGCTCGACAGGTCGTCCCCGCCGACGAGGGAGTACGTGGTGGCGCCGACGACGACGGCCATGGCGAGCGCGGCAGCGGCGCCGATGAGGACCACCGGGCGGCGTCGACGTCCGGAACGAGCAGCGCCGTCCGCGCCAGGTCCGGCCGAGGTGGGACCGCGCCAGGCGTGGGCCCCGCCGGCCGGGGCTCGGCCCGGGGCGTCGTCGGACATGCGCGGCAGGCCGACCGCTGCGCCGGCTCCCCCGCCCGTGTCGAACGGACGGGCAGCGCCCTCGCTCGGATCCTCGATCTCCACGGAGCTCGGCACCGCCGTCGGACGCGCCTGGTCGGGCCGCACCGTCGCCGAGGCGGACTGCAGCCCGTGGAAGACCGTGCGCGGGAGCGCGCGACGGGCCGTGGGGCCGGTGGGCGTGGCTCGTCGCTCCTCGTCGGTGTCGACCCTCGCACCGGCGGGGGGCCGCGCACCACTGGGGGCGGGCAGGGCCGTGCCCGGGCGGGGGGCCGGCCGGGCGCCCGAGCCGCGACTGTCCGCGGCCTCGGGCGGCGCGGTGGGCGGCGAGTCGGCCGTCGGGGCGAGACGCGAGCGGTCGACGGTCGGTTCCGCTCCCGCCTCCGGGTGGCCGGGCCGGCTGCGCAGCGCGGGCCACCCGGCACCGGGCGGGAGCGGCACCTGGGCGCGCTCGACGGGCGGTTCGTCGTCGGGGATCTCGTGGTGCGCGGCGCCCCCCGGTGCCTCCTCGGCAGAGGCGTCGTCGGCGTGCGCGGGAGCGCGATCGGGCCCCGCGAGCGCGGGCCGACCGCCCCGGAGGCGCGACGAACGAGTCACGCAGCGACGATAGATAACGCGACGGAGGGCTCGCACCGCGGCGGATGGGGTGCGCTCCCCATGCCCCGTGGCACCACGACCTCACGGCGTGAGGCAGGGGTGCCCGGACGCCTCCGAGGAGGAGCTGCGTCGCACCGGGGACAGGGCGGCTCGGCCCGGGGTCAGGAGAACGCGCGCGGCGCGAGGAGATCGCGCCCGGGGTCAGGGGATCGGGCCCGGGGTCAGGAGACGAGGACGGCCGAGCCGTCCTGGAAGTTGCCCTGGATCGTGTCGGTGTCGTCGGCGGTCCGGGCGATGCACAGGACCTCGCGGTCACCCTGCTCCCAGGTCGCCTCGGACGGCGCGAGGGTCGAGAGGTTGATGCGGGACAGGTCGAGGTCGACCTCGGGCAGCGTGTTCCAGAACGCGTCGCACTCCTCGCGAGCCTCGGCGTTGATGGTCTCGACGCCGGGGAACTGGTCGCGGTCCTCGACGTCGAACACGTGGAAGAACTCCATGTAGTGCGGCTGGGCGCACGGCGTGAGGACGAGGTCGTTCGACACCGCGGTGTAGTCCTCGTAGAGGGCGCAGTTGCCGACCTCGATGTCGAAGACCGTGGTCGGTCCCGACGCCTCGACCCCGGGGGGCGCGGTGGGCCCCGAGGGCTGCGTCGTCGTCCCGCCGCCGGGATCCTGGTCCGGGCCGGGGGCCGAGGTGGTGGTCTCCGCGCCCGAGCCGGACGTGAAGCTGCGGTGCAGGAGCAGGCCGGTCACGACGAGCGCGACCACGAGGACGGCCGCGATGCCGAGGACGATGTACACGGCGCGGTTCCCGCCGTCGGGGCCGCCACCGCCGTTCCACGGGCCGCCGGGTCCGGGCTGCATCGGCGCCGGGTACTGACCCCCCTGCCAGGGGCCGCCGGGGCCGTAGCCCGCGGGTTGCTGGGGCGTCTGGGCGCTGCCCCATCCGCCCGGCGCACCGCTCCCGGGGCTCTGCGCACTCCATTGGTTCACGGGGTCACCGTAGCCAGAGCGGCGCACCACGGTCCCGCGCGTGGCGGGGTACACCTGTCCGGGCGCTCCGCCGCCGCCCCCGGGAGGCGTGGCGCCGGACACTGACGCGCCGTCGCCGATGGGCGATGATGGGCCGATGACCCGGCAACGCCAGACGTGGCAGCAGACCGCCGTCCGGGAGGCCATCGGGGCCGACTCGACGTTCGTCAGTGCGCAGGAGCTCCACCGCCGCATGCAGGGGTCCGAGCGGCAGGTCGGCCTCGCGACCGTGTACCGGGTCCTCAAGCGGCTCGTCTCCTACGGGGTCGTCGACGCCCTGCAGACCTCCGACGGCGAGACCCTCTACCGCGCCTGCGAGGTGGGGCACCACCACCACCTCGTGTGCGAGTCGTGCGGGGCGACCGTGGACGTCGAACCGCCCGACGAGTCGTGGATGGACGAGGTCGCCCGGCAGCACGGGTTCGAGAAGGTGCGCCACGTCGTCGACATCTACGGCCGCTGCGCGAGCTGCCGGGAACGCGCGGGCGCCTGAGTGGGTCGCGCCGCCGCCCGAGGCAGCCGCTCGGACGCCCGAGGTGGTCGCGCGGACGCCCGGCACGGTCCCCCGCTCCACGGACGTCCGCGAGGCACTCACCCGTCGCAGACGAGGCCGCGCTCGAGTGCGGCGAGGTTGGAGCGCATGACGTCCAGGTAGTCGGCGTCCGGGTCGGTCTGCCCCTCGATCGGGTCGAGGACGTCGGTGTCCACGTCGAGGTCGGCCGCGAGCGCCTCGACGACGTCGGGCCCGGCGATGACCTCGAAGTACAGGGTCTGGACGCCTTCGGCACGGACGACCTCGCCCACCTCGCGCAGCCGCGCGGGTGACGGCTCGACCTCGGGGTCGATGCCGCTGATCCCGACCTGCTCGAGCCCGTCGCGCTCGGCGAGGTAGCCGAACGCCTCGTGGGAGGTCACGAGTGTGGCGCCGGCGCACGCGGCGAGCCCCTCGCGGTAGGCGTCGTCGAGGTCCGTGAGCTCGGCGACGAGGTCGGCGGACCGCTCGGCGTAGTCCTCGGCGTTCTCGGGGTCGAGGTCGCCGAGCGTGTCCGCCACGCCGTCCACGAGGGGGACCACGAGGGTGGGATCGAGCCAGAAGTGCGGGTCGCGGGCGAGGTCGTCCTCCGCGACCCCGGCGGCCTCGGCCGCGTCGAGCACGGCGGCCGGGTCGGTGACGCCGATGGCGTCGTCGGTCGCCGCCTGGAGCCCGGGCACGTAGGTGACGAGGTCGACCGACTCCAGCTGTGCCACCTCTGCCGGCGAGAGCTCGAGGCTGTGCGGGTCGGCCCCGGGCGGGGTGAGGTTGTCCACCGACACGTGTTCCCCGCCGACGCGCTCGACGACGAACTGCAGCGGGTAGAAGCTCGCCATGACCACGACGGCGGCTGCGTCGGCGTCAGCGGCGGGGTCGTCGGCGTCCGAGCCGGAGCAGGCGGCGAGCAGCGCCGCGGCGGCGAGCGCCGTGCTCGAGGTGCGCGCGGCGGCGCCGCGGGTCCGACCGTCGGCGCCTCCGCCTCCGTCGGTGCTGCCGCCCGGGACGACGGCCGGGCCGGACCGTCGCGGGTGACGGCGCCGGGCGGGCAGGGGGATCGGTCGGGGGCGTGGGTGCATGGGTGTCCTTCCAGGGCTGCGGGGTGCCGGGCCGGCGCGGCCCGGCACCCCGTGCGAACGATCAGTGGTCGTGGTCGGACCCGGTCTCGCCGGAGTGGTCGTGGCCCTCGTGATCGTCCTCGCCGGCGCCGAACTCGGTCGATCCGGCCTCGACGTTCCCGGAGATGCCGTTGACCTCGTTGGGCGTGACCTCGAGCTCGGCGGTGTTCCACACCTCACCGGTGAGGATGTCGACGGCGTGGATCGAGCCCGTCGCCGGCTCGGTGACGTACGCGGTGCCGTCGTGGACCCAGAGCGCGGGTCGCGGCTCCTGCCACTCGACGGGCTCCTCCCACGGCTCGACCACGGGGTGGGAGGCGGTCAGCTCACCGGTGGCGGGGTCGATGACGTGCAGGTTCCCGTCGGTGCCGAGGACGAGGGCCTCGCCGTCGTCGCCGCGGGCCAGGGAGCGGAAGCTGTAGCTCGAGGGAAGGTCCACGAGCGAGAGCTCGCCGGTGGTGGTGTCGATGAGCGAGACGCGCTCGGGGCGCTCGAGCTCGGCGTCCTGGTCGGTCTTGTAGTCGCCGAGCACGATCGGGGAGACGTCGCTGCCGGCCTGGTTGCCGATGCGGCCGTACTCGTCGGGGCTGTCGACGTGGGTGATCTCGCCGCCCGAGTAGACCAGTGCGCCGTCCTCGCAGCCGATGACGACGACCTCGCCCTCGGCGGTCGCCTCGCCGTGGACGCCGGGGCACTCGTCGGAGGCGGCGATCTCCTCGCCGGCCTCGTCGAGCACGCGGATGCCGGTGCGGGCGTCCTCGGTGCCCTCGGAGACGACGAGCGAGCCGTCCGTGAGCTCGAGCGCGACGCCGTGGTGGGGCGACGGCGTCGTGTAGGTGCGCCCCTCGGCGTCCTCGTCGGCGACGGCGGAGGAGTCGAGGACGACGATCTCGCCGGTGGCGTCGTCGAACAGGGCCGTGCGCCCCTCATGGGGGACGACGTGGCCGGGCATGTCGGCCTCGACGAGCTGCTCGGTGAGCGCCGGGGGCGCCGTGTAGTAGTGCGAGTGGTCGCCGTGGGGCTCGGCCCAGGCTCCGGCGTCGAGAAGCTGGAAGCCGCCGGTGGTCGAGACGTAGAGGTGCCGACCGTCACCAGCGGGGTTGAGGCGGTTAAAGCCCTCGAGCTCGACGTCCTCGATCACCTCGAGGGTCGTGGCGTCGAGCACCTGGATGCCGCCGTCGTAGGTCAGGGCGATACGGGGCGTGGCGGCAGCGGCCTCGGTGGCCGCGCCGGCGTCGTCGTGGTCGTGGCCGGCCTCGGACTCGCTCTCGTCGGAGGAGGACTCCGAGGCCGTCCCGGTGGTCTCGCCGGGGTCCGTGGGCTCCGAGGCGTCGCCGGTCGGATCGCCCTCGGCGTCGCCGGAGCAGCCGGCGAGCAGGGCCAGCGGGAGGACGGCGAGCACCGCGAGGGCGCGGTGTCGTCGGGGGGCGGTGGTGGTGTTCATGGCTGGTGGGGCGCCGCCGGCGGCGGGCCCGGCTCCTTCCGGACTGGTGATGCGGACCGGGCGACACTAACATTGATGAGAATCATTATCGTTCTCTGTCCGGAACGATCCTGGAGCGGAGTTCCCGAGCCTCCTTCAGGGGCCGGCCGGTTCTGCCAGGCGCGACCGCGGGCTCGGCCGGTCCGGGCCGTCCCGGCCCCGCCACAGGGTCCGATCGCCCGCCCGGCCCGCCTCGCGACTACCCTCGAGACCTCCCCCGCTCCCCCACGAAGGCCTCATGAGCTCCGAACCAGCACCGACACTCGGCCCGACGGGCGGCCCCGGCGCCGCCGCCGCGCGCATGCGGTCGCTGGTGGCGGCGCGGCGCGGCGCGCAGCTCGCCCAGGGCGCGGACACCGAGGAGCTGGCGGCGCAGCTGCGGGAGGCGCTCGACGGCTTCGCCGCCCTGCGGATGCACTACCAGGCGGGTATCGAGGAGGTGCGGACGAAGGTCGACATCCTGCGCCAGGAGTTCGAGCAGATCCACGACTACAGCCCGATCGAGCACGTCCGCACGCGCCTGAAGTCCTCCGAGAGCCTGCTGGACAAGGCGTTGCGGACCTGCGACGAGCTCTCGCTGCCGGCGATCCGCCGTCAGATCCTCGACATCGCGGGGATCCGGATCACGTGCAGCTTCGTCTCGGACGTGTACTGGATCGCGCAGATGCTCGAGCGCCAGCCCGACCTCGAGGTGCTGCAGGTCAAGGACTACATCGCGCGGCCGAAGGCGAACGGGTACCGCTCCCTGCACCTCATCGTGCAGGTGCCGGTGTTCCTGTCCACGCACACCGAGCACGTGCCGGTGGAGCTGCAGATCCGCACGATCGCCATGGACTTCTGGGCCAGCGTGGAGCACAAGCTGAAGTACAAGTACGACGCCGATCTCCCGGCCCACCTCGCGGGCGAGCTCGACGAGGCCGCCCGGCTCGCCACCGAGCTCGACGAGCGGATGGGGCACCTGCGCGAGGAGATCCGACCGATGCCCGAGAGGGCAGGTGACGCCCACCCCCGCGGCGGGTCGGGCCCCGACCTCGGCCCTGTGCCCGAGCACTGAGATCCAGGCGGGAACGACGACCGCACGACGAGGGTGAGCCGGAAGTGAACGCACGTCCCGCGGCGCCGACGACCGACCCGTACGTGGTCAACGTGTCCGTCGAGTCGCCCTGTCACTGACGTCCGGGATGCGCGCCAGGTCCTGGGCGAGAAGGTTCTCCTCGTCGAGGACCCAGCCGAGCACGCGGGCCGTGAAGCCCCAGATGTAGGTGTCCTCGAACCGGAACGCCGGCCCGGCCCACCGCCCGCGGTAGGTGACCGTGGTGCGGTTGTTCGGGTCGAGGAGGTGGCTGCGCGTCACCCAGTGGGCGGACCGGGTCTCGTCGTCGTGCGCGATCCGCGGGAGGTGGTCGCCGGCTCCGAGCCGTGCGAGCACGGGCGTGACGACGTTGCCGCTCGCCCCCAGGTACAGCGCGGGCAGGGTGCCGAGGACCTGGGCCTGAGCGAGCAGCACCCCGGTCTCCTCGCCGCACTCGCGGAGGGCCGCGGCGACCGGCGTCTCCCCCGGGTCGATCCCGCCCCCGGGGAAGGCGAACTCGCCCGCGTGGTAGCGCAGCCTGGTGGAGCGGCGCACGATCAGGTAGGCGAGGTCGTCCCCGACGGGCCTGGTCAGCACCACGACGGCGCTGGCACGGGAGGTCCGGTGGTGCTCGGCCGTGGCGCGCGGCAGGCCCTCCCACCCCCAGGAACGGCTGGCCCACGGCAGAGGGACCTGGCCGGCGTCGCGCAGCGTCTCGGTCATCCGGCCCCTCCTTCCGTCCGGCCGTCGCGGCGCGCACCTTGCGAGCGCGACGTCGAACCCGGACGCGGACAGCCGATTCCCATCATCGCTCAGCCGGACAGCTCATTTCCCCGCCCCCGGCGGGGGGCGCTACCCGTTCTCGACGTCGATGGCCCGGGCGCGCCCGGTGACGGTGATCGTCACCGGCCCGACGGCGTCGCTCACCAGGTCCGGGACGAACATCGGGTCGACGACGGCGACGAGGGTGACGACGGCCGTCTCGCCGTCCTCTGTGCCGGTGGGCTCGCCGAACTCCACCGAGCGGATGCCGCCGCTCGAGGTGAGGTTCAGCTGCTGCAGGTAGGCGGCCGCCTCGGTACGCACCGTCTCGTCGGTGAGCAGGGCGTCGCGCTCCTCCGCGTAGAACGCAGCCTCCGCGACGGCGTCGGCCGCCGCGGAGGCAGCAGCGTCGGCGGCGGCCAGGGCCCGCTTGCGGTCGAGGTGGATCGCCGAGACCGAGATGATGACGAGGACCAGGGCGACCAGGACGACGAGGAATCCGATGCCGAGCACCATGATCCGTCCCGCCTCGGGGTCCTCCTCGGCACTGGTCGTGCGGGGTGCGGGTCGTCGGCGGTGCTCACCCTGCTCCGGGGCGGGCGTCACCCGGTCCCCCGGTGGTCCTCGACGATGACGAGGTGCCGGGACTCCACCGACATCGACGTCGGCACGCCCGCGATCGAGGCGGGGAGCAGCGGGAGTGCGACGGCCGTGGCGACCTCGACGTCGATCCGGGCGCCAGGGGTGTGGCACGGGTCGGCGGCGCACGTGACGGCGAGCGCCTCGGTGCCGTCGACGTCGAACCCCTGGTCGGCGAAGGCCAGCTCGACGGCTGACGCCGCGGGGCCGGCGGCCGCGGCCTCGCTGTCGGCCTGGGCGACGATGCGCCCGGCCTCGCGCGCGGCCCCCTCCGCGGCGAACGACGCCGCCTGGATCCGGCTGATCGCCACGACGACGTAGATGAGCGGGAGCAGGAGCAGAAGGGCCACGCCGAGGTACTCGACGACGGCGCTGCCGGCCTCCGGGTCCCGTTCGGGGCGGCGCGAGGGACGGATACGGGCTCTGGGACTTCGGCAGGGGCGGGGGTGGCTCACGGTTCCACCTCCAGCGCGGCGTGCCCGACGACCTCGAGCTCGCCGCCCGGGCCGAACAGGCCCACGACAGGCAACGGCGCGCGCACGCGGACCTGGAGGAGCGGGACGCCGCCGGCGGTGACGACGTCGGCCGAGACGTCCTCGGCGTAGGAGTCCGCGAGGCCGGCCCGGATGAGGTCGGCCGTCCGGGCGGCACCGTCGGCGGGGTCGGAACCGAGGAGCGCACCGTGCCGGGCACCCTCGGACGCGGAGTCGATGAGCGTGTTGCGCACGTGGAGCAGGAGCGCGAGCTGGAGCACCGCCGCGACGAGGAGCAGGAGCAGCGCCGAGACGAGGACGAAGTCGACGATGGCCGAGCCCCGCTCGGTGTCGTCGGCCGCCGGGTCCTCGCGATCGTCCTCGGCGGCAGCACCACCCGCGACGACGCTCCGCTCTGGTCGGACTAGCTCCCGCCGCCGAGCACGCGGTCGATCGCGGTCTGGAAGAGCTCGCCGAGCTGCGTCTCCGCGATCGCCCAGATGATGATGACCAGCCCCGCGGTCATCAGCGTGACCATGACCCAGCCCGGGACGTCGCCACGCTCCGGGTCGTCGTCGCGGAACCGGTCGCCCAGCCAGGTCAGCAGGGTCAGGAACTGATGCATGTCGGTCGCCTCTCGAAGTGGTGTGCGTCGTCGGATCGGGGTACGGATCTGCGGTCATAGGCCCATCCGGAGTGCTGCGAGCCCCGGGAACAGGGCGAACATGACCGTGGTGGGCAGGACGAAGAAGACGACCGGGACCATCATCGCCACCTCCTTCTTGCCGGCGAGCTCCATGAGCTCGCGACGGGTGGTCTCGCGGGCGTCCTGCGCCTGGGCTCGAAGCACCTCGGCGAGCGGCGTACCACGCTCGACCGCGCCGGCGACGGCATCGGCGAACCTGCTCAGGGCGGGCGAGCCGGTCCGGCCGGCGAGGTTCTCGAGCGCGACGATCATCGGGGCGCCCGCCCGCGTCTCGGCGAGCGTGCGCCGGAGCTCGTCGGCGACCGCTCCGTGGGCCACCGTCTGCACGCGCTCCAACGCGGGCACGAGCCCCTCGCCGGCGCCGACGGACAGCGCGATGAGCTCGGCGATGTCCGGCAGCTCGGCCGCGAGCCGTTCGCGTCGTCGCGCGACCTGCGCGGTGAGGTGCGTGTCCCGCATGACGGCGCCGCCGACCCCGAAGAGCACGACACCGAGCAGGAGGATCGGGGCGGGCGCATCGCGCAGGGCGCCCACGGTGAGGGCGACGACGAGCCCGGCCGCTAGCCCGATCGCCCCCCAGACCATCTGCTCGGTACGGAACTGGGCCACGGTCGTCGTCGACCCGACCTCGGCGAGGCGCCGGCGCACGGTCGTCGTGGTCGAGCCGAGCTTCTCCAGCACGGGCACGACGTCGTCGATCACCGGGGCGACGAGTCGCTCGACGACGGTCAGCGGCGTGCGGGCGGGTGCCTCCGCGAGCAGACGTGACGAGGTCGGTCGTTCGACGAGGTAGGGCGCGAGCCGGTCGGCCAGCCGCGGACGCCGGGCGCCGAGGCGTGCGACGACGACCCACACGCCGACGGCGAGGAGCAGGCCGGCGACGCCGCCGGACATGGCTGGGCTCATCGCAGCACCCGCGCCTCGTCGGGCAGGCGACCGAGCCGGAGCATGAGCCAGTACGCGAGCGCGGAGGTGGTGGCGCCGATGACGAGAACGACGGCACCGGTGCTCGTGCCGTACGCCTCCCCGGCCTCGGGGCGGCCAGCGAGGAGCGCGAGCACGACCCAGGGCGCGGCCACGGCGAGCCGGGCGCCGTTGACGGTCCAGCTCTGACGAGCCTCGAGCTCCCCACGCGTGCGCTGGTCCTCGCGCAGCATGTGTGCCAGGGCCCGCAGCAGCCGGGTGAGGTCGGACCCGCCCACCTCACGGGTGAGCTTGAGCGCCTCGACGATGCGGTCGGCCACCGGGTCGGCGAGCCGAGCCTTGAGACGATCGAGCGAGACGACGAGGTTGCCGGTGGCGCGGTGGTCTGCGACGAACCGCCGGAACTCCGGACGGACGGACTCCGGGCCGCGCTCGGCGAGCGTGCCGACGGCCTCGGGCAGCGATCGCCCGGCGCGGACGGCGGAGACGAGCGCGTCGATGACGTCGGGCCAGACCTCACGCAGCCGGGTGCTCCGGGCCCGGGCCCTCGAGGTGACGACGAGCCACGGCGCGACCGAGGCGATGACGCCGAAGGCCACCGCGACCGGCGCCGCACCGGTCAGCGCGAGGACAACGACGAGGACCGCCAGACCGAGCACCGTCGACACGGCGAGGAACGAGGCCGGGCTCACCGACGGCGAGCCCGACCGGGTGAGCACGTCCTGGATGTGGTCCGTCCACCGGGCGGTCCGGGTGGCTCGCTCCGCCGGCTCGAAGAACGAGAACCAGACGAGACACAGTCCGGCCCCCAGCAGCAGACCCGCGACGACGCCCACGTCAGCCGCCGGTCCCGGGGTGCCGTCGGGCGGCCCGGCGCGCGCCCGCGCACGCGGTGCGGTTCACGTGCGAGGCCTGCACGTCGGCCATGACGCCCCCCTGGCTGATGGTCCTGGTGTCCGGAGACACAATCGAGAGAGTAGTTCGACGGCGGGGGCCGCGGGCCGGTTTCCACAACCCCGTTCGCGGACCGGACACGTAGGTGTCCGACCGACCGGGCGACCTCATGTCGCGACGGTCAGGACTCGGCGAGCAGGGCGGCGACGTCGAGGCCCGCCCGGTCGAACCTCGGGTCCGGCCCGATGTGCCCGCTGGCGCGCACGAGGCGCTCGCCGCGGCGTTCGAAGATCCGCGACGTCTCCACGACGCCACCTTCCACCCGACCCGTGACGTGCACGATCTCGCGGACGGTACGTCGCCCGGTGTGGTCGAGGTCGAGGTGGACGACGAGGTCGACCGAGGTGGCGACCGTCGGCACGGTGAAGTCCGACGTGACGTTCTCCCCCGCGAGCAGCGGCAGCGTGCACAGCTTGGCGACGGCCTCCCGCGCCGAGTTGGCGTGCAGTGTCGCCGCCCCGGGCAGGCCGGCGTTGAGCGCGACGAGGAGATCGAACGCCTCGGCCTCGCGCACCTCGCCGACGATGATCCGGTCCGGCCGCATCCGCAGCGACTCCTTGACGAGCCGGCGCAGCGGGATCTCGCCGCTGCCCTCGAGGTTGGGCTGCCGGGTCTGCATCGCCACGACGTCGCGCCGGGCGAGGTTGAGCTCGAAGACCTCCTCGACCGTCACCACGCGCTGGGTCGCCGGGATCGACCCGCACAGGGCGGCGAGCATCGTCGTCTTGCCGGCCTGGGTCGCCCCCGAGACGAGGACGTTGAGGCCGGCACGGACGGAGCCGTCCAGCACGCGGGCGGCGTGCGGGCTGAGCGATCCCCGCTGGACGAGGTCGTCGAGCGACCGCGCCCGCACGAGGTACTTGCGGATGTTGACCGCCCAGTGCTCGCGCGTGATCTCGGGGATGACGACGTGCAGCCGTTCACCGCCGGGCAGCGCGGCGTCGACGAACGGCGAGGACAGGTCGATCCGTCGGCCGCTGGAGCGGAGCATGCGTTCGACGAGGTCCCGCACCTGCTGGGTGTCGAGCAAGACGGTGGTGAGCTCGGCCCGACCGTGCCGAGCCGCGAAGACCTTGCCCGGCTCGTTGATCCAGAGCTCCTCGACCTCCGGGTCGTCGAGCAGGGCCTGGAGCGGTCCGAGGCCGACGACGGCGTCCATCACGTGCTTGATCGCCGCGTCGACGTCCGCCAGCGGGGGCACGAGCCCCCGGGTCGAGCGTTCCTCGAACTCCGCGGCGGCCGCGACGGCCAGCGTCCGGGTGGTGTCGGGCTCGCGCGCGGGGTCGATGTCCCGCCTGCGCACGAGCTCGCGCACCTCGGACTCGAGCAACGCCAACGGATCGGTCATCCTGCCCCCAAGAGATATGCGATCACGGACCGCCGCCCTAGAACATATGGCGGATCGGGATCGTCCGTGCCAGTTTCGCCCTCCCGCCCGCCCTTGGGCGCTGTTCGTCCACAGGACGCCCAACGAACGGTATTACTGGTTATACTGGGGTGCATGAAGACCGCCATCTCTATCCCCGACCGCGACTTCGAGCGCTTCGAGCGAGTGGCCGCGCGACACGGCATGAACAGGTCACAGTTCTTTCGGCGCGCCGGACGACGGCTGGTCGAGGAGCTCGAGGGCGAGGCGGAGCTGACGGCTCTGGCGGATTCGGTGATCGAACGAGTCGGGCAACCCGGCGCGGACAGCCCGTTCCTGGACGAGTCGGAGCGCACGATGCTCAGGAGCACCGACTGGTGATCTCGCACGGCGACGTCGTCTGGGTCGACTTCGGCTCTCCTCGCGGCTCCGAACCCGCCAAGCGGCGCCCCGCCGTCGTCATGCAGGAGGACTGGTTGCTCGCCACCAGGATCTCCACAGTTCTCGTAACTCCCCTGACCTCGAACGTGGCCCTCGACGCGTTCCCGGGAAACGTACTGATTCCTGTCGACGCCGCCGGGCTCGAGAAGGACTCCGTCGCCGTCGTCTCGCAGGTCGGCCCTGTCGGCCGGGAGTTCATCGAGTCGCACCCGGTCGGGCGGGTACCGTCCTACCTGCTCACCAGGATCGCCGACGGCATCCGACTCGTCATGGGCATCTAACTGCTCACGGCTTATCGCAACCAAGGGCATCGACGGACTCGCCGACTCGCTGGTCGCGATCCGAAGCCAGCGCCCCCGCGACGACGTCCACCGCACCGGGGACCGCCGATGTCTATATTGATCAGGGTCGATACACGTTCCTGGGGCGGCGCGGCCCTCGCGCTGTCGCACGATGACGGGAGTCCGCATGAGCGGGACGGACGAGCTGGTCTCCTGCTGCAGCCCCGCCGGCAGCACCACCGGCGCAGCCGCGAGCGGCTGTTGCGGCTCGACCTCCGAGAGCACCGCGACCACGTTGTCGCTCACCCCGGTCGCCGGGCTGCGCGAACAGG
Source organism: Georgenia sp. Z1491 (assembly GCF_049856175.1). GTDB lineage: Bacteria > Actinomycetota > Actinomycetes > Actinomycetales > Actinomycetaceae > JB111. The sequence continues at coordinate 46,381 of NZ_JBNDNA010000004.1, forward strand.
TCCGCGAGCGGTACTCCGCCGTCGCGACGTCGGGCTCCGGCTGCTGCGGGCCTGTCGAGGACGACCCCCCCTTCGGTTCCGGGCTCTACGACGCGACCGCCCTCGTCGACCTCCCCGCGGACGCCATCGCGCTCTCACTGGGATGCGGCAACCCGGGCGCCATCGCCGAGATCGCGCCGGGCGACCGGGTGCTCGACCTGGGCTCCGGGGCCGGCATCGACATCCTCCTCGCGGCCCGCCAGGTCGGCCCGACGGGCCACGCGATCGGCGTCGACATGACACCCGCGATGATCGAACGCGCCCGGTCCAACGTGCGGGCGGCCGGGGCCACGAACGTCGACATCCGCGAGGGCGAGATCGAGAACCTGCCCGTGGCCGACGCCTCGGTCGACGTCGTGATCTCCAACTGCGTCGTCAACCTGTCCACCGACAAGCCGGCGGTCCTCGCCGAGACCTTCCGGGTCCTCACACCCGGGGGACGGATCGCGATCTCCGACGTCGTCGCGGAGGACCACCTCAGCGCCGCCGAGCGCGCCGAGCGGGGCTCCTTCGCAGGCTGCATCGCCGGCGCCCTCTCCCGCAGCGAGTACCTGACCATCCTTCGGAACGTCGGCTTCGAGGACCCCGAGGTCACGTTCACCGGCGACGTCGCGGCGGGCATGCACAACGCCCTCGTCTCCGCCGGCAAGCCCCGGACGGCCTGAGCGGCGACGCCCGGCGGGCACCGGACGGCCTGAGCCCTCAGCCCGGGCAGGTCCCCGCAGCTCGAGACCTCGCCGTCGACCGCTCTTGACCGATCGGTCTAGACTTGGACCGATCGGTCAACTTCGGGAGGGTTCATGAACGCCAGCGACGACCACCCCGGCGACGGCGCCGACGCCGCGCGCGTCCGCCGGCCCGCCCACGGCGTCGAGCGCCGCGCCATAGCGATGTGGGCGCTCCGGGCGCTCGCGGTGTGGGGCGCGGCACTCACGGCGCTCCTCGTCGCGTACGGCCTGTGGGAGTCGGCGCGGCCGTGGCTGCTGGCCCCCGCCGTTGCGGCAGGTGCGATGCTTCTCGTCCGGGTCGCCGTCGAGCCGTGGTGGCGCTTCCGCGTGCACCGGTGGGAGCTGACCGAGCACGCCGCCTACGCCACCACCGGGTGGCTCGTGCAGGAGTGGCGGGTCTCCCCGGTCTCGCGCATCCAGACCGTCGACGCCGTGCGCGGACCGATCGAGCAGCTCCTCGGCCTGTCGACGCTGCGCGTGACCACAGCCTCGTCCTACGGCGCGATCAAGGTGCAGGGGCTCGACCGCGCCGTCGCCGAGGAGGCGTCCACGCGGCTGGCGAAGGCGGCCGAGCTCACCGAGGGTGACGCCACGTGAGCGAGCACCCGTCCTCCCCCGACGATCGCCGGCCCGCGACGACGGACGGCGTCACGACCGCCCCCGCGTGGGACGGGACGCAGCCGGAGGTCGGCGTCGACCCGACGACGTCGACCCGCGAGCCGACGGACGAGGCGTCCGGCGATCCGGATGCCGCCCCGGCGTCGGACCCGACCCCGTGGTACCGGCTGAGCTACCGCGTGATCTGGGTCGACCTCGCGCGCAGCCTCGTCTCCACGCTGCCGGTCCCGATCGCCCTCGCGTTCGGCATCCGGCCCGAGCTGAGCACCCTGTGGCCGTTCATCTTCATCGCCGTGATCGGCGTGGTCGGCGCCGCGGCCGACCTCGTGCGGTGGGCGTTCACGCGGTACCGGGTGACGCCGACCCACGTCGAGCGCCGCACCGGGGTCCTCGTGCGTCGCCACCGCACGGTCCGGCGCGAACGCATCCGCAGCGTCGACACCGAGGCGAGGCTCCACCACAGGCTCGGCGGGCTGCGGGTCGTCGCCATCGGCGCCGGTCAGCAAGCGGCGGCGGGAGAGTCCGCGCTGCGTCTCGACGCGCTCGCGACCGCCGACGCCGAGCGGCTGCGCGAGGAGCTCCTGCGCACCCGGGTCCGGCCGGCGCCGCAGGTGCCCGACGGTCCGCCGCCCACGGACGAACCGGAGCCCGCGGACGAACCATCGCCTGCCGACGCACCGGTGACCGACGACGATCCGTCGACCGCCGACGACGGCCGCACGACGATCCTCGTGACCTTCCGGGCGTGGTGGGTGGTCTACCACCTGTTCAGCATCTGGGCCTACCTCATGGCCGCGGGACTGCTCTGGGGCGGGTACTGGTTCGCGCTGACGTTCGGCGTCGACCTGCTCCAGATCGGCGGCCGGCTCGTCGACTGGTCCTCGCTCGGCCTGATCGCGCGGATCGCGCTCGCGGTAGTCGCGGGCGGGCTGGTGGGCGCGGTCGGGATGGGCATCAACTTCCTCACGAGCTTCTGGCGCTTCGAGCTCGCCCGCGTGCGCTCGGAGGGGACGAGCTTCCTGCGCACGCGCCGCGGTCTGCTCAGCACCCGCGAGGTCAACCGGGACGAGGCGCGCACGCGGGGGCTGTCGATCGGCGAGCCGGTGCTCGGCCGGCTCATCGGCATGGCGGACACCAACGTGGTGACGACCGGGCTGAGCGTGTGGGACCCGTCCGAGCCGACCGCGATCCTGCCCCGGGGGCCGATCGGCGTGGCGCGCCGCGTTGCGGGCCAGGTGCTCGGCGACCCGTCGCCGTTCGACGCACCCCTGCGCCGCCACCCGCGCACCGCCCTCGTCCAGCGCGCCCTGTGGGCGACCGGCCTCGCCGCCGTCGTCGCGGGGGCGGTGGCTACGCCGGTGCTCACCGGCGCGGTCCCCGCGTGGGTCGGCTGGCTGCCGGTCGGGGCCTGGGCGGTCGGGCTGCTCGGCGCGATCGTCTCCTACCGGGCCCTGGGGCACGCGATCTCGGGCGAGCACCTCGTCGTGCGCTCCGGGCTGACGACCCGCACCACGACCGCGCTGCGCCGCGACGCCGTGAGCACGATCGCCGTGCGCCGCTCGCTGCTGCAGCGCCGGCTCGGGCTGAGCACGGTCTCCGCCATGACCGCCGGCGGGTGGGGCGCCTACGAGGCCCCCGACGTCGCCGCGGACGAGGCGGTCGACCTCGCCATGCGCGCCGCGCCGGGCCTGGTCGACGAGCTCCTGCTCGCCGAGCGAGCAGGATAGATCCCGTGACCACCCAGACGTTCACCGGCGCGGCGCGGCGCCGGCAGATCCTCGACGGCGCGATCTCCGCCGTCAACGAGGTGGGCTACCCGCGTGCGTCGCTGGCCGAGATCGCCCGCCGCGCGGACGTCGCCAAGAGCGCGGTCGTCTACTACTTCGGCTCCCGCGACGCGCTGCTCATGCACGTCCTCGAGCACGTGTTCGGCCATCTCGAGACCGCGCTCGCCGCAGCCGTGGCGCCGCACGAGGGCCCGACGGCGCGGCTGCGGGCCTACGTCGAGGCCTACCTGCACCACCTCGACACGCACCGGCCGGAGATCTCGGCCGGCGTCGAGATCGCCGTCTCCCACCGGGACGCGAAGGGGACCCCCGTCTACCTCGTCGTGAGCGAGGAGGACTCGGCGCTCCTACGGGGCATCCTCGGCGACGGCATGGCCTCCGGCGAGCTGCGTCGGATGCCGCTCGACGTCGCCGTCTCGCTCGTCGAGCACCTCATCGACGCCCCCACCACCCTCCTCGAACGCGACCTCGACGCGGACCTCGCACCCATGCTGGCCGAGATTCCGGGCCTCGTGCTCCGCGGCCTCGCGGCCGACTGAGACGCCCGCGCGAACGGCACCGTCGCGCTCGCCTCCCCTGCAGCACCGCGACTCGTGGACGACCTCCTGCTCGACGGCGAGCGCGCGGACGCGTGATCCGGCGGGGCCCGGCACCCCGGTCGCCCGCTCGCCGTCGATCGTGTCCCTGCAGTGGTCGGGGGAGGTCGACGAGCAACCTCCGCCTCACCACACGAGGATGCAGAACGGGTGCCCGGACGGGTCGGCGAGCACGTAGAGCGGCACGTCAGGGTCGTCCGTCCGGTCCATGATCAGCGCCGCGCCCAGCGCCTCTGCCCGTCCACGTTGTCGCTCGAGCTCGTCACGGTCGGCGACCGTCAGGTCGAGGTGCATCTGCATCGGGACGTCGTGGGAGGGCCAGGTCGTGCGCTCGAGACGCTCGACCTCCTGGAACGCCAACCGGTCGGCCCCCGCGCCGTCCTGCAGGACGAGCCAGTCGGCGTTGTCCGGACCGCCGGTCGGCGGCTCGTCCCCGGGTCGGTACCGGTAGCCCAGGAGCTCGCGGTAGAAGTCGGCGAGCCCGCGTACGTCGGTCGTATCGATCGCAGTGAGTCGGATGGTCGGGTACCCGGTCATGATCGCCTCCTCATGCGATCGTCCTCCTCCGGCCTCGGCGTCGCAACGGGACGACGGCCGTGGCCGTTCCCGCTGCCGGCTGTCGCTCGAGCCCACCCGACGGCGCACGCGCACCTATCTTTACAGCGACAACTTACCGGCGGTAAGTTCTGGCCATGCACCCGAGCTACCACCACGGCGACCTCCGGCGAGCAGTCATCGACGAGGCCCTGAGGATCATCTCGTCGTCCGGCCCCGAGCAGCTCTCCCTGCGCGCGATCGCCGCCGCGATCGGCGTCTCCCACACGGCACCCCGCCACCACTTCGGCTCTCGCGACGGCCTGCTGACCGCCATCGCCACCGAGGGCTTCGACGGACTCGCCGACGCCCTGATCGCCACCCGTGAGGGCGGCGGGACGTTCCTCGACGTCGGCGTCTCCTACGTCGGGTACGGCACCTCCCACCCGGCGCACTTCGCCGTGATGTTCGCCCCGGACCTCCTGCTGGAGGACCCGGAGCTCGCACGCGCGAGCGGCCGGGCGTTCGGCGAGCTCCGCTCCGGCGTCGAGGCGCTCGGTGCGGACGGGCGGGTCGAGGACGCGCACGCCGCCGTCGTCGCCGGCTGGTCGCTCGTCCACGGCCTCACCACGCTCGCCCTGACGGGCAACCTCGAGCGGGCCAACCTCACCGGCGGACGTCCCGCCCCCGAGCTCCTCGACCTCGTCCGGCGCGCCGCCGGGATGCTCTACGGGTCACCGGGATGAGCACCGTCGACGCCGTGCGCCGCGCGCGGGCCTGCCCACCCCGTGCGACGGCACGCCGCACGCCCGCGCGACAGCCCCATCGACGAAAGGCCTCATCATGACCGACCTCAACGCCGGGATCGTCCTGCTCACCGTGGTCGCGATCGCGTTCGGTGGCGCGTTCCTGCTGCGGGTCGTCGGCGGCCAGGTACCCGCCAACGAGCTGCAGCGCACCTACTTCCGGGCCGGCCACGCCCACGCCGGGGTCCTCGTCATCCTCGGGCTCGTCATCGGCCTCTACCTGCGCGGCGCCGACGTGCCGGCCTGGGCGGAGACGATGTCCGTCGGTGTGCTGCTCGGCGCGATCCTCATGCCGCTGGGCTTCTTCCTCTCCGTGGTCGGCCGCGACCCGCAGCGTCCGAACGCGATGCGGTGGTGCATCGCGGCCGGCGGGATCTCGGTGGTCGTCGGCGTGATCGGGGCCGGCGCCGGGCTCGTCGTCGTCGGCTGAACGCGCGGGGGACGCCGGCCGGCTCAGTCCCTCGCCGTCGGGGCCGGCCCGGCCGCGTCCGCGATGACGGCGAGCGCCTTCCCCAGCGCCACCGCCTGCTCGGCGTCGAGCCGGTCGAAGACGTACTCGCGCACCGCGGCGACGTGCCCGGGGGCAGCTGCCTCGACGACGCGCATCCCCTCGTCGGTCAGCGTCGCCAGCGTGAAGCGGCCGTCGGCCGGGTCCGGGCTGCGCACGAGCCAGCCCGCGCGCGCCATGCGGTCGGCGACCCGGGAGAGGTGGGACAGCGTGAGGTTGGCGGCCGCCGCTACCTCGCTCAGGCGCCGGGAGCCCCCCGGCGCCATCGAGACCTGCGACAGCACGTGGTACTCGCTCGCGCTCAGGCCGCCGTCCCTGCGCAGCTGAGCGTCCAGGCGCGCGGGCAGCCAGGTCATCGTCGACCACAGCGAGAGCCAGGTCGCCATCTCGTCGGCCGTGAGCCATCGCGGATCCGAGGTGCTGTCCATCACCCGAGCGTAGCAATGAGTTGCCACGGAAAGTAATAGCCCCTACCGTGGTTTCCGTAGCAAGCATTCCGGCCGGGCGACCACCACCGGCTCGGCCGGGTCCCATCAGACCCGGCCCGGTCCGGTCAGACCTGCCGGATCACCCGCACACGACCACCGAAGGAGCCCCCATGACCCTCATCCCGCGCACGGACCTCGACGTGTTCCCGCTCAACCTCGGCACCAACACCTTCGGGTGGACCTCGGACCGCGAGACCTCGTTCGCAGTGCTCGACGCGTTCGTCGCCGCCGGCGGCAACTTCATCGACACCGCCGACCTGTACTCCGTGTGGGCCGACGGCACAGGCGGCGTGTCCGAGCAGATCATCGGCGAGTGGCTGGCGGCGCGCGGCAACCGCGCCGACGTCGTCATCGCTACCAAGGTCGGCGGCCTGCCTACCCGTCCCGGGCTCTCGCAGGAGAACGTCACCGCCGCGCTGGAGGACTCCCTGCGCCGCCTGCAGACCGACCACGTCGACCTCTACTACTTCCACTACGACGACGAGAACGTCTCGATCGCCGACCAGGTCCGCACCGCGCACGCCCTCGTGGAGTCCGGCAAGGTCCGCCACATCGCCCTGTCGAACCACTCCCCCGAGCGTATGCGCGAGTGGTTCGAGACCGCGTCCCGCGAGGGGCTGACCGTCCCCGTGGCGATCCAGCCGCAGTACAGCCTCCTGCACCGCGCCGACGTCGAGCAGGGCTACGGCGCGATCGCCGCCGAGTTCGACGCCGCACTGCTGCCCTACTTCTCCCTGGCCTCGGGCCTGCTCACGGGCAAGTACCGCACGGCCGAGGACCTCGAGGGCGCGGCACGGAAGGACTTCGCGTCCGGGTATCTGGGCGACGCGACATTCGGCGTGGTCGACGCGCTCGTCGAGATCGCCGAGGCACACAGGACTGCACCCGCGACGGTCGCTCTGGCCTGGCTGCTCGCCAAGGGCGTCACCGCGCCGATCGCCTCGGCCAGCCGGGTCGAGCAGCTGCCCGCCCTCATGGCGGCGCCGTCTCTCGCCCTGACCGAGGACGAGATCGCCCGCCTCGACGCCGCGTCGGAGTCGTACGCGCAGGCGGCCTGACCCACCGGCCCCCCGGCCCGGCGACGGGCCGGGAACCGCGGCACTGCCCTGAGCGGCCCCGGACGACCCTCGGTCGTCCGGGGCCGTGCTCGTCCACGGTCCGCCGCGCGCCGCCGATCCTTGAGCTGCGGCGGGCGCGGCCCACCGCGCACCATGGGCGACATGGACCGAGCAGGTGGCCGTGACTCGCAGACGATCGCCGACGGCTATCGACTCTTCGCGAGACGTGAGGCGCGCGGCGTCTCGCCCGTGTACGAGGCGTGGTCGGAGGCCGTCGCCGGCGACGACGAGATCCTCGACCTGCTCGCGGATCTGCCTCGTGCCGAGCGCCAGCCGAATCTCGTCCTCGCGGCAGCACGCTTCCACGGCGCCGCCGCCACGGTCGAATCGTTCCGCCGGACGGTGATCGAACGGTGGGACGACGTACGGGAGACCGTCCTCGTTCGCGCGACCCAGACGAACGAGGCCGGGCGCTGTGCCGTCCTGCTGCCGTTCCTCGCGCAGCTACCGGGTCCGCTCGCGCTGCTGGAGGTCGGCGCGTCCGCCGGACTGTGCCTGCTGCCCGACCGATACTCGTATCGATACGGCGACGACACGCTCGACCCGGCCGACGGTCCGTCGCCCGTCACCATCGAGTGCGACCTCGGCGGCATCACGCCCCCGACGACGGTGCCCCACGTGGTCTGGCGCGCGGGAATCGATCTCTCGCCGGTCGACGTCGAGGACGACGACGCGCGCACCTGGCTCGAGACGCTCGTCTGGCCGGGTCAGGACGAGCGCCGCCACAGGCTCGTGTCGGCGCTCGAGGTCGCACGCCGTGACCCACCGCCTGTGGCGAGCGGCGACCTGCTCGACGTGCTCCCCGACCTCGCGGCAGGAGCTCCCACGGAGGCGACCCTCGTCGTCTTCCACACCGCCGTTCTCGCGTACCTGTCGGCCGAGGATCGAGCCCGGTTCGTCGACCTGGTCAGTGATCTGCCGGGCCGCTGGATCAGCAACGAGGGCAACGGCGTGGTGCACCGGGTCGAGGTCGAGCCCGAGGCGGCCGGCCGTTTCGTCCTGGCGGTCGACGGGGTTCCTCGGGCACTGACGGACCCGCACGGGCGATCGGCCGCAGCGCTCACCGGATGAGCGCGGGTCGCACGCCTTCGGCGACGACCGCCGGGCAACGTCTACCGTGTCAGCCGTGGCCTCGGACCGAAAACGACGACGAGCATTCCGCAAGATCAAGGCCGGTGACGGCAGCGAGCTCCAGCGCTTTCGCTGGTGGCAGACCTTCTTCCGGTCGCTCCTCCACGTGCGCCTCGGCGACGCGGCGGGCGAGTGGCCCATCTGGTCCGTCGACCTCCGCCACGGCGGCGACTCGAACGGTGAGGTCTGGGCCGTGCTCTACCGCGACGGGCAGCAGCACGCGCGGTCGAAGCTCCCGGCGATGTTCCCCGTGCCCGGCGGCACGATCGAGGTGGTGACGAGCGGGTTCGGGCTCCGGCGGTGCCACTTCGTCGCCCACGACGGCACGGAGCGCCAGCTCTCCCCCGACCCACGGTCGGCCGAGGGGCGGCGCGCCCGGCTCGAGCGCCGCCACCCGGGGGCGAGCCGCGCCCTCGGCGCCGTCTCGTGGATCATCCTCGCCGTGGCACTGGTGCTCGGTGTGCCGCAGCTCGTTCAGGAGATCACGCAGATTCCACCCGTCGCCGAGCGCCTGGGCACCTTCACATCGCCGATCCAGCTGCCCGTCTGGTTCAACGTCTCGCTGCTGGTCGCCACGCTCCTGGCCAGCACCGAGCGGGCGCTCAGGCTGCGCTACCACTGGCTGCTCGACGGCGGGATCTTCGACGGCGACGTCTGAGATCGGCATCCCTGTCTCGGTACGGCGGCGACGCCGCGCGGAAGCACTGCCGCCCACCGCGGGCCAGGCGCCCGATCAGAGCTCGTCGATCACCAGCTTCCCGACGTGCCGCCGCTCGGCCAGCTCGGCGTGCGCGCGAGCGATGTCCGCGAGCGGGTAGGTCGCCGCGACGACGGGGCGCACGCGACCCGTGCGGGCGATCTCGACGAGCGCGGCGAAGTGCGCCGGCGTGTGCATGCTCGACCCGACGATCGTGCGGTTGTGCAGGTACAGGCGCCGCACGTCGACCTCGATGCGGTGACCGCCGAGCGCACCCGCGACGACCCACCGGCCGCCCTCCCGCAGAACCCCGACCCCGTCCGCCACGCCGGTCCCGGCGACGACGTCGAGCACGACGTCGACGCCGCCCGGGGCCGCGCCCGCCACAGCCGCCCACAGGTCTCCCCCACGGTCGACGACGGCGCGGGCGCCCGCCGACCGCACGGCGTCGAGCTTGCCCGCACTGCTCACCGCGACGACGTCCGCGCCGCGCTCGGCGGCCAGCTGAACGAGCGCCAGGCCGACGCCACCGGACGCACCAGTGACGACGACGGTCTCCCCGCGCGTCACGCCGCCGCGCTCGATCATGCCGAGCGCCGTGCCGTAGGCGGTCGGCAGGGTCGCCAGCTCGGCGTCCGTCAGCGGGGAGTCGTCGACCGGGTGGGCACGCACGGCGTCGACCGCGACGAAGCCTGCGAACCCGCCGTCGCGCTCGCTGCCGAGCAGGCCGACCGGGTGCGCGTCGTCGGAGTCTGCGTCGTAGAGCGCGGGGTCGACGAGCACGCGGCGGCCGACGACGTCGGGGGCCACGCCCTCCCCGACCGCCGCCACGGTCCCGGTGACGTCCGCGCCCTGGATCCGCGGGAACGTCATGGGGCCGCGCCAGCCCGCCCGGGCGTCGGGGTCGCCCGGCAACCCGTAGGCGCCCTCGCGGGTCCACAGGTCGGTGTTGTTGAGCGCGGCCGCCCGCACGCGCACGAGCACCTCGCCGGGGCCCGGGCGTGGCACGGGCACCCGGGACAGCTCGACGGCGTCGGGACCCCCGTGGCGGCGCAGCACCGCCGCCGTCATCGTCTCCTCGGACATGTGACCTCCAGATGCCTCAATCTCACCGATCGGTGAACTAGTCTCGACGCTATGGTTCACACATCGGTGAGGTCAAGCCCGCCCGACCCGGACGCGCTGACCCCTGCCGCGCGGCGCATCCTCGACGCCGCGTCGCAGCTCTTCTACGACCGCGGGATCACGGCGGTCGGCGTCGACCTCGTCGCCGAGCGGTCCGGCGTCACCAAGCGCACGCTCTACGACCGGTTCGGCTCGAAGGACGCCCTCGTCGCCACCTACCTGCTCGCGCGCGACCGCCGGTGGCGCAGCGCGGTGGAGCGAGCGGTCGACGCCGCCGGCTCCGCGCGGGACCGGGTCACCGCCCCGTTCGACGCGCTGCTCGAGTGGTCGCCGGGCAGCTCGCGGGGGTGCGCGTTCGTCAACGCGCTCGCCGAGCTCCCCGACCCGAGCCACCCCGCCCACGCGGTGGCCGCCGACCAGAAGCGGTGGCTGCTCGACCTGCTCGAACGGCTCGCCCGGGAGGCGGGGCTCGCCGACTCCCGTGGGCTCGCGCTCACCCTGACCACGCTCCACGAGGGTGCGCTCACCCTGCGAGGCGCACTGCCGGCGGTCGGCGCGCCTGCCGCCGCCGCGCGCGCCGCACGAGCGCTGGTGGACGAGGCGGCATCCGTCACCGGACCGTGACCGGCGGCGCGCCAGCACCACCGGTCCGGCGGGCAGCGCCTACCGTGGGCGCGTGACTCGCTCGCCCATCGCGCTGGCTGCGCTCGCGACCCTGGCCGTGCCGGGGCTCGACGTCGTGGCCACCCGACCCCCGGTCCGCACCACCACCGACTTCCAGACCGTGGGGGTGCTCGACTCACGCGGTCACCACTGGGTGGTGCGGGCGCCGCGCACGGCGGCCGCGGGCGCGTCCCTCGAGGGGGAGGTCGCCCTGCTCGAGCGGCTGGCCGAGCGGGTCGACGCACGCGACCTGCCGTTCGACGTCGAGCGGCCCGCCGGGTTCGCCACCCTCCAGGGCGGCGGCCGGGCGATGGTCGCCCGCGAGCTCCCCGGCCGCGCGATCGACCCGCGCGACATCGACGAGAGCCCCGAGCTGGCGGACCACCTCGGGCGTGCGCTCGCCGCGCTGCACTCCCTGGACACCGACCTCGTGGGCAGCGCCGGCCTGCCCGTGTACGACATGGCGACCTACCGGGCCCGCCGACTCACCGAGGTCGACGAGGCGTCCCGCACGGGCAACCTGCCCGCCGAGCTCGTGCACCGGTGGGAGGCGGCCCTGGAGGCGGACGACCTGTGGCCCGCCGCCTCGACGGTCGTCCACGGGGACCTCGACGCCGAGCTCGTGCGCGCGTCCGGGGACCGCGTGGTGGCGCTGTCCCAGTTCGGGGACGCGCACGTCGGCGACCCGGCGGAGGACTTCGCCTGGCTCGTCACCGGGGTCGACCCGGAGACCTTCGAGCAGGTGCACGGCTCCTACGCCCGCCACGCCTCGGCCCCCGACGACCCGTTCCTCCTCGACCGTGCGCAGCTCGCCTCCGAGCTGCTGCTCACGCGGTGGTTGATGTTCGGGCTGCGCACCCGGGACGACGCAGTCGTGGGCGACGCGCGTCAGATGCTCGCCGAGCTGGCGTCCGACGTCGCGGACGCACCGCCAATCGGGGCCGAGGTGCGCGAGATCCTCGCCGAGACGGCGGCCGCGGCCGCGCCGGTGACCGTCGTCGGCGCCGCAGCGGTCCCGGACGCCACGGACCGGACCCTCGACGGCGACCGGGCGAGCGAGGAGCCGGCTGACACCGCCGGTGCTGCCCTGCCCGCCGACGAGCGGTCCGTCGAGCGCTCCGAGGGTTCGACGCCCTCCGAGGCGGACGAGCCCGCCGCCGGTCCCGACGGCGCGGCGGCCGAGCTCGACACCGAGGCGTGGCCGGCGTTCGACGTCCACCCCGGCGAGTCCCCGGACGCGCCCGGCGTCCCGGAGCCGACCGCGGCGACGGCGGACCTCACCGAGGAGTACGAGCAGTGGCGCCGCGAGGGCCGCGAGCCGTAGGGCTACGCGTCGCGCGCGTCAGCTCCCGGGCCGGACCCCCCGCTCGATCGCGGACCTGATCCGCGCCTCGACCGCGGCCTCGTCGTCGGTCCGGGCGGGGATGGTCTCGGCGTGCAGCACGTAGTACAGGTGCGCGCGCACCTGGTCGATCGGTACGCCCTTCGCCCGCGACCACGCCAGCCGGTTGACGTCGAGCTGCAGGAGCTTCGCCGCCCGCTCGTCGGGCCCCGGCACCCGACCGGTCTTCCAGTCGACGATCTCCACGGTCCCGTCGACGTTCGCGTACACGGCGTCGATGCGGCAGCGCAGGACGAGCGGACCGACCGACACCTCGACGGCCTCCTCGACGGCGGTCGGTCGCCGGCTGCCCCACTCCGAGGACTCGAAGGCGTCCTGGAGTCGGCGGAGCTCGCGCTCGTCGACCGGGCCCCGGCCCGAGGCGGTGCCGGCACTCCCGCCGGCCCCGGTGGGTGCTCCCCCCTCGTCCGCGTCACCGTTGTCGGGGTCGAGCCCCAGGGCGCCACGCTCGGCGTCGTCGAGGTGGCCGGCCAGCCCGGTGAGGACCTCGGCCTCGAAGCGCCGCTCGACCCACTCGTGGAACCGCGTGCCGAGGTCGGCCTCGCGCCGCGGCGCCCGTGGCACGGGGCGCAGGATCTGCCGGGCGAACCATTCGGGGTCGCCCGCGAGCGAGACAAGACCGGTGGCGGCGAGGTGGTCGCCGAGCGGGACCTCGCCGCGGCGGGCGAGAAGCTCGTCGCGCTCGGCGAGCAGCAGCGCGGCGGCCCGGTCCCACCCCGAGGCACCCTCCCCGGCCTCGATATCCAGCGGCCCTGCCGACGCCGCGTCGACCGCGCGGGCGGCGGCGCGCACCCGACGGACCGCCTCCCCCTCGCGTCCGGGCGGCGGTGGCCAGGTGGCGACCCGCGCGCGCCCGATCTGCGTGTTCTCCTCCGGCGCATCGTCCGGGCGGTCGAGCAGGTGGCCCGTCAGCGGCTCGACCACACCGGCGTCGACGGCCTCGTCGAGGAACGGGGACCGGTACCGCTGCGTCTTCGTCTCCTTGGTGAAGCTCGCCCAGGTGAGGAGGAGCTCGCTCCGCGCGCGGGTGACGGCGACGTAGGCGAGCCGTCGTTCCTCGGTGAGCGCGTGCAGGCCGGCGGCGCGCCTGAAGTCCTCGAGGGCGTCGTCCATGCCGTGCTGGTCGGTCGCGTCGGCGAGCTCGAGCTTTGGGAGCCGGTCCGCGTCGCCGCGCACGCTCGCCGGGACGGAGCCGCGGTCGGTGAGCCAGGCGGAGTCCTTGGGGACGAACTCGGCGGGGTTCGCGAGGCTCGCGGGTACGGACACCTTCGGGAACGAACCGAGCGACAGCCCGGGGACGGCGACCACGTCCCACTCGAGCCCCTTCGACCGGTGCATCGTCATCAGCTGGACGACGCCGCGCAACGGGTCGTCGACCTCCGACTCGCCGGCCTGCGCGTCGGCCAGGCCGCCCTCCTGCTCCTCCGCGCGGTCGAGGTAGGCGAGGAAACCGGCGACCGTCGCGCCCTCGATGCCGTTCGCGTAGGTACCGGCGAGCCGCACGAGCTCGTCGAGGCCGGCGCGGGCGGTCGCCGGAGCCTCGCTCGACGCGGCGACGACCTCGAGGTCGAGGCCGAGCGCCTCGATCGCCACCCCGACGGCGTCGTGGACCGGTAGGCGCACGACCGAACGAATGCGGCCCAGCGCACGCGCCAGCCGCGAGAGCCGGTCGCGGGCGACGTCGGTGAGGGCGTGACCGGCCGAGGCCCACCCGTCGCGCGGGAGGTGGTCGATCGCCTCGGCGAGGGACTGCTCCTGCCGTGGGTCGATGGCCGTCTCCTCACGGTCGAGACCGGCCTCGCCCGCACTCTCGCCAGGCGCGTCGTCGGCGAGTTCCGCCGTGCCCGCCTCGGCGCCGTCGCGGAGCCCGAGCCGCGCCAGGTGCCCGGCCCACGCCCAGAGCGTGCGCAGGTCGGCCAGCCCCAGCCCGAGACCGGTGACGAGACGGACGAGCCGGTCGCCCCGCGTGGGGTCGACCGCGACGGCGAGCGCCGCGCGCACGTCGAGGATCTCCGGCCGGGTGACGAGCCCGCCGACCCCGACCACCTGACACGGCACGCCCTCGGCGCGCAGGGCGTCCTCGACGAGTGCGAGCTGGGCGTTGGTGCGGGTGAGCACTGCCGCCGTCGGGCCGGAGCCCGGTCTGCTCGCCTCGGCGGCGACGTGGGGCTCGTACCAGCGCTGCCGGAGCGCGAGAGCGAGCCCCGCCGCCTCCTCGCCGTCGGTGGCGAACCAGGCGCCCAGCACCGTCCCGTCCCCCGCGCCGGGCCGAGCGTCCAGGGTGGGCAGCCCGAGGCCGGAGCCCGAACGGAGCGGGCCGGCGATCGCGTTCGCGACGTCGAGGATCGCGTGGTCGTTGCGCCAGGACACCGACAGGTTCCGCACCGCCGCGGGCTCCGCGCCGCCGAACCGGGTCGGGAACTCCTCGAGGGCGGCGGCAGAGGCGCCTCGCCAGCCGTAGATCGACTGGTGCGGGTCGCCGACCGCCGTGACGGGCCACCCGCCGCCGAACGCAGCGGCCAGCAGGTCGGTCTGGGCCACGGAGGTGTCCTGATACTCGTCGAGCAGGACGAGCCGGTACCTCGCGCGGAGCTCGTCGCGCACCTCGGGGATCTCGGTGACGATCCGACGGGCGGCGTCGGCGATGTCGGCGAACGTGGCCACGCCGTTCGCGCGGCGCTCCTCGCGCAACGTCTGAACCATCTCGAGGAGCTCGACGCGGGCGAGGTGACTGGTGGCCACCGACCGCACCTCCGCGCTCGGTCCCTTCTTCCGCCCCGAGACCGGTGCCTCGAGCAGGGTCGACGCCGTCGCCGCCAGCTCGGTGCGCAGCGCCTCGGGCGTGACGTCGGAGGCGACGAGCGACATGGTCTGACCGTCGAGGTCGAGCACAGCCTTCACCAGGGTCGACAGCGCGGTGTCGGAGGAGTGGGCGAGCGGCCCGGTCCAGCCCGCGACGACCCGGTGGGCGAGCTCGTAGGTCTCGGCGGCGGTGATGAGGCGGGCGGTGGGGTCCAGGCCGAGCCGCAGGGCATGGTCCGTGTAGATGGCCCCGGCGAACGAGTCGTACGTGCTGACCTCGGGCCGCTCGGCCTCGAGGTCGTCGCGTGGTGCGGTCCGTCGGTGGCCGAGCGCCCGCCGGAGCGTGCCGAGCCGCTCGCGCAGGCGGACGTCGAGCTCGCCGGCCGCCTTGCGGGTGAACGTGAGGCCGAGGACCTGGTCGGGTCGCACGAGGCCGGCGTGGACGAGGTGGACGACCCGCAGCGACATCGTCTCGGTCTTTCCCGAGCCGGCGCCGGCGACGACGAGCTGGGGCGCCATCGGATGCGCCATGACGCCCGCCTGCTCCTCGGTCGGCGCGTAGCTGCTCCCGAGGAGTCGGGCGGTCCCGGCCGGCGTCACGGCCTGCGGCGTGCCGGGCTCGGTCATTCCGTCTCCTCGGAGGTGGTGGTCCCGCCGACGCGACGGCCGGCGGTCTGCAGCGGGCAGGAGGTGCGGACCTCGCAGAAGTCGCAGTACTTGTTCGTCCGGACGTGGACACCGGCTCCGGACATCTCGGTCACGGCGCGATCGACGAGCTCGTGCGCCCACGTGCCCCGGTCGGCGCCGAGGGCGTCCTGCTCCCGGATCGCCACGGACTTGTTGGGGGTGCCGAGGAAGACCAGCCGCGCGCCGGCGGGTTCCGCCCCCTCACCGCGGCGGTGCCGTTCGAGCAGGGCCGCCTGGTAGGCGCCGAGCTGGGCGTGCTCCTCGACCTCGGCCTGGCTGATGCCCTTGCCGGTCTTGAGGTCGGCGACCACCACCCGCCCGTCCGACTGGGTCTCGAGCCGGTCGATCTGCCCGCGGACGCGCGCCTCGCCCACGATCTCGTCGACGTCGACCTCCGTGGCGACCTGGACCGGAACGGCGACGTACTCGGCGAGCCGCTCGACGAGCCGCTCCGCCTTGGCCCGCTCCTGGTCGGCGGCGAGGCCCTCGCCGAGGTCGAGCTCACCGATCCGCTCGTGCAACGCGGACCGTAGCTCGTCGCGGCTGCCGGCCGGGTGCTGCTCGGCGATCTCGTGCACGAGGGTGCCGAGCGCCTGGCTGTCTGAGTCGCCGCCCCGCCCGCCGAACCGGGTGAGCGCCCACCGAAGTCCGCACGTGGTGACGGACTCGACGGCCGACGGGCTGACGGTGACCGGCTCGTCCGTGCTCCTCAGGGGCGCGAGCGTGCTCACCTCGTGGGCGAGCACCCACTCCTGCGGGTCCGCCCCTGCCACGCCCTCGGCGCGCAGCCGCGCGAGGACCCGGGCGGCGTCGGCGTCTCCCGGATCGTCGGCGAGGCGCCGGCGCAGCCGCGCGACGAGCTCACGCAGGTCCCGGGCCACGATCTGTTCCCGGTCCGCTGGCCGTGGCCGTGCGCCGGCGTCCGGAGCCGTGCGGGCCCCTGCGTCGCCGCGGTCGTGCGCGGCCGCGTCCCGCGCGAGGAGCTCGTGGAACAGCGAGGGGCGCGTGTCGACGCCATCGACGGCAGTGACGAGGAGCTTGCTCGTCGCGCGGGAAGTCGCGAGCACGAGCTGGCGCAGCTCGTCGTCCCGCACCTCCTTGCGGGCCTCGGTCCAGCGGTCGGCGCCGTCCCCGCGGCCGGTGACGACGTCGACGAGCGCCTGGCTGCCGAGGATCGTGTCGCGGCGGCGCATGTCCGGCCAGACGTCCTCCTGGAGGCCGGCGACCGCGACGAGGTCCCACTCCTGCCCGGCCGCCTGCGCGGGCGTGAGCACCTCGACGAGGTCGCGGCGGCCCGACTGGGCGGCGAGGGTGTCCTCGGCGACGCGCTGCTTCTCGACGCGGTCGACGAATCCGATCGCACCGGCCGTGGCGCCGCGCGCCTCGTACCGTTCGGCGGCGTAGAAGAGGGCGAGCACGGCGTCCAGGTCGGCGTGCGCCTGTGCGGCCCCGGCTCCCCCGTCGATCGCGCGCGTCTGCCACGGCTCGGCGAGGCCGGCCGCGTCCCATGCCGCCCACAGGACCGCCGTCGGTCCCTCTCCGGCGACGAGCGCGGTGCGCGTGCGCCCCACCACCCGCGCGACCCGCACGAGCGGGTCGGTCAGGGCTGCGGACATGGACCCGGGCAGGGCGGCGACGCCACCCTCGTCCACCGCCGCCACGGCGTCGAGCAGGACCGTGTCGGAGTCGACGGCGCCGCCGCGCGCCCCGCTCGCCGCCCGCAGCGTGCGCATGAGGCTGCGCAGGCCCACCGGGTCCGCACCGCCCACGGACGAGAGCATGAGGTCGCGCAGCGCCCGGCCCGTCGGCCCCTCGGCGGCCACGCGCACGGCCGCCAGGAGGGGTCGCACGGCAGGCTCGTCCCGCAGCGCACCCAGTCGACCCGGGGAGACGGGGACGCGCCGGGCACCGAGGAGCGCCCGCATCGAGCTCGCCTGACCGCTCGTCCGCACGACGACGGCGCACCGCCGGTACGGCAGGCCGTCGACGAGGTGGGCCTGGCGCACGGCGTCGGCGACGGTGTCGGCCTCGACGGCCGCGGAGCTGAGTGTGCGTACCTCGACGGCGGGCCACGGCTCGTCGCGGTCGGCCGTACGGCCCGCGTCTCGGTCGGCGTCGATCCCCGACGCCCCGGGATCCGGTGCAGGAACGGCTCCTCCTCCGGCGACCGGCGATCGCCGACGCGCCAGACCGGGCCCGCCGGCGGGCAGCCGCTCGGTCAGCCGGGCCACCGCGGCGCGCAGGCCGCGCGTCCCGCGGTGCACCTCGGGCAGGAGCCGGACCTGGGCGCCGAACCCCCCGTCGGAGAAGTCCGACGTCGCCTCGGCGACCAGGGTGGGGCTCCCGCCCCGGAACGTCTGCACGGCGACGTCGGGGTCACCGAGCAGGAGCAGCCGCGCACCGTCCCGGACGAGCACGCGCAGCAGGCGCGCGGTCGAACGGGTGACGTCCTGGTAGTCGTCGACGACGACGAGGTCCCACCGCGGCACGGTCGGTGCACCGGCGGTCCCGGCCGGGACGCCGGTCGGTGGTACGTGCCAGGAGTTGAGGACGAGCGCCGCCTCGTCGACGAGTCGCGCGGAGTCGTAGCGCCGATAGCGGCGCTCGGGGCCGAGTCCCACGGCGGGCGCCTGCTCGTCGGCCGCGTCCTGAGCGCCGGTGCTGTCGCGGTACTGCTCGAGGACCGCGGCCACCGCGGCCCACTCGGGCCGGTCGTGGTCGGCAGCGAGACGCCGGAGGTCGTCGGGCTCGAGGTCGAGCTCGCCCGCGCGCGCCAGGATGTCCCGCAGCTCGTGCCGGAAGGCGTCCAGCCCGAGCGCCTCGGCGGGTACGGACGCAGGCCACCCGGGTGACGTGACCTGCCCCGAGTCGTGCGCATCGAGCAGCTCCGCGAGGATGCCGTCCTCGTCGGGGCCGGACAGGAGAGCGGGCTCCGGACCGCCCCAGTAGGCGGCGTGCTGCCCGAGGAGCGCGAACGCGAAGGAGGTCGGCGTGACGACCTGCACCGCGGCGTCGTGCGCCCCGGTCCGGTGGGCGACCTCGTCCCGCAGACGACCGGCCACGCGCCGGGACGGTGTCAGGAGCGCGACGCGGCGGCCCGCGCGGGCCGCCTCGACGACGGTCTGCACGGCCAGCGTGGTCCGCCCCGCGCCGGGGGCGCCGAGCGTGAGCAGGTGCGGGCCCGGGCCGGCCGCCAGCTCGTCCGCGACCGACCGGGCCACCTGGCTCAGCGGCACCTCGACGGGCTCGGGAGCGGTGTCGAGGCGCAGCCGAGGACGGACCGGGGAGGACATGCCGTCATGCAACCACGCAGGTCCGACATCCGCGGTGCGCCCGTGGGTCGACGTCCGGTTCGCCCGGTCGGCGGGTGCTCGGATCGGTCGCGCTGCGGCAGGCCGACCGGCGCAGCGCCCGGCCCCCCGCCCGCTGCGGGCTCTACTCCTCGGCCACCCAGGCGTTGGGGACGCAGTCCTGCAGGCTGATCGACTGCTGGACCATGACCGGGGCCGGGTCGCCCGGCGCGGGGCAGTCCACGTGCTGGTACCCCAGGAGGTGACCGACCTCGTGGTTGACGAGGTACTGCCGGTACTGCGGCAGCGTCCCGCCGGCCTCGAGGAACGGCTCGATCGACTCCCCGAACCGGTCGGCGTTGAGGACCGCCCGGCCGTTGCGGCCGCACGAGTAGATGCCGCCGACGTCGAGCGGCTCGCACAGCTCGATGCTCAGCGGCCCGTCCGCGAGAGTGACACCGAAGTCCGCGTCCTCGCCGTCGACGCGCTCGAACGCCACCGAGCCGTCGTGGCCCCAGCCGCGGTCGTCGTTGAGGGTGTCCAGCACGTAGTCGGCGAACGCCTCGCGGTCCACCGGCAGGCCGCGCTCGACCTCGACCCGCACGCTGTAGGTCCGCTCGGCCTCGCGCGGCGCCGGATCGGTGCCCGCCACCACGCGCAGGGAGCCGGATCCCTCCGCGGCCACGAGATCGCCCCGGATCCCCGCGCCGTAGGCGTCCTCGTCCACGCCCTCGGGCAGATCGACGTCGGTGTCCCCGGCCCCGTCGGCCGCCGTGCCGTCACCGTCCGTGCCGTCGGGGACCTGCACGAGCTCGAGCAGGGTCGGTTCGTCGTCGTCGGGCAGCAGCGGTCCCGGGCGCGCGGCCCACGCCGCGCGCAGGTCCACGTCGCTGCCCGCGGCGTGCTCGTCCGCGACCGTCGGCGCGGCGAGGAGGGGCGACGAGACCAGCGCGGCGCACGCGAGAACGCCGAGAACGGTCGGGAGTCGTCTGGAGTCGGACATCGCCGACCAGTCTGGCAGCCGGGCCCCGACCTGTCAGTGAGCGCCCTTACGATGGAGCAGCACCACCTCGGTGACTCGCTTCCCAGCACGAGGCCCGCCGCGAGCGGGCCGGACGGAGGAACATCAATGCAGGTCACGATCGGTATGCGGTCGAGCATGCGCGACGTCGTCGTCGAGATCGACTCCGACGAGGAGGCCTTCGTCGCCTCCGTCCGTGAGGCGCTGGCGTCCGACTCGCCGCTCGACGTCACGGACTCCAAGGGCAAGCGGTTCCTCGTGCCCGCCGCCGCGATCGGGCACGTCGAGATCGGCGCGGTCGAGGACCGCCGCGTGGGGTTCGGCCTGGGCTGAGTCCCGTCCCACTCCTCCGGTCCCGCCGAGCGGCGCCGGGAGGAGTATCGTCGAGGGGTCCCGGCTGACCGGTCGTTGTTCCTGCGAATCCTCGGGCGCCCAGCGCCCTGCACCGTGTGCGATCGGCTGCCCGCGCCAACCCGGCGCACCGCCGACCGAAGAAGGATCATGACCACCCCTGCCACCTCGGGCGTCGTCGACGTCTCCGGCGCCCACGCGCCCGTCGAGACCGACGCCGCCACCCCCGACATCACCGATGCCGACACGCCCAGCGTCCCGGCCGAGCAGACGTTCGCCGACATCGGCGTCGCGGAGCCGATCGCCGGCGCCCTGCGCGACGTCGGCATCACGCACCCGTTCCCGATCCAGTCCCTCACCCTGCCCGTGGCGCTCAAGCGCGCCGACATCATCGGCCAGGCCAAGACGGGCACCGGCAAGACGCTGGGCTTCGGCATCCCGCTGCTGCAGCACACCCTCGCCCCGGGCGAGGACGGCTACGACGAGCTGCTCGACCCCGGCGCCCCGCAGGGTCTCGTCGTCGTGCCCACCCGTGAGCTGGCCAAGCAGGTCGCGGAGGACCTCGTCGCCGCGTCCCGCCGCCGCTCCGTGCGGATCGTCCAGGTCTACGGCGGCCGCGCCTACGAGCCGCAGATCGCCGCGCTCGAGGCCGGCGTCGAGGTCGTCGTCGGTACGCCCGGCCGGCTCATCGACCTGCTCAAGCAGAAGGTGCTGCGCCTGAGCGCCGTGTCCACCGTCGTGCTCGACGAGGCCGACGAGATGCTCGACCTCGGCTTCCTGCCCGACGTCGAGACCCTGCTCTCCCGCACGCCCGCCAACCGGCACACGATGCTGTTCTCGGCCACGATGCCGGGCGCGGTCGTCGCGCTCGCGCGGCGCTACATGACGCGGCCGACGCACATCCGGGCCCAGGACCCCGACGACACCGGCGCGACGGTCAAGGCCACCCGCCAGGTCGTCTACCGGGCGCACGCGATGAACAAGGTCGAGATGCTCGCCCGGATCCTCCAGGCGCGCGAGCGCGGGCTGACCATCGTCTTCACGCGCACCAAGCGCACCGCCGCCAAGGTGGCCGACGACCTCGCCGACCGCGGGTTCGCGTCGGCCGCGATCCACGGCGACCTCGGCCAGGGCGCCCGTGAGCAGGCGCTGCGCGCGTTCCGCACCGGCAAGGTCGACATCCTCGTCGCCACCGACGTGGCCGCCCGCGGCATCGACGTCGACGACGTCACGCACGTCATCAACTACCAGTGCCCCGAGGACGAGAAGATCTACCTCCACCGCATCGGCCGTACCGGCCGCGCGGGCAACTCGGGCACCGCGGTGACGTTCGTCGACTGGGACGACATCCCGCGCTGGTCGGTCGTCAACAACGCGCTCGGCCTGGGCCTGGCCGAGCCGCCGGAGACGTACCACACCTCCGAGCATCTCTACGCGGACCTCGACATCCCCGAGGGCACGGGCGGCACGCTGCCCCGCTCGGCCCGCACGCGCGCCGGGCTCGGCGCGGAGGAGGTCGAGGACATCGGTGAGACCGGGAAGTCCGCGGGCTCGCGGCAGAGCTCGCGCCGGTCCGACGGCGGGCGCGGTGACGGCGCCCGACGCGACGGGCCGCGCTCCGGCGGTAGGTCCGAGGGCGGTCGGCCCGACGGCGCGCGTTCCCGGCGCTCCGGCGAGCAGGACGGCCGGTCCGAGCGCTCCGGCGGCGAGGGCGGGTCCGGCCGACCCAGGCGGCGGCGTCGCCGTCGCACGGGTGGTTCCGCCGGCGGCGGTCAGGGCGCCAGCGCCCCCGCCTCGACCGACTGAGCCCCGGCCGGCCCGGAGCGGTTGCCCCCGAGGCTCCCGCTCCGGGCCGCGCTCCTGATGTCGAGGTCGTGCCTGCGGTGGCGAGATCGTGCGTGCGAGGCACGAACTCGCCAGCCCAAGCACGACCTCGCTCGCCGAGGGCGCGCGGGAGCGGGTCCGGTCAGCGACCGGCGAGGTACATGTCGACGAACGCGAAGGTCGCCGTCGCGACGAGCTGCACCGCGATCGCGGCGAGCAGCATGCCGGACAGGCGCGTGACGAGCGTCGTCCCCGAGACCCCGAGCACGCGGTGGACCACGCTCGAGAAGCGCAGCGAGAGCCCGATGACGACGTGCAGACCGACGATGCCGATCACCACGCCGGTGAGCTGCGGTCCGGTGTCCGCGTCCTGCACGGCCAGCATCGCAGCGACGATCGCGCCCGGCCCCGCCATGAGCGGGGTCCCCATCGGCACGAGCGCGACCGCGGCGCCGGAGCCCGAGGGGCCGGGCTCCTCGGCGGCCCCGCTGAGGAGCTGCATGGCCACGATGAGCAGCAGCAGGCCACCGGCGAGCTGCAGCGCGGGCACGGTGATGCCGAGGAAGTCGAGGATGTAGGGCCCACCGGCCGCGAACGCCCCGATCACCCCGAGGGAGACGCACGTGGCGGCGAGCGCCGCACGGCTGCGCTCGCGGATCGTCATCGTGGAGGTCAGGGACAGGAAGATGGGCAGGTTGCCCACCGGGTCCATGATGACGAACAGCGTGACGAAGGTGGAGACCAGGACCGCGAGGTCGACGAGGTCGCTCATCGCGCGTCCCGGTGTCCGGCGCCCGCGAGCGGGAGCGTGCCTGCCGCGACGATCCGCTCGAGCTGGCCCGGGTCGGTGAGGTGGTCGCCCAGGCGGTTGGTCTTGCCTGTGCCGTGGTAGTCCGAGCTGCCCGTGACGAGCAGGTCGTGCCGCTCGGCGAGGCGCCTGAGCCCGGCGCGCGCCTCGTCGTCGTGGTCGAGGTGGTCGACCTCCAGCCCGAGCAGGCCGGCCTCGATCGCCTCGTCCAGCGCCCGGGCAGTCAGCGCCCGGCCGCGCTGCGCCCACGGGTGCGCCATGACCGGCACGCCGCCCGCCTCCCGGACGAGCCCGATCGCCTCGCCCACGTCGGGCGCGTAGTGCGGGACGTAGTACTTCGTGCGGTTGGCGCACGGCCCGCCGGGCGCGAACGCGGCGTTGCGGTTCGGCACGTGTCCGGCGGCGACGAGCGCGTCCGCGATGTGGGGCCGGCCGACGGTGGTGCCGTCGTCGACGTGGCGCAGGACGTCCTCCCACGTGATCGGGAAGTCCACGGCGATGCGCTCGACCATCATCCGGGCCCGGTCCAGCCGGGAGGAGCGGGCCCGCTCGGTGCGCGCGAGCAGGCCCGGATGCCCGGGGTCGAACAGGTAGGCCAGCAGGTGGATCGAGCGTCCCTCGTGCTGGGTGGAGACCTCCATGCCGCGCAGGATCGTCACGCCGAGGCGCTCCCCCGCCGCGACGGCGTCGGCCCAGCCCGCCGTCGTGTCGTGGTCGGTGACGCCGAGGACGTCGATGCGTGCGGCGGCGGCCGCCTCGACGAGTCCGGTCGGGCTGTCGGTGCCGTCCGAGACCGTCGAGTGCGTGTGGGGGTCGATCCGCGCCGTCGTCACCGGACGGAGTGTACGGGCGCGCGCGGTGCGACGATGGGGGCATGACCTCCTCCTCCGACGCCACCCGGTCCGCCACTCCCGCCGACGGCCAGCCCGTCGAGGACCGCGGCTCGAACCGGTCCCAGCGCCCCAGCTCGGCGGCGTTCCGTGCCTTCATCGCCGACGGCTGGGAGGAGACGGAGGCCCCGCTGCCCGACCGCCTGCCGTCCGCGGACACGGCGGCGGCGGCGCGCGCGGCCATCTCCCTCGAGCTCCCCGGCGAGCGGCTGGTCCTCCCGGGCGGCGACCTGCGCGTGCGCAGCAACGACACGGACCACCCGTTCCGCGCCCACTCGGCGTTCGCCCACCTCACGGGCTGGGGCGCGGCGACCGAGCCCGACTCGGTGCTCGTCCTGCACCCCGAGGGCGACGGCCACGAGGGCGTCCTGTACCTCCGCCCGCGGGCCGGGAAGGACACCGAGGAGTTCTACGCCGACTCCCGGTACGGCGAGCTGTGGGTCGGGGTGCGGCCCTCCTTGGAGGAGGTCGCTGCCGCCACCGGCCTGCGCACCGCGCACATCGACACCCTGCGGGACGACCTCGCCAAGGACGCCGGCGTCGGGCAGGTGCAGGTCCGCCTCGTCACCGGCGCCGATCGGGCGGTCACCGCGCTCGTCGACGAGGTGCGCGCGCAGGCCGGCCTCACGAGCACCGCCGGCGCGGACGCCGAGCTCACCGAGCGGCTGTCCGAGATCCGGCTCGTCAAGGACGAGTGGGAGGTCGGCGAGATCCGCTCCGCGGTCGCCGCCACCGCCCGGGGCTTCGAGGACGTGGTCCGCTCGTTCCCCCGGGCGTCCGGCCACGAGCGGGGCGAGCGCGTCGTCGAGGGGGCGTTCGCGGCCCGGGCCCGCGAGGACGGCAACGGCATGGGCTACGAGACGATCGCGGCCGCCGGCAACCACGCGAACACGCTGCACTGGATCCACAACGACGGCGAGGTCCGGCCCGGCGACCTCCTCCTGCTCGACGCCGGCGTCGAGGTCGACTCCCTGTACACCGCCGACGTCACGCGCACGCTCCCGGTGGACGGCGTCTTCACCGAGCCGCAGCGCCGGGTCTACCAGGCGGTCCTCGACGCGGCCGACGCGGCCTTCGCCGTCGCCGCCCGGGTCGGCGAGGGCGGCGCGCGCGTCCGGTTCCGTGACGTCCACACCGCGGCGATGGAGGTCGTCGCCGCCCGCCTGGCCGAGTGGGGGATGCTGCCCGTCGACGCCGCCATGTCGCTCGAGCCCGACGGCCAGTACCACCGCCGGTGGATGGTGCACGGGACGTCGCACCACCTCGGCCTGGACGTCCACGACTGCGCGCAGGCCCGCCGGGAGATGTACCTCGACGCCGAGCTCGTCCCGGGCATGGTGTTCACGATCGAGCCCGGCCTGTACCTGCGGGCCGACGACCTCAAGGTGCCCACGGAGCTGCGTGGGATCGGCGTGCGGATCGAGGACGACGTGCTCGTCACCGAGGACGGGGTGGAGAACCTGTCGGCCGCCCTGCCCCGCACGCCGAGCGCGATCGAGGCGTGGATGGCAGACCTGCGCGGCTGACCTCGCTCGCGTGGTCGACCGTCCACGACGGGGCGGCGGGTTCGTCGACCGAGCAGGCCTGCTGAGCGCCCGCCCGGTCGTCGACACCCCTGCCCGGTCCCCGAGGAACGGCCGCGCTCCGGCTACCCCGCTCGGTCCGCGGCCAGGTGCTCGCGCGCGAACCTGAGCGACTCCATGCACATCGTGCGTCGCTGCAGGGACGACACCGACCGGGTGTTGATCTCCACGACCACGGAGCCGCCGAACCCGGTGTCCCGCAGGTGGGCCAGGACCTCGGCGCACGGCTGGTTGCCGTGACCGGGCACCAGGTGCTCGTCCTTGATCGTCCCGGAGCCGTCCGTGAGATGCAGGTGCGCGAGCTTCTTCCCCAGCGAGCGGACCATCGCCATCGTCGCCTCGGCGTCCATCCCGGAGGTCGCCGCGTGGGACAGGTCGATCGTCACCGAGCCGTAGTCGTGCTCGGTGGGGTCCCAGCCCGGTGAGTAGGCCTTGACGTGCGCGCCGCCGGCCTGGGCCTGCCAGGTGAACATGTTCTCCACGGCGAGCCGCACGCCGTCGCGCGTCGCCTCCCGCTCGGCGACGGCGTCGACGAACTGGCGGGCGTACTTCCGCTGCCACCTGAACGGCGGGTGCAGCACGACGACGTCGGCACCCACCTGCCCCGCGAGGTCCACCGACCGGTCGACCTTCTCCCACGGGTCGCGGCCCCACACGCCCTG
The DNA here is from genome assembly GCF_049856175.1 of Georgenia sp. Z1491. Taxonomy (GTDB): domain Bacteria; phylum Actinomycetota; class Actinomycetes; order Actinomycetales; family Actinomycetaceae; genus JB111. Next base: position 72,539 of record NZ_JBNDNA010000004.1, read on the forward strand.
CGTGAGCAGCAGCGTGGGCGCGTGGATCGCGTGCACGGGCAGGCCGTACTTCCGCGACAGCGCGTTGATGAGGCGTGGCTCGCGGGACTCGGGCGCGGTGAGCACCATGATCTCCACGCCGTCGTAGCCGAGCTCCGCCGCCATGGCGAAGGTGTCCTCCACCGACCCCGGCATGACGGAGGCCGTGGAGAGGCCGACCGGGATGCTCACGGCTGGTCGGGCCCGCCCGCCTCGGTGGCCGGGCGGTTCTCCGCGGCCCCTCGGTGCTCGTCCGCCTCACGCAGCTGGGCCTCGGCGTGTGCGCGCTGCTCCGGGGTGAGGTCCTCGAGGCGGGCGCCGTAGCGCGGCGTGCCGTCGACGCCGGGGGCGAAGCCGGTCGGCGCCGGGCGGCCGGGCTGATCCTCGACACCGGTGTCCTGCTGCACTTCTCCGGGCGCGCTGCCGGTCCCACGGGCGCCCGGGGTCCAGGCGTCCTGGCCGCCGCCGGCCGCAGCTCCGCCGACACCGGCCGCAGCGCCGCCGGCACCCTGAGCGCCGGCGCCATAGGCACCGCCGCCGTGCGGGCCCGCGGGCCCGCCCGCGCCGGAGGGCGCCGCCTGCGCCCGGGCGGTCGTGGCGGGCGCGTCGCCGATCAGGCCCGCCGAGCTCAGGGCGGCGCGCATCTCGTCGGCGGCCGTCGGACCGGCGATGACCACGTACCGCTTGGCGACGACCGTGCTGGCCGAGGTGAAGTCGCGGGTCTTGGGCCGGACCGCGTAGCTGACGATGCCCAGCAGCACGCCGAAGGCCGCGCCGACGAGCACGGGGATGACGAAGTCGACGAGCCCGAAGTTCCCGATGACCAGCCACATGACCAGAGCCATCATCAGACCGAACCAGGCTCCGGTGAGCGCGCCGGAGCCGGCCACCTTCCCGTAGTCGAGCCGCCCGGTGATGCGCTCCACGAGCCGCAGGTCCTCCCCCACGATCGACACGAGACGCACGTCGTGATCGTTGTCGGAGAGGTGGTCGACGGCCCGCTGCGCCTCCTCGTAGCTGGAGTAGGCGGAGATCTGGACCCCCGTGGGGATCGATTGCGCCTTCGCACCGAGCGGCTGGTTCGTGATGGACATGGGCCCAGTATCCCGCTCGCCCCGACCCGGCCGCCACCGCGCACCGCGCACCGCGCACCGTCCGCCACCGCGCCCCGCGGGCCGTCCGCCGCGTGCGACCTGCCCGCCCGTGGTTACGCTGCGCTCGTGACAGCCACCACGCCCCGACCGACCACCGTCGCGCGCGTCTACGTGGCCCGGCTCGCCGGTACCGCCGTCTTCGACCCGATCGGCGACCAGGTGGGGCGGGTGCGCGACGTCGTCCTGCTCACCCGGGTCCGGGCCGCGCCGCGCGCCGTCGGGCTCGTCGTCGAGGTGCCCGGCCGGCGCCGCATCTTCGTGCCGCTGACCCGCGTCACGGCGATCGAGCCCGGGGCCGTCATCACCACCGGATTGCTCAACCTGCGCCGGTTCCAGCCAAGAGCGGCGGAGCGCCAGGTGGTCGGCGAGCTCCTCGACCGACGGGTCACGCTGGCCGACGGCTCGGGCGAGGCGACCGTCCTCGACCTCGCGATCGAGCAGCAGCGCAACCGGGACTGGCTCGTGACGAAGGTCTTCGTCCGCCGCCACCGGCCCCGGGCGACGTTCCAGCGCGGGGAGACCCTCGTCGTCGGGATCGAGGGCATCACCGACCTCACCGGTGCGACGCTGTCCCAGGGCACCGAGTCCCTGCTCGCCCAGCTCACCGACCTCAAGCCGGCCGACGTCGGGGACGTCCTGCACGACCTGCCCGACCACCGCCGGCTCGAGGTCGCCGCCCAGCTGCCGGACGAGCGCCTCGCCGACGTGCTCGAGGAGATGGGTGAGGACGACCGGGTCCACATCGTCTCCGGCCTCGACCTCGAGCGGGCGGCCGACGTGCTCGACGTCATGCAGCCCGACGACGCCGCCGACCTCATGTCCGAGCTCCCCGAGTCGACGGCCGCGGCACTGCTCGAGCGGATGGAGCCGGACGAGGCGGAGGACGTGCGCCGCCTGCTGGCCTACGACGAGCACACCGCCGGCGGCCTCATGACGACCGAGCCGGTGATCCTCCCGCCGGAGGCCACCGTCGCGACGCTGCTCGCCCACGCGCGCCGCCGCGACGTCCCCGCCGCCCTGGGTGCGCTGGTCTTCGTCGTCCGCCCACCGCTGGAGACACCGACCGGGCGGCTGCTCGGTGTTGTCCACCTCCAGCGCGCGCTGCGCGAGCCACCGGTCACGGCCGTCGGCACGCTGCTGGACACGGACATCGACCCGGTGCTGCCCACCGACGGGCTCGGGAAGGTGACCCGCCTGCTCGCGACCTACAACCTCACCGCGCTGCCGGTGGGCGACGAGGACGGACGCCTCCTCGGCGCCGTCTCCGTCGACGACGTCCTCGACCACCTCCTGCCCGAGGACTGGCGCGAGGCCGACGGGGACGTCACCGACGAGGCCATGGACGAGAGCGTGGAGGAGCGGCGAACCGATGACTGACCGGCTCGACACACCGACGACCAGACGCCCCCGCCTCCTGCGTCGCACGAGCGATCCCGACCGGGTCGGGCGCGTCTCGGAGTCCGTGGCGACGTTCTTCGGCACGCCGCGGTTCCTCATCTACCTCACTGTGTTCGTCGTCGTGTGGCTCGCCTGGAACACGTGGGGGCCGGCCGACCTGCGGTTCGACTCGCAGGAGTTCGGCTTCACGGTCCTGACCCTCATGCTGTCGCTCCAGGCGTCGTACTCGGCCCCGCTCATCCTGCTCGCGCAGAACCGCCAGGTCGACCGGGACCGGGTCTCGGCCGAGCAGGACCGCCAGCGGGCCGAGCGCAACCTCACCGACACCGAGTACCTCACGCGGGAGATCGCCTCGCTGCGCATGGCCGTCGGCGAGGTCGCCACCAGGGACTTCGTGCGCTCGGAGCTGCGCGACCTGCTCGCCGACGAGGTCGCCGACCGGGACCGCCGCATCGTCGAGCTCGAGAAGGAGCTGGCCGGGCTGCGCGGGACCGTCACCGACGACGCGCACGCCCCACGGGACGACACCCGCGACGGCGCCGGACGCGCCGGCCCCGCGGGCGACGCCGGTCCGGACGCCCCCGGTCGGGGTGACCAGACGCACCGGGACGCGGGCCCGGGGCTGCCTACCATGGAGGCATGACCGCCCCCACGATCGAGTCCGTCCGCGCCGAGCTGACAAAGGTCATCGACCCCGAGATCCGCCGCCCCATCACCGAGCTGGGCATGGTGCGCAGCATCGACATCGGGGAGGCGGGTGACGTCGAGGTCGGCATCGACCTCACGACGGCGGGTTGTCCGCTGAAGGACACGATCACCCGCGACGTGACGAACGCCGTCGCCGCGCTCGACGGCGTGAGCGGCGTCAGCGTCGCGATGGGCGTCATGACCGAGGAGCAGCGCAAGGAGCTGAAGACGCAGCTCCGGGGCGGCGTGCCGGAGCCCGAGATCCCGTTCAGCAAGCCCGGCAACCTCACGCGCATCTACGCGGTGACGTCCGGCAAGGGCGGCGTGGGCAAGTCGACGGTCACCGCGAACCTCGCCACGGCGATGGCCGCGACCGGCCTCAAGGTCGGGGTCCTCGACGCCGACATCTACGGCTTCTCGATCCCACGCATGCTCGGGGTCGAGCTGCCACCGACCAAGGTCGACGACATGATCCTCCCGCCCGTCCAGCACGACGTGAAGGTCATCTCGATCGGCATGTTCGTCCAGGACCGCCGCCCCGTCGTATGGCGCGGGCCGATGCTCCACCGGGCGCTGCAGCAGTTCCTCGCCGACGTCTACTGGGGGGACCTCGACGTCCTCCTCCTCGACCTTCCGCCCGGGACCGGGGACATCGCCATCTCGGTCGCGCAGCTGCTGCCCGGCTCGGAGATCCTCGTGGTCACCACCCCGCAGGTCGCCGCCTCCGAGGTGGCCGAGCGCGCCGGCACCATCGCCGAGCAGACCCGGCAGAAGGTCGTCGGCGTCGTGGAGAACATGAGCTGGTTCGAAGGGCCCGACGGCACGCGCACCGAGCTGTTCGGCTCCGGCGGCGGTGCGGAGACGGCCCGCAGGCTCAGCGAGACGCTCGGCTACGACGTCCCGCTGCTCACCCAGCTCCCGCTGGAGGTCCCGGTCCGTGAGGCCGGCGACACCGGCGTCCCGGCGACCGTCTCCCCGGCCGCCGCGTCGTCCCCCGCGACCGTGGCCCTCCTCGACCTCGCCAGCCGCCTCGGCACCCGCGCGCGGGGACTCGCCGGCCGGTCGCTCGGCGTCACCCCGGTCTGAGCGCCACCGACGCACCCGCACACCACCCGTCGACGCGGCCACGCGTGTCGAAGAGCCACCCATGACCAAGGAGCACCGCGCATGACCGCGACCGGCCTGTACCTCGAGGACCTCACGGTCGGCGACGAGATCACGAGCGCGACCTACCGCCTCGAGGCCGAGGAGATCGTGGAGTTCGGTCGCCGGTACGACCCGCAGCCCTTCCACACCGACCCCGAGGCCGCGGACGAGTCGTTCTTCCGTGGCCTGGCCGCGAGCGGGTGGCACACCGCCTCCGTGACGATGCGCCTCGTCGTCGAGAGCGTGCCGCTGGCCGCCGGCGTCATCGGCGCCGGGGCCGAGCTCGAGTGGCCGCGCCCCACGCGGCCGGGCGACACGCTCCGGGTCGTCAGCACGGTCCAGGAGATCCTGCCCTCACGCTCGCGGCCGGACCGCGGCATCGTCGTCGTGGAGTGCCGCACCCTCAACCAGGACGACGAGCTGTGCCAGCGGATGGTCACCAAGCTGGTCGTCATGCGCTCCCCCGGGTCGGTGGAGGCGCCGGCGGAGAGCTGAGCCGCCGCAGGACCGACGCACGGTCGGGTCGCGTCCGGGTCGGACGTCACCGACCGGTCAGGTCGCGTCCGGGTCGAACGGCGCCGGGCGGGTCGGGTCGACCGGGTCGGCCCGCGGACGCTCCGGTGCGCCGTCCGGGTACCCGGCAGTGCCGGCGAGGCCCGACGCCACCGACCCCGCGGCGGCACCCGAGGCGCCGGAGGACGCCCCCGTGTACTCGGCCGGCGTGGCAGGACGGGCGGTGCGCGCCGGCTCCTTCATGGCGTCGGCGACGATCCGGCGCGGATCGTACTGTCGCGGGTCGAGGGACTTGAGGTCGTCCAGGTCGTCGCCGAGCTCGGCACGCACCTTGTCCCCGGTGTCCCGGGCGACGGCCACCACGCGCCGCACGACCCGCGCGAGCTGGCGCGAGAGCTCCGGCAGCTTCTCCGGTCCGACGACGAGGAAGCCCACGAGCAGCAGGACGACGAGCTCGCTCCCGCTGATCCCCATGGCACCCCATCCTAGGCGGGGGGCATCACACCTCCTCCTCGACCTCCGCGAGGGTGACCTCGACCTCCTCCTCGTTGCCGTCGCGCTCGATCGTCAGCGTGAGGGTGTCGCCTCCCTGGTGCGACCGGACGAACACGATGACCTCCGACGGCTCCGTGACGGGGGTGCCGTCGACGGCGGTGATGATGTCGCCGGGCTCGATCCCGGCCTCGTCGCCGGGGCCGTCGGGCACGATGCCGTTCTCGTCCTCGACCACGCGCACGCCCTCGCCGAAGTAGCTGGGGTCGAGGCTGATGCCGATCTGGGCGAAGGAGGCGGTCCCGTCCTCGATGAGCTGTCCTACCGTGATCTCCACCTGGTTGGACGGGATGGCGAAGCCGAGCCCGATGCTGCCGGGAGTTCCACCGCCCTCGCCCGACGTCGCGTAGATCACCGAGTTGATGCCGACGACCTCGCCGTCGTAGTTGAGCAGCGGCCCGCCCGAGTTGCCGGGATTGATCGCCGCGTCGGTCTGGAGCGCGTTGATGTAGCTCTCGTCGCCCGGCGCCCCGGCGGTCACGGGCCGGTTCCGGGCCGAGATGATCCCGGCGGTGACCGTGCCGGTGAGGCCGAGCGGGGCTCCGACGGCGATGACGAGGTCACCGACGACGACCTCGTCGGAGTCGGCGAGCGCGAGGGGCGTGAGGTCCTCGCGCGGCACCTGGAGGACCGCGAGGTCGTACCCCGGCGAGCGGCCGACGAGCTCGGCCTCCTCCTGGGTCCCGTCGTGGAAGGTCACGGTGAGCCGGCCGTCGATGCCGGGCTCGACCACGTGGTTGTTCGTGACGATGAGGCCGTCCTCGGAGTAGATCATCCCCGTGCCGGTGCCGCCGACCTGGCCGCTGCGGGCCTCGATGTAGACGGTCGAGGCGAGCGCGATGTCGGAGATCTGCGCGACCGAGGCGTCCGGGCGGTCGACCCCGACCGCTCCGCTCTCGGACTCCGCGGAGTCGCTGGTCTCCCCCTCCTCGTCGGCGGCGTCGGTGGACCCCTCCGGGAACAGCCAGCGGCCCCCGACGGCGCCGAGCACGAGCCCGGCCAGGAGCGCGACGACCGTGAGCAGGGCGACGATCGGTACGGCGACCCCCGTGCGGCGCGTGCGTCCCGGCCCGGAGCCGTCGCCGCCCGCGGCGGCGCTCCGGTCGGCGCCCGGGCCGTGGCCCCCGGAGCCGAACCCGCCCGGCCCCGAGCCGGCGCCGGGCCCACCTGCTCCGAACGTGCCCGAACCGCCGCCGAAACCCTGCCCGGTCCCTGCGCCCGGGCCGGGGGCGGCGCCGTGGTCGGATGACCCGGCGGGTGCGGAGAAGCCGTGACCCGGCCGGTACGCGGCGTCGTGGCCGCCCATGGAGGATCCACCGCCCGACGGGCCACCTCCGGACGCGGCCGAGGACGACGCGGCGCCGTGGGCACCGGCGCCGGAAGTGGCCGAGGGAGCGGGAGCGCCCGGACCGGAGGCGCCGCCCGGTCCGTAACGGCCCGCAGCACCGGCGCCGGCCGCCCCCTGGCTCGGGGCGGTCGGGTCGGCGCCGCCGGGACCGGGACCCTGCGGACGAGGACCCGCAGCCCCGTGACCTCCCTGGGGACCACCGGCCACGGGTGCGGCGCCGGTCCGGGCCGCGCCCGCGCCACCGACGGGAGCGGGGGCCCCCGGAGTCGTCTCCGACGCGCCGTCGAGGGGGCGCGTCGCTCCGGTCGTCGAACCGCTCGACGGAGCCTCGCCGCCCGCGCCCACGTACTGCGGGCCGGTGCCCGTCGGACGGGCGGACGGCATCGGTTGCCGCGCCCCCGTGGGCATCCACTGTCCGTCACCCTGGGGCTCGCCCCGGGCCTCGGCCCGCTCGCGCGGCGCGCCGATGGGTCGGGCCGGGTTCGCCGGGCGCTGGTCCGGCGCGCCGGGCCCGCCCTGCGGGCCTGACTGGGCGTGCCGGCCGGCCGGCTCGTCGTCGTGCTCTGCGGGCGGGGCGAACCGCGAGTACGGGCCCCCCTGCGTCGGGTCCGCAGGACCCTGGCGTCCGTCCGGGTGCCGCTCGTCGTCACGCGCACCCGGCCCGGCGGGGAACTGTCTCTCGTCGGCCATGTGACCCTCCTTCTGTCGGGCATACGGTATCGCCGCGCGGTGCTGGTCGTGGCACGGGCGCGGTGGAGCGGTCCCCCGCGGCAGCCGGTGCGCGGCCCGCCTCCCGGCGTGCGGCGGCCCGGCGCATACGATCGGGGGCAGTCGGGCACGCCGTGCCGTGTGGAGGGAGCATCGAATGTCGGTCGACAAGGCGCAGTCGTGGGCCTACGCGGAGGAGTTCGTCCCCGAGGAGGACGTCATCGCCGGGGCCCGGGCACGCTCCGAGGAGCTCGGCGTCACGCCCGTCTCCCCGGGCACCGGTGCGGTGCTGCGCCTCCTGGCCGCGACCGTCCAGGCCAGGGTGGTCGCCGAGATCGGCACCGGCACCGGCGTCTCCGGCCTCTGGCTGCTGTCCGGCATGCCCGCCGACGGCGTCCTCACCACGATCGACGTCGAGGGCGAGTACCAGCGCTCGGCCCGCGAGTCCTTCCTCGCGCTCGGCGTCCGTCCGGCCCGCACGCGCCTCATCTCGGGCCGGGCGCTCGACGTGGTGCCGCGCCTCGCGGACGGCGCCTACGACCTCGTGCACGTCGACGGCGACCCGGCCGAGGCTCCGGAGGCGGTCGAGCAGTCGATCCGCCTGCTGCGCCCGGGCGGCGTCCTCGTCGTCTCCGGCGCGCTGTCCGGGGACCGCGTGGCCGACCCAGCCCGGCGGGACGACACGACCGTCACGGCGCGCGAGCTCGTCCGCTCCCTGCGGGAGGACGAGCGGCTCCTGCCGACGCTGCTCACCGCGGGTACCGGCGTGGTGGCCGCCGTCCGCATCTGATCCTCCGTCCGCGATACCGCCCCTCACCGGCGCCCGGTCAGTCCTCCGGCGTCGAGTCCCGGCCGAGCTCGGCGAGCCACCGGACGATGAGCGCGGCACCGACGCCGGTGGGTGCCCCCTTGGGCAGCCGCGTGCCGCCGGTCGAGCGCCCGGTCCCGGCGATGTCCAGGTGCGCCCAGCGCCGGCCCTCGGTGAACCGGCGCAGGAACAGGGCGGCGAAGATCGTGCCGCCCACGGCGTGCACGTCGGCGCGCGGCGTCTGCCGGAGGTCGGCGAGGTCGGAGTCCAGCGCCGCCTCGGAGTCCGCGGGCATCGGCAGGCGCCAGAGTCGCTCGCCGGCCGCCTCGCCGGCGGCGGACAGGTCCGCGGCCAGCTCGTCGTCCGTGGCGACCATCGCCGTCGTCGACGTGCCGAGCGCGATGCGAGCGGCACCGGTGAGGGTCGCGACGTCGAGGATCACGTCCGGGTCGGCGACCTCGATCGCGTGGGTGAGGCCGTCGGCGAGGACGAGCCGCCCCTCGGCGTCGGTGTTGGCCACCTCGACGGTGCGCCCCGACAGGGTGCGCACGACGTCCCCGGGACGGTAGGAGCCGCCGCCGAAGGAGTTCTCCGCGAGCGGGAGGACAGCGGTCACGGCGTGCGGGAGGCCGAGACGCGCCGCCGCGAGGACGGCGGACAGCACGGCGGCCGAGCCCGCCATGTCGGTGGTCATCGTCAGCATGCCGTCGGTCGGCTTCTTCGACAGGCCGCCGGTGTCGAACGTGATGCCCTTGCCGACCAGGGCGACCCGTGAGCGCACCGGACCCGACGGCATCCAGGTCACGGTGACCAGCCGCGGAGGTGTGGGCGAGCCGGCGCCGACGGCGAGGATCGCCCCTGCCCCGCGCTCGGCGAGCGCCCGCTCGTCCTGGACGTCGACGCTCACGCGTGCGCGGACCGCGGGCTCGAGACCCTCGACGAGGTGGCGCGCGGCGGCCGCGAGCCACGCGGGGTTCTTCAGTGTCGACCGGGTCGCGGTCAGCGCACGCGCCCGGTGGGTGGCGGTGACGGCCTCGCGGGCCAGCGCGGTGCCGTCGGGGTTCGGGCCGCCGGGCACGATCAGCTCGACGCCGGAGACCGGGGCCTTCGTGGAGTCGTCGCGCGCAGCGGTCGGCAGCCGGTACGCGTCGAGCCACAGGCCGGCCGCGAACGCCGCGGCGCTCTCGCCCGGCGCGGACGCGCCCGGGTCCTCCGCGACGACGACGGCGGCGGTGGTGCCGGCGAGCGCGCGGCCGGCGGCCAGCCCGGCGGCGCGCAGGTCCGACGCCCGTCCGGCGCCGGCGCGGACCAGGTGCAGCACGGGGGGCAGGCCGGCCCAGGGGACGTCGACGCCGTCGAGCACGCGCGGGAGGCGCACCGTGCGCACGGCACCCGCTGCCCCACCGCCCCCGGCCTCGGACTCCGCGTCGACGTCGACGCCGTAGCGCTCGCCGACGGCGCGGGCCCGCGGGCCGGGGCCGTCGGTCCCGAGGAGGAGGACGACCGCTCCGGGGGCCGGTTCGCCGCCGAGCGCCTCCTCCCACGGACGGTCGGTCACGCTCAGCTCCGGCAGGCGGACGTCCGGAAGGTCGACCTGCGGGCCGGTGGTCTCGGTGGTGCGCACGGCGGTCCTCCGTTCACGCCGACGGCCGGCCGCTGGGCGGCCGGCCGTCGGCAGGTGGTGCGTCGGTCAGGAGGCGACGGCGGAGAGCGCCTCGCTCAGCTCGCCGGCCTCGGTCGCGTTGAGCTCGACGACCAGGCGGCCACCACCCTCGAGCGGGACGCGCATGACGATCCCGCGGCCCTCCTTCGTCACCTCGAGCGGCCCGTCCCCGGTCCTCGGCTTCATCGCTGCCATTGCCGCACCTCTCGTTCTCCTGCATCATCGGGCCCGCCGCGAGACGGGGGCCTGCCCCGTACCGACCGCGCGGGCACCATGGCCTCGTACATTCTAGGTCAAGACGCGCCGGAGGTAGCAGGGTGCTGTATGGTCCGGCCTCCCCGCTGACCTGCCACGCCGGTCAGTGCGCAGCCATCTCGCCGTCCGGCGTCGAGCCGTCGGGGCGCGGGTAGGTGTCCGGGTCCTCGTCGGGGAAGATCTCGCCCTGGTACTCGGGGTGCATGAGGTTGCGCCTGGAGAGCAGCTCGTCGACCCGCGCCTCGTCCAGCAGGCCCATCTCGAGCACGACCTCCTTCACCGACCGGCCGGAGCGGGCCGCCTCCTTGCCCACGAGGTCACCGTTGTGGTGGCCGATGACGGGATTGAGGTAGGTGACGATCCCGATGGAGCCCAGGACGTCCGCGAGACCGACCTCGGGGTTCGCCGTGATCCCCACGACGCACTTCTCGCGAAGTCCCTTCGAGGCGTTGCGCAGCAGGTCGACGGACTCGAAGAGCACCTGGGCGATGACCGGCTCCATGACGTTGAGCTGGAGCTGGCCGGCCTCTGACGCCATCGTCACGGTGACGTCGTTGCCGATGATGTTGAAGCACACCTGGTTGACGACCTCGGGCATGACCGGGTTGACCTTGGCGGGCATGATCGACGACCCGGCCTGCAGCTCGGGCAGGTTGATCTCGTTGAACCCGGCGCGCGGGCCGGACGACAGCAGCCTCAGGTCGTTGCAGATCTTCCCGAGCTTGACGGCCACGCGCTTGAGCCCGGCGTGCATGGAGACGTAGGCACCGGTGTCCGACGTCGCCTCGATGAGGTTCTCCGCGGGCTCGACGGGCAGCCCGGAGACCTCGGCGAGCTTGGCGACGGCGAGCTCGGAGTAGCCGGTCGGGGTGTTGAGCCGCGTGCCGATCGCGGTGGCCCCGAGGTTGACCTCGAGGAGCAGCTCGGCGAGCCGGGACAGGTGGCGGACCTCCTCGTGCAGCAGCACGGCGAAGGCGGTGAACTCCTGGCCCAGGGTCATCGGCACGGCGTCCTGGAGCTGGGTGCGCCCCATCTTCAGGACGTCCGCGAACTCCTCCCCCTTGGCCCCGAACGCGTCCGCGAGGCGGGCGATCTCCGCCCGCAGCTCGTGCACCACCGAGTACACGGCGAGGCGGAAGCCCGTGGGGTAGGCGTCGTTCGTGGACTGGCTCTTGTTGACGTGGTCGTTGGGGTTGACGACGTCGTACCGGCCCTTCGGCAGCCCGAGCGTCTCGAGGGCGAGGTTGGCGACGACCTCGTTGGTGTTCATGTTGACCGACGTGCCGGCGCCGCCCTGGAAGACGTCGATCGGGAACTGGTCCAGGCACCGTCCGCCGACGAGGATCTCGTCGCAGCCCGCCGCGATCGCCCGCGCGATCCGCGGCTCGATCGTGCGCAGCTCGCCGTTGGCGAGCGCGGACGCCTTCTTGACCTGCACCATCGCCCGCACCATCGCGGGAAAGTCGCTGATCCTCGACGAGCTGATCCGGAAGTTGTCGATCGCCCGTTGCGTGTGGATCCCGTAGTACGCGTCCGCGGGCACCTCGACCGCGCCCAGCAGGTCCTCCTCGGTCCTGGTCGTCATCCGCGCTGCTCCTCGCCCTCGGGTGGTCATGGGTGGTCCGACCTCGGGACCGTCGGACCAGTGTCCCGGATCGCCGGCTACTCGGGCCGACCGGCGCCCTCCTCCTCGGCGGCCTGCTGGGCCCGCTTCTCGTCGGCGAGCCGGTGCACCCGGGACAGGACGGCGTCGACGGCCTCCTCGGCGGTGTCCACGACCGGCACGAGCTCGACGTCGTACTCCGAGATGGTGCCCCGCTCGAGCATGGTGTCGGTGAGCCAGTCGACGAGGCCGGACCAGAACGCGGTGCCGACCAGGACGATCGGGAAGCTCGTCACCTTCTGCGTCTGCACGAGCGTGAGCGCCTCGAAGAGCTCGTCCATCGTGCCGAACCCGCCCGGCAGGACGACGAAGCCCTGGCTGTACTTGAGGAACATCGTCTTGCGGGCGAAGAAGTAGCGGAAGTTGACGCCGAGGTCGACGTACTCGTTCATGCCCTGCTCGTGCGGCAGCTCGATGCCCAGCCCGACGCTGAGCCCGCCCCCCTCGACCGCGCCGCGGTTGGCGGCCGCCATGATGCCGGGGCCGCCGCCGGTGATCGTCGCGAAGCCCTCGCCGGCGAGCAGCCGGCCGACCTCGCGCGCGATCTCGTACTCGGGCGACTCCTCGCCCAGCCGTGCGGAGCCGAACACGGAGATCGCCGGGCCCAGGTCGGCGAGCGCCCCGAAGCCCTCGACGAACTCGGACTGGATGCGCATGACCCGCCACGGGTCCTGGTGGACGAAGGAGGCGTCCTGGTCGGGCGCGAGGAGGCGCGCGTCGGTCGTCTGGTCGGGGATCTGCTGGCGGCGCAGGAGTACTGGCCCCTTCCGGTACGTGTCGTCGGTCCGACGCTGTGGCCCTCGTTCGGCGCTCATGGCACCAGTGTGGCGCACCGACCAGGGACGGTGCGCACCCCCGCCACGGGTCAGGCTCCCCGCCCCGCGGCGGCGAGATCGAGGTCGGGGGCGAGCCACGCGCCGAGCGCCCGGGCGCAGTCGCGCACCTGGTCCGTCGGGCACCGCTCGTCGTCGGCGTGGGCCAGCATCGGGTCGCCGGGACCGAAGTTGAGCGCGGGGATGCCGAGCTCGGCGAACCGGGCGACGTCGGTCCAGCCGTACTTCGGTCCGACGCTGCCGCCGGTCGCGCCGGTCAGCTCGGCCACGGCGGCGGCCAGCACGGGGTCGTCGAGCCCGGGCCGGGCCCCGCCGGCCGCGTCGGTGACGACGACCTCGGCGTCGATGCCGGCGAGCACGGCGCGCACGTGCTCGACCGCCTCGTCGACCGATCGCGACGGCGCGAAGCGGTAGTTGACGCTCACCGTGCAGGCGTCGGGGATCATGTTGGTCGCGATCCCGCCGGTGATGCCGACGGCGTTGAGGCCCTCACGGTAGACCAGGCCGTCGACGGCGACCTCCGCCGGCTCGTAGTCCGCGAGGCGCTCGAGGACCTCCCCGGCCGCGTGCACGGCGTTGTGGCCGCGCCAGGCCCGCGCGGAGTGCGCGGTGACGCCCCGGGTGGTGACGTCGACGCGGAGCGTGCCGTTGCAGCCGCCCTCGACGCCGCCGGCCGTGGGCTCCCCGAGGACCGCGACGTCCCCCGCGACCCACTCCGGGTGCTCCCGCACGACGCGCCCGAGGCCGTTGCGGTCGGCGTCGACCTCCTCGTTGTCGTAGAAGACCCAGGTGACGTCGTGCTGCGGCCCGGTCAGGCGGGCCGCCAGCCAGAGCGCCACCGTGACCCCGCCCTTCATGTCGACGGTGCCGCGCCCGACCAGCACCTGGGCGCCGTCCTCCTCGACGAGCTCGGTGGGCAGGTTGTCCGCGAGCGGGACCGTGTCGATGTGGCCGGCGACGACGATCCGGGAGGCACGGCCGAGGTGCGTCCGTGCGACGACCGTGTCGCCGTCGCGCAGGACCTCGAGGTGCGGCTGGGCGCGCAGGGCGCTCTCGATCGCGTCCGCGAGCGGCGCCTCGGCCCCCGAGACGGACGGGACGTCGCACACCGCCCGGAACAGGTCGACGACGTCGCTGCTCGCGAGGTCGGGAAGCTGCGTGGCGTTCGTGGGGGGCAGGCCGGTACTGGCGGGGTCGCTCACCGAGCCAGGGTAGCCGGACCGCCGGCGCACCCGCGCGGAGTCTCCCCCGCGGGTCACACCGACTGCGTGACCGCGGGCGCCTCCGTCAACCACTCCTCGAGCTCGTCGGCCGGGAGACGCTCCACGTCGGAGTCCGGGTCGTAGTGGGCGACCCCGACGCCGTCGGGGAGCTCGACGAGCACCTCGAGCGCGTCCTCGTCGTCGTCGAACCGGTCGCTGCTCCCCCAGGACGCCAGCACGAGCACGGGAGCCTCGGGCGCGCCCCAGGCGCACTCGACCCCCGAACCGTTGGCACCCAGCATCCGGTAGCCGCTGCCGTCGGCGAGAACCGCCTCGTCGAGGCCCGCCCGCTCGGCGACCTCGCCCTCGGCGCCGAAGACGTAGGTGCACAGGGCCTCGTGCACGTCGACCTCGTCGGTCCCGGGCCCGGCCGGCCCGAACTCGACCGAGCCGTCGTCCGCGAGATAGCCCTCCGACCGCAGCAGCTCCTCCGCCTCGGCCCGCTCGTCGTTCCCGGACGGCGCGTCCGACGACCCGGACGGCGCGTCGGTCGGGCCGGAGGGCGTGGGCGAGCAGGCAGCCAGGCCCGCCACGCAGACCGCCGCCGCGAGCCACCGTCGCGGCGTCATGACTCGGACCCGGCGACGTGGAGGGTGCGCGCCGCCTCCGTGATCGACCCGGACAGCGAGGGGTAGATCGTGAACGCGTTGGCGACCTGGTCCACCGTGAGCCGGTGGGTGACCGCGAGCGTGATCGGCAGGATGAGCTCGCTGGCGCGGGGGGCGACGACGACGCCGCCGAGCACCGTGCCCGTGGCCCGGTCGGAGATCATCTTGACGAACCCGTCGGCGATGCCGAGCATCTTCGCCCGCGGGTTGCGGGCCAGCGGCAGCATCGAGATCGCCCCGTCGACGCTTCCCGAGGCGCAGTCCTCGGCCGTCGCGCCGATCGTCGCGATCTCGGGCGCCGTGAAGATGTTGGCGGACACGATGGACAGGTCCAGCGGCTGGACGGCGTCGCCGAGGGCGTGCCACATGGCAATCCGGCCCTGCATGGCGGCCACGGAGGCCAGCGGGAGCACGCCGGTGCAGTCGCCGGCCGCGTAGACGCGGAACGCGCGGGTGCGCGAGACCCGGTCGACGACGACGTGCCCGGAACCGGTCCGCTCGACACCGGCCTCCTCGAGCCCGATCCCGTCCGTCGCGGGGACCCCGCCGACGGCGACGAGGCAGTGCGAGCCCTCGACCACCCGGCCGTCGGTGAGCTCGACCTCGACGCCGTCCCCGACCCGGCGCACGGCCGCGGCCCTCGAGCGGGACAGGACGGTCATCCCGCGTCGCCGGAACACGTCCTCGATGAGCCCGGCCGCGTCGGCGTCCTCACCGGGCAGCACCCGGTGGCGGGAGGAGACGAGCGTGACCCGGGCGCCGAGCGAGTTGTAGGCGCTCGCGAACTCCGCGCCGGTGACGCCGGAGCCGACGACGACCAGGTGCTCGGGCAGCTCGTCGAGCGCGTACATCTGCGCCCAGGTGAGGATCCGCTCGCCGTCCGGCTCGGCGGTCGGCAGGACCCGTGGGGTCGCGCCGGTGGCGACGAGGACCATCTCGGCCTCGAGCTCGCGGACGGTGCCGTCGGCCAGGGTCGCGGTGACGCGACGCGTGCCGCCGGCGGACAGGACGCCGCCGAGGGCCCCGGTGCCGTCGACGATCTCGACGCCCTCGCGTACGAGCCGGCCGCGGATGTCGTCCGACTGGCGGGCGGCGAGCTCGCGCACCCGCGCGTTGACGACCCCCAGATCGGCGTACAGGTCACCGATGCCGCTCTCGGGCACCTCGTCGGAGCGGATGCCGAGCTCGTGGGCGGAGTCCGTGACGGTGAGCCACTCGGCGGTGGCGATGAGGGTCTTCGACGGCACGACGTCGGTCAGCACGGCGGACCCGCCCGGGCCGTGGCGCTCGATCAGCGTGACGCGGGCACCGAGCTGGGCCGCGACCAGCGCCCCCTCGTAGCCGCCCGGCCCGCCCCCGAGGATGACGACGCGGGACCCGCCTCGGACCTCCGAGGGGCCCGGACGTTCGGTGCCGGCGTGCGGCGTGGTGCTCGGGCCGGTGGTCGGTGCGGGGGCGGCCCCTGCGGTCGGCGGTGCGCTGGTCGTCTGGCTCACGGCGCCCATGCTCCCAGAGTCCGCGTAGCCGGAGCGCCGCACGGGGGGCCGGGTCGTCCGCATGCCGGGTCGCCTGCCCGCCGGTCCGCCCGCGCCGCACGGGCGGCCGGGAGACCGGGAGACCGGGCCCGCCGCGTCGCGGGCCCGCCCCGGCGCGCAGTAGGTTCGGGGGATGACCGATGCGCAGGACAGCGAGACCGCACCGATCGTCGTGGGGCCGGACGTCATGGGCCGGGCCCGCGACTGGGCCGACCAGGACCCGGACCCGGACACCCGGGCCGAGCTCACCGGGCTCATCGCGCTCGCGGGGACCGACCGCGACGCGGCGACGGACCTCGCGAGCCGGTTCGACGGACCCCTCGAGTTCGGCACCGCCGGGCTCCGGGGCGAGATCGGCGCCGGCGAGAGCCGCATGAACCGCGCCACCGTGACGCGGGCGACTGCGGGACTCGTGGCCGTCCTGCGCGAGCACGTCGGCGACGGCCCGGTCGTGGTCGTCGGCCACGACGCACGGCACGGCTCGCACGAGTTCGCTCGCGACGCGGCGGAGATCGTCTCCGGAGCCGGCGGTCGGGCGCTCCTCCTGCCCCGTCCCCTGCCGACCCCGGTGCTCGCATTCGCGGTGCGGCACCTGGACGCGGACGCCGGGATCATGGTGACGGCCTCCCACAACCCGCCGGCCGACAACGGGTACAAGGTCTACCTCGGTGGCCGCACCGTGCCGGCCGAGGAGCGCGGCGCACAGATCGTCGCGCCCTGGGACGCACGGATCGCCGAGGCGATCGCCGCCGTAGGCGACCTGCGCGAGCTGCCCCGCGGGCAGCGCGAGGGGCTCGGCGAGGAGATCGTCGACGCCTACCTCGACCGGGTCGCCACGCTCGCTCCCGGCGGCGCCGCCGAGGGGCTGACGATCGTCCACACGTCCATGCACGGCGTCGGCGCCGAGGTGGCGCGGGCGGCGCTGGCGCGCATCGGTGCGAGCGACCTGAGCGAGGTCGCCGAGCAGCGGGACCCGGACCCCGACTTCCCCACCGTGTCGTTCCCCAACCCCGAGGAGCCGGGCGCCCTCGACCTCGCGCTCGCCGCGGCCCGCCGCGTCGGGGCCGACCTCGTCATCGCCAACGACCCCGACGCCGACCGCTGCTCGGCCGCCGTCCCCGCGCCGCACGCCGCGGGCGGCTGGCGCCAGCTCACGGGCGACGAGATCGGCGCGCTCCTCGGCACACAGGCCGCGCGAGCGGCGTCGGACGCCCGCGACGGGCACTCTCCGGCGGCCGCCGGGCAGCGGCCGGTCCTCGCGAGCTCGGTGGTCTCCTCGCGGCTGCTCGGCAAGGTCGCTGCCGCGCACGGGCTCGACCATGCGGTCACCCTCACCGGCTTCAAGTGGATCGCGCGCGCGCCGCGGATCGTGTTCGGCTACGAGGAGGCGATCGGCTACTGCGTCGACCCCGAGGGCGTGAAGGACAAGGACGGGATCTCCGCCGCGGTCCGGCTCGCCGCGCTGGCCGGCACCGCGCGGCGGGAGGGTCGCACGCTGCAGGACCTGCTCGACGACCTCGCGCTGGAGCACGGTGTGCACGTCACCGCCCCGCTCACGGTGCGGGTCACCGACCTGTCCCTCATCTCCCGGGCGATGACACAGGTCCGCGAGCAGCCGCCGACGGACCTGGCCGGCTCCCCCGTCGTCGTCTCGCTCGACCTCGTTCACGGGTCCCGGGACCTGCCGCCGACCGACGGCGTGGTGTGGGAGACGGAGGTCGGCGACCGGGTCGTCGTACGTCCCTCCGGCACCGAGCCGAAGCTCAAGTGCTACCTCGAGGTCGTCGTCGGGGTCGGCCAGGCCGGCCTGGCGGCCGCCCGTGAGGCGGCCGACCTCCGGATGGCCGCGCTGCGCGAGGACGTCGCCGCCGCGATCGGGATCTGATCGTCCCTCCGCCCGCACGCCCGAGGGGGACCTGATCCTCCCTCAGCGCGTGGCGGGCACGGGAAGCAGCGCCCAGGCGACGTGCGACCAGGAACCGAGTGCCTTGAGCGGGACGGACCGGGCGAGCAGGTCCGCCACGGGCACCTGGTGGTCGAGCCCGCGCGAGGGCTCGTAGATCGTCAGCACCGGCGCGCCCGAGTCGTCGACGCCGCGTCCGCTCCCGCGGTCGACGGCAGGCAGGGCGAGCACCACGTGCCGGGGCACCGCGACGCCGAGGCCGCCGCCGAGGTCGCCCGAGGTGTACAGGGGGACGGGCACGCCCGCCAGCGTCGCGGAGTGGACGGCGGCGAGGACCTGCGCCCCGCGCTCGGAGCGGTCGTCGACCGGGGTCCACCGGTAGCGCACACCGGGGAACCGGGCCACGCGGGCCGCCGCCCAGGGCGGCGTGCCCAGCCGGTCGGGCCAGTCGGCGATCGCGAGCGCCCGCCGGGAGGTCCTCCGCTTGACGATCCGCTGGGCGGCGTCGAACCGACGCTCCGGCGAGTTCAGCGTGAGGCCGTCGCCGGCCAGGGCCGCGGTCTCGGCGTCGTCCGGGATCTCGGGCCGCGCACCGGCCGGCCGGGTGCCGTCCGCGATCCAGCGCTCCAGCGCCGGGTCCCCGAGCGCGGCGAGGACGACGAGGGTGGCCGACCCGCACGTGGTCCGGTCCCGCTGGACGGCGTGCGCGCCGCCGATCTCCGCGCGGACCCCGGCGAGCAGCCGCGCGTCGCCGACGCTCGCGGCACGCGTGGTGTCCTCGGTGAGCCCCGCCGCGCGCGCCGGCAGGACCAGCGCGGACAGCCGCCTGGCCAGGGGCGTCGTGCGCACGGGGCGGGCGAACGGGTCGAGCAGCGTGGACAGGGTGACGTGTGCCCACGGGCGGGGCGCCGGCGTCGTCATGCGCCCAGCGTGCCCCGCGGTGGCGTCCGGCGCCAGGGTCACCCCGAGATCCGCGCGAGCACGACCTCGCCGACCGGTGGGGCTGCGTCGCCGACCTCGAGGGCCCCGTCGAGCGCCTCGAGGGCCCGGGCCACCCGCGGCTCGTCGTCGGTGTGCAGCGTGAGGATCGGCTGCCCGGCGGCGACCGGCTCGCCGGGTCGCACGAGGATCTCCACGCCCGCGCCGGACTGCACCGCGTCGCCCTGCCGGGCCCGGCCGGCCCCGAGCCGCCAGGCGGCCACCCCGACGCCGTAGGCGTCGAGCCGCGTGAGCACCCCCGCGCGCTCGGCGACGACGTCCTGGGTGTGGCGCGCCGTCGGGAGCGCGGCGTCCGGGTCCCCGTCCTGGCCGGCGATCATCCGCCGCCACACGTCCATCGCGCGGCCGTCGTCGAGCGCGGCGGCGGGGTCGGCGTCGGCCTTGCCGGCGGCGTCGAGCATCTCGCGGGCGAGCGCGAGGGTGAGCTCGCGGACGTCGGCCGGTCCCCCGCCGGACAGGACCTCGACGGACTCGCGGACCTCGAGGGCGTTGCCGACGGTGCGACCCAGCGGGACGCTCATGTCCGTGAGCAGGGCGGTCGTGGCGACGCCGGCGCGCTCGCCGAGCTCGACCATCGTGGTGGCGAGCTCGCGGGCGCGGTCCTGGTCCTTCATGAACGCGCCGGAACCGACCTTGACGTCGAGGACGAGCGAGTCGGTCCCCTCGGCGATCTTCTTGCTCATGATCGAGCTGGCGATGAGCGGGATCGCCTCCACCGTGCCGGTCGTGTCGCGCAGCGCGTAGAGCTTCTTGTCGGCGGGGGCCAGGCCGGTTCCGGCGGCGCAGATGACCGCGCCGACCCCGTCGAGCATCCCCATGATCTCGTCGTTCGTCAGGGCCGCGCGCCAGCCGGGGATCGACTCGAGCTTGTCGAGGGTGCCACCGGTGTGCCCGAGGCCACGGCCGGAGAGCTGCGGGACGGCCACGCCGAAGACGGCAACGAGCGGCGCGAGCGGGAGGGTGATCTTGTCGCCGACGCCCCCGGTGGAGTGCTTGTCCGCCGTCGGGCGTCCGAGGGAGGAGAAGTCCATGCGCTCCCCCGACGCGATCATCGCGGCCGTCCACCGGGCCGTCTCGGCGGCGTCCATGCCGCGCAGGTAGACGGCCATGGCGAGGGCCGCCATCTGCTCGTCGGCGACGACGCCGCGCGTGTAGGCGTCGACCACCCAGTCGATCTGGTCCTCGCTCAGGCGTGCGCCGTCGCGCTTGGTGCGGATGACGTCGACGGCGTCGTGGCTCTCGGTCACGTGGGCTCCTCAGGTGCTCGGTCGGCCCGCCAGGCCGCGATCCGGTCGATGTCCTCGCTGCCGAACGCGCCGGGCAGCATCTCCTCGATGGTGGCTCTCCCGCCCGGGACGGCCAGGACCATCCCCGGCGCGGCGTGCTCCGCGAGGAGCTGGCGGCACCGCCCGCAGGGGGTGAGCGGCTCTCCGTCGGCACCGACGCAGGCGAACGCCACCAGGCGGCCGCCCCCGCCGAGCACGAGGTCGGAGACCAGGCCGCACTCGGCGCAGAGGGTGACCCCGTACCCGGCGTTCTCCACGTTGCAGCCCGAGACGTACCGGCCGTCGTCGACGAGCGCGGCCGCGCCGACCGGGAACCGCGAGTAGGGGACGTACGCCATCGAGCACGCGGAGCGGGCGAGCGCCGTCAGGCGCTGCCACACGTCCGGACCGGGCGCGTCCGCGCCGAGCACGTCCGCGTCGCCCGCGTCCGCACCGCCCGTGTCCGGGCCGGCCGTACCCGAGCCGTTCGGATGGGGACGGGACATCGGTCTCCTCCTTCGTCGTCGGGCGGGGCGTCAGTCCTTGATGTAGGGGGTGTTGATCGACGCGGGCGCTCGCGACCGTCCGACGAGCCCCGCGACGGCGACGATCGTCACGGCGTAGGGGAGCATGAGCAGGATCTCCGACGGTACGGGCGAGTTGATCGACGACAGGACGTTGCCGACGTTGCGCGCGAACCCGAACAGCAGGGCGGCCGCCACCGCGCCCACCGGGTTCCACCTGCCGAGGATCATGGCCGCCAGCGCGATGTACCCCTGTCCGGCGGACATGTCCTTGCCGAACGCGAGGCCGGAGCCCACGGTGAGGAACGCCCCGCCCAGCCCGGCGACGGCGCCGCCGAGGACCACCGAGCGCACGCGGGTGCGGACGACGTCGATGCCGACCGTGTCCGCCGCCTTGGGGTGCTCGCCCACCGACCGGAGCCGCAGGCCCCAGCGGGAGCGGAAGAGGTAGATCTGCAGCAGGACGACGCCGGCGAACATGAGGTAGACGAGGATCGACTGGTTGAACAGCACCGGGCCGACGATCGGCAGGTCCGACAGCAACGGGATCGGGAGGTCCGGCAGTCGGAGCCGCTGGTTGAGGTCGGCACCGTCGCCCGAGAGCACGGTCGAGAAGAGGAAGCCCGTCAGGCCGAGGACGAGCACGTTGAGCACGACGCCGACGATGATCTGGTCGACGTGGTACTTCACCGTGAACAGCGCGAGCAGGCCGCCGACGAGCGCGCCGGCGACCGGTGCCGCGAGCATCCCGACGTAGGCCGAGGCCGTCATGGACGCGACGATCGCCGCGAGGAAGGCACCGAACAGCAGCTGCCCCTCGATCGCGATGTTGATGATTCCGGACCGTTCGCACAGGATGCCCGACATCGCGCCGAACACGAGCGGCACCGACAGGGCCAGCCCGCCCGCGATGAGCGACGTGACCGGGATGATCGTCGGCCGTCCGGCCCCCACCCAGGTGAGGAAGGCGACGACGAGCGCGATGACGCTGACCACGTGCAGCCACACCGTGATGTGCCTGCGCGACCAGGCGAGGAACGTGACGGCGCCGAGGATCGCGACGACGAGCAGGCCCAGGATCAGGACGGTGGTGAATCCCGGGAGCTCGGCGTTGGGGACCTGCACGATGTCGCTGCGCAGCGAGAACTGGAAGGTCGTGGCTCCCTCCGGTGTGCGGGGCAGGAACCAGCCGAGCACGATCAGGGCGAGGAGTGCGTGGATGATCGGCCAGCGCCAGCTCCGCGCGGCGAGCTCGGTACGGACCTGCTGCTGGACCGGGCCGGCGCCGGGCGTGGCGAGCGGATCGGCGACGGCGGCGCTCATGAGTCCTCCCGGGTGCTCGTGTTCGTGCTCGTGCTCGTGGTGGTGCTCGAGCCGGTGGTGGCGCCGCCGGTACCGGTGCCACGTCCCGTGCCGACGGCGCCGGCCGGGGCGAGGTCGTCGCCCTCGGTCGTGCTCGACCGCTGGGCCGAGGCCGCGGCCGGCTTCTTCCGCCGCGCGGGGTCGGGCAGCCGGAAGATCCAGCGCACGAGCGGCGGGGCGGCGATGAAGAGCACGATGACGGACTGCAGGACGAGGATGAACTCGATCGGCATGGAGGCGGGCGCTCCCTCCAGCGGCGTCGTGTTGGTCGTCGACATCAGCGTGCCGCCGGACCTGAGCGCGCCGAACAGGAGGCCGGCGAAGAAGGTCCCCCACGGGCGCGACCGGCCCAGCAGGGCGACCGTGATCGCGTCGAACCCGTACGTGCCGGCGACCCCGAGGGAGAGGTACTGCTCGGTGCCGAGCACGGGCGCGGTACCGGCCAGCCCGCACAGAGCGCCGGAGACGGCCATCGCGACGAAGATGGCCTTGGGGACGGAGATCCCGGCCGTGCGCGCGGCCTCCGGGTTCGCCCCGACGGCACGCAGCTCGAAGCCCCAGGTGGACCGCTCGAGGAACCACCAGGTGAACATCGCGGCGAGGATCGCCAGGAGGAATCCGGCGTGGAGGCGGAAGTCGGCCCCGAGGAGCAGCGGGTAGGTGGCGTCGGGGTCGACCCGGAAGGAGGTCTGGCCGTTGGGCCGCTCGCCGCCGAAGACCGTGGTCTTGAGGACGTAGAGGATGAGGAACCCGGCGATCGAGTTGAGCATGATCGTCACGATCACCTCGTTCGCCCCGGTCCTTGCCTTGAGGAGGCCGGCGATCGATGCCCAGGCCGCTCCGCCGAGTGCGCCGCCGAGGACCGCGATCAGCAGGTGCACGAGGAAGGGCAGCTCCCAGCTGAACCCGATGTAGGTCGCCACGATGGCGCCGAGGATGATCTGCCCCTGGCCGCCGATGTTGAACAGGCCAGCCCGGAAGCCGATGGCGAGGCCGAGCCCGGCCAGGATCAGCGGCACCGCGTTGACGAGGGTGTTGGACAGGGGTTGCAGGGCGCCGGTGAGCGTGTCGGCCCGGAAGTCCCAGATGGATCCGCGGAACATGGCCTGGTAGGCGCCGTAGACCGCGTCGATCGACGCGTAGATCGTGTCCCACGGCCGCGCGAAGAAGTAGGTCGACGTCTCGGCCACCCGCGGCGAGGACACGATGACGAGCAGCGAGCCCACGACCAGGGCGACGACGATGGCCAGCAGCGTGACGAGCCAGCCCTTGGTCGAGATGTCACGCACCGTGCCCGGCCAGTCACGGCGCCGTCCGGCCGTGGTGGCTTCCGGCTCGCCGGGGTCGGGCACCGGGGCGGTGGGCGCGGGCGGGTCGCCGGGCGTGCGTCCCGCGGCGTCGTTCGACTCGCTCACGAGGCCTCCTCCTGGTCCGCGGCACCGAGTGTCGTGTGGTGCGTGGCAGCCTGCGCGGCCGCCTCGTCGGCGGGCACGCCCGCCATCATCAGGCCGAGCGTGTCGCGATCGGTGTCGCCCGGCACGACGCCCACCACTCGGCCGCGATACATGACCGCGATGCGGTCGGCGAGGGCGACGACCTCGTCGAGCTCGGTGGAGACGATGAGGACGGGCGTGCCGGCGTCGCGCTCGGCGACGATCCGCTGGTGCATGAACTCGATCGATCCGACGTCGACCCCGCGCGTGGGCTGCGAGGCGACGAAGAGGCGCAGGGACTTCGACATCTCCCGTGCCATGACGACCTTCTGCTGGTTGCCGCCCGACAGGGTGGAGATCGGGTCGTCGACCGACGTCAGCCGCACGTCGAACTCCTCCGTGCGCTCCTGCGCGTTCCGGGCGATCTCGCGGGGCTTCATCGAGGGTCCGGACGCGTACGGCCTGGTGTCGTAGAGATCGAGGATGAAGTTCTCGGCGATGGTGAACGAGGAGATGATGCCGTCCTGCGAGCGGTCCTCGGGGACGAACCCGAGGCCGCTGTGCAGGCGCTGCTTGACGCGCTGCCTGGTGACGTCCTTCCCGCCGAGGGTCAGCCGGCCGCGGACGGGCCTGGTCAGCCCGAGGATCATCTCGGTCAGCTCGGTCTGGCCGTTGCCCTGCACTCCCGCGACGACGAGGATCTCGCCGGTGCGCACGTCGAGGGACACGTCGTCGAGGACGACCCGGTTGCGGTCGTCGAGCACCGTGACGTTCTCGACGGCGAACCCCTCCTCGCCCGGGCTGGCCGGTTCCTTGGCGACCTGCATCTCGACCGGCCGGCCGACCATGAGCGAGGCGAGCTCGGCCTCGGGAGTGCTCGGGTCGACGGTGTCGACGACCTTGCCGCGGTGGAGCACGGTGATCGTGTCGGCGACCGCACGGACCTCGCGCAGCTTGTGGGTGATGAAGACGATCGAGGTGCCGGAGGCCTTGAGCTCCCGCATGATCTCGATGAGCTCGTCGGTCTCCTGCGGCGTGAGCACGGCGGTGGGCTCGTCGAGGATGAGGACCGAGGCCTTGCGGGACAGCGCCTTGACGATCTCGACGCGCTGCTGGGTGCCGACCGGGAGGTCGCCGATGCGCGCGTCCGGGTCGAGGTCGAAACCGAACCTGGCGGAGATCTCGCGGACCGACGCGGCGGCGTCGCGCTTCTTGATCAGGCCGGACGGGCCGGTCGTCTCCTGGCCGAGGATGACCGACTCGGCCACCGTGAACACGGGGACGAGCATGAAGTGCTGGTGGACCATCCCGATACCGGCGGCGACGGCGTCGCCCGGGCCGTCGAGCTCGACGGGCTCGTCGTCGATGAGGATCTGCCCGCCGTCGGGCCGGTAGAGGCCGTACAGGACGTTCATGAGCGTCGACTTGCCGGCGCCGTTCTCGCCCAGGAGGGCGTGGATCTCGCCGGGCTGGACGACGAGGTCGACGGAATCGTTGGCGACGAGCGGTCCGAAGACCTTGGTGATGCCGCGCAGCTCGAGCTTCACGGGACTTGAGCTCCTTCGCTCGGTCGGTTGGTCCGACGGTCGTGCGGGTGGTGGGCGACGGTGGGCGGACCCGGCCGTGACGGGCAGACTATCGCCGCCCGGTGGACGCTACGGCGGCCCGGCCGTGAGGGCCGGGCCGCCGCGCACCTGGCGACCGGTCAGCGCCGCCGCCTCTCGGTCGTTACTGGGGGCTGGAGACCGACTCGACGACGAGCTCGCCCGAGATGATCTGCTCCTCGATCTCGGCGAGCCTGTCGACGAGCTCGCTCGGCACGTCGGCCTCGAAGTCGTGGAACGGGGCGATGGAGACACCACCGTTCTCGAGCGTGCCGACGTAGGGCTCGTTGTCGAACTCGTCGTTCACGTAGTCCCCGACCGTGTCCTGGACGGACTGGCCGATCTCCTTGAGGACCGAGGTGAGGATGATCGACCCGTAGTCCGTGGACTCGTACCAGTCGGAGTCGACCCCGACGATCATGACGTCGCCCGCCGCCTCGGCCGCCGCGGCGGCGCCCAGGCCCACGGGGCCGGCGACCGGCATGATGACGTCCGCGCCCTGGGCGATGAACTGGTCGGCGAGGGTCTGACCCTGCCCCTGGTCCTCGAAGTCACCCGTGAAGGAGCCCTGCTGGGCCTCTTCGTCCCAGCCGAGGACGGCGACCTCGGTGCCGTTGTCCTCGTTGTAGGCGTCGACGCCCATGGCGAAGCCGTCCATGAAGATCGTCACCGAGGGCAGCTGGATGCCGCCGAAGGTGGCGACGACGCCGGTCTCGGACATGCCGGCCGACGCGTAGCCGGCCAGGTACGCGGCCTGCACCGTGTCGAAGATGAGCGGACGCCCGTTCTCGAGCTCGACCGGCTCGAAGTCGTCCGTCTCGAACGCGGAGTCGATGAGAGCGAAGCTGACGTCCGGGTTCTCGTTCGCGGCCTGCTCGATCGCGTTCTCCAGGAGGAACCCGACGCCGAAGACGAGGTTGCAGCCCTGCGAGATGAGCGAGTTGACGTTGGTCGTGTAGTCGGCGTCGGTCTGGGACTCGACGAGGATGGTCTGGACGCCGAACTCCTCGACCGCGGCCTCCAGGCCCTCGGCGCCGGACTGGTTGAAGGACTGGTCGTCGTAGCCGCCCTGGTCGGAGACCATGCAGGCAGTGGTGTCGGCGCCGTCGCCGGAACCGCCGCCCGGGGCGGCCTCGCTGCCGCTCTCCGAGCCTGCCTCCGAGCCTGCCTCCGAGCCGGCCTCCGAGCCGGCCTCGCCGGTGTCCTCGCCGGTGTCTCCGCCGGTGTCGGCAGGAGCTTCGCTGTCCGCGTCGGTCTCCTCGTCGGGGGCCTCGCCGCAGGCGGCGAGCACGAGGGCGGCGGCAAGGGTGATGCCGCTGAGTGTGAGGGTCTTCTTCACGGGGTCTCCGATCCATCCGGCGACGGCTCCGATTGCCGTCGCCCCGGGGTGAGTGCGGCTCACACTAGTGGCCCGAAGGACCGTTCCCGACCACTTGATGCGCATCCGTGACCGGCCCGGATGTCGCGTCGGTCACCGCTCCGTCGCCCCGTCGTCACGAGGCGTTCACCTGCTGGATCGCGGGTCCGGCAGGTGGGACGTCAGGGGGTCGGCGCCGGGACGTCCGACTCGGTGAGCGCGACCCCGGCGAGCACCTTCGCGCCCGCGGCGATCGCCCGCTCGTCGAACTCGGCGTCGCCCCGGTGCAGGTCGTACGTGGTACCGCCGGGCGTCCGGGTGCCGAGCCGGGCGAGCGCGCCGGGGACCCGCCGCAGGTACCACGCGAAGTCCTCCCCGCCGAGGGACTGCTCGGTCAGCTCGGTGGCGGACTCCCCGAGGACGGCCTTGGCCGCGCGGTCCAGCGCACGGGTGGCGCGCTCGTCGTTGACGACCGGCGGGATGCCCTGCAGCACCTCGACGTCGACCTCGACGCCGAACGGCTCGAGCATGGCGCGCACCGCCGGCTCGACGAGAGCTCCGGCCTCCTGCCACGCGTCGGCGTCCAGGCAGCGCAGGGTGCCGCGCAGCACGCCGGTGGACGGCATGGCGTTGGGCGCGCTCCCGGCCTGCACGGACCCGAAGGTGAGGTCCACGCCGATGCGCGGGTCGAGGCGGCGGCGGAGCACGGCGGGCAGGCCGGTGACCACCGTGGCGAGGGCGTTGACGACGTCACCGGTCAGGTGCGGCCGGGACGTGTGCCCGCCGTCGGCGCGGACGTGGACGGTCACGGCGTCGGACGCGGCCGTGATGGCGCCGATGCGGGTGCCAAGCCGGCCGACGTCGAGCTTGGGGTCGCAGTGCAGCGCGAAGATGCCGCCGACCCCCTCGAGCACGCCGTGCTCGACGAGCGTGCGCGCGCCGGAGGGCTGGGCCTCCTCGGCGGGCTGGAAGATCGCTCGCACGCCGCGCGGGAGCCTCCCTCTCGCGTCGAGCTCCGCGAGGGCGAGGGTGGCCCCGAGCAGGGCCGTGGTGTGGATGTCGTGCCCGCAGGCGTGGGCCACCCCCCGGCGCTTCGACGCGAACGACAGCCGGGTCGTCTCGGGGACGGGCAGGGCGTCCATGTCGGCCCGCAGCGCCAAGCGTCCGCCCGGGACGTGCCGGCCGCCGGAGCGGCGCGAGCGGTCGGCCGGGGTGCTCGCCCCCTCCGGCGGGGCGGGTCGCTCCCGCCGCGGGTCGGGCCCGAGGTCGACGACGACCCCGGTGCCGGCCACCCGCCGCGGGCTCAGCCCGGCGCCGGTGAGCACCTCGGTGACGAACGCGGCGGTCTCGTGCTCGGTGTAGGCGGTCTCGGGGTGGGCGTGGATCCGGCGTCGCCACGCGACGAGGTCGGCGGTGCGTGCGTCGATCGAGGCGACGACGGCGGACAGCAGGTCGGGAGCGGGCACCGGCCCACGGTACTCGGGCCCATGACCGGCGCCCGCGCTCAGCCGAGGTGACCCGGTCCGCGCACCGGCCCGGCGCCCGCGCTCAGCCGAGGTGACCCAGCCCGCGCCCGTCGAGCGACTCGACGATGCCCTTGACGTCCTGGGCCCGCTCCCTGGTCGTCACCAGGAGGGCGTCACCCGTGTCGACGACGACGACGCCCGGCACGCCGAGCAGTGCGACGGTCCGGCCGGCGGCGTGGACGAACGCTCCGTCGGAGTCCTCGGCGACGACCCGGGTGCCCGTCCCGACGGCCACGCCCCGGTCGTCGGGGACGAGCACGGAGGCCAGGGCGTCGGCGTCGCCCACGTCGGTCCAGCCCAGGTCCGCGGGGACGACGGCGACGCGTCCCGCCGCCGCGAGCGGCTCGGCGAGCGCGTGGTCGATCGCGATGCGGGTGAGGGTCGGCCAGGTCTCGTCGAGCACGGCGTCGCGCTCGGGGGTGTCCCATGCACGGCCGATCGCGCCGAGGCCGATCGCGAGCTCCGGGTGCAGCTCGGCGAGCGCGTCGGTCAGGGCGCCGACGCGGGCGACGAACATGCCGGCGTTCCACAGGTGCGCGCCGCCGGCGAGGTAGCGGGCGGCCGTCGCGGCGTCGGGCTTCTCGACGAAGCTGCCCACCCGGCGGGCGTCGGGGGCCCGCCCCTCCCCCAGCGGCGCGCCGACGGCGATGTACCCGAACCCGGTGGCGGCGTGGTCGGGGGTCAGCCCGATCGTCACGAGGGAGACGTCGTCGCGCCCGGCGGCCGCCGCCGCCTGGGCGAGGGCGGACGCGAACGCCGCGTCGTCGGAGACGATGTGGTCGGCCGCGAAGGAGCCGACGAGCGCGCCCGGCCCGTGCCGCTCCCCGATGATCGCCGCGGCGAGCCCGATCGCGGCCATCGAGTCCCTGGGGCTCGGCTCGGCGAGGACGTCGACGCCGTCGCCGACCTGCTCGGCCACGGCGACCTCGTGGGCGACACCCGTGACGACCGTGACCGTCTCCGCGAGCGGCGCGAGCCTGTCGACGGTCGCCTGCAGGAGCGTGCGACCCGACCCGGTGAGATCGAGCAGGAACTTCGGACGGTCGCGACGGGAGAGCGGCCACAGGCGGGTGCCCGCACCGCCGGCGGGGACGACGGCGTGGATCGGAGGTGACCGGTCGCCACCGGGCTCGGCGGTCATCGCTCCGACCGCGGCCCGTACCTGCGGTAGGTCCGGCGGGTGTCGGCGTCGAGCTCGGCGCGGGCCCGCTCGGCCTTCTCCTCGAGGCGGCGCACGCGACGCTCGCGCAGGGAGCCGAGGACACCGCCGGGGTTGGTCCCCATCTCCTCCGCGAGGCGCTCCTCGCGCTCGCGCGCGGCGACGGCGTCGGGGTGCAGCGAGGGGTCGACGTCGATGACCCCGGTGATCTGCTGGTGCGGCCACTCCTTGGTCTCCGGGACCGACTCGGTGATGTAGTTCGGCCGCTCGGTGAAGTGGACCTCCTCCGGCTCCTCGGCGCGCTGCGGCAGCGGGGGGTTCGCGATGAACGCGCTGACGTAGAGCATGAGGCGGGCGAGGAGATTGACCCAGAGCAGGAGCGTGGCGATGGCCGCGAAACCGGCGAGCAGCGGGTTGTCGACGGCGCCGACCGCGGTGGTGCCGAGCGCTCGCAGGACGCCCGAGCCGACCGCGCCGATCGCGGCGCCGAGCAGCAGGTCCTTACGGGGTGCTCGCACGGACGCGGTGAACGAGATGAGCATGATGAACACGGCCGCGTCGACGACGAACGAGGCCGCGAGCGTGCCGATGCGCAGGAGCCACTGCCCGGTGGAGCCCTCGACCCCGATGGCCGACAGGAGCGTCTCGCCGATCGTGTTGACGGCGATCGAGGCGATCGCGGTGGCCAGGACGGCGAGCGCGAGGACGAAGAACCCGGCGATCGGACGCGCGAGGCGACCGACGAGGAAGTTCTCCGGCGGTGCGTTGATGCCGAACATCGCCTGGATGCACAGGCGGAGGTTGCTCATCACGGAGCTCGCGGTCCACAGCAGCACGAGGAACGCGATGATCGACGCGGGGTTGAGCGCCGTCGAGACGACGAGCTGGTCGGGGCTGATGAGCCCCCCGTTGGACCCGTCGTCGATGATGCCCGGCAGGGCGTCGTTGACGGCGTCGATGACGGTCTGCTGCAGCTCGGCGTTCCCGCCCATGATCCGGGAGAAGATCGTCCACCCGATGGCGAGGGCCGCGAAGATCGAGAACAGCGCGGAGTAGGCGATACCGCCCGCGAGCATCGCGCCGCGCGCGGTGCCGTAGCGCTGGTTGGCGCGCCACAGCCTGCTCTGCTGGATCCACCCCCAGGCCGCCAGCGCGCGGTCCTTCATGGTGCGTGGCTCGTCGGCGGTCGATGCCGCCCGTTCGTCCGTCGTCTCGCTCACACCGAGCAGGCTAACGACACCGGCGCTGTTCGGCGCCCTGTGACGTGCAGGTCAGCGGTAGGTGACCACGAGCGGGGCGTGGTCGGACCAGCGGGTGTCCCAGCTCGGTGCCCGGTCGACGCGCGCGGACTCGGCCCGCCCGGCGAGGCCGGGGGTGACGAGCTGGTAGTCGATGCGCCAGCCGGCGTCGTTGTCGAACGCCTTGCCACGGTTCGACCACCACGTGTACGGGCCCTGGACGTCGCCGGAGAGCTCGCGGTGGACGTCGACGAGGCCGAGCTCGTCGATCCACGTGGTGACGTAGGCGATCTCGTCGTCCAGGACGCCGGAGGTCTTGTTGTGGTTGCCCTTCCAGTTCTTGATGTCCTGCTCGCTGCGGACGATGTTGAGGTCGCCGGCCAGCAGGACCTCGCGCTCGCCGGAGCTGTGCTGCTCGGTGAGCTCGGACAGTCGGGCGGTCGTGCGTCGCAGGTGGGCGTACTTGTTGTCCATCTTCTGCTGGTCGGTGACCGTCCCGGAGTGGATGTAGGCCGAGACCAGCGTGAGCGGGACCTCCAGGCCGGGGGCGACGACGTCGGCCTCGACCCACCGTCCGGTGTCGACCGGCGCCTCCTGCTCCGTGCCGAGCCCGATGCGGACGGCCGAGACGTCGAGCGTCGTGGCGATGGCGACTCCGGCTCGGCCCTTGAGGTCGCTGGCCTGCTGGACGATCGTCCATCCCTCGCCGAGGAGGTCGGCGAGGATCGTCTCGTCGGCGCGGACCTCCTGGAGGAGGACGACGTCGGGGGCGGCCTCCTCCAGCCATTCCCCCATGCCCTTGCGGTAGGCGGCCCGGACTCCGTTGACGTTGACGGTCGCGATCCTCATGGGGCCAGGGTGCCACGCCCGGCTCACGGTGGCAGCGGCGGGCTCAGGCGGACAGGAAGGCGTCCCCGAACAGCGGCAGGTCGCGTACCCGCACACCGGTGGCGTGGTAGGCGGCGTTGGCGATCGCGGCCGGGGCGCCGACGATGCCGATCTCGCCGATCCCCCGCGCTCCCAACGGCCCCGCGGCGGGGTCCTCCTCGTCCAGCCAGCTCACGTCGATCTCGGGGATGTCGGCGTTCACCGGCACGTGGTACTCGGCGAGGTCGTGGTTGACGACGTGGCCGAACCGCGGGTCGAGCTCGCTCTTCTCGTGCAGCGCCATGCCCACGCCCATCGTCATGCCGCCGACGAGCTGCGAGCGGGCCGTGCGCGGGTTGACGATCCGGCCGGCGGAGAAGACGCCGAGCATGCGGTCGAGCCGGATCTCGCCGGTGGACTCGTTGATGCGTACCTGGGCGAAGTGCGCCCCGAACGAGTTGAGCGACATCTCCTTCGACGCCGGGTTGGGACCCGCCTCCCCCTCCGACTCGGCCCCGGGGGCGGGGTCGGCGCCGTGCTCGCGGCGGAAGCTCTCCGCGGCGCTCAGCACGGCGGCGCTCCAGCTGGACAGGCCGCTGGAGCCGCCCGCGACCGTGGCGTTCGGCAGGTCCGTGTCGCCGATCCGCAGCTCGATCTGCTCCAGCGGCACGCCCAGCGCGTCCGCGGCGACCTGGCTCAGCGCGGTCCAGGTGCCGGTTCCGAGGTCGGCCGCGCCGATCTCGACCCGGTAGCCGGCGGCGGTGCGGCGGATCCTCGCGGCCGAGCCGGGCTGACGGAAGGAGGGGTAGAGCGCCGACGCGACGCCGGTGCCGATCAGCCAGTCGTTCTCGCGCCGCGAGCGCGGCGCCGGGTCACGGTCGGCCCAGCCGAACCTGGCCGCTCCCTCGTGCAGGCAGTCGATCAGCCGGCGCCGGTTGAAGGGCAGGCCGTTGGTCGGGTTGACGTCCGGCTCGTTGCGCTCGCGCAGGACGATCGGGTCCACGCCGCAACGGACGGCGAGCTCGTCCAGCGCGATCTCGAGCCCCACCATGCCGGGGGCCTCGCCCGGGGCGCGCATCCACGACGGCACGGGGACGTCGAGCGGCACCACGCGCTGGGTGATCCTCCGGTTCGGTCCGGCGTACATCATGCGCGCCGGCTTGGACGCCAGCTCCGTGAACTCCTTGGTGCGCGAGGACATCGCGACCGCGTCGAACCCGAGCGCGGTGAGGGTGCCGTCGGCACGGGCTCCGAGGCGCACGTGCTGGTGCGTCGGTGCGCGGTAGCCGGTCAGCGCGAACATCTGCTGCCGGGAGACGGCGTACTTCACCGCGCGTCCGGGCACGGCGCG
Source organism: Georgenia sp. Z1491 (assembly GCF_049856175.1). Lineage (GTDB taxonomy): Bacteria > Actinomycetota > Actinomycetes > Actinomycetales > Actinomycetaceae > JB111. The sequence goes on from NZ_JBNDNA010000004.1 coordinate 105,278, forward strand.
CGCGGCCAGCGCCGCGAGCACGGCGTCGGCGTGCGGCAGCCCCTTGGACCCGAAGCCGCCGCCGATGTGCGGGGCCACGATCCGCAGCTGCTCCGGTGCGATCCCGAGGACGGGGGCGAGCGCCTTCCGCGCCGGGTGTGCACCCTGGGTCGACATCCACAGGGTGAGCCGGTCGCCGTCCCATCGCGCGACGGTCGTGTGCGGCTCCATCGGGTTGTTGTGCTCCATCGGCGTGGAGTAGACCTCGTCGACGACGACCTCCGACTCGGCCAGGGCCACGTCCAGGTCGCCGTCCTCGACGTCGTCCGCGCCGCCCTCCGGCTCGCGCTCCGCGGGATGGTCGGCCCGGAAGTCGGCATCGTGATCCTGGTGCTCGTATCGGACCTCGACCAGGCCGGCCGCGTACCGCGCGACCTCCGGCGTCGTCGCGACCACGGCACCCAGGTACTGGCCGCGGAAGCCGATCTCGTCGCCCTGCAGGATGGCGAGCTCACCGTCGGAGGTGTCACCGAGCGGCGGAGCGTCGCGAGGGGTGAGGACGTGCACGACCCCCTCGGCCGCCTCCGCCGCGGCGGTGTCGATCTCGGCCGCCCGCCCGCGCGCGACGCCGGACTGCAGCGGGTGGAGGTACAACGCGGCACCGACGTCGTGCTCGTAGGCGTACGGCACGCGGCCGCGGACCTTGTCGGCGCCCTCGAGCCGCGCCGGGTCGGTGCCGATCGCCGAGGCGGCCAGGAGCTCACTCATCGCCGGTCGCCTCGATGCCGGTGAGCTCGGCCAGCACGGTGACGAGGGTGCCGCGCGCCATCGGGACCTTGAACGCATTGCCGTCGAGGGGCTGCGCCGCCGCGAGCTCGGCGTCGGCGGCGCGGCGGAACACGTCGACCGTGGGCTCGGCGCCGCGCAGCACCTCCTCGGCCAGGCGCGCCCGCCAGGGCTTGTGGGCCACGCCGCCGAGGGCGATCCGCGCGCCGGCGATCCTCTGCCCGGGGCCCGTGTCGTCCACGTCCACGACCGCCGCGACGGAGACGAGCGCGAAGGCGTAGGACGCGCGGTCGCGGATCTTCCGGTAGGTCGAGCGGTTCGAGGGTGACGGCGGGGGCAGCTCCACCGCCGTGATCAGCTCGCCGTGGGCGAGGACGGTGTCCACCTCGGGCCGGTCGCCCGGGAGCCGGTGGAGATCGACGAGCGGGAGGCGGCGCTCACCGTCGGGTCCGAGGACGACGACGGTGGCGTCCAGCGCCGCCAGGGCGACGGCCATGTCCGAGGGGTGGGTGGCGACGCAGTGCTCGGACGCTCCGAGGACGGCGTGGTACCGGGTGTAGCCACCGATCGCCGAGCAGCCGGAGCCGGGCTCGCGCTTGTTGCACGGGGTGGTGACGTCCTGGAAGTACACGCAGCGGGTCCGCTGCAGCAGGTTCCCGCCGGTGCTCGCCGCGTTGCGCAGCTGTCCGGAGGCGCCGGAGAGCAGGGCGCGCGAGAGCACCGGGTAGTGCCGTCGGATCCGCGGGTGCGCGGCGAGGTCGCTGTTGCGCACCATCGCGCCGATACGCAGGCCGCCGCCATCCAGGTCCTCGACCTTCGCCAGGTCGAGCCGGTTGATGTCGACCAGCAGCTCCGGCGAGCGCACGCCGAGCTTGAGGTGGTCGACGAGGTTGGTGCCGCCGGCGAGGAACGCTGCGTCCGGGCGGTCCGCGACGGCGGTGACGGCACCGCGCGGGTCGGTCGCCCGCTCGTAGTCGAACGGTCTCATCGCTGCTCCTGGGCCACGTCGCGGACGGCCGCGACGATGTTGACGTAGGCGCCGCAGCGGCACAGGTTGCCGCTCATCCGCTCGCGGATCTCCGCGTCGGTCAGCTCCGAGGGCCCGTCGAGGTCCTCGGTGGCGGCGCTCGGCGCACCGCCGGCCGCCTCCCGCAGCATGCCGGCGGCGGAGCAGACCTGCCCCGGCGTGCAGTAGCCGCACTGGAACGCATCGTGCTCGAGGAAGGCGCGGTGCAGTGCGCCGGGCTCGTCGCCGTCGGCGAGGCCGTCCGACGTCGTGATCTCCGCGCCGTCATGGACGAGGGCGAGCGCGAGGCACGAGTTGAGGCGCCGGCCCTCGACGAGGACGGTGCACGCCCCGCACTGGCCGTGGTCGCAGCCCTTCTTCGGCGACATCACACCCAGCCGGTCACGAAGCGCGTCGAGCAGGGTGGTGCGCGGGTCGACCGACAGGGCGCGCTCCGCGCCGTCGACGACGAGGTGCAGCGGCTGGTCCATGACGTGCCTCCACGGGATCGTGTGCAGCGTCACTCGAACGTAACCGGGGTCGCGTGCCCCGGCAACTTCGGACGCCGCCCGGTCGGTCTACCCGCGGGCCCGGGCTCCCGGGATCAGCGCTGCGCCCCCGCGGCCGTGCCCGCCCCGGCGGCCCGCTCGGCCGCCTCGACCGCGTTGCGGAACAGCAGCGCGATCGTCGTCGGGCCCACGCCGCCGATCCGCGGGGTGATGGCGCCCGCGACCTCGGCGCACGATTCGTCGACGTCGGGCAGCAGCTTCCTGCCCTCGTAGCGCACTCCCCCGCCGACCACGGTGACACCCGGCGAGAGGTGCTCGGGCCTGAGGATGCCGGGGACGCCCGCGGCGGCGATGACGATCTCGGCCCTGCGCGTGTAGCGGTCCCAGTCCGGCACGCCCGTGTGGACGACCGTCACGGCGGCGTCCGCGGTGGCCCGCTTCTGGGACAGCAGGAGGCCGAGCGGCCGGCCGAGGGTGGTGCCGCGGCCGAGGATGACCACCTCGCGGCCCGAGACCGGGATCTCGTGGTGCGCGAGGAGCGCCTCGATGCCGGCCGGCGTGCAGGGCACGGGTCCGGGCATGCCCAGGGCGAGGCGGCCCATGTTCACCGGGTGCAGGCCGTCGACGTCCTTGTCCGGGTCGAGCGCGAGCAGCGCGGCGTCGAAGTCGATCTGCGGCGGGGTGGGGTGCTGGAGGAGCACGCCGTGGACGTCGTCCGCCTCGTTCATCTCGCGCACGGCAGCCAGGACGTCGGCCTGCGTCGCGTCGTCGCCGAGGTGGATGTGCGGAGAGGTGAAGCCGAGCTCGGCGGCCTTGGCCTGCTTCATCCGGATGTAGCCGGCGGAGGCGGAGTCGGAGCCGACGAGGATGGTCCCCAGTCCCGGGGTGGTGCCGGCAGCGACGAGCCGGGCGGCGCGGTCGGCGACGTCCGCCAGCACGGCGTCGGCGACCGGACCGCCGGGGAGCAGCCGCGCAGTCACTGGGTCAGGCCCTCGTAGAGGGGGAAGTCGGCGGTGAGCGCGTCGACTCGGGCGTGCAGGGCCGCGACGTCGGCCGCCTGGCCGTCGCGCAGGGCGATCGCGATGATGTCGGCGACCTCCCGGAACTCTCTCTCGCCGAACCCGCGGGTGGCGAGCGCGGGAGTGCCGATGCGCAGGCCGGAGGTCACGCGCGGGGGCCGCGGGTCGAACGGCACCGCGTTGCGGTTGACGGTGATGCCGGCCGAGTGCAGGAGGTCCTCGGCCTGCTGGCCGTCGAGCGCGTGGTCGCGCAGGTCGACGAGGACGAGGTGGACGTCGGTGCCGCCCGTGACCAGCGAGACCCCGGTCGAGGCGACGTCGTCGGCGAGGAGCCGCTCGGCGAGGATCTGGGCGCCCTGCACGGTCCGGCGCTGACGGTCCTTGAACTCTTCGCCGTGCGCCAGCTTGAGTGCGACCGCCTTCGCGGCGATGACGTGCATGAGCGGCCCGCCCTGCTGGCCGGGGAAGACCGCGGAGTTGAGCTTCTTGCCCAGCGGCTCGGGGTCCCGCGCGAGGATCATCCCGGAGCGGGGCCCGCCGATCGTCTTGTGGATCGTGGTCGAGACGACGTCCGAGTGCGGGACCGGGTTCGGGTGCAGCCCGGCGGCCACGAGACCGGCGAAGTGCGCCATGTCGGTCCACAGGTAGGCACCGACCTCGTCGGCGATCTCCCGGAAGGCCGCGAGATCGAGCTGGCGGGGGTAGGCGGACCACCCGGCGATGATGACCTTCGGGCGGTGGGCCAGCGCGGCCTCCCGGACGGCGTCCATCTCGATGCGGTGCGTCTGCTCGTCCACCCCGTAGGCGGCGACGTCGTAGAGCTTGCCGGAGAAGTTGATCCGCATGCCGTGCGTGAGGTGGCCGCCGTGGGCGAGGTCGAGCCCGAGGATCGGGTCGCCGGGCGAGGCGAGTGCGTGCAGCACGGCCGCGTTGGCCTGCGCGCCCGAGTGCGGCTGGACGTTGGCCCAGCCGGCGCCGAACAGCGACTTCGCACGATCGATCGCGAGGTTCTCCGCGATGTCGACCTGCTCGCAGCCGCCGTAGTACCGGCGGCCCGGGTAGCCCTCGGCGTACTTGTTCGTCAGGACGGAGCCGGCGGCCTGGAGGACGGCGCGCGGCACGAAGTTCTCGGACGCGATCATCTCGAGGGTCTCGCGCTGGCGGGTCAGCTCGCCGTCGAGGACGGCGGCGATCTCGGGGTCCACCTCCGCGAGCGGTGCGGTGAGTGCGCGGTCGGTCGGGCTGGTCTCGGTGGTCATCTCTCTCCTCGGTCGGTCACGCCACGGCGTGAGGACTCACGACTGTGGTGACCCCGACCCAGGCGGACGGCCGAAGACTGCCTCCGTGGCGGGCCACGGTTCGTCGCTCCCCGGTGGTGGATCCACCTCGCGCCAGTCACGACGCGGCCAGCCTACCGGTCCGACGGGGGTGGAGTGCCAGCGCGCGGGCTGCGGCTGCTCGGCGCCGTGCAGGCTGCTCGACGCTGCCTGCGCCGCCGGCGCCGTGCCGGCTACTCGGGACTGCCGGCGCTGGCCCCGACCGGCTCCCCCTCGCCGAGGATGCGCCGCAGGTAGGCGTACGTGAGGTCGCCGGTGTGCTGGTCGAACTGGTGCTCGAACCCGTTCTTCTGGTACATCGCGAGGTTCTGCATGGAGTCCTGGCCCGTGGAGATCCACACCTCGGAGGTCTCCTCCGGGAGGTACTCGAGCACCGACATCAGCAGCTCGGTCCCGATGCCCTGGTTCTGCAGGTCGGGGACGACCGCGAGCCTGCTCAGGGTGGCCCGGTCCCCACCGAGCTCGACCCGGACCGAGCCGACGAGCCGGTGCCCGAGCCATCCGCCGATCGTCACGACGTCCTCGCGCGCCAGGTCGGCCCGCAGCTCGGTGAGCGACTGCGTGAGCGCCGGCAGGTGCGGGTCCTGGTAGATCTGGGCCTCGGTGACGAACGCGGCACGACGGACCGTCAGCAGGTCGCCCGCGTGCTCGTCGTCGACCACGTCGATCGTTACGTCCATGGCGACATTCTTCCACCCTCGGCGCCGCCGTGACGGACGTCGGCGCGAGGCGTGGTCATCCCGGCCGCGGCTGCGCGGGGAGGGCTAGGGTGCGGCCGGTGACCCCCACCGTCGTCGATCCGCAGCACCTCGTCCTCGCCCTGTCCTGCCCGGACCGGCCCGGCATCGTGCACGCCGTGTCCGGCGTGCTGTCCGAGCACGGCGGCAACATCACCGAATCCCAGCAGTACGGGGACCCGGAGACGGGCCTGTTCTTCATGCGGGTCCAGGTCCGCACCGAGCACGACGTCGAGGACGTGCGGGCCGCGGTCGAGGGGCTCGCCGAGCGGTTCGACATGACGTACACGCTCGACGTCGTCGGCCGGCCCCTGCGCACGATCGTGCTCGTGTCCAAGGAGGCCCACTGCCTCACCGACCTGCTCTTCCGGCAGCGCTCGGACCGCCTGCAGGTCGACATCCAGGCCGTGGTCTCGAACCACCCGGACCTCGAGCCGCTGGCGCAGTTCTACGGGGTGCCGTTCCTCCACGTCCCGGTGACGAAGGAGACGAAGCCCGAGGCCGAGGCCCGGCTGATGAACCTCGTCGACGAGCTCGACGTCGAGCTGGTGGTGCTGGCCCGCTACATGCAGATCCTCTCCGACGACCTGTGCCGCAAGCTCGAGGGGCGGGCCATCAACATCCACCACTCGTTCCTGCCGAGCTTCAAGGGCGCGCGCCCCTACGCCCAGGCCCACGCGCGGGGCGTCAAGCTCATCGGGGCGAGCGCCCACTACGTGACGGCGGACCTCGACGAGGGGCCGATCATCGAGCAGGACGTCGAGCGCGTGAACCACGCCGACGAGGTCGCCGAGCTCGTGGCGCGCGGCCAGGACGTCGAACGGCGCGTGCTGGCCCGCGCGGTGCGCTGGCACGCGGAGCACCGCGTGCTGCTCAACGGACACCGCACGGTCGTCCTGCCCTGACCCCTGGCGAGTGAGCGGACTTCCTCCTCACGAGTGATCGGACTTCCGCCCGGCGAGCGAGCACATCGCCCACCGCTCGGCTGAGCACGATCCCCTCGATACGACGAAGCGGGCCCCGCACCCGATCTGGGTGCGGGGCCCGCTCACGCGTGACCGTGTGTGCGGGTCAGCGGCGCACACCGAGGGTGTCGGAGCCGTCGCCGTCCCAGTCACCGACGAACACCTCGTCGGAGACCCGGCCGTAGCGGACCTCGCGGTCGGCCCATCCGCCGGTCAGCGAGTTCGACACCAGGTACTGGTTACCGCGACGCACCGCGAACGAATCCACGCCGTTGCCGTCCCAGTCACCCACCAGCACCGTGTCGCTCGCCCGGCCGTAGGTCAGCTGCACGTCCGCGTTCCCACCGGCCAGCGAGTTCGCCAGGAAGTAGGCGTTCCCGCGACGCACACCGAAGGTGTCCGTCCCGTTGCCGTCCCAGTCACCCACCAGGACCGTGTCGGTGCTAAGGCCGTACGTCAGCTCCGTGTCCGCGTTGCCGCCCGCGAGCGAGTTCGACACGAAGTAGGCGTTGCCACGACGCACGGCCAGGGTGTCCACGCCGTCGCCGTCCCAGTCACCCACGAGCACGGTGTCGCTCGCGCGGCCGTAGGTCAGCTCCACGTCCGCGTTGCCCCCGTACAGGGTGTTGGACAGGAAGTAGCTGTTGCCCCGACGCACAGCAAGCGTGTCGGAGCCGTCGCCGTCCCAGTCACCGACCAGGACGTCGTCACCGGGGCGGCCGAAGGAGAACTCGTGGTCCGCCCAGATGTCCCAGCCGTCGTTGAGGTAGAACCCACGACCCGGCGTCGGCGGGACCGGCTCCGGCTCCGGCTCCGGCTCGACCGGCGCCTCGGTGAGCTCGAAGGCCCGGCCGATGGATCCGACGTAGGAGCTGCGCGTGAGCGTGACCTCGCGGACGTCCTCGGCGTCGAACTCGTAGCCCTCCGGGGCCGCGACCACCTGGACCGAGTACGTACCGAACTCCAGCTCCGAGAGCCGCACGACACCGTCGTTCGGGTTGGTGTCCAGCTCACCGCCGTCGACCACCTCGATCGCCGTACCGTCCGGCGCGGTGAACAGGAACGTCGCACCGGCGAGCAGCGCACCGTCCTCGTCCCGAGCCATCGCGGTCACCGTCCCGTTCCCGGGCAGCACCCACGGCTCGAACGCCTGCTCCTCACCGGTCACCTCGATGGTGAACGGCTCCGGCGCACGCCAGGCGTCGGGCACCCGCAGCGCCTCGACCTCGTACTCACCGGCCGGCAGGCCCGTGAACGTCGTGACACCGAACTCGTCGTCGGTGTCCTGCAGGTTGGCGATGTCCTGGCTGTAGTAGTTGTTGTCGTTGACGACGAACACCGACTCCGGGTCGTTGACGTCCGTGAACTGCCACGTCGTGAAGTTCACCCACTGTCCGTCCACGTCGTCGACATCGATCGTCACCGGACCCGGAACGGCCTGGGTCAGGGTGAAGCCGCCGGCGAACCTGTTCGGGGTACCGGAGTCGATCGTGACCTCGAGGGTCTCCTCCGGGTCGAACGCGTAGCCCGGGGCGTCGACGATCGAGACCTGGTACGTGCCCAGCTCCAGCTCACCGGCACGGACCGTGCCCACGGCCGGCGCCAGGTCCTCCTCGGACCCGTCGACGACGTCGATCTCCGTTCCGTCGGCAGCCGTGAATCGGAACGTCACGCCCTCGATCGGCTCCTCGTCCTGGTCCTGCACCCACACCGCGATGCGGCCGTTACCGGGCATGAGGAACTCGCCGAGGTCCTGCTCGTCGCCGGTGACCGTCACCGAGAACGGCTCCGGTGCACGCCACGGCGAGGCCACAGAGGTGTTCTCCACCGTGTACTCACCGGCCGAGATCCCGGACACGGTGACCTGACTGCGCTCGTCGTCGATGTCCTCCAGGTCCGCAGCCCGAGCGTTGTTGTCCGCCACCGTGAACGTGGCGCCTTCGGCGTCCGTGAACTGCCACACCGTGTTGGAGATCGTGTACCCCGAGGAGTCCGCCACCGAGAAGCTCACCGGGCCCGGCACCACCGGGGCGGCCGCGAGCGTGAACGAACCGGCCATACGGTGCGGCGTGCCCGGCGACAGCGGAACCGTCAGGGACGCCTCCTCGTCGAGTTCGAAGCCGTCCGGCACCTCGACGAGCTCGATCGTCCAGTCCACCAGCTCCAGGCCGCCCACGCTCACGCGGCCCTCGACGTCGGAGGTGTCCTGCTCGGACCCGTCCGCGATCTCGAAGGTCTCGCCCTCGGCACTGGTGAAGCGGTAGGTGACACCCGGGACGAGCTCGCCGTCCTCGTCGTACGCGAACACCGAGGTCGAACCGTTGCCGAGCATGACGAACGGCTCCAGCGACTGCTCCTCGCCCGTGATCGTCACCGAGATCGGCTCCGGCGCGCGGTAGCCCGAGGAACCGGGCGACTGGTTGGTCACCGTGTAGTCGCCGGCCGGCAGACCGTTGACCACGATCGACCCGAACGCGGAGTCCTCGTCGACAAGCGTCTCGACGCCGTCCTCACCGGTGGACCGGTTGTTGTCCGCGACGTAGAACGACGCGCCGTCCTCCGACTCGAACAACCAGCCCGTCGAACCCACCACACCGTCCTGCCGGTTGACCACCGTGAGCGACAGCGGACCCGGGTCGGCCGGAGGCTCGGCGTCGAGGGGGATGTCGAGGCCGACGATGCCCGGGTTGTGGTCGGAGGACCGGAACGGGGAGACCTCGTGGAAGTTCGTCACGTTGTAGTTGTGCCGGCTGTACTCGAGCGCGAGCGGCTCGTTGGCGTTGATCTCCCAGATCGTCGAGCCCGTGAAGAGCTCGAGCGCAGCCTCGTTGGCGAGGATGTGGTCGAGCGACCCGTCCATGCCGTCGAAGTTGTAGCTGTGCGCGCCCGAGCGGTCGAACTCCGTGAGGTTCGTGTACCCCGCGTCGTAGAAGACCTGCATGGGGTCCTCGGCCGAGTAGGCGTTGAAGTCACCGGCCTGCAGGACGGGCTGGTCGGCGCCCCAGTTCCCCTCGGTCCACTCGACGAGGGCCTCGGCCTGCGCGATGCGGTCCGGGTTGGCGTTGCCCTGGCCCGTGCCGTCGTCGGTGCCGGAGCCCTTGGACTTGAAGTGGTTCGCGGTGACGACGAAGGTCGTCTCCGAGAGCTCCTCGTCCGCGCCGACCGCGGCGAACTCCTGCGCGAGCGGCTCGCGCGCGTTGCCGAACGCGTCGCTGTCGGTGAGGATCAGCGACTCGCCGACGGGCGAGATCGTGTCGACCCGGTAGATGAAGGCCGTACGGATGACGTCCTCGTCCGCGGGGAGCTCGGCGGGCGACTCGACGTAGCCCCACGTGCCGGCGCCGGCGTCCTCGTTGAGCGCCTCGGTCAGCGTGGCGAGGGCCGCGTCGCGGTCCTGACCGAACTCGGCCGAGTTCTCGATCTCCTCGAGCGCGACGACGTCGGCGTCGAGGGTGTTGATCGCGTCGACGATCTTCTCCTCCTGGCGGGCGAACGCCTCGCTGGACCAGGCCCCGCGGACGTCGCACCAGTCGGCCGTGGTCGGGTTGCCCTCACGGTCGGGGTAGAAGTCGCAGTTCTCCTCGTCCTCGCCGAGGGTGGAGAAGTAGTTGAGGACGTTGAACGAGGCGACCTGGATGTTGCCGCCGACCTCCGCCGGGGCGGCGTGCTCGGCGCGGTCGTTCTCGAACTCGAGCCAGTCGGTGTAGTTCTCGCCGCTGGCGCGGGTGGTGGGCTGGAAGCTCCATGCGCTGTCGCCGTTCTGGACGCGGCGGAAGTCGACGATCACCGGGGCCTCGAACGTCGCGGCTGCGCCGGTCCGCAGGGGCGCGTCGGGCGTGACGTACGGCAGCGGGATCTCGTGGTCGTCGAAGTCGAAGTTGATGAGGTTAAAGCTCGACCCGTCGTTGAGCACGACGCCGCGGGCGGCGTTGTCGGCCTCGACGGCGGCGACGCCCTCGGGGTCCGTGACCGGGTTGGCGACGTCGGTCGGGGTGATGAGCGGGCTGTCGCCGGTGGCGAGGCCGACCTCGCCGTACTGGAGCGTCCAGTAGGTGTTGGTGACGGTGAACTCGTCGGTCGGCAGCATGAGCATGGACTCGTAGAGCTCGCGCTCCGCGTCGGTCTCGGGCCAGGCGATCTCGACCGGCTCGACGTCGGTGAACTCCTCCTCCAGAGGCGTCACGGTCGGCCCGGAGATCTGGGTGAGGCCGAAGTACTCGCCGGCGGTGCCGGAGACCTCGACGAAGTCGCCGATCTCCACGTCGCCGACGACGTCGGGTCCGTAGACGAAGATGCCCGACGAGGCGGTGTGCTCGCTCAGGTCGCCTCCGGTGCCCTCGGTCTGGATGGTGAAGCCGTCGAACCCGCCGGCCGGGTAGACGGCGGTGACGACGCCGCGTGTGGTGACGGCGTCGCCGTCGTACGGGGTCGCGTCGCCGATGCCCTGGATCTGCTCGATCGTCAGGGGCTCGCCCGGCTCGGGGTCCGGATCCGGGTCGGGGTCGGGGTCCGTGCCACCGCCCTCGATCTCCGGGGTCGGGGCGGCCATCTCGAAGTCGGCCGCGTTGTCGTCGGTGTCCGCGTGGCCGTCGCGCTGCCAGGACAGCGGGTCAGTGGTACCACCCTGGTTGGCAGCAGCCCCCGTGCCCTCGAACGTCGTCGCGGTGCCCGTCCCGACGAGGTCGACGATCGCGCCGTCGAGGTCACCGGTCGCCACGCTGCCCTGCGGCAGCGTGACGTTGTCCGTGCCGTCGACGAGGACGATCACCCCGTTGCTCCCGCCCGGGTTGAGCGAGCCGCCGACGTGAAGGTCAGACAGCTCGGAGAGGTCCTGACCGGTCGATCCGTTCGAACCGCCGGAGACCACGAAGTACTCACCGGGCTCGATCGTGCCCTCGAGCGCGGCGTTGCCGCTCGTGGCACCGGTGCCGGTCGCGGACCGGTACTGCAGCGACATGCCCGACAGGTCGATCGGCTCGCTCGTCGGGTTGTACAGCTCGACGAACTTCTGCTGGTACGGCGCGTTCGCGGACCCACCGCGCGCGTAGTACTCGTTGATGATGACGTCGGAGTCGTCGGGTGCGGCCACCGCGGGCGCCGCGGCGACGGGAACGACGGCGGAGGTCAGACCGAGAGCGACGACAGCGCCCAGCCCCACCCCCCGTCGTCCGGTGATGGGGCGAACAGTCACGTCGTGTTGCTCCTTGCCGGGTGGGGACATGGGCAGGGTGGGCGACCGTCACCGGTGCCCGGACCATCCTCGCCCCGGGCGACCGCCCTGCAGGACCGGTCAGCACACTCGTCGTCGACTGTGCATCTCCCGTTCACCGCGCCTTCGGACGGGAGTGTCGCACACCCTCACGACCCTGACCACCGTCACGTGCGGCGGTCGCTGCGGACGTCGTCGGACGTCCACAGCGCCCGCCGACCCACGTCCGACGCCTCAGCGCCCTGCGTCGGCAGTCGGGTTCTCGCCCAGGAACTGCTCGAAGAAGTCCCAGATGAGCTCGTTCGCATCGATCGCGTCCGTGGGCGTCCCGGCCCAGTCGGTCTCCTCCTCGAACGCCGGCGATCCGGGCCAGACGTGTCCGGCCCCGTCGATGGACCACGAGCGGATCTCGTCGGGGCCCTCGCCGTCGCCGATGGAGGTGAGGGTGACGCCGTCCCCCTGGTCCGTGTCCTCCCGGACCTCGTAGCCGCCGATCTCGGCCCACCGGTCGAGGGCGGCCTCGTGCCCGTAACGCCAGTAGTCGGCGCCGCCCCCGTCGAGCGGGTTCACCGGGTCGTCGGTGCCGACGAACGTGACGATCGGCGTGACCTCGTCCGGCTCGCAGGTGGCGGGGTCGGGCACCCAGCCGTCCTCGCCCTCGACGGGCGCCCCGGAGCGAAGTCCCGTCACGGGCGCGATGGCACGGAACAGGTCCGGGTCGTCGCACGCGGCCTGCGAGATCATCCGGCCCCCGCCGGAGTAGCCGGTCGCGAAGACGTCCTGGGTCGAGGTCCCGTACTCCTCGGCGGACCAGTCGACCAGAGCCTGGAGGAAGGCGATGTCGTCCGGGGCGTCGTCAGGCGCGTCGGTCACGCCGGGGACGTTCCACAGCCGACCGCCGTCCGGGTCCTCGAACCCTCCGTCGGGGAGCACGACGACGTAGCCCTCCGCGTCCGCCGTGCCGGTAGCGGCGGACCACAGGACCTGCTCGGCGCCGTCCGAGCCGGATCCGTGCAGGTTGACCACGAGCGGGAGATCGGCGTCGGGCGTCCAGCCGGACGGCAGGAGCACGACTCCGCTCCTGTCGTGACCGTCGATCTCGGCCGCGAACTCGTGCTGCCCGGGCGCGAGCTCCTCGTCGTCGACGGCGTCTCCCGAGCCGCCGGCCCCGTCCGTCCCGGACTCGCTCTCTCCGGCGTCGTCGTCCGTCGCGGACTCGTCCGTCGCGGTGTCGTCGTCGTTCGCAGCATCGTCGGCACCGCAGGCGGCCACCGTCAGGAGCAGCGTGCCGAGCGCAGCGCCACCGATCACGCGTCGAGGGGTCCTCATGGTTCTCCTTGATCTCGAGGGGAACCGTGACGCTATCCCCGCCGCGACCTGGGAATCTCGGACGATGCCGAGGTCCCACATCGCGAGAACCAGCGGGCGCACCGCACCTTTGACGAGCACGAACGACGACGGGGCCGCCACCCGTAGGTGGCGGCCCCGTGAGGTCCGCTCCGGCGATCTACCGGGGTCCGCTCCGGCAACGTGCCGTGGTCCCCACCCGCTCGCAAGCCACGGACGACCCGCCGGCTCACCCGCCGGCGGGACGGATCAGATCAGGCCTAGCTCCGCGACGGCGTCGCGCTCCTCGACGAGCTCCGCAGCGGTGGCGTCCATCCGGCCGCGGGAGAACTCGTCGACGTCGAGGCCCTCGACGACCTTCCACTCGCCGTTCTCCGACGTCACGGGGAAGGAGTAGACGATGCCCTCGGGCACGCCGTAGTGGGAGCCGTCGGAGTAGATGGCCGCCGACGTCCACGAGCCCGTCACGCCGTTCACCCAGTCGTGCACGTGGTCGATCGCGGCCGACGCGGCCGAGGCCGCCGACGACGCGCCGCGCGCCTCGATGATGGCCGCCCCGCGCTTGGCGACGGTCGGGATGAAGTCGTTCTCGACCCACTCGCGGTCGGCGAGCAGGTCGGTGACGGGCTTGCCGGCGATCGTCGTCTGCGTGAGGTCCGGGTACTGGGTCGAGGAGTGGTTGCCCCAGATCGTCAGCCGGTCGATGTCGCTCACGGCGGCGCCGGTCTTCGAGGCGAGCTGGCTGACGGCCCGGTTGTGGTCCAGGCGGGTCATCGCGGTGAAGCGAGAGGCCGGGACGTCGGGGGCGTTCTTGGCCGCGATGAGCGCGTTGGTGTTGGCCGGGTTACCGACGACGAGGACCCGGACGTCGTCCGCGGCGCCGGCGTTGATCGCCTTGCCCTGGGGGCCGAAGATGCCGCCGTTGGCCGCGAGCAGGTCGCCGCGCTCCATGCCGGCGCCCCGCGGGCGTGCGCCCACGAGCAGGCCGACGTTGGTGCCGTCGAAGGCCTTGACCGGGTCGTCGAAGATGTCGACGCCGGCCAGGAGCGGGAACGCGCCGTCCGCCAGCTCCATCGCGGTGCCCTCGGCCGCCTTGACGGCCTGCGGGATCTCGAGCAGACGCAGGCGCACGGGCGTGTCGGCGCCCAGCAGCTGGCCCGAGGCGATGCGGAAGAGCAGGGCGTAGCCGATCTGGCCGGCGGCGCCCGTGACGGTGACGTTCACGGGGGTGGCGGACATGCAGGACTCCTTCGTCGGGGATGTGCGGACGTGGGCCGGTGGGGCGCCGCCAGGTCGGGTCGCGGCCTGCCGGTGGGTGCCCCGCGCGCCTCCAGGTTAGTGGGCGTGCGGCCGGTCCGGGCCGGGTCGTCCGTCGTCGGCCGCACCGGCGCGGGCCTGCTCCCCGTCGGCACCGGCGACGGACGCGTCCGCCCCGTCCGCACGGGTGTCCTCGGGCTCCGGCTCGGGCCGCGTGACGGTGACGCGGTCGATGCGGCGTCCGTCGAGGGTCCGCACGGTGAGCGTCGCGTCGCCCCAGGCCACGGCGTCGCCCTCGGCCGGCAGACGACCGAGCTCGGACATGATGTAGCCCGCGAGCGTGTCGTAGGGGCCCTCCGGCAGCTCGACATCGAACAGCCGCTGGATCTCTGCGCGGCTGAGCAGCCCGGAGACGTCGTCGGCGCCGGCTCCCTCCACGACCTCCGGCTCCTCACGGTCGTACTCGTCGTGGATCTCGCCGACGAACTCCTCGACGACGTCCTCCATCGTCACGATGCCGTCGGTGCCGCCGTACTCGTCGACGATGACGGCGAAGTGCGCGTGCGTGCGGCGCATCTCGGTGAGCGTCGAGAGGACCTCCTTGCCCGTCGGGAAGTACAGGGTCTCGCGCACGAGGTCCCGCACGAACCGGATCTCGGGGCCGGGGTTGATGAAGTCGCGGACGTGGACGAAGCCGAGGATGTCGTCGTCGTTCTCGCCGCGGACCGGGTAGCGCGAGTGCTCCATCGACCCCACCGTCGCGCGCGCGTCCTCGATCGGGGTGTCGGCGTCGAGGAACTCGACCTCCGTGCGCGGCGTCATCACCTCCTGGACGGACCGCTCCCCCACCGCGAGCAGGTCGGTGACGATCTGGCGCTCCTCGGCGCCGAGCCCCTCGTGGCCGGCGACGATCTGGCGCAGCTCCTCGGCGTCCATCTCCTCCGCGCGGGCGTGCGGGTCGCGGCCCAGGACACGGAGCACGAGGTTGGTGGAGACGTCGAGCAGCCAGATGACGGGGCGCAGGACGAGGGCGATGACGTTGAGCGGCCGGGCCACGATCATCGAGAACTTCTCGGCGCCCTGCATCGCGAGCCGCTTGGGCACCATCTCGCCGAAGACGAGCGACATGTAGGACACGATGAGCGTGATGCCGATGAACGCCGCTGTGCCGGCGACCCGCTCGGAGAGTCCCCAGTCCACGAGGTAGGGGGAGACGTAGGGGGCGATCGTCGACGCGCCGTAGGAGGCCGAGAAGAAGCCCGCGAGCGTGACGCCGACCTGCACCGCGGACAGGAAGGTGTTGGGGTTCTCGGTCAGCTTCGCGACGGTGGCGCCGCTTCCGCCGCGGGCGGCCATCGATCGGACCTGCGACTCACGCAGCGAGACGAGCGCGAACTCCGAGGCCGCGAACACCCCGCCGATGAGGACGAAGACGAGGACGAGCAAGGAGTCCTGAAGTAGCGGGTGCACCCGTCCATTATCGGGTCGGTCGACCGGGCGTGGTGGCGGGCCGCGTGTGGCGCTCCGCTCCGGCGATGGCGGCCGTCGCGCCCGGCCCGGCCGTCAGACCGCGACGGCGTTCCCCCACGGGGCGAGGAAGGCCAGGACGGCCGCCGCACCGAGCAGCGTGGCGAGGTCGATCGCGAGCGCGCGGCCCCCGATGATCTCGCGCGCGCCGAACGCGGCCCGGACCACGGCCATGACGACGAGCATGCCGGCGAGCAGGTAGCAGGCGGTCGGCACGCCGACGACGACGCCGACGAGCACGACGACCGCGACCCAGCCGAGGATCGCGAGTCCGGGGAGGACGGGTGCCCGGTTCGTCGTCACGCGGCGAGGCTACCGTGGGCGGATGCGTCCGCCGGCAGCCCGTCCCGAGCAGGTCGACGTCCTCGTGGCGGGCGGCGGCCTGGCGGGCCTGCGGACGGCGGCCGCCCTGCGGGAGGCGGGCCTGGCCGGGACGGTGCTCCTCGTCGGCGCCGAGGAGGGCGACCCGTACGACCGCACCACCCTGTCGACCCACCTCTTCACACAGGAGGCACCCCCGCTGCTGTCCGCGGGCGGCCTCGGCGACCTCGACGCGCTCGGTGTCCCCCATCGCCGGGCGGCCGTCCGGTCGGTGCGAGACCTGGCGGGCGATGACGCGGCCGGCGATTACACCACCGGAGAGGACGCGGCCGGGAGCACCCCCGGCACGACGCCACGACCGGCGGTCCGCACGACGACCGGTCCCGGGGCGCCCGCCGGCGCCAGGGCCGAGGTCACGCTCGACGACGGCACGGTCGTGCGCGCCCGCGTCGTCGTCGCCGCGACCGGTGCGCGCGCCGTCGCCGCTCCGTGGCCGGGCGCGCGGACCCTGCGGTCGGCCGCCGACGCCACGGGTCTGCGGGCCGCGCTCGCACCCGGAGCGCGGCTCGTCGTCGTCGGCGCGGGCTGGATCGGCGCGGAAGTAGCGGGGGCGGCCGCCGCGGCGGGGGTCCGGGTGACGGTCGTCGAGACCGCCGACGAGCCGCTCGGTCGTGCGCCCCGCGTGCTCGGGCGCCACGTCCGCGGCTGGTTCGAGTCCGCGGGGGTCGAGCTGCTCACCGGGACCGGCGTGTCCACCGTCGCCCTGACGCGCGAGGCCGCCGGACCGGCCGACCCGGCCGCAGCCTCCGACGCCGGACCGGCCGAGGGCCCCGACGCCGGACCGGCCGACCCGGGCGAGCGCGTCGTCACCCTGACGGACGGCCGCGAGGTGCGTGCCGACGTCGTGCTCGCGGCACTCGGGGCCGTGCCGGAGACGGACTGGCTGGCCGGCGCCGCCCCGCTCGCCCCGACCGGTCACGTGCGGGTCGACGCCCTGGGACGGGCCCTGGACGGGCCGACGTGGCTGTGGGCGGTCGGGGACGCCGCGGCGACCGTCCGTCCCGACGGCCGCACGGAGCCGGGTGCCCACTGGGAGGGAGCGCTGCACCACCCGACGGCGCTCGCGGCGGGCGTCCTCGGCCTCGATGCCCCACCACCGCCGGCGTCCTACGTCTTCTCGGAGATGTTCGGGCACGACGTCGCGGTCCTCGGCGACCCGACCGGACCGCCCACCGTGGAACGGTCGGACGACGCCGGGATCACCTGGCTGTGGACCGACGACGCCGGCCGGCTCGTCGGTGCCGCCACGGCCGACCACCCCCGCGACGTGCCGCCGCTGCGCCGCGCGCTGGCGGGCGGGGGC
Source organism: Georgenia sp. Z1491 (assembly GCF_049856175.1). Taxonomy (GTDB): domain Bacteria; phylum Actinomycetota; class Actinomycetes; order Actinomycetales; family Actinomycetaceae; genus JB111. Next base: position 122,640 of record NZ_JBNDNA010000004.1, read on the forward strand.
CGGCCCAACCTCGACGCCGCCGTCGCGGCGGACCCGTCCCGGCGGCTGCGCGACGCGATCGCGCGCCGCTGACCGCGCACCGGGCCGGGCCCGGCTCAGTGGGCGAAGTGGCGGGTGCCCGTGAGGTACATCGTCACGCCGGCGGCCTGCGCGGCCGCGGTGACCTCGTCGTCGCGGATCGAGCCACCCGGGTGCACGACGGCGCGGACGCCGGCGTCGAGGAGCACCTGCAGCCCGTCGGCGAACGGGAAGAACGCGTCGGACGCGGCGACCGCGCCGCGCGCACGCTCGGGCCGCGCGGCCGCACCGGTGGCCTGCGCGCCGCCCGCGGAGTCGACGTCCGAGCTCACCTCGACCCCGAGCGTGTTCGCGCGCTCGACGGCGAGCCGGCAGGAGTCCACGCGGTTGACCTGGCCCATGCCCACGCCCACGGTCGCGCCGGCGTGCGCGAGCAGCACCGCGTTCGAGCGCACGGACCGCACGGACCGCCACGCGAACTCCAGGTCCGCGAGCGTGGCCGCGTCGGCCGGCTCGCCCGCCACGTGGGTCCAGGCCTCCACGGCGTCGCCGGGGGCGTCGACCGCGTCGCGGGCCTGGACGAGCGCACCGCCGGTGACGGGTCGGATCTCCGTGCCGTCGCGCGGCGCCGGGGTCACCGTGAGGACGCGGAGGTTCTTCCGCGTGGACAGCACCTCGACGGCCTCCGGCTCGATCTCCGGTGCGACGAGCACCTCGGTGAACACGCCCTTCATGGCCCGGGCCATCGCGGCGGTCACGGGCCGGTTCACGGCGATGACGCCGCCGTAGGCCGAGACCGGGTCGCAGGCGTGCGCGGCGCGGTAGGCCTCCTCGACGTCCTGACCGACCGCGATTCCGCACGGGTTGGCGTGCTTGATGATCGCCACCGCGGGCCGCTCGTGGTCGAGTGCGGCACGCAGGGCGGCGTCGGCGTCGACGTAGTTGTTGTAGCTCATCGCCTTGCCCTGCAGCTGAGTCGCTCCCGCGATACCGTCGACGGCACCCGCGGGGGCGTACAGGGCGGCGGCCTGGTGCGGGTTCTCGCCGTAGCGCAGGGTGGCGCGCCGCTCGAGCGCCAGCCCCACGAAGGCCGGTGCCTGCGCGACGGGGGCGTCGGCGTCATAGCCGGTCGACGCGGTCTCGGCCTTCCCGACCTGCTCGGCGAACCATGAGGCGACGGCCGAGTCGTAGGAGGCGGTGTGGGCGAAGGCGTCGGCGGCGAGCGCCCGCCGCTCGGCGAACGTGAACCCGCCGGCGTCCAGCGCGGCGACGACCTCGCCGTACCGGCCCGGGTCGACGACGACCGCGACCGAGGGGTGGTTCTTCGCCGCGGCGCGCACCATCGTGGGTCCGCCGATGTCGATCTGCTCGACCGCGGCGTCGTACCCGGCACCGGAGGCGACGGTCTGCGCGAACGGGTAGAGGTTGACGACGACGAGGTCGAACGGCTCGATGCCGAGCTCGTCGAGCTGCTCGCGGTGCGCGGGCAGCCGACGGTCGGCCAGGACTCCGGCGTGGACGTTCGGGTGCAGCGTCTTGACCCGTCCGTCGAGGCACTCGGGGAACCCGGTGACGGCCTCGACGGGGGTGACGGGGATACCGGCGTCGGCGATGAGGGCGGCGGTCGAGCCCGTGGAGACGATCTCCACGCGCGCCTCCGCGAGCGCCCGGGCGAGGTCCTCCAGGCCGGTCTTGTCGTAGACGGAGACGAGCGCGCGACGGACCTGGTGGCGGTCCGCGGCGGCCCGGACGGAGCGCTCGGGGCCCGTCCCGGGTGCGGTGCTCGTGGACGGGGCGTCGGCGTCGGGCGCGGCGTCGGTGTTCGGCTGGACGGTCACGGGGTCCTCCTCGGGTCGGCGGTCCCGGGCGCGGCGGGCGCCCGGCCCCGGCGCCCAGGCGAGCGGCGCGGTGAGGGGTGCGTCGGTCGCTCCCCGGTGGTCACCCACCTCGTTCGCCAGTCGCGACCGGTGGCCAGTCTACGGCTCGCTCCCGCGGCGCACGGCGCGCCGTCAGGACGTGGGACGCGTCTCCGGGAGCGCGAGCTCGCCCCGGGCGAGCCGGGTGAGGACGTCGACGAGCATGTCCCGCTCCTCGATCTTGATGCGCTCGTGGAGCGTCGCCTCCGTGTCGTCCTGCTCGATCCGCACGGCCCGTTGGTCGACGATCGGTCCGGTGTCGACCCCGGCGTCGACCACGTGGCAGGTACAGCCGGTGACGCGCACCCCATGGGCGAGGGCGTCCCGCACCCCGTGGGCGCCGGGAAAGGCGGGCAGGAGCGCGGGGTGCGTGTTGAGCACGGTGCCGGCGGCCAGCACGGCCGGGCCGAGGATCTTCATGAACCCCGCGCTCACGACCACGTCCGGCGACCAGGTGGTGATCTCTTCCGCGAGCCGGGCGTCCCAGGCCCCGCGGTCCGGGTGGTCCCCGAGGGCGACGACGAACGTCGGCACGCCCGCCCGCCGGGCGCGCTGCTCGCCGAGCGTTCCCGGCCGGTCCGCGCCGACGGCGACCACATCGATCGGCGCCCCGCCCGCAGCGGCGTCGAGGACGGCCTGGAGGAGCGTCCCCGATCCGGAGACGAGCACGACGAGGCGCAGCCGCTGCGCGGCGGAGGTGGTCACGACGACCAACGGTAGACGTCGAAGAGGTGACAATGGGTCGGTGACGACGCCACCGACCGGACGGACGCCCGCCCCGACGAGCGACCCGGGGCCGTCCGGGTCCGCGGAGGAGGAGCGTGCCACGCAGCTGGCCCGCTGGTCGACGGCGGCCAGCGTCCTGGTCATCGGCAGCGCCCTGGGCACCCTGGTCGTCACCCGCTTCCCGCAGAGCATCGGGCTGGGGGTGCTCGCGCTCATGGGCCTCGCCGCCGCGGTCTACGCGCGTCGGTTCCGCGCACCGACGGCGGGTGCGGGACCGGCCGGGCCAGTCGGCGGCCAGGGCAGCCGCGGTGCAAAGGGCGGCAGTGGTGGCCGGGCCGGCGCCGCTGACGCACCCGAGGACCGCCCGGGACCCACCCTCGAGCAGCGCCGTGCGCGCTCGACCGTCGTGACGATCGTCATCGGCTCGATCGTCGCGGCGCTCCACCTGCTGCCCGCGCTCGCCTGGAACATCCAGCTCGACCACCAGGAGTGCCTCGACGGCGCCGTGACGAACCAGGGGCGGGAAGCCTGCGCCAACGAGCTCGACGACCGGCTGCGGGACATGCTCCCCATCGGCTGAGGGACGCTCCGGAGCCACCGACCCCGGTCCCGCCGTCCCACGTCCCGGACACCGCTCCTCGCCGTCAGCGCCCGCTCCGCCGCGCCGTTAGCGTCGCGGGCATGACGCAGCCGAGCACCAGGACCATCCACGCGGGCCAGTCCCCCGACCCGGCGACGGGCGCGGTGAGCAGGCCGCTCCACCTCTCCTCGACCTTCCGCCACGACTCCGTGGGTGTCCTGCGGGCGGGCTACGAGTACACCCGCACCGGCAACCCGACGCGGGACGCGCTGCAGGAGACGCTCACCGAGCTCGAGGGCGGCGCGGGGGCGTTCACGTTCGCCAGCGGGATGGCCGCCGAGGACGCCGTGCTGCGGACGCTGACGGGCCCCGGGGCGCACGTCCTGCTCGGCGACGACGCGTACGCCGGGACGCACCGGCTCATCGAGTCGACCTTCGGCCCGTGGGGCGTCACGCTGTCCACGGTCGACCTGTCCGACGTCGACGCCGTGCGGGCGGCCGTCGCGCACACCCCGCCGCGGGTCGTCTGGATCGAGACCCCGAGCAACCCGCTGCTGCGGATCGTCGACGTCGCCGCGGTCGCCGAGATCGCCCACGCGGCCGGGGCGGTCGTCGTCGTCGACAACACCTTCGCCACGCCCTACCTCCAGCAGCCGATCGCCCTGGGGGCCGACCTCGTCGTGCACTCGCTGACCAAGTACCTGGGCGGGCACTCCGACGTCGTGGGCGGCGCGGTGGTCCTCGCCGACGACACGTGGCGCGAGGCCCTGGCCGACCTGCAGAACGGGGCGGGCACCGGCCTGTCCCCGTTCGACTCCTGGCTGGTCAGCCGCGGGATCAAGACGCTCGCCGTGCGGATGGACCGGCACTGTACGAACGCCGCGAGGGTCGCCGAGGCCCTCGCGGACCACGCGCTCGTCACCGAGGTCGCCTACCCCGGCCTCACCACCCATCCCGGGCACGACGTCGCCGCCCGCCAGATGTCCGGGTTCGGCGGCATGGTCTCGGTCCGCCTGACCGACGCCGAGGCGGCGCGCACCTTCGTCGAGTCCACCGAGCTGTTCACGCTCGCCGAGTCGCTCGGCGGGGTGGAGTCGCTCATCGAGCACCCGGCGACGATGACGCACCTCGCCGCCGTCGGCACGCCCCTGCAGGTGCCGGACGACCTCGTGCGGATCTCCGTCGGCATCGAGGACGCCGGGGACCTGGTCGAGGACCTCCTCCGGGCGCTCGACCGCGCACGCACCTCGGCCGACCGGCAGGTCACCGCCACCGCCTGACTACGCCGCCTGACCGACGCCGGGGGCGGTCAGCCCCACGGGTCCGAGGCCGCGGCGCCGTCAGCGCGTCGAGCCCGAGGCCGCGGCGCCGTGCGCTCGACCGCCGCGGGACCGCGAGGAGCTCGCCATGGAGCCCGTCACCGACCAGCGGCCGGCGCTCGCCGACGACGTGGTGCGGGTCGTGGATGTGGCGCTCGTCGACGAGGTGGTGCGCGTCGACGACGTCCGCGACCGGTTCGAGCGGGCCGAGGAGGACTGCGTCGAGGTCGTGCCGGCGCCGCTCCCGGCACCGGTCGACCTCGCCACGCTCTCCCCCGCCGCACCCGCGCTCGCCGAGTCCGTCGTGCTCGCTGCGCCCTGCGTAGCGGCCGCGCCCTTCTCACCCCGCGGACCCTTCTCGCTCCGCGGACCCTTCGTAGACGTCCCTGCTGTGGCGGCCCCGGACCCCGCGTCAGCGTCGTCCGTGCCCTCCGTACCTCCCGTGCGCCCCCGCACGGAGCGGACACCGCCGGCGATCCCGGCGCGGACGAGGGGGTGGAGAAGGACCGTGGTGAGGAGGGCGCCGAGCGCGACCCCTGCGGTCACGAGGCCGGCGAGCACGAGGGCGTCGGGGCCGAGGTCGGCCATCCGCCCCGAGCCGATGCCGCCCGACGACGCCAGTGCGGCCACGAGGGTCGCGCTTCCCACGATCAGGGCGGCGCCGAGCGCGCCGGCGACGGCGTCGACGAGGCGGTGGGCGTGGCCGGGCCGGCTCGTCCACCAGGCCCCGACGGCGCCCGCGACGACGACCAGCAGCACGGGCCAGGCGCCCAGCGGTGACGGCGACTCCGGCAGCGCGCCGAGGAGCGGGATGCCCGGGACGGCGCCGAGCTCGACACCGCCGGGCGCGACCGAGGTCCCGGCGCCGACGGCGAAGCCCGGACCCGCGATGTAGGACAGCGCCCACACCCCCAGGGTCGGCAGGTACGCGAGCTGGCCGAGCACGAGCACGGTGGCCCCGACGACCCCGGCGTCGAAGGACTCGTGGAGGGCGAGGACCCGGTCGGCGTGCAGCGCGAGCGCGGCCACCGACGCGAGCAGGCCGAGGCAGACGAGCACGGCGAGCGTCGCGGCCGCACCGCGCAGGGCGCGGACACCGACCAGGAGGCTGCGGTACCCGAACCGGTCGCTCGGGGCGGCCGCGGCGTCGTCGGCGATGACGTCCCTGGTCCGAGCCCCGGTGCGCCACCACGACCACAGGCCACCGGCCGCGGCCACGAGGGCGGACCCGAGCGCGAGGCGCAGGTGGTCGACGTCGAACGGCGAGAGGAGGCTGACGCCCTGCACGAGGACGACGTAGCCGACGCCGACGACGACGTGGGTCGCGCCGACCAGGACGTGGCGCCGGGCGGTGGCCATGACGAGCGCGGCGAGGACCGCGCTGAGGCCGAGCGGCACGAGCGAGAGCGTCCCGGCCGGCGCGCCGTGGCCGAGCAGCCAGGCGGCCGAGCCCACGCCGAGCGCGGACTGCCACGTCGTCTCCCCCAGCGCCGGCGAGGCGGCCGTGGCCACGTAGGCGGCGATCGCGGGGACCACGCAGACCAGCCAGCCCAGCAGCGCCGCCTCGAGGGCGGCGACGAGCGCGCGCAGCCAGCCCTCGGGCAGGAGCAACCGGCGGCCGGTGCCGGTCGCCGCGGGTCGGGTCGTCGTGGCGGTCATCGGGGACATGGTCGCGCCGATCGTCGCCCGAGAGCGGGAGCCACGCCCGGGTGTCGGTGCTCACCGCGGGCCGCGGCCCGCGCCCCTCGGCACCCGGCACCCGACACTGCGCAAGCCCGACGACGACATACGCCCCCGGGCGACCATCTGGTCGCCCGGGGGCGTACGTCCGTGCAGCACCGGGCCGCGGGTGCGGGCCCGACGTCGGGTCAGGCCTTCGCCGCGAGGATCTCCTTGGCGAGGTTCGCCGTCTCCGTGGGGGTCTTGCCCACGCGGACGCCGGCGGCCTCGAGGGCCTCCTGCTTGGCCGCGGCCGTGCCGGCGGAGCCGGAGACGATGGCGCCGGCGTGGCCCATCGTCTTGCCCTCGGGGGCGGTGAAGCCGGCGACGTATCCGACGACCGGCTTGGTGACGTTGTCCTTGATGAACGCCGCCGCCCGCTCCTCGGCGTCGCCGCCGATCTCGCCGATCATGACGATGAGGTCGGTGTCCGGGTCGGCCTCGAACTCGCGCAGGGCGTCGATGTGCGTGGTGCCGACGACCGGGTCACCGCCGATGCCGATGGCCGTGGAGAAGCCGATGTCGGACAGCTCGTACATCATCTGGTAGGTCAGCGTGCCCGACTTCGAGACCAGGCCGATGCGGCCGGGACCGGTGATGTCCGGCGGGGTGATGCCCACGTTGGACTGGCCGGGCGTGATGATCCCGGGGCAGTTCGGGCCGATGAGGCGCACGCCCTTGGTCTGCGCGTAGGTGAAGAACTCGGCGGAGTCCTTGACCGGGATGCCCTCGGTGATGATGACGACCAGCTCGACCCCGGCGTCGACGGCCTCGACGACGGCGCCCTTGGCGAACGCCGGCGGGACGAAGATGACCGACACGTTCGCGCCGGTGGCCTCCCTGGCCTCGGCGACCGTGCCGAACACGGGGACGGACACCGCCCCGCCGGTGCGCTCCTCGGCGCCCGGGCCGATCGGCGTCACGTCGAAGTCGACGGTGGTGCCGGCCTTGCGCGGGTTGGTTCCGCCGACGACGTTCGTGCCGGCGGCGAGCATGCGGCCGGTGTGCTTGGTGCCCTCGGAGCCCGTGATGCCCTGGACGATGACCTTGGAGTCGCGGTTGAGAAAGATCGACATGGTGGTGGGTCCCGTTCCTTACTTCGCTGCCGCGAGCTCGGCGGCCTTGGCCGCGCCGCCGTCCATGGTGTCCGCCTGGGTGACCAGGGGGTGGTTCGCCTCGGCGAGGATCGCCCGGCCCTGCTCGACGTTGTTGCCGTCGAGCCGCACGACGAGCGGCTTGGTGGCCTGGTCGCCGATGATCTCGAGCGCCTGGACGATGCCGCGGGCGACCTCGTCGCAGGCGGTGATGCCGCCGAAGACGTTGACGAAGACCGAGCGGACCTGCGTATCGCCGAGGATGACGTCGAGGCCGTCGGCCATGATCTGGGCCGAGGCGCCGCCGCCGATGTCGAGGAAGTTCGCCGGTCCGACCCCGTGCGTCTCGCCCGCGTAGGCCACGACGTCGAGCGTGGACATCACGAGGCCCGCGCCGTTGCCGATGATGCCGACCGAGCCGTCGAGCTTGACGTAGTTGAGCCCCTTGGCCTTGGCCTTGGCCTCGAGCGGGTCCTCCGACGCCGCGTCGACCAGCGCCTCGTGGTCCTCGTGGCGGAAGGAGGCGTTGTCGTCGAGGGAGACCTTGCCGTCGAGGGCGATGATGTCGCCGTCGGGGGTGCGCACGAGGGGGTTGACCTCCACGAGCGTGGCGTCCTCCTCGCGGTAGACGGTCCACAGCCGCTGGATCGCGTCGGCGACCTTCGGGGCGACGTCGTCGGAGAACCCGGCGGCGGCGACGATCTCGTCGGCCTTGGCCTTGTCGATGCCGACGACCGGGTCGACGGGGACGCGGGCGAGGGCCTCGGGACGCTCGACGGCGAGCTGCTCGATCTCCATGCCGCCCTCGACGGACGCCATGGCGAGGTAGCGGCGCTCGGAGCGGTCGAGGAGAACGGAGAAGTAGTACTCGGTGTCGATGTCCGCGCCGGCGGCGACGAGCACCTTGCGGGCGGTGTGGCCCTTGATGTCCATGCCGAGGATGGCCTGGGCGTGCTGCTCGGCCTCGTCGGCGGAGCGGGCGAGCTTGACGCCGCCGGCCTTGCCGCGACCGCCGATCTTCACCTGTGCCTTGATGACCGCGAGCTCGCCACCGAGCTCCTCGTAGGCGGCGCGCGCCTCGGCCGGGGTCGAGGCGACGATGCCCGGCAGCACGGGGACGCCGTGCTTCTCGAACATGTCGCGCGCCTGATACTCGAAGAGGTCCACCCGATGGTTCCTTCCCTCGCTCGTTGGCGGTGTCTCGACTCCGGGACACCGCTGGGAGCGTAGCGCGGGACCTAGGTCCCGGCCGGACCGTCTCAGGGTGTGCCAGACCACGTTCCACGGCGGATCTCCGCGGTTTCCGGCAATCGTGGCCAAGTCTTGGGACGACCGTGGCGGGGCGTTGTCCTATCCCTGGCCGTGGCGCTCGGCGATCTCCTCGAACGCAGCCGTCAGCGTGTGCGTGTACTCGTGGGCACCGTCGATGTCGGGGTGGATGTTGTCCGCCTGCAGCGCGCCGGGGTTCGCCGTCGCGGTGGCGTTCCAGTCCGCGATCGCCACGTTGTCCCGGCCCTCGGCGAGGCGCTCGAGCTCCTCGTTCGCGGCGGGGATCCACGACGACGCGCCGTAGAGGTTGACGAGCACGACGGGCCGGTCGGGGCCCAGCGCATCGAGGATCCGCTCGGGGATGCTCGGGTCGGGCACGCCGCCGTTGGTCCCGTAGTGGACGACGACGGCGCGGCGCACCGTGCCGGCCTCGATCGCGGCGTCGACGACGGCCTCCCCCGCCGGCCACTGGTCGTTCGACAGGGCGCTGACGTGCACGCCCGGGTAGTAGTACTCCAGGGCGTCGAGCGTCGTGACGACCATCGAGTCGCCGAACACGGACAGCTCGTCGCCCGTGGGCACGGAGAAGTCGGCGTCGGAGTCGATCGGGTCCGTCTCCTCCGCAGGCTCCTCGTCCGACGGGGCCGCCTCGCCGGACCCCTCCTCACCAGGGCTCTCCGAACCGGAGTTCTCCTCGCCGGCCCCCTCCTCGGCCTCCGGCGGCTGCTCCCCCGGCACGGCGTCCTCGCCGCCCGACGGCGCCTCTCCCGCGGCCCCCTGCGCCTCCTCGGCGGCGGCGAGCTCCTCGGCGCGCTGCTGGGCCAGGCGGTCCTCGTTGGTCTCGATCTGGGCGGCCGTGTCGGTCTGGTCGGGCGCGGTGGCGACGGCCACCCCGGTCCCGGCCACGAGCAGGAGCCCGAGCGCGCCGGCCATGCGGGCGGGCGCTGCGGCGGCGGGGCGGAAACCCGTGATGGCGGCGAGCCAGGAGCGCAGCGTGGCGCGGATGCCGTTGCGGCGCACGGGCTGCTCGAGCCACTCGTAGGAAGCGGCGGACACCCCGAGGGTGACGACGAGCGCGGCGAGCCGCAGGACGGTCCGTGCGGCGGAGCCCTCGGCAGTCGGCACGAGCGCGTCGAGGACGATGACGACCGGCCAGTGCCAGAGGTAGATGCCGTACGAGCGCTCGCCCAGCCAGCGCAGCGGCGCGAGCTCCATGACGGCGGTGAACCAGGTGCGCGGGCCGAGGAGCGCGGCCACGAGCAGCGCCGCGGCGAGCGAGGCGGCGAACAGGCCGCCGCGGAACGTCCACACGGAGTCGAACGCCATGAATGTCGAGAGCAGGAGCAGCACCGCGAGGCCGACGAACGGCACGACCGGTCGCGCTCGCTGCCACGCGGGCGCGGTGAGCGGCCCGCGGGAGTCCTGCGCGACGAACGCCAGCGCGATCCCGAGCATGAGGCCGAACAGGTGGGTGTCGGTGCCGTAGTAGACGCGCGTCGGGTCGGCGCCGGGGGTCACGAGGACGGCCATGAGGATGCCCGAGACCACGGCGACGACGATCGCGACGGCGGCGAGCGCCCGGGGGGCGCGGACGAGCTTGACGAGCGGTAGCGCGAGCAGCGGCCAGAGGAGGTAGAACTGCTCCTCGACGGCGAGGGACCAGAAGTTGACGAACAGCTGGGGCGCGGTCTGGTCGGCGTAGGAGGAGCCCGCCGCGATCTCCAGCCAGTTCGAGGAGAACGTCAGGGCGCCGAGCACCTGCCGCCCGATGTTGACCATGAGGTCGCGCTCGACGAGGGCCGCCACCGGCACCGTGACGACGACGACGAGCGCGAGGGCGGGCAGCAGGCGTCTGGCACGCCGCCGCCAGAAACCGGGCAGGTCGATCCGGCCCGAGCGCCCGATCTCGCGCAGCAGCAGGGTCGTGATGAGGAAGCCGGACAGGACGAAGAACAGGTCGACGCCGATGAACCCACCGCGCGAGAACGCCGGGAAGAGGTGGAACACGAGCACGGCGCCCACGGCGAGCGCACGGATGCCGTCCAGGCCCGGGATGCGTCCCGAGCGGACGATGTCGCGGGCCGAGGAGCCCCCGCGGGGCGGGCCGGTTCGTGCGGTCGGGCCGCGCAGCGCACCGACCGAACCGTCTGGTCGCTGACGGTCGTCCATCGCCTCACCACCTGTTGCTCGCTGCACCGGCGCTCGCCGCTACCACGTCGTCCGGCCACACGCTATGACTCGGTTCTGCCCTGCGGGAGGTCGACGCGCGGGCAGACATCCCCGCACTTCGCCCGCCCATTCCCGCAGGTCACACCAGCCACAGACGCACCACGAGCACCGTGGTCAGGGCCTCTCGGAGCAGCATCCGGGCACGGGCTCACCCGTTCACGCCGGGTGTCCTCGCGAGGTCCCCGGCCGTGCCGGACACGTCAGAGCTTGGTCACCGGCGCGTAGCGCAGGAGCAGCCGCTTGACCTGGCCGCCGCCGAAGTCGACCTTGGCGACCGCGGACGGGCCGGGATTCTCCAGCGAGACGACGGTCCCGAGCCCGTAGGCGTCGTGCGTGACGCGATCGCCCGGGCTCAGGGACGGGACCTCGACGTCGGGCCGCGGGGTCGCGGACCCGAAGCGCGCCTCGCCGTCCTTGCGGACGTTCTCGCCGGGCTTCCACGGCCCCGGGGAGGCACCTCCCCGGGGCGGCCGCGCCGGGCGTGGGGGCTCGGCGCGGGAGATCCGCACGCCCGAGGCCCAGGTGCGGCCGTCGGCGCCGCGGCCGGAGCCACGGATCGCGTCGGTCGAGGACTGCTCGCGGCGCCACTCGACGAGCTCGGGCGGGATGTCGGAGACGAACCGCGACTCCGGCATCTCCTGGGGCAGGCCGAACGCCGTGCGCACCGCCGCCCGGGAGAGGTAGAGGCGCTCGCGCGCGCGGGTGAGCGCGACGTAGGCGAGGCGGCGCTCCTCGGCGATCTGGTCGGACTCCCCCAGGGAGCGCTGGTGCGGGAACGTGCCGTCCTCGAGACCGGTGACGAACACGACCGGGAACTCCAGGCCCTTGGCGGTGTGGACGGTCATGAGGGTGACGACGCCCTCGTCCCCCGCGCGGCCGGGGATCTGGTCGGCGTCGGCGACGAGGGCGACCCGCTCGAGGAAGTCCCCCAGGGTGGCCTCGGGGTCGGCCTCGGCGAACTCCTGGGCCACGGCGTGCAGCTCGGCGAGGTTCTCCACCCGGCCGGCGTCCTGCGGGTCCTCCGAGGCGCGCAGCTCGGCGAGGTAGCCGGACCGGTCCAGGGCGGCGTCGAGGATCTCTGCGGGGGTCGAGCCGGCGTCGAGCATCTCGCGCAGGCCGCTCATCAGCTCGTGGAAGCCGCCCACGGCGGTGCGGCTGCGGGTGGCCAGGCCGAGCACCTCGGGGGTCGTCCGGCCGTCGACGCTCGCCCCCGGCGTGCCGGCGGCGTCGGCGATCGCCTGGCCGAACGAGACGCGCTCCCGCGCCGCGTGCCGCTCGAGCATCTGCTCGGCCCTGTCGCCGAGCCCTCGCCGGGGGACGTTGATGATGCGCCGCAGGTTCGCCTCGTCGTCGGGGTTGGCGACGGCCCGCAGGTAGGCGACGGCGTCCTTGATCTCGCGCCGCTCGTAGAAGCGCGTCCCCCCGACGACGACGTACGGGACGCCCGCCCGCACCAGCATCTCCTCCAGCGCCCGGGACTGGGCGTTGGTCCGGTAGAAGATCGCCATGTCGCCGTAGCGCAGCGCGCGCTCGCCCGGCCCAGGCCCACCGGTGGTGGCGCCCTCGTCGTCCCGCAGCCGGTCGACCTCCTCGACGACGAACCGCGCCTCCTCGTGCTCGCTGTCCGCGACGTAGCCGACGATGCGCGGGCCCGAGCCGGAGTCGGTCCACAGGTTCTTCGGGCGCCGCCCCGGGTTGGGGGTGATAACCGCGTTGGCCGCGGTGAGGATGTTCTGGGTCGAGCGGTAGTTCTGCTCGAGCAGGATCGTGCGGGCGTCCGGGTAGTCGGCCTCGAACTCGAGGATGTTGCGGATCGTGGCGCCGCGGAAGGCGTAGATCGACTGGTCGGCGTCGCCGACGACGGTGAGCTCGGCGTGCGGCACCGCCTGCCCGGGGCCCGTCGGCGCGCCGGCGTCCTCGGTGCCGCCGGACAGCTCGCGGACGAGGACGTACTGGGCGTGGTTCGTGTCCTGGTACTCGTCGACCAGGACGTGCCGGAACCGGCGGTGGTAGTGCTCCGCGATCGCCGGGAACGCCTGGAGCAGGTGGACCGTGCGCATGATGAGGTCGTCGAAGTCCATCGCGCTGGCCTGGCGCAGCCGCGCGTCGTAGCCGCGGTAGACCTGGGAGACGACCTCGTCGAGCTCCTGGCCCGAGCCCATGACCGAGGACGCGTGGTCGTCGGGGTCGATCAGCTCGTTCTTGAGGTCGGAGATCTTGCGGGCGAGGAGCTTGGCAGGGAAGCGCTTGAGGTCGACGTCGAGCTCGCGCCCGACCAGCGTGATGAGCCGCTGGCTGTCCGCCGAGTCGTAGATGGAGAACGAGGAGCGCATCCCGAGGGCCTCGTGCTCGCGGCGCAGGATCCGCACGCAGGCGGAGTGGAAGGTGGAGACCCACATGCGCTGGGCGGAGGCGCCGACGAGGTCCTCGACGCGTTCGCGCATCTCGGCGGCGGCCTTGTTCGTGAACGTGATCGCGAGGATCTCGCCCGGGCGTGCGCGGCCGGTGGCGAGCAGGTGGGCGACGCGGTGCGTGAGCACCCGGGTCTTGCCCGAGCCGGCGCCCGCGACGATGAGCAGCGGACCGCCGGCGTGCGCCACGGCCTCGCGCTGCTGCGGATTGAGCCCGACGAGCAGGGACTCGGCGCGCTCGTCGTCGCTCGCCCCGGCCGCCGCGGCACGGGCCGCGTCGCGCTCCGCCCGGCTCGGGAGCTGCGCCCCCGAGCCCGCCGTGGGCAGGCCGGCGAACGGGTCGGCCTGCGCCGGCAAGGAGTCCGACGGGCCCGGGTCCTCCTCGGGGGGCGCCTCGGGCGGCACCCAGTCGTCCTCGTCCGGGCGGGGGGCGAGGGTCGCGGGCAGCGCCGTGGTGCGGCCCGGGCGCGCGGGGAGGTCGAGTCCGTCGAACAGGGTGCTCATCGTCGGTCCAGGTTAGTCGCGCCCGCCGACACCCTGGCGCCGGCCTGTGGACGGGGACGCGCGCAGGTGGGGCATCGGCACGAGACACGTGCCGACGCCCCGTCTGATCAGGCGAGTGTCGGCACGCCAGGCGCGTCCGTGACGAACCACGGGTCGAGGAGGATCGTCTCCGACGCCGCCCTCCTCAGCCGGCGCGACAGCGACCAGCTCCACGCCGCGACCCGCACCGGAAGGCCTCGCCGCACGAGGCGCCCGACGGGGTCGGCGAAGATGCCGTCACCGGAGACCAGGACGAGCTCGTCGAACCGCTCGGGCAGGCCCTCGTCGAGCACCTCGAGGAGTGCTCGGTCGGCGCCGTCGGGACCGGTCCCGATCCGGAGGCGAGCGCCCGACCATGCGGTACGGGCGTTGAAGACGCCGGTCACGTCGGTCGCGACGACGACCTGCTCATGCTCACCGACGCCCACCTGGGACTCGATGATCGCGCGCCCGGTACGGGCGAGCTGCGGGGTGGAGACGCCGCCGCGTACGACGTTCTCGAGGTCGACGAGAACGAGGCGGCGACGATCGGCGCGGACGCCGGACCGTGCGGGGCTGGGGGTGGACGGGGCCATGAGTGTCGTTGTCATGGGCCAAGATTCGCCTCGAGACCGCCTTCTGAGGGACCTCTGATCGGCCTGGAGCCACACCGCCGATTGGCCCGTCCAGCCGGACCGATCGACGGGCCTCGTCCGGGCCGTTCACCGACCGGGCCGGACGGCGCACCTACTCCTCCAACCGGACCACGTGCTCACCCGTGGTGGGCTCGAACCGTTCCGTGCCGCCGACGAGACGGACGTGGTCCGGCATCCTCTCCTCGGACGCGTCGAAGACGAGGTCCCGGAATACCGTCTGCCCTGGATTGACGTGCTGGGTGCGCGGCATGGCTCGCCCCTCGCCGGCGATCTCGGCCAGCGCCTCGTCGCCCAGCCAGTCGGGTTCGACCGTGCCGTACCAACCGCCCACGCGGTCCACCAGCACGCTGTTGACGAGACCGATCTCCTGCGGGCCGTCGGTGGGGTTGGAGATCGCGACGGTGACGACCGTGACCTTGCGCGCGTAGCCCGGCCCGTCCTCCTCGTCGGCGTAGTCGCGCATGACGACCTGGGTCCCCAGGAGGACGTCGTCGACATCCGTCACCCGCACCTCGAGCTCCCCGATCTCGACGGTGTCGTCGAGGCCAGGGGCGTCGTCGTCGGCCGTGCCCAGCCGTCCGGGCACGTCGTTGGTGCTGGCGAACCCGACGATCACCTGGACGAGGAACACGGCGAGCAGCACCGCGGCCGCGATCGCGAGGACCTTCTGAGGACGCGTCATGGACCTGCGACCCACGCTCTCCTCCGCGCCGCTCATCGCAGCTCCACGAGGACGTCACCGGTCGCGCCCGACGTGAGGTGCGCCGGGACCCAGAGTGCGTCCGGGACGGCGTCGGCGGGCAGGTCGACGACCAGCCGCCCGGACGTCCGTCCTCCGGCGTCGACCGTCACGTCGCCGCCCATCAGCCACGCGTGCTCGCTCAGCTGCTCGTCGGAGGCGACCGCCGCGTACCGGCGCCCCTCCTCATCGACGACGCGGAGCCGGCCCGAGTCGAGGTGGAGCGGGATCTGGTCCGAGTCCGACTCGACGACGACCCGGGGGACGACGTACCGACCGTCGGTCTCGCGGAAACCGCGCGGCGCGGGGGCGCCGACCTCGACCTCGTCGACGCGCAGCGTCCCGGCGGAGCCGGGCGTCGCCGAGGTTCCGCCCCGCAACTGCGCACCGACCGGAACCGGCTCTCCGAGGCCGACGGTCCCGGCGTCACCGTCGGGGCCGCCGCCCTGGCCGAAGGCCGGCCAGCCGTCGAACCACAGGTAGACGTTGGCGGCGACGAGCGCGACGACGAGCACCACGAGCAGCCGCGTCCGTCCCGGGTGCCGGTCGCGGTCACCGGTGGCCCCGTTCCTCGGTCTCTCCTGGTCGGCGGCGCCCGACATGCCCCTCACCCTCCGTCCCTCGCACCCGCGTCGGCGCGCCGTCCGCCCGAGGGTCTCAGCCGACCGGTCACGCGCACACCGGTCCCGACGGGGCCTTCTGCCCGGTCGCAGGTCGCGGCGGCGCGCCGACGAGCAGCGGGGAACCATGAGGGACGGCGGCCCGACGGCGGAGGGTGAGCTCCGCCGTCGGGCCGCCGTCGTGGCACCGGGATCGTGCGCCGGGGGTCGCGCGATCCCGGACCGGGGGCCCGGCCCGCGCCGGGGAGGTCGCGGGCCGGGCGGTCGATGGTCAGCGCAACCGGACGTCCTCGGGGCTGGAGAACAGGCCGGACGAGACCTGGAGGAGGTCGACCTCGGCGTCGGCCGGGATGTCGAAGAGCAGTGCGCCGGAGGCGGTGTTGCCGGGGTTGATGTCGGTGACCAGCCACGAGGTGGTCCCGTCGAGGTAGATGGATGCCGACGACGTGTCGTGCTGGCGGCCTGCCGTGTCCACGAGCACCGCGTTCGACTCGACGAAGGTCTCGGCGCGGTCGCCGGTGTTGGTCATGCTCAGCTGCACGAGGACGAACTGGCCCTGGGCCTGCTCGCCGAAGTACTGGTCGCCGACCGACGCGATGCCGGTCTCGACCTCGGTCACCGTGACCTCGAGGTCGCCGACCTGGACCGGGACGCCGATCTGCGGGTCGGCCGGCTCCTCGGCCGGCGCGTCGGCCGCCGGCGCGTCGTCCGCCGGGGCCCCGTCGGCCACCTCGACGCCGTCGGTCGCCTCGGCAGAGGCGTCGCCATCCGGCGCGGTCGCCTCGGCGGAGGCGGTGGGCGCCGAGGTCACGCTCGGCGTCGCGGCCTCGGAGGCGTCCTCGTCCCCACCGAGCTGGGAGCCGACGACCCCGACGCCGGCGAGGACGAGCACGCCGGTGAGCACCTTGTGGCGGGCGAGCCAGCCGCGGCTCGCCTTCTGCATGCGCTTCTGCGCCTTGAGCTCCTTCTTGCTCATCGGCACGGCGGGCGCGCCGTAGGGGGTGGGGGCGGCAGGGCCGCCGTTCTCGGGCGTGGGCTGCGTGGTCATCGGATCCTCCGGTGGGGGCTGGTCGGTACGGGGGAAGACTCGCCCGCCGGGCCCGCACGGCGGCTCCCCCGACCGGTCCGCCCCGCCCCCTCCGATCGGTCCGACCGGCCGGGCCGTACGGAGGGCGCCGGAGGCCGCGGGAGCGGACACAATGTGCGCCATGACCATCCCGAGCGCCGGCCGTCCCGGCGAGCACCACGCCGATCCGGCGTCCGTGCTCCCTCCGGGCGCCTACGGCACCGCCTGGGAGAGCGAGGCGATGCAGCCCGCAGGGGTCAGGGCGCCCGGGCGAGCGCCCCGGGACTCCGGCACGAACAGAGCCACCTCCACGGCTCCTCGACTCGGGGTGGTCCGCCGCGAGCTGCGGCGGACGCGGACGATCGCGCTCTGCGTGGTGATCGGGGTCTTCGCCCTGATGGACCTCATCTACTCCCCCTGGGTGCGGGCATGGATGGAGGAGGACCCCGACACGACCGCCATCTGGAAGGTCGTGCTCGTCCTGGTCCTCACCCTCGCCGGCGCGCTGCACGGACTGGTGGTCCTCCCGCGCGCTCGGTGGCCGCGGGTGACCCTGGCGATCGCTTCGGCAAGCGCCCTCGTCCTGCCGTTCTCCCCCGTCGCCGCGCTCGTCGTGCTCTCGAGCCACCTCACGCACCGCCGGCTCGACCGTCCGGTGCTCGCCTGCGCCGTGGTCGCCGTCGCGACGGCTGTGTGCACGTGGCGGGACCTGCTCGGCACCACGACATGGACGTCGTGGATGCGGGTCCTGCTGTCCAACGCGCCGTCCGACCACGCGCCCGCACCCGTGCCGTGGGCAGGCGTCGTCGTCCTCGTCGGCCTCACGTTCGGTGCGTCGATCGGCATCGGCCAGCTGCGGCGCGCGCGGCTCGAGGCGCGGGCTGCCCGCGACGCCGCCGACCGCGCCCGCAGCGTGGCCGAGGAGGCGCGTACCGCCGAGATGGACGCCCGCCGGGAACGCGACGACGCCGTGACGACCGCGTCCCGCAGAGCCGAGCGCGAGCAGGTCGCCCGCGAGATCCACGACGGCATCGGGCACCGCCTCTCCCTGCTCTCCCTCGAGGCCGGGGCACTACAGCTCGAGGCGCGCGGGGACGGCCGGCTCGAGGAATCGGCGGCACGCCTGCGCTCGCAGGCCGCCGAGGCCACCCAGGAGCTCCGGACGCTGGTGGGGATGCTGCGCGAGCCCACGCCCGAGCCGGTCGTCACGCTCGACCACCTGCAGACCGTGCTCGACGAGTCGGCGGACGCCGGCCAGCTCCTGTCGGCGACGGTGCGGATCGACGACGGTGCCGCCGCGCCGGCCACGCTCACCCGGGCGGTCCACCGCATCACGACCGAGATCATGACGAACGCGCGCAAGCACGCTCCCCGCGAGACACTCCGCCTGCGGGTGACGGGCGGCCCCGGGACCGGTATCGACGTCGAGGCCGCGAACCGCGTGCCCGCACCACCGGAGCCCGACGAGTCCGGTGGTCCGGCTGGCGAACCCGGTCTCGGTCCGGTCGGTGCCACTGGCCGCGGCCCCGGCGCCGCGCCCGGCGGCGCCGGGCTCGTCGGCATCGTCGAGCGTGCCGAGCTGCTCGGCGGGACCGCGCGGTACGGCGTCGACGGCGACCGGTTCCGCGTGGACGTCCACCTCCCCTGGCAGGACGGGGACGGCAGCACCTCCTCCTAGACTGCTCGGGTGCCCCCGCCCACTCGCGTGCTCGTCGTCGACGACGACCCGATGGTGCGCGCGTTCGTGCGACGGATCATCGACACCGACGACGCCCTCGAGGTCGTCGGCGAGGCCGCCGACGGCGCCGCGGCGCTCGAGGCGGTCATCGCCCACCACCCGGACGTCGTCCTCATGGACCTGACGATGCCGGGCACCGACGGCGTGGCCGCGACCCGGGCCATCCGCGCGCGCCCGTCGCCGCCGGCGGTGCTCGTCCTCACCACGTGGGACGTCGACAGCAGCGTCGACGCCGCCCTGCAGGCCGGGGCGGTCGGCTACCAGCTGAAGACCGCCGAGCCGGCCGAGCTCCTCGCCTCGATCCACGCGGTGGCGGCGGGGCACGGCGCGATCTCACCGCAGGTCCAGCCCGGGCTGCTGCGGCGGATGGCGGGAGCCGGCTCCACGCGTCGGACGGCAGCGCGCGAGGCGCTGGCCGGCCTGACCGAGCGCGAGATGGACGTCGCCCGCCTCGTCGCTCAGGGGCTGTCGAACGGCCAGATCGCGGGTCGCCTGCACCTCGGCGAGACAACGGTGAAGACCTACCTCGCGGGCGTCCAGGCCAAGCTGGCGGCGGAGAACCGCACGCAGGTCGCCGTCATCGTCGACCGGGCGGCATTCGGCGACTGAGCGACGAGCAGCCGCCTACCGCGCCCGGAGGAACACAGCCGTGTCCTCGTCCACGAACCCGAGGTCCAGGCGCACGGGCCCGACCTGCTCGCCGCCGGACTCGTCGAGGTCGAGCTCGTCGAGCGGGGCGTCGGTGACCTCGATACGGGGCTCGTCGCACGCGGGCGGTTCCGTCTCAGTGACCTCGTCGCAGAGGTAGGCCGAGCCGTCCGGAGCATCCGTGGTGACTAGGACAGAGTCGACGACGAGCCCGAGGTTCGGCACCGCGATCTCTAGGGCGTCCGCCACGGTCCACGACTCTCGCCCCTCGGACACGGGCCACCCGGACGGGGTCTCGTTCTGCTCGACCACGTCGAGATAGGCCACCGTGTCCGCGTCGACGACCTCGGCGACGATGACGACGCTTCCCCACCGGGCGCCGGACGCCTCGAGCAGGTTGAGATCGTCGAGGGGAGCGCCGGTCAGCTCGAGGATCGCGGGCGCACAGACGGGCGGGTGCGTCTCACCGACGACGTCGCACAGCTCGGCCCGCTCGTACGCGATGAGAGCGGCGTCGATGACCACCACGTCACCGGGCGAAGCGGTGTCGGCCACCGTGCGCGCGGTCACGGCCGGACCGGTCGGCTCGTCCGGTCCGTCGGACGCGGACGCGTCGGGCGGCCCCTCCGACGCCGCGTCGGAGGGTGCGTCGGTGGACGACTCCCCCGTCGCCTCGTCGTCCGACGGCCCGCACGCGACGAGCGCGCCGGCGAGCGCGAGGAACGAGGCGAGTCCGACCGGCGCACGCGCACGTGCCCGGCGTTCCTGAGCCGGCGACAGCGGTCGCCCCGGGTGCGCGCTCACCGCACGATCCAGGCGACGACGAACGTACCGACGGCGACCATCGCCCCGGCGAGCTCGATGAGGATCGTCAGCCCGGCGGCCTTGAGCGCGCGGACCGTGGCCGGCCAGGCGCTCCGGACATCCCGCAGCCGCGCGAGCTCGACGAGGAACACGGTGCCGACGAAGAACAGGACCAGTCCGACGACCGGCACGACGAAGAATCCGACGACACCGGCGAGGGCGGCGACGACGAGCGTGGACGTGCGCACGCCACCGCGCTGCATGTACCGCCCGGCGAGGACGTAGCCGAGCACCATCGCGAGGAGGAAGGACGCGATCGCGATGATCGCGACGGTGAGGCCGAGCGTGCCGCCCTGGTACCAGCCCCAGATCGCGACGGCTGCCGCGACGAGACCGCCGCCGGGGAAGATCATCGTCACCGTGCCGAACAGCCCGACGACGATCGCCAGGATCGTGAGCAGCTCGGCCACGGTCGCGCTCCTGCCTCGTCGGTGCGCGCCGGTCGGCGGCGCGGCTCAGATCGTACGCGCGGGAGCCGCCCCGCACGCGCGAGGGGCCGGGACCCCGTCAGGTCCCGGCCCCTCGGTGCGGCGTCGGATCAGGTCCAGAGCACCGCGACGGCCACGTTGACGACGATGAGCCCGATCAGGGTCGGGATCATCGGGGAACCCTTCTTCCCGTCCCTGCGGTCGCGGTCGCCGAGGAAGGCCACGACGGTCGCGCCGAGGGCGATGACGAGCTTGACACCGATCTTGATGTGGTTGACCTCGCCGTCGCCCATCTCCGCCATGCCGACGAGCAGGATGCCGGCGACGAGGGCCGTGAGCACGCCGTGGGTCGCACCCTTGGGGAGCTCGCCGCCGCGCAGCCCGGCGATCGCCATGCCGAGGGCCATCGCCCAGCCGAGGAGGTGGATGACGAGGAGGATGCCGGTGACGATGTCCATGCCTCCAGGTTATCTGTCACCGTGTCAGCACAGTTGCCACGCGCCGATGAGGTCGCTCACCGCACGGGGCGCGGGCCCGGCCCGCTCGCGCACGGGCCGCTCACCCGTGGCGCGACGTCACTCCCACTCGATGGTGCCCGGTGGCTTCGACGTCACGTCGAGGACCACCCGGTTGACCTCCGGGACGGAATTG
This sequence comes from Georgenia sp. Z1491, assembly GCF_049856175.1. GTDB lineage: Bacteria > Actinomycetota > Actinomycetes > Actinomycetales > Actinomycetaceae > JB111. The sequence goes on from NZ_JBNDNA010000004.1 coordinate 143,853, forward strand.
GTGATGCGGGTCGAGATGCGGGCGAGCACGTCGTAGGGCACGCGCGACCAGTCGGCGGTCATCGCGTCCTCGCTCGTGACCGGTCGGAGCACGATCGGGTGTCCGTACGTGCGGCCGTCGCCCTGGACGCCGACCGATCGGACGTCGGCGAGCAGCACGACCGGGCACTGCCAGATCGCCTCGTCGAGGCCGGCGGCCGTCAGCTCCTCCCGGGCGACGAGGTCGGCCGCGCGGAGGATCTCCAGTCGCTCGCGCGTGACCTCGCCGACGATGCGGATGCCGAGGCCGGGCCCCGGGAAGGGCTGGCGGGCCACGATCACCTCGGGGACGCCGAGCTCGCGACCCACGGCGCGGACCTCGTCCTTGAACAGCAGGCGCAGCGGCTCGACGAGCTCGAACGTCATGTCCTCGGGCAGGCCGCCCACGTTGTGGTGCGACTTGATGGTCGCCGCGCCCTCGCCGCCGCCGGACTCGACGACGTCGGGGTAGAGGGTGCCCTGGACGAGGAACCGCACCTGCTCGCCCTGCTGCCCCGCCTCGGCCACGATGCCCGCCGCGGCCTCCTCGAAGGTGCGGATGAACTCCCGGCCGATGATCTTGCGCTTCTCCTCGGGGTCGGTCACCCCGGCGAGCGCGTCGAGGAACGTCTCCGAGGCGTCGATGACCCGCAGGTCGACGCCGGTCGCTGCCACGAAGTCCCGCTCGACCTGCTCGGCCTCGCCGGCGCGCATCAGCCCGTGGTCGACGAACACGCAGGTCAGCTGGTCGCCGACGGCCCGCTGGACGAGCGCGGCTGCGACGGAGGAGTCGACGCCGCCGGACAGGCCGCAGATCACGCGGGCGTCGCCGATCTGGCTGCGGATGGCCTCGACCTGCTCGGCGACCACCGAGCGGGCCGTCCAGTCGGCGTCGACCCGGGCCCCCTCGCGCAGGAAGCGGGTGAGCAGGGTCTGGCCGTGCTCGGTGTGGTGGACCTCGGGGTGCCACTGGACGCCGTAGAGCCGCCGGTCGGTGTCCTCGAACGCCGCGACGGGCGCGCCGGTCGAGGTCGCCAGGACCTCGAACCCGTCGGGCGCCGCGGAGACGGCGTCGCCGTGGGACATCCACACGGTCTGCACGTCGGGCGAGCCGGCCAGCAGGGTCGAGCCCTCGCGCTCCTCGCCGACGCGCACGACCGTGCCGCCGTACTCGCGCTCGCCGGTGCGGTCGACGGTCCCGCCGAGGGCCTTGGCCATCGCCTGGAAGCCGTAGCAGATCCCGAGGACCGGCACCCCGGCGTCGAACAGGGCCGGGTCGACCCCCGGGGCGCCCTCGGCGTAGACCGAGGACGGCCCGCCCGAGAGGATGATCGCCGCGGGCTCCCTGGCGAGCATGTCGTCGACCGAGGCGGTGTGGGGCACCACCTCGGAGAGGACGTTGGCCTCACGCACGCGCCGCGCGATGAGCTGGGCGTACTGGGCCCCGTAGTCGACGACGAGGACGGGGCGGTGGTTCGTGGTGCCGGCGGTGTCCGGCGCGTCCGTGGTCACCGGCCCAGGGTAGTCCGGCGCTCGGCGACGACCCGCGCACGGCCGGTGACGGCGGGCAGGTCGGCCTCGACCCAGTGGTGGGCCTTCCGCTCGAGGACGAACGACAGGACGGGCACGACGCCGGCGGCGACGAGCGCGACCATCCGGCCCAGCCCCCAGCGCATGACCGACCACAGGTTGAGGACGGTGGCGGCGTAGACCACGTAGATCCAGCCGTGCAGGATCGCGACCCATGCGCCCATGACGGGACGCGCCGTCCACCACTTCGACTCGTCCTCGTACCCGGCGGCGCCGAACACGTACTTCAGCACCATCTCGGCGGTGAGGACGAGCAGCATCACGCCCGTGACGAACGCCATCGCGCGGTACCAGCCGAACGCGCGGTGCGCCCTGGTCTCGGCCACCTCGGCGGCGGCCTGGCCGGCCGCGCGCGCCTCGGCCGACGTGGTGGTGGGCCCTGTCTCCGACATGCCTCCATTGTCCCTCCTCGACGAGGTGGGGAGGGTGAGTCGGCGGTCACCCCAAATGCCGTGGCCGGTGTCGGGGCCGCGGCGTAGCGTCCGGACGGTGCTGACCATGCCCACCGACCACCCCGGGTCGCCGCCGCTCACGGGTGCGAACGCCTTTCTCGCCTGGCTGGCCCGCAGGCAGCGGCTCACGCTGCTGGTGGCCGTCCTGTTCGGCGTCGCGCGCAACGTCGCGACGGCCGGGATCCCGCTCGTGCTCGGCCGGGCGCTCGACACGGGCCTGACCGACGGACTGTCGGCGGCCACCTGGTGGGGCGCGGGTGCCGTCCTGCTCGTCGGCGTCGCCGCCGCGCTCACCTCGGCGTACGGGCACCTCTTCGAGACGATGAGCTGGGTCTACGGCACCTTCCACACCGGCCGCCTCGTGGGTCACCACGTCACGCGGATCGGGCCGAACGTCACGCGCAACGCCGCGACCGGGGAGGTCGTCGCGAGCGTCACGAACGACACGTTCCACATCGGCAACGTCTTCGAGATGGCCCAGCGGTTCGTCGGGTCGCTGGCCGGCGTGCTCTTCGTCGCGGTCGTGCTCCTGCAGACCTCGGTGCAGCTCGGGCTCGCCGTGCTCATCGGCATGCCCGTCGTCTCCGCGGCCGTGGCGCTCCTCGTCCGGCCCATGCAGCGGCGCCAGTGGGCCCAGCGCGAGGCCCAGGGCCGCCTCGGCGCGCTCGCGACCGACACCGTGGCCGGCCTGCGGGTGCTTCGCGGCATCGGTGGCGAGGACGTGTTCACCGACCGGTACGCGACCCGGTCGCAGGAGGTACGCGCCGCCGGGGTCTCCGTTGCGACGATCGCCGCGCTCATGCGGGGTCTGCAGGTCCTGCTGCCCGGCCTCTTCGTCGCCTTCGTCGTCTGGTTCGGGGCGCACCTGGCCCTGAGCGGCGACATGTCGCCGGGCGACCTCGTGGCCCTGTTCGGCTACACCACCTACCTCGCGGCCCCGCTCCAGGCCTTCACCCAGTTCGTCCAGCTCCTCGTCCGCGCCCGCGTCGGCGCCGACAAGGTCATCCGGGTGGTCGGCACCGGACCGTCCGCCGGCACGCTCGCCGAGTCCGAGGCGGCCGACGACCGCCCGTGGCCCGGACCCGCACGATCCGGGGCGGGCCTCACCGACCCCACGTCCGGTTTCGCCGCCGAGCCCGGGACGTTCGTCGCCGTGGTCTCCGACCCGCCGGAGGACGCGAGCGCGCTCGCCGCCCGCCTCGGCCGGCTCCTCGACCCGGACCGCTCGGACCTCGGGCTCGTGGACCCCACCCTCGTCCCCGACGCCACCGACCCGCTGCCGGGCACGGACCGCGCCACCGCGCCCCCCTCCCCCGTGCTGCTCGACGGCACGCCGGTCGACGAGCTCGCCGTGGCCGAGGTGCGCGAGCGCGTCGTCGTGGCCGGCTCGAGCCCCGAGCTGTTCGCGGGCACGCTGCGCGAGACCCTCGACGTGCGCGACCGCGGGGACGACACCGCGCTGCTGGACGCCCTCGCCGCGGCCGACGGCCAGGACGTCCTGGACTCCGTCGGCGGCGCGCTCGACGGCGAGATAGCGGAGAAGGGCCGCTCCCTGTCGGGCGGTCAGCGCCAGCGCGTGGCACTGGCCCGGGCCCTGCTCACGGAGGCCCCGGCGCTCGTGCTCGTCGAGCCGACGTCAGCCGTGGACGCCCACACCGAGGCGCGGATCGCCGCGACGCTGGTGCGACGTCGCGCCGGCCGCACGACCGTCGTCGTCACCTCCTCCCCGCTCGTCCTCGAGCACGCCGACGACGTGGCGTTCCTCGACGGCGGTCGGGTGACCGTGCAGGCCCCGCACGCCGAGCTCGCCCGCCGCGCCCGTGAGGGCGACGCCGCGGCGCGCCGCTACCGCGCCGTCGTCACCAGGTCCACCGCCGACGACGAGCAGGAGGCCGTGCGATGAGGCTCCCCGTCGCCGACACGCGCACGACCGCCCGGCAGGGCCTGCGCTTCCTGCGCGCCCACGCGGGCCAGCTCGCCGTCGTCGTCCTCGTCCAGTCGCTCGCCGCCGTCGCGGCGCTCGCGATGCCCTGGCTGCTCGGCCGGCTCGTGGACTCGGTGGCCGCCGGGACCGTCGCCGCCGAGGTCGACGAGACGGCGCTGTGGCTCGTGGCCGCCGTCGTCGCGCAGACCCTGCTCGCGGCCTGGGCGCACCGTGCGTCGCTCGTCCTCGGCGAGCAGCTGTTCGCCGAGCTGCGGGAGGACTTCCTGCGCACCGTCACCCACCTGCCGCTGTCCACGGTCGAGCGCGCCGGCACGGGCGACCTGCTCGGCCGGACGACGAACGACATCGACCGCGTGCAGTGGGTGCTGAGGTTCGGGATCCCGGCGCTGCTCGTCGGGGCCACGACCGTGGTCCTCACCTACGGGGCCGCGTTCCTCGTGGACTGGCGGGTCGCGCTCGGCATGCTCGTCGGCCTGCCGCTGCTGTGGTGGAGCGCCCGTCGCTACCTGCGCCGCGCCATGCCCGCCTACCTCGCCGACTCTGCCGCGTTCGCGGACATCAACGGCGTCGTCACCGAGAACGTCGAGCAGGCCGGGACGGTCGACGCCCTCTCGCTCGGACGGCAGCGCCGCCGACGCTCGGACGGCGCGATGGCCGAGGCCTGGCACTGGGAGGTCGTCACCATCTGGCTCCGGGTCCACCTGTTCCGCAGCCTCGAGCTGAGCTTCGTGCTGCCGCTGGCCGCGGTCGTCGTGTGGGGTGCGCTGCTCATCGAGCAGGACGTCGTCACCATCGGCGCGGTGACCACCGTGGCGCTGTACGCCATGCAGGTGCGGGCACCGTTCACCGAGCTGCTCATGTGGATCGACGAGCTGCAGGTGGCCGCCGCGTCCCTGGCCCGCATCTTCGGGATCTCGCTCGTCGAGCCCGACCGGACCGTCGGCGAGCAGCGCCCCCGCGGCGCCGAGATCAGCGCGCGCTCCGTGCGCTACGCGTACGTCGAGGGCAAGGACGTCCTGCACGGCATCGACCTCGACCTGCGGCCCGGCGAGCGCCTGGCGATCGTGGGCCCCTCGGGCGCGGGCAAGTCGACGTTCGGCCGCATGCTCGCCGGCATCCACCCGCCCACCGGCGGTGCGGTGACCGTCGGCGGGGTCCGGCTCGTCGACCTGCCCGAGGAGGAGCTGCGGCGGCAGGTCGCGCTGGTCACCCAGGAGCACCACGTGTTCGTCGGCACGCTCGCCGACAACCTGCGGCTCGCGGACGCCGGCGTGGACGAGGCCGGGATGCGCCGCGCGCTGGACGCCGTCGACGCCCTCGACTGGGTCGACCGGCTCGAGCTCGGGCTGGAGACCGAGGTGGGCTCCGGGGCGCTCGAGCTCACACCCGCGCAGGCCCAGCAGCTCGCGCTGGCGCGGCTCGTGCTCCTCGACCCGCACACGCTCGTCCTCGACGAGGCCACCTCGCTGCTCGACCCGCGCGCCGCGCGGCACCTCGAACGGTCCCTGGGCAACGTGCTCACCGGGCGCACGGTCGTCGCCATCGCGCACCGACTGCACACTGCGCACGACGCCGACCGGGTCGCCGTCGTCGAGGACGGCCGGATCGTCGAGCTCGGCCCGCACGACGAGCTGGTCGCCGCCGGCGGCGAGTACGCGGCCCTGTGGGCGAGCTGGCAGCAGGACTGAGCGCAGGCCGGCAGTCAGTCGGCGGTCGCTCGGCCGACTGATCCGTCGCCCGCCGACACGAGCCGGGCGTCGGCGTCTGCCTCGGCGTCGGGCCCGACCGGCTCCGCGTCGAGCAGCTCCTCGTCGCGGCGGTCGAGCGCGTCGTCGCGGACGAGGCGCCACCAGAGCCACAGCGCGAAGCCGCCGAAGACGAGCCACTCGATCGCGTACGCGAGGTTCTGGATGTTGAGCCCGGTCTCGACCGCGATGGTCGGGTCCGGCGCCTGCTCGAGCGCGTCGTCGGCGCCATGGAGCGGGACCCAGCCCTCACCGTCGTGCGCGCCCTGGACGAGGTAGCCCGAGAAGGTCGGACCGCCCCACTCGCCGGCGAGGCCGGGCGTGGAGATGGACAGGGCGGTGCCGGGCGCCGCGTCGCCCGTGCGCTGCGCCTCGGAGTTCGACAGGTGGCCGGTCACCGTGACCTCCCCGTCCGGGACGTCGAGCGCCGCCGGGTCGGCAGGTTGCGCCCCGGCGTCGGTCACCGAGACGTCGTCGGCGGGGAGCCATCCGCGCAGGACAGGGATCATCGCGCCGGCGTCGGGACCGTCGGTCAGCCGCAGCGCCGTGACGACGAGGACCGCGGGCTCCCCCTCGACGGCACGGTCGACGACGAGGACCTGGTTCTCGGGCTCCCACCGCCCGATGACACTCACTCCGGTGGCGTAGACGTCGGAGGAGAAGCTCGACTGCGCCCGCAGGGCGTCGTCCAGCGGCACCGGGTCGGCCTCGAGCGTGGCGGCGTGCTCGGCGATCGCGCGCTCGGCCCCCCGCAGCGAGGCCCGGTCGAGCTGCCAGGCGGCGAGCTGCACGCACACGACGGCGGCCGCCAGGAGCAGCACGAGGAGCCCGACCATCCGCAGCGAGAAGGCCGAGCGCCACAGCTCGCGGGCCGAGACCTTCGGGCGAGGCGCCCGGCGACGACGTGTGCGGCCGGCGGAGGCGTCGGGCGCGGGGGCGGTGTCCGCGGCGATGGCGGCGGGGTCCCGGTCCGGCGCGATCCCGCGGGCGGGAGGCGGAACGGGGTCGTCCCCGTCGCCGCCGGTCGCGGCGTCCTCCGCCGCCTCGTCGTCGCCACGGCCGGGCAGGGCCGTCGCCAGGCCGCCACGGGCGCCGGTGCGCCCCGGCTCACCGCCGGTACGCCCCGACCCGCCGGGTAAGCGCTCGGCGACAGGGTCCATCGTCCCAGGGTAGGCGAGCACAGGCACTGTTGACTGAGCCGGCCGACGCGCGGACGCCGCCGATCTGGAAGCATCGAGGCTGCGTCCCGTCCTCCCCAGGACTGCGTCCCGTCCTCTCCCGTAAGGAGCCCGGAGCATGACCCAGAGCCTGTACATCGCCTCGATCGAGGGGTTCACGGGAAAGTCACTGGTCGCGCTCGGCGTGGTCGACCAGCTCGCCCGGCGCGCGTCCCGGGTCGGCGTCTTCCGGCCGCTCGTGGAGTCCCGCGAGGAGCGCGACCCCGTCCTCGAGCTCCTGCTCGAGCACGACGCCGTCGACCTCGGGTTCGACGAGTGCCTGGGCGTGACCTACGACGAGTGGTTCGCCGACGAGGAGGCGGCGCTGACGACCATCGTCGAGCGCTACCGGGCGGTGGCCCGGCAGACCGACGTCGTCGTGGTCGTGGGCTCGGACTACACGGACGTGACGACGCCGACCGAGCTCGCGTCCAACGCGCGGATCGCGGCGAACCTCGGGGCGCCCGTGCTCCTGGTGGTCCGCGGTCTCGGGCGCAGCGTCGACGAGATCCGCCAGGTCGTCGGCGTGGGCACCAACGAGATCACCCAGGGGCACGCGACCACGGTCGGCGTGGTCGTCAACCGGTGCGAGGCCGACCGGGTCGAGGAGGTCCGCGCAGCGTTGAAGGACGAGCCCCTGGACACCGGCGTCCTGCCCGAGATCCCCGTGCTGTCGGCGCCGACCGTCGACGAGGTCCGCGAGGCCCTCGGGGGACGCCTGTACATGGGCGAGCCCGACCTGCTCTCCCGCGAGGCCGAGCACATCCTCGTCACCGGGATGAACGCCGAGCACATCATCGAACGGCTGCGCGAGGGCACGCTCGTCATCGCGCCCGCGGACCGGGTCGATGCCGTCCTCGCCGTCATCGCCTCCCACGCGGCCGACGGCTTCCCCTCGCTGTCCGGGCTCGTGCTCAACGGCGGTCACCTGCCCAGCGAGCAGCTACGGCAGCTCATGTCGGGCCTCGTCGACCGGCTCCCCGTCATCACGACCGAGGACGACACGTTCGAGACGGCGCTCAAGGTCTCCGGCACGCGCGGCGTGATGTCCCGCCACACCCAGCGCAAGAGGGACCTCGCGCTCGGCGTCGTCGAGCAGAACCTCGACGCCGACCGGCTGCTCGGGCTCATCGACGTCCCGGCCAGCGAGGTCGTCACGCCGCTGATGTTCGAGGCGACCCTGCTCGACCGCGCGCGGTCCGACCGGCAGCACATCGTGCTCCCCGAGGGTGACGACGACCGGATCCTCCGCGCGGCGTCGACGGTGCTCTCCCGCCAGGTCGCGGACCTGACGATCCTCGGCAAGGAGTCGGAGGTACGGGCGCGGGCCGCCGAGCTCGGCCTCGACATCGACGCCGCGCGCGTCGTCGACCCGGCCACCTCGGAGCACGTGGAGGAGTTCGCCGCCGAGTACGCCCGGCTGCGCGAGCACAAGGGCATGACGCTGGAGCGGGCGCGCGAGGTCATCACCGACGTCTCCTACTTCGGCACGCTCATGGTCCACCTCGGGCTCGCGGGCGGGATGGTCTCCGGCGCCGCGCACACCACCGCCCACACGATCAAGCCGTCGTTCGAGATCATCAAGACCCGGCCGGGCGTCTCGATCGTCAGCTCGGTGTTCTTCATGTGCCTCGCGGACCGCGTCCTCGTCTACGGCGACTGCGCCGTCAACCCGGACCCGACGGCGGACCAGCTCGCCGACATCGCCATCAGCTCGGCGGACACCGCAGCGCAGTTCGGCGTCGACCCGCGCATCGCGATGCTCTCCTACTCCACCGGCGCGTCCGGCGCCGGCGCCGAGGTGGAGAAGGTGCGCTCGGCGACGGACACGGTGCGGGAGCGGGCCGCCGAGCTCGTCGTCGAGGGCCCCATCCAGTACGACGCCGCCGTCGACGCCTCCGTGGCCTCGAAGAAGCTGCCCGGCAGCGAGGTCGCGGGCCGGGCGACGGTCTTCATCTTCCCCGACCTCAACACGGGCAACAACACGTACAAGGCGGTCCAGCGCTCGGCCGGGGCCGTCGCCGTGGGCCCGGTCCTGCAGGGCCTGCGCAAGCCGGTCAACGACCTCTCCCGCGGGGCACTGGTCGGAGACATCGTCAACACCGTCGCCATCACGGCCGTCCAGGCCCAGGCGCAGAAGGAGAACGCATGAGCGGCACCGTCCTCGTCGTCAACTCGGGATCGTCGTCGATCAAGTACCAGCTGGTCGACCCCGACACCGCGGACGTCGTCGCCTCCGGCCTGCTCGAGCGGATCGGCGAGGTCTCCGGGCACCTGCGGCACACGACCGGGGACGGGACCACCGAACGGGACCTGCCCGTGCCGGACCACACCGCCGGGCTCGCGGCGGTGCTGGAGGCGTTCGACGAGCTCGGGCCGGTCCTCGCCGACGCCGGGATCCGCGCGGTGGGCCACCGGGTCGTCCAGGGCGGCGCGGAGTTCTCCGGCCCGGTCGAGCTCGACGACGACGCCGTGGAGCGCATCGACGCGCTCTCCCCGCTCGCCCCGCTGCACAACCCCGGCAACGTCGCCGGCATCAGGGTGGCGCGCGAGCTCGTGCCGGACGTCCCGCACGTGGCCGTCTTCGACACCGCGTTCTTCGCCGACCTGCCGGCGGCCGCAGCCACCTACGCGCTCGAGCGGACCACCGCCGAGCGGTACGCGGTCAAGCGCTACGGGGCGCACGGGACCTCGCACGAGCTCGTATCAAGGGCCGTGAGCGAGCGCCTCGGGCGCGACGACCTGCGCCAGATCGTCCTGCACCTGGGCAACGGGGCGTCGGCGTCGGCGGTCCGCGCCGGACGAGCGGTGGACACGTCGATGGGACTCACGCCGCTGGAGGGCCTGGTCATGGGGACCCGCACCGGGGACATCGACCCGGCGGTCGCCTTCCACCTGCACCGGGTCGGCGGGCTCGACGTGGCCGAGATCGACGACCTGTTCAACAAGCGGTCCGGCCTCAAGGGCATGACCGGGCACAACGACATGCGTGAGGTCCGCGAGCTGGCCGGAGCCGGCGACGCCGACGCCCGGCTCGCCCTCGACGTCTACGCGCACCGGCTGCGCAAGTACATCGGCGCGTACGCGGCCGTCATGGGCGGGCTCGACGCGGTGACGTTCACCGCCGGCGTGGGCGAGAACGACGCCCTCATCAGGGCCGAGGTCCTCGCTCCCCTGGCCTTCCTCGGGATCGAGCTCGACGACGACGCGAACACCGCGCGCTCGGGCGAGCCGCGGGTGATCTCGACGCCGGGCTCGGCCGTGACGGTGCTGGTGGTGCCGACGAACGAGGAGCTGGCGATCGCTCGGCAGACGATCGAGGTCAGCGGCGCCTGACCGACGCCGTCGACGGCAGCCCCGCGCCGAGCTGGACCAGAGGCCCTCGAGATGGACCGTGCAGAGGTCCATCTCGAGGGTGTCGGGTCCAGCGCGGCCCGGACGGAGGCTCAGGCCTGGTTCGGGCCCGTCATCGTGCGGACGTCGAGGAGCTCGTCGAGCTGGGTCTCGGTGATCTCGCCGCGCTCGACGTAGCCGAGGTCGCGGGTCGCCTCGCGGATCGTCAGGTCCGCCGCGACCGAGTGCTTGGCGATCTTCGCCGCCGCCTCGTAGCCGATGACCCGGTTGAGCGGGGTGACGATCGACGGCGAGGACTCGGCCAGCCGCAGGCAGCGCTCCTCGTCGGCCTCGAGCCCGTCGATGCAGCGCTCGGCGAGCACGCGCGAGACGTTGCCGAGGATCGTCATCGACTCGAGCAGGTTCTGCGCCATCACCGGCAGCATGACGAGCAGGTCGAAGTTGCCCTGCGCACCGGCGAAGGCGATGGCCGCGTCGTTGCCGATGACCTGGGCGGCGACCATGACGGCCGCCTCCGGCAGCACCGGGTTGACCTTGCCGGGCATGATCGAGGAGCCGGGCTGCAGGTCGGGCAGGCGCAGCTCGCCCAGGCCGGTGCGGGGCCCGGAGCCGCCCCAGCGGATGTCGTTGGCGATCTTCGTCAGGGAGACGGCGGTCGCGCGCAGGGCGCCGGAGGTCTCCACCGCGGAATCGAGCGCGGCCTGCGCCTCGAAGTGGTTCGGCGCCTCGGTCAGCGGCAGCCCGGTGTTCTCCGCGATGAGGGAGATGACGCGGGGCGCGAACCCCTCGGGGGTGTTGATGCCGGTCCCGACGGCGGTGCCGCCGAGGGGGAGCTCGGCCAGCCGCGGCAGGGTCGCCTCGATGCGGGAGATGCCGTTGCGGATCTGCTGGGCGTAGCCGGAGAACTCCTGCCCGAGGGTGATCGGGGTGGCGTCCATGAGGTGGGTGCGGCCCGACTTCACGACGTCGGCGAACTCGCTCGCCTTGCGCTCGAGGGACTCGGCCAGGACGGTGAGGTTCGGGATGAGCCCGGTGGTCGCGAGCCCGACGGCGGCGATGTGGATCGCGGACGGGAAGGTGTCGTTCGACGACTGGGACGCGTTGACGTGGTCGTTCGGGTGCACCGCGAGGCCCGAGTCGCGCGAGGCGATCGTGGCGATGACCTCGTTGGTGTTCATGTTCGAGCTCGTGCCGGAGCCGGTCTGGAAGACGTCGATCGGGAACTCGCCGTCGTGGTCCCCCGCGACGACCTGCTCGGCGGCCGCCACGATCGCGGCGGAGACGTCCTTGTCGATGACGCCGAGCTCCGCGTTGGCGATGGCCGCCGCACGCTTGATCTGCCCGATGGCGTGGATATGCTGCGGAGTGAGGGTCTTGCCCGAGATCGGGAAGTTCTCCACGGCCCGCTGCGTCTGCGCGGCGTACAGGGCGTCCGCCGGGACGCGCACCTCGCCCATGGTGTCGTGCTCGATCCGGAACTCAGTCACGTCGTCGTCTTCCTCTCGCTGCGCCGGTCACGGGCGCGACCGCGCGCCCGCCGCGCACAGTGTCCCACCGGCAGCGGCACCGGGTGCGCCGCCCGGCTCAGGACGCCTGGTACGGCGAGACGACGACCTCGACCCGCTGGAACTCCTTGACGTCGGAGTAGCCCGTCGTCGCCATCGCACGCCGCAGCGCACCCATGAGGTTCACGGTGCCGTCCGCGCGGTCGGAGGGCCCGTGCAGGATCTCCTCGAGCGTCCCCGCAGTGCCGACCTGGACGCGCGCGCCCCGCGGCAGCTGCGGGTGGTGGGCCTCGGACCCCCAGTGCCAGCCCCGGCCGGGCGCCTCCTCGGCGCGGGCGAGCGCGGCCCCCAGCATCACGGCGTCCGCACCGCAGGCCACGGCCTTGACGAGGTTGCCGGCGTGCCCGACCCCGCCGTCGGCGACGACGTGGACGTACCTGCCGCCCGACTCGTCGAGGTAGTCGCGACGGGCGGCGGCGACGTCGGCGATCGCCGAGGCCATCGGCACGTGGATGCCGAGGGTCTGACGCGTCGTGGAGGCGGCGCCGCCGCCAAAGCCGACGAGCACGCCGGCCGCGCCGGTGCGCATGAGGTGCAGGGCGGCCGTGTAGGTGGCCGCGCCTCCGACGAGCACGGGGACGTCCAGCTCGTAGATGAAACGCTTGAGGTTGAGCGGCTCGGCCGCCGACGACACGTGCTCGGCGGACACGGTGGTGCCCCGGATGACGAACAGGTCGACGCCGGCCTGCACGACCGTGCGCCAGTGCTCCTGGGTGCGCTGCGGGGACAACGAGCCGGCGACCGTCACACCGCTCGCCCGGATCTCCTTGAGGCGGGCCGTGATGAGCTCGGCCTTGATCGGCTCGTCGTAGATCTCCTTCATCCGGTTGATCGCGGCGTCGGCGTCGAGCCCGGCGATCTCCGCGTAGAGCGGTTCCGGGTCCTCGTAGCGTGTCCACAGGCCCTCGAGGTCGAGGACCCCGATGCCGCCGTGCCGGCCCAGGGCGACGGCCGTGGCCGGCGACATCACCGAGTCCATCGGCGCCGCGAGCACGGGGATGTCCACGTGGTAGGCGTCGATCTGCCAGGCGATCGACACGTCCTCCGGGTCGCGCGTGCGTCGGGAGGGCACGACGGCGACGTCGTCGAAGGAGTATGCGCGGCGGCCGCGCTTGCCACGTCCGATCTCGATCTCGATGCTCACGTGTGGAGGCTACCTGCACGACGTCGGTGGGCTCTGCGACAGTGGCCCAGACGTCAGGAGGACGGATGACCGGATGGACGCAGGACGTGTGGCTCGGGTTCGACACCGAGACCACGGGGATCGACGTCGGGAACGACCGCGTGGTGACGGCGGCGCTCGTCGTGCGGGAGGCCGACGGCACGATCGGCAGCTCGCGCACGTGGCTGATCGACCCCGGCGTGGAGATCCCCGAGGCCGCGACCGCGGTCCACGGCATCACGACGGCCTACGCGCGCGAGCACGGGGCGCCCCCGGAGGAGGCGCTCGAGGAGGTGGCCCAGGTCGTCGCGGGCGCCCTCGCGTCCGGCGCAGTCCTCGTCGCGTTCAACGCGACGTACGACCTGACGATCCTGCGCGCCGAGCTCGCCCGGCACGGCCTCGCCACTCTCGAGGAGCGGCTCGGGCGGGAGGTCTCCCCCGTCGTCGACCCGCTCGTCGTGGACCGGAAGGTCGAGCGGTTCCGGAAGGGGAAGAAGACTCTCGAGGCGATGGGCGAGGCGTACGGGGTCGCGGCGAACGATGCCGCGCACACCGCCGACGGCGACGTGGCGCACACGCTCGCCGTCCTGACGGCCCTGGCGGCGAAGCACCCGAAGGTCGCGGACCTGCCCTCGGCCGACCTCCACCGGGCGCAGGCCACGTGGCACGCCGAGTGGGCGGAGAGCTTCGAGGAGTTCCTGCGCGGCAAGGGACGTGCCGACGCGCACGTCTCACGGGCATGGCCGGTCGAGCCGACGGCATAGGTCACGAGCGACGGCCATGAGTCGCACCGTCGAGCTCGACGGCCGCCGCGCTCTCGCGTGGCGGCTGGACCGGCACGGCCTCGGCGACGCGGGCGCGTCCGACCCGGTCGATGTCGTGCGTCGCGTCGTGGCGCTGCGCGGGTGGCCGGCGGAGCGCGCGGAGCTCTCGGTGGGGGCGCGGTCCTCCGTTCCAGCCGCCGGCGCGCTGGAGCAGACCCTGGGCGGTGACGACCTCGTGCTGGCCTACGCGTTCCGCGGCGGCTCGTACGTGATGGAGGCCCGCACGGCGCGGACCCTGCTGACCGTGCGCCGCACGACCCGGGTGTGGGAGACCCCGCGGTACCAGCGTCAGGCGAGCTTCGAGCTCGACGACTGGGGCGACCTGCGCGCCGCGGTGGGCGAGCTGCTCACCGCTGGGCCGGCGACCCGCGAGGAGATCGCGGCACATCTCGGTCGCAGCCCGTCGCTCGCGCACCTGGCACGGGCCGCAGGCGGTCTCGGTGCGGACGCGCTCTACAAGCCGCTGCACTGGTGGGGCGACATCGTCTTCGGACCCCCTCGGGACGGGCGGTCGACATTCCGGCTCGCGCCCGGACGCGATCCGGGTCGTATCGAGCAGGCGACCGACGAGGCGGGCGTCGCCGCCGTCGTCCTCTATCTCGCCGCCTACGCACCCGCGACCGAGGCGAACCTCCTGTACTGGCTCGGCGAGGGGCTCAGCGCCCCGAGGCGTCGGGTCCTCGACTGGCTCCGGTCGGCGGACGCCGTCCGCGTCGGCGTCGACGGCCGGGACGCCTGGGCGCTCGGGGCGGACCTCGAGGCGATCCTCGGCGCCCGGGCGTCGGACGTCGTTCGGCTGCTGCCCGGTCACGACCCGTGGGTACTCGGCCCCGGGACCGCCGACGACCGGATCGTCCCGCCGCACCACCGCGCCGAGGTCTCGCGAGGTTCCGACCTCGTCGTGCGCGGCGGGGTCGTGGTCGGAACCTGGCGGACGCGCGGGAGCGAGGTGTCCGTGGCCTGGTTCGGCGGCGCCGACGCGGCGACGCGGCGCGAGCTCGAGAGCGAGCTGGCGCGGGTCGGCGTCGTGCGCGGCAGGGAGCTCGCGCTCGCCGACGGCTGACCGACGTGGTGGCGGACCCCGGCGGGACGGCAGCCCTGCCGCCCAGCCGCTCAGCCGCTCACCCGCTCACCCGCTCACCCGCTCACCCGCTCACCCGCTCACCCGCTCACCCGCTCACCCGCGACGACGTTTCCACATGTCTTCCCAGGTCACACCTGTCCACAGGCTCCAGACGGTCCCCCGCCGGTGTCAGTGGTGCCGACTAGCGTGGTCGATATAACGCACGGATGGTCGAGGTCGACGACGACGCGGAGGGGGCGATGATGACGACGCAGGAGACCGACGTCGCACCCCCGGTTCTGACGCTGGACAAGCTTCAAGCCCTGCGGGAGGCGATCCCCCGCCTCGAACGCGCCTCCGAGGCCGACGCGGTCGACCAGATCCAGTTCCTCGAGGAGCTCAAGGCGGTCGCAGCTGCGGGCCAGGCGATGGCCACGGCCGATCTCGCCCGGATGCGCGCCGAGGACGAGGCCGATCGCGGTGTCCCCGCCGGTCAGCGCGCCAGGGGCCTGATGGCGGAGGTCGCGCTGGCACGCAAGGAGGCCCCCACGAAGGGCGACCGGCACCTCGGGCTCGCCAAGACCCTCGTCCACGAGCTGCCCCGGACCCTCACGCTGATGAGTCAGGGGCTCGTGTCCGAGTGGCGCGCCACGATCCTCGCGCAGGAGACCGTCGGCCTCTCGGTCGAGCAACGCCGCGAGGTCGACGCGATGCTCGCGCCGGACCTCCCGACCTGGGGCGACCGGCAGGTGCGTAACCACGCGCGCAAGGCCGCCTTCGAGCGCGACGAGGGGGCCGCCGAGCGCCGGCGTCTCCGGGAGAAGCGGCAGCGTCATGTCAGCGTGCGGCCGGCAACCGGGTCGATGGCCTACGTCTCGGCGCTGCTGCCGATGACCGAGGCGGTACGGGTGCACGCCTCCCTGCTCACGCAGGCCGGAGGCATCGTCAATTCCGGGAACGCCCGAGGGCGCACCCCTGGACAGATCGCCGCCGACCTCCTGGTCGAGCACGTGACAGGCACCTGCGCGACCGAGCCGCGGGACGTCGATCTGACCATCGTCATGACCGACCGTACGCTCGCCGGTGGCAACGAGCCGGCCTGGCTGCCCGGTCACGGCCCGGTGGCCGCGTCGGTGGTCCGGGACCAGCTCCGCGAGGCGACCAAGGTCTGGTTCCGGCGGCTGTGGACGGATCCCGCCACGGGCGGTGTGGTGTCGATGGAGTCCCGTGCGCGGGTGTTCGGCGGGCAGCTCCGGCGGCTGATCCTCCTGCGCGACGACGCGTGCACCGGACCGTTCTGCAGCGGCGGGATCAGGCACGTCGACCACGCCACGCCGTACGCGGAGGGCGGCGCGACCAGCGCGGACAACGCGTCGGGACTGTGCGAGACCCACAACTACGTGAAGAACAACCCGGGGTGGCGCCACGAGCTCGCGTCCGGTGGCGAGGGGCTCGAGGTCCGCACCCCCACCGGGCACCGGTACCGGACGCCGAGATCACCGTTCCCGTACCGGAGACCGACCCCGCCGCCGGAGATGACCCGCGAGCGCTACGAGGCGCTCAAGAGACGCGTCGAGGAGCGAACCCGACGACCGGAGCCGGGGCCTGAGCCGCAGCCAGAACCGGAGCCACGAGGGTCAGCGTCGCGGAACAGCCTTCCGCCCGGGAAGGCTCCCGAGCCGGATCGGCGGGCACCAGATCCGGAACCACCAGACCTCGACCACCTTCTGGAGTGAGGGCCGGATGGCCACCCGGTGCGCGCGCCGCGACCGACTGCCTACGCGCGGTCCGCGCGTGCGCACCGCACGCCCGCGAGCCCTGCCTCGAACCGGTCAGCGCGCGGTGTAGTTCGGCGCCTCGGCGATCATCCGCACGTCGTGGGGGTGCGACTCCTTGAGACCCGCGGGCGTGATGCGGATGAACCTCCCGCGCTCCTTCAGCTCGCCGGTGGTCCGCGCCCCGACGTAGAACATCGACTGGTGCAGGCCCCCGACGAGCTGGTGCGCGACCGCGGACAGCGGGCCGCGGTAGGGGACCTGGCCCTCGATCCCCTCGGGCACGATCTTGTCGTCCGTGCTGACGTCCGCCTGGAAGTAGCGGTCCTTCGAGTACGAGACGCGTCCGCGAGAGGCCATCGCGCCGAGCGAGCCCATCCCGCGGTAGTGCTTGTACTGCTTGCCGTTGACGAACACGAGGTCGCCGGGGGACTCCTCGCACCCGGCCAGCAGCGACCCGAGCATCACCGTGTCGGCGCCCGCGACGAGGGCCTTGGCGATGTCGCCCGAGTGCTGCAGCCCACCGTCCCCGATCACGGGGACGCCCGCCGGGCCGCAGACCTGGGCCGCCATGTGGATGGCGGTGACCTGCGGGACGCCGACGCCCGCCACCACGCGGGTGGTGCAGATCGAGCCCGGCCCGACCCCGACCTTGACCGCGTCGACGCCGGCGTCGACGAGAGCCTGCGCGCCCTCGCGGGTCGCCACGTTGCCGCCGATCACCTGCACGTGCGCGAAGGCCGGGTCCTTCTTCAGCTTGCGCACCATGTCGAGCAGGAGTCGCGCCTCGCCGTTGGCCGTGTCCGCCACGAGGATGTCGACGCCGGCCTCGGCGAGCGCCGTCGCCCGCTCCCAGGCGTCACCCCAGTAGCCGATGGCCGCGCCCACCCGGAGGCGGCCGTCCGCGTCCTTCGTGGCCTGCGGGTACTGCTCCGACTTGACGAAGTCCTTGACCGTGATGAGGCCGCGGAGGCGCCCGGCGTCGTCCACGAGCGGGAGCTTCTCGATCTTGTGGGCGGCGAGCAGCTCCGCGGCGTCCTCGTTGCTGATCCCGACCGGACCGGTCACCAGGGGCATCGAGGTCATCGCCGAGCGCACGGTGCGCTCCCCCATGGAGTCGGTGGGGACGAAACGCAGGTCGCGGTTCGTGATGATGCCCAGCAGCACGTCGTCGCTGTCGACGACGGGCAGACCGGAGATCCGGTACTGGGCGCACAGCTCGTCGAGCTCGGCGAGCGTCGCGTCGGGGCCGATCGTCACGGGGTCCGTGATCATCCCCGACTCCGACCGCTTGACCACGGTGACCTGCTGCGCCTGGTCCTCGATCGAGAGGTTGCGGTGCAGGATCCCGAGTCCGCCCTGGCGCGCCATCGCGATCGCCATGCGCGCCTCGGTCACGGTGTCCATCGCCGCGCTGACCAGCGGGACCTGCAGCTCGATCTCGCGCGTGAGCCGCGCAGCGGTGCTCACCTCGGAGGGGATGACGTCCGTCGCCCCAGGCAGGAGGAGCACATCGTCATACGTCAGTCCGACCAGCGCGAACGGGTCGTGTGCGGGGGTCTCCGTCATCCCGTCATGCTAGATCCGCGCCCTCGAGAAGCGCAGTGACCGTGGACACCGCAGACGGCAGGTCGGAGGCCAGGATCGCCTCGGACGGGACGCGCCTCGGGAGCCCGGGGCCGACGAGGACGACCTCGGGTCGCCGCTCGCGCCCGGACGCGGCGAGCGCCCGCACGCTCGCGGCACGTCCGAACCCCACCACCACCCCGACGTCGGGCGTCCGGTCGACGATGTCGGACAGCGCCTCGTCCGGCACCCGGCTGCGGCCGACCCGCCGCAGGAGCGTGAGAACACCGCGCTCGGCGAGGGCGCCGGCGAGGACGTGGGCGGCGAGGACGTGCTTCGGGGTCGTATGGACGGCCACGCGGACGGGCTCCGTCACACCGTGGGCGAGGACGGTCGTGCGGACGACCTCGAGCGCGCAGCCGGTGAGCACGGTGATGCCGTCGCTGCCCGGTGCCTGGGGCTCCGCCCCGACGGCGAGCAGGTCGCAGGTCGGCGAGAGCAGGCGCTGCCAGGTGGCCGTCCAGCCATGGGCCTCGACGTGCCGGGACACGGCGAGCCGGACGTCGTTCCGGTCCCCGGCGGCGGCCGCCGCGGCGAGCGACTGCACGTCGAGACTGGTGGCGGTCACGGCGACCGGCATCCCTGCCCCGTAGCCCGTCGGCGTCTGCGTGACGGCCCGCGCCGCGTCGGAGGGACTGACGCCGGAGAGCGTGAGTGCGCGCATCCGCTCGAGACGGACGACGTCGGCGGGGCCGTACCGGCGGCGGTCGCCGGCGCGGTGGTCGCTCGGACCGAGCCCGTAGCGACGGTCCCAGCTGCGCAGCGTCGACGTGGCGATGCCGAGCCGCTCAGCGAGCGCGCCGACCGTGAGGGGCGCTTCGGCGACGACGCCCGCCGCAGCACCGTCCGCCGAGCGCGAAGCGATAACGGCATCCCGGTCGAGGTCTGTCCCATGAACAGATCTCTCGTCCCGATCCGGATCTCCGTCTCCGTCCTCGGCGTTCGCACGGCGGGCCGACCTGCTCGACCCGCGATCGCCGGGGGGTCGAGCTCCGGACGGGTCGAGCGGGCGACTCTCGTCGATGTAGGCGCCGTCGAGACTCTCGACCGCGCCGGCCAGTTCAGCCTCGTGGACCGACTCCTGCGCAGGGGGTTCCCGGTCCGCCGTCGTGCCGCGGCGCGAGGCGCGGGCAGCTTCGGGGCGTGCGGCCATGCTCCATCCTCCGTCCGACGGTCCGTGCGGGCAACACGGGCGAGACACCAACCTATGCATTTCCGGTGCATGCGCAACATGCACGCCACAGCGGGACCCGGCGCCATGTGCCGCCACGCACCCCCTTGCCCAACTTTCGCGCAAGTAATAACCTGTTGATGAATGGTGCTCGGACGGTCGTCCGGCCGGGCCCCTGCTCATCCGATCTGAGGAGGCCCCATGGCCGAGCTGTCCCGACTGCCCGGACCGCTGCTCGACGTATGGAGCTGGCAGATCCACGGGACCTGCCGAGAGGTCGACCCCGAGCAGTTCTTCCACCCGGAGGGAGAGCGAGGCGGGGTGCGTCGTCGTCGTGACGACGCGGCGAAGGCGATCTGCGCCGGCTGCCCGGTCCTCGAGCAGTGCCGGGAGCACGCGCTGACGGTGCGCGAGCCCTACGGCGTGTGGGGCGGCCTGAGCGAGGACGAGCGTGCGGCGACCTACCGCCAGGACCGACGACGAACGAGCCCGCAGGCCGGCTGACCCGCCCGCCCGCGGTCGAGCGTCCGCCCCGGGCCCTCGGGCCGACCGGGCCGTCTGATCGGATCGGGCATCACCGGTGCACCTGGACGCACGAGAGGGCCCCTGCGACCGACGTGGTCGCAGGGGCCCTCTCGCGTGACTGGGCCGAGCGGGTCAGCGCTCGACGACGGCGAGCAGGTCGCGGGCCGCCAGGACGAGGTAGTCCTCGCCCGAGTACTTGACCTCGGTGCCGCCGTACTTGGAGTACAGGACGACGTCGCCGACAGCGACGTCGAGCGGGACGCGGTTGCCGTTGTCGTCGACGCGACCCGGGCCGACCGCCACGACGGTGCCCTCCTGGGGCTTCTCCTTGGCGGTGTCCGGGATGACGAGACCGGACGCGGTGGTCTGCTCGGCCTCGAGGGTCTGGACGACCACGCGGTCCTCGAGCGGCTTGATGGAGACCGACACTGCGGACCTCCCCTTCCTACGTATGGAGTGGATCTCTGACTGTCGTCCTCAGCCTCGCTCCCGCCGTCGCGGGGGTCGGGCGCGTGGTGAGTCCGTCGGGGTCAAGACTAGGTCGCCGATTAGCACTCGCGCAATCAGAGTGCCAGATCGTGGATGTCGCGCCGCGGACGAGGAGGCCCCGGCACCTGCGTCCGCCACCCTGCCGCCCTGCGCCCCCCGCTCTGCGACGATGGCCGGATGGAGCTCGACACCGCGCGCACTCTCGCCTCGACCGAGGGCCGCGCGATGCTTGCCGCGTTGCCCCCGTACTCGCCCGCGACGGCCGAGCACATGAACGCTCGGCTGCGCGCCCACGGGATGGCGCCCGACCTCGCCTCCGCCGCCCTCACCCAGCTCGCCCTGCGCGCCGAGGCCGCGGACCGTCTCGGCCCGGTCGCGGACCTGCTGCTCCTCACGCGCGCCGGGCTCGAGCAGGCCACGCGCACCGTCGTCGCCGCACATCACGCGCACCGGTTCCGCCGGGCGAGCGTCACCCGGGTCGCCGACCTCGGCTGCGGCCTCGGCCTGGACTCGCTCGCGATCGCCGGTCTGGGCACCGGGGTGGTCGCCGTCGAGCAGGACCCGGTCACCGCCGCGTTCGCCCGCGCGAACCTCGAGCCCTTCGACGGCGCCGAGGTGCGCGAGGCAGATGCCCTCGACGTCGACCTGACCGACCTCGGTGCCGACGCCCTGTGGGCCGACCCGGCACGCCGCGACGCCGCGGGCCGGCGCCTGACCGAACCCGAGAGCTGGAGCCCGCCGCTGGCCGACGTCGTCGCCCGAGCCCGCTCGGTACGTGCGGCGGGGATCAAGGTGGCGCCGGGCATCGAGCTCGACCGGATCCCGGACGACGCGCATGCCCAGTGGGTCTCGGTCGACCGCGAGGTGGTCGAGGCCGCGCTCTGGTTCGGCGACGCCGCGCCGGAGGGAGCCGGCCGCTCCGCCCTCGTCCTGCTCGGCGAGGAGCCGCACCTGCTCGCGCCCGAGGGTGGTGGCCCGCTCCCCCCGTCGGCACCCCACGACGACGCACCGGTGGCACCGCTGGGCGCCTTCCTCCACGAGCCCGACGGCGCCGTCATCCGTGCGGGGCTCGTCGCCGACCTCGCCCGACTTCTCGGCGCCGGTGTGGTCTCGCCCCGGATCGCCTACCTCACCTCGGACGCCCCGGCGGCCTCCCCGTTCGCCCGCTCCTACCGCATCCTCGAGCAGGTCGACGCGGGGGCCAAGGGCCTGGCCAGGGCCGTCGCCGCTCGCGAGATCGGGGACCTGACGATCAAGCAGCGCGGCTCGGGCGTGAAGGTCGAGGACGTGCGCCGCCGGCTGCGGCTGAGGGGACCGAACCGGGCGACGCTCGTGCTCACCCGCGCCGAGGGGCGGCACGTGGCCCTGCTCGTCGAGCCGGTGCCGGAGACGAGCGTCGAGCCGGTGGACGCGACGAGCGTCGAGCCGACGCACGAGCACGGCGACAAGGGCTGAGACCGAGCGCGTCGCCGCGGTCTCGTGCCGGGGCCCGCGGTGCACAATGGCGCCGTGCCCGTCGAGTTCGGATCCTCGGAGCGCTCGTCGCTCGGCGTCGAGTGGGAGCTCCAGGTGCTCGACGCGGCCACCGGCGAGCCCCGCGACGAGGGGCCCGCGCTCATCGACGACCTCCGCTCCGCGGCCGGCACCCCGCACCCCCGCCTGGCGCACGAGCTGCTCGCCAGCACCGTCGAGATCGTCACCGGCGTCCACGCCACCGTCGCGTCCGCGGTCGCCGAGCTGGCCGAGGTGCTCGACGAGCTCGTCGAGGCTGCCGGCCGACGCGACCTCGTCCTGTCCGGCGGAGGCGCCCACGCCACGGCCGACCCGCAGGCCCAGCCCGTGGCCGAGGGCTACGAGCGGCTCATCGCCCGCACCGCCTGGTGGGGCCGCGAGATGCTCATCTACGGACTGCACGTGCACGTCGGCGTCGAGGACCGGCACAAGGCGGTCCCCCTGGTCGGTGCCCTCCTGCAGACGAGCGGTCCGATCCTCGCGCTGTCGGCCTCCTCGCCCGCCTGGCGCGGGGTGGGCACCGGCTACGCGTCGAACCGCACGATGATCTTCCAGCAGCTGCCCACCGCCGGGCTGCCGGACTCGATGGCGACCTGGTCGGACTACGAGCGCATCGTCGAACACCTGCTCGCCGCCGACGTCATCGCGCGCCGCACCGAGACCCGGTGGGACGCCCGCCCCACCCAGCTCGGGACCGTCGAGTCCCGGATCTGCGACTCCCCGCCCACGATCGCCGAGGTCGCGGCGCTGACCGCCCTCAACCAGTGCGTCGTCGAGGACTCCTCGACGCGCCTCGACGCCGGGGAGGAGCTGCCCGCCCTCCCCCGTTGGCTCACCGCGGAGAACCGCTGGCGCGCCGCCCGGTTCGGGCTCGACGCCACCTTCGTCACCGACACCGACGGCGGCTCGGTCCCTGCCACGGAGGCCGTGCGACGTCTGGTCGCCGACCTCGCGCCGACGGCGGAGCGGCTCGGTTGCGCGGACGACCTCGCCCTCGTGGAGCACGTCCTCGACACCGGGGCCTCCTACCGGCGCCAGCTCGCGGCCGCGGAGCAGGACGGCTGGGCAGCGGTGCCCCTGCACCTGGCCGGGGAGCTGACCGAGGAGCGACGCCCCGCGGGCTGACGGCACCGGCGGCACGGGCTGGCGGCACCGGCGCCGCGAGCTGACGGCGCCGGCGGCACGAGCTGGCGGCACCGGCGCCGCCGCGCCGAGCCTCGGCCGGTGGGCGCCGTTCTCAGACCAGGACGCTCGTGGCCGCCATCGACGAGTCGACGCCGAAGCCCAGGCTCGAGGAGGGCAGTCCCGCCTCGACCACGGCGGACCCCAGGGCCGCGATCATCGCCCCGTTGTCGGTGCAGAACCTCGGCGGCGGGATGCGCACCTCCACGCCGGCGGCGGGACCGCGCTCGGCGAGCAGCTCGCGCAGGCGGGAGTTCGCGGAGAATCCCCCGCCGACGACGAGCACGTCGGCCCCCTGGTCGGCGCACGCACGCAGCGCCTTGGTCGCGAGCACGTCGGCGACCGCCTCGGAGAAGCCCGCGGCGACGTCGGCCGCCGGGATCTCCTCGCCGCGGGACGTACGGGCCTCGAGGTCACGGGCCACGGCCGTCTTCAGGCCGGAGAACGAGAAGTTGTAGGCGTGCCGCTCCCGGTCCTTCGGCGCCGAGAGCCCGCGCGGGTAGCGGATCGCCTCCCGGTCACCGGTGGCGGCGAGCCGGTCGACGTGCGGCCCGCCGGGGTAGGGCAGCCCGAGCAGGCGGCCGACCTTGTCGAACGCCTCCCCCGCGGCGTCGTCGAGCGTCTCCCCGAGCAGGGTGACGTCGGTGATGCCCGTCCCGACCGAGAGCAGGGTGGTGTGCCCGCCGGACACGACGAGCGCGACCGAGCGGGCCGGGACGGCCCCGTGGACGAGGGCGTCGACGGCCGCGTGGCCGATGACGTGGTTGACGCCGAGGATCGGCCGCCCCACGGACAGCGCGAGCGCCTTCGCGGCGGCCGCCCCCACGGTCAGCGAGCCGACGAGCCCGGGACCGGCGGTCACGGCGATCGCGTCCACCTCCGAGAGGTCGACGTCCGCGCGCGCCAGGGCGGCGCCGAGCGTCGGCCCGAAGGCCTCGAGGTGAGCTCGGGAGGCGATCTCCGGGATGATGCCGCCGAACCGGGCGTGCTCCTCCATCGACGACGCCGTCACGTCGGCCACGAGCTCGGTGCCGCGGACGAGCGCGATGCCGGTCTCGTCGCAGGAGGTCTCGATGCCGAGGACGAGCGGGGAGGTCACGCAGGCGATCGTACGCGCGGAGCGCGTCCGGCGACCCGACGGCCCGGGAGCCGGCCGACCGACCACCGGGCCGCGCCGTCAGACCGTCTCGGGCACCAGCCGGACGGCCCCCTTGTCGGCGGACTGGGCGAACGCCGCGTAGGCCCGCAGCGCCGGCGTGACCTTGCGGGGGCGCTGCTCCTTCGGCCGGTACCCGCCGCCCGCCTCCAGGGCCGCCCTGCGGCGCTCGAGCTCCTCGTCGGGGACGTCGAGCGTCAGGCTGCGCCGGGGGATGTCGATCGAGACCGTGTCCCCCTCCTCGACGAGTGCGATCGTGCCGCCGGCGGCCGCCTCGGGCGAGACGTGCCCGATCGACAGGCCCGAGGTCCCGCCGGAGAACCGTCCGTCCGTGATGAGCGCGCACGCCTTGCCGAGCCCGAGACCCTTGAGGTAGGAGGTCGGGTACAGCATCTCCTGCATCCCCGGTCCCCCCTTGGGGCCCTCGTAGCGGATGACGACGACGTCGCCCTCCTTGACCTCCTTGCCGAGGATCCGCTGCACGGCCTCCTCCTGCGACTCGCACACGACCGCGGGCCCCGAGAACGTCCAGATCGACTCGTCCACGCCCGCGGTCTTCACCACGGCGCCGTCGACCGCGATGTTGCCGCGCAGGACGCCCAGGCCGCCGTCCTTGGAGTAGGCGTGCGCGAAGGACCGGATGCACCCGTGGGTGTCGTCGACGTCGAGGGACGCCCACCGCTCGGACTGGGAGAACGCCGTCGACGAGCGCCGCCCGCCCGGGGCCGCGTGCCACAGCTCGGTGGCCTCCTCCGAGGCCCGACCGCCGCGCACGTCCCACTCGTCGAGCCAGGTGCCCAGCGTCTGCGCGTGCACGGTGTGCACGTCCTCGTTCAGCAGACCGCCGCGCCGCAGCTCGCCCAGCAGGGCGGGGATCCCGCCGGCCCGGTGGACGTCCTCCATGTAGTAGGTCCGGCCCTCGGCCACGTTGGGCGCGACCTTCGACAGGCACGGCACCCGCCGCGAGATCTCGTCGATCTCCTCGAGGCCGAAGGCCACGCCGGCCTCGCTGGCCGCGGCGAGCAGGTGGAGGATCGTGTTGGTCGAGCCGCCCATCGCGATGTCGAGCGCCATCGCGTTCTCGAACGCCGCCGGGGTCGCGATGCTGAGCGGGAGGACCGTGTCGTCGTCCTCCTCGTAGTACCGGCGCGTGATGTCGACGACCAGCGAGCCGGCCTTCTCGTACAGGGCGCGCCGGGCGGTGTGCGTGGCGAGCACCGAACCGTTGCCGGGCAGGGAGAGCCCGATGGCCTCGGTGAGGCAGTTCATCGAGTTCGCCGTGAACATCCCCGAGCACGAGCCGCAGGTGGGGCAGGCCGCCTCCTCGATGCGCATGAGGTCCTCGTCGGCCACGTTCTCGTTGACCGCCTCGGACATCGCGTCGACGAGGTCGAGCGTGCGGACGGTGCCGTCCAAGAGCGTCGCCCGCCCCGACTCCATGGGGCCGCCGGAGACGAACACCGTGGGCACGTCGAGCCGCAGCGCGGCGAGCAGCATGCCGGGCGTGATCTTGTCGCAGTTGGAGATGCACACGAGAGCGTCCGCGCAGTGCGCGTTGACCATGTACTCCACCGAGTCGGCGATGAGGTCGCGCGAGGGCAGGGAGTAGAGCATGCCGTCGTGCCCCATCGCGATGCCGTCGTCGACGGCGATCGTGTTGAACTCGCGCGGGATGCCGCCGGCGGACTGGATCGCCTCGGAGACGATCCGGCCCACGGGCGCGAGGTGCGTGTGGCCGGGGACGAACTCGGTGAAGGAGTTCGCGACGGCGATGACCGGCTTGCGGCCGATGTCCGCGCCGTCGACGCCGGAGGCACGCATGAGGGCGCGCGCCCCGGCCATGTTCCTGCCGTGGGTGACGGTGCGTGAGCGATGTGCGGGCATGTGCCCATCGTCCCCCGTCCCGACGCCGCGTCACGACGATCCGGGCCCGGTCGCCGGATGCGGCTGGTACCGGTACTCCCAGTACCATCGGTGGGTGATCCGTCCCCGCACGCCCCGGCGTGAGGAGCTCGGTGCTTTCCTCCGGGCCCGGCGCCTCACCTCCGACCGGGCGGCGCTCGGCCTGCCGACGCCGGCCCGCCGAGGCGCCACGGGCCTGAGCCGGGAGGAGGTCGCCGCCCTGTCCGGCGTGAGCGCCAGCTGGTACACGTGGCTCGAGCAGGGCCGGGACACCAACGTCTCGCGCCAGGTGCTCCTCGCCGTCGCCCGCGTGCTCCGGCTGACCGAGGACGAGACCGCCTACGTGCTCGGCCTCGCAGAGCAGGAGGCCGTCGCCCCGCCGGCTCGCCGTGAGGCCGTCCCGGCCCACCTCCGGCGGCTCGTCGACGCGCTGGACTTCCCGGCCTTCGTCGTGACGGCCGACTGGGCGATCGTCGGCTGGAACGCCGGCTACGCGTGGCTCTACCCGCGCATCGCGCACGTCGAACCGGCCGACCGCAACCTGCTGTGGCTCGTCTACACCGACCCCGACCTGCGACGCATGCTCCCCGACTGGGAGCGGGACAGCCGTCGCTTCCTCGCCGAGTTCCGGGCGGAGGCCGGGGTGCGGCTGGCCGGCCCGGGGCACCGGGCGGTCGTCGACCGGCTCACGGGGGCGAGCGAGGAGTTCCGCACCCACTCCGCCGAGATGGCCGTCTCGCGGTTCGAGTCGCGCAGGCGCACCTTCCGGCACCGCGAGCACGGTCTGCTCGAGTTCGAGCACCACCGGCTCGTGCCCTCGGACGCCGCCGACCTGCACGTGGTGATGTACGTGCCGGTCACGCCCTGACCCGCGGCGCGGGCTCAGCTCCGGCCGGAGATCGTGGCCCTGCCGAGGTCGGCGTTGAGCTGGGAGATGACGTCGAGCGGGATCTCCTTGGGGCACACCGCGGCACACTCCCCGATGTTGGTGCAGCCGCCGAAGCCCTCGGCGTCGTGCTGGTCGAGCATGTCCACCACCCGGGCCTGCCGCTCGGGCTGGCCCTGCGGCAGCATGCCGAGGTGGGTGACCTTGGCGCCGAGGAACAGCATCGCCGAGGCGTTCGGGCAGGCGGCCACGCAGGCGCCGCACCCGATGCAGGCGGCGGCCTCGAACGCGCGGTCCGCGTCGTCCTTCGGCACGGGCGTCGCGTGCGCGTCCGGGGCAGCACCGGTGTTGACCGAGACGTACCCGCCGGCCGCGATGATGCGGTCGAACGAGCTGCGGTCCACCACGAGGTCCTTGACCACCGGGAACGCGGTCGCCCGCCACGGCTCGATGGTGATCGAGTCGCCGTCCTTGAAGGACCGCATGTGCAGCTGGCAGGTGGTGGTGACCTCGGGGCCGTGCGCCTCGCCGTCGATGACGATGCCGCAGGCGCCGCAGATGCCCTCGCGGCAGTCGTGGTCGAACGCGATGGGGTCCTCGCCCGCCGCGAAGAGCTGCTCGTTGAGCACGTCGAGCATCTCGAGGAACGACATGTGCTCGGAGACGTCGTCGAGCCGGTAGGAGCGCATGGCCCCCTTGTCCTCCGGTCCGGACTGACGCCAGGCGTTGATGGTGATCTTCACTTGTAGCTCCGCTGCTTCATCTCGACGTACTCATAGGTGAGGTCCTCCTTGTGGAGCACCGGGACGCCGTCCGCGCCGTGCTCCCAGGCCGCGACGTACGCGAACTCGTCGTCGTGGCGCAGGGCCTCCCCCTCCTCGGTCTGCGACTCGGCACGGAAGTGCCCGCCGCACGACTCCCTGCGGTGCAGGGCGTCGATGCACATGAGCTCGCCCAGCTCGAAGAAGTCGGCCACGCGGCCGGCCTTCTCCAGCGACTGGTTCAGCTCCTCGTTCCTCCCCGTGACCTTGACGTCGCGCCAGAACTCCTCGCGCAGCGCCCGGATCTTGTCGATCGCCGTCCGCAGGCCCTCCTCGGTGCGCTCCATCCCGCAGTACTCCCACATGATGGTGCCGAGCTCCTTGTGGAAGGAGTCCACCGAGCGCGAACCGTCGTTGGAAAGGAAGTGGGCCACGCGCTCACGCACCTGGTCCGCGGCCGCGACGACGTCGGGGTGGTCCTCGGGCACCGGCGCGCCGTGGTGGTCCGCGAGGTAGTCGTTGATGGTGTTCGGCAGGACGAAGTAGCCGTCCGCGAGACCCTGCATGAGCGCCGACGCACCGAGGCGGTTGGCCCCGTGGTCGGAGAAGTTGGCCTCGCCCGCGACGAACAGGCCGGGGATCGAGGACTGGAGGTCGTAGTCGACCCACAGCCCGCCCATCGTGTAGTGGACGGCCGGGTAGATGCGCATCGGGACCTCGTAGGGGTTCTCGCCCGTGATGCGCTCGTACATGTCGAAGAGGTTGCCGTACTTGGACTCCACCGCGCCGCGGCCCATCCGGCCGATGGCCTCGGCGAAGTCCAGGTACACGCCACGGCGCACGCCGTCGACCTCCGGGCCGACCCCGCGTCCCTCGTCGCACATGTTCTTCGCCTGGCGCGACGCGATGTCGCGAGGCACGAGGTTGCCGAACGAGGGATAGAGCCGCTCGAGGTAGTAGTCCCGGTCCTCCTCGGGGATCTCGCGCGGGTCCTTCGTGCAGTCCTGCGCGTTCTTCGGCACCCAGATGCGGCCGTCGTTGCGCAGCGACTCGCTCATCAGCGTGAGCTTGGACTGGTAGTCGCCGGTCTGCGGGATGCACGTGGGGTGGATCTGCGTGTAGCAGGGGTTGCCGAAGTAGGCGCCCTTCTTGTGCGCGCGCCAGGTGGCCGTGACGTTGCAGCCCATCGCGTTGGTCGACAGGAAGAACACGTTGCCGTAGCCGCCGGAGGCGAGCACCACCGCGTCGGCGAGATGGGTCTCGATCTCGCCGGTGATCATGTCCCGCACGATGATGCCGCGGGCACGGCCCTCGACGACGACGAGCTCGAGCATCTCGTGCCGGCTGTTCATCTCGACGGACCCGGCGCCGATCTGCCGCTCGAGCGCCTGGTAGGCGCCGATGAGGAGCTGCTGCCCGGTCTGGCCACGCGCGTAGAACGTCCGCGAGACCTGGACGCCGCCGAACGAGCGGTTGTCGAGCAGGCCGCCGTACTCGCGGGCGAACGGGACGCCCTGCGCGACGCACTGGTCGATGATCTGACGCGAGACCTCGGCGAGCCGGTAGACGTTGGACTCCCGCGACCGGAAGTCGCCGCCCTTCACGGTGTCGTAGAAGAGCCGGTAGACGGAGTCGCCGTCGTTCTTGTAGTTCTTTGCTGCGTTGATCCCGCCCTGCGCGGCGATCGAGTGCGCGCGGCGCGGCGAGTCCTGGTAGCAGAAGGCCTTGACCTGGTAGCCGGCCTCGCCCAGGGTCGCGGCGGCCGCGCCGCCGGCCAGACCGGTCCCGACGACGATGACCGAGATCTTGCGCCGGTTGGCGGGGTTGACGAGCTTGGCGCCGAACTGGCGCTGCGCCCACTTCTCGGCCAGGGGGCCGGCGGGGGCGCTGGTGTCAGCGATGGGCGCACCCTCGCGGTACAGGTCGTTGATCACTGCGGTCATGCGGGGGCGCCTCAATTCACGATGCCGAGAAGGATGGCCGTCGGGGTCGCCATGAACCCGACGAGGAGCAGGAGCGCGACGACGATCGCGATGCCGTTGAACGCCGCCTCGCGCCGCTTCGTCGACAGGCCGAAGGTCTGCAGCGCCGACCACACGCCGTGGCGCACGTGGAGGGCGAGCAGGACCATCGCGACGAGGTAGATCGCGTACACCCACCAGTGCGCGGGCTGGAACGCCTCGACCATCCGCTGGTACGGGCTGTCGAACGAGCCGCCCACCTCGATCGTCATGGTCGTGAACTGCAGGATGTGGAAGACGACGAAGGCGAGGATGATGACACCGCCCCAGCGCATCGTGCGCGACGCGTAGGTCTGCTGCAGCGAGCGCTTCTTCACGTAGCGCGTGGTGCGGGCCCCCCGGGCCCTCTTCCAGAGCGCGAACGCCGCCCCGGCATGGACCACCAGCGACGCGAGCAGGGCGACCCGCATGAGCCACAGCAGCCCCTGGTGCGGGAGGATCGGGTAGAACGCCTCACGCAGCCAGTGCGCATACCCGTCGAACGCCTCGGCGCCCTGGAACATCTTGAGGTTGCCGTACATGTGGGACAGGACGAAGAGCACGAAGATGACACCCGTGACGGCCATCGCGACCTTGAGGGCGACCGTGGTCCTCCGTGCTGTCCGCGCCCTCGACGGCGCTGCAGTGGTGGTCACGAGGGCGATCCTAACCCCGGGGGTTCGATGGGTCGGGCCTTTCCCCGCACGCGAGACGAATGGTCCCGAACTCGTCTTTCCGGTGGGTCCGGAAATGGTCAAGAGACATTTTCGTGAGGAGTTTCGTACGGAATTCTCGCGCTATTTCCCGGGCTCCAGACCGAGCCGCATGACCACCGCGTCGCGGCCGGACCGCTGGTAGTAACGGGGTCTGATCCCGACGGCCTCGAAGCCCGCCCGCTCGTAGAGTGCCCGGGCGCCGTCGTCGTCGGCCCGCACCTCGAGGACGACGCTGCGCGAGCCGGCGCGTCGGGCCCGGTCGACCAGCTCGCCCAGCAGCCGGGTCGCGAGCCCCCGACGCCGGTGCGCCGGGTCGACGCCGACCGTCATCACCTGGGTCTCCTCCCCCGCCGCGGTGCCGGCCCAGGCGACGAGCCGGTCCTCGTCGTCGACGGCCGCGAGGTACGTCCGGCCCTGCTGCGCGAGCTCCGTGCGGTAGATGCCCGCCGACCAGTCGTCCGGGCCGAACAGGACGGGCTCGAGCTCGGCGACCCGGTCGATGTCCGCCCGGGTCAGCGGCCGCAGGCGGTACGTCACGGCCGCACCTGCGCGGGGACCGCGGCGTCCGGGCGACGCAGGTACAGCGGCTCGGCCGGCAGCTCCTCGCCCGCGGCCAGCCGCGCGAGGGCGAGCCGCGCCAGGGCGAGGGGGAAGGCTGCGGACCCGGCGCCGGAGGACCCGGCCTCCACCTCGCGGGCCCCGTGGTCCCCGGTCCCGTCGTCCGTCGCCGTGACGGCGGGCGCCATCTCCCCGACGACGACGTCGTTCGGCTCCAGCTCGCGGCGGACGTCCGCGGGGGCGGCGACGGCGGGGGCGGCCAGCACCTCCACCTCGTGCGCGCCGCGCGCACGGTACCGGCCGTGGTGGACCTCGCGGCGCCGGGCGTCGGTGGCGACGACGACCGTGGCCCCCGGCGCGTCGTCGAGCGCGTCGCGCGCCACCGCGTCGAGCGAGGGCACCCCCGCCAGGGCGGCGCCCCATCCGCGGGCGAGTGCGCGGGCCGTGACGAGGCCGACGCGCAGACCCGTGAACGGTCCGGGCCCGGTGCCGACGACGACGAGGTCCGGCGTGCCGTGCTCGCCCACGAGCTCGGCGACGGCGGGCGCCAGCTCCTCCGCGTGCCGCCGGTCGTGCACCCCGCGGACGTGCCCGAGCAGGTGGGCCGAGGCGGCATCGCCGCCGACCGCGTCGATACACGCGGCGACAGGGCGGGAGGAGGTGTCGATGACGAGGACGCGCACGCGCCCCAGGGTAGGCGCGCGTCAGCCCCGGTGGCTCCACCTGCCCGGGCGGCCCTCGCGGAGCTCGGCGCGCACGCGGGCGCGCAGCCGATCCTTGGCCGGCCGGGGTACCGCCTCGTCGTCGTCCTCCGAGCCGCGCAGCCACACGGCGAGCCCGGCCGCGACGAGCACGCCGCCCACCACGACCGCGCCGACGACGACCACCCAGCGCACCGGGTCCCCCCGGTCCTCCGGCGTCGTGCCGACCGGCTCCGGGTCGAGGAGGAAGGGAAGGTACGCGGCGATGTCGGCGGAGCCGGCGAGCATGGCGCCCGCCCTGTCGTCCAGGGGCGCGACCCGCCCGTGCGCGTACGCGTACCAGGCCCCGGTCCGCGTGTCCTCGACGACGCCCACCTCGGGGTCGAGCGCAGCGAGGGCCGGCGCGAGCCCCGGCACGTCGCGGACCTCGCCGCCGTAGGTGCCGGTACCTGTCTCGAGGACGACGACGCCGACCGGCAGCTCGTCGAGGAGCACGGGCGCGACGGCGCGGGGGGTCGAGGTGACGACGGGGCCGGTGGCGTCCTGCGCCAGCAGCTCGCGGGTCCACGTGAGGACCGGTCGCGGCGTCCCGACGGTGACCTCCTCCCCCCGGTCCCCCACCACGTCGGCGAGCACGGTGGGCGCACCTGAGCGCGCGACCGCCTCGGCCTCGACCGTGAACCAGCGCTCGACGGTCATCGGGAGCGTGAGCAGACCGTCGAGCGCAGGGTCCGGCTCGCCCGGGGCGTCGGAGGCGGACTCCGTGGGCGACTCGGTCGCCGACTCCGCACCGGCCGGTCCTGCGAGGAGCCCCAGCAGGAGCAGGACGAGCAGGGCGACCGGCGCCCTGCTCACCGCGGGCCCGTCACGTCGGAGAGATCGACGCCGGCCCAGCGCGGGCCGTGCGCAGTGATCTCCACGAGCCGCGGCTCGTCGGTGTCGGCGAGCTCGTCCGCGTCGCCCGGTTGCTCGGCGGCGGCGCCTCCCGCCGTGTTCGTGCCGCCCGACGAGTTCATGCCGCCCGCCGTGCGCGTGTCGCCGACCGGCCGGGTGAGCACGACGTCCAGCCGGCTGTCCGCGAGCGGCTCGGCCGTGCCCCCGCCCCACTCGACGACGGTGACCGACTCCTCCAGGGAGCTGTCGAGGTCGAGCGCGTCGAGCTCGCCGGCTCCGCCGAGCCGGTAGGCGTCGACGTGGACGAGGCCGGGACCGTCGCCGAGCGGCGG
Organism: Georgenia sp. Z1491; assembly: GCF_049856175.1. Classification (GTDB taxonomy): domain Bacteria; phylum Actinomycetota; class Actinomycetes; order Actinomycetales; family Actinomycetaceae; genus JB111. The sequence goes on from NZ_JBNDNA010000004.1 coordinate 176,973, forward strand.
GTGCTCGCGCGCGATGACGAAGGTCGGGGAGGCGATGGTGCCGCGGACGCCGAGGGCGGCGCCGAGACCCTGGACGAACGTGGTCTTGCCCGCGCCGAGCGGCCCGCTGAGCACGAGGAGGTCCCCCGCACGCAGGTGCGCGGCGAGGCGGCCGGCGAGTGCCCTGGTGTCGTCCGTCGTCGGCGCGTCGGCGCTCCAGGTCCGTGGCGTCATCGCGGGCTCACCTCACCGTGGGTCCCGGCGGCGTCGTCGACGCCCCGGGTGGCGCCCACGTGGACGCGGGGGACGCGGACACCGACGGAGGTGAGCGTCTCGTAGGCGATCGTCCCCGAGGCGAGCGCCCACTCCCAGGCGGAGGGCTCCCCACGGGCCGGGTCGCCGAAGAGGACGACCTCGTCCCCCGGCCGGTCCGTCGCGCCCGGTCCGAGGTCCACGACGACCTGGTCCATGCTCACCCGGCCGACCTGGTTCACCCGACGTCCGGCGACGCTCAGGGCCACCTGGTTCGACGCGGCCCGCGGCACGCCGTCCGCGTAGCCGAGCGGCACGAGGCCGAGCACCGTGTCCCGCTCCGTCCGGGCGGTGTGCCCGTAACCGACGGGCGTCCCCTCCGGCGACTCGCGCGTGAGGACCAGGCGCCCGCTCACGGTCATCGCCGGACGCAGGTCGTGGTCCGCGGCCGGGATGACGTCCTCGGCCGGCGAGACGCCGTACAGCGCGATGCCCGGACGGATCATGTCCAGGTGCGTCGCCGGGTGCAGCAGCACGCCGGACGAGGCGGCCAGGTGCAGCGGGCCCGGGTCGACGCCGGCGGACCTCAGGCGGCCGACGAGCTCGAGGAACAGGGCGGTCTGCCGCTCGGTCGTGCCGCTCGCCGGCTCGTCAGCGCTAGCGAGGTGGGAGAAGGTCGAGCCGACGCGGAGCGCCCCCTCGGCGACCGCCGGGCCGAGCCGGGCGGCGAGGTCGTCGACCTGGGCGGGCGCGTAGCCGTTCCGGGCCATGCCGGTGTCGAGCTTGAGATGGACCGTCGCGACCCGGCCGGTGGCCCGCACGGCGGCGAGGAGCTCGTCGAGCATCCAGGGGGCGCTGATCCCGATCTCGATGTCGGCGTCGAGCGCGTCGGCCAGCGGGGCCCCGGGGGCGTAGAGCCAGGCGAGGATGCGTCCGCGGCCGCCCAGGCCGGCGCGCAGGGTGAGCGCCTCGGCGAGCTGGGCGACGCCGAGCAGCGTCGCCCCGGAGCGGAGCATCGTGCGGGCGACCGGCAGGAGGCCGTGACCGTAGGCGTCGGCCTTGACGACGGTGAGCGCGTCGGCGCCGCGGGCCCGGTCCCGGAGCACGCGGAGGTTGTGCGCGAGGGCCTCGTGGTCGACCCGCGCGGTCGCGGGCCAGCCGGCCGTCGCCGCCCCCGCCGCGTCGCTGCCGCGCGCTTCCGTGCCGCGCTCGTCCGGGCCGGGCGCGTCCGCTCCCGGCCCCGCGGCGGACGGCACCTGCTCGTTCGTCACCGCGACAGTGTGCCAGGCGGCGTTCACCGCAGGCCGAACCGGCTGAGCAGCCCGCGCCCGCCGGCGTCGATCTCGTTGTCCGCCGCCGGGTCCCGGCCGGCCACGAGGTCGGCGACGACGCCCGGGAGGGCCGCCGCGACGTCCCCGGCGACGATCGGCCGGCCCGGCGCGGGACCGGCGGCCCGCAGGCCGGCGGTGCCGTGGAGGTGGGCGGCCGCGACGGCGACGTCGGCGAGCTCGGCGGGGGCGAGCGTCCTGCCGTCGCTCTCCGCACGGGCGGCGGCCGTGGCGAGGAGGGCGCCGAGGACGCCGGCGAGGACGTCGCCCGAGCCTGCGGTGGCGAGCCAGGGCACGCCGGCCGAGGCGACCCGCAGCGGGCCGCCTCCGGCGACGACGGTCCGGGCGCCCTTGAGCAGCACGACCGCACCGGTCGCCGCGGCGATCTCGGTCGCAGCGGCGGCCGGCGCCTCCTCGACCTCCGCGCGAGGCACGTCCCCGCCGCGCAGGGTGCCCAGCAGGCGCGCGGCCTCGCCGGCGTGCGGCGTGAGGACCAGCGGCACGGCCGGCGGCTCCTCCCCGCCCGGCTGCGCGACGATCTCGGGCACGAGGGGCAGCGCCCCGGCGTCGACCACGGCAGGCGTTCCGTCACCCAGCGCCCGCTCGAGCGCCGGCGCGAGGGCGTCGCGGTCCGTCCCGGAGTCGGTGCCCGGCCCCACGACGAGTGCCTGGACGCGCCCGTCGACGCCCACGACCTCCGGGTGCGCGGCGAGCACGAGGTCGGTCGCGCGGCGGCCGGCGAGGAGCCGGATCATGCCCACGCCGGTGCGCAGCGCTCCCGCGACCGTGAGCACGGCGGCGCCGGGGAAGGCCTCGGAGCCTGCGACGACGCCGAGCACGCCGCGGGAGTACTTGTCGTCGTCCCAGGCGGGCGGGCGCACGCAACGCGCGACGTCCCTCCACTCCGGGGCCAGGACGTGCGGGACGCCGGTCGGGGGCACGCCGATGTCGGCGACCTCGACGCGGCCGGCCCGGCCGGCGGCGGGTGGGAGCAGCAGCGCGGGCTTGGCGGCGATCATCGTCACGGTGACGTCGGCGTGCAGCACGGGTCCGGGCAGCGTCGCGTCGTCGACGCCGACCCCGGACGGCACGTCGATCGCGACGACCGGTCGCCTGGGGGCCGCCAGCACGGCCTCGGCGACGGCGAGCGCCGGCCCGCGCAGCCCGCCCGTCGCCCCGGTGCCGACCATCCCGTCGACGACGAGCTCGGCCCAGCCTGCGAGGCCGGCGAGGTCGCCGGCCACGCGGGCGTCCGGCAGGTCCGCGCCGGGAGCGGCCTGGACGTCGACGCCCGCGGTGCGCGCCGCGTAGAGGCCCGGCGGGTGCGCGGAGGCGGACACGGCGAGGGCGACGACCGCGACCCCCTTGGCGGCCAGCCGGGCGGCGGCGAGCAGGGCGTCGCCGCCGTTGGCGCCCGAGCCCACGAGGACCAGGACCCGCGATCCGGTGAGGTCCTTCCGGGTGGTGCGCAGCTCGGCCTCCACGGCGGCGGCGACGGCCCCGGCGGCCCGCTCCATCAGCGGCACGCCGGCCGCAAGGTGCGGCTCCTCGAGCGCGCGGACGGCCGCGGCGGTCAGTGCGACGCGCATCAGTTCCCTTCCCCGATCGCCACCGCTGCGGCGATACCGGCGTCGTGCGAGATCGACAGGTGCCAGGTGACGATCCCGAGCTCGGCGGCGCGCGCCGCCACGGTGCCCCGGATCTCCACGAGCGGCGCCCCGCCCGTGACCCGCCGTACGGTGCAGTCGTGCCACCGCATGCCCCTCGGCGCACCGAGCGCCTTGGCGATGGCCTCCTTCGCCGCGAACCGCGCGGCCAGCGAGGCGGGCGGCATGTCGCGCTCGTCGGGCGTGAAAAGCCGCGTCAGCAACCGCGGGGAGCGCTCGAGCGCCGCCGTGAACCGGTCCACGGAGCACACGTCGATCCCCACGGAGCGCACCGCCACCGCGCGCCCCGCTACTCGACCGTGACGGACTTGGCGAGGTTGCGCGGCTGGTCGACGTCGAGGCCCTTCGCCGCGGCCACCTCGGACGCGAAGATCTGCAGCGGCACGGTGGTCACCAGCGGCATCATGAGGGTCGGCGTCCGGGGCACCCGGATGACGTGCTCCGCGACCTCCTCGACCGCGGTGTCCCCCTCCTCGGCGACGACGATCGTCAGCGCGCCGCGGGCGCGCACCTCCTGGATGTTGGACAGGACCTTCTGGTGCAGGACCGGACGCCGGGGGGTGGGCACGACGACGAACACGGGCTGGCCGGGCTCGACGAGCGCGATCGGCCCGTGCTTGAGCTCGCCGGCCGCGAAGCCCTCGGCGTGGATGTAGGCGAGCTCCTTGAGCTTGAGCGCCCCCTCGAGCGCGACCGGGAACCCGACGTGGCGGCCGAGGAAGAGCACCGACCGGGTGTCCGCCATCGAGCGGGCGAGCTCGCGGACCCGGCCCTCCTCCTTCTCGAGCACGTCCGCGATCTTGTCCGGCATCGCGGCGAGCTCCTCGAGGTAGCCCGCGACCTCCTCGGGGTACTTGTTGCCCCGCAGCTGGGAGAGGTAGAGGCCGAGCAGGTAGCAGGCCGTGATCTGGGCGAGGAACGCCTTCGTCGACGCCACCGCGATCTCGGGGCCGGCGTGCGTGTAGAGCACCGCGTCCGCCTCGCGGGCGATCGTGGACCCGAACGTGTTGACGATCGCCAGGACCTTCGAGCCCTGCTCGCGCGCGTGGCGCACGGCCATGAGGGTGTCCATGGTCTCCCCGGACTGGGAGATCGCGACGACGAGGGTGCGCTCGGTGACCACCGGGTCGCGGTAGCGGAACTCGCTGGCGAGCTCGACCTCGCACGGGATGCGGCACCAGTGCTCGATCGCGTACTTGGCGACGTGGCCCGAGTAGGCGGCCGTGCCGCAGGCGATGATGATGACCTTGTCGACGGTGCGCAGGACCGACTCCTCGATCCGCATCTCGTTGAGGACCAGGCGGCCCTCCTCGTCGCGGCGGCCGAGCAGCGTGTCCCGCACGGCGGCCGGCTGGTCGTGGATCTCCTTGTCCATGAAGGTCGGGAACCCGCCCTTGACGGCGGCCGCGGCGTCCCAGTCCACCGTGTAGCGGCGGCCCTGCGCCGGGGTGCCGTCGAAACCGACGACGTCGACCGAGTCGGGCGTGATCGTCACGACCTGGTCCTCGCCGAGCTCGAGCGCCTCCTTGGTGCCGGAGATGAACGCGGACACGTCCGAGCCGAGGAAGTTCTCGCCCTCCCCGAGGCCGACGACCAACGGGGAGGACCGGCGCGCGCCCACGATCGTGCCGGGCTGGTCGCGGTGCTGGGCGAGGATCGTGAACGCGCCCTCGAGGCGACCGACGACGGCGAGCAGCGCGGCCGTGAGGTCGCCCTCGTAGGCGTCGGCGAGCAGGTGGGCGACGACCTCCGTGTCGGTCTCGGAGCTCATCGTCACGCCGGCCTCGAGGAGCTCGCGACGCAGCGGGGCGAAGTTCTCGATGATGCCGTTGTGGATGACGGCGACCGCGCCGGCGCCCCCGACGTGCGGGTGCGCGTTGCCGTCCGTCGGCCCGCCGTGCGTCGCCCACCGCGTGTGCCCCAGCGAGGCCACCGCGTCCGGCACCGGATCCTGCTCGATCGCGTCCCTGAGGTTCTGCAGCTTCCCCGCGCGCTTGCGCACCACGATCTCGGACCCCGTGTGCAGGGCGATCCCCGCGGAGTCGTAGCCGCGGTACTCGAGCCTCGCGAGACCGTCCATCGCGATCTCGAGCGGACGGGCGGACGGGACGTTCGGGCCGACGTAGCCGACGATTCCACACATGGGAGCGAGGATAACCGCCGAGCCGGTGGCAGGATGTCCGGGTGTCAGAGGATCACCTGAGAACCGACCACGGATCCCGGAACGGCGCCGCTCACGAGCGCCACCTCACCCCCTACACCGAGCTCGACCGGGAGTCCTGGTCGCGCCTGGCCGAGACCACGCCGCTGCCGCTGACCGACGCCGACGTCGTCAACCTGCGCGGCCTGGGCGACCCGCTGGACCTCTCCGAGGTCGACGTCGTCTACCGGCCGTTGTCCGCGCTGCTGCAGCAGTACGTGGCGGCGACCGACCACCTGCACGCCGGCACCGAGCACTTCCTCGGCGGCAGCTACACCCGCACGCCGTTCGTCATCGGCGTGGCGGGCTCGGTGGCCGTGGGCAAGTCCTCCACCTCGCGGCTGCTGCGCGAGCTGCTCAGGCGCTGGCCCCAGACGCCCCGGGTCGAGCTCGTGACGACCGACGGCTTCCTGCTGCCCAACGCCGAGCTCGAGCGGCGCGGGCTCCTCGGGCGCAAGGGCTTCCCCGAGTCCTACGACCGGCGCGCGCTCCTGCGTTTCATGGCCTCCGTCAAGGCGGGCGCGCGGTCGGCGTCGACGCCCGTCTACGACCACGTGACGTACGACATCGTGCCCGGCGAGCAGAAGGTCGTCCGCCACCCCGACATCCTCATCGTCGAGGGGCTCAACGTCCTTCAGCCCGCGCGACCTGCCGCCGACCGCTCCTCCATGCTCGCGGTGAGCGACTTCTTCGACTTCTCGATCTACGTGGACGCCCGGACAGCGGACGTGCGGCGCTGGTACATCGACCGGTTCCTCAAGCTGCGCTCGACCGCGTTCTCGGTCCCGGACTCCTACTTCCGGCGCTACGCCGACCTCGACGACGAGGAGGGCGCGGCGACCGCGTCCCACATCTGGGAGACCATCAACGCCCCGAACCTCGAGCAGAACATCCTGCCCACCCGCAGCCGCGCCAAGCTCGTCATCACCAAGGACGGCGAGCACCGGATGCACCGCATGCTCCTGCGCAAGCTCTGACGCGCCGGCGCTACGCCACCCGGCCCTGATCGTCGGCGGACGCGTCATCGCCCGCGGACGCGTCGTCGCCCGCGGACGCGTCGTCGCAGGCGGCCGCGTCGTCGCCGGTGGCTGCGTCCCCGTCGGTACCGGCCCCCGCGGGCAGATCGTCGGCGTCGCCCTCGTCCTCGGGGATCCCCAGGTCGGGCAGGAACCGTCCCTGCGCCCAGCCGAGGAGCCGCTCGAGCGCCAGGCCGAGCAGGACCCCGCCGACGACGCCGACGACCACGCCGAGGAGCGGGTGGTCCTTGAGTGCCGCCCCGGCCCCGAAACCCAGGCCGACCGTGTAGGTCGCCCACACGACCGCGGCGATGCCGGCCAGCACGGTGAACCTCGTGCGCGGGTAGTCCACCGCTCCGGCCGTCATGTTGACGGCCACCCGGCCGAACGGGAGGAAGCGCGCGGCGAGGATGAGAGAGGCCCCCCGGCGTCCCAGCGCGCGCCGTGCGCCGGCTACCGCCCGCCTCCCCTGCGTGCCGTTGAGCACCGGGATGCGCGCGAGCGGGATCTTGCTACCGATCCAGTACGCGATCTTGTCGCCGATGAACGCCCCGGCCGCGGCGACGGGCCAGAGGAAGTAGATGTGCGGTCCCTCCCCCGCGGCCGTGAGTGCCGCGGCCGAGATGACGACGCTCTCGCTGGGTGCCGCCGGGAAGAAGCCGTCGACGATGCAGCCCACCAGGACGATGAGCAGCACCCACGGCGAGGACGCGAGGTCGACCATCCACGTCTGGACGGCGTCGACGAGCTCGAGCACCTCGCCCATGGCGGTCAGGCGGGCAGCGCGAGCCGGTCGGCGACGACGGCGGCGAGCGCCTCCGCCTCCCGGCGCGCCTCGTCCTCGGTGCCGGCCTCCACCATGACGCGCACGACCGGCTCGGTGCCGGACGGGCGCAGGAGGACGCGGCCCCCGCCGCCGAGGCGCCCCTCGGAGGCGGCGACGGCCGCGGCCAGGCCCTCGTCGGTGGCCGCTGCGGCCCGGTCGACGCCCTTGACGTTGAGCAGCACCTGCGGCAGGCGCGGGACGACGGCGGCGAGGTCGGCGAGCGTGCGGCCCGTCTGGACGACGCGCGCGGCCAGGAGCAGCGCGGTGAGCACGCCGTCGCCGGTCGAGGCGTGCGACGCGGCGATGACGTGACCGGACTGCTCGCCGCCGAGGACGAAGCCGCCGGCGCGCATGGCCTCGAGCACGTAGCGGTCGCCCACGCCGGTCTGCACCGTCGCGATGCCCGCGCGGTCCATGGCCTGCAGGAGCCCCAGGTTGGACATCACGGTGACGACGAGCGTGTCGTGCGCGAGCTCGCCCCGCTCGTGCAGGTCGGTCGCGAGGATCCCCATGATCTGGTCGCCGTCCACGAGCGTGCCGGTGGCGTCGACGGCGAGGCACCGGTCGGCGTCGCCGTCGAACGCGACGCCGAACGCGGCGCCCGCGGCCACCGTCACGGCCTGGAGCTGCTCGGGGTGGGTCGACCCGCAGGCGTCGTTGATGTTGTACCCGTCCGGGGAGGCGTTGAGCACGACGACGTCGGCCCCCGCCTCGCGCAGGGCCGCCGGAGCGATGTCGGAGGCGGCGCCGTTCGCGCAGTCCACGGCGACGCGCAGGCCGGCCAGGGGCGTGCCGGAGATCGCGCCGACGAGGTGCTCGACGTAGGTGGAGCCGGCCGTGACGGCGCCGGAGCCGAGCCGGCCCAGGCCGTCGCCGACGGGCGCGACGAAGTCGGTGCCCAGGAGGGCCTCGAGGCGGTCCTCGACGGCGTCGTCGAGCTTGAAGCCGCCGCGGGCGAAGAACTTGATGCCGTTGTCGGGCATCGCGTTGTGCGAGGCGGAGATGACGACGCCGAGATCGACGTCGGAGGTCGCGGTGAGGTGGGCGATCCCCGGGGTGGGCAGCACACCCACGTCGTCGACGTCGACACCCGCCGAGGCGAGGCCCGCGCACATCGCGGCCGACAGCATCTCGCCGGACACGCGCGTGTCCCGGCCCACGATCGCCCGGGGCCGGTCGCCGGTGCCGTGCGCGGCCCCCGACGCGACCAGCTCGCGTGCGGCGGCGACGCCGAGCTCGAGCGCCAGGCTCGCGGTGATGTCCCGGTTCGCGAGCCCGCGAACCCCGTCCGTGCCGAACAGGCGTGCCATCCGGTTCCCTTCCTCGATCTCGGTCCGCACCCAGCCTGCCAGGCCGGGGCGCTGCGCACTGGCGCGCCCGCGCGGATGTGACGACGGCCCCGTCCCTTGCCGGGACGGGGCCGTCGACGAGGCGATCAGCGCTTGGAGTACTGCGGCGCCTTGCGGGCCTTCTTCAGACCCGCCTTCTTGCGCTCGATGGCGCGGGCGTCGCGGGTGAGGAAGCCGGCCTTCTTCAGCTCGGCACGGTTCGCGTCGCGGTCGATGACGTTGAGCGCCCGGGCGACGCCGAGGCGCAGCGCGCCGGCCTGGCCGGACACGCCGCCGCCGGCGATGCGGGCGACGACGTCGAACCGGCCGTCGAGGTCGAGCAGCGTGAACGGCGAGCGCGCGAGCTGCTGGTGCAGCTTGTTCGGGAAGTACTCCTCGAGCGTGCGGCCGTTGATCGTCCACTCACCGGTGCCGGGGACGAGCCGGACGCGGGCGACGGCCTCCTTGCGGCGGCCCAGGGCCTGACCGGGGGCGGTGATCGAGGCGCCGGCACCCTCGGGGGCCGACTCGCTCTCTGACGTGTAGGTGGCGGGCGCGTCGTCTGCGTCGACGTCGAACTCGGTGGTGGGCTCGGCCACGGTTCTCCTCGTGGGTCTCGGTGGTGGGCTCAGGCCTTGGCGGGCTGCTGAGCGACCTGGTCAATGACGAACGGCTGCGGCTGCTGGGCCGCGTGCGGGTGCTCGGGGCCCGCGTAGATCTTGAGCTTGTCGAGCTGCTGACGACCCAGGGTCGTCCTCGGCAGCATCCCGCGCACGGCGCGCTCGACGGCGCGCGTCGGGTGCTTGGCCAGCATCTCCACGTACGTCGTCGACTTGAGCCCGCCCGGGAACCCGGAGTGGGTGTAGGTCTTCTTGTCCGCCAGCTTGGCGCCGGTCAGGGCGACCTTGTCCGCGTTGACCACGACGACGAAGTCGCCGCCGTCGACGTGCGGGGCGAAGGTCGGCTTGTGCTTCCCACGGAGCAGGGTGGCGACCTGGCTGGCCAGGCGGCCCAGGACCACGTCGGTGGCGTCGATGACGTGCCACTGCCGCGTGACGTCGCCGGGCTTGGGTGTGTACGTGCGCACGGGCGTATGCCTCACTACTACTGTCGGCGTTCTTGACGAACGGGTGCGGCGCTCGTGGGCGCCACCACCAATGGTCGGTTGCTTCGTGCCGTGGTCATCCTCGGCGCGACTCCGGCGAGTGGGAGGCACCGGGCGCACGAGGGACGTACGACGACTCCCCAGGGTAGCCCACGCGGCCGGGTCGCGGGAGGTCCCGCCGTCGATCGCGCTCGTGACGGTGGCCACGGCGCGCTCAGGACGGCGTGCCGTCGGTGTCGTGCGTGCGGCCCGTGCCCACCGACGGTGCGGTCGGACCCCGTCAGGGCGACGCCTCGTCCTCGTCGAGCGTGCGGACGCGTCGCGCGGCCCGGGCCCGCTCGGAGAGGAGCTCGTCCGCGGGGTAGCCGACCCCCTCGAGCGTGAGCCCGTGGGCGGGCGCGACGTCGACGCCGGCGGTCCGGCTCCGCAGCGCGAGCGCCTCCGCCGGCCAGGTCACCGGCCGCCTCCCCTCGCCCACGGCCAGCAGGGCGCCGGCGAGCGATCGGACCATCGAGTGGCAGAAGGCGTCGGCGCGCACGGTGAGGACGACGAGCCCGGCGTCCGGGCCGGCGTCCGCCCGCTCCACGGCGAGTGACTCGAGGGTGCGGATCGTCGTCGCCCCCTCCCGGGGCCGGCAGAACGACAGGAAGTCGTGCTCGCCGACGAGGCCGGCGGCCGCCCGTCCCATCGCTGCGCCGTCGAGGGCGCGCGGGTGCCACAGGACGGCGCCACGGCGCACGGGGTCCCGCGTGGCGACGCTGTCGCTCACCCGGTAGGCGTAGCGCCGCCAGGTGGCCGAGAAGCGCGCGTCGAAGCCCGGCGGGGCGGGGCGCACGCCGTGCACGACGACGTCGCTCGCCCCTCGCGGGCCGCTCGCCGAGCGCGCGAGCACCCCCGCGAGCCGCGTGCGGAGCGCGTCCGCGGGGTCCCGGTCCGTCCGGCCCGGCACCGCCGCCCATGCCTCCGCCGGCACGTCGACGTGCGCGACCTGGTGGTGCGCGTGCACGCCTGCGTCGGTGCGGCCGGCGACGGTGAGACGCAGCCCGGGCACGCGCAGGACGGTCGTCAGAGCCGCGGTGAGCTCACCCTCGACGGTGCGCAGGGCGGGCTGCGCGGCCCAGCCGGAGAAGGCGGTGCCGTCGTAGGCGAGGTCGAGCCGGACGCGCAGGGTCTCCGCGGCGTGCCGCCAGGCGGCCCCGGCGGCCCCGACGGCCCCAACGGCCCCGACGGCCCCGACGGCCCGCGAAGCGTCCACGCCGGCACCCGGAGCGTCCCGCACGGCGTCCGCGGGCTCGGCGCCGGTCCCGTCGTCTCGCACCCGTGCAGGGTAGTCCGGCCCGCACGCGGTGATGAGGGGACCTTCACGTCGCTCTCCCGGCCTTCACCTCTGCGCCCGGCACGGTGTGGTCATCGAGGAAGTCCCCATCCCCCCGGATGGCGTACCAAGGAGAGAGAGACCATGAGCAAGAAGCTGTGGATCACCACCGGCACCCTGTCGGCCGTCGCCATCATCGCGGGCGGATCGCTCGCCGTCGCGGACGACCGGGACGACCACCCCGCCGACCGCACGACGACCCAGCGCCAGACCGTCTCCGGACCGTCGCCGGCCTCGGCCGCGTCGACGGACTCGGCCGCGTCCATCGACTCGGCCCCGTCGGCACCACGGGTGGAACTGGTCGGACCCGGGCGGTTCGCCCTCCCCGACTCCGCCTACAGCACCCGGACAGCGGTGAGCGCCCCGAGCCAGGCGTCCGCGGTCTCGGCGGCGAGCGCAGCATCGGCGCCGTCGCCCGCGTCCGGCCCGTCGCCCGCCTCCGCCCCGTCGGCGCCCTCCCCGGCACCCGCGCCGCGTCAGCAGGCACCCGCGGCTCCGGCCCCTGCACCCGCCCCGGCCCCTGCACCGGCCCCTGCACCCCGCCAGGCGCCCGTCTCGGCCGACTCGGGCTGGTCGGCGGACTCCCCGGCCTCGGCGCCCAGCGCGGACTCCGGCGCCTCGGCGCCGAGCGCCGACTCCGGGGACTGACCCCGCTCGCGGCCAGGGGGCCACGAGCGGACGGCGTCCCGGAAGCGTGCGAGCCCGGGGCGCCTCCGTCCGGCGACGACGGTTCCTGAGGGGGTCCCGTCCACGCGGGGACGGACGACGGCCGCGGTGCGACGGCACCGCGGCCGTCGGCGTCCCGAACGGTGGGACGCCCTGCCGGTGGTCCGCCGCTCCCCCACCGGCCCGGTCCACGGACGCACCGCCGACGCGTTGATCCACCGGCGTGCCGACGCACGAACGCCGGAGGGCGGACCACCCGTGGTGGTCCGCCCTCCGGCGTTGCTACGTGCCCGGCGTCAGGCCTTGTCGGCCTCGTCCGCGCCGGCCTCCTCGGCGGCGTCGCTCGACGCGTCCGCCTCGTCCGCGGCGGGTGCCTCGTCCGCGGCGGGTGCCTCGTCCGCGGCGGGTGCCTCGGTCGCCTCGTCCGCGGCGGGCGCCTCGGTCTCGACGTCCTCGACGTCGGCGGTGGCGCCCGCGTCCTCGGCGATCGGCTCGGCGGAGGTGGGGGCCTCGGCCGCCGGCGCGCTGCGCTGCGTGGCCTTGGTGGCCTCCTTGACGACGGCCTGCTTCGGCGAGACGGGCTCGAGGACGAGCTCGATCACGGCCATGGGGGCGTTGTCGCCCTTGCGGTTGCCGACCTTCGTGATGCGCGTGTAGCCGCCGTTGCGCTCCGCCATCTTCGGGGCGGTCTCGGCGAACAGGCCGTGGACGACGTTCTTGTCCGAGAGGTGACGCAGCACCCGCCGGCGCGAGGCCAGGTCGCCGCGCTTGGCGAACTGGACGAGGCGCTCGGCGAGCGGCTGGACGCGCTTGGCGCGCACGACCGTGGTGGTGATGCTGCCGTGCTCGAACAGGGACTGCGCGAGGTTGTTGAGCATGTGGCGCTCGTGCGACGGGCTACCACCCAGACGCGGACCCTTGGCGGGCTTGGGCATGATGACTCCTTGGGTGAATACGGTGCGCGATAGGTGGTGGGATCAGGCGGGGTTCTCGGCGGAGAACCGGATGTCCCCGAAGTCGTCGTCCACCTCGGTGCCGCGGTGCTGGGCCAGGTCGAAGCCCGCCGGGCTGTCCTTGAGACCGAGGCCGAGCGTCTGCAGCTTCTCCTTGATCTCGTCGATCGACTTCGCACCGAAGTTGCGGATGTCGAGGAGGTCCGCCTCCGAGCGGGCGACGAGCTCGCCGACGGAGTGGATGCCCTCACGCTTGAGGCAGTTGTACGAGCGGGAGAGCAGGCCGAGCTCCTCGATCGGGAGGGCCAGGTCCTGGGCCAGCTCGGTGTCCATCGCCGACGGACCGATCTCGATGCCCTCGGCCTCGACGTTGAGCTCGCGCGCGAGCCCGAAGAGCTCGACGAGCGTCTTGCCGGCCGAGGCCAGCGCGTCACGGGGGGTGATCGCGCTCTTCGTCTCGACGTCGACGACGAGCTTGTCGAAGTCCGTGCGCTGCTCGACACGGGTGGCCTCGACCTTGTAGCTGACCTTGAGGACGGGCGAGTAGATCGAGTCCACCGGGATGCGACCGATCTCGGCGTCGACCGACTTGTTCTGCTGGGCGGAGACGTAGCCACGGCCGCGCTCGACCGTCAGCTCGATCTCGAGCTTGCCCTTCGCGTTGAGCGTGGCGATGTGCAGGTCGGGGTTGTGGACCTCGACGCCGGCGGGCGGCGTGATGTCCTCGGCCGTCACCGAGCCGGAGCCCTGCTTGCGCAGGTACATGACGACGGGCTCGTCGTTCTCGGAGGAGACGACGAGGTTCTTGATGTTGAGGATGATCTCGGAGACGTCCTCCTTGACCCCGGGCACGGTGGAGAACTCGTGCAGCACGCCGTCGATGCGGATCGAGGTGACGGCTGCACCGGGGATGGAGGACAGGAGCGTGCGGCGCATCGAGTTGCCGAGCGTGTAGCCGAAGCCCGGCTCGAGCGGCTCGATGACGAAGCGCGAACGCTGGTCGTCGACGACCTCTTCGGTGAGAACGGGGCGCTGTGCGATGAGCACGGTCGATCATTCCTTTCGGCGGGCATCCGCTATATGACGCCTCGCAGGCCGCGCGGACTCTGTCCGTCCGCGCGGGTCGTGCAGGGGCCCGCCCGTGGGCGGGGCGACCCCGGTCCCGACGGGCGCCACGCGCGGTGCGCGGGTGCCGACGGGGCCGGGGCGGGAGGTCTCAGACCCGGCGTCGCTTGGGCGGCCGGCAGCCGTTGTGGGCCTGCGGCGTCACGTCCTGGATCGAGCCGACCTCGAGGCCGGTCGCCGTCAGCGAACGGATCGCGGTCTCGCGGCCCGAGCCGGGGCCCTTGACGAAGACGTCGACCTTCTTCATGCCGTGCTCCTGGGCGCGGCGGGCGGCCGCCTCGGCCGCGAGCTGCGCCGCGAACGGCGTGGACTTGCGGGAGCCCTTGAAGCCGACCTGGCCGGACGAGGCCCAGGCGATGACCGCACCGGACGGGTCCGTGATGGAGACGATCGTGTTGTTGAACGTCGACTTGATGAAGGCGTTGCCGGCGGAGACGTTCTTCCGCTCCTTGCGACGCGGACGGCGGGCGGCCGTCGAGGTACGAGCCTTGGGAGGCATGGGGTCTGTCCGTTCTCGCGAGGGTGTGGGTTGATCGGTGCGGCGCTCACACCGCGTGGCGGGCGCCGGCGGATGTGGCTACTTGGTCTTCTTCTTGCCGGCCACGGTCTTCTTCGGGCCCTTGCGGGTGCGCGCGTTCGTCTTGGTGCGCTGACCGCGGACGGGAAGACCGCGACGGTGGCGGATGCCCTGGTAGCTCCCGATCTCGACCTTGCGACGGATGTCGGCGGCGATCTCGCGCCGCAGGTCACCCTCGATCTGATAGTTGCCCTCGATGTGGTCGCGCAGTGCGACGAGGTCGGCGTCGGTCATGTCCTTGACCCGCAGGTCCGGGCTGATGCCGGTCGCCTCGAGGGTCTTGGCCGCACGGGTGCGGCCGACGCCGTAGATGTAGGTGAGCGCCACTTCGAGCCGCTTCTCGCGGGGAAGATCGACGCCGGAAAGACGTGCCAACTCGGGTCTCCTCGATCCGGTCCGGAGGTCCGATCACCCCGACCTCCCGCCTTGTGCGGGCCCCGGCCTCCGGACCAGGGGTGGCACGCGCGCCGCGCGTGCTGTCGGAATGTCGCCGACCGGGTCGCCCGGTCGACTTCCAGGGGTTCAGCCCTGGCGCTGCTTGTGGCGAAGGTTGTCGCAGATGACCATGACGCGACCGTGGCGACGGATCACCTTGCAGTTGTCGCAGATCTTCTTGACGCTGGGCTTGACCTTCATGGTGGTGTGTCCTTCATCGTCGCTCGCCCGCCGGCCCGGGACGGGCTCGGGCGGCGTCGACGCTCGAGATGTGGATGGGTTACTTGTAGCGGTAGACGATGCGGCCGCGGGTGAGGTCGTACGGGCTGAGCTCGACCACGACCCGGTCCTCGGGAAGGATCCGGATGTAGTGCTGACGCATCTTGCCCGAGATGTGAGCCAGCACCTTGTGCCCGTTGCTCAGCTCAACCCGGAACATCGCGTTCGGGAGTGCCTCGACGACACTGCCCTCGATCTCGATGACCCCGTCCTTCTTCGCCATGCTCTCCGCTCACGTCGTGGGTGGTGCTCCGACCGCGCCGTGCGGTCGCTCAGCCGTGCCGAGACACAGCCATGCCCAGCGGGCCACTTTACGCCATGGCGCCTCGTCGCGGAACCGGGCGTCTCGGTGAGCCAGCGCACGTGCCGAGCTCGGGTGGGGCGAGATGGGCCCGACGGGCGCGCCGCCCCGGTCCCCCGCACGGGGGTGAGGGCGCGTGCGCGCCCCCACCCCCTGGACGTCGCGGCCGGACCCGGCCCCCGCCGTGCCCGCCCCTGACGTCCGCGCACGGTTGCCGGGCCCTTCCCTTCCCCGCATCCGCAGCTGTGCGCCGGCCGGGCGTGGCCCGGCCGGGGCCCGTGACCAGCTCGATCGGATGCGCCGCGCCGTGAGGCGCCCGGGGGACGCGTCCCTCGCGCGCGGACCGCCCGATCGTGGCCCTGGTCCGGGCCCGTACCCGGATCCAATCCGTTCCGACCACGCCTGCGCAGTAGGACGAGCGCCGACACGTGCGCGCTCGGCCTCGAGAAGCGTCCACCCTGCGTCCAGGTGGGGTCCGGGCGGTGTCCAGAGGCACCGTGCCGTGAGCACCCGGGCCGGCAGCGGGCAGGGCACCGAGGCCCCACCTGCAGGCGTGCAGGAGCCCGAGCCGGGTCGCACGCTCGATCGCGGCGGCCCAGCTCCTCCTGCAGGAGCCCGATCCGGGTCACGTCCTACAGGAGCCCGATCCGGGTCACGTCCTACAGGAGCCCGAACCGGGTCACGTCCTACAGGAGCCCGAGCCGGGTCGCACGCTCGATCGCGGCGGCCCGGGTCGTCACCCCGAGCTTGCGGTACAGGGCCGACGTGTGGGTGCGGATGGTCGACGGCGCGACGACGTACGTGCGGGCGATCCCTGGCACGGTGGCCCCCTTGGCGAGCTCGGTGAGGACCTCGAGCTCGCGAGCCGTCAGCCGCACCTTGTCCTCCGGGGCCGGGAACACGCCCCGGTGCTCGTGGAGCAGCGGGACGTCGAGGTCACCGAGGGCGGGCGCGGCCAGCTCGACGATGTCGTGGGCGACGTCGGCCGGCAGCTGGAGGAACGGGCGGACGATACGGTGCTCGACGGCGAGCGCCGCGGCCTCGCGGACCGCCTCGGACAGGACGTAGATCAGTCCCGAGCGCTTCGCCGCGGCGGCACGGCCGAGCCAGAGCTCGAGGGCGTACCGGGGGGCCACCGACTCGTCGATCGTCTCGGTGCGGCGCAGCACCTCGGCCACGTCCCCGCGGGCGAGCAGCAGCCGCGTCGTGACCGGCTCCGTGAGGACCGAGGCGTACGCGCTCGTGTGCGCGGAGTCGATCCAGGACCCTGCCGCCGTGGTGTGACCGAGCGCCAGGCACAGGTCGGCGGCGCAGGCGTGCATGAGGATGCGCGCCACCGGGATCTGCGTGGCCGACCGGGCGACGACGGCGCGCTGCTCGACCTCGGCGAGCATCGGGCCCGCCTCCCCCCGCAGGAGCGCGATGCCGGTGAGGACGAGGACGATCCCGCCCTGGAGCCCGGCGTCCGAGGTCGAGTCGAGCAGCCGCCTCAGGGCGAGAGTCACGTCCTCCTCGCCGTCCGCCGGTCTCCTGGCCACCGGGCCGAGCCGGTCGAGCTCGTCGGCGATCCGGGCGAGCCAGCCGGCGACGAGCACCGACTCGGCCGTCCGGTCGTCCGGGTCCGGCCCGGCGCCCTGTTCCCGGTCCTCGCCGGACGCCGACCCGGCGCCCGGGGTCTGCTCGATGCGCTCCACCCATGCGAGCGCGTCCGCGGTGTTCCCCACGAGCGTCAGCGCGAGGGACAGTCCGGCCGCCACGGCCCGGTCCGAGGCCCACGACGGGGTCCCGGCGTCGGCGCCGGGTCGGAACTTCAGGGCCTGGTGGGCCGCGATGGTGGCCGTGACGCCGTCCGCGGCACGCATCCGCGACACGGCCAGGAGGGCCAGGGTCTTGCGCCAGTCGAGCACGTCGATGCCGCGGGCACCCGCCGCGGGCAGCGGACCCATCGACGACGAGGGCGCGCTCGCCGGGATGCGGGCAGCCATGAACTCGGTCATCCACGACGGCGGGCCGTCGGCGCCGAGGAGCTCGCGCGCCGCGAGCAGCCGCGGGTCGTCGGCCACCTGCGAGTCCGGCGCGCGCGTCGCGACCGCGTGCAGCGCGTCCGGATGGTCACGGACGAGGAGCTCCCACTCGTCGTGCACGACCGTCCGCACGGCCTGCCAGTCGCCCGCCTCCGCCGCCAGGAGCACCACCTCCCGGACGTCCCCCTCCTGGCGCGCCCGCACGAGGAGCCGCTGCGCGACCGACCTCAGATGGTCGGGGTGCTCCTCCCGGAACGCGCGCAGCCCGATGCGCCGGATGCCCGCGGCGAACACGAACGCGTCACCGGCGGGGCGGACGACACCCAGGCCCTCGACCCGGCGCACGACCGAGGTCGCGTCCATGCCGCCGAATAGCTCGTCCGCCACCCAGTCGGTGATCCGCTCGGGAAGCATGAGCCCTGCGTACCCGCCGGAGGTCATCGCGGAGAAGTCGGACATCACGTGGGTCGACAACCGGGTGAGCACGTCGTAGCTCGCGGCACCCGCGCCCCCGGTCACCTCCCCGAACAGGGCCCCACGCACGAGTCCGGGCCAGCCGGCGAAGTCGTCGACCATCCGCTGCGCGCGTTCGGTGGAGAGCTCCACCCCCATGCGCCGGCCGATCTCGACCGTGCGGTCGGCGTCGATCCGCAGGTGCTGGCCGGTGATGATCACCGAGTCGGGGGCGAGCGGCGCGAGCGTGACCAGCGGACGGGAGTCCCGGCTCATGAGCACGAGGTTCGGACCGTCCCAGGCCTCGGCCGTCTCGAGCAGGACGGTGACCGCGTCGGGCTCCAGCTCGCTCAGGCTGTCGAGCACGAGGGTGGGTCGCTCGGTGGGGTCGGTCGCCACCTCGGCCAGCTGGGCGAGGTAGCTCTCCACGTCCGCCCCGGTGATCGCCCGCTCGCCGAGCGACACCCAGTGGACGGGGCCCGTGTGCCCACCGGCCCCGGACAGCCGCGAGGCCATGAGCGAGGTCTTGCCCCAGCCGCGGGGGGCGTGGACGAGCGTGAGCGCGGGCAGCGGGTCGAGCAGTGCCGCCGCCACGGGCGGCATCCGGTATCCGACGGATACACGGGGTATGCCGCTCATCGGCCGGCTCCTGACAGTGGACGGAACGCACCAGGGATCACGGGAGATCCCGCTGCGCGTGCGTGCGACGCGTTGATCTGCACGACGATGCGGCCTCGCATACCAGTACCTCCCGGGGGTGAGGTAGCGACACCGTAGCGCTGCAGGCAACCCGATGGGAAGGAGTGACCGAAGTCGTCACACGATCTGCACCGCGCGTGCGGCGGCGTCGCGCCGTGAGGAGCTGCTACGCGCCCAGCGGGACGACGTCGATCCCGCGCGCGGCCAGCTCGGAGCGCCCGCCGTCCGGTGCCGTGAGCACCCATGCCCCACGCGAGTGGACTGCCACCGTGTGCTCCCAGTGCGCGGCCCGCGAGCCGTCGAGGGTGACGACGGTCCAGTCGTCGTCGAGGATCGTGTTGTCCTGCGCGCCCACCGTCAGGAGCGGCTCGACGCAGACCACGAGGCCCGGTCGGACCGGGTAGCGCGGGGCGCGGACCCGGTGGTTGACGACGTCGGGGGCCATGTGCATGGCAGTGCCGATGCCGTGGCCGATGTAGTCCTGGACCACGTCGTGGGACGTGGCGTGCTCGGCGTCGTACCCCTCGACCTCGTCCCGGACCGCGTGCCCGACGTCGGTGACATGACCACCACGTGCGATCGCCGCCACGCCGGCCCACATCGCCCGCCGCGTGGCCTCCACGAGGTGGGCGTCGCGCTCGACCGGCTCTCCCACCGTCGTCGTGAACGCGGCGTCGGCGTGCCAGCCGTCGACGACGGCGCCGGCGTCGACGGAGACGACGTCACCCGGGGCGAGCGGTCGGTCGTCGGGGATCCCGTGCACCACCCGGTCGTTGACGGACACGCAGATGTGGCGGGGAAAACCGTGGTAGCCCAGGAAGTTCGACCTCGCCCCGTGCTCGTGCAGGACCCGTGCGGCGACGTCGTCGAGGTCCACGGGCGTGACGCCCGGCGAGACGGCCCCGCGGACGGCCTCGTGGATCGCCGCCACGACCAGGCCGGGGGTCCGCATCGACCGGATCTCGTCGTCGGTCTTGTACTCGATCTTCCCGCGCACCCGACGCCCCTCAGCCGGCCGGGGGCAGCGCGGCCAGGAGCCGCTCGGTCACGCTCTCGATGTCCCCCATGCCGTCGACCTGCACGAGCAGACCACGGTCGGCGTAGAGCCGGGCCAGGGGCGCCGTCTGCTCGGCGTACACCTCGAGCCGGCGGCGGATGACGACCTCCGTGTCGTCCGCGCGCCCCTGCTCCTTCGCGCGCTGCAGGAGGCGGCCCACGACCTCGTCGGTCTCGGCGGTGAGCTCGACGACCACATCGAGGCCCGAGCCGTCGGCGCTCAGCATGTCGTCGAGCTCGGCGACCTGGTCCGCGGTGCGGGGGTAGCCGTCGAGCAGGAAGCCGGCCGCCGCGTCCTCCTCCGCGAGCCTGTCGCGGACCATCGCGTTGGTCACCTCGTCGGGGACGTACTCCCCCGCGTCCATGTACCGCTGGGCGCGACGCCCGAGCTCGGTCTTCTGGGCCACGTTCTGCCGGAAGATGTCGCCCGTCGAGATCGCCGGGACGCCGAGCGCGTCCGAGATCCGACCGGCCTGGGTGCCCTTTCCCGCTCCGGGCGGGCCGAGGAGGACGAGTCGTGAGGTCATCGCAGGAACCCTTCGTAGTGGTGCTGCTGGAGCTGGGAGTTGATCTCCTTGACGGTCTGCAGGCCGACGCCGACCACGATGATGATCGAGGTCCCGCCGAACGGCAGCTGGGTGACGTTCATGGCGGCGAGCGCGATGGTCGGGATGAGTGCGACGATCGTGAGGTAGATGGCGCCGACGGTCGTGATGCGAGTGGTGACGTAGCGCAGGTACTCCGCCGTCGGACGACCGGCGCGGATGCCCGGGATGAAGCCACCCGCACGCTTCATGTTGTCCGAGATCTCGTCGGGGTTGAACGTGATCGACGTGTAGAAGAACGCGAAGAACAGGATCATCGCGGCCATGAGGATCATGTAGCCGGCGCTCTGCGGGGAGAAGTTGACCATCACCCACTGGACCCAGCCCTCGTTCGGGTCGCCGAACTGCGAGGCCATCGTCGGCAGCATGAGGATCGAGGACGCGAAGATGACCGGGATGACGTTGGCCATGTTGATCTTCAGCGGGATGTAGGTGGACGAGCCGCCGTAGGTCCGGCGCCCCACCATCCGCTTGGCGTACTGCACGGGGATGCGTCGCTGGCTCTGCTCGACGAACACGATGACGAGGGTGATGACGAGCAGCAGGCCGACGATGAGGGCGAAGCGACCGGCGCCGCCGTCGCCGCGGCCCACCGTGAGCATGGCCGACGGGAACGACGCGGCGATCGAGACGAAGATGAGCAGCGACATGCCGTTGCCGACGCCGCGCTCCGTGATCAGCTCGCCGAACCACATGATGAGGACCGTGCCCGCGGTCAGCGAGATGACGGTGACGAGCAGGGAGACCGGCGAGGTGTCCGGGATCGGGTCGACGGGGCAGCCGGGGAACAGGCCGTTGTTGGCGACGGTGACGATGACGGCGGACTGCAGGACCGCGAGGCCGACCGTGAGGTAGCGCGTGTACTGGGTGAGCTTCGCCTGTCCCGACGAGCCCTCCTTGTGGAGCTCCTCGAACCGCGGGATCACCACGCGCATGAGCTGCGTGATGATGCTGGCGGTGATGTACGGCATGACGCCGAGCGCGAAGACCGACAGCTGCAGCAGGGCCCCTCCGGAGAAGAGGTTGATCATGCCCATGAGGTCGTTCTGCTGCGTCGCACCGAGACACTGCTGCACGTTCGGATAGCTCACGCCGACGGCCGGCACGAACGCACCGATCCGGTAGATCGCGATGATCCCCAGCGTGAACAGCAGCTTGCGCCGTAGGTCCGGAGTCCGGAACGCCTGGAGGAATGCGCTCAGCACCTAGTTCGTCTCCTGATCATGATCGTCGACCGGTTGCGCGAGGGGCGCACGGTCCTCGGCGCACGCGGCGCCTGGGTCACCCTACCTGCCGGTCCGGCAAGGGTCGGAGGGCTGCGCGGCGGGCGGACGTGACGTAGGTCCCGCCGCTGCCCGGATCGCGTCGTCGGGCCCGGTCGCACGGCGGGCCACGGACGGCGGAAGGGCGGCCCGGCTGAGCCGGACCGCCCTTCGGCTACGCGCGGGTGGTGGTCACGCGGTCGTGACCGTACCGCCCGCAGCCTCGATCTTCTGGCGCGCGGACGCCGAGGCCTTGTCGACGCTCAGCGTGAGGGCGACCGACAGCTCGCCGTCGCCGAGCACCTTGACCGGGTGGCCCTTGCGCACCAGGCCCTTGGCCACGAGCTCCTCGACGCCGACCGTGCCGCCCTCGGGGAACTGCTCGCCCAGCGCGTCCAGGTTGACGACCTGGTACTCGACGCGGAACGGGTTCTTGAAGCCCCGCATCTTGGGCAGCCGCATGTGCAGCGGCGTCTGCCCGCCCTCGAAACCGGCGGGCACCTGGTAGCGCGCGCCCGTGCCCTTGGTACCGCGGCCGGCGGTCTTGCCGCCCTTTCCGCTCTCACCACGACCGACTCGCGTGCGTGCGGTCCTGGCGCCGGGTGCCGGGCGCAGGTGGTGGACCTTGATCGGACGCGAGGCGCCCGTCGTCTCCTCCGACATGGTCAGTCGACCTCCTCGACGGCGACGAGGTGCGCCACCGTGCTGATCATCCCGCGGACCTCCGGTCGGTCCTCGCGCACGACCGTGTGGCCGATCCTGCGCAGGCCGAGGCTCCGCAGCGTGTCCTTCTGGGACTGCTTGCCACCGATGGTGGACTTCGTCTGGGTCACCTTGAGCTGGGTCATCAGGCCGACACCCCCGCCACGGCCGCGTCGTTCTCGGCCTTGGCCGCATCGGCGTCCCTGGCCTCGCGGTCCTTGGACTCGCCCTCGGCGCGCGCCCGGAGCATCGCCGCCGGGGCGACGCGCTCGAGCGGAAGCCCACGGCGGGCCGCCACGGACTCGGGCTGCTCGAGGTTCTTCAGCGCCTGCACCGTGGCGTGCACGATGTTGATGGCGTTGGACGAGCCCAGCGACTTGCTGAGGATGTCGTGGATCCCGGCGCAGTCGAGGACGGCGCGGACGGGACCGCCGGCGATGACCCCGGTACCGGGGGCGGCCGGTCGCAGGAAGACGACGCCCGCGGCGTCCTCGCCCTGCACGGTGTGCGGGATCGTGTTGCGGACGCGCGGCACCTTGAAGAAGTTCTTCTTGGCCTCCTCGGTCCCCTTGGCGATCGCCGCGGGCACCTCCTTGGCCTTGCCGTAGCCGACGCCCACGGTGCCGTCGCCGTCGCCCACCACGACGAGCGCGGTGAAGCTGAACCGGCGGCCGCCCTTGACGACCTTCGACACGCGGTTGATGGTCACCACGCGCTCGATGTACTGGCTCTTCTCCTCGCGACGGTTGTCGCGCCCACCCCGGCGGTCGCCGCGACCGCGGCGGTCCTCACGGCCCTCCGTGGAACCGCCCGTCGTGGCCGAGCCGGAGCTTCGGTCTCGCTGCTGTGCAGCCATATGTCTCTCCTTGAGCTCTCTACTCGGGGTCAGAGTTCCAGGCCGGCGTCGCGGGCACCGTCGGCGACGGCGGCCACGCGGCCGTGGTACTGGTTGCCGCCGCGGTCGAAGACCGCGGCCGTGACGCCCTTGGCCCTGGCACGCTCGGCCACGAGACGGCCGACCGTCCTGGCCTTCTCGACCTTCTCCGTCTCGGCGGAGCGCAGGTCGGCCTCGAGCGTGGACGCCGAGGCCAGCGTGACACCGGCCGTGTCGTCCACCAGCTGCGCGACCATGTGGCGCGAGCTGCGGGTGACGACGAGGCGCGGACGGGTGGCCGTGCCCTGCACGCGCTTGCGCACGCGCAGGTGGCGACGGGAGCGGGCGACCCGACGCCCCTTGCCCTTGATCGTGATCGCCATCGTTACTTACCAGCCTTTCCGACCTTGCGGCGGACCTGCTCGCCCTCGTACCGCACGCCCTTGCCCTTGTACGGCTCGGGGCGGCGGATCTTGCGGATGTTCGCGGCGGTCTCGCCGACGAGCTGCTTGTCGATGCCCGAGACCTTGATCTTGGTGGGCGACTCGACGGTGAACGTGATGCCCTCCGGCGGGGACACGACCACGGGGTGCGAGAACCCGAGGGCGAACTCGAGGTCCGAGCCCTTGGCGACGACACGGAAGCCCGTGCCGACGATCTCGAGGCCCTTGGTGTATCCGTCGGTCACGCCGGTCACCATGTTGGAGATCAGCGTGCGGGTCAGGCCGTGCAGCGAGCGCGACTCGCGCTCGTCGTCCGGACGCGAGACGACGATCGCGCCGTCGTCGTCGCGGGCGACGGTGATGGGCTCCTTGACCGTGTGCGACAGGGCGCCCTTGGGGCCCTTGACGGACACGGCGGCTCCGTCGATGGTGACGTCCACGCCCGTGGGCACGGCGACCGGGTACTTTCCGATGCGGCTCATACTGTCTCTTCCTTCCCGATCACCAGACGTAGGCGAGGACTTCCCCGCCCACGCCCTTGTCGCCGGCCTCGCGGTCCGTCAGCAGACCGGAGGAGGTGGACAGGATCGCCACACCGAGGCCGCCCAGCACGCGCGGCAGGTTCGTGGACTTCGCGTAGACGCGGAGCCCGGGCTTGGACACGCGCCGGACGCCCGCGAGCGAGCGCTCACGGTTGGGGCCGAACTTCAGGGCGAGCACGAGGGTCTTGCCGACCTCGGCGTCCTCGACCGTCGACCCGGCGATGTAGCCCTCGGCCTGCAGGATCTCGGCGATCGCGGCCTTGAGCTTCGAATAGGGCATGGACACCGACTCGTGGTAGGCCGAGTTGGCGTTGCGCAGACGCGTGAGCATGTCTGCGATGGGATCGGTCATCGTCATGGTGGGCAGCAGCCCTTCCTCGTCGCGGTTTCCGTCTCGGACCTGCGACGTCAGTGAATTACCAGCTGGACTTGGTGACGCCGGGGAGCTGGCCGGCAAGGGCCATCTCGCGCAGGCAGACGCGGCACAGGCCGAACTTGCGGTACACGGAGTGCGGACGTCCGCAGCGCTGGCACCGGGTGTAGGCACGCACCTTGAACTTCGGGGTGCGGGCGGCCTTCTGCTTGAGAGCGGTCTTGGCCACGGGATCAGTCCTCCTTGAAGGGGAAGCCGAGGCGCTTGAGCAGCGAGCGCCCCTGGTCGTCGTTGATGGCGGACGTGACCACGGTGATGTCCATGCCGCGGACCCGGTCGATGGCGTCCTGGTCGATCTCGTGGAACATCGACTGCTCGTTGAGACCGAAGGTGTAGTTGCCGTTCCGGTCGAACTGCTTGGGGCTCAGGCCCCGGAAGTCGCGGATACGCGGCAGCGCGATGGACAGCAGGCGGTCGAGGAACTCCCACATGCGGTCGCCGCGCAGCGTGACGTGCGCGCCGATCGGCATGCCCTCGCGCAGCTTGAACTGCGCGATCGAGCGCCGCGCCTTCGTCACCTGGGGCTTCTGACCGGTGATGAGGGTGAGGTCGCGGACCGCACCCTCGATGAGCTTGGAGTCGCGTGCCGCGTCACCGACACCCATGTTCACGACGACCTTGACGAGGCCCGGAATCTGGCTGACGTTCTCGTACCCGAACTCCTCGAGGAGCCCCGCCTTGACCTCGGAGCGGTACTGCTCCTTGAGGCGCGGGGGGACGACGGTGGTGGTCTCGGTCATGTCAGACGTCCTTACCGGAGCGCTTGGCCACGCGGACCCGCACGTCGCGGGTCCGTCCGTCGCGCTCCACCTGCTCGGTGCGGTACCCCACGCGGGTGCCCTTCTTGGTCTCCGGGTCCACCAGCATCACGTTGCTCACGTGGATCGGGGCCTCGATCGTCTCGATGCCGCCGCTGGTGCCGCCGGAGGAGGACTGGCCGACCTTGGTGTGCCGGGTGACGCGCTGGACACCCTCGACGATCAGGCGGTCCTTCGCGACGTCGACCTTGAGCACACGGCCCTGCTTGCCCTTGTCACGACCGGCGATGACGACCACCAGGTCGCCCTTCTTGATCTTCGCCATCACAGCACCTCCGGCGCCAGGGAAATGATTCGCATGTACTTCTTGTCGCGCAGCTCGCGGCCGACCGGGCCGAAGATGCGGGTGCCCCGCGGGTCGCCGTCGGCCTTGAGGATGACGGCCGCGTTCTCGTCGAAGCGGATGTAGCTGCCGTCGGGGCGGCGGCGCTCCTTGCGGGTGCGGACGATGACCGCCTTGACGATGTCGCCCTTCTTCACGTTGCCGCCAGGGATCGCGTCCTTGACGGTGGCGACGATGACGTCGCCGATGCCGGCGTAGCGTCGGCCCGAGCCACCGAGCACACGGATGCAGAGGATCTCCTTCGCACCCGTGTTGTCGGCGACCTTGAGCCGCGACTCCTGCTGGATCATTCTTTACTCCTGTCGTCGTGCCGGTTCTCGCCGGCGGGCGAGCCTGGCCGAACGGATGTGATGGTGGGTCGAGCTGCCCGCGTCAGCGGGCCTTCTCGATGATCTCGGTGACGCGGTAGCGCTTGGTGGCGGACATCGGCCGGGTCTCCATGATCCGGACCAGGTCGCCGACGCCGACCTCGTTGTTCTCGTCGTGCGCCTTCACCCGCTCGGAGCGGCGCAGGACCTTGCCGTAGAGCGCGTGCTTGACGCGGTCCTCGACCTCGACGACGACGGTCTTGTCCATCTTGTCCGACACGACGTAGCCGCGACGGGACTTGCGGTAGTTGCGCTCGTCCGTCGTCGTCGCCGTGGTGGCGGCGCTGGGGTTCTCGCTCATGTCGTCCTTCACTTCTTCTTCGTGGTCTCGGCCGGGGCGGGCGCGGTGCGCAGCCCGAGCTCGCGCTCACGCGCGATCGTGTAGATGCGCGCGATGTCCCGCTTGACCGCCTTGAGCCGCCCGTGGTCCTCGAGCTGGCCCGTGGCCGAGGAGAACCGGAGGTTGAACAGCTCGGTCTTGGCCTCCGCCAGCTTTTCGGCGAGCACGGAGTCGTCCATCTCGTCGAGCTCGATCGGCGTCAGACCCTTCGATCCGATGGCCATCAGCCCTCACCACCTTCACGCACGACGAATCGCGTCTTCATCGGGAGCTTGTGCTGCGCACGGGACAGGGCCTCGCGGGCCAGGTCCTCGGGGACGCCGGCGAGCTCGAACATCACTCGACCCGGCTTGACGTTGGACACCCACCACTCGACGGAGCCCTTGCCGGAACCCATGCGGGTCTCGGCCGGCTTCTTCGTCAGCGGGCGGTCCGGGAAGATGTTCACCCACACCTTGCCGCCACGCTTGACGTGACGGGTCATGGCGATACGGGCCGCCTCGATCTGCCTGTTGGTGACGTAGGCGTGCTCGAGCGCCTGGATGCCGTAGTCGCCGAACGAGATGGTGGTGCCACCCGTCGCCATTCCCCGGCGTCCGGGGTGGTGCTGCTTGCGGTGCTTGGTCCGCCTGGGGATGAGCATGCTCAGGCCTCCGTCGTGGGCGTAGCGGGCGCCGCGGGGGCGCCCTCGGTGGCGGCCGGGGCCGGCCGCGAGTCCCGACGCGGACCACGGCCACCGCCGCGTCCCTGGCGGGGACCGCGCTGGGAGCCGGCGTCGGCCTCCTGACGGGCGTACTCCTTCTCGGTGACGTCGCCCTTGTAGATCCAGACCTTGACGCCGATGCGGCCGAAGGTCGTGCGGGCCTCGAAGAAGCCGTAGTCGATGTTCGCGCGCAGGGTGTGCAGCGGCACGCGGCCCTCGCGGTAGAACTCCGAGCGGGACATCTCGGCGCCGCCGAGGCGTCCGCCGCACTGCACGCGGATGCCCTTGGCGCCGGCGCGCTGCGCGGACTGCATGCCCTTGCGCATGGCGCGGCGGAACGAGACACGCGAGGCGAGCTGCTCGGCGATGCCCTGGGCGACCAGCTGCGCGTCCATCTCGGGGTTCTTCACCTCGAGGATGTTGAGCTGGACCTGCTTGCCCGTGAGCTTCTCGAGGTCGCCGCGCAGGCGGTCGGCCTCGGCGCCGCGGCGGCCGATGACGATGCCCGGACGCGCGGTGTGCAGGTCGATGCGCACGCGGTCACGGGTGCGCTCGATGTCCACCTTGGAGATGCCGGCGCGCTCGAGGCCCTTCGACATGAGCTTGCGCACCTCGACGTCCTCGCGGACGTAGTCGCGGTAGCGCTGCCCCTCCTTGGTGGAGTCGGCGAACCACCGCGAACGGTGGTCGGTGGTGATGCCGAGCCGGAAACCGGTCGGGTTGACCTTCTGACCCACTAGTTGGTCCCTCCCTTGCTTCCGGCGCCCGCGGGCACCTCGGACTCGTCGCCGACGACGACGGTGATGTGGCTCGTCCGCTTGAGGATCCGAGCGGCACGCCCCTGGGCGCGCGGCCGGAACCGCTTCATCGTCGGACCCTCGTCGACGTACGCCTCGAGGACGCGGAGCTCGCTCGCGTCGAAGCGCTCGCCGTCGCGGTCGGCCATCACACGTGCGTTGGCCATCGCGGACTCGAGCACCTTGCGGACGGTCTCCGCCGCCGCCTGGGGGGCGAACCGGAGCACGTCCACGGCCTCCTCGGCGCGCTTGCCGCGGACGACGTCCACGATCCGGCGTGCCTTCATGGGCGTCACGCGAACGAATCGCGCCTGCGCCTTGGCTTCCATGTCTCTGCCTTACCTCTGCTGGTCGTCGGGCGCGCGCCTCAGCGGCGGCGGCCCTTCCGGTCGTCCTTGTCGTGCCCGCGGTAGGTGCGCGTCGGGGCGAACTCCCCGAGCTTGTGACCGACCATCGCCTCGGTGACGAACACCGGGACGTGCTTGCGGCCGTCGTGCACGGCGAAGGTGTGGCCCAGGAAGTCGGGCGTGATGACCGACCGGCGGGACCAGGTCTTGATGACGTTCTTGGCGCCCTTCTCGTTGGCGACGTCCACCTTCTTCTGCAGGTGGTCGTCGACGAAGGGGCCCTTCTTCAGGCTGCGTGGCATCTCGTCAGTGCTCCTTGGCTCAGCGCTTCTTGCCGGTCCGGCGACGACGCACGATCAGCTTGTCGCTGGGCTTGTTGGGACGGCGGGTGCGACCCTCCGGCTTGCCCCACGGGCTCACCGGGTGGCGACCACCGGAGGTCTTGCCCTCACCACCACCGTGCGGGTGGTCGACGGGGTTCATGACGACACCGCGGACGGTGGGACGCTTGCCCTTCCAGCGCATGCGGCCGGCCTTGCCCCAGCTGATGTTGGACTGCTCGGCGTTGCCGACCTCCCCGATCGTGGCGCGGCAGCGGATGTCGACCTGACGGATCTCGCCGGACGGCATGCGCAGCGAGGCGTAGATCCCCTCCTTGGCGAGCAGCTGGACCGACGAGCCGGCCGAGCGCGCGATCTTCGCGCCGCCGCCGGGGCGGAGCTCGATCGCGTGCACCGTGGTGCCGACCGGGATGTTGCGCAGCTGCATGGAGCTGCCGGGCTTGATGTCCGCGCCCGGGCCCGACTCGACGAGGTCGCCCTGCGACAGGCGGGTCGGCGCGAGGATGTAGCGCTTGTCGCCGTCCGCGTAGTGGAGCAGCGCGATGCGCGCCGTCCGGTTCGGGTCGTACTCGATGTGCGCGACCTTGGCGGGCACGCCGTCCTTGTCGTGGCGACGGAAGTCGATGACCCGGTAGGCGCGCTTGTGGCCGCCACCCTTGTGCCGGGTGGTGATCTTGCCCGAGGAGTTGCGTCCCCCGGACTTGCTCAGCGGGCGGACGAGCGACTTCTCCGGAGTGGAGCGCGTGATCTCGACGAAGTCGGCCACGCTGGAGCCGCGACGGCCCGGCGTGGTCGGCTTGTACTTACGGATTCCCATGTTCTGGTTCCCTCGATCCCAATCCGACCGGCGGTCAGCCGGCCACCTCACCGAAGATGTCGATGGTCCCGGACCGCAGGGTGACGATGGCGCGCTTGGTGTCCTTGCGCTTGCCCGTGCCGGTCCGCGTCCGGCGCGTCTTGCCCTTGCGGTTGATCGTGTTGACCGCGCTGACCTTCACGTCGAAGATCTGCTCGATCGCCTGCTTGATCTCGGTCTTGTTCGAGCGGGGGTCCACCTCGAAGGTGTACTTCCCCTGGTCGATGAGGTTGTAGCTCTTCTCCGACACGATGGGCCGGACGATGATGTCGCGCGGGTTCTTGACGGTCTCGAGGCTCACTTCGACTCCTCCTCGTCCGCGCGCCCGCCGACGAGGACGTCGAGTGCCGCGGAGGTGAACACGACGTCGTCGTTGACGAGGACGTCGTACGTGTTGAGCTGGTCGACCCACAGCACGTGGACCTCGGCGAGGTTGCGCACGGAGAGCGCGGCGACCTCGTCGGAGCGCGTGAGCACCACGAGGGCGCGACGCGTGCCGGTCAGGCCGGCGATGGTGGCTCGCGCGGCGGAGGTCGACGGGGTGTCGCCCTCGACGAGCGAGGAGACCACGTGGACGCGGCCGGCACGGGCGCGGTCGGACAGGGCGCCGCGCAGGGCGGCGGCCTTCATCTTCTTCGGGGTGCGCTGGCTGTAGTCGCGCGGCTGCGGGCCGTGGACGACGCCACCGCCGGCGAACTGCGGCGCGCGGATCGAACCCTGGCGGGCGCGACCGGTGCCCTTCTGCTTGTAGGGCTTCTTGCCACCGCCGCGGACGTCGCCGCGGGTCTTGGTGGCGTGCGTGCCCTGGCGGGCCGCCGCGAGCTGGGCGACGACGACCTGGTGCATGAGGGCCGTGTTGGCCTGGACGTCGAAGACCTCGGCCGGGAGGTCCGCGGTGCCGGTCTTCTTGCCGGTGGCGTCGTGGACGTCGATCGCGGTCATGGTCAGGCCCCCTTCGCGGCGGAGCGGACGACGACGAGGCCGCCCTTCGGGCCGGGGACCGCGCCGGCGATGAGCAGCACGCCGTGCTCGAGGTCCACGGCGTGGACGGTGAGGTTCTGGACGGTGCGACGGGCGACACCCATGCGGCCGGCCATCTTCTGGCCGCGGAACACGCGGCCGGGTGTCGCGGCACCGCCGATCGAGCCGGGCTTGCGGTGGTTGCGGTGCGCACCGTGCGAGGCGGAGACACCGGCGAAGCCGTGCCGCTTCATGACGCCGGCGAGGCCCTTGCCCTTGGTGGTGCCGACGACGTCGACGCGCTGGCCGGTCTCGAAGGTGGAGCCGTCGAGCTCCTGACCGACCGTGTACTCCTCGGCGTCGGCCGTGCGGAGCTCGGTGACGTGGCGGCGCGGGGTGACGCCGGCGGCGTCGAAGCGCTTGCGCAGCGGCTGGGTCACGCGTCGCGGGTCGATCTCGCCGTACGCGATCTGGACGGCGGTGTAGCCGTCGCGCTCCGGCGTGCGGATCTGGGTCACGACGTTGGTGTCCACCTTGACGGCGGTCACGGGGACGAGGAGCCCGTCCTCGTCCCACACCTGGGTCATGCCGAGCTTGGTGCCGAGGAGACCCTTGACGGTGGCCCCGGCGGTCTGCTGGGAAGTGGTGGTCATGGCGTCGGTCCTCAGAGCTTGATCTCGATGTTGACGTCCGCGGGCAGGTCGAGACGCATGAGCGAGTCGACGGCCTTCGGCGTCGGGTCGATGATGTCGATGAGCCGCTTGTGCGTGCGCATCTCGAAGTGGTCGCGGCTGTCCTTGTACTTGTGGGGCGACCGAATGACGACGAAGACGTTCTTCTCCGTCGGCAGCGGCACCGGGCCCACGACCGTCGCACCAGCGCGCGTCACCGTGTCGACGATCTTGCGCGCCGAGCTGTCGATGACCTCGTGGTCGTAGGACTTGAGCCGGATGCGGATCTTCTGTCCCGCCATGGCGTCGTCATACCTCTCTCGTACCCTTGCTTCGGCCGACCCCCGCGCCCGGGCGTGTCGCGTTCTGCGCACGTCCGGCCCGAGCGACCCTTGTGGGCCTGACCGTTGGATGCTTGCCGTCGCGGGCCTCCCGCCCACGCCCCGCCCCCACGAACGATGTCCGTGACGGCCGGCCTGCGGCTGACCGGGCTGACCCGGGCTCCGCAACGTCTGCCCGCCGCTGGTTGGAGTGCCTGCGGCGGTCGGCACGCGCACGAGCGCGCACCGGTGTCCGGCCGTCAACGTTACCAGCGCCGACCCGCAGGTCGGAAGCCCGGGCGGGTGCTCGGCCGTGTGAGGCTCCGCACCCGGTGCGCCGGCGGCGGCCCTGCGGCGCCGATCCCCCGTGGCCCACCTCGCCCGGTGCGCGTCGAGGTGGACCCGTGGCCCTCGACCTGGACCGTGCCGCGGTCCAGCTCGGCAGAGCGCGGTCCGGCTCGGCAGCCATCGGTCCAGCTCGGCAGAGCGCGGTCCAACTCGGCAGCGTGCGGTCCAGGCCGCGCCTCCACCGTCCGCGCACGCTCTGCGGGCATGCGGAAGGGCCCGCCACCCGGAGGGGTGGCGGGCCCTGCCCTGCTACCGGCGCGTGCCGGCTGCGATCACTTGAGGATCTTGACGACCCGGCCCGAGCCGACGGTGCGGCCACCCTCGCGGATGGCGAAGCCGAGGCCCTCCTCCATGGCGATGGGCTGGATGAGGTCGACCGTCATCTCCGTGTTGTCGCCGGGCATGACCATCTCGGTGCCCTCGGGCAGCTGGATGACGCCGGTGACGTCGGTGGTGCGGAAGTAGAACTGCGGGCGGTAGTTCGAGTAGAAGGGGTTGTGACGACCACCCTCGTCCTTGCCCAGGATGTAGACCTGCGCCTCGAACTGCGTGTGCGGCGTGATCGACCCGGGCTTGCAGACGACCTGGCCACGCTCGACGTCCTCGCGCTTGGTGCCGCGCAGGAGGAGGCCGACGTTCTCGCCGGCGTCGGCGGTGTCGAGCAGCTTGCGGAACATCTCGATGCCCGTGACCGTCGTGGTCTGCTTCTGCTCCTGGATGCCGACGATCTCGACGTCCTCGTTGACCTTGAGCTGGCCACGCTCGACACGACCGGTGACGACCGTGCCACGACCGGTGATCGTGAAGACGTCCTCGATCGGCATGAGGAAGGGCTTCTCGATGTCACGGACCGGGTCCGGGACGTTCTCGTCGACGGCGGCCATGAGGTCCTGCACCGACTTGACCCACTGCTCGTCACCCTCGAGCGCCTTGAGCGCCGAGACGCGCACCACGGGGGCGTCGTCGCCGGGGAACTCCTGGTCCGTGAGGAGCTCGCGGACCTCCATCTCGACGAGCTCGAGGAGGTCCTCGTCGTCGACCATGTCGGACTTGTTGAGCGCCACGAGGAGGTAGGGCACGCCGACCTGACGGGCGAGCAGCACGTGCTCGCGGGTCTGGGCCATCGGGCCGTCGGTCGCCGCGACCACGAGGATCGCGCCGTCCATCTGCGCAGCACCGGTGATCATGTTCTTCACGTAGTCGGCGTGACCAGGGGCGTCGACGTGCGCGTAGTGGCGCTTCTCCGTCTGGTACTCGACGTGGGAGACGTTGATCGTGATGCCGCGCTGACGCTCCTCGGGAGCGTTGTCGACCTGATCGAACGGCGTGAAGTCGTTGAGGTCGGGGTACTGGTCCGCCAGAACCTTCGAGATCGCCGCGGTCAGCGTCGTCTTGCCGTGGTCGACGTGACCGATCGTGCCGATGTTGACGTGCGGCTTGGTCCGCTCGAACTTGGCCTTAGCCACTGTGGTGTCCTCCTGGGACTCGGGTAGTTGTCTGTCTGGCGAGAACCGGATGCCCACGCCAGGGGCAGATGGATCCTACGGGTCGGTTGGGATTGGTGCTGGGGTGCGGCCCGTGGGACCTACTCGCCCCGCGTCTTCTTGATGATCTCCTCAGCGACGTTCCGAGGAACCTCGGCGTAGCTGTGGAACTGCATCGAGTACACCGCGCGGCCCTGGGTCTTCGACCGAAGGTCACCGACGTACCCGAACATCTCGGAGAGCGGCACGAGCGCCCGGACGACCTTGACGCCGGTGGCGTCCTCCATCGACTGGATCATGCCACGCCGCGAGTTGATGTCGCCGACGACGTCGCCCATGTACTCCGCGGGCGTACGCACCTCGACGTCCATCGTCGGCTCGAGAAGGACGGGGTCCGCCTTCTTCACGCCCTCCTTGAGGACCATCGAGCCGGCAATCTTGAAGGCCATCTCCGAGGAGTCGACGTCGTGGTACGCGCCGTCCAGGAGGGTGGCCTTGATGCCGACCAGCGGGTAGCCCGCGACGACACCGCCCTGCATCGCGTCCTGGATACCGGCGTCGACCGACGGGATGTACTCCCGCGGCACGCGGCCACCCGTGACGGCGTTGGAGAACTCGTAGAGCTCCCCGTCCTCGGTGTCCAGCGGCTCGAAGGACACCTGGACCTTCGCGAACTGGCCGGAGCCACCGGTCTGCTTCTTGTGCGTGTAGTCGACCTTCTCCACCGCGCGGCGGATGGTCTCGCGGTAGGCGACCATCGGCGCACCGACGTTGGCCTCCACGCGGAACTCGCGCTTCATGCGGTCGACGAGGATGTCGAGGTGCAGCTCGCCCATGCCGCCGATGACCGTCTGACCGGTCTCGTCGTCGAGGCGGACCGTGAACGTCGGGTCCTCCTCGGCGAGCTTCTGGATCGCCGTGCCCAGCTTCTCCTGGTCACCCTTGGTCTTCGGCTCGATCGCCACGTGGATGACCGGCTCCGGGAAGCTCATGGACTCGAGCACGACCGGGTCGTTCATGTCGGAGAGCGTGTCGCCCGTCGTCGTGTCCTTCAGACCGATGACGGCGTAGATGTGGCCGGCACCGATCTCCTCGACCGGGTTCTCCTTGTTGGCGTGCATCTGGAAGATCTTCCCGATGCGCTCCTTCTTGCCCTTGGTCGAGTTGAGCACCGCGGACCCGGAGTTGATCGTCCCCGAGTACACCCGGATGTAGGTGAGCCGGCCGAAGAACGGGTGGACGGCGATCTTGAACGCGAGGGCGGAGAACGGCTCCGTGGAGTCCGCGTGCCGCTCGATGACGACGTTCTCGTCCTTGGGGTCGACGCCCGGGATCGCCGGGACGTCGAGCGGGCTGGGGAGGTAGTCGACGACCGCGTCGAGCATCGGCTGCACGCCGCGGTTCTTGAAAGCCGAGCCGCACAGGACCGGGTAGACCTCCGAGCTGACCGTCAGCTTGCGGATGCCCGCCTTGATCTCCTCGACCGTCAGCTCCTCGCCCTCGAAGTACTTCTCCATGAGGGCCTCGTCGGCCTCGGCCACCGTCTCGATGAGCTGGGTGCGGTACTCCTCCGCGCGCTCCTTGAGGTCGGCCGGGATCTCGTGCACCTCGTACTTGGCGCCGAGCGTCGTGTCGCCCTTGGAGTCCGCGGGCCACACCAGGGCGCGCATCTGGACGAGGTCCACGACACCGGTGAAGTCGCTCTCCGCGCCGATCGGCAGCTGGAGCACGAGCGGCTTCGCGCCGAGGCGCTTGACGATCGTGTCGACGGTGAAGTAGAAGTCCGCGCCGAGCTTGTCCATCTTGTTGACGAAGCAGATGCGGGGGACGTCGTACTTGTCCGCCTGGCGCCACACGGTCTCCGACTGGGGCTCGACACCCTCCTTGCCGTCGAAGACGGCGACCGCACCGTCGAGGACGCGCAGCGAGCGCTCGACCTCGACCGTGAAGTCGACGTGCCCCGGGGTGTCGATGATGTTGATCTGGTTGGTCTCCCAGAAGCACGTCACGGCGGCGGACGTGATGGTGATGCCGCGCTCCTGCTCCTGGTCCATCCAGTCGGTCGTCGACGCGCCGTCGTGGGTCTCACCGAGCTTGTGGTTGACGCCCGTGTAGAACAGGATCCGCTCGGTCGTCGTCGTCTTGCCGGCGTCGATGTGCGCCATGATGCCGATGTTGCGGACCTTCGTGAGGTCGGTCATGACGTCAGTTGCCACGTCGGGTTTCTCCTCGTGAGTCTCGGTGTCGGTCGGATGCGGGGCGCGGCCGGACGTGCCGGCCGCGCTCGATCACCAGCGGTAGTGCGCGAAGGCGCGGTTGGCCTCGGCCATCTTGTGGATGTCCTCGCGGCGCTTGACCGCGGCACCGAGCCCGTTCGAGGCGTCGAGGATCTCGTTCATCAGGCGCTCGGTCATCGTCTTCTCGCGGCGGGCGCGCGCGTAGTCGACGAGCCAGCGCAGCGCCAGCGTGGTGGACCGGGAGGGACGGACCTCGACCGGCACCTGGTAGGTGGAGCCACCCACGCGGCGCGAACGGACCTCGAGCGAGGGCCGCACGTTGTCCAGGGCGCGCTTGAGGACGGCCGTCGGGTCGCCCTCGGTCTTCCCGCGGACGCCCTCGAGGGCGCCGTAGACGATCCGCTCGGCGGTGGACTTCTTGCCGTCCAGCAGCACGCGGTTGACGAGCTGGGTGACGATCGTCGAGCCGTAGACCGGGTCGACGACGACGGGACGCTTCGGGGCAGGACCCTTGCGAGGCATTACTTCTTCTCCTTCTTGGCGCCGTAGCGGCTCCGGGCCTGCTTGCGGTTCTTCACGCCCTGCGTGTCGAGCGCGCCGCGCACGATCTTGTAGCGGACACCGGGCAGGTCCTTCACACGACCGCCGCGCACGAGCACCATCGAGTGCTCCTGGAGGTTGTGCCCGACGCCCGGGATGTAGGCGGTGACCTCGATGCCGCTCGAGAGACGGACGCGCGCCACCTTCCGCAGTGCCGAGTTCGGCTTCTTCGGGGTGGTCGTGTACACGCGGGTGCACACGCCACGACGCTGCGGGCTCCCCTTGAGGGCCGGCGTGCTCGAGGAGCTCGACTTGACCGACCGGCCCTTGCGGACCAGCTGCTGGATCGTGGGCACTACTTCTCCGTCTCGTTGCTGCAATCGGTGCGACTGCCTCGGATCGATCTGATCTCTGCACCCCGCGCTCGGGCGTGGCGCACCTGCGTGACGCCGACCGGCCCCGGAGGGCCGTGGTGACGTCGCGGGCGGTCCGCCTCTGGTCGTCCGCCGCCGGCCGCTGGTCGAGGACCGGGGCAGGTGACGTGCGCGCAAGGGCCCGATCGGTCCGGGCACCGCCGTCCAGAGTAGCGGCCGCCAGTTTCTGGCGTCAAAGGACCGGGGTCGCCGAAGTGGTGTGATGTGACACGTCGACGCCTTCCGGGGCGCCGCCGGCCCCGACGGCGATGCGTCGGGGCCGGCGGCAGGGTGCTGCGGACGGGGGAGCGCCGCTCCCCCGTGGTCAGCGGAACTCGGGGTAGGTCTCGCCGCCGTAGGCGGAGAAGTCGATGTCGTCCAGCAGCACGGGCTCGCCCGCACGGCTGCCGACGAAGTCGAGCTCGGAGTAACCCAGCTCGGTGAAGGCCATCTGACGCGCCTCCTCGGTGGGCTCCACGACGACGTCGTGGTAGCGCGGCAGACCCGTCCCCGCGGGGATGAGCTTGCCGAGGATGACGTTCTCCTTCAGGCCGAGCAGCGGGTCGCGACGGCCGCTCATCGCCGCCTCGGTGAGCACCTTGGTGGTCTCCTGGAAGGAGGCCGCAGAGAGCCACGAGTCGGTCGCGAGCGACGCCTTGGTGATGCCCATGAGCTCGGGCCGGCCGGCTGCCGGCTTCCCGCCCTCGGAGACGACGCGACGGTTCTCGTCGTTGAACGCGGTCCGGTCGATGAGCTCGCCCGGCAGCAGCCGGGTCTCGCCCGAGTCCAGCACGGTCACGCGACGCAGCATCTGCCGCACGATGACCTCGATGTGCTTGTCGTGGATGTCCACGCCCTGCGAGCGGTAGACCTCCTGGACCTGCGCGACGAGGTGCTCCTGGGTCCGGCGCGGGCCCAGGATGCGCAGCACGGCCTTCGGGTCGACCGCGCCGAACACCAGCTGGTCGCCGACGGCGATGTGCTGCCCGTCCTCGACGAGGAGGCGCGACCGCTTGGACACGGGGTAGACCACGTCCTCCTGACCGTCGTCACGGGTGACGCGGAGCGAGCGCCCCTTGTCGGTGTCCTCGACGGTCACGCGGCCGGCGGCCTCGGAGATCGGGGCCTCACCCTTGGGGGTGCGGGCCTCGAAGAGCTCCTGGACACGGGGCAGACCCTGGGTGATGTCGTCCGCCGACGCCGCACCACCGGTGTGGAAGGTGCGCATCGTCAGCTGGGTACCGGGCTCGCCGATCGACTGCGCCGCGATGATGCCGACGGCCTCGCCGATGTCCACGAGCTTGCCCGTGGCCAGCGACCGGCCGTAGCACTTCTGGCAGGTCCCGACCCTCGACTCGCACGTGAGCACGGACCGGACCTTGACCTCGGTGACGCCGGCGGCGACGAGCTGGTCGATGAGCACGTCACCGACGTCGTCGCCCGCCGAGGCCAGCACGGTGCCCTCGGCGTCGACGACGTCGGCCGCCAGGGACCGGGCGTACGCCGAGGTCTCGACGCTCTCGTCGAGGACGATGCCCTCCCCCGACGCCGACGGGACGCCGATCGTCACGGGCAGCCCGCCACGGGTCCCGCAGTCGGCCTCACGGACGATGACGTCCTGCGAGACGTCGACGAGACGACGCGTGAGGTAGCCCGAGTCCGCGGTGCGCAGCGCGGTGTCCGCAAGACCCTTGCGCGCACCGTGGGTGGCGATGAAGTACTCGAGGACGGACAGGCCCTCGCGGTAGTTCGACTTGATCGGGCGCGGGATGATCTCGCCCTTCGGGTCGGCCACGAGACCGCGCATGCCGGCGATCTGACGGACCTGCATCCAGTTGCCTCGCGCACCCGAGGACACCATGCGGAACACGGTGTTGTCCTTGGGGAAGTTCGCGCGCATGGCGTCGGCGACCGCGTCGGTGGCCTCGCCCCAGATGTCGATCAGCTCCTGGCGCC
Source organism: Georgenia sp. Z1491 (assembly GCF_049856175.1). Taxonomy (GTDB): domain Bacteria; phylum Actinomycetota; class Actinomycetes; order Actinomycetales; family Actinomycetaceae; genus JB111. The sequence goes on from NZ_JBNDNA010000004.1 coordinate 215,320, forward strand.
GCTCGTCGTCGGTGATCAGACCCATGTCGTACTGGTCCTGGATCGCCTCGGCCTTGCGCTCGTGCTCCTCGAGGATCCCCGCCTTGGCCTCGGGGGCCACGACGTCGGAGATCGCGATGGTCACGCCCGAGCGGGACGCCCAGCGGAAGCCCGCCTCCTTGAGCGCGTCGAGGCTCGCGGCCACGTCGACCTTGGGGTACCGCTCCGCCAGGTCGTTGACCAGGCGGCCGAGCCGCTTCTTGTCCACGACCTCGTCGATGAACGGGTAGTCCACCGGCAGCAGCTCGTTGAACAGCGTGCGACCGAGTGTAGTGCGCAGCACGACGGGCTCGCCGGCGGCGGCGCTCGCGGCCTGCTCGTGCCCCTCGGGCAGGACCAGGTCGGTGAACCGGATCGAGATCTTCGCGCCGAGATCGAGCTCGCCGTTGTCCATCGCGAGGATGGCCTCGGACACCGAGGAGAAGTACCGGTCTGCGCCGGTGCCCTCGTCGAGCTCGGTCGTGAGGTGGAACAGGCCGATGATCATGTCCTGGCTGGGCATGGTCACCGGACGGCCGTCCGACGGCTTGAGGATGTTGTTGCTCGAGAGCATGAGGATCCGCGCCTCGGCCTGCGACTCGGCCGACAGCGGCAGGTGGACCGCCATCTGGTCGCCGTCGAAGTCCGCGTTGAACGCGCCGCACACGAGGGGGTGGAGCTGGATCGCCTTGCCCTCGACGAGCTGCGGCTCGAACGCCTGGATACCGAGGCGGTGCAGGGTCGGCGCGCGGTTGAGCAGCACGGGGTGCTCACGGATGACCTCGTCGAGGACGTCCCACACCTGCGTGCGCTGGCGCTCGACCATGCGCTTGGCCGCCTTGATGTTCTGGGCGTGGTTGAGCTCGACCAGCCGCTTCATGACGAACGGCTTGAACAGCTCGAGCGCCATCTGCTTGGGCAGACCGCACTGGTGGAGCTTCAGCGTCGGGCCGACGACGATGACGCTGCGGCCCGAGTAGTCCACGCGCTTGCCGAGCAGGTTCTGCCGGAACCGGCCCTGCTTGCCCTTGAGCATGTCGGAGATCGACTTCAGCGCACGGTTGCCGGGGCCCGTGACCGGGCGGCCGCGACGGCCGTTGTCGAAGAGCGCGTCCACCGACTCCTGGAGCATGCGCTTCTCGTTGTTGACGATGATCTCCGGCGCGCCCAGGTCGAGCAGCCGCTTGAGGCGGTTGTTCCGGTTGATGACGCGGCGGTAGAGGTCGTTGAGGTCCGACGTGGCGAACCGGCCGCCGTCGAGCTGGACCATGGGACGCAGGTCCGGCGGGATGACCGGCACGCAGTCGAGCACCATGCCCAGCGGCGAGTTGCCGGTGGTGAGGAACGCGTTGACGACCTTGAGGCGCTTGAGCGCGCGGGTCTTGCGCTGACCGGTGCCGGTCGCGATGGTCTCGCGCAGCGACTCGGCCTCGGCCTCGAGGTCGAAGGTCTCCAGGCGCTTCTGGATCGCCGTGGCGCCCATAGAGCCCTTGAAGTAGATGCCGAAGCGGGCGTTCATCTCGCGGTAGAGCGACTCGTCGCCCTCGAGGTCGCCGACCGAGAGCGCCTTGAAGCGGTCCCAGACCTTCTCGAGCCGCTCGATCTCACCGTCGCCCTTGCGCCGGATCTGGTTCGCCTCGCGCTCGGCCGACTTGCGGACCTTGTCGCGGGCCGAGGAGTCCGTGCCGGCGGCCTCGAGCTCGGCCAGGTCGGCCTCGAGCTTCTGCCGGCGCTGCTCGACCGCGAGGTCGCGCGCCTTGCTCAGCTCGGACTTCTCCAGGTCGATCTCGTTCTGGAGGGTGCTCTGGTCCTCGTGCCGGCCGTCCTCGTCGACCTCGGTGATCATGTACGCCGCGAAGTAGATGACCTTCTCGAGGTCCTTCGGGGCGAGGTCGAGGAGGTAGCCCAGGCGCGACGGGACGCCCTTGAAGTACCAGATGTGCGTGACCGGGGCCGCCAGCTCGATGTGGCCCATCCGCTCGCGGCGGACCTTCGAGCGGGTGACCTCGACGCCGCAGCGCTCACAGATGATGCCCTTGTAGCGCACGCGCTTGTACTTGCCGCAGTTGCACTCCCAGTCCCGGGTGGGACCGAAGATCTTCTCGCAGAACAGGCCGTCCTTCTCCGGCTTGAGCGTGCGGTAGTTGATCGTCTCCGGCTTCTTGACCTCGCCGTGCGACCACTCGCGCACATCGCCGGCGGTGGCCAGGGAGATGTGGAGCTGGTCAAACAGATTGACGTCGAGCAACGTGTCCTACTTCCTTCGTTCAGGTAGCGCTCGTGTTCGAATGCCGCTGCGCGGCGGGTCAGAGCTCGTCGACGCTCGAGGCGTCCGGGCGGCGGGAGAGGTCGATGCCCAGCTCCTCGGCCGCGCGGTACACCTCGTCGTCGGAGTCCTTGAGGTCGATGAGCGTCCCGGAGGAGTCCAGGGCCTCGACGTTCAGGCACAGCGAGCGCATCTCCTGGATGAGCACACGGAACGACTCCGGGATGCCCGGCTCGGGGATGTTCTCGCCCTTGACGATGGCCTCGTAGACCTTCACGCGTCCCGTGACGTCGTCGGACTTGATGGTCAGCAGCTCCTGCAGGGCGTGCGCGGCGCCGTACGCCTCGAGCGCCCACACCTCCATCTCGCCGAACCGCTGGCCGCCGAACTGGGCCTTACCGCCCAGGGGCTGCTGCGTGATCATCGAGTACGGACCGGTCGACCGGGCGTGGATCTTGTCGTCGACCAGGTGGTGCAGCTTGAGGATGTACATGTATCCGACCGAGATCGGGTGCGGGAACGGCTCGCCCGACCGGCCGTCGAACAGCTGCGCCTTGCCGTCTGCCCCGACCACGCGGTCGCCGTCGCGGCCCACCAGGGTGTGCCCGAGGATGCCCTCGAGCTCGTCCTGCTGCAGGCCGTCGAACACCGGGGTCGCCACGGTCGAGCCGGGCTCGGCGCGGTGCACGTGCTCGGGCAGGTTCTTCGTCCACTCCTCGGCCGCCTTGACGGCCTCGGTGATGTCCCAGCCGTTGGCCGCGGCCCAGCCCAGGTGGAGCTCGAGGACCTGGCCCACGTTCATACGGCCGGGGACGCCGAGCGGGTTGAGGATGACGTCGACCGGGGTGCCGTCGGGCAGGAACGGCATGTCCTCGACGGGCAGGATCTTGGAGATGACGCCCTTGTTGCCGTGCCGGCCGGCGAGCTTGTCGCCGTCGGTGATCTTGCGGCGCTGCGCGATGTAGACGCGCACCTGCTGCTTGACGCCCGGGGGCAGCTCGTCGTCGTCCTCGGTGAACTCCCGCACGCCGATGACGATGCCGGACTCGCCGTGGGGCACCTTGAGCGAGGTGTCGCGCACCTCGCGCGCCTTCTCGCCGAAGATCGCGCGCAGGAGTCGCTCCTCGGACGTCAGCTCGGTCTCACCCTTGGGCGTGACCTTGCCGACGAGGACGTCACCGGCGCTGACCTCGGCACCGATACGGATGATGCCGCGCTCGTCGAGGTCCGCGAGGATCTCCTCGGAGACGTTGGGGAGGTCACGGGTGATCTCCTCGGCGCCGAGCTTGGTCTCGCGGGCGTCGACCTCGTGCTCCTCGATGTGGATCGAGGTGAGCATGTCGTCGGTGACGACACGCTGCGACATGATGATCGCGTCCTCGTAGTTGTAGCCCTCCCAGGACATGAACGCGACGAGGAGGTTGCGGCCGAGCGCGAGCTCGCCCTCGTCGGTCGAGGGGCCGTCGGCCAGCACGGATCCGACCTCGACCCGGTCGCCCTCGTCGACCAGCACGCGCTGGTTGTAGGAATTGCCCTGGTTGGACCGGTTGAACTTCATGATGCGGTGCGTGTAGCTGCCGCCGTCGTCGTCGAGGACGACCACCGAGTCGGCCGAGACCTCGGTGACGACGCCGGCCACCTGCGCGGTGACGACGTCGCCCGCGTCGACCGCCGCCCGACGCTCCATGCCGGTGCCCACGAGCGGGGCCTCGGCGCGGATGAGCGGGACGGCCTGACGCTGCATGTTGGCGCCCATGAGCGCGCGGTTGGCGTCGTCGTGCTCGAGGAACGGGATCATCGCCGTGCCGACGGAGACCATCTGCCGCGCCGAGACGTCCATGAACGCGATCTCGGCGGGCTCGATGAGCGCCGGCTCGCCGCCGGGGGTGCGGCACAGGACGCGCTCCTCGACGAAGGTGCCGTCCTCGTTCAGCGGGGCCGACGCCTGGGCGATCGTGTGGCGGTCCTCGTCGTCGGCCGTGACGTACTCGATCTCGCCGGTGACCCGGCCGTCGACCACCTGGCGGTACGGGGTCTCCACGAACCCGAACGGGTTGATGCGCGCGAACGTCGCCAGCGAGCCGATGAGGCCGATGTTCGGCCCCTCAGGGGTCTCGATCGGGCACATGCGGCCGTAGTGCGAGGGGTGGACGTCACGGACCTCCATGCCGGCGCGGTCACGCGACAGGCCGCCGGGGCCCAGCGCCGAGAGACGGCGCTTGTGGGTCAGGCCCGAGAGCGGGTTGTTCTGGTCCATGAACTGCGACAGCTGGCTGGTGCCGAAGAACTCCTTGATGGAGGCGACCACCGGCCGGATGTTGATGAGCGTCTGCGGCGTGATGGCCTCGACGTCCTGCGTGGTCATGCGCTCGCGCACGACGCGCTCCATCCGGGACAGGCCCGTACGGACCTGGTTCTGGATGAGCTCGCCGACGGCGCGGATGCGACGGTTGCCGAAGTGGTCGATGTCGTCGGTCTCGACCCGGACGTCGACCTTCTCGCCGTCCCGGGTGCCGGGCAGCGTCTCCTCACCCTTGTGCAGGGCGAGGATGAACCGGATCGTGGAGACGATGTCCTGGACGCGCAGGAGCGACTCCCCCGCCGGCGTCGTCATGCCGAGCTTCTTGTTGATCTTGTAGCGGCCGACCTTGGCCAGGTCGTAGCGCTTGTGCGCGAAGTAGTAGGAGTCCAGCAGGTTGCGGCCGGCCTCGACCGTGGGCGGCTCGCCCGGACGGATCTTGCGGTAGATGTCCAGCAGCGCCTCGTCCTGGGTCTTGACCGTGTCCTTCTCGAGGGACTCCAGCAGGACGGGGTAGTCCTCGAAGTGGCCGCGGATCTCGGACTCGGTGAGCCCCAGGGCCCGCAGGAACACCGTGACGGACTGCTTGCGCTTGCGGTCGATGCGCACGCCGATGGCGTCCCGCTTGTCGATCTCGAGCTCGAGCCACGCGCCGCGGGACGGGATGACCTTCGCGGTGAAGATGTCCTTGTCCGAGGTCTTGTCCGGCGTGCGCTCGAAGTAGACGCCCGGCGAGCGGACGAGCTGGCTGACGACGACGCGCTCGGTGCCGTTGATGATGAAGGTGCCGCGGTCGGTCATGAGAGGGAAGTCGCCCATGAACACGGTCTGCGACTTGATCTCACCGGTCGTGTTGTTCATGAACTCCGCCGTGACGAACAGCGGAGCGGCGTAGGTGAGGTCCTTCTCCTTGCACTCCTCGGCGGTGTACTTCGCGGGCTCGAAGCGGTGGTCCCGGAACGACAGGGACATCGACTCGGAGAAGTCCTCGATCGGCGAGATCTCCTCGAAGATCTCCTCCAGGCCCGAGATGGTGTGGCTCGACCCGGCCGGGTCGGCCTCGGAGCGGGCCCGCCAGGCGTCATTGCCCAGGAGCCAGTCGAAGCTCTCGGTCTGCAGGCCGAGCAGGTCGGGCGCCTGCATCGGCTCGTAGATCTTGGCGAACGACAGCCTGGGCGACGCGAGGCGCTTCGCGACGAGGTCGGCGGACGGGGCGGCAGAGGTGCGCGAGGCAGCCAAAGGGGGTCCTTCCCTGCGGAGAGGTGTGCACGCGGCGCGTGTCGACTTCGTGCCCGTTCCCCGGGAGGATCACGCCTGGTGGCGCGGCTCGAGATGTCCGGAGCACATCGGTGCTCGGGTGGGTGGAGGCAGGGCAGGCGTCGGCTAACGCAAGTGTCCACCTTACACACGGCGCAGCGCCCCGTCCAGGTGCGCGCACCCGCAGGTGCCCGTGATCCCGCACTCACCCAGGTGAGTCCGTGAGACCCGTCGCAGCGACCCTGCTGCGTCGGACCGGCCGTCGGCCGCGTCCAGTGTAGGGCACGCGCGCCCGCTCCGTCCCTGGAACGCGCACGAAGGGTTCCCGGAACAGGTCCGGGGCCGGGACCCGTGCGGGTCCCGGCCCCGGGCCGGTCGTTCTGCGCGCCCCCTTCTCAGAGGGCGGCGATCACTTGACGGTGACGGTGGCGCCGGCCGCCTCGATCTGCTCCTTGGCCTTGTCGGCGGCGTCCTTGTCGACGCCCTCGAGGATGGCCTTCGGGGCTGCGTCGACCAGGTCCTTGGCCTCCTTGAGACCGAGGGACGTGAGCGCGCGCACCTCCTTGATGACCGCGACCTTCTTGTCGCCGACGGACTCGAGCACGACGTCGAACGAGTCCTGCTCGGCCGCGTCGTCGCCGCCCTCGCCGCCGCCGGCGGCGGCGGGCGCAGCGCCCGCGACGGCGACCGGGGCCGCCGCGACGACGTCGAAGGTCTCCTCGAACTGCTTGACGAACTCGGACAGCTCGATGAGCGTGAGCTCCTTGAACGCCTCGATGAGCTCGTCGGTGGTGAGCTTGGCCATGGTGGCTTTCCTTCCGTTTCGGTCCTGCTACGCGAGCAGAGGTGGGGTGTACTGCCGGGCCGGTCAGGCCTCGGCGGCTGCCTGCTTCTCGCGCAGGGCGTCGATGGTGCGGGCGGCCTGGGTGGCCGGCGCGGTGAACATGTAGGCCGCCTGGAACAGCGCGGCCTTGAAGGCACCGGCCGCCTTGCCCAGGAGGACCTCGCGGGACTCGAGGTTCGCGAGCGTGCGGACGTCGTCCGCCGAGAGCTGGACGCCGTCGAGGACACCGCCCTTGATGGCGAGCTGCTCGTTGTCCTTGGCGAAGTCGCGCAGGGCCTTGGCGGCCTCCGAGACCTCACCGTGGACGAAGGCGATCGCCGTCGGCCCCGTGAGGGACTCGCGGTCGATCTCGATGTCGGCCTTCTCGGCCGCGATCGCCGCGAGGGTGTTCTTCGCGACGACGTAACGGGCCGTGCCCGCGAGCGAGCGGCGCAGCTCCATGAGCTGGGAGACCGACAGGCCGCGGTACTCGGTGAGCAGCACGGCCTGAGCCTCGCGGAAGCCCGTCTCGAGCTCGGCGATGGCCTCGGTCTTGTCCGGCCTTGCCATGAGCCCTCCTTCCGATGTGGGACCGGCGGGTGCCCACACGGACGAAGAAGAGCCCCGTGCGCGGACGGCACGGGGCTCGGTGGCATCGGTGTGATGCTTCGGCTCGTAGCTCGCCTGCGCAGGCTCCACCCGGGTGGACTTCGGCGCGGGACACGAGTCCCGCACGACCGACGGTCTGTGGCGGGTCCATCGTAGCGGGCGGCGCCCTCCGGCGGACCCCCGCCCGGCGTGTGCCTGCTCACGCAAGCGGGCCCGGCACCCAGGTGGGTGCCGGGCCCGCGGTGCGTCAGGCTGCGGTCAGGACGCGTCCTCGCTGGTGAGGTTGCGCGTCTTGGTGGCGTCGAGCGGGATGCCCGGGCCCATCGTCGTGCTCATCGTCGCCCGCGAGATGTACCGGCCCTTCGAGCTGCCCGGCTTGAGCCGCAGGATCTCCTCCTGCGCGGCCGCGTAGTTCTCCACCAGCTTCGTCTCGTCGAACGAGGCCTTGCCGATGACGAAGTGCAGGTTCGCGTGCTTGTCGACGCGGAACTCGATCCGGCCGCCCTTGATGTCGTTCACCGCCTTGGCCACGTCCATCGTCACGGTGCCGGTCTTCGGGTTCGGCATGAGGCCACGGGGACCGAGCACGCGGCCGAGCCGGCCGACCTTGCCCATGAGGTCAGGGGTGGCGATCGCCGAGTCGAAGCCGGTGTAGCCGCCCGCGACCTTCTCGATGAGCTCGTCGCCGCCGACCTCGTCGGCACCCGCGTCGATGGCCTGCTGCGCACGGTCGCCGACGGCGAAGACCAGGACCCGGGCGGTCTTGCCGGTTCCGTGCGGGAGGTTGACGGTGCCGCGGACCATCTGGTCCGCCTTGCGGGGGTCGACGCCGAGGCGGAAGACGACCTCGACGGTCTGGTCGAACGTCGTGGTGGCGCCCTCCTTGGCCAGGCGGACCGCCTGGAGCGGGGCGTAGAGCTCGCCGTCGTGGATCTTCTCGGCGGCCTTGCGGTAGGTCTTGCTGCGCGTGGTCATTCTGCTTCTCCTGTGCTGGGTTCGAGCAGTCGTGGTCGGTCGGGCCCACGCCGGGCCCTGCCACTGCGCCGCGGTCGCGGCGCCTGCGGGGGTCAGCCGTCGACGGTGATCCCCATGGAGCGGGCGGTGCCCGCGATGATCTTCTCGGCGGCCTCGACGTCGTTCGCGTTGAGGTCCTCCGCCTTGGTGCGCGCGATCTCCTGGACCTGCTCGCGGGAGATCGTGGCGACCTTGTCGGTGTGCGGGGTCGAGGAGCCCTTCTGCACGCCGGCGGCCTTCTTGATGAGCTCCGCGGCGGGCGGCGTCTTCGTGACGAAGGTGAAGGAACGGTCCTCGTAGACGGTGATCTCGACGGGGACGACGTTCCCACGCTGCGACTCGGTCGCGGCGTTGTACGCCTTGCAGAACTCCATGATGTTGACGCCGTGCTGACCCAGGGCGGGTCCGATCGGCGGTGCGGGGGTGGCTGCTCCGGCCTGGATCTGGAGCTTGATGTAGCCGGAGATCTTCTTCTTGGGAGGCATTCGGGTCCTTCGATGGATGGAACGTAGGTCCGCGGCGGCGACCGCGGTCCGTCCCCTAGGCCTTGGTGACCTGGGAGAACGAGAGCTCGACCGGGGTCTCCCGGCCGAAGATGCTGACGAGCACCTGCAGCTTCCGGCTCTCCACGTGGATCTCGGAGATGGTGGCCGGCAGGGTCTCGAACGGACCGTCGGTGACGGTGACCGTCTCGCCGATCTCGTAGTCGACGACGACGGGGGCCGCCTCGCCGCCCTGGGGCTGCGGCGCCTCGCCGTCGGCCTCCGCGGCGCCCGCGGCGACCTGCGGGGGCGAGACGTTGAGCATGGAGATGGCCTCGTCGAGCGTGAGCGGCATCGGGTCGTGGGCGTTGCCGACGAACCCCGTGACGCCCGGCGTGTGTCGCACGACGCCCCACGACTCGTCGGTCAGCTCCATGCGCACCAGCGTGTAGCCGGGGATGCGCACGCGGTTGACCATCTTGCGCTGGCCGTTCTTGATCTCGGCCACGTCCTCGGTCGGCACCTCGACCTGGAAGATGTACTCCTCCATGTTCTGGGTCGTCAGCCGGTGCTCGAGGTTGGCCTTCACGCGCTTCTCGAAGCCTGCGTAGGTGTGGACGACGTACCAGTCGCCGGGCAGCATCCGCATCTCGAGCCGGAACGCGGCCTCGGGGTCGAGCTCGGGCTCGGCGTCGTCGGCCTGGTCCGCGCCGTCGACGGGCTCGTCGGTGGCGCCGGGGGCGTCGTCCCCCGCGGTGGGGGCGTCCGCCTCGGCTCCTGCGTCGGCGCCGTCAGGGGTCGACGCGGCGGCCTCGGCGTCCACGCCCAGGTCGTCGGTCGACGTGCTGTCGTCGCCATGGAAGTCCACAGACACGAGGGAACATCCTCCTTGGATGTGTCGGTCGCGCGACCGGTCGGTCGCACGGGTTCACGGCCCGAGGGCCCTGGTCTCGGCTCAGCCGAACGTCCACAGGGCGAGCTGGCCGAACACGAGGTCCAGCACTCCGACGATGGCCATCATCACGAGGACGAAGACGACGACGACGAAGAAGTACGTGATGAGCTCGCGCCGGGTGGGGCGCACCACCTTGCGGATCTCGGCGAAGACCTGCCGGATGAAGCGCGCGATGCGTGCGAACAGCCCGCGCCGGGGCTCGACCTCCGCCTTGCGTCCGGAGCCGCCCTCGGCGGCCGTCGTCTCGCTCACGTCAACACTGTCCCTCGCCTGTCGCCGGTGGCCCGCTCCCGGCACGGGTGCGGGCGCGCCCACCATCGGTGGGTCGGGCCCGACGGCTGTCGTTCTCCTGCGCCGTCAGGTGCAGGGCAGGAGGGACTCGAACCCTCAACCGCCGGTTTTGGAGACCGGTGCGCTGCCAATTGCGCCACTGCCCTTCGGCGGCGACCCACCACCGTGCGGGCACGGGGAAGTCTGCGGGTCTGACGCCGCCGATGGACCATAGTACGCACCGCCCAGGGCATGGTCGACCGTGGTGCGGAAGGTCACGCGTCACACCCGGCGTCGCGCGACCCCGACGACCGGGTCCCGGACGGGGAGGGACGCCGGGCGCGGACCGTGCCACGATGGTTGTCGTGACGACGACAGCCGACTCCCGTCCCCGCATCTCCGCCCGACTCGCCGGCATCGCCGAGTCCGCGACGCTCGCCGTCGACGCCAAGGCCAAGGCGCTCAAGGCCGAGGGCCGGCCCGTCATCGGCCTCGGCGCCGGCGAGCCGGACTTCCCGACGCCGGACTACATCGTCGAGGCGGCGGTCGCGGCGGCCAAGGACCCGGTCAACCACCGGTACTCCCCCGCGGGTGGCCTGCCCGCGCTCAAGGAGGCGATCGCGGCCAAGACGCTGCGCGACTCCGGCTACCCGATCGACCCGAGCAGCGTGCTCGTGACCAACGGAGGCAAGCAGGCCGTCTTCCAGGCGTTCGCCGCGGTGCTGGACCCGGGCGACGAGGTGCTGCTCCCCTCGCCGTACTGGACCACCTACCCGGAGGCGATCTCGCTGGCGGGCGGCGTGGCCGTGCCGGTGTTCGCCGGTGCCGAGCGCAGCTACAAGGTCGACGTCGACCTCCTCGAGGCCGCCCGCTCGGCGCGCACGAAGGTCCTCGTGCTCTGCTCGCCGTCGAACCCGACCGGCACGGTCTACTCCCGCGAGGAGACCGAGCGCATCGGCCGCTGGGCGCTCGAGCACGGCATCTGGGTGATCACCGATGAGATCTACGAGCACCTCGTGTACGGCGACGCCGAGTTCACGCCCGTCCTGGGCGTCGTCCCCGAGCTCGCCGACACCACCATCGTGCTCAACGGGGTCGCCAAGACGTACGCGATGACCGGATGGCGCGTGGGCTGGCTCGTCGGACCGGCCGACGTCGTGAAGGCCGCGACGAACTTCCAGTCGCACCTGACCTCGAACGTGGCCAACGTCAGCCAGCGCGCCGCCGTCGCCGCCGTGTCCGGCGACCTCACCGCGGTGGCGGAGATGCGGATGGCGTTCGACCGGCGTCGCCGGCTGGTCGTCGACCTCCTGCGGGCGATCGACGGGATCGAGGTGCCGGAGCCGAAGGGCGCGTTCTACGCCTACCCCTCGGTCGAGGGGCTCCTCGGCCGCACGTTCCGCGGCCGGACCCCGCAGACCTCCGCCGAGCTCGCCTCGCTCATCCTCGAGGAGGTCGAGGTCGCGGTCGTGCCGGGCGAGGCCTTCGGCCCGTCGGGGTTCCTCCGGCTGAGCTACGCCACGTCCGACGAGAACCTCACCGAGGCGCTCGGACGCATGGCGGAGCTGCTCCGCTGAACGGAGCACCCCGAGGACGAGGTGGCCACGGGCCCGGCGCGACGGCGCCGGGCCCGTGCCCGTCCCGGGAGCCGGCGCAAGGCGCTGAGAGTCCCGCAGCCCGTGTCTCATCTCCGCCTCATCCCGGCCACGGACACTAGCGTGGGCAGGGCCGCGACGGGCGGCCCGGAGGAGGCTGGGACGTGGACGGACGCAGGAGCGGCACCGCCGGGCCCGCCCGCGCGCCCGCGCGCGACGCCGCGCCGTCGGCCCCCACGCCCGAGGCGGCGGTGCACGAGGAGGCCCCCGACCCCGGAGCGGCCACGCCGACGCAGGCGGACCGCCCGTGGTACCGCCGCAGCACGGTGCGGGCCAAGATCATCCGGACGGTCCTGCTGCTCACCGGCCTCACGCTCGTGGTCGTCGGCAGCACCGCGGTGTGGCTGGAACGGGGCCGGGCCATCGACTCGGTCGACGCGACGCTCCAGCGCACCACCCAGGAGATGGCCGCGCTGCTGAGCGAGGGCGAGGCCGTGAGCGCCGCCGACGGCATCTCCGGCGCGGTCTGGACGGCGATGTCCTCGGAGGTCCCGGCGGACAACGAGGGGGCCATGGGATTCGTCGGCACGGACGCGCGCTGGTGGCAGCCCGGCGGCCTGGACATGGGCGCGGACGACGAGCTCATCGCCGCCCTCACCGCTGCGGTCGAGGACGGGCGAGGGACCATCAGCTCGGTCTCGACGTCGATGGCGACCTACCGGTACGCGATGCTGCCCGTGTCGATCGACCCCGAGGGCAGCCCACCGGGCGCGCCGACGTCGGGCGCCGTGGTCATCGCATTCGACATGGACGCCGAGCTCGCCCCGGTGTGGGCGTCGGCCCGCACCTACCTCGTCGTCTCCGTCGTGTCGATGCTGGTGGTCGGGGTCGTCGCCTGGGTGGTGTCGGGCCGGCTCCTCTCCCCGTTGCGGGAGCTGCGCTCGACCGCGGAGCGCATCACCGAGACCGACCTGTCGGGCCGGATCCAGGCGGAGGGGTCCGACGACGTCGCCGACCTCGCCCGGACGGTCAACGCGATGCTCGCCCGCCTCGAGGGTTCGTTCCGTTCCCAGCGCCGGCTGCTGGACGACGCCGGGCACGAGCTGCGCACTCCGATCACCATCGTCCGTGGGCACCTCGAGCTGATGAACCCCGACGACGCCGACGATGCCCGCCAGACCCGCGAGCTGACGATCTCCGAGCTCGACCGCATGCACCGCCTGGCCGACGACCTCGTCATGCTCGCCAAGGCGGACGCACCGACGTTCGTCCAGCCGGGCCCGACCGACCTGGGGCCGATGCTCGACAACGTGCTGGACCAGATCCGTCAGCTCGGCGAGCGCCGGTTCGTCATCGACGCGCGGCTCGAGGCCGAGGCGGTCGTCGACGGTCAGCGGCTCACGCAGGCCCTCATCCAGCTCGCCGCGAACGCGGTGAAGTTCTCCGCGGCCGGCTCGACGGTCGCGCTCGGTTCGGCGACCGAGTCCGGGCGGCTCCACCTGTGGGTGCGCGACGAGGGCCGCGGCATCGCCCCGGAGGACCAGCGCCGCATCTTCGAGCGGTTCGCCCGCACGAACCGGCCCGGGGAGGAGCGCACGGACGGCAGCGGGCTCGGTCTCGCCATCGTCAGCGCGATCGCCGAGGCGCACGGCGGGCGCGTGGACGTCGCCTCGGAGCCGGGCCGTGGGTCCACGTTCGTGCTCGACCTCCCGGCCCGCGCGCTCGAGCTCGACCTGGACGTCGACCTGGACGCACCGCAGGAGGCCGGTGAGCCCGGCCGGGCCCGGGTCAGCACCACGGAGACAGCTCGCGAAGGGAGCAGGTAGTGGCACAGATCCTCATCATCGAGGACGAGGCGGGCATCGCCTCGTTCGTCACGAAGGGCCTGACGGCTGCCGGGCACCAGCCGACGGCGGTCACCACCGGCAGGGCCGGGCTCGACCACGTCCGCACCGGCGGGTACGACCTCGTCATCCTCGACATCGGCCTGCCGGACGTCGACGGCTTCGAGGTGCTGCAGACCCTGCGCGGCGAGGGGCACACCCTGCCCGTCATCATGCTGACGGCACGCTCGTCGGTCGACGACACGGTGACCGGGCTGGAGTCCGGTGCCGACGACTACATGCCCAAGCCGTTCCGGTTCGAGGAGCTCCTGGCCCGCGTACGCCTCCGGCTGCGCTCGGCCCAGACGGCCTCGTCCGGGGCCGACCCGACCCACCTCCAGGTCGACGACCTCACCCTGGACGTGCGCACGCGGCAGGCCACGGTCGCGGGACGCACCGTCGACCTGTCCGCCCGCGAGTTCGCCCTGCTCGAGACCTTCCTGCTGCACCCCGGCCAGGTGCTCTCCCGCGAGCAGATCCTCTCGCGCGTGTGGGGCTACGACTTCGACCCGGGGTCCAACGTGGTCGACGTCTACGTGCGCTACCTGCGCAAGAAGATCGGTGCGGAGCGCATCCAGACGGTCCCGCGGATGGGCTACCGGCTCGTCACCGGCTGACCGGGCCGCTCGGCTCCTGGCATCGACCCGCGCCGGCCGACCGCGGTCCTCGCCGGTCGACGTCCGTCCTCGCCGCCGGGCGTCAGTCGTCGGGGCTCTCGGCGCTCTCGGGGCTGTCGGGCGAGTCCGGGCTCTCGACCGGGGCCGGAGCGGGCGCCGGCACGGGTGCCGGGGCAGGCGCGGGTGCAGGCGGCGGAGCCGGTGCGGGCGCGGGCGCGGGGGGCGGCTCGGGCGAGGCGGCCGAGACGGAGCTGCGCTCCGGCGGCACCGTCGTCGCCTCCTCCGTGGGCGAGGCCGGCTCGGTGGTGGGCTCCTCGGCCCCGTCCGTGGTCGACTCCCCCGTCCCGTCCGTCGTGGACTCCCCGGTCCCGTCGCTGCTCGACTCCGACGGCGAGACGCGGGCCGGGGGGATCCGCACGGAGTCCAGCTCCACGTCCTCGGCCTCGGCACCGGCCAGGACGGTCCCTCCGACGACGGCGACGGCCGACAGCGACCCGACCGCGATCCACGACGCCTTCGTGCGCATCCGTGCTCGTCCCTTCCGGTGCTCGACGGTCGGCGGCAGGTCGCCCGCCGACCCGACCATCCTCGTCGCGGGCGGTGAGGTCGTGCCCAGCGGCGGATGAGAGGACTCTCATCCACGGCGACCGGGGGCGTCGGACGACCGGCCCCGGACCGGCGTCCCGGCTGGTCAGCCGACGGGCGGCGGCACGACGAAGGGGCCGGTCACGCGGCCGGCGGTGAAGTCTCGCGCGCGGGCCAACCAGGCCTCCGCGGTGACGAGCCGCCCCTCGGCGTCGGCCCGCCACCTCCCGTCGGCCCGCTTGGCCCCCGCCACCAGCGACAGGGTGACGCCGGCGGCCCGGGTGCAGACCTGGACGGGATCGACCATCTGCTCGCAGAGCTGCGTCCAGCGCGCGAGCACGTGCGGGACCGCCGGGTACCGGTCGGGCGCGAGGTGGACGAGGACCGAGACGTGGCCCAGCAGGCAGGCGAGGTCGTCGCTGCGGTGGCCGGGCCCGAGAGAGTCGACGTCGAGCAGGCTCGAGACCGCGGTGATCCCCTCCCGGGGGTCCATGAGCACGTTGGCCTCGTAGAAGTCCCCGTGCACGGGCACGACGGGCTGCGGCGGACCGGCGTGGAGGAGCTGGTCGATACCGGCGGCGAGCGCCCTCGTGCGCGCCTCGGCCTCGGGGACGACGGTCGCCGCCGCGTGGGCGTAGTGGTTCGCCCGCTCGGACCAGGCCGAGCGGCGGGCCAGCTGGAGGGCCGCGGGCGGCAGGGTGTCGAGCGTGCGCACGAGGGCGTGCAGCACGGCGTCGGTCTCGTGCCCCGGACCGCGGTGCAGCACGCGCGCGAGCGACTCCCCCTGCCCCTCGGCGAGGACGGCGAGCCCGGCCGGCTCCTCCGCGACCACCGCCGGCGCGGGCACCCCAGCGGAGGTGAGCATCCGGTGGCGCCCGACGAGGTCCGCGAGCGAGACCGGCCGGACCACCTTGACGTAGTGGACGCGCCCGGAGGCGCCCGTCGCGCGCAGGACCGCGCGGCGCGTGGGTCGATAGGCGACGAGCTCGAGCGTGACCTGCTCACCGAGCCGCTGGGACATCTTCGCGGAGTCGCACGCGGTGGCCAGCGCGGGCAGCTCCGGGTCGGCCGGGTGCCGCCACAGGTGGACCACCGGGCCACGGCCGTCCGGCGGCTCGAGACGGACGAGCCCGGGCCCCGCCGCGCGGGTGAGACGTGCGGTGGTCGCGCACAGGTACTCCTCCGTGCGCTTGCGCGACCCGTCGGCGGCGGTCCGCTCGACCGTGGCGGTGTAGCCGACCGTCACGCCCGCGCCCGGGCGGTGGTGGACGGTGTGCACGGCCCACTCCACGAGCCTGCCGTCGTCGGGCACGAGGGCGGACGTGAGGACGTCACCGGCGTCGGGCCCCGTCAGCAGGGCGACGTCGGCCGGCTCCCTCATCGCCGCCGCCGAGATGCTCATGACGAAATAAGATCACACGCGCGCGGCCCGTGCGCCATCGAGGCGCCCGAGCCGCTCCCGGCCCGCGTCCGACCCCCTGTCCTGGCATGATGTCCCGATGCGCGACCTGGGCCGGCTCCCCAAGGCCCACCTGCACCTGCACTTCACCGGCTCCATGCGCGTGTCCACGCTGCTCGACCTCGCCGAGGACGAGGGCGTCCGGCTCCCCGCGAACCTCACGGACGACGTCGCGCTGCGCGTCCCCGCCGACAAGCGCGGCTGGTTCCGGTTCCAGCGGTCCTACGACACCGCGCGCGCCGTCGTCCGGTCCGAGGCCGCGATGCGCCGGATCGTCGCGGAGGCCGCCGCCGACGACGCCGCCGAGGGCTCGCGCAGGCTGGAGATCCAGGTCGACCCCACGAGCTACGCCCCGTACGTGGGCGGTCTCACGCCCGCCCTCGAGATCGTGCTCGACGAGGCCGCCGCGGCGTCCCGGGCGACGGGCGTCCAGGTGGCCGTCATCGTCGCCGCGTCCCGCACCCGGCACCCGCTCGACGCCCGCACGCTGGCCCGTCTCGCGGCCCTCCACGCGGGGGACGGCCCGGGTCAGGTCGTCGGGTTCGGCCTGAGCAACGACGAGCGCCGCGGCACGACCTCCGACTGGGCGGCGGCCTTCCGCATCGCCCGCCAGGCCGGTCTCGCGGCGATGCCGCACGGCGGCGAGCTCCTCGGGCCCGACCACGTGGCCGACGTCGTCACGCACCTGCGGCCCGACCGGCTCGGGCACGGCGTGCGGCTCGCCGAGTCCCCCGACCTCCTCGCCCGGGTGGTCGACGCGGGGATCGCCCTCGAGGTGTGCCCCGCCTCCAACGTCTCGCTCGGGGTGTACCCGACCGCCGCCGACGTGCCGCTGCGGAGCCTGCTCGACTCCGGCGCCACGCTGGCTCTCGGTGCCGACGACCCCCTGCTGTTCCTCTCCCGCCTCACCGACCAGTACGTCGCCGCCCGCGAGGTCCACGGCCTCGGCGACGCCGAGATCGCCGGCCTCGCCAAGGGCTCGCTGCGCGCGTCCCGGGCCCACCGTCGCGACGTCGCACGCTGGGTCGCCGAGGTCGACGAGTGGCTCGCGGAGCCCGCGTGACCGCTCGACTGCGGTGGTGGCGACGCCTCACGCTCGCCGTCGCCGACCTCGTCTCGCCGCCCGCCGGCCGGCAGGTGCGGCTGCGTCCCGGGTCGCGGCGCACGGTCGCCCGGCTCTCGCGCACCGCCACGTCGATGCGGCTCCTCGACGGGACGTTCGTCCGCGTCCATCGCGTCGGCGCACCCGGCGCCGGCGCCGAGCACGAGAACCCCGACGTCCCCGGCGACGGCCGGGTGACGTTCGTGCTCCTGCACGGCGTGGGACTCTCCTCGATCTACCTGCTTCCGCTGGCCGAGGACCTCGCGGAGCACGGCGAGGTCCTCCTCGTCGACCTGCCCGGCTTCGGCGACGTCCCGCCGCCGGCGACGACGCTCGGCATCGCCGGCCTCGCCGAGGTCGTCGAGGACGTGCTGGCCGCCGGCGGGGTGCACGACCCGGTCCTCGTCGGCCACTCGATGGGCGCCCAGGTCGCGGTGGAGATGATGGCCCGGCAGCCGGACGCCCTGCGCCGGGCCGTGCTCGTAGCGCCGCCCGTCAACGCCGCGGAGCGCCGCCCGCTCACCCAGCTGTGGCGGTACCTGCAGTCGGCGGTCCACGAGACGCACCGGCTCCGGCTGCTCGCCACCCGCTCCTACCTCACGGCGACCACCCGCTGGGTGGCGGACATCCTGCCCGAGGTGATGGGCTACCGGATCGAGGACCGGCTCGCGCTCGCGGGACCGTCGGCACGGGTGACGATCCTGCACGGTGAGCACGACCGCCTCGTGCCCGAGACCTGGGCCGGGGAGCTCGCCGGGCGCGTGCGGAGCTGCACGGTGGCACTCGTCCCGGGTGCGGCACACTCGGTGGTCGTCGAGGACCACCCTGCCGTCGTACGCGCCGCCCTGACCCACCTCGCCGACGACGAACGGCACGGGCCGGGCTCCGCCGTCCCGCCCGGCTCCCCCTCCGACGACGGGCACGGCCTGTCCGACGGGCCGTGACGCGGCGGCGGCACCCTCGGACCGGGGAGCACCTGCGGCGCGCCGCGGAGCTTGCCACCCGGCCGCTCGCGCACGGCCTGGACTACGCGTGGGTGGCCGCGACCGCGGCGACCTCCGCGCGCGGCATGCTCAGGCGCGACGGCTGGCGCCCGGCCCTGCACGCCTCCCCCGACGGCGTCGACGACGCCGGTGCCGCCCCCGTCATCCTTCTTCCCGGGGTCTACGAGTCGTGGCACATGCTGGCCCGGGTCGGGCGCGCGCTGGCCGGTGCGCGGCACCCGGTGGGCGTCGTCCCGGACCTCGGCCTCAACGCCCGCACCGTGGCCGACGGCGCGGCCGCCACGACCGCGTTCCTGGCCGGGCTCGACCTCACCGGGGTGGTGCTCGTCGCCCACAGCAAGGGCGGGCTCGTCGGCAAGGCGGCGATGCTCGGGCCCGAGGGGCACCGGGTGGCGGGGATGGTCGCGATCGCCACGCCGTGGCGCGGCTCGAGGTGGGCGCAGGCGTTCCCGCCGCGCTCCGTCGTCGGCGGCCTGCGGCCCTCGGCGCCGGACCTCGTGAGCCTCGCCCGCCGCACGGAGGTCGACGCGCGGATCGTCTCCCTCGCCCCCGCGTGGGATCCGCACGTGCCGGGTGGCTCGTACCTGCATGGGGCGACGAACGTCCGACTGGCCGAGCGCGGGCACTTCCGCCCGCTCGGGTCCCCGGCGGTCCACGCCCTCGTCGCCCGGCACGTGGCCCGGCTGTCCGGGCGCCCCGCCGCGCGCCCGGACTGACCAGGTCCGCGGACGAGCGTAGGCCGGGCCGTCAGGCCGCTCGCCGCAGCTTCCCGCCGCGCCGCTCGCACCGGTCCCGCAGCTGATCGAGGTCGACGCCCGGGTCCAGCTCGCGGGCGTTGAGGACCACGTCGAGCGGGCCCGCCGAGGCTCCCGCGTACTCGGTGAGCGCCCAGTCGATCGCCCCGAGGATCGTGGAGTGGGGATTCCCGAACACGCCCCCGCCGATGAGCGTGAGCACCACGCGACGCCGCCCGGTGGCGGCCGCCGCGAGCAGCGTCCCCAGGTAGGCGGCACGCAGCAGCGTCCGGGCGACGTCGAGCAGCGCACCGGTCGGCGGACGGCCGTCGCCGTAGAGGCCGGAGGCGAGCGTGGAGGTGCACACCTGCGCGATGCGCGTCCCTGGGGGCACCGACCCACGCCAGCTCGCGCCGAGAGCCACCTCGACGTCGTCGTGCACGCCGACCCGGATGTCCTCACGGCGCTCCGCGAGCGCACGGACCACGGCGTCGACGTCGGCCAGGTCACCTGGCCGCAGGTATCCGCCGACGGCGCGACCGATGCGCGCGGGCAGCGCGTCGGCGAGAAGCTCGACCTGACGGTCGTCCGTCTGAACGAAGGTGCCGCCGGCGCCGTCCGGGGCGGCGTGGTGCCGCAGGAGGGCACCGGGGAAGGCCCCGATCGCGGCGCGGGGGCCCTGCGTGGGGTCGGAGAGGTACTCGGGGACCGGGACGAGCCTCGGTGACGGGGCCTCGAGGCAGTTGAGCTGGGAGGCGACCTGGAACAGCGTGTCCCGCGCGGCGAACGCCTGCAACGCACCGATGTCCGTGAGCGGGTGGGCGCCGACGAGCACCGAGAGGGTCGCTCCGGCCGGAGCGTCCCCCGGATCGTCCGTCGGTGCCGCGGCGGCGGCAGCGCGCAGCTCGGCGAGGGTCGGCGTGGTGAACCGGCCGGCCCGCCAGGTGCGGGGCCCGACGACGAGGTCGTACCCGCCGTCGGGTGTCCGCCGCAGCGAGGCGCTGCCGTCTCGCAACGCACGGTCGGCCCGGCCGACCACATCGGCGTCGCCCCGACCGAGCGTGGCGGCCACGGCTGTGCCAGCGGCTTCGATCTCCGCCCGTGTGCCGCGCAGGAGGGTGTCAAGGAGGTCGGGGACGGCGGTCACGGGTGCCTCCGGGGCAGACGTTCGGGCGGGAAGGGGGCCAGTGGTGGGCTCGGGCGCGGAGCAGGTCAGAGCTCGACGCCGAGGAGCACCGGTTCGGGGACGAGCTCGACCCCGTAGGCCGCCCGCACGCCGTCGCGGACCTCGCGGGCGAGCGCGACGACGTCGGACGCCCGCGCGCCGCCCCGGTTGGTCAGGGCGAGCGCGTGCCGGCTGGAGATCGCCGCCGGTCCGGGCATGCCGTGCCCCTTGTGGAACCCGGCATGGTCGATGAGCCAGGCGGCCGAGGTCTTCACCCACGTCGCGCCCGACCCGTCCGGCGCGGGCGCGTCGAACCGCGGCGCGGCCTGCGGCAGCTCCGCGGCCCGGTCGGGCGGCAGGATCGGGTTGGTGAAGAAGGACCCGGCGGACCAGGTGTCGTGGTCATCGGCCTCCAGCACCATGCCCTTGCCGCGGCGCAGCTCGAGCACGGCGGCACGGACGTCGGTCGAGGGGGCACGCTGCCCGATCTCGACGCCGAGCGTGCGGGCGAGCTCGGCGTACCGCACGGGCGCGGACATCACGCTCGCCGGGGTCTGGAAGGAGACCGACAGGACGACCCAGCGACCGGTCGGGCCCCAGGTGCGGCCTCCCCCGGCGCCGGTGTCGGTGAGGGAACGCTTGAGGACCGAGGTGCGGTAGCCCAGGCCGAGGTCCATGAGGGCGAGCGTGCGCGGCCGCCCCGCGAGGCGGTCCCACGCCCGCACGTGCGAGAGCACGCCCGCGACCTCCTGCCCGTAGGCGCCCACGTTCTGCACGGGGGTCGCCCCGGTGGAGCCGGGGATCCCGGACAGGGCCTCGAGGCCCGAGGCACCGTCGGCCACCGCGCGGGCCACGACGTCGTCCCACACGGCGCCGGCCGGCGCCGTGAACTGCCCGCCGCCGCACCCCTGGACGCTGTCCACGTCGAGCTCACGGCGCGTGTCGCGCACGACGATCCCGTCGAACCCGGCGTCGCCGACGAGCAGGTTGGAGCCGCCGCCCAGCACGAGCAGCGGTGTCCCGTCCGCGTCGGCCGCCCGCACCGCGTCGACGATCTCGGCCTCGGACCCGGCGTCGACGAGCGTCCCGATCGGGCCGCCGACCCGCAGGGTGGTCGCCTCGGCGAACGTGGTCGGCGCGATCGCGTCGGCCCCCGGCGTGGGGCCGGGGGGTGTCGCCGTGGCCGGCGGCGTCGTCGTGCCCGCGGCCGTCGGGCCGGCGCCGCGCCCGCGAACCTCGCTCACACGGACCTCGCGAGGTCGACGAGCACGCGGGCGCGCGTGAGGACGGCGACCCCCTCGTGGCGCACGTCGACGTCGACTCGCACCGTTGTGCCCTCGACCTGGCCGGCTACGCCCGTCACCTCGAGCTCTGTCCCGCCGCCCGCCGGGACCACGACGGGGCGGGCGAACCGCGTCTGGACGTCGAGGACGGCTCCCGGGCCGCCCGCCCAGGTCTCGACGAGCGCGGCGGCGATGCCGAGCGTGGCCATCCCGTGCGCGATGACGCCGGGCAGGTCGACGGACGCTGCCACGGCGTCGTCGTGGTGGATGGGGTTGAAGTCCCCCGACGCGCCGGCGTAGCGGACCAGGGTGGTGCGGGTGACCGGCACGGTCTCCCGCAGGACCTCCTCGCCGACCTCGGGCACGGGGCGGGGCGCGGCGCTCATGCGTCGCCCCGCACGGCGAGGGTGGACGTGACGGTGGCGACGGGGGCCTCGGTGCCCGCCTCGGCGATCTCGGCCCGGGTCGTCACGAGCGTGAGGGCCCCGCGGGCGAGGATCCGTTCGACGAGGACGCTGGTCCGCAGCCGGTCCCCCGCGACGATCGGCCGGTGGTGGGTGATCCGCTCGTCGGCGTGGACCACGCGGGAGAAGTCGATGCCCGACTCCGGGGACGCGACGTAGGACTGCTCGGCGCGCTGCGCGAGCACGACCGCGAAGGTCGGCGGTGCCACGACGCCCGCGTAGCCGGCGGCGCGGGCCGCCTCGTCATCGGTGTGCAGCGGGTGCGTCGCACCGGTCGCCTCGGCCATCTCGACGATCTTCGCCTCGGACACGACGTAGGTCTCGGTCGGGGCATAGGTGCGCCCCGCGAGCGTCGGGTCGACGCCGGCGGGGCGCGGTGGGGTCTCGGTCATCCATCCAGGTTAGCCGCGGGCGGTGACGTCGTCCCCCCAGGGATCAGCGGGTCTCGCGGTGACCGGTCTTCGTGTTGCAGCGCGGGCAGAACTTCTGCAGCTCGAGGCGGTCCGGGGTGTTCCGCTTGTTCTTCTTGGTGATGTAGTTCCGGCCCTTGCAGTTCTCGCAGGCCAGGGTGATCTTGGGGCGGATGTCCGCCGACTTGGTGGCCATGATGTCCTCGTTCCTGTCGCTGAGCCCACCACCGCCGATGTGCGGTGCGGGCGCGGTAGCGGGAGGGGGGCTCGAACCCCCGACCTCACGATTATGAGTCGTGCGCTCTGACCAGCTGAGCTACCCCGCCACGCGGCCACGAACGGCGTCCACGCGCGGGCGCAGGCTGTATCCGTGAACCAGAGCCCCGAAAGGGAATCGAACCCTTGACCTTCTCCTTACCATGGAGACGCTCTGCCGACTGAGCTATCGGGGCGTGCCCGACGACAAGCTCATCGAGGCAGCGCGGACGAGCCTACAACGCGGCGACGGCGCCGGGCCAACCACGAGGGCCCGGGCACGCGGTGAGTGTGCTCACAGGCCCCGCTCACCGGCGTCGCCGCGCCGCACGACGACGAAGGCCGGACCCGCATGCGGGTCCGGCCGGTCGTGGCGAGTGCAGGATTCGAACCTGCGAAGCTTGCGCGGCTGATTTACAGTCAGCTCCCTTTGGCCGCTCGGGCAACTCGCCGGGCATCCCTCAACGGGTGCGGATGGCACGATATCAACATCCGGGCGCAGGTCCGTAGCCACCTGGGCGAGTCCTGCGTCACCCACCGCCCCGCCAGCGGGGCCCGTCTACCAGCCGGAGGCTCACATGGCCGACTCCTCGTTCGACATCGTGTCCAAGGTCGACCGCCAGGAGGTCGACAACGCGGTCAACCAGGCACGCAAGGAGATCGGCCAGCGCTACGACTTCCGCGGCGTCGGCGCCGACGTCACGCTCAAGGGCGATGTCGTGTCGATGGCCGCCAACACGGCCGAGCGCGTGCTCGCGGTCCTCGACGTGCTCGAGACCAAGCTCGTGCGCCGCGGCGTCTCGCTCAAGGCCCTCGACCTCGGCGAGAAGGAGCCCGTGCAGTCCGGCAAGGAGTTCCGCCTCGCCGGCCCGCTGAAGGAGGGGCTGGACCAGGACGTCGCGAAGAAGATCACCAGGCTGATCCGCGACGAGGGGCCCAAGGGCGTGAAGGCCAACATCACCGGTGACGAGATCCGCGTGAGCAGCAAGTCGCGCGACGACCTCCAGTCCGTCATCGCCCTGCTCAAGCGCGCCGACGACATCGACGCCGCGCTCCAGTACGTCAACTACCGCTGACCCGGGCAGAACCCCGCCGAGCAGCCCCGGTCAGGCCGGGTCGCCGAGCAGCCTCTCCAGCGCGTCGACCGTCTCGACCTCGACGACGGTGTCGCCGACAGCGGGGGTGGCGATGACGTGGGCGACCGCACGGCCCGCCTGGTCGGCGGTCAGCCACTCCTTCTTCCCCTTCGTGCGGGAGCGCGTGACGACCGGCCCCAGCAGGAGGGACGACGCACGTGGCGACCCGCCCGCCTCGGCGCTGACCACCTGCCGGAGCATGAGCTGGGCGGCACCCGCCATGCTCACCGGCCCGGCGGTCGCCGCCGCCTCTCGCGCGGCGGTGCCGGTGATGAACGTGTAGGTACCGTCGGCGGGCAGGGCGCGCACGAGTGCCCGGGCGAGCGCGACGTGCGTGGTGACCGTGCTGACGAAGTCCCGCCGCCAGGTCTCCTCGGTCAGCTCCCAGACATGCTCACCCTGGTGCCAGCCGCCGATCGCGGCGACGACGTCGGTGACGCCGCGATCGGCGACCCGTGCGGCGAGCGCCTCCGCGTCCTCGAACGACTCGTACGGGTGGTCGACGAGCAGGAGCCGCGTCGCCAGGTCGGCACCGATCAGGTCACGGAGCTCGGCGAGCCGCCCCGGACGGGCACTCGGCACGACGACGCGCGCGCCGGCCGTGAGCAGGGCCCGGACGATCCCCTCTCCGACGTTGCCGGTGCCCCCGGCGACGAGGACGACGCGTGCGGACAGGTCGTGGGCAGTCATGGCAGCCTCCCAGGTGCGCCGGGACGGCGGCGCAGACCAGACGATACGCCGACGCCGCACGGCGTCCGCCGCCGGCCGGTACCCGCCGCACGGGCCGGCCCACCCGGCCGGCCCACCCGGCGGGCGCACCCGCCACTCAGGGTCGGTCGCCGATCGACCCCGCGCCCGTGTCCGGGCGCGCCCCCGAGGACTCCGCCGAACGCGGTTCCCCGGACAGCGCGAGCAGCCGCGGCAGCAGGTCGGCGAGCGTGACGACGCCGACCCGCCCGTCCTCGCCGGTGACGAGCGCGATGTGGTGCCGGCCGACGCGCATGAGGTGCGTGGCCTCGGTCAGCGGTGTGTCCGCGGCGATTCCGAGGAGCGGCCGCACGTACGGCGCGACGGGCGCGTCCGGGCCGGGCGCGAGCAGGGTGTCGCGCACGTGCAGCACCCCCGTGTACCGGCCGGCGGTGCCGATGATGAGCCGCAGGTGTCCCGAGCTGCGGGCGAGGTCGCGTGCCTGCCCGGCCGTCGCGTCGGGCGCGAGCGCGGTGACCTCTCCGCCGTCGAGAAGGTCCGCCATCGTCGCGGCCCTCAGGTCGAGCACCCGGGAGAGCGACGCGTAGGAGAGCGGGTCGAGCGCCCCGACCTCGGCCGAGTGCTCGACGAGGTGACGCAGCGCGTCGGGGTCCTGCCCGGTGTTGACCTCGTCCACGGGCTCCACGCCGAGGCGCCGCACGATCCCGTTGGCCTGGCCGTTGAGCATGCGCAGCAACGGGCGGGTGACCCAGAGAAATCCGCGCATGGGGATCGCGAGCAGCATCGCCGACCGCTCCGGGTGGGCGATCGCCCAGGACTTCGGCGCCATCTCACCGACCACGAGGTGGATGAACGTGACGACGACGAGGGCAGCGACGAACGCGGCGATGTCGGCGGCCACGTACGGCATGCCCGTGACCTCCAGCAGCGGCGTCAGCGCGTGGTGGACGGCCGGCTTCGTGATCGCACCGAGCGCGAGGGTGCAGACCGTGATGCCGAGCTGCGAGCCCGCGAGGAGCAGCGTGAGCTCCGCGCCGCTGCGCAGGGCCGCCCGCGCGGACCTCGAGGTGGGCGCGAGCTCCTCGATGCGATGCCGCTTGGCGGAGACGAGGGCGAACTCGGTCGCCACGAAGAACGCGCTGGCGGCGACGAGCGCGACCGTCACCGCGACCACGACGAGCGGGCTCATGACTGCTCCTCGCCGTCGTCGGTCCGGTGGGTCCCACGGGGCGCGTCGCGCCCGGTACGTCCCTCGCCGAGGAGCGCCTCGTCATCCGGGGTCGGCAGGCTGAGCGTGAGTCGCAGCCGGCTCGGGACCCACTGGTCCACCTCGAGGACCTCCGCGTGGAGCACGCCCGGCCGCGGGTCGTCGGTGCGCGCGAACTCGCCGGGGTCGATGGGCAGCTCCACGTCGAACGCGTCGCCGACCTCGGGCAGGCCGTCCGCCAGGTCGATGGCCAGCCCGGCGATCGTCTCGTAGTCCCCCTCGGGGATCGTCACCCCCAGCGCGCGGCCGACCTCGTCGAGATGGACGGCGCCAGGGGCCTCCCACTCCCCCTCGTGCCGGCCGGCGGCGACCTCCTGCGGGGCGGGGTCGTGCTCGTCGGCGATCTCGCCGACAACCTCCTCGGCGAGGTCCTCGAGCGTGAGCACGCCGGTGAAGCCGCCGTACTCGTCGACCACGCAGGCGATCCGCCCGCCGTGCCCGAGGTCCTCCATCGCCGAGGTGAGCGAGGCCAGGTGGGACACGACGAGCGGCTCGCGCATGATCGCGGTGATCGGCGCATCGTCCGGCAGGTCCGTGCCGAGCAGGTCGTTGAGGTCGACCACGCCGAGGACCTGCTCTGAGTCCTCGGCGAGCACGGGATAGCGCGTGTGCCCGCCCGCCATCACCTCGCGCAGCTCCCCGACGCTGAGGGAGTCACGGACGACGTCGACCTGCGCGCGCGGGATCATCGCGTGCTCGACGTCGCGCTCGGGAAAGTCCAGCACGCGGTCCAGCAGCGTCGACATCGCGGGCGAGAGCGTGGCCGCCTCCCGGGACTCGGCGACGATGCTGCGCAGGTCCCGGGCGGTCGCCGAGTGCTCGACGTCGTGCACCGGCTCGATCCTCAGCAGCCGCAGCAGCAGGTTGGAGGCCTGGTCGAAGATCGTGATGAGCCACCCGAGCAGGCGCAGGTACCAGGTGGTCGACAGCGCGAGCCGCTCGGCCACCGGTCCCGGCGCGGCGATCGCCAGGTTCTTCGGCACGAGCTCGCCGAAGAGCATCTGGACGAACGTGGACACCACGAGCGCGACGCCGGTGCCGAGCGCGAGCGCGAGCGCCATCTGCAGACCGGCCGAACCGAGCAGGTCGCCGACCGCCTGCCCGACCAGCGGTTCGGCGACGTACCCGACGAGCAGCCCGGTCACGGTGATGCCGAGCTGGGCGCCGGAGAGCATGAACGAGGTGCGCCGGGTGATCTGGAGGGTGCGCCGTGCCGCCGCGTCACCGGCCTCGGCCCGTGCGGCGAGAGCCGACCGGTCGACGGTGATGTAGGCGAACTCCTGGGCCACGAAGTACGCCGTGGCGGCGGTGATGACGACGATGACGACCAGTCCGACGCCGATCGAGACCACCGGGTTCACTCCGCTCCCCCCGGGCGCAGGCGGGCAGGGGGCGCGGGGCTGGTACTTCGGCCGGGCATCGGTGTCCTCGGGTCGGGGCGGAGCGGGTGGGAGGCAGGCTACTAGGACGAGCACCCCTCGTCGCACGCCCGGTGCACGGAGCCCCTCCCGACGCGCGTCGGGCACGGCGGCGCCGACCTACTCTGGGTGCGTGCCCCACGATCCCTCGAGCTACGGCGCCGCTCCCCGCCCCGGCCGCCGGTCGACGGACCCCTACTCGAGCGACCTGGAGTCGATGCGCACGGCCGCCGACCACTCCCCCTGGGCCCCGGTCGCCACCGCCGCCGACCACGCGCACCCTCGCGCGGCCCCCGGGGTGGGGCGTCACGCTCCCGCGACGTCGTGGACCTCGCTCCGGCCGAAGGTCGGTGCCACGCTGCACGGTCTCGTGCGGATCGGACGCTGGCTCATGGTGCCCCTGATCGTGATGTTCGTCGTCGGCGTCGTCCTGCACTCGCGGATGAGCGACGGAGCGACGGACGTGCCGCTGGACGGGACACCGGTGACGATCGAGGTCGAGCGCGGCTCCGACGTCTGGCTGTGGGCACCCGAGCAGGCCCCGGCCGTGAGCTGTGCCGGCACGGACTCCGCGGGGCTCGGCCTCGACCCGCGCTGGCTCCTGCGACAGCTGACGAACGACGACCACGTGTCGACCCACGTCATGCCCAGCGGGTCGACCGGCACGTTCGAGATCGTGTGCGAGCCCGCCGAGGAGACCACCCAGGCCGCACCGCAGGCGACGGAGCACGCCCGCGTGGCACCGGCGCCGTCCCCCCGTGCCCTCGCCGCCTTCTACCTGCTCGCGCGCGCGAGCACCCTGGGGACCGTCGTCGTCGCCGCCGCTACCGCCGTCCTGTGGATCGTCTGGGGGATC
Source organism: Georgenia sp. Z1491 (assembly GCF_049856175.1). GTDB lineage: Bacteria > Actinomycetota > Actinomycetes > Actinomycetales > Actinomycetaceae > JB111. Next base: position 243,254 of record NZ_JBNDNA010000004.1, read on the forward strand.
CTGCGCGCGGCCCGCGTCCTGCCCCGGCTGCGCTGACTCCGGGTACCTGACGACGCCGGCCCGGGCCGGACCGGCTCAGCCCGGACCGGCTCAGACCAGCGGGCCGACGTCGTCGTGCCCGCGGGCGATCTTGGTCATCGCCTCGCGGGCGACCACCTTGACGCGCTCGCGCACGTGGGCGTCGGTCTCGCCGAGGCGCCGCTCGAAGGCGTCCAGCGTCTCCCAGCCGACCCAGTCGGTCCAGGGCACGCCCGCGGCGTCGAGCTCGGCGGTCAGGCCCTCGCGGCCCGCGCGCTCCGGGCCGGCGCCGACGACCCCGGCCCGGGCGTCCTCCACCACGTGGCCGATCGTCTGCTGCGCGTCGGACTTGGTCGAGCCGATGAGGCCGACGGGTCCGCGCTTGATCCAGCCCGTGACGTAGACCCCCTGGACGGTCTCGCCGTCCTCGCCCAGCACGCGGCCCTCGACGTTGGGGATGATCCCGCCGCGCACGTCGAACGGGAGGCCGTCGATCGGGGCCGAGTAGTAGCCGACCGCGCGGTAGACGGCCTGCACGGGCGTCTCGACGAGCCGGCCGGTCCCGCGGACCGAGCCGTCACCGGTGAGCTCGGTGCGCTCGGTGCGCAGGGCGGTGACCCCGTCCTCGGGCGAGCCGAGGACGGCCGCCGGGGAGTGGAACAGGTGCAGGTGGATGCGGCGCGAGGCGGTGAGCGTCGAGGGGTCGCGCATCGCGAGGTCCATCAGCGTGTTGACGACCTGCTTGGTCTGGTTCGAGGAGCGGATCGCCTCCTCCGAGCCCTCGTCGAAGTGGAAGTCCTCCTCGTCGACGAGCAGGTCGACGTCGGGCACCTTGGCGAGCTCGCGCAGCTCGAGCGGCGTGAACTTCACCTGGGCGGGCCCGCGGCGGCCGAACAGGTGGACGTCCGTGACGGGCGATGCCTCCAGGCCGGCGACGACGTTGGCCGGCACCTCGGTGCTCATCAGGTCCTTCGGGTGCTTGGCCAGGATCCGTGCGACGTCGAGCGCGACGTTGCCGACCCCGAGGACGGCGATCTCGCGCGCCTGGAGCGGCCACGTGCGCGGCACGTCCGGGTGGCCGTCGTACCAGGAGACGAAGTCTGCGGCGCCGTGGACCCCGGGCAGGTCGACGCCCGGGATGTCGAGCGGGACGTCGGCGTCGGCGCCGGTGGAGACGATGACGATGTCGTAGAGCTCGCGCAGCCGCTCCAGGCTCACGTCGCGGCCCACGGCCACGTTGCCCAGGAGGCGCACGTCGCCGCGCGAGAGTACCTTCTCCAGGGCCCGGATGATGGCCTTGATGCGAGGGTGGTCGGGCGCGACGCCGTATCGCACGAGCCCGAAGGGGGCCGGGAGCCGTTCGATGAGGTCGATGCGGACGTCCAGCCCCGAGGCGGAGAGGATGTCGGCGGCGTAGGTGCCGGCGGGTCCGGCCCCGACCAGGGCCACGTGCAGGGGGCGTGCGGCGGTCACTGCGTCCTCTCGGCGGGCGGGATAGGTCCGCGGGCCAGTCTACGGCGGCGGCGCCCGCGGCGAACGGCGGTCCGCGTGAGGTCAGCCGCGCCGGCGGGGCGCCTTGGCGAGCAGACCGGCCCCGCCGACGACGACGAACGCCCCGAACACCCACCACGCCGCGGTGCCCCGGACGGCCTCGAGCGGGTCCTCGGGCCGCTCGGGCACCGCGACGAAGGTCGGTGCGTCGACCGACGGCGCCTCGTGGACCGGGCTCGGCGGCCCCGGGGCTGCGCCGTCGTCGACGAACGACAGCGCGTCGTAGGGCGCCACGCTGCCCCAGCCGAGGAGGTCGTCGCGCTCGCCGGGGACCGTGCGCACGGCGGTGACCATGAGCCGGTGGGCCCACTGCGCCGGCGTCTCGTCGGGGTACATCGAGGCGACCAGCGCGGCGGAGGCGGCGACGTACGCCGTCGCCCAGCTCGAGGCGGCCTCGCCGCCGCCACCGGTGTAGCACTCCTCGCCGGTGACGTACGCGTAGTAGGCGGGGTCGCCGGGCGCCGCGATCTCGACGTGCTCGCCGGGGATGGAGTCGTCGGTCGCCTCGCCCTCGATCGTGGTCGCCGTCACCGCCAGGGCGCCGGGGTAGGCGGCGGGGTAGCGCGGTCCCGGCGTGTCGTCGTCGGCGGTCCGCGCGTTCCCGGCGCTCGCCACGACGAGGGAGCCCGCCGCGCTCGCGTGCTCGACGGCCTCCCGGAGCTCGGGGACGTCTGTGGGGAGGGACATCGAGACCGAGATGATCTGCGCGCCCTGGTCGGCGGCCCAGCGGATGCCCTCGGCCATGCGCCCGACGTCCGTGCCGTAGCCGGCCTCGATGAGCTCGTCGTCCTCGGTGGTGACGTAGACGCGCACGGGCAGGATCTGGGCCTCGGGAGCCAGGCCGACCACGTGGGTGCCCTCGGGGTCGCGCGCGGCGATGAGGCTGGCCGCGGCGGTGCCGTGGAAGTGGAAGTCGGTCCGGCCGTCCGAGCTCGACAGGGGCGGGCCCTCGGTGACGGTCTCCGAGCCGGGCACGGTGCCCATGGAGTCCAGGCCCGGCAGCACGGCCTCGTCCGCCGGCAGATGCGGCTCGCTGGGCGCGACCCCGGAGTCGACGACGGCGACGGTCACGCCCTCGCCGCGGGACAGCTCCCACGCCTCCTCGACGCCGAGGGCCGGGAGCACCGGCGAGGGCTCGGTCGGTATCTCCTCGGGGGTGCAGGCGTCGGGCAGCTCGGCCCGCCAGACCGGTCCGATCCGGGCCCGGGACGGGTCGACCGTTGTCGCCTGCACCTGGCCGGCCCGGCCCGGCGACGCCTCGGCGGGCGCGCCCGGGGCGCCGGAGACCAGGAGCGGGGTGGCGAGCACGGCGGCGCCCGCCAGGACCGCCGCCAGCGCACCTCCGGGCCGATCGCCACGACGCCCCCGCCCGTGCGCGTGCCGACCGGTCACGAGCCGTCGCTCTCGGTCTCGCCGCCGGAGGGCGCCTCGGTCCCGGTGCCGGCCCCGCTCTCGGACTCGTCGCCGGGTCCGCCGAGCGCGGGCAGGTCCAGCGGCTGCAGCCCCGGTCCCTGCGGGAAGAGCCGCACCCACGGGCTCGGAACGGTCGTCCGGTCCTCCAGCTCGTAGCCGAGCATGCCGAGCGTCTCGCCGCGGGCCCCGAGCAGCGGGTAGGCCCGGCCGGTCTCGTCGATGAAGAAGTCGGCCGTGAGGAGGCCGCCGCCGCTGCCGGAGACGAGCGCGCCGGCGCCGCCCTCGACCGTGACGGTGTCGTCGGCGACCTCGGGGATGTCGTGGCCCGCGACGAGCGCGGAGGAGTCGGACTCGTCCATCGCTCCGGCGACGAGGCGGGCACAGGGGGTCGCACCGTCGGTCGCGGTCACGGCGCCCGCGATCTCGTCCGGCCAGTCGGCGGGGTCGGCGTCGTCACCGGAGGGCATCTGACCGAGGTCTCCGGCGCTGACCGCGATGGCCTCGCTCTCGAGGTGTTCGCCGTCGCCCAGCCGGTACATCTGGTAGCCGACGTCGCTCAGTGGGTGGAGCTCCCCCGACGCGCCAAGGATGTAGTACGAGACGTCGTCGCCCTCGCCCATGGAGACGGCCTGTCCGGCGGGGACGTCCTCCAGGCCCGGGAGGGGCTCCGGCATCGGCTCGCCCGCCCCGCTCGTGGCGAGCGGCTCCAGCGGGGCGCCGAGGGCGAAGAGCTCGAGCCAGGCGGCGGACGTCTCGGGGACCGGCGCCGCGTCGAGCCGGAGCGCGCGGACGATCTGCTGCTCGTGCTCGGCGTCGATCGCGTGCCGCGTGGCGCCGGAGACGAGCCACAGCGTGCCCTCGACGCGCACGACGATCGCCTGGTCCGGCGCGGGCTCGGCGGAGACCTGGGTGCCGTCCGTGTCGATCGTGGGGCGACCCAGCGCGGTCCACGACGCGCCCGAGGACGTGACGCACGAGAGCCACTCGTCGTTGACGAGGTCGCCCGGGTCCGGGAGCGAGTCCGGGGCGTCCGGGATGCCGACGGTCGGGCCGCGCGTGACGCCGGCGACCTCCTCCTGGGACAGCGTCTGGACCGTCATCTCGCCCGCACCGAGCACGAGACGTGCGGAGGCCGTGTTGAGCACCGGGTACATCACGCCCGAGGACGTGACGTAGCGGGAGCCGTCCTCCTCGACGACGACGAGCGAGCCGTCCTCCCACCCCTCCGGCTCCCCCGGGGCGAGCCACCGCGAGACGAAACCGCCCGCGAGGATGATCCCGACGAGCACCAGGCCCCCGACGACGCCGCGCCACGGCTTGCCGGGCTCGAGCTCGCGGCCGTCGGGCGCCCCCGAGACGAAGGAGGTGACGAGGCGCTGCCGGTTGAACCGCTGCGCGTCGAGGATGTCCTTGTTGGAGGCCATCTACACCACGCCCGAGGCGAACGCGGCCAGCGGCAGGACGGCGAGCACGCAGATCACCTCGAGGGTGTCGCCCACGCGCTGCAGGCCGGGCCGCGGCCCGGGGCTGAGGACGGCCATGCCGACGATCCCCACCGTGAGCGCGGCGACGGCGATCGCGACCGCCAGCCACCAGGTCGGGTGGACGACGACGACGGCGAGACCCGCCACCGCGGCACCGACGACCCCCGTGGAGGTCATGACGACGACGTCGCGCCGCGCATAGATCTCGCGCACGCCGAGGACGAACGCCACGCACACGACGAGGACCAGCGCGGTGCCCCAGATCCCGGTCGCCACCGCATGGGGCGTGGCGAGCAGGATGGCCGCCGCCCCGGAGAGCCGCATCGCGAGGAGCAGCCGCGAGCCGCGCAGGAACTCCGAGCGGACGCGGGCGGCACGGATCTCCTGCCGTTCGGCGTCGAGCTCGGCCTGGTTGCGGGGCACGGTCACGCGGATGCCGGTCATCGACAGGGCGATCCAGGGTGCCGAGGACAGCACGATGCCGGACACGGCGACGATCCCGGCGGCCACCTGGCCGGTGCCCAGGTCGGTCACCAGCGGCAGCCCGCCGAGCGCGAGGAGCACCAGGCCGACGAGGATCGGGACCGCCGCGTACTCGCGCACCGACCCGAGGAACGGCAGGGCGAGCGCCCCGACGGCGAGGACGCCGAGCCCACCGAAGGCGAGCGGCTCGCCGACCATCGGTCCCACGCCGAGGGCGAGGCCGCTCGTCAGCGCGAGCACCGCCGTCGAGCCGAGCATCGTCATGCTGGCGGCGGTCCTGCGCAGGGCGGCCAGCACGCCGGTGACGCCCAGCGAGAGCGCAGCGGCGGCCCCCGCGACCACGGGAACCAGGAGGGAGGAGTCGTCGGCGGTGAGCAGCACGACGCTGCCGGTGACGACGAGGACGAGGGTCGCCACCAGCGTCATCCGTGCGGAGTCCGCCGGGGTCCATGCCCGGTGCTGGTCCTCCACGGCGTCGGAGACGGCCTCGACGAGATCGTCGTACACGCGGCCGGAGCTGCCGGCGTCGCGCGCGACGAGAGCGAGCAGGGCGCCGTCCTCGACGCCCTGGGCCGCGAGCGACTGGTCGGGCGCGAGCTCCGTGCCGTCCGTGCGGGTGAGGCGGTAGCCGGTCACGGCGGCGCGGACCTCGAGCATCCCCAGGCGGCGGGCCAGTCCCGGCACGATCTCGGCCACGGGGACGGAGCCCGGGAGCGCGAGGTCCGTGCGGTCGTCGCCCTCGACGAGAGTCACCCGGACCACGGTGCCGACGGCGCGGCGGCTGACTGCCTGGCTCACGCGGTGCCCTCCCTCGACGCGGTGTCGTCGCGCCCCGCCCCGGGAACGCCTGCACGAGGATATCCGCAGCCGGCCACAAGCACGGCCGCGCACCGCGGTCGTCGGTCACGCCCGGCACGGCCCACGTGACCGGACGGTGACGTCCGGGTGACCGTCCGGCAACGTCCCTGGCGGGTCGCCGAACACCGCACGAACACTGGTCCCCGACCAGGCTGTATGCGTGGGGAGGTCTCCCCGAGCGGGACCGTTCCCGGCCGAGCGCCGTGGCCGTAACGTGATGGTTGTCGTCGAGAGCGGGTCTCCCGGATCGGCGGACGTCAGGCCCCGCGGGGCACCGGGTCCACCAGCGGCCCGTCCACGAGAGATTCAGCAGGAGGACACCATGGGAGCAGTAGAGGCAGGCGAGGGCGCACTCGAGACGGCCGCGTCCCGCGTCGACGAGACGAAGACCGCCGTCGACGGCGAGTTCACCAGGCTCGGTTCGCAGATTCAGAGCATCGGCGCTCAGTGGACCGGTTCGGCGGCCACCGCGTTCCACCGGGCCATGCAGCGCTGGAACGAGGAGGCGCGGCACACCAACGAGGTGCTCACCACCCTCTCCGAGAACCTGCGCGGCACGCAGTCGTCGTTCACCGCCCAGGACGAAGAGGGCAGCGTCAACTTCGGCCAGCTGCTCGGCTGACCCGACCTACCACCTGAGAATTGGGAGTTATCCAGATGAACGACATCCGCGTCACCCACGCCGCCCTCGACACCGGGGCCGCCGACATCAGCTCGGCCGGCCAGCGCATCCGCCAGCACCTGGACGACCTGCACAGCGGCACCGCCGACCTGCGCGAGCGCTTCCACGGTGAGGCCCGCCAGGCCTGGGACACCGCCAAGCACCACTGGGACCAGAACATGGAGGACGTCGACTCCATCCTCATGCTCATCGAGTCCCTCGTCCTGCGCAGCCGCGGCAACTTCGCCGACGCCGACCGGATCGCTGCCAACAACTTCGGCGGCAACGTCTGACACACGCAAGCCTCGGTCGCACCGGGACCCCTCGGTCCCGGTGCCTCCGTGGCTCTCGTGCGTCGGCACCGCAGGTACCGAGCCACCGAGCGCCCAGCCCGGTGCGGCAGAGAGATGATCTGGAGGATCCCCCGAGATGAACATCGTGCTGGAGCCCGAGGTGCTCCGAGCTCGCGTCACCTACCTCGACACCGTCGTGACGCAGCTCGCCAAGATCAACGACGAGATGAACAGCGACGGGGTCGATCAGCGGAACATGTGGTCGGAGCTGGCCACGGTCAGCCGGATCGGCTCCCCGCTCGCGACGGCGACCTTCGCGCTCGCCCGCGGGATCAACGACCTGCTCCTCAGCACCGAGGACATCCGGCAGGCGCTCGTGCGCGCCGCCGAGAACCTGGAGGAGACCGACGACGGCCTCATGGCGGACCTGGAGGCCATCGGCGAGCAGATCGACGAGGCCGCCCCCCCGCCCCCGCCCGGACCGCACGGCGGCCCCTACCCGATTCCGGTCTGACCCGAGCCAGGACGATCGAGAGCTGACGAGATGAACTACCACAAGACCGAGCCGACGATGCTCACCGAGACGCTCGCCCGGATCGACGACCTCCAGAAGAGCGGGCTGCAGGGCATCGAGCGGAACTTCACCAGCTACGCGGACCGCCTCGACGACCTCGCCTACGAGATCCGCTCCCGACGTGCGGAGCTCGGTATCGAGGGCGAGGCCGGGGATGCCGCGGGGCAGGGGTTCGACGAGCTGGAGTCCTGGGCGCGCCACCGCGCGGCGGAGTCCGAGGAGATCGGCACCGCCCTGGCGGCGGCGCGGACTGCCGGGGACGAGGCACAGGGCACCTACACGACGGAGGCCAGCTCCTGGTCGAACAACTCCGAGCGTGACCGCTGGGACGAGATGGACGAGAACGAGCAGCGCGAGCTCATCCAGCGCTACGACCGTCCCGCCGGCGAGACGATCGAGTCGCTCGACTACCGCATCGAGGACGCCATCGACCTGATCCCGGAGATCACGCCGGCGACCGGGACGCCCTTCAAGGACCGCGGCTACTCGCCCGACCGCGGCGGCACCGACGTCAACCGCTCGGGCGCGCCGCTGCCCGGTGGCGGCGGCGGCAACGTGCCCGGACCGGGCGGCGGACCCGGCGGGCACCAGCCCCCGGGGAACTACCTGCCGCCCGGGGTCATCCGGCCGCCGAGCCCGGACCCACCTGTCATGCCGCCGCCGTACGACCCGTGGGAGCCGCCCATCATCGGCCCCGAGCCTCCGGTGCTGCCCGACCCTCCGGGTCCGCGCGTCCCCGAGGTCCCCACGCTTCCGGACCCGGACCCGCCGAACGTCGACGCGCCGATGCCGACGCCGGCGCCGCCCCTGCCGTCGCCCGGCCCGGCGCCGGTGCCGAACCCGGTGCTGCCCGGACCTGCTCCGGTGCCGCCGCCCGGTGGCGGCGGTATGCCGATCCCGCCGCCCATCACGCCCGGCATGCCCGGTCCAGGTGGCGGCGGGCGTGCCCCCGGCATTCCCGGCGGCACGCCCGGCAGGCCCCCGATCCACACCATCGGTGGCCCGGGCGCCGGTCGCCCCGGCGGTGGTGCCCGCCCGATCGGCACTGGCACCGGCGCGGGCGGCCGTGGCATGCCCGGACGTCCCGGGGCGGTGGCGGGCATGCCGCCCGCCGGTCGCGGTGGAGCGGTCGCCGGTCGAGGCGGTCCCGGGGGTGCGCGCGGCGGAGCCGCCGGGACCCCCGGCCGTGCCGGCATGGTCGGTGCGCCTCCCGGAGGAGGAGCGCGCGGCGCTGCTCGCCCGGGCGTGGCCGGAGCGCCTGCCCGCGGCGCAGGAGCGCCCGGACGCGCGGGAGCCGGGGCTGCCGGTCGCACAGGCGGAGCCGGCCGGCCGGGCACGGTCGGCGCAGCTGGTCACGCACCCGGTGCCGCCGGTCGTCCTGGCGCCGCAGGTGCTGCTGGCCGTCCCGGTGCGGCCGCAGGTGCCGCAGGTCGCGGCGCGGGTGCACCCGGTGCGCGAGGTGCCGGTCGTCCCGGCACCGTGGGCGCCACCGGACGCGGCGCAGCCACGGGCACATCGGCGCCCGGACGCGGCGCGGCGGCCGGTGCGGCGGCCCCCGGTCGGGGCGGAGCCCGCCCGGGTGCTCCGGCGGCCGGCCGTTCGGGCGCAGGCGCTGCCTCGCGCGGCGGTTCAGCAGGCGCGGCCCGTGGTCCGATGGGCGGGATGCTCGCCGGACGGCCGGGAGCCAAGGACAAGGAGCGCAAGGAGAACGAGGTCGAGCACATGGACCTCGTCGACCAGCTCGAGACCGAGTCGGCACCCGCGACGGCGGCCGGCGCAGGCAAGGGCACGCGCTCGGACGCCCGGTCCGCACCCACGCTCGGCGTCGAGACCGAGAACGACGACTGGTGACCCATCGGGTCGGCGCGCCTCACGGGGCGCGCCGACCCGGCACGACGACGTCGGCTGATCAGCGGGAGGGACGACGATGGCGATCGAGCTGCAGCCGGAGGTGCTCGCGGCGCGCGTCCGGCTGCTCTCGACCACCGTCGAGGAGGTCGAGGAGATCCGGTCCGAGGCCTGGAACGGGCGCTTCGACCACAAGTCGGGGTGGTCCGACCTCTCGACCATCAACCGGATCAGCGACCGGGTCTCGGAGCGGATGTACGACGTCGGGATGGGGATGACGCGGCTGCTCCAGGACCTCGAGGGTCTGGCTCGCGCGCTCGAGGACTCGGCGGCGCTGATCCATGGGGTCGACGAGGAGACCACCGACCTGCTGACGAAGACCCGCGAGCGGCTGAGCGACATGGAGCTCGGCAACTTCAACGACCAGGACGACTGACACGAGACCGCGCAGGGGAAGGACGGCAGGCGCACCATGACGGACGAACCGACCTCGCTGACCGAGACCCTGCGGAAGATCTCGCCGTTCCAGGCGCAGCCCATCAACAGCTACACGACGACGCTCACGGGGATCGCCGAGCGTCTGCGCGGTCTCGCCGACGACCTCGCCGCCGCGTCCGGCAACCTGGGCATCGAGGGGCAGGCCGGGGACGACGCGGTCCTCGCGTTCCAGCGGGTCCAGGGCTGGGCGGAGCATCGGGCCGGGGAGGTCGACGCGATCGCGGCGGCGGTGGACTACGCCCGCGAGGCCGGCGGCTCCACCCAGACCTACTACTTCGACCTCAACGAGAGCTACACCGCGGCGCACGAGGGCGGCAACTGGGACGACTCCCGGCGGCAGGAGTACAACACCGCCGCCGGTGAGGCCATCGAGTCGCTCGACTACCAGGTCGAGGACGCCATCGCCATGCTCCCGGACATCGCCGACGGCACCGGAGACGTGCCCGGCGGCAGCGGCACGGACGTGCCCGGGGGCGGCAGTGACCTTCCCGACGGCGGCACGGGAGGTGACGGCGGCACCGGTGGAAGCGGAGGAGGTGGCGGAGGCGGCGGATCGCCTCGGCTGCCCGATCCTCCTCGCCCGCCCGATCGGCCGGACGACCCGCCCTACCACCCTCCGTACCCGCCGGACCGGCCGGAGCCGCCGTACCCACCGGACCGGCCCGACCCGCCATACCCACCGGACCGGCCCGACCCGCCATACCCACCGGACCGGCCCGACCCGCCATACCCGCCGGACCGGCCCGACGGGTCTGCTGAAGGTTTCGTTGACTTCGGGGTTAGGCCGCCAGCGCGACGGCCTGGTGGTGGACGAGTTCGTATTCAACCGGAGTGAGCTTGCCGAGTCGACGTTGCCGTCGGCGACGGTGGTAGGTCCGTTCGATCCAGTGCACGATCGCGAGCCGGAGCTCGTCGCGGGTGGCCCATCGCTTCCGGTCGAGCACGTTGTTCTGCAGCGTGGCGAAGAAGCTTTCCATCGCCGCGTTGTCCCCGGCAGCCCCGACCCGGCCCATGGAACCGATGAGGCCGCGATGCTTGAGAGCGAGCTGAAATTTCCGGGAACGAAACTGCGAGCCTCTGTCACTGTGGACGATGCAGCCAGCCACCGCGGCCGCTCCCTGGCGGCGCGCGACCGCGTCTCGTACGGCTGCTACGGCCAGGTCGGATGTCATGCGGGCATCGAGGGCGTAGCCGACGATTCTCCCCGAGCAGGCGTCCTTGACGGCACAGAGGTAGACCTTGCCCTCACCGGTGCGATGCTCGGTGATATCGGTCAACCACTTCGCATTGACGCTCTCGGCGGTGAAGTCCCGCTCGAGCAGGTCATCGCATACCGGCGGGCCGGGCCTGCCGTAGCGCTTCTTCCGTCGCACTGTGGCAGAGAAGAGCCGCTGCTGGGAGCACAGCCGCCATACGCGCCGCTCCGAGACCACGTGACCGGCGGCCTGGAGCTCGTCGGCGATGAACCGGTGCCCGAACTCCGGATCGTCGGCGTGGATGTCGTAGGCCGCATTGAGCAGATACGCCTCGTCGACGTCCCGAGCACTGACAGGGTTCGCGCGCCACTGGTAGAACCCCTGCTTGGAGAAGCCGAGCACCCGGCAGGTCACCGCGACCGGGATTCCGGCAGCAGCAAGGTCAAGGACCAGCGGGTAGATCATTTTGGGCGCGACTGCCCAGGACCGAGATTGGCCCGCGAGAGATACGCGGTCGCCTTGCGCAGGACCTCGTTCTCCTGCTCCAGCTCCCGGATCCGTTTCAGCATCCGCGTCTGCTCACCACCGTCCCCGGCGCTCTGCCCGCGAGCTGGCTCGAAGCCGCGTTCTCGCAGGCGAGACTCGTTGACCCAGGCCTGCAGCGCCGACTTCGACATCCCGAGGTCGTGACAGACCTGCTTCTGAGTCATTCCCTGATCCAGCAGCTCCAACGCGCTGGCCTTGAGCTCTTCTGAGTAGATCTTCGGCACGAGGACCATCCTCTCCGCTCCGCAGAGCAGTCAGGAAGTCAACCGAACCCTCAGCAGACCCGA
>NZ_JBNDNA010000005.1:0-71828 GCF_049856175.1 Georgenia sp. Z1491
GGTGTCTGGTTCCAGGACATCGTGAACGGGTGTCCCCAGACATCGTGAACGACTGCCCCCTGTCGGGATCGGATGTCCCACGACATCGTGAACGGTGGCGAAGTACGAGGTCCTCATCAAAGCGGTCACCGTCCAGAAGCTCTCCTACGGGCAGGTCGCTGCCCGCTACGGGGTGTCGAAGTCCCTCGTCCACAAACTCCACCACCGCTGGCTCACCGAGGGCGAGGCCGCCTACCAGCCCCGCTCACGCCGACCACTGACCGTCCCCACCCGCACTCCGGACCAGGTCCGAGAACGCGTCCTCCAGCTCCGCGGCGAGCTCACCGCCCAAGGCCTGGACGCCGGCGCGGACACCATCGACTGGCACCTGACCCGCCAAGGCCACACCATCGGCCGAACCACGATCTGGCGGATCCTGACCAGCAATGGCACGATCACGCCCCAGCCTCAGAAACGCCCCCGATCCTCCTGGCGCCGCTTCGCCGCCGACCGCCCCAACGAGCTGTGGCAGTCCGACTTCACCCACACCACGCTCACCGGCGGCACCGAGGTCGAGATCATCGGCTGGCTCGACGACCACTCCCGACTCCTGGTCCACCTCTCCGCCCACCACCGCGTCACCGGCACCACCGTCACCCAGACCTTCACCGCAGCAGCCAGCCAGTACGGATACCCCACCGCGACCCTGACCGACAACGGCATGGTCTACACCACCCGCTACGCCCGCGGCGGCCGCGGACGACCCGACGGAACAGGCAACGCGTTCGAGACCCTGCTCGCCCTGCACGGCATCCAGCAACGCAACGGCAAACCGTTCAAACCCACCACCCAGGGCAAGATCGAACGCTTCTGGCAGACCCTGAACAAGCGCCTCGCCACCCGGCCAGCCGACACCCTCGCCCACCTCCAGGACGAACTCGACGACTTCCGCGACTACTACAACAACGACCGCCCTCATCGCGGCATCGGCCGACAGACCCCCGCCCACGCCTACCAGCTCATCCCCCCGGCGACCCCCACCCCGCCCGGCGACCCCGACCTGTGGCGAGTGCGCTACGACACCGTCGACCGCGACGGAAAGATCAGCCTGCGCCACAGCGGCCGCATGCTGCACCTCGGCATCGGCCGCGCCCACGCCCGCACCGAGATCACCTGCCTGGTCCACAACGACCACGCCACCGTGCTGGACGCCTCCACTGGCGAGATCCTCAGCGAACACACCCTGAACCCCGCACACACCTACCAACGAAAAAACGGCTGAACCCCCGACACCGGGGGTTCAGCCGTTCTCGATGTCCTGGGACATCACACAGGGTGGAGCTAGGGGGATTCGAACCCCCGACCTCTTCCATGCCATGGAAGCGCGCTACCAACTGCGCCATAGCCCCGGGGCCCCGAAGGGCGAGGACGAGTCTATGTCACCGCCCGGCCGGCGAGCCAATCACGACGTCCCCTCGGTGCGTGATCCCGCGCACGCCGCCGTCACGCGCACGCGCGGTCGGTCAGCCCCGGGTTGGGTCGTTCGTCCCGGTATCCGACCAGGTCAGCGGCATAGGTTGGAGCTACCACTCCACGAAGGGACGGCATCATGACCGGCAGGCTCGAGGGCAGGACCGCACTCGTGACGGGAGCAGGATCAGGCATCGGTGAGGCGATCGCCACGAAGTTCGTCGCCGAGGGCGCGACGGTCGTCCTGGCGGACGTCAGCGGCCGGCAGGACGAGGTCGCGGCGCGCCTGGGCGAGCTCGCTCTCCCCTACCAGCTCGACGTCGACGACGACGACGCGATCGACGCGCTGGAGACCTACCTCCGAGAGGACCACGGCGGGATCGACGTGCTGGCCAACAACGTCGGCGTCAACGGACCCGCGCTGCTCACGCACGAGTACCCGATGGCGGACTTCGACCGCGTCATGCGCATCAACGTCCGCCAGTTCTTCCGCGTGCTGCAGGTCGGGCTGCGCCTCATGGTCGAGCGCGGCGGCGGCTCGATCGTCAACACGGCCTCGATCGGCGGCGTCCTCGCCACCCCGTCCGCTGCCGCCTACATCACCTCCAAGGGCGCCGTCGTCATGATGACGAAGACGGCCGCGCTCGAGTACGCGCAGCAGAACATCCGCGTCAACGCCATCGGCCCCGGCGTCACGCGCACCCCGTGGCTCGACGGTCTCGGCGACGAGCTCAACGCGACGCTCGCGGCGCAGGTCCCGCAGGGGCGCGTCGGCGAGGCGTCGGAGATGGCGAACGTCGCGGCGTTCCTCGCCAGTGAGGAGGCCTCGCACGTGTCCGGGCAGCTCTGGGTGATCGACGGCGCCCGGACCGCCGGCTGACGCTCAGCGCCCGGGCACGCCCGTCTGGTCGGCCTGCGTGGGGCGGCCGGAGCCGCCGGTGACCTGCTGGTCCCCGTGGTCCTTGGTCTCGGAGGCGCGGTCGAGGATCGTGCGGTGCGGCCGCGGCACGAGGTCGACGCCGATGTTGTGCACGCCGAGGCGCCACGCCGGCTCGCGCCCCGGGTTCTGCGCCACGACGGACCAGTGGCAGTTCCCCATGCCGCCGAGCCAGTACGAGTGCGCACCCATGTCGAGGATGTGGGCGATGCCGAGGGTGATCGCGGCGCCGTGCGCGACGACCGCGACGATCTCGCCGTCGTCGGCCGCCTCGGCGACCGCGCGCAGAGCGAGCCCGACCCGCTCCCCCGCGCCCGCCCGGGACTCGACGCCGATCCCCTCGGGATCCCGGCCCGCCCGCCAGTGGTCGTACTGCTCGGGCCAGCCGGCCTGGAGCTCCTCGTGCGTGTGGCCCTCCCACAGCCCGAAGCCGCGCTCGCGGAAGCCCTCGTCGGTGGTGACGTCCAGCCCGGCCGCCCGCCCGAGGATCTGTGCGGTCTCGAGCGCGCGCGACAGATCGGAGCTGACGATCCGGGTGAGGTCCGCGCCGCCGAGCACCTCGGCGGCACGCTCGGCCTGCTGCCGCCCGGTGTCGTTGAGCGGGATGTCGATCTGGCCCTGCATGCGCATGGCGTGGTTGTAGTCGGTCTGCCCGTGCCGCAGCAGGACGAGCGCGCGGGCGGTCACTGGCCGGTCCCGAGCCCGGTCGCCCGGTACGGTCCGTCCTCGGCTCCCGGGGTGGTCTCGTCGACGACGACGTCCTCGACGTCGACGGGCACGACCGGGCAGTCGCCCCACAGGCGCTCGAGCGCGTAGAACTGGCGATCCTCGGTGTGCTGCACGTGGACGATGACGTCGGTGTAGTCCACGAGCACCCAGCGGGACTCCGTCAGACCCTCCGTGCGGACGGGCTTCGCCCCCTCGGCGGCGAGTGCCTCCTCGATCGCCTCGACGATGGCGCGCACCTGGCGCTCGTTCGAGCCGGAGGCCACGAGGAAAACGTCGGTGAGGACGAGGCGCTCGGAGACGTCGAGCGCGATGATCTCCTCGGCCTTCTTCGATGCGGCGGCTCGTGCGGCTACGTTCGCCAGGTGGCGGGATCGCTCGTCGGCGGCCACGGATCTCCTCGGTTCGGGAACAGGTGGCCCCGATCCTACGGTGTCGGCGCTGCGCGGGGCTGCGCCCGCCCGTCCCTCAGCGGCCGAACAGGTAGAGCCCGACGGCGGCACCGACGCCGAAGAAGATCGCCGCCAGCAGGACGATGATGGCGAGCCCGCGCCACCACCGCACGCGACGGACGGGGCGCTTGCCGCGCGGGCCCTTCGTCGTCGTACGGCCGTTCGTCGCCGGCGCTGCACCGGCGGCCCGTCCGCGCTGGGTGGTCGCCACCGGTGTCCCTTCGTCGCTGCCGCTCACCGGCTCGTCACCGGCCTGCTCGTCACCGCCAGGCGCATCGCGGCCAGGCCCGCCGCCGGCCGGCCCGGCGTCGGCGCGCACGTCGTCGGGCCTCGTGCCGGTGGCCGCACCGGCGGCCGCGGCACCCACAGCACCCACAGCACCCGCGGCGCCTCCGGCGACGGCGGGACGGACGGCCGTCGCGAGGACCTCGTCCTCCGGAGCCGGCGGGGGCGGCGGCGCCGCCGCGGCGGCCCCGTCGCCGCGGGCCTCATCGCCGGGGGTCTTGTCGCCGCGGGCCCCATCGCCGCTGGCCCCGTCGGAGGGCGCGGGCTCCGGCGGGACGGCGGCGAACGGACGCACCGCCGTTCCCTCCGGTCCGGCGGTGACGGGCATGTCGGCCGCGCTCTCGCCGTCCGCGGCGCGCACCCGGCTCGCGGCCTGGCCCTGGGCCGGCGCGGTCCCGTGGCCGGCGCCGGCACCCACGGCCGGTCCCGGCGTCCAGGTGTCCTCGGGCTCGTGCGTGGCCCCGAGGTCGTGCCTGCCCTCGGGCTCGTGGGTCGCGCCGGGGTCGGTGCCCGCCGGCTGCACCTCGGCGTCGGTCGGCCCGGTTGAGCCGTGTGCAGCGGTGCCACGCTCCGAGTCCTCCCGGCCGGCCGGGGCCCTCGCGGCCGAGGCGTCGAGCGCGGCCCGCGCGCGGTCCTCCGGGCTGCCGGTGCGCTGCGCCGCGGCGTCCCGCTTGGCGTCCTCGGCCATCTGTGCGGCCTCCCGCGCGGCCTGCTCGCGCAGCCAGCGACGCGTGACCGGTCCCTCGTTCATCACGCCACCGTCGAGGGGTCGATGTACAGGCGGTGCTTGGCGATGTACTGCACCACGCCGTCGGGCACGAGGTACCAGACGGGCTTGTCCTCCTGGACCCGCCTGCGGCAGTCGGTGGAGCTGATGGCCATGGCTGGCACCTCCTGGAGCTTGACGCGATCCTCGGGCAGGCCCTCCGCCACGAGGTCGTGACCGGGCCGGGTGACGCCGACGAACGTCGCGAGCTCCCACAGCTCGTCCGCGTCCTTCCAGGCCAGGATCTGGGACAGGGCGTCGGCGCCGGTGATGAAGTACAGCTCGGCGTCGGGCATCTGCGCGTGCACGTCCCGCAGGGTGTCGATCGTGTAGGTGTCGCCGCCGCGGTCGATGTCCACGCGCGAGACGGTGAATCGCGGGTTCGACGCCGTCGCGATGTTCGTCATGAGGTAGCGGTGCTCGGCCTCGGTGACCTTGCGGTCCCGCTTGAACGGCTGCACGCCGGTCGGCACGAAGAGCACCTCGTCGAGGTCGAGGAGGTGCTGGACCTCCGAGGCGGCGACGAGGTGGCCGTGGTGGATCGGGTCGAACGTTCCGCCCATGAGGCCGACGCGGCGTCGGCGTCCCCGGTGGGAGCGGGCGTTCACGTCAGTGGCGCGTCCTGATCGAGCGGAACGCCCAGGTGACGAGCAGGAGCATGAGCAGGATCGCGAGCATGATCACGCCGCCGACGTAGGCGTTGAGGTCGGTCGCCATCGGCTCCGCAGCGGTGTGGGCGGACGTGCGCACCAGCGAGCTGGCCATCGGAGGTCTCCTTCGTTCGAGTTCGGGAGCCAGTGTCGCACGGCAGCTCGCGCGGGGTTGTCAGGCGGGTCCTCGGCCGATCTCGCCCGGCCCTCCCCCGCGCTGGCCGCCGCGGTCTCTCCCGTGGCCCGGCCCGTGGTCGCTGCCGTGGTCGCCGCTGCGGTCTCCCCCGTGGTCCCAGCCGTGCAGGCGCCGCAGCTCGGCCTCGATCCGGGCCTCGCGGCCGAGCCGGTCGAAGGCGTCGTGGACCTGGTGCGAGCCGGAGTCCGTCCAGGCCAGCTCCTCGTACGCGGCCTGGCGACCCTCGAGCTCGTGGACCTCGCGCTCGGCCGCGCGGACGGCCTCCGCCGTCGAGCCGGGCACGTCGGTGCGCATCGCCTGCGCGATGGTCGCGGAGGCGCGGGCAGCCTCCCGGTCGGCCGCTAGCGCCCGACGCCGGGACTCGACCTCATGGACCTGCGCCTCGAGCCGGCCCACCCCGGCCCGCAGGTCCTCCTCCTTGTTGCGCAGCACCGCCAGCTGGTCGGCCAGCCGGTCGCGCGGCGCCGCGGCCTCGAGCGCGCGGCCGAGCGCAGCCCGCGCCGCCGCGTCGTCACCCTGCTCGACGGCGATGGCCGCCGCCCGCTCGTGCCCCTCGACCTCGAGCTCGGCACGCTCGTGGAGGAGCTCGGTGCGGCGGCGCTGGACGGTCAGCTCGCCGACGGCCCGACGCGCGTCGTCGACGGCGGCGCGCTGGCGGCGGACGGCCTCGGCGATCTCGGTGGCGGGGTCCGGCGGCGGGTTCTTCGCCTCGCGGCGGCGCCGGCGGCGGTCGTTGCCCTCGGCCCGGCCGATGCCGAAGATCCGCCGGCCGACGCCCATCAGTCGTCCTCGGAGCGGCGGCGCGAGCGCCGCACGCGGTCCGACTCGTGCTCGGTGCGGCGCTCCTCGCCGTCGCCCAGCGCGCCGAGCGCCTGGGCCTCGAGCATGAGGTCGTCGGCTGCGCGGCGCAGGGCCGGGGTGGAGGACGACGAGCGCGAGTGCAGCAGCGAGCGGCGCAGGTCCCCGGAGAGTCGTTCGTGCGTCCGGATGTCCGGCAGGAGGTCCGTGAGCAGGCGGTGCCGCATGCCGGCGTCGGGCTCGTTCTCCACGACCCGCAGGTCGTCGTCGATCTCCCGGTAGGCGCGCTCGAGGTCCGCGGCGACCTGCGGGAGGTCCCCGACGGTACGGCCCGCCTCGCGCGCGGCCTCCAGGGCCCGGTCGGTCGCGTCGGTCGAGCGGCGCATCGCGAGGCGGTGCTTGGCGACCTCGCGCACGGTCGGGTCCGAGGACAGTGCCCGGACGTTGAGCTCGCCCTGCTCGATACGGCGCCGCATGCCCTTGCTGCGTGAGAGCCGCCGCACGCCGTACCAGACGCTGCCCACCCCGACCGCGGTCGTGGCCGCGCCGATGCCGGCGATCCACAGCAGGACCTCGACGACCTCGGGCATCTGATCTCCTGCACGTTGCGGGTGGGCGGGACGGCCGACGGCGTGTGACCGGACGGCTGCCCGACCAGGATACGGGGACGGCGTCGCCCGCGGCCGCCGGATTCGCCGACGGCCGACGACGCCGACGCGCCGGGGCCTGCTGGCCGGGCCTGCTACTCGCGGATCTGGCCCTGGCCCTTACTCACGGATCTGGCCCTGGCCCTCGACGATCCACGTCGTCGTCGTCAGCTCGCCCAGGCCCATCGGGCCGCGGGCGTGCAGCTTCTGCGTGGAGATCCCGATCTCCGCGCCGAGGCCGAACTGGCCGCCGTCGGTGAACCGCGAGGAGGCGTTGACGATGAGGGCTGCGGCGTCGAGCTCCGTGGTGAAGCGGTGCACCGAGGTGGTGTCTCGCGTGAGGATGACCTCCGTGTGGCCCGAGGACCACCGCCGGATGTGGTCGAGGGCCTCGTCGAGGGAGTCGACCACGCGCACGGCCAGGTCGGCCGAGAGGTACTCCGTGCCCCAGTCCTCGTCGGTGGCGGGCTCGTACCGCACCGTGCCGCCCTCCGCGAGCCGGTGCGCTGTCTCGTCGCCGTGGACCGTGACGTCCTTCTCCGCCAGCGCCGCGTAGAGCGTGGGAAGGAGCTCCTCGGCGACGTCGCGGTGGACGATGAGCGACTCGGCCGCGTTGCACACGCCCACCCGCTGGGTCTTGGAGTTGAGGATGATCGGCACGGCCTGGTCGAGATCGGCGCTCGCGTCGACGTAGACGTGGACGTTGCCGACGCCGGTCTCGATGACCGGCACGGACGCCTCGGCGACGACGGTCTGGATGAGGCCCGCTCCCCCGCGCGGGACGAGGACGTCGACGAGGCCGCGGGCGCGCATGAGCTCGACGGCGCCCTGCCGCCCGTGGGCGTCGACGGACCGCACGGCCTCGGCGGGCAGGCCGACCGCGAGCAGCGCCTCGCCGAGGATCTCGACGATGACCTCGTTGGAGGACGCCGCGGCCGAGCCGCCGCGCAGCACGACGGCGTTGCCAGACTTCACGGCCAGCCCGGCGGCGTCGACCGTGACGTTCGGGCGTGCCTCGTAGATCATCCCGACCACGCCCATGGGCACGCGCACCTGCCGCAGGCGCAGTCCGTTGGGCAGCGTGGAGCCGCGGACGACCTCGCCGACCGGGTCGGGCAGGGCGGCCAGCTCGCGCAGGGCATCGGCGATCGCGGCGATGCGCGTCTCGTCGAGGGCGAGGCGGTCGAGGAGGCCCGGGCTCATGCCGGAGGTGCGGCCGCGCTCGAGGTCGGTCGCGTTGGCGGCGACGATCCGGGCGGAGCCGGCGACCAGGGCGTCGGCCATGGCGTCGAGCGCGGCGTCCTTGGTGGCGCGCGTCGCGGTGGCGAGCGCACGACCGGCCTCCTTCGCCTCGGCGCAGATCGCGCGGACGGCCTCGCGGACGTCGACGTCGGTGGGAGAAGTCATGTGCGCAAACTACCTCCGAGGGCCCGGGAATGGCCCGGGGGTCTCCTCGGTTGGACGGGGTGGAAGACGTGCTCCGCCCGCGGCGGGCACGCCCACGGACGAAGGGAGCGCCACATGGCGACCACTCAGATCACGCAGGACGACTTCCAGAGCACGATCACCGGCGACGGCATCACGCTCGTGGACTTCTGGGCCGACTGGTGCGGGCCGTGCAAGCAGTTCGGCCCGGTCTACGAGAAGGTCTCCGAGGAGAACCCGGACGTCACCTTCGCAAAGGTCGACACGGACGCGAACCAGGAGCTCGCCGCCCAGCTGCAGATCACGTCGATCCCCACGCTCATGGCGTTCCGCGACGGGGTGCTCGTCTACAACAAGCCGGGCGCCGTCCCCGCGAAGAACCTCGAGCAGATCCTCACCGCCGTCCGTGAGCTGGACATGGACGAGATCAGGAAGCAGATCGCCGAGCACGAGGCCGGCCACTCCGACGAGTGAGCGCGGTTCCGCCTGGCGAGTGAGCGCGGTTCTGCCGCGCGACCGACCTGACGACGAAGCGCCGTCCCTCCGGTTCCACGACCGGAGGGACGGCGCTTCGTCGTTCGTCGGACGGACAGCTGTCCCACCGCGGCTGCACACATGACAGAACCGCGCTCACTCGCCGAGCAAAGTTCGGCACGCCCGTCACCGGACAGAACTCCGCTCACTCGCCACACAGGGCGGGCGGATGCCGATCAGGCGAGGTGGGTGAGGATTGCCGTGAGGTCGGCGGGCACCGAGATCGGGACGAGGACCAGGCCATCGGCGAGGTCGGCGAAGCCGCGCGCCTCCGCCAGCACGTCCTCGGGCGAGCCGATGATGGCGGCGGATCCCGTCCAGGGCAGGTCCCGCTGCTCGACGGCGGCGATGTCGGCCACGAGCTCGGTCCGGGCCAGCGCCCGCTCGCGGCGATCGGCGATCGCCACGTGGAGCTCCACGAGCACGCGCACCTCCGCGCCGGCCTCGGCCGCGCCACGCCGGACGGCGGCGACGAACTCGCGCACCCGCTCGTGGTGGACGGCCCGTACGACGACCGTGCCGCCGGCGCGCCCCGCGGCCAGGCCCTCGTCCACGGCGTTGACGTAGGGCGCGGGACGCACGCGGGTACCGGCCGGCGCCCGGGTGACGCCCGCGGTGCGCGCACGGCTCGCGGAGGCCCGTGTCGCGGCGGCGTGGCGCGCCGAGTCGGCGGTGAGGCCCGCGCCGGCCGGCACGGACCCGGCGCCGTGCGCGTCCGTGCCTCCGGGCAGGAGGACGTCGACGCCGGCATCGGTGAGGCGCTCGCCCGTGCGCCGGGCGTCGGATCCGGCGTCGGTGCGCCACGGCGCGTCCGAGCGCAGGTGGAACGCGGGCGAGAGCGCGACCTCGGTCAGGCCCGTCTGGCGCGCCGCGTGGGCATGCCGGGCGAGCCGGGGCAGGTCGGCGGTGTCGACGGGCAGGTCGGCCTCGGGGTCGGTGACGGCCGCGCCGAGGCCCGACAGGTCGACGACGATCGCGCCGCCGATCCGTCCCGATGCCGGGCGGGCGCCGGACTGTGCCGGAGCGGTCGGCGTCGTGGGCCGCGCCTGCGCAGCCGGGGTCCGGCGGATCGCGGTGCCCGTCGTCGCGGGGGTGGTCGTCGGGCTGGTCGTCACGGGGCCGTTCGTCGTCGTGGACGTGGCGGTTCGGGCAGAGATCAGTGTGGTGCTCATGGCAGGAGGGTCCTCACGGGTTCCCGCCGTCGGCGGCTGCGCCGACGGCTGTGCGATGACCGGGAGTCGTGCGGGCGGGACGTGTCACTCGTCCCGGGAGGCCGCACCTCGACCGGTGTGACGCGGCGCGGGAGCGCGGCGTCGCTGGTGTCTCCGGGCTGTCAGGCCGACATTCGCCGACAGCCCGGGCGCATGCACATCATCGCCGGGAGGAGGGTGGAGCTGGATCGGTGGGTGCTCACCTGCTGCATCATGTCCGGATCCTTCGTGCAAGGGCGCCTGCTGCGCCGGGCGTTGCTCCACGGACGTGGAGCCAGGTCATCACCCGGAGCACCCCCGCCACACGAGGGGGGTTGCCGACCAGCGAGCCGGGGCTTCGCACTGGTTCTCAAGACCTGGATGGACCGTAGGCACCGCAACGGGCGTCCGTCAACGAGGGAGCGGTCACGTCTCACCTGTCGGACGTCGGGCGGTTGTGGTGAAGGGACAGGCGACGCCCACCGCGACGAGTGCGGGGGAAAGACCATGAGTGCGGGGACTAGATCCCCGACCTCGTCCACCTGTCCCCGCACTCGTTGCCAGGACGCGGCCCATGGCGGCGGAGGAGCCGCCTCAGCGGCCCTGCGCGCGCCCGCCCACGTCCCGCATGACGGCGAGGTCGTCGCGGTGCACGGCGGGCCGCAGCTTCGCCCGCTCCTCGGCCGGCGCGGCCACGAGCGCAGCGAGCTCGCGGGCGTCGTACCCGGTGACGCCCCGGGCCACGAGCCCGTCCGGACCGAGGATCTCGACGACGTCCCCGGCCTCGAAGTCGCCGACCACCTCGGTGATGCCGGGGATCAGCAGCGAGCGCTGGCGCTCCCCCACGGCGGCGGCGGCCCCGGCGTCGACGACGACGCTGCCGCGCGGGCGGGCCGCGTGCGCGAGCCAGAGGCGCCGGGCCGACATCCGGCGTCCACGTGCCGAGAACCAGGTGCCGACGGGCCGGCCGGCGAGGGCGTCGGCGGCGTGGTCGGCGTCGGTGAGGACGACCGGGATGCCCGAGCCGGTGGCGATCGCGGCCGCCTCGAGCTTCGTCACCATGCCCCCGGTGCCGACGGCCGAGCCGCGGGCCGTGACCTGGACGCCGGCCAGGTCCTCGGGCCCGGACACCACGGGGATCAGGGAGGAGGTGGGCGAGGCGGGGTGGCCGTCGTAGAGACCGTCGACGTCGGTGAGCAGCACGAGCGCGTCGGCCCGCACGAGGTGGGCCACCAGTGCGGCCAGCCGGTCGTTGTCGCCGAAGCGGATCTCGTCGGTGGCCACGGCGTCGTTCTCGTTGACGATCGGCGTGACGCCGAGGGTGAGGAGCCGGTCGAGGGCACGCGCGGCGTTGACGTTGCTCTGGCGGCGCACGAGATCCTCGGCGGTGAGCAGGACCTGACCGACCCGCCGCCCGTGCCGCGCGAACGCCTCCGTGTAGCGGGCGAGGATCATGCCCTGACCGACGGAGGCGGCGGCCTGCTGCGTGGCGAGGTCCTTCGGCCTGGCGCTGAGCCCGAGCGGCGCGATGCCGGCGGCGATGGCGCCCGAGCTGACGAGCACCACCTGCCGGCCCTGCGCGACGCGCGTGGCCAGCAGGGTGGAGAGCTGGCCGATGCGCTCGAGGTCGAGCGCGCCGTCGCTCCTGGTGAGGGAGGACGATCCGATCTTCACGACGACGCACCCCGCCCGCGCGAGGAGCGCACGGTTCGCGAGGGGTCGGTGGACGGTCGGGAAGCTCACCGGGACATTGTGCCGCGGGGGCCGGGGGCTCCCGGCGCGCGTCCAGCCGCCCGGACCGATATGCGCTCACTCGCGAGGCAGAACCGCGCTCACTCGTGGTCGGAGGGGTCGGCCCAGTGGCCGGCCCTGCGCTCGGTCCACAGTTCCTCGCGCGCGGCGGTCTTGGCGTCCATCGACTCGTGGAACTCGCGGCGCTTCTCGGCGCGGGTGGGGCGGCGTCGCTCGTCCTCGACCCGGAGGTCGGTGCCGCGCGGTCCGAGGTGCTCGGCGCCGGTGGTCATCGTCGGCTCCCAGTCGAACAGGACGCCGCCGTCGGCGGGGCCGATGACGACCGTGTCCCCGGGCACGGCACCGGCCCTCATCAGCTCGGTCTCGACGCCGAGCCGCGCGAGACGGTCAGCGAGATAGCCGACGGCCTCGTCGTTGCCGAAGTCGGTCTGCTTGACCCAGCGCTCGGGGCGCCTGCCCCGCACCTGGAAGAACGGCTCGTCGGCACTGCCCTTGCGCGTGACGGTGAAGCCGGCGTCGTCGACCGCGGTGGGCCGCAGCACCACGCGCGGCGCGACCGCCGGACCCGCCTCGGCGCGCGCCCGGGCCACGATCTCCGACAGGGCGAACGTCAGCGGGCGCAGGCCCTCGTGCGTGGCCGTGGACACGGCGAAGACCTTGAGGCCGCGCGCCTCGAGGTCGGGGCGGACGAACTCGGCGAGCTCGCGCGCCTCGGGCACGTCGATCTTGTTGAGCACCACCACGCGGGGCCGCTCCATGAGCGGCACGCCCGAGCCGGCGATGTCGAGGTCGGCGGAGTAGGCGGCGAGCTCGGACTCGATCGTGTCGAGGTCGGAGATGGGGTCGCGGCCGGGCTCGAGGGTGGCGCAGTCGAGGACGTGGACGAGCACCGCGCACCGCTCGACGTGGCGGAGGAACTCCAGCCCCAGCCCCTTGCCCGAGGACGCGCCCGGGATGAGGCCGGGGACGTCGGCCACGGTGAAGCGCTCCTCCCCGGCCATGACGACCCCCAGGTTGGGGATGAGCGTGGTGAACGGGTAGTCCGCGATCTTGGGCCGCGCGGCGCTGACGGTCGCGATGAGGGAGGACTTGCCGGCGGAGGGGAACCCGACGAGCGCGACGTCGGCGACGGACTTGACCTCGAGGACGACGTCGCGCTCCTCCCCCTCCTCGCCCAGGAGGGCGAAGCCGGGCGCCTTGCGGCGCGGGGAGGCCAGCGCGGCGTTGCCGAGTCCACCGCGGCCGCCGGCGGCGATGACGACCGACGTGCCGGCGCCGACGAGGTCAGCGATGACCTCGCCGTCGGCGGACTTCACGACCGTGCCGTCGGGGACGCCGAGGATCATGTCCGCGCCGTTCGCGCCCTGGCGCATGTCGCCCGCGCCCTGGCCGCCGCTGGGCGCGCGCCGGTGCGGCGAGTGGTGGTAGTCGAGCAGCGTGTGGATCTGGGGGTCGACGACGAGGACCACGTCCCCGCCGTTGCCGCCGTTCGCGCCGTCGGGCCCGGCCAGGGGCTTGAACTTCTCGCGGCGGATCGAGGCGACGCCGTGCCCGCCGTTGCCGCCGGCGGCATGCAGGACGACCCGGTCGACGAAGCTGGCCATGGGGTCCTCCGGATGGGACGGGAGCGGGCGAGGAACGAGGGACGACGTGCGGTCGGCCGGGCGGGCCGGGTACGACGAGGGGCGGACGGCATCATGCCGTCCGCCCCTCGTCGACGTGGATGGGTGGTGCTCAGGCCTCCACGGGCACGATGTTGACGACGCTGCGGTCGCGACGACGGCCGAACTGCACGGTGCCGGCCTCGAGGGCGAACAGCGTGTCGTCCTTGCCACGGCCGACGCCGAGACCCGGGTGGAGGCGGGTGCCGCGCTGGCGGACGAGGATCTCGCCGGCCTTGACGACCTGACCGCCGAAGCGCTTGACGCCCAGTCGCTGCGCGGTGGAGTCGCGGCCGTTCTTCGAGGAACTGGCGCCCTTCTTCGTTGCCATCTCGTCTGCTCTCTCTTCGGTAGAGGTGGTGCGCTCGCGCGCGTGCGTCGTGGTGGGGTGACCGGCCGGGGCCGGTCGCTGGGTCAGCTGATGCCGGTGACCTTGAGCCGCGTGAGCGACTGGCGGTGGCCCTGGCGACGGCTGTAGCCCGTCTTGTTCTTGTACCGCAGGATCGTGACCTTCTTGCCCTTCTCGGCACGGACGATCTCGGCGGTGACCTTGGCGGAGATGCCGTCGGCGGAGGTGGTGACCTTCTCGCCGTCGACGAGCAGGATCGGGGTCAGCTCGACGGTGTCGCCGGGCGCACCGGCCATCTTGTTGACGACGACGATGTCGCCGACGGACACCTTCTCCTGCCGGCCGCCGGCCTTGACGATCGCGTAGACCACGTTGCTGCTCATCTCTGTATCGCTGCTGGGGGAACCTGCCGCCCACCGGTGGCGGGCGCGCCTCGGCCTGTCGGCCTCGGGGGTTCTTCTCGATCGGCGCAGCGCGCGCCGACGCCCCAGGTTACGCACCGCCCCGCCCGGCGGCAAGGCTGAGACGTGCGGCGACGGCCCGTACCGCCTGTGTGATCCCGCACAGGCGCCTGCCCGCCGCACTACCGTGGAGGGATGCCCCAGCCCTACGCACCCGGCGCGGCACCGCTGACCAGGATGACCGACGGGACGATCAAGCAGGTCTCCCCGTTCACGGGCACCGAGGTCTGGACCGTCCCAGGACGTGCGCACCGGCCGGTCGGGCAGCCGGCCACCGAGCCGGTCGCGCTGGACCCGGACCTGCACGGTCGGCACTGCGCGTTCTGCCACCTGCGCTACGACGAGACGCCGCCCGAGAAGGCCCGGCTCGTGCGTCGAGCGGGGCCGGGCGCCGCGGGCGCCAGGAGAAACAAGGGCGGCAACCCTGACGACTGGGAGCTCCTCCGCGGCCTCCCGGCGGCACGGATGTTCGACACCGTCGCGGAGCTGCGCCGCATCCCCAACCTGTTCGAGATCCTCTCCTTCGACTACTGGCACCAGAACTACGGATACGAGGTGCCCGAGGACGTGGCGCGTCGTCGAGAGGCGTACCTCGCGACGCCCGACGGCGAGGAGCACGTCGCCCGGGTGGTCGGCCAGCGCCTCCGGGCCGCCGGGGACACGACGACGACCTGGCAGTCGATGGACGCCGCCGAGCGCCTCAGGCACGCCACGGCGTTCTTCGGGGGCGGGCACGACGTCGTCGTCGCGAGGCGCCACTTCACCGACGACGCGACGACAGACGCCGACCTGGCCTCCTCGGGAACTCTCACCCCCGACGAGCACCACCGGTACACGGCGTTCACGGTCGACGCCCTGCACTCGCTCTACGAGGCCAACCGGTATGCCCGCTACGTCGCGGTGTTCCAGAACTGGCTGAAGCCCGCGGGCGCATCGTTCGACCACCTCCACAAGCAGCTCGTGGCCATCGACGAGCGGGGCACCCAGGCCGAGCTCGAGCTCCAGCGGCTGCGCGCCAACCCCAACCTCTTCAACGAGGCGGCCGTCAACTACGCCCAGTACCAGAACCTGGTGGTGGCGGAGAACGACCACGCGATCGCGTTCGCCGGGTTCGGCCACCGCTACCCCACCGTCGAGATCTACTCCCGTTCGGCACGCACCGCGCCCTGGGAGCACTCCGACGAGGAGCTCCGCGCGGTCTCCGACCTCGTGCACGCCGCCCACGCGGCGACCGGCACGCTCGTGCCCTCCAACGAGGAGTGGCACCACCAGCCCGCCGACGTCGACCAGCCGATGCCGTGGCGGATCATGCTCAAGTGGCGCGTCTCGACCCTCGCGGGGTTCGAGGGCGGCACGAAGATCTACCTCAACACCATCGACCCGTGGACGCTGCGCGACCGGATCGTCGATCGGCTCTACACCCTGCGCGACGACGGGAGGATCGCCGCGGACATGCGCATCGCGACCGAGGCCGAGTGCCGGCCCAATCCCCTGCGCTACCACCCGCTCGTCCGCTGACTCCGCCCGAGCTCGTCGAGCGTGCGGGTCGTGGCCCACGAGCGAGGGCGGCAGTCGCGAGTTCGCGACCACCGCCCCCTCACTCGTCGACGCCGGCGGCTACTCCGACGTCGCGGGATCGCTCACCGGTGCGCTCGTCGCGCGGCGCGAGCCCCGACGACGCCGCGGTGCCGGCGTGGTGGCCGGTGCGTCGCTCGGGTCCTCGGCCGGCTCGGCGACCGCTGCAGCATGCTCCGGCGAGCCGGTACCGTCGTCGGCCGACGAGGACGCGGCGTCCTCCTGGCTGCTCGTCGACGTCGCGCTCTCCGACGCCTCGCCGATCGGCGACTCGCCGTCCGCCTCGGTTCGTCCCTTCGAGGCCGCGTCGTCCGACGCGCCGCCGTCCGCCTCCGGTGCCGACGACGCCGAACCCTCGCGTTCATGCGCGTGGGCCGCCGCGGCGGCGATCTGCGCGAGCGTGAGCCGGACCGCCTCGCGATCGGGCTCGGGCTTCGACTCCTCGGAGCTCTCACCCTGTCCCTTGCCGGAGCCGTTGGAGCCCGATCCCTTGCCGCCGGACCCGCCGTTGCCGCCCCCGTTGCCGGAGCCGCCGCCCGAGCCGCGGCCGGAACCGCCGCGCCCACGACGTCGCCTGCCGCCCTGGTCGGAGGAGTCGGCGATCTGCGCCTCGGCGGCGTCTCCGCGCTCGATCGGATGGTCGTGGACGACGAACCCGCGTCCGTGGCAGTGCTCGCACGGCGTCGAGAAGGCCTCGACGAGGCCCTGGCCGACGCGCTTGCGCGTCATCTGGACGAGTCCGAGGCTCGTCACCTCGGCCACCTGGTGGCGCGTGCGGTCGCGCCCGAGGCACTCGAGCAGGCGGCGCACGACGAGGTCCCGGTTGGCGGGCAGCACCATGTCGATGAAGTCGATGACGATGATGCCGCCGATGTCCCGCAGCCGGAGCTGGCGGACGATCTCCTCCGCGGCCTCGAGGTTGTTCTTGGTGACCGTCTCCTCGAGCGTGCCGCCCGAGCCGGTGAACTTGCCGGTGTTGACGTCGACGACCGTCATCGCCTCGGTGCGGTCGATGACGAGCGAGCCGCCCGACGGCAGCCAGACCTTGCGGTCCATGCCCTTGGCGAGCTGCTCGTCCACGCGGTGCTCGGCGAACAGGTCCTTCTCGTCGGTCCAGTGGTGCAGCCGCTCGGCGAGGTCCGGGGACATGTCGCCCACGTACTCGCTGATGGTCCGCCATGCGGTGTCGCCGGAGACGGCGAGCTTGCTGAAGTCCTCGTTGAAGACGTCCCGGACCACGCGCAGCGCGAGCTCGGGCTCGCCCTTGAGCAGCGCGGGCGCCTTGGCGTTGCCGGAGGACTTCTTCGTGATGTCGTCCCAGATCTTCGTCAGTCGCTCGACGTCGCTGCGCAGCTGCTCCTCGGTCGCGCCCTCCGCGGCGGTGCGCACGATGACGCCGGCGCCGGCGGGAACGATCTCCTTGAGCGCCTTCTTCAGCCGGTTCCGCTCACCCTCGGGGAGCTTGCGGGAGATGCCGGTCATGGCGCCCGACGGGACGAGCACGAGGTGCCTGCCCGCGAGCGTGATCTGCGACGTCAGGCGGGCGCCCTTGTGGCCGATCGGGTCCTTGGTGACCTGCACGAGCACGTGGTCGCCGGACTTCAGTGCCTGCTCGATGCGCCGGGGCTGGCCCTCCATCCCGGCGGCCTCCCAGTTGACCTCACCGGCGTAGAGGACGGCGTTACGGCCCTTCCCGACGTCGATGAAGGCGGCCTCCATCGAGGGCAGGACGTTCTGCACGCGGCCGAGGTAGACGTTGCCGACCATCGAGGTCTGCGTGTGGCGGGCGACGTAGTGCTCGACGAGAACGCCGTCCTCGAGCACCGCGATCTGGTTGAGGCCGTCCTGCTCGCGCACGAGCATGGTGCGCTCGACGGACTCGCGGCGGGCGAGGAACTCCGACTCGGAGATCGTCGTGCGACGCCGTCCGGCGTCGCGTCCCTCGCGGCGGCGCTGGCGCTTGGCCTCGAGCCGCGTCGAGCCCTTGAGCGCGGTGACCTCGTTGCGGGCGCGCGCCGCACCCCCGTCGTCGTCGCCCTGACCGCCGGAGCGGCGCCGACGACGCCTGCGGCGCGAGCTCGAGCCGTCCTGGTGCTCGTCGTCGTGCCCGTCGTCGCCGTTGGAGCCGTTGCCGTTCGCGTCGTCGCCGGAGGTGACGTCACCGTTGGTGTCGTCGCCGTCGGCGTCGTCCCGGCTGCCGCGGCCGCCCCGGCGGGACCCGGACGAGTCACCACCGGCGGAGTCGTCCGAGCCGTCGTCGGCCGAGTCGTTCGAGCCGTCGCCGGAGCCCCGCGAGCCGGACCGGTTGCGTCGGCCGCGGCCGCCCCGCCGGCGTCGGCGTCGGTTGCCGCCACCCTCGCCGTTCTGCCCGTCGTCGGAGGAGTCGTCCGAGTCGTCCGAGTCGTCGGAGTCGTTGCCGTCGCCCGGTTCGGAACCGTTGTCGTCCGCGCGGTCCCGGGAGGAGTCGTCCTGCGCCTGAGCGCCGCCGTGGCGGCTGCCCGAGCGTCGTCCCGAGCCGCGCCGGCCCGAGCCGCCGCGCCCGCCCGAGCCCGTCGACGAGTCGGACTCGTCGTCGTCCGCCTGATCCGCGACATCGTCGTCGGCCTGGTCGTGGTCGGCCTGGGAGTCGTCACCGGTGTCCGGTCCGCCGAAGCGGACCTCGGGCGTGCCGGCGGGAGCGACGGCGCGACGCCGGGGCCGCGCGCGAGCCGGGTCCGGTGCCTGGAAGAGGAGCGCCGCCGCGGGCAGGCGAGGCTCGCCGGGCTCGGCGTCCGTCGCGTCGTCCTCGTCCTCGTCGGCCTCTGCGCTCTCGTCCGTCGCGTCGTCCGCGGTGCCGTCCGCCTGCCGGCGCTCGTCCGTGCGACCGGCAGCGTCGTTCTGGTCGGCGTCGTCGTTCTGGCCGGCGTCCGTGCGCTCGTCGTCCTGCTCGGAGATGCCCGGGCGCTCGGCCTCGGGAGCGCCCTCGCCGGGCCCGCCGGTCGTGGCCGCGGGCTCGTCGCCGGCGACGCCGAGCTCGGCGAGGACGTCGAGGTTCTGGTCGGGCTCGCGGGTCGGGGCGGTCGCGCGGCGGCTCCGACGGGGCTTGCGCGCCGAGGCGGAGCTCTCCTTGGCGGCGTCCGCGAGGTCGGCCGAACCTGTCTGTGCCGGTGCGGCCTCGGCCGCGACGGCGTCGGGCGCGGTGGACGCCGGAGCGGTGGTGGCGGACGCGGGTGCCTCGGTGGGCTCCGGAGTGGTGGGGGCGCTGGTAGCGGCACGTCGGCGCGTCGTCGCACGGCGCGTACCGGAGGTGGAACCACGCCCGGAGCCGCGGGTCGTGCTCGAGCCGCGACCGGACGCTCCGGAGTCGCTCGGTGCGTCGGAACGGGACGCGCTGAGCGCCTCGAGGTCGGCCGTGAGGTCGGTGGTCTCCGCGACGGGCCCGCCGTCCGGGTCGTCGGTGGTCGCGGCGTCGGTGGGCGCGGCGTCGGTGGGCGCGGCGTCCTTCGAGCCCGCGGCGGAGCCCGTGACGGCCGGCTCGTCGGCGGAGGCGGACGGGCCCGTGGCCGCGGGGGTGGCAGCCTCGCCGGGAGCGTCGGCGGCCAGGTCCGCAGCGTCGGCGGTGGCCGGGCCCGCGGCGTCGGTGGCGGGCGCGGCCTTGCGCGTCCGGGAGGTGCGGGCCGTGGTCGACCTGGTGCCGGTCGCTCGCGTGGAGGTGGCGCGGGTGCGGGGCGCACGGGTGCGCGTGGTCTTGGGTGCGGCGGCCACGTCGTCGGTGGACGTGGCGGCATCGGCAGACGCGGTGCCGTCGACGGACGAGGCGGCATCCGTGGTCGTGGGGGCGTCGGCGACCACCGCGCCCTCCGCGGCAGTGCCCTCCGCAGCAGTGCCGGCGTCCTCGGTCGCGGTCGCCTCCGGGGCTGCCGCGGCCGTGGTGGCCCGGCGGGACGAGCGCCTACGCGGGGTCGTGGTCGCAGGGACCTCCGGGGTCTGCTCTGCTGCTTCTGCCGTGGGCTCGGAGCTCTCGGTCATGCAGTTCCTTCCGCCCGACGCGCCGGCCGTCCCTCGGCTCGCGGGCCTTCGGTTCGTCCGCGGCGTGCGCGGACGGAAGTCCTGGGTCGCGCACCTACCGGAGAACGGCCGGCGCACCGACGGCGCGCCCCTCACCCGCGCGGACGGTGGCGCCCGGCGGCCTGTCGGCTGCGCAGTACGGTCGCGGCGGCGCTCTGAGGCGGCGCGAACCGGTCCTGCTCACCGACGTGGAACTCGTCGTCGGACCCCGCGCGGGGGAACGGCCCCGCGGCAGGGTCCCGGCGAGTATCCCACACGGAGGCCGTCCGGACCCTGCAACCTCGCCCACGTCCCGCATCCCAGCGCACCGCCCGCCCCCGCCCACAGATCGCGACGTCGCGTCACCTCGCAGGACCTTGGTCCCGGCACTGACGCGGTGTCGCTTCCTACCGTGGCGGCAGCCGCGCTCACCCGTGCGACAGCCCTGCCCGGAAGGACAGCCAAGTGGAAGCCCTCGAGCTCGCCCGGTGGCAGTTCGGCATCACGACCGTCTACCACTTCATCCTCGTCCCGCTGACGATCGGCCTGGCCCCGCTCGTCGCGCTCATGCAGACGTTCTGGTGGTGCACCGGCAAGGATCACTGGCTCAAGCTGACGAACTTCTTCGGCAAAATCCTGCTCATCAACTTCGCGCTCGGCGTGGCCACCGGCATCGTCCAGGAGTTCCAGTTCGGCATGAACTGGTCGGAGTACTCGCGGTTCGTCGGCGACATCTTCGGCGCCCCGCTCGCCATCGAGGCGCTGGCCGCCTTCTTCCTTGAGTCGACGTTCCTCGGCCTGTGGCTCTTCGGCAAGGAACGCCTGTCCAAGGGCCTGCACCTGGCGTGCATCTGGATGGTGGCGATCGGCGTCAACCTGTCGGCGTACTGGATCATCGCGGCGAACTCGTGGATGCAGCACCCCGTCGGGGCCGTCTACAACGCCGAGACGGGCCGCGCCGAGCTCGACGGCATCGGCGGCTTTCTCGAGGTCATCACGAACAACACGGCGATCGCCGCGTTCGGCCACGCCGTCGCGGCCGCCTTCCTCGTGGCGGGCACGCTCGTGGCCGGCGTGTGCGGCTGGTGGATCGTGCGCACCGTCCGCGGCGCGGGCTCCCCCGCCTCCGGCCTCGCCCACGAGGGCGACCAGGCCGAGGCCGAGGCGCGGCACGTGTGGCGACCGGGCGCGATGGTCGGCCTGATCACGGTGGTGATCTCCGGCGTCGCCGTGATCCTCACGGGCCACCACCAGGGCCAGCTCATGTACGAGCAACAGCCCATGAAGATGGCCTCCGCCGAGGCCGTCTGCGACGGCGGCGAGTCCGTCCCCCTGTCCATCCTCGCGATCGGCGACCTGTCGAACGACTGCGAGAACGCCATCCACCTCTTCGAGCTGCCCGGCGTCACCTCGTTCATGGGAACCAACAGCTTCGCCGGCGAGGAGAGCTACCTGCCGGGCGTCAACGACGTCCAGGCCGAGTACGAGGAGCTCTACGGGGAGGGGGTCGACTACCGCCCCAACCTCGTCGTCACGTACTGGAGCTTCCGCCTGATGATCGGGCTCGGCGTGTTCTCCGCCGCCCTGGCGGTGTGGGGTCTGTGGGCGCTGCGCGGAGGACGGGTGACCGGCTCGCGCTGGTTCTCCCGCCTGTGCCTGGTCTCGCTGCCCATGCCGTTCCTCGCCTCCTCGTTCGGCTGGATCTTCACCGAGATGGGCCGACAGCCGTGGGTCGTCCACCCGAACCCGGACAACCCGGTCGACCAGGTCTGGCTGCGCACGGCGGACGGCGTGTCCACGGTCGTCACCTCGACGACGGTCCTCACCTCGCTGGTGACGTTCACCCTGCTGTACGCGGCGCTCGGCGTCGTCTGGTTCTGGCTCGTGCGCCGGTACGTCCGCGAGGGGATCGACCCCGCCCCCGCGCCCGAGCCGGACCCCGCCGACGACGACCAGCCGCTGTCCTTCGCCTACTGAACCGCCCGACCCGACAAGGAGACCGATCGACATGACCGAGGCGCTTCCCCTCGTCTGGTTCGTCCTCATCGCGGTCCTGTGGACCGGCTACCTCGTGCTTGAGGGATTCGACTTCGGCGTCGGCATGCTGCTGACGATCCTGCCCCGCGGCGACGCGCAGCGCCGCGACAAGGAGCGGCGCACCATG
Source organism: Georgenia sp. Z1491 (assembly GCF_049856175.1). Lineage (GTDB taxonomy): Bacteria > Actinomycetota > Actinomycetes > Actinomycetales > Actinomycetaceae > JB111. Next base: position 22,044 of record NZ_JBNDNA010000005.1, read on the forward strand.
CTGTCCGCGATCGGCCCGCACTGGGACGGCAACGAGGTGTGGCTGATCACCGCGGGCGGAGCCATGTTCGCGGCGTTCCCCGAGTGGTACGCCACGATGTTCTCGGGCATGTACCTGCCGCTGCTGGTCATCCTCGTCGCGCTCATCGTGCGGATCTGCGCCATCGAGTGGCGCGGCAAGGTCACCGACCCCGCCTGGCGCCGGCGCTGGGACCTCCTCCACACGATCTCCGCCTGGGTGCCCGCCGTCCTGTGGGGGGTCGCGTTCGCCAACCTCGTCCAGGGCATGGAGATCGTCCGGGACGACGCCGGCAACGCCCAGCTCACCGGTGGCCTGCTCTCGCTCCTCACCCCGTTCACCCTCCTCGGCGGCCTGCTCACAGCGGTGCTGTTCCTCGCCCACGGCATGGTGTTCCTCGCCTGGAAGACGGCCGGAACCGTGCACGACCAGGCCGTCGCCGCCGCCAAGCCGCTCTCGCTGATCGCCCTCGTGGTCGGCGCCGCCTGGGGGCTGTGGGCCCAGCTCGCCCACTCCGCCCACGTGTGGACGTGGGCACCGCTGGTCGTCGCCGCGGTCGGCCTGGTCGGCGCCGCGTTCTTCGCGCACCGCGAGCAGGAGGGGCGGTCGTTCGTCTGCTCCGCCGTGACGATCGTCGCCGCCGTCGTGCTGATCTTCGGTGCCATGGCGCCCGACGTCATGCGCTCCTCGGTCGACCCCGCGTACTCGCTGACCTTCCGCGAGGCCGCGGCCACCGGGCCGACGCTCGTCGTCATGAGCATCGTCGCGCTCGTCTTCGTCCCCCTGGTCCTCGCCTACCAGGCGTGGTCGTACTGGGTCTTCCGCCGCCGGATCAACGCCGACGTCCTGCCCGACACGCCCGCCGGCCTCGACCGGCGGGTCACCGTCCCGGTCCGGGTCGCCGCCAGGTCGGACAGGGGCGACGCCGGGTCCGACGACGGGTCCGACGCCGGGTCCGACGACGACGCTGCGCCGACAGCGTGAAGCCGCTCGACCCCCGCCTCCTCGCGCACGCCCGTGCGGCGCGGCGCTACGTCGTCGTCGTCGCCCTGGCCGGGGCCACGACGGCGGCGCTGGTGATCGCGCAGGTCCTCCTCCTCGCGCGCATCCTCGCCGCGGCGATCGAGGGCGGCGCCACCCTCACCGACGTCCGCACGCCGTTGATCTGGCTCGGCGTCGTCCTGGTCGCCCGCGCGCTCGTGCACGGCGCCCAGGAGTCAGTCGCGCACCGGGCGGCCACCGACGTCGTCGCGGAGCTGCGCGCGAGCGTGCTCACCCGCGCGCTCGCGCTCGGGCCCCGCTGGCGGGCGGAGCACGGCGCCGAGACCGTCACGCTCGCCGTGCGGGGCCTGGACGACCTCGAGCCCTACCTCGTGCGCTACCTGCCCCAGCTGCTGCTGGCCGCGACGGTCACGCCCGCCACGCTCGCCGTCGTGCTCGGGGCGGACCTCACCTCCGCGATCCTCCTCGCCGTGACGATCCCCCTGATCCCGGTGTTCATGATCCTCATCGGGCGGCTCACGCAGCAGTTCGCCGACGCCCGCCTGGCCGCGATGTCCCGCCTCGGCGCCCAGCTCGTGGACCTCATGGCCGGCCTGGCCACCCTCGCCGCGCTCGGCCGCGAGCACGGGCCGGCGCGTCGCGTGCGGGAGCTCGGACGAGCATGGTCGGCCGCCACCATGCGCACGTTGCGGCTCGCGTTCCTGTCCGGCGCCGTGCTGGAGTTCCTCACCTCGATCTGCGTGGCGCTCGTCGCCGTCAGCGTCGGCATGCGGCTCGTCTACGGGTTCGTCGGCCTCGAGGGCGCGCTCGTGTGCATCATGCTCGCGCCCGAGGTCTTCCGGCCGCTGCGCGAGGTCGGCACCCAGTTCCACGCGTCGTCCGACGGTGTCGCCGCCGCGGAGAAGGCGTTCGCCGTGCTCGACGCCCCGGCCGCCGGGTCCGGCACCGCCCCCGCCCCCGACCTGCGGGGCGCGACCCTGCTCCTGCGGGGCCTCGGCGTGCGTGCCGGCGACCGCGACCGTCTCGCCCCCGCCCACCTCGACGCCGAGATCGCACCCGGGGAGGTCACGGCGCTCGTCGGCCCGTCGGGGTCGGGCAAGACGACGACGGCCCTCACCACCCTCGGCGTCCTCGCCCCCGACGCCGGCCGGGCCCTCGTACGGTCGGCCGACGGCACGGAGACCGACCTCGCCGACGTCGACCGGCACTCGTGGTGGGAGCAGGTCGCCTACGTGCCGCAGCGCCCCACGATCCTGCCCGGCACGGTCGCCGAGAACGTCGCCCCGGGCGCGAAGGCCGACGCGCTCGCGGCCGCCGCCCGCGCCACCGGCCTGGACGAGGTTCTCGCCGGACTCCCGCACGGCTGGGACACGGTCGTGGGCCACGGCGGCGTCGGCCTGTCGGTCGGGCAGCGCCAGCGGCTCGCCCTCACGCGCGCGCTCGTCACCGGCGCCGCGCTCGTGGTGCTCGACGAGCCCACGGCCCACCTCGACGCCGACGCCGAGAGCCACGTCCTCGACGCCGTGCGGGCGCTGCGGGACGCGGGGCGCACCGTGCTGGTCGTCGCCCACCGGCCCGCGCTCGTCTCGGTCGCCGACCAGGTGGTCGAGGTCGCCTCGGCGGAGGTCGGGACGTGGGCATGACCAGGAGCGACCGGACCGTGCTGCGGCGCGCGACCGCGATGCTCGGCGTCCGGCGGTGGCGGGTGGCCTGGGCCGTGCTCCTGGGCGTGCTCGCCGTCGGCGCCGGCGTCGGGCTCACCGCCGTCTCGGCATGGCTCATCGCCCGGGCCTCCCAGCACCCACCCGTGCTCACGCTGTCCGTCGCGGCGGTCGGGGTACGCGCGTTCGGCATCTCCAAGGCCCTGTTCCGCTACCTCGAGCGCCTCGCCTCCCACCGGGTCGCCCTCGACGGCGTCGCCACGCTCCGCGAGCGCACCTACCGCGCGCTCGCCGGCGGCCGCACGGAGGTCGTCGCCCGGCTGCGGCGCGGCGACCTGCTGGCCCGCGCCGGCGAGGACGTCGACGCGATCGGCGACCTCGTCGTCCGCTCCACCGTCCCCCGCGCGGTCGCCCTCGGCGTCGGCCTCGTGTCCGTGGCGATCGTCGGCCTCCTGCTGCCCGCAGCCGGCGCGGCCCTCGCCGCCGGGCTGCTGCTCGCGGGCGTGGTCTCCCCGGCGATCACGGCCACCGCGGCACGGCGCGCGGCCACCGCGCAGGTCGCCGCGCGGGCCGACCTCACGGCGCACGCCGGCGCGCTCGTCGACGGCGCAGTCGAGCTGCAGACCGCGGGCCGGGTCGGGGCGGCCATGGCCGCGCTGGAGGTCACCGAGCACCGCCTCGCCCGCGAGCGCGACGTGATCGGCCGCGCCCGGGCGGTCGCCGCCGGGCTCGACCTCGTGGGGATGGCCGTGGCGGTCGTCGGGGCACTCGTCCTGGGCATCCCGGCCGTCGGCGCCGGGCAGCTGTCCGAGGTGGGGCTGTGCGTCGTCGTGCTCACGCCGCTCGCCAGCTTCGAGGGCACCGCGATCCTCGGCCAGGCGGCCGTCCAGCGGGTGACGAGCGCGGCCGCCGCCCGGCGGGTGCTCTCCCTCGTGGACGCGGCGGGGGCGCCCACCGGTGTGTCGGGCACATCCACGGCGTCCGCACCGGCGGGCGGGTCGCCGACCGTGGAGGCTCGTGGGTCGGCGCTGACCGGCGCTCCCCCGACAGCCGCGCCCTCGGCCACCACCGCGACGAGGAGCGCACCCGCTCCCCGGCTGCTCGCACAGGACCTCGAGGTGGCCTGGCCCGGCGGACCCACGGTCGCGCGCGTCGACCTTGACCTCACCCCGGGCCGGTCGGTCGCCGTCGTCGGCCCCTCCGGGATCGGCAAGTCCACCGTGCTCGCCACGCTCGCCGGCCTGCTCGAGCCGACGGCGGGCGCCGTGACGATCGACGGGCGCGACCCGGCCGGCCTGACCTCGGACCTGCGCGCCGCGACCGTCACGCTCACCGCCGAGGACGCCCACGTCTTCGCCACGAGCGTGCTGGAGAACCTGCGCGTGGGCCGAGGCGACGTCACCGCGACCGAGGCGGCCGCACTGCTGACGCAGGTCGGCCTCGGCGAGTGGCTCGCGGGGCTAACGGACGGGCTCGCCACCCGGCTCGGCAGCGACGCGACGACGATCTCCGGCGGCGAACGCCGCCGCCTCCTGCTCGCCCGCGCGCTCGCGTCGCGCGCACCGCTGGTCCTGCTGGACGAGCCGGCGGAGCATCTCGACCCCGAGCTGGCCGACGAGCTCGTCACCGACCTGCTGACGACCCCGCGGACCGGGGCGACGGACGCGGGAGGTCCGCGCGGGGTCCTGCTCGTCACGCACCGGCTGGCCCCGCTCGCCGCGGCCGACGAGGTCATCGTCCTCGGACGCGAACCCGGCGCGCACGATGCCGGCGCGCCGGCCGCACCCGCGCGGGTGCTCGCCCGCGGCACCCACGCCGAGCTGATCGCCGGCCACCCGCCGTACGCTGACGCGTGGCGGGCCGAGCGTGGGGACCGCCCGGCCCACGCGGGCGCCACGACCTGAGCGGGCGACACGACCTGAGCGGGCGCCACGACCTGAGGAGGGAGCACCCGGTGCACGAGCTCGACGACGAGGTGCTCGGCACCGCCCTGACCCTCACCGGTCACCTCGAGGTCCGCGGCGCCCTCGACGGGCTCGTCGCCTCGGCGGCCGCCCTCACGGGTGCGCGCTACGCGGCGCTCGGCGTGCTCGACTCCAACGGCGAGACCCAGACCTTCATCCAGGTAGGGATGTCGGAGCAGGAGATGCGCGCGCTCGGGCACCCGCCCAGCGGAACGGGCGTGCTCGGCGCGATCCCCGCGCACGGCGCGCTCGTCCTCGACGACCTCACCGAGCATCCCGACTTCGGCGGGTTCCCGCCCGGGCACCCCCCGATGCATTCTTTCCTCGGGGTACCCGTTCGCGCCGGCGGCCGCCTCTACGGGCGCCTCTACCTGGCGGAGAAGGAGGGTGGGCACTTCACGCCCGCCGACGTGACGACGGCGATCACCCTCGCCCGCGCCACCGGCGTGGCCGTCGCGAACGCGACCACCTACGGGGCGGCGCAGACCCGCGCTCGGTGGACCGCCGTCGCGAACGAGATCACCACCGCCCTGCTCGAGGGGTCCGACGAGGACGAGGCGCTCGAGCTCGTCGCCACGCGCCTGCTCGAGGTCGCCGAGGCGGACACGGTGATCCTCGTGCTGCCGTCGGTCGGCGACACCTGGGTGGCCGAGATCGTCCGCGGCGACCGGGCCGGCGAGCTGCTCGGCGTCGTCTTCCCGTCGGAGGGCCGCGCGCAGACCGTCATCCGGGAGCGCTCCGGCCTGATCGTCGACTCCCTGACCCGGTCGCGCACGATGCGCGTCCCCGAGCTCGCGTCGTTCGGACCTGCGCTGTACGCGCCGATGCTGCTCAGCGGCGAGGCCGAGGGCGTGCTGCTGCTCCTGCGCCACCACGGCCGGCCCGAGTTCACCGAGCTCGAGCTAGAGATCGCCCAGCAGGTCGCCTCCCAGGCCGTGCTCGCACTGCAGATCGCCGGGGCCCGGCACGTCGAGGACGTCGCGACGATGGTCGAGGAGCGAGCCCGTATCTCCCGGGACCTGCACGACCTCGCGATCCAGCAGCTCTTCGCCACGGGGATGCAGCTCACCCAGGCGCGGGCACGGGCCGAGGACCTGGAGAACAGGGGCGTCGGCAGATCCGGGACGGCGAGCGGTTCCGGGGCAGCCCACGGATCCGGGCCGGCCGACGCATCGACCGGGGCGCGGGAGCTCACCGAGCTCATCGACTCCGCCGTCGACGCGGTCGACTCCTCGGTGCGACAGATCCGGTCCATCGTCCACAACCTGCGCGAGCCGGACCAGGCGGTCCTGCTGGCCGAGCGGCTGCGCCGGGAGGCCTCGCTCGCGCGCACGACGCTCGGGTTCGCGCCGTCGCTGCTCGTCGAGGTCGACGGCAGGCTGCTCGCCGACGACGACCTCGGCGGACCGATGTCCGACACCCTCCGCGAGCGTGTCGACCCCGACGTCGCCGACGACGTCGTGGCGGTCGTCCGCGAGGGCGTGTCCAACGCCGCCCGGCACGCGGGCGCCTCCTCCGTGTCGGTGCACCTGCGCGTGCGCGGCTCCGGCCCGGCAGGCACCGTGCTGGTCGAGGTGATCGACGACGGACGCGGCATACCCGCCGACCGCACCCGGTCCTCCGGCCTGGGCAACCTCGCCCAGCGGGCTCGCCGGCACGGGGGCACGTTCTCGGTGGGCCGGACCGAGACGGGCAGAGGGACACTCCTGCAGTGGCAGGTCCCGACGGCCCGGCGGGGCTAGCCGGGCTCTGAACGTTCGGCGCCTCGCGGTTTGATGATCGGCCCCCCGGGTGAGAGCCCTGGCGAATCGCCCGATGGATCCCCGGGTACGCCCACCATCGACCCGCCCGCGATCGCGCACCTACCGCCCGTAGAGTTCGAGGACGCTCACCGGCAGGCCGGACAACCCGACGCCGCTCGACGACCAAGGAGCGTCCGATGACCGGACAGACTCATGCCATCCAACGGATCGAGGGAGGGGCCATCGCCCTGTTCGCCCTCATCGCGGTCCTCGTGCTCTACCCCGAATGGTGGTGGGTCGTTCTCGCAGCGTTCCTCGTCTTCGACTTCTCGATGCTGGGCTACGCGCGGTCGCCCGCAGCCGGGGCGGCGTCCTACAACACGGTCCACAACTACGCGCTCCCGGCCCTGGCAGCGGTGACGGCACTGGCTCTGGAGCCGGTGTCGCCGGTCGCCTCGACGGCAATCGGCGTCGTCGCCTGCGCATGGGCCTTCCACGTCGGCGTCGACCGCGCCCTCGGCTACGGGCTGAAGCTGCCGGACTCGTTCCGGAGCACCCATCTCGGCGTCATCGGCAAGGACAAGGCATCCGACGTCCGATCCCGGGACGTCCCCGACTCCTCCGAGGACTGATGACCGGCCGGACGTGAGAGTCTCGTCGTCGTCCGGCGACCCAACGGATGCTCCGGGAGCCGCCGACGACCGACCCCTCCTCCCGCACGGACGTGACCGAGGAGCTCGACGAGCAGCGCCGGGGCGCCTCCGTGCGACCGGCGGCCCGGGCGATGAGCCGCCAACCATCGCTCAGCCGCGCCAGCCCGCCGCGCGCTGGCCGGCCACCCACGCGGCAACCTGCGTGCGCCGCTGGAGGCCCATCTTGCTCAGGAGGCTCGTGATGTGGTTCTTCACGGTCTTCTCCGCCACGCCCAGCCTCTCGCCGATCTCCCGGTTCGACAGGCCGTCGCCGATGAGCTCGAGGACCTTGCGCTCCGAGGGAGTGAGGTCCGCCGTCGGGTCGTCGTGCGCGGCGCGGCGCCGGGTGACGGTGCGGGCGTCGAGCAGGGTGCGTCCCTGGGCGACGGCATGCACGACATCGGCGATCTCTGCTCCGCGGACGGTCTTGAGCAGGTAGGCCCTGGCCCCGACGTCGAGGGCTGCGGCAAGGGCGTCGTCGTCGTCGAAACTCGTCAGCACGATCGGCCGGGCACCGGGCAGCCGCTCCCCCAGCGTCCTGATGAGGTCGATGCCCGACCCGTCGCCGAGCTGGAGGTCCACGAGGAGGACGTCGGGCCGGACGAGCTCGGCGCGCCGCAGCGCGTCGGCGACCGACCCGGCCTCGGCGACCACGGTCAGCCCCTCGGCCCGCTCGACCACCTCGGCGATCCCGCGGCGGACGACCTCGTGGTCGTCGACGATCATCACGCGGACGTCACCGGTCGCCTCGCTGGTCATGGGGCCGAGCCTATCCGTCGCCCGGTGACGGGCCCGGTCAGCAGATCCTCACCGGGACAGACGTCGCACGACTGCGCTGCTTCTACGCGAGCTCCCACGCTCACCAGGCGTAGGACATCGGGGCCACACCCGGGCCGGGCCAGATGCGGTCGATCGCGGCCAGCGCGTCGGCGTCCAACGACACGGCTACGGCGTCGACAGCCGCCTCGAGCTGGGCCTTCGTGCGGGAGCCGGCGATCAGGGTCGACACGACCGGTTGGTGCAGCAGCCATGTCTGGGCGACCGCGGCCGGGCTGTGACCCAGCCTCACGCAGAGCGCCTCGAAGGCGTCGAGCTGGTCGGACACGGCGTCATACACCTCACCCTGCAGGGCGCGCCGCTCGGTCTTCTCCCCCGCCTCAGGACGGCCGGCGAGCACGCCCATCGCCAGCGGGCTCCAGGGGATCAGGCCGATGCCGAAGTGCTCGAGTGCCGGGATCAGCTCCCGCTCGACGGCCCGGTTGGCGAGGTTGTACAGGCTCTGCTCCGACACCAGCCCGAAGAAGTTCCGGTGCTGGGCGGTCAGGTGCGCGGTCGCCACGTCCCAGCCGGCGAAGTTGGAGGAGCCGACGTAGCTGATCTTGCCCGCGGCGACCAGCTGCTCCATGGCCTGCCAGATCTCGTCGAACGGGGTGGCCCGGTCGACGTGGTGCATCTGGTAGACGTCGATGTGGTCGGTCTGCAGCCGCCGCAGACTCGCATCGACGGCCCGGCGGATGTGGTAGGCGGAGAGCCGGCGGTCGTTCGGACCGAGACCCATTGGCTGGTACAGCTTGGTGGCCAGCACGATGTCGTCGCGGTGGCCGGACGCCTTCAGCCAGTTCCCGACAATCTCCTCCGACGTCCCGTACCCCTTTTCCATGTCGGGCTTCTGGGGGCCGCCGTAGACGTCGGCGGTGTCGAAGAAGTTCACACCGAGCTCGATGGCCCGGTCCATGATCTCGAACGCCTCCTGCTTGCCGGTGGCGTCGCCGAAGTTCATGCAGCCGAGTCCGATCCGGCTGACCAGCAGGCCCGAGCGTCCGAGGTGGCGGTATTCCATCGTGGTGTCGGTCATGCGCTCGACGCTACGTCGGCCGGCTCGACCGAGGGAGTCCCGTCTGTGAGGGGTACCCCGAGGGTCTCCCGGGCGGCCGGCCTCGGGCGGCTGACCGCGCAGGCAATCGTCGAACGGGGCCACGAGGTCGTCGTGCACGCACGTGGCCGCGAGCGGCTCGAGGAATCGGTCATACCCGGGGCGCTCGGCTCCGTCCTCGGCGACCTCGCCCGTGACGACGAGACCCGCCTGGTCGCCGTGCAGGCGAACGAGCACGGCCGATTCGACGCCGTCATCCACAACGCCGGCGTCATGGGCCCGTCCGGCGTCTACCGGGCCGGCACCGATGATGGCGATCGTGGGCATGGAGTCCTCTTCCGTCGACAGTGGTCCAGCAGGCAGCGCCCGGCCCACCCCCGCTAGGCACGCGAGCGCGCACGAGGGAGTCCCTGGTAGTACCACCACCGTCCGGGGCCCGCACTCAGCGCTCGGAGCTCTCCGCCTCGCGCGCGGGCTCCCGGGACGCCGTGGGGTCCTCGACGGCGGACCAGGAGGCCAGCAGCTGCATCTTCTCCGCTGATTCCGAGCCCGGCTCGGCGGCGTAGACCGTGACCGACAGCCCGGGCTCGGACTCCATCTCCATGCCCTCGAAGGCCAAGGTCATCTCACCGACCACCGAGTGGCGGAAGGACTTGAAGCCGGTGCCATGGTGGCGGACGTTGTGCGAGCCCCACCGGGTCCGAAATTCGGTGCTGCGGGTGGACAGCTCACCGATCAGGTCGTGCAGCTCCTTGTTGTGCGGGTCGCGGCCCGCCTCGGTGCGCAGGATTGCCACCGTCACATCGGCGAACATGTCCCAGTCCGGGTAAAAGTCGTGGGCCCGCTCGTCGAGGAACGTGAACCGGGCGATGTTCGGCGGCTGCCCCTGAATGCGGCCGGGCATGTCGTAGACGTCCGTGTAGAACGCCCGCGCCAGCGCATTGGTGGCCAGGACATCCATCCGGCCGTTGCGGACGAATGCCGGGCCACCGGTCACGGCATCGAGCATCCACTGCAGGCTCGGGTGCGGCCGCCAGGACCTCACACTGCGTCGCCGCGGCGGCCGAGCGACCGGGCCGGCCGCGTGGGCGAGGTCGAACAGGTGCGCCCGCTCGGCGTCGTCGAGGCGCAGCGCCTTCGAGATCGCGTCGAGGATCTCCGGCGACGCGCCGCTGATCGCACCGCGCTCGAGCTTCGTGTAGTACTCCACGCTCACACCGGCAAGCGTCGCCACCTCCGTGCGGCGCAGGCCCTCCACACGGCGGTTCCCGCCGGGGGGCAGTCCGACGTCGTCCGGGGTGACCCGTGCGCGCCGTGTGGTGAGGAACTCCCTCACTTCTGCTCGGTTGTCCATCGGTCCACGGTAGGCGAGCCCGCTACGCCGAAGGAGACCTGCGCGGTACCCCTCTCGAGCGCGACCTCAGCCGGCGCGAACGTGCTCGTCGTCAGCCCGATCGTTGCGGCGCCCGCCGCTGGCACCTGGGGCACGAGACGGAGCGCCGGTTCATGAACGGCTCGATTCGCAGCAGGGTGCCGCACCGGTCGCACGGCTCCCCCGCTCGGCCGTACGCGTGCAGCGACCGCGCGAAGTAGCCGGGCGTGCCGGCGACGTTGACGTAGAGCGCGTCGAAGCTCGTGCCGCCCTGGGCGAGCGCCTCGGCCATGACGTCGCCGGCCGCCGTGTACAGCTCACGCAGCCGGGCGGGCGGCAGGGCGTCGGTGGCCCGCGTCCCGTGCAGCCGGGCGCGCCACAGGGCCTCGTCCGCGTAGATGTTCCCGACGCCGGAGACCAGCGTCTGGTCCAGCAGCGCCCGCTTGACCTCGGTGCGGCGCCGCCGGGTACGCGCCACGAGGCTTGCCATGTCCAGGTCGGGGTCGAGCAGGTCGCGGGCCACGTGGGCGACCGGCCGGGGCAGCACGCGCGCCGGGGAGCCTCGCCCACCGGGGCCGCCGTCCGGGGTCGCCACGGTCGGGGTGAGGTCGACGTAGCCGAAGGTGCGCTGGTCGACGAACCACACCTCGCCGCCGTCGTCGGCGACGAGCCGGGCCCGCACGTGGGGGCCGGGCTCCAGGGAGGTCCCGGGCCGCTGGACGAGCATCTGGCCCGACATCCCGAGGTGGGCGAGCAGGGCGTCCTTGCCGTCGTCGAGCAACAGCCACAGGTACTTGCCACGGCGGACGACGCCGACGACCTCCCGGCCCCGCAGGGCCGCGAACGCGGCGGACCCGCCGGCGGTGTTCCGCACGGCACGCGGGTGGCGGACCTCGACGTCGGCGATCTCCCGTCCGACGAGCGCGGGGACCAGGCCCGCACGCACGACCTCGACCTCGGGCAGCTCAGGCACTACGCGGTCGGCTCCTCGGGCGCGTCGTCCGACGGGGTTCCGGCATCGTGGGGTCCGGCGTCGCGGGTCGTCTCGGCGTCGTCGAGCGGTCCGCCGTCGTCGTGCGATCCGGCATCCTCTCCGCCGGTCGACCCGGCGCCCCGTGCGGTCACCCAGCCGTAGGCGGCCTCGGCGGCCTCGGCCTCGGCGACCTTCTTCGACGCTCCCCCACCGGTGCCGGCGACCGCGCCGTCGAAGGTGACCACGGCGGTGAAGACCCGAGCGTGGTCGGGACCCACGTGACTCAGCTCGTAGGTCGGGGCCGGCAGGCCGGCGGCGGCCGCGGCCTCCTGCAGGGAGGACTTCCAGTCCAGGGCGGCACCCAGCGAGCTCGCGCGGTCGAGGATCGGGCCGACGAGCCGGGTGACGACCTCGCGCGTGCGCTCGAGACCGTGCCCGAGGTAGACCGCGCCGATGAGCGCCTCGACGGCGTCGGACAGGATCGAGTCCTTCTCCCGCCCGCCGGAGGTCCGCTCGCCCCGGCCGAGCAGGACGTAGTCCCCCAGGCCGAGGTCCCGGGCGACGACGGCGAGCGCCTTCTGGGACACGCTGGCCGCACGCATGCGGGCCAGGTCCCCCTCGGGCACGTCCGGGTGGCCGCGGTACAGGTGCTCGGTGACGACGACGCCGAGGACGGAGTCGCCGAGGAACTCGAGGCGCTCGTTCGTCGGCAGACCGCCTGCCTCGTGCGCGAACGAGCGGTGCGTGAGGGCGAGGACGAGGAGCTCCGGATCGATCTCGACGCCGAGGGCCTCGGTCAGTCGCTCGACGTCGGAGCGGCGGGCCGGGCCCTCGTCGGGGGAGCGCCTGGACCTGCTCCGGGTCACTCGCTGCCTCGCCGGTCGGGGGCGTCGGCGTCGGACCCAGCGCCGTGTGCCCCACCCTCGGCGTCGGACGTCGCCTCTCCGGCGGTCCCGTCGTCGGCGTCGGACCCACCGTCGGCCCCGCCCTCGGTGCCCTCGCTCGAGAACGCGGCGAGCGCCGCCCAGCGCGGGTCCAGATCCTCGTGCGCGTGGCCGGGCTCGGCGTCGTCGAGCCGGATGCCGCACACGGAGCACAGACCCTGGCAGTCGGGCCGGCACAGCGGCGTGAACGGCAGATCGAGCACGACGGCGTCACGCACGGCGGCCTCGAGGTCGAGGTCGTCGCCGGTGACCACCGGGTAGTCCTCCGCGTCCTCGTCGCCGTCCTCGACGAGACGGGCGCGGACGTCCGGGTGGTAGAAGAGCTCGGTGAGCTCGACCTCGATCTCGGGCGAGATCGGGTCCAGGCACCGCGCGCACTGACCCGTCAGGCGCGCACGCACGGGGCCGGTGACGAGGATCCCGTCGGACACCGCCGACAGGGTGAGGTCGAGGTCGAGGTCGGAGCCGGGCGCGACCTGCAGGACGGCGGTGCCCATCTCCTCCGGGGCGGGCGCGGTCAGCTCGAGCTGACGCACGGACCCCGGGCGCCGCGCGAGGTCGCGGACCGAGATCGTCAGCGGCGCGTTCATCGGCTCTCCGGCCGTCCGTGCTCGGGCCGGTGCTCGCGACGCTCACCCTGCTCGGCGGTGCGCTCGGCGTCCCCCGGCCCACGCGACTCCTGGCGCAGGCCGGCGCCGCCGGCGAGGTACTGGCGGCCCGCGCGCACCTGCTGGGTGAGCTGGTCGAGCTCCTTCTCGAACCGGCTCAGGTGCTCGGCGGCGTAGGAGTCGGCGTCCGCGGCCCGGCGGGCGGCCTGCTGCTCGGCCTCGGCGACGATGCGCCGGGCCTGCTCGTTCGCCTGCGCGAGGACGGGCTCGTCCTGGACGAGGCGCGCGGCCTGCTGCTCGCCCTCGGCGACGATCTCCTCGGCCTGTGTGCGGGCGCGCTCGAGGACGGCGTCGGCGTCCGCGACGATCGTGTCCGCCGCGGCGATCGACTCCGGGACCACGGACCTGGCCGACGCGATGAGGTCGAGGACCTCGGCCCGGTTGACGATCGCGGAGGAGGACATCGGCATCGACCGCGCCTGGGTGACCATCCGGCGCAGCTCGTCGAGGATCGCAAGGAGCGACTCTCCGGCGTCGTGCGTGGCGTCGATGGGCTCGGAGGTCATACCTGGACTCCTGGGTGTCGGGGCGGCGCGGCGTCGGGACCGGAGCCGCCGGAGGCGGGGACCGGCCGCGCGCCGGGACCACCGGCGGATCGGCGAAGTGCGTGGGGCAGCGCGGCGGCGACGTCGGCCGGTACGAGGTCGTCGACGGCGCCGCCGTTGCGGGCGACGTCCTTGACCATCGAGGAGGCGACGTGGCCGAGCCGCGGGTCGCCCATGACGAACACGGTCTCCACGCCGGTCAGGTGCCGGTTCATCAGGGCCATCGCCTGCTCGGCGTCGACGTCGGCGGCGCCGCGCAGGCCCTTGACGATGGCGCTCGCGCCGACGTCCGCGCAGTACTGCGCGAGCAGCCCGGGCACGAGCTCGACCCGCACGCCGTCGAGGTCGGCGACCGCGCTGCGCGCGAGGTCGACGCGCTCGGCGTCGGTGAACAGGTAGCGCTTGGTGGCGTTCGTCGCGACGGCGACGACGACGTGGTCGAACATCGCTCGGGCCCGCCGGACGACGTCGACGTGACCGAGGGTGACCGGGTCGAAGGATCCGGGGCAGACGGCAAGACTCATGGTGCGTCCACGGTAGCCGCCGCAGGCTCGTGGACGGCGAGGTGCACGGTGGTGTCGCCGTAGCGGCGGGTGCGCAGGGCGGCGAGCCCGGCCGGCCAGGTCGGCTCCGGCGCCCGCCGGTCCCGTTCGACGACGACGATCGCCCCGTCCGCGAGGTGGCCGTGGGTGGTCAGGTCGGCGAGGACGGCGTCGAGGTCGGCCGCCGCCAGGTCGTAGGGCGGGTCGAGGAACGCGAGGTCGGCGGACGCGCGGGCCGGAGCGGCGGCGAAGGCGGCGACGTCGGCCGTGACGACGGTGACGCCGGCGAACCCGAGGGTGCGGACGTTGTCCCGGATCACGGCGGCGGCCGGTGCCGCACGCTCGACCAGGGTGACGCCATGGGCGCCGCGGGAGGCGGCCTCGAGCCCGAGCGCGCCGGAGCCGGCGTACAGGTCGAGCACGACGGCGTCCTCGAGCGCGCCCATCGAGCCCAGGGAGGAGAAGAGGGCCTCGCGGACCCGTTCCGACGTGGGGCGGGTGCCCGAACGGGGGACCTTGAGCGTGCGTCCGCCGACGCTGCCCGCCACGATCCGAGTCACGTCAGCACCCTACGTCCGACGACGGTGCCGTCCGGCCGACGGTCGCCACACCCGCGGGCCCACGCACCTGCGTGACCGCACACCCGCGGAGATGCCCGCACGCCGTAACCTGCACGGATGCGACTGGAGGCCACGGACCTGGAGGTCGGCTACGCGTTCCCGGTCTGTCCGCCCGTGTCGTTCTCGGTGGGACCGGGCGAGGCGCTCGCGGTGGTCGGCGTCAACGGCACGGGGAAGTCGACCGTCCTGCGTACGGTGCTCGGCATGCTGCCTGCCCTCGGCGGCGAGGCCCGGATCGACGACGGGCTGCCGGACCCCCGCTCGGCCCGCCAGCGGGCGGCCGTCTCCCACGACCTGGGGGACGAGGTGTTCTTCCCCGGCCTGTCCGCCGCCGAGCACCTCGAGCTCACCGCGCTCGGGCACGGGGTCTCGGACCCCGGGACGCTGACGGCCGAGCTGCTGGCGGAGTTCGGGCTCGCCGAGCGCTCCCGGGCCGTGCCGGCCGCGCTGTCCTCCGGGCAGCGCCGCCGCCTGCTGCTCGCGGCGGCGTTCGCCCGGCCGCGCGAGCTCCTCGTCCTCGACGAGCCCGAGTCCCGGCTCGACACCGCGGCCCGGCACCGGGTGGCGGACCGGCTCGCCGACGAGCGCGAGGCCGGGCGGACGGTGCTCTTCGCCTCCCACGACCCGGCCACCGTGCAGCTCGCCGCCACCTCGGTGCTCGTGCTGTCCGACGACGGCGTGCGGCTCACCGACGCGGAGGACGGCGCCGACGTCGTGGCCGGCCTGTGACGACGCCCGCTCCCGGGGCCGGCCACCCGGCGCCCTGCCTCCCCGCGTCGGGCCCCGCGCCTGCGGGCCGTGCCGTGCGGCGCTGGACGGACCGGCGGCGCTCCCTGGGGGCGTCGACGACGCTCGCCGACACCCTGGCGGACGTCTACATGGGCGTCCTGGCAGCGGTGATTGCCCTGGCCTCCGCGCTCTACGCGGCCCGGGACGCCGGGGCGCTCTCGGCGGGCGCGGGAGGCGGCGCCGGGCGGATCGACGCCGGTTGGGTGTGGCTGCTCGCGCTGGCGGCCGCCCTGCTCTCGGTGGTCCGCTTCTCGCGCCGCCTGGGCCCGGTGGGGCTCGACCGCGAGCGGGTGCGGTGGTGGCTGCCGCTCCCGGTGGACCGGCTCTCGCTCATCGGTCCGGCGGCGTGGCGCTGGCCCGCCCTGGGGGCGGTCGTCGGCGGTGGGCTGGGTGCCGTCGCGGCGGCTGCCCTCGGCGGGCAGGACGTCGCCGCCGGGCCGGTCGCCTCCGCCGCCGCGCTCGCCGCCGCGCTCACCGGAGCGGCCTGCCTCGCCCTCGTCCCGGCCCAGGCCCGGGGGCCCGCCGCGCACGCCGACACCGCAGGCGAGGCCGACGGCGGTCCGAGTGGCGGTCACGCGTCCGCACCGGAGTCTCGCTTCCGACGCCGGGCCACGGGCCGGGCGGTCGAGGTCGCCACGGGCGGGGCTCTTCTCGTCGTCGTCGCGGGTGCGCTCGTGGTGCTCGTGGCGGCGCCTGACGTCCCGGCCCTGCCGCCGGTGCCCGTGCTGCTCGCCGTCGCCGGCCTCGGTCTCGCGGCGGCCGTGGTGGCCGGCGTGCTCGCGCGGAGCAGCGTCGCCCGGATCCCCGACGCCGAGCTCGCCCGCGGCGGAGGGGTCGCAGGATCCGCGGGGTTCGCGCTCACCACCCTCGACACCCGCACGCTCGGCGCCCTGGCCGTCGGAGAGGGCGCCACGGTCGTGCGTCGCCGGGCCGGATGGGGGCTGCTCGCCCGCCTGCCTCGCGCGGTCCGAGCGCCGGCGGCGCTCGTCGCGGCCGACGCTGTCGCCACCCTGCGGCGCCCCTCCCTTGCGCTCCGGCCCCTGCTCGCCGTGCTCGCGCTCGCGCTCGTCGCCGACGTCCGCGCGGCGCCGGGCTGGGTCCTGCCGGTCGCCGTCGGGGCGCTCGGCTACGTCTCGGCGTGCGCGAGCGCGACCGGCGCCCGCATCGCCCGCACCCACGAGGGGCTCGACGCGCACCTGCCGATGAGTGCCCGCGCGCACCGGGTGACCCGCCTCGTGTGGTCGTGGGTGGCGCTCGCGCCGTTCGTCGTCGGGGCCGCCGTGGTGGTCGGTACGCACGCGGGCGGCGGCCGCGGGCCGGTCCTCGACGTCCTGATGTGGGTCCCGGTCCTCGCCGCCGCAGCGCTCGGTTGGGCGGGCGCCGCACTGCGCTGGGCCTACCGCAAGGACGACACCGGCACCGGCCCGGTGGCCCCCTCCCCCATGGGGCCCGTCCCGGTCGGGTCGATCATGCTGCTCCTCACCGGACCGGACGTCGCCGTCGTCGCCTCCGTCGCGGTGGGGCTCGCGATCTGGGCGGGCACGCCGCTCGGCCTCCTCACCGCGGTCGCGCTCGCCGTCTCGCTCCTCGTGGCGGCGGTGGTGACCTCCCCGCCACCCCCGTACGAGCACTAGCTGCCCGTCCCAACGGTGACGAGTGAGCGCGGTTCTGCCCCGTGCGGTGCGGTGCGGTGACCCCGCGGAGCGCCGTCGCCGAGTCAGTGAGGTATGCGGCGAGTCAGCCCCCCCGTGGCCGCTGACCGGGCACCTACCCCGCTGCCTCACCGACCGGACCACGCTGCGGGCCGCACCGTTCCCGGCGAGCGCGCGCAGGCGCGACGCCGCTGTGCTCAACGCTAAGGCAATGGCGTTGAGCACGGAGCCCACGACTGCTCACGTCTTGTCGAGGTACTCGTCCTCGCCGTCGGCCAGCTCGATCGCGATCGCGTCCCTGAGACCGGGATGGCGCTCGAGGTCCGGGTCGTCCGCCACGAGCTCGCGCGCCGCGGACCGCGCGGCGGCGATGACGTCGGCGTCGCGTGCGAGGCGAAGGAGCCGCAGCCCGCTCGTGCGCCCGGACTGGGCGGTGCCGAGGACGTCACCCTCGCGGCGCATCGACAGGTCGGCCTCGGCGAGCGCGAAGCCGTCCGACGTCGACGCGAACACCTCGAGGCGCTCCCACGCGGGCGTCCCGGGCTCCGCGGCGCTGACGACGAGGCAGAGGCTGGGCCGCGAGCCGCGGCCCACCCGTCCGCGCAGCTGGTGCAGCTGGGACAGGCCGAACCGGTCGGCGTCGAGGACCACGATGATGCTCGCCTCGCTCACGTCCACACCGACCTCGACGACGGTCGTCGCCACGAGCACCGGCGTCGCCCCGGAGGCGAAGTCGGCCATCGCGGCCTCCTTGTCCTCGGCGGCCATCCGCCCGTGCAGGACACCGACCCGCACGCCGTCCAGCGCCTGCTCCGCGGCCAGTCGCGCCGAGGTCTCCTCGACCGACGCGGACGGGAGCGGGCGGGGTGCGTCGTCGGGCGCTGCGCCGGATGCCCCTTGGGCGGGCTCGTCGTCGTCACCGGCATCGATCCGGGGCACGACGACGTAGGCCCGCCCCCCGGCGTCGATCTCCTCGCGCACGCGCTCCCACACGCGTGCCATCCACCTCTCGTTGGCCGCCGGGACGAGCGTGGTGGCGATCGGCGAGCGCCCCGCGGGCAGCTCCCCCAGGACCGAGGTCTCCAGGTCACCGAAGACGGTCATCGCCACGGTCCGTGGGATCGGCGTCGCCGTCATGATCAGCTGGTGGGGCACGGCCTCGCCGCGCGTGCGCAGGGCGTCGCGCTGCTCGACCCCGAACTTGTGCTGCTCGTCGACGACGACGAGGCGCAGGAACGGGATCTGCACCGTGTCCGTGAGCAGCGCGTGCGTCCCGACGACGACGCCGGTCTCGCCCGAGGCCAGCCGGGCGAGCTCGTCGCGCCGCACGGCCGCGGGCTGGGAGCCGGTGAGCAGGCCGACCCGGGTGGCCGGCCCGTCGGGGGCGTCCAGCCGGCCGGCCCGCGCGAGCGGCCCCAGGAGCTCGGTGAGCGCGCGGTGGTGCTGCTGGGCGAGGACCTCGGTGGGGGCGAGCAGCGCCGCCTGCCCCCCGGCGTCGACGACCTGGAGCATGGCACGGGCGGCGACCACGGTCTTGCCCGATCCGACCTCGCCGTGCAGGAGTCGCTGCATCGGCGAGGTGCCGGCCAGGTCCTCGGCGACCGCGGCGCCGACCTCGTCCTGACCGCTGGTGAGCGTGAACGGCAGGGAGCGGTCGAAGGCGGCGAGCAGGCCGTCGTCGACCGGCGCGTTGGGCTCGGCCCCGTCCCCGGCGGCCACGGCCCGGCGCCGGGCGAGCGCCGTCTGGACGAGGAACGCCTCCTCGTGGCGGAGGGTGCGCGCGCCGGCGGCGACCTCCCGCTCGTCGGTCGGGTGGTGGATCGCGCGTAGCGCCGCGAGCGAGCCGAGCAACCCGTGCTCGGCTCGGTAGGCCTCGGGCAGCGGCTCCGGCAGGTCGCCCGGGCGCAGGGGGTCGAGGACCGAGCGCACGGTGCCGGCGACGACCCACGAGGGCAGACCGCGCGTGGCCGGGTAGATCGGCGTGGGGCGCAGGGCCTCCTCGGCGGCGAGCGCCTCGGCGGCCGCGCCCTCGGCGTCGGGCTCGAAGGTCTGGTAGTCGGGGTGGGTGAGCTGGAGCTCGTCGCGGAACACCGACACCTCGCCGGTGAACTGGCCGCGCACTCCCGCGCGGAGCCGTCGCGTGTGCATCCCGAATGAACGGGGGCTCGAGCCGAAGAACACGAGCGTGAGGAACGCCGAGCCGTCCGTGATCGTCACGACCAGGCGGGAGCCCCCGCGCCCGCCCGCGCGCGAGACCCGGGTCTCCGCGCCGACCACCTCGGCGACGACCGTCACCTGCTCACCGGGGTGCAGGTCGGCCAGCGAGGAGAGCCGGCCGGGCGCGACCCAGCGGAAGGGGTAGTGGCGCAGGAGGTCGCGCTGCGTGCGCACGCCGAGCCGGGCGAACTTGTCCGCGGCGGCCTTGCGCACGAGTCGGCCGACGGGGGCCTCGAGGCCGGCCGGGTCCGGGCCGCCCCGCTCGTCCGCAGCACTGGTCACGGGGCCAGGCTACGTCCGGCCACCGACGCCGCGACCTGCGTGTCCCCACCTCCGCCCGGACCTGCTCCTCCACAGCGCCTGCCTGCCCCGGGACCTGCGTGTCCGGGTCCGGCGACGTGGCGAGGTCTGTGTCTCAACGCACGCGACCGGGCGCCGCCGCCCCTTGGGGCCGCGGTAGCCACTCGGGTACGCTGTCCCGGTTGCCCGTCCGGCCCTCGGCCGTCGTATGGGCGTGCCGACCATCGGCCCGCGGCTCCCGTCGCGGCCGTCCCGTACGAGCTCAGGAGATCCACCGTGGCTGCGACCTGCGACATCTGTGGCAAGCACCCCAGCTTCGGCAAGACCGTGTCGCACTCGCACGTGCGCACGTCGCGCCGCTGGAACCCGAACATCCAGCGCATCCGCGCCAACATCGACGGTGCGCCCAAGCGCATGAACGTGTGCACGTCGTGCCTCAAGGCCGACAAGGTCACGCGCTACGTCAAGAGCTGACCCCCGCGCCGGCGCGCAGCCGGCCCCGCCGCGAAGGACCTCGCCCGTCGGGCGGGGTCCTTCGTCGTTCCCCCGGCGCGCGGGACCCGCGGCTACACGAAGTGGTCCCAGCCGCCGATCCCGCCCACGGGCCCGGAGTCGAGGAGCACGGACGCGCCGAGGCCGTCCACGGTCGGCGTCGGCGCCTCGATCCCGCTCACGTCGTCGAGCGCGCGCACCCGCCCGATGGCCCGAAAGCCCTCGGGCAGGGGCGCGCCGGCCGGGAAGGTGGCGAGCAGCCCGTGGTCCTCGCCGCCGCGCAGCACCCACTCCATGGGGTCGTTGCCCAGCTCGGCCGCCACGGGGCCGAGCGCGTCGAGGTCCGCCTCGCCGGCCGCACGGGAGTCGACGTCGACGACGACGCCGGAGGCCCGGGCGATCCGGCCGGCGTCCCGCAGCAGGCCGTCGGAGACGTCGATCATGGCGGTGGCGCCGGCCTCACGGGCCACGGGACCGAGGGCGATCGGCGGATCGGGGCTGAGGAAGGCCGCCACGAGCGCGTCGGTACCGTCGCCACCGGTCCGACCGGCGGACAGCAGCGCGTAGCCGGCGGCGGCCCGGCCGAGGACGCCGGCGTGCGCGAGGACGTCGCCGGGTCGGGCGCCGCTGCGCAGCACGGGCTCGCCGCCGCGCAGGTCGCCGTGCACCGCCACCGAGATCACGAGCCGCTCGGAGGCGGTGAGGTCCCCGCCGACGACGCCGACGCCGATCGGTCCGCAGGCCAGGGCCAGCCCGCGCGCGAGGTCGCGCACCCGGGCCAGCGGCGTGTCCCCCGGCAGCCCCAGCGAGACCACGAGGGCGAGCGGGTCGGCGCCCATGGCCGCGACGTCGGCGAGGTTCTGCGCGGCGGCCCGCCGCCCGACGTCGATGCCCGTGCCCCAGTCGGTGCGGAAGTGGTGGCCCTCGAGGAGCATGTCGGCGCTGACCACGAGCCGGGGGTCGCTGGAGGCGACGACGGCGCAGTCGTCGCCCGGGCCGACGAGCGTGCGGTCCCCGACCGGGAGCTCGGGGAGCAGGACGGCGAGCACCCCGTCCTCCCCGACGTCGCGCACGGTGGTGGCGTGCCCGCCCGGGTCGTCGGCGCTGGTGGCGTCGGTGTCGACGTGTGGCCCGGGGCTCGCGGGATCGGTGGTCACCCGGCCACGCTACCCAGGGCGGGACGTACCCTTCGGGCATGCCTCGCTGTCGCCCGCTCGCCCTGACGGCCACCGCGACCGCACTTCTCCTCGGCGCGTGCGGCACGCCCGTCTCCCTGGAGCCGGCGCCGTCGGCCGCCGCACCGGACTGCGGCGACGTCCTCCAGGCCACCCCCGACGTGCTGGCCGACGGCGAGCGCCGGTCCACCGACTCCCAGGCCTCCACGGCGTGGGGGGAGCCCGCGATCACGCTGCGCTGCGGGGTAGAACCACCGCCGCCGACCACGGCCGAGTGCCTGTCGATCGAACTGCCGGACGGCCGGGTGCACGACTGGATCCACACCGACGCCGGGGCGGTCCTCGAGGACGGTGCGCCGGAGGGCGTGGAGTCGAGCTGGGTGTCCTACGGTCGCCGGCCCGCGATCGAGGTGGTGGTTCCGGCGGAGCTGTCCGACCAGGCCTCCGCGGTCCTCGTCGACCTCGACGGCGCGGTCGAGGCCACGGAGCACGTGGCGAGCTGCGTGGGCGCGGCCGAGGTCGAGTCCGCCGAGGCGGGCTCCGCGGGTGCCCGGTCCGGCGAGACGGGCACCGGCGACACGGCCACCGACGACGCGGGCATCGACGAGACGGGCACCGACGACGGCCGGTGACCCGCCCGCGCGCGCCGCGCGCACGTGTCAGCGCAGACCGACGGGCCGCTCGAGCGCGAGAGCGATGAGCTCGTCGAGGAGCTCCGCGTAGGGCAGGCCCGTGGCCTCCCACACGACCGGGAACAT
The DNA here is from genome assembly GCF_049856175.1 of Georgenia sp. Z1491. Taxonomy (GTDB): domain Bacteria; phylum Actinomycetota; class Actinomycetes; order Actinomycetales; family Actinomycetaceae; genus JB111. Next base: position 44,043 of record NZ_JBNDNA010000005.1, read on the forward strand.
GGAGAACGGCGTGAAGCCCGGCATCGTGTTGATCTCGTTGACGACGATCGTCTCGCCGTCGACGAAGAAGTCCACGCGGGCGAGCCCCTCGCAGCCGAGCGCCTCGAAGGCCCGGACCGCGAGCTCACGGACGCGGTCGGCCACGGTGCCCGGCAGGTCGGCGGGGACCGACATCTCCAGGCCGTCCGTGTCGACGTACTTCGCGTCGTAGTCGTAGAAGCCCGCGGGCGCCTCGGACAGGACGATCTCGCCGAGCAGGGAGGGCCGGGGCGCGTCGGTGCCGTGCCCGCCGAGGACGCCGCACTCGATCTCGCGCCCCGGGACGCCGGCCTCGACGACGACCTTCGGGTCGTGCCGCCGGGCCTCGGCCATCGCGGCGTCGAGGTCCGCGAGGTTCTCGACCTTGCTGATGCCGATCGAGGAGCCGGCGCGGGCCGGCTTGACGAAGAGCGGGAGCCCGAGGTCCGCGATCTCCGCGCGGACCGCCTCCTGCTCGGTCTCCCACCGACGCGCAGGCACCGACACGTACGGGCCGACCGGGAGTCCGCTCGCAGCCAGCATGGCCTTCATCGCGTCCTTGTCCATCCCTGCCGCCGAGGCGAGGACCCCGGAGCCGACGTAGGGCAGGTCCGCCATCTCGAGCAGCCCCTGGAGGGTCCCGTCCTCGCCGAACGGACCGTGCAGGAGAGGCAGGACGACGTCGACGCCACCGAGCGCGCGCAGGCCGTCCACCGCCACGGGGGCGTCGTCACCACCCGGCACGCCTCCCTGCGCGGCGGCGACCGCGTCCGGCTGGTCGGCGACGACGAGCTCACGACCGCCGTCGAGCCGGAGCAGGACGTCCGCGCCCTCGGTCACAGCCCCGTGCGCGGCGAGCTCGAGCGCCGCCGGGTCCGCCGGTCCCAGCACCCAGCGGCCCTCGCGGGTGATACCGACGGGCACGATCTCGTAACGATCCGGGTCGAGCGCACGCATCACACCGGCGGCCGTCGCGCAGCTGATCTCGTGCTCGCCGCTGCGCCCGCCGAACACCAGCGCGACGCGGATCCTGCGGTCTGTGGCCCGGCTCTCGATAGTCATCGCCCGAAGCCTAACGGCCGCCCGATCGCGTCTGTCCTGTGACCACGCCGTGACGGACGAGCGCCTGACGTGGGGCAGGATCGATGCCGACCCGGCGGGCCCCCGACCGCCCCCCTCCCGAGAACGAAGGAGAACACGTGCGCGCACGTCGCGCGGCAGCCGCTGCCGCCACCGCCGCCCTCCTCGCCACACTCGTCGCCTGCTCGTCCGAGGACGACCAGGGCACGGACGACAGCGCGAACGTCGACACCCCCTCCCAGCAGGCGCCCACGGCCGGCACCGACACCACCGAGGAGGCCCCCGGTGGGGCGGACGAGGAGTCCTCGACCACCGACGACGAGGCGGCCACCGGTGGCGACGAACCACCCGAGACGAGCACCGGGAACGGTGAGGCGGGGTCCGAGGACGGTGCCCAGGCGCCGGACGAGGGCGCGAGCGACGAGCAGGAGCCCGGCGGCACCGACGCGCAGTGGATCTCCCCCGGCAGCTCCGACGAGGGCGCCGGCGACCTGGCCGGCGGCCCGCTGCTGGCGGTGGACGTCCGATCCGCCATCCACCCGTACTACGACCGTGTGGTCGTGGACCTCGAGGGCGAGGGCGGCAACCCCGGCTGGTACGCGGACTACACGGGCGACCCGGTCCAGGACGGCTCCGGCGCGCCGATCGACATCGAGGGCAACGCGTTCCTCCACGTGTCGGTCACCGGCTTCCGGTACCCGGAGGAGGGTGAGGAGTTCGTCGACGGCGTGATCCCGGTCACCGGCACCGGTGTGACCGAGGCGTACGTGTCCTCCCCCTTCGAGGGGCAGATCCAGGTGGTGCTCGGCGTGGACTCGGCCCGCCCGTACCGCGTGTTCGTCCTGCCGGACCCGCTGCGACTGGTCATCGACATCGAGATCGCCGGCTGACCACCCCGAACCCCACCGGCCGGACCCGAGGACGGGTCCGGCCGGTCGGCATGTCGGGGCGTCGCCCCCCGCTCCGCCGGGACGTCGAGGGCGGGAACGAGCGGTCGCCTCAGCGTCCGCGCCGCCGCCGGGGGTGGGGGTCGCCGTCGACGCGGGTGTCCCACAGGCGGAGCGGCGGCGTCTCGCCGCGCACGACCCCGAGCATCGCGGCGAGCCGGTCCATGATCCGTGCCGTCGCCCCGGCGAGCTCGTCCGCGGTCAGGTCCGCACCCGGCGTCGCCCCCGGTGTGGGCCCCGCACCCGGTGCCGCCTCCGGGGCCGCAGGAGCGTCGGGCAGGAGGTCCTCGCGGGTCATCGGCCGCCCGACGACGACCTCGGCCGTCACCCGGGGCCAGGGCCGGAAGCGCGAGGTGAACGGGGGCAGGACACGCTGGCCGCCCCAGGTGACGACCGGCACGAGGGGGACGCCGGCCTCCAGCGCCAGTCGGGCAGCCCCGGTGCGTCCGGTCATCGGCCACAGGTCGGGGTCCCGCGTGAAGGACCCCTCGGGGAACACCAGGACGCACCGGCCGGACCTCAGCGCGGCCCGTGCGTCGTCGAGGGCCCGCGCGGCGTCGGCCGAGTCACGGCGCACCTCCACCTGGCCCGCGGCCCGCAGGATCGCCGCGAGCACCGGTCGGGCGAACAGCTCGGACTTGGCGAGGATCGCGGGCGGCGCACCGTGCGTGAGGAGGAGGTCGCCCACCAGCACCGGGTCGAGGTTGGAGACGTGGTTGGCGGCGACGACGAAACCGCCGGATCGCGGGAGGTTCCGGGTGCCGGACCAGCGGCGGCCGACCAGCGTGCGCAGCGGCGGCAGGAGGAGCGCCGCGATCGCGCCGAGCGCGGGCGGGACGGGTCGGGGCACCGGGCGATGCTACGCGGCGCGGATCAGATCCAGCCGTGCTCGCGGGCGCGGTGCGCCGCCTCGTGCCGGTTGGCCGCACCGAGCTTGCTGGTCGCCGAGGAGAGGTAGTTGCGCACCGTGCCGGCCGAGAGGTGCGCCCGTTCGGCGATCTCCTCGACGGGCGCCCCCTGTTCGGCGAGCTCGAGGACGTCGGCCTCCCGGGGCGTGAGCGGTGAGTCGCCCGCGCCGATGGCCTCGGCGGCCAGCTGGGGGTCGACGTAGCGGCCCCCGCCGTGGACCTGCCGCACGACCTGGCTGAGCACGGTCGAGGACACGGTCTTCGGCAGGAACCCGGCGACGCCGGCGGACAGCGCGCGCTTGAGGTAGCCGGGCCGTCCGTGGCTGGTGACGATGATCGACCGGCAGCCGGGCACGGCCGCCTGGATCTGTTCGGATGCCGCGATGCCGTCGAGGCCGGGCATCTGCAGGTCGAGGACGGCGACGTCGGGCTCGTGCTTGCGGGCGGCGTCGAGTGCCTCCGTGCCCGAGGCGGCGACGGCGACCACCTCGAGGTCGTCCTCGAGGCGCAGCAGCGAGGCCAGGGCGTCCCGGATGAGGGTCTCGTCGTCGGCGAGCAGGAGCCGGATCATCGCGCCACCTCCGCGGCGTTCGGGGACGACGGGGTAGCGGGGGACGACGCCGTCCCCACGGACGAGGACGCTGCAGGCGCGGCCGCCTCGGCGGGGCCGCCCGTCGTCTCCGCAGGCACGGTCGCCTCGGTGGGCGACGGCGCGCTCCCGGCGGTCGAGGAACCACCTCCGGTGGCATCGGCCGGCACGCGCGCGACGAGGACGAACCGGCGCCCCGAGCGCTCGGTGCGCAGGGTGCCGCCGATCCGCCCGAGGCGCTCGGCCAGGCCCGCGAGGCCGTTGCCGCGAACGACGGCGGCATCGTCGTCGTCGGAGGCCTCGCCGTTCTCGAGCCCGGCGTCCTGCGCGCCCGGCGCCGGGGTGGCGCCGTCGTTGACGAGCGTGAGGACCGCGTCGTCCTCCTCACGGACAAGGGTGAGCCCGACCGCGCGGGCCGAGGAGTGCCGGACGACGTTGGTCACGCCCTCGCGGACCACCCAGGCGAGCACGTCCTGCGCGAGGGGACCCACGCCGTCGGCGTCGCCGGTCATCGTCGTCACCGCGCCGGTGGAGCGCAGCAGCGAGCGGGCCCCCTCGAGCTCGTCGGTCAGGCTCACCGTGCGGTAGCCGGCGGCGACGGACCGGACCTCGGCGAGCGCCTCGTGGGCGAGGTCCCGCACGCTCGTCATCTCCTCGGGCGCCTCGCTCCTCCCCCGCCGGGCGAGCTCGGCGGCGAGCTCGGACTTCACGGCGATGGCGGACAGGGACCGGCCCACCGTGTCGTGCAGGTCGCGGGAGAACCGCAGGCGCTCCTCGGCGACCGCGAGGCGCCCCTCGACGTGCCGGGCCTGCTCGAGCCTGCGGACGACCTCGACCATCCAGGCCGACAGCCAGACCGAGGCGCCGAACCCGAGGATCACGAGGCCGTCGGCTACCGCCATGACGAGCAGGTCCCGCACGCCCATCTCTCTCATGAGCAGGTTGGTGAGGGCGCTGACGATCGCGGCCGGGACCACGGCGATCACGAGCTTCCGGAAGGTCCAGCGCGCGCCGTACGCGGCCACCCCCGCGGTGATCGCCACCAGGGCGAGGAACTCCGCGCTGCTGACCCACGAGTCCGAGCTCGGCACGACGAGCGCGGAGACGGCGACCAGGAGGACGGTCGAGGCGAGCAGGAGGACGAGCGTGGACGGCCTCGGCGTGCCGCGTCCGAGACGGACGGACCAGGACTCCCGCGCCGTGCGGGTGGCCGACCAGGTCTGCAGGGCGGCCGCCCCCACGACGACGACGACGGTCCAGGTCCGGGTGAGCGGGAGGCGTGCGTCGGAGTCTGCGACGGCGAGGTCCGCGGTGGACGCGCCCGCGACCCCCAGGGCGAAGAACGGGACGATCCACAGCAGGACCGCGATCGACCACCACGTGTACGCCTCGAACCGGGCGGCGTCGGTCGAGCTCCGCCAGCGATCCAGCACCCTCATCGTCGTCCTTCCTCCCGAGGCGGTCAGTCTTCCAGGCCGGGCCCGCCACCGTCGGCGGCGGGCCCGGCCCGGGGGCCGGCGTGGTGCCGGCTGCTGCGCGATGCCGGCCGCACCGGGTCAGCGGCGCGGTGCCGGCGGCGCCGGGTCAGCGGCGCGGCTCGAACGGCATCCTCCGCGAGACGACCGCCGCGAGCACCACGGCCCACACGGCGAGGACCGCGACGGGCCGCCCGGCCTCGGCGAAGGTCTGCGCGAGGGACAGGTCCTGGCCGGCGAGGGTCGTACCGCCGAACCCGATCGACACGAGCTCGGTGACCGGCAGCACCGGGAGGAGCTCGAGGACGGTCTGGGCCCGGTCGGGCAGCACGGACATCGGGACGAGGGCACCGGAGATCACGAGACCGACCAGCATCATCGGCATCGTCGTCAGCTGCGCCGACTCGGCGGTGCGGGTGACGATCGTCGTGACGTAGGACAGCAGGGCGAAGACGACGGCGCCGAGCAGGATCCCGACCACGGCGATCAGCGGGTTCGTCATCGCCGGCATCTCCATCCGCCAGATCACCACGCCGAGGACGACGACGACCTGTGCGAGGAAGACCGCGACGTTCGGGACGGCGAGCGCGGTCAGGACCTCCCAGGGGCGTGCCGTGCCGGAGACCTGCCGCTTGAGGGCGAGGGACTCGCGCCGGGCGACCGCCGCCGTCGTGAGGTTGTAGTAGATCGCCATGACGATGCCGAACACGACGAGCATCCCCAGCACGCGCACAGACATCGCGGGGCCCGCGGTCCCGGCGATGTCCTCCCAGATCGGGAGCGTCGTCATCAGCAGGACCATCGCCGGCGCCATGAGGACGGCGTAGAACGCGGCCACGGAGTTGCGGCCGAGGACCTTGAGCTCGGCGGCCGCGAGGGAGGCGATCCGGCCGAGCGGCCCGCTGCGCCGCGGGGTGGCGGGCGGCAGCTCGCGCCGCTGGGTCGAGCCGGCCGCCGGGGGCCGGCCTGCCACGTCGGGGGCGGTCGTGGTGGTCTGCTGCGTGGTCATGGGGTGCTCCTCAGCGATGTGGTGACGGTCGGTGGTGGGCCGCCCGCTCACGCGGCGGCCGCCTGGTCGAGCTCGGAGCCGGCGATCGCGAGGAAGACCTGCTCGAGCGACGCGTGCCGGGCGTCGAGGTTGTCGATCCGGACCCCGGCCTGCGCCGCCGCGGTCAGCAGCGCGGTGAGCGTGGCCTGGAGGTCGTGCGTCTCGAGGACGGTGCGTCCGGCCGCGGTGCTCGGCCGGGCCAGCAGGTGCGGCAGGCCCGCCACCGGCAGGTCCTCGGTCCCCGCCGTGGTGAAGGAGATCCGCTCCGGCTCGTCGGCGACGATCTGCGCGAGCGTGCCCTCGCGCACGATCTCGCCGCCGTGCATGATGGCGATCCGGTCGGCGAGCGACTCGGCCTCCTCGAGGTAGTGGGTGGTGAGGACCACGGTCGTCCCGCTCGCCAGCCGGGCGCGCACGATGTCCCACAGGACCGCGCGAGACTGCGGGTCGAGGCCGGCGGTGGGCTCGTCGAGGAACAGCAGCTCCGGGTCACCCATGAGGGCGAGCGCGAGGTCGAGCCGGCGGCGCTCGCCGCCGGACAGGGACGGGACGCGCACGTCGGCGCGGTGGTCGAGCTCGACCATCGACAGGGCGGCCTCCGGCCCGATGGAGCTCGGCAGCGTGCCGTGCCAGGAGCGCGCGGTGTCGGCCACCGTGAGCTCGGAGACGAACCCGCCCTCCTGGAGGAGGACACCCGTGCGGGGACGGATGCGCGCGCGGTCCGCGACGGGGTCGCCGTCGAGCACGCGGACGGTGCCGGCGCTGGCCCGACCGAGGCCCTCGAGGACCTCGAGCGTGGAGGTCTTGCCGGCGCCGTTGGTGCCGAGCAGGGCGAAGAGCTCGCCGCGGTGGACGGTGAGGTCGATGCCGCGCACCGCCTCGAAGCGCTCGGAACGGCTGCCGTAGGAACGGCGCAGGCCGACCGCCTCGATGACGGCGTCGGTCGCGGGCGCGGCGGAGTGACGGTCGGGTGCGGTGGAGGAGGTCGTCGGTGTCATGGCATCAACGATGCCGCCCGATCAGCGCCCCCTCACGTGCGTACGCGCACCGGTTCACCTGCTGCCGTCACGGCCGGGGCATGAGGTTTGTCATCGCCGTCGGACGTGCGGTTCGCGGCCGGGCGTGCGGTTCGCGGCCGGGCGTGCGGTTCGCCGTCGGACGCGACCGACGCCGGTGCGCGAAGGTGCGCACCGGCGTCGGGCAGGATCTGGCCACCACCGAGGTCGTGCCTGGAGCGTCGAGGTGGTGCGTCGGAAGCACGACCTCGCCACGTGAGGCACGACCTCGCCGGAGGTGGGTACCGGGCGCGCGGGCTCCCCGGCCGCGTCGTCAGTCGGTCATGCGGGCGGCGGCACCGAGCGCGGTGAGCTTGTCGAGGAAGTGCTCGTAGCCGCGGTTGATGAGGTCGATGCCGCGGACCCGGGAGGATCCCTCGGCCGCGAGCGCCGCGATGAGGTGGGAGAAGCCGCCGCGCAGGTCCGGCACGATGATCTCCGCCGCCTTCAGGGGCGTGCGGCCCGAGACCACGGCGGAGTGGTAGAAGTTGCGCTGGCCGAACCGGCACTGCGAGCCGCCGAGGCAGTCGCGGTAGACCTGGATCTCGGCGCCCATCCCGCGCAGCGCCTCGGTGAAGCCGAAGCGGTTCTCGTAGACGGTCTCGTGGACGATCGACAGGCCCTCGGCCTGGGTGAGTGCGACGACGAGGGGCTGCTGCCAGTCCGTCATGAAGCCGGGGTGCACGGCCGTCTCGAGGACGATGGGGTTGAGGGCTCCGCCGGGGTGCCAGAAGCGGATGCCGTCCTGGCGCACGTCGAACGCCCCGCCGACCTTCCGGAAGGTGTTGAGGAACGTCATCATCTCGGGCTGGGTCGCGCCCTTGACGACGATGTCGCCACCGGTCGCGAGCGCGGCGGATGCCCAGGAGGCGGCCTCGATGCGGTCGGAGATGCCGTGGTGCCTAAAGCCCTCGAGCCGGTCGACGCCCTCGATGCGGATCGTGCGGTCGGTGTCGACCGAGATGATCGCGCCCATCTTCTGCAGGACGGCGATGAGGTCCATGATCTCGGGCTCGGTCGCGGCGCCGCGCAGCTCGGTGCGCCCCTCGGCGCGCACCGCCGTGAGCAGCGTCTGCTCCGTGGCCCCGACCGACGGGTAGGGCAGGTCGATGACCGAGCCGCGGAGCCCGCGCGGCGCGGTGAGCGCGATGCCGGAGGGCTGCTTGTCCACCACGGCCCCGAACTCCCGCAGGATGTCGAGGTGGTAGTTGATCGGGCGGTCGCCGATGCGGCAGCCGCCCAGGTCGGGGATGAACGCCTCCCCGAGGCGGTGCAGGAGCGGGCCGCAGAAGAGGATCGGGATGCGTGAGGAGCCGGCGTGCGCGTCGATGTCGGCGACGTGGGCGGACTCCACGTTGCTCGGGTCCATGTGCAGGACGCCGGCCTCGTGGTCGTGCTGGATGCCCACCCCGTGGATGCTCAACAGGCCGGAGACGACCTCGACGTCCCGGATGTCGGGGACGTTGTGCAGCTCCGACGGCGACTCGCCCAGCAGGGCCGCCACCATCGCCTTGGAGACGAAGTTCTTCGCGCCCCGGACGGTGATCTCCCCGGTCAGCGGGCGTCCGCCCTCGATCGTCAGGACGTCGTTCTTCGTGAGCACGTCGCTCATCGAGCCTCCGCTCGTTTGCCGCCCGGCGGACCCCGGACTCAGGTCACCCCGTCGGTTCCCCGGGGCCGTGGCCGCGCACCAGGCGGTGCGTGACGGCGTTCAGGATACGTCCGGGCGCCGCCGGGCGCGGTGAGCGTGCTCACCGGTGCGTCAGCGGGAGAGACCTCTCACGCCGGGTTCATCGACGACCGGGGATCGCGCTCGGTCGGCGCGCCGTGCTGTCGGCGCGCCGTGCTGTCGGCGCGCCCCGTGCGTCGCCGCGCCGCACGCGACCTGCCGTTCTGCACGGCCCCCGCACTCAGCCGAGCGCGGCCTCCTCGCCCACCGGGCGGGCCAGCGTGACCTCGCCCGGGCCGAGGGTGCGCGCCGGGAGCGTCTTCGGGCGCCAGTCGGCGCGGGTCTGCTCGTAGGCGGTGATGCTGTCCTCCTTCTGGAGGGTGAGGCCGATGTCGTCCAGGCCCTCCATCAGGCGCCAGCGCGTGTAGTCGTCGATCTGGAACGGCACCGTGACATCGCCGGCGGTGACGATCCGCGCCTCGAGGTCCACGGTCACGGCGGTGCCGGGGTCGCCCTCGAGGACCTTGAACAGCAGCTCGGCGTCCTCCTCGGACAGCTGACCGGCGACGAGCCCCTGCTTGCCGGAGTTGCCGCGGAAGATGTCGGCGAACTTCGTCGACAGGACGACCCGGAACCCGTAGTCCTTCAGTGCCCACACGGCGTGCTCGCGCGAGGAGCCGGTGCCGAAGTCCGGGCCGGCCAGGAGCACCGAGGCGCCCGCGTAGGCCGGCTGGTTGAGGACGAAGTCCGGGTCGCCGCGCCAGGCGGCGAACAGGGCGTCCTCGAAGCCCGTGCGGGTCACGCGCTTGAGGTAGACGGCCGGGATGATCTGGTCGGTGTCGACGTTGCTGCGCCGCAGCGGGACGCCGACGCCGGTGTGGGTGGTGAACTTCTCCATGGCGTGCTCCTCCTCAGACCCCGGCCGCGACGGGCTCGGGGGCGCCGACCGGCTCCAGGTCGGCCGGCGTGGACAGGGTGCCGCGGATCGCCGTGGCGGCGGCCACGAGCGGCGAGACCAGGTGCGTGCGGCCGCCCTTGCCCTGGCGTCCCTCGAAGTTGCGGTTCGACGTCGACGCCGCCCGCTCCCCCGGCGCCAGCTGGTCGGGGTTCATGCCCAGGCACATCGAGCAGCCCGCGTTGCGCCACTCGGCGCCGAACTCGGCGAAGACCTCGTCCAGGCCCTCCGCCTCGGCCTGCAGCCGCACCCGGGCCGAGCCCGGGACCACGAGCACGCGGACGTCCTCGGCCTTCTTCCGGCCCTTGATCACCTCGACGACGGACCGCAGGTCCTCGATCCGCCCGTTGGTGCACGAGCCGATGAACACCGTGTCGACGGCGATGTCCCGCAGCGGCGTGCCGGGGGTCAGCGCCATGTACTCCAGGGCGCGCTCGGCGGCCTTGCGGGAGTTCTCGTCGGCGATGTCCGTGGGGTCCGGGACGGCGCCGGAGATCGGCAGGCCCTGGCCCGGGTTGGTGCCCCACGTGACGAACGGCTCCAGGTCGTCCGCGTCGAGCGTGACCTCGGCGTCGAACACAGCGTCGTCGTCGGTGCGCAGGGTGCGCCAGTGCTCGACCGCCGCGTCCCAGTCCGCGCCCTGGGGCGCGTGCGGGCGGCCCTTGACGTACTCGAAGGTGGTCTCGTCGGGCGCGATCATGCCCGCGCGGGCGCCGGCCTCGATGGACATGTTGCAGATCGTCATCCGCGCCTCCATCGACAGGGAGCGGATGGCCTCGCCGCGGTATTCCAGGACGTACCCCTGCCCGCCACCGGTGCCGATCTTGGCGATGACGGCCAGGATGATGTCCTTCGACGTCGTGCCGGGGCGCAGCTCGCCCTCGACGTTGATCGCCATCGTCTTGAACGGCGCCAGCGGCAGGGTCTGGGTGGCGAGGACGTGCTCGACCTCGGAGGTGCCGATGCCGAACGCGAGGGCGCCGAAGGCACCGTGCGTCGAGGTGTGCGAGTCGCCGCAGACCACGGTCATGCCGGGCATCGTCAGGCCCAGCTGGGGGCCGACGACGTGCACGATCCCCTGCTCGGCATCCCCCAGCGAGTGGATGCGGACCCCGAACTCCTCGGCGTTCGCCCGCAGCGTGTCGATCTGCTTGCGCGAGGTGCGGTCGGCGATCGGCAGGTCGATGTTCACCGTGGGCGTGTTGTGGTCCTCGGTGGCGATCGTCAGGTCCGGCCTGCGCACCTGGCGACCGGCGAGCCGCAGGCCCTCGAACGCCTGCGGGCTGGTCACCTCGTGCACGAGGTGCAGGTCGATGTAGAGAAGGTCGGGGGCGCCGTCGTCACCACGCGCCACCACGTGCTCCTGCCATACCTTCTCGGCGAGCGTCCCGCTCATCGATTGCTCCTTCGTCCGGTCCGTCCCGCGTCTCACGGGGAAGCGCGTGCATCTCAGGGTCTGAGATAGTAGTCTTGATCCATGGACAACTCTAGCGGAGTCGGCGTCCTTGACAAGGCCGCGGCTGTTCTTGCGGCACTCGAGTCGGGGCCGGCCACCCTCGCCCAGCTCGTCTCGGCCACGCACCTCGCCCGGCCGACGGCCCATCGCCTCGCCGTGGCGCTCGAGCACCACCGGCTCGTCTCGCGGGACATGCAGGGCCGGTTCGTCCTCGGCCCGCGCCTCGGGGAGCTCGCGTCCGCCGCCGGCGAGGACCGCCTCCTCGCCGCCGCCGGGCCGGTGCTGCTCGCCCTGCGCGACCACACCAGCGAGTCCGCGCAGCTGTTCCGCCGCCAGGGCGAGCAGCGCATCTGCGTGGCCGCCGCCGACCGCCCGGTGGGCCTGCGGGACTCGATCCCGGTCGGCGCGACGCTGTCGATGCTCGCCGGCTCGGCCGCGCAGACGCTGCTGGCCTGGGAGGAGCCGGACCGGCTCCACCGCGGGCTGCACGGCGCCACCTTCACCGCGACCATGCTCTCCCAGGTCCGACGCCGGGGCTGGGCCCAGTCCGTCGGCGAGCGCGAGCCGGGGGTCGCCTCCGTCTCGGCGCCCGTGCGCGGGCCGTCGGGCCGCGTCGTCGCCGCGGTGTCCGTCTCCGGCCCGATCGAGCGGATGGGACGCCAGCCCGGCCGGCACTTCGCGCCCGCGCTCATCGCCGCGGGGAACCGGCTGAGCGAGGTCGTGCGCAGCACGGACGAGGACTCCGAGGACTAGGTCGGGTCGGGCCGGCGTCGGGCCCAGGGGGCCCGCGACTCCCGGTGCGGACGCGGCCGCAGGCCTGCCCAGCAGGCGCGGCCGCAGGACTGCCCGGGACCGGGCACGACGACGGCCCCGGACCAGATGGTCCGGGGCCGTCGATCTGTACCCCCAGCGGGATTCGAACCCGCGCCGCCGCCGTGAGAGGGCGGTGTCCTAGGCCGCTAAACGATGGGGGCCTGCGTTGTGCTGTTGTCAGGTCGTGCTGTGCGCCGCGGCGCCCGGGAGACTTTACCGGACCGGCACCCCCGTCGTCACTCGCTGAGCGAACCACGGGGCGGTGAGGTCAGTCACCGCGTACCCCCAGCGGGATTCGAACCCGCGCCGCCGCCGTGAGAGGGCGGTGTCCTAGGCCGCTAAACGATGGGGGCCTACCACCGCGTGAGCGGTGTCCCCGACGCCGAGGCGCCGGATGGCTGGGGTACCAGGACTCGAACCTAGAATAACTGGACCAGAACCAGTCGTGTTGCCAATTACACCATACCCCAAGGGGGTAGTCGGTCGTCCTCCGACGCGTGCTGCGGGGGCTTCCCCGAGCGCGCATCCACGACCTCGTACCGGCGTTGAACTTTACCCTCTCGAACCGGGCGGGCCAACCGGATCGGGCCCGCGGTGAGGGACCTCACGGGCCCGCCGTGACGCCGGTCCCCCGCGGAGCGGCAGGGCCACCTGTGGTTCTCCGCCGTCGCCGCCGAGGAGCCACCGGCCCCCGCGCGTGGCCGGGACGATTCGCGCGCCCGAGCCCGCGCCCGCCGCCGGGCGCCCGACCCCGCTACTCCCCCAGCCGCGCCGCGAGCTGGTCGATCCGGGCGAGGGTCTCGTCCCGGCCGAGGATCTCCATCGACTCGAACAGGGGCGGGGAGATCGCCCTGCCGGTCACGGCCACGCGCAGCGGCCCGAACGCGTGCCGGGGCTTGATCCCCAGCCCCTCGACGACCGCGGCCCGCAGAGCGGCCTCGATCTCCGGCGTCGTGAAACCGTCGGTCGGGAGCGCGGCGAGGGCCGCGCGACCGGCGGCGAGCACGTCGGGGGCGGTGTCGGCGAGCTTGCCGACCGCCTTCTCGTCGTAGGTGAGGTCCTCGAGTGCGACGAACAGGAAGCCGGCCAGGTCGGTGACCTCGCCGAGGACCTGCATGCGGGTCTGGAGCAGGGGTGCCGCGGCGTCGAGGACCTCGCGCTCGCGCTCCCCCAGGCCGTCGTAGGACTCGGCCCCGACGAACCCGCCGGCGTGCAGGAACGGCACGAGGCGACGCGCCAGGTCCGAGACGTCGAGCCGTCGCACGTGCTCGGCGTTGATCGCGGTGGCCTTGTCGTTGTCGAAGCGCGCGGGGTTCGCCAGGACGTCGCGGATGTCGAAGGCCTCGACCATCTCCTCGCGCGTGAACAGGTCGTTGTCCGGGGCGATGGACCATCCGAGCAGGGCCAGGTAGTTGAGCAGGCCCTCGGGGATCATCCCGCGCTCGCGGTGGAGGAAGAGGTTCGACTCCGGGTCGCGCTTGGACAGCTTCTTGTTGCCCTCGCCCATGACGTACGGCAGGTGCCCGAACTCCGGCACCCGCTCGGAGATGCCGAGCTCGACGAGCGCGGCGTGCAGGGCGAGCTGGCGGGGCGTCGAGGAGAGCAGGTCCTCGCCGCGCAGCACGTGCGTGATGCCCATGAGCGCGTCGTCGACGGGGTTGACCAGCGTGTACAGGGGCTGCCCGTTGGCGCGGACGACCACGAAGTCCGGGACGGACCCGGCGGTGAAGGTGATCTCGCCGCGCACGAGGTCGGTGAAGGTGCCGTCGGTGTCCGGCATGCGCATGCGCAGGGTGGGCTCGCGCCCCTCCGCCCGCAGCGCGGTCCGCTGCTCGTCGGTGAGGTCGCGGTCGAAGTTGTCGTAGCCGAGCTTGGGGTCGCGGCCCGCGGCGCGGTGCCGTGCCTCGACCTCCTCCGGCGTGGAGAAGGACTCGTAGAGGTACCCGGCCTCGGTGAGGCGCGCGACGACGTCGGCGTAGATCTCCGACCGCTCCGACTGCCGGTAGGGGCCGTGCGGACCGCCCACCTCGACGCCCTCGTCCCAGTCCATGCCGAGCCACCGCATCGTGTCGAGCAGCTGCTCGTAGCTCTCCTGGCTGTCGCGCGCGGCGTCGGTGTCCTCGATGCGGAACACGAACGTCCCGCCCGTGTGCCGGGCCCACGCCCAGTTGAACAGGGCCGTGCGCACGAGCCCGACGTGGGGCGTGCCGGTCGGCGAGGGGCAGAAGCGGACGCGGACGTCGGACCGGGCGGCGCCGGAGGAGGACTCAGTCATGGTGCGTCCCAGGGTAGTCGGGCGCCCGGCCGGCCCCGTCCGGGAGGCGACCGGCCCCGTCCGGGAGGCGACCGGTCCCGGCCGACGCGACGGCGTCGGCCGGCGGGCCCCGCCGGCAGCCCACCTCCTCAGTCCCGCTCAGTCCTGTTCAGTCCGCTCCGTCCTGTTCAGTCCCGGCGCAGGATCGGGTTGACGAACGACCCGATGCCCTCGACCTCGACCTCGACCCGTTGCCCGGCCTCGACCGTCCCGTTGCCCGCGGGCGTGCCGGTGAGCACGAGGTCGCCGGGCAGCAGGGTGAAGATCTCGGAGACCTGGGCGACGATCTCGCGCACGCCGGTGACCAGCTGGGAGGTCCGACCGTCCTGCGTGCGCACGCCGTCGACGGAGGCGCGGACCGCGAGGTCGTCCGGGTCGAGGTCGACGGCGAGGTACGGGCCGATCGGCGTGGACGTGTCCCAGCCCTTGGCGCGCGCCCACGGGTCCCCGGGGGCGAGCTGGTCCTTGGCGGTGTAGTCGTTCGCCGCCGTGTAGCCGAACACGATCTCGTCCACGCGCTCGACGGGGACGTCCTTGCCCATCCGCCCGATGACCACGGCGAGCTCGGCCTCGTACCAGACCTCCTGGCTCCAGCGCGGGAGCACGACCGGGTCGTCCGGGCCGATGACCGAGGTGTTCGGCTTGAGGAACACCACCGGATCGGGGTCCGGTCCGCCGTCGACCCGGTAGCTGCGGGCGAGCCCGGCGACCTTCGAGCGCGGGATGACCGGCGAGAGGAGTCGGACGTCGTCGAGCGCCACCCGCTCCCCGGTGGTGTCGAACCCGGCGAACAACGGGTCGGACCTGAGGACCACGAGCTCGGCGGAGTCCTCGTCGAGGATCCCGTATCGGGGGTTGCCGTCGGTGACGAAGCGGGCGATGCGCATGAGGCGATCCTATGAGCCCCGCCGCGGCTCGGTCGTCGAGCGTGCGGTTCGACGTCGCCGAGCGTGCGGTTCGCCGTCGTCGAGCGTGCGGTTCGCCGTCGTCGCGGGCCCGGGTTCGCGTGCCTACCCTGGGTGCCGTGCAGCTGACGGCGACGACCTGGCGGGCGCGCGCGGCCGACCACGCCGCCCGCGCGGACGCCTTCACCGCCGGGCACCGCGCGCGGCGCTCCCGCCACGAGAAGCACGCGGTGGAGGACTTCCTCTACGAGTACTACCCGTTCAAGCCGGGAAAGGCGCGCCGGTGGCACCCGGGCGTGGGCGTCGAGCTCCTCCCCGACGACGCCGCGCAGCACGCTCCCGACCTCAGCGAGCGGGCGGCCTGGCGCTGGCACCGGGCGACGCAGCGGGGTGGCGTGGTGCTGGACGCCGGGTCCTTCCTCGCCGACCGCGGCGACGGCGTGCGCTGGGTCCACGCCCTGCTCGAGCGCACGGCCGGACGCCCGCCCACGCTCGGCTGCTTCGGCTGGCACGAGTGGGCGATGGTCTACCGGCAGGAGAAGCACCGCCACCCGCTGCCGCTCCGGCTCGGGCAGGCCGGCACGGACGCCGCCGTCGAGTCGGCGACGATCCGCTGCAGCCACTTCGACGCGTACCGGTTCTTCACCCCCGACGCCGAACCGCTCAACACGATCAGCCCGACCCGCGAGCGGCAGCTGGAGCTCGACCAGCCCGGCTGCCTGCACGTGACGATGGACCTGCTCAGATGGGGCCTCACGCTCGGGCCGGCGGTGCCCGGGGAGCTCTTGCTGGACTGCGCGGACCTCGCGCTGGACGTGCGCCGTCTCGACATGGCCGCGGCCCCGTACGACGTCGCCTCCTACGGCCTGGCGGCGGTGCGCATCGAGGAACCGTCCGGGCGGGCCGAGTACGCCCGCCGCCAACGGGACATGGCCGAGCGGGCCGCTCCCCTGCGCGCCCGGCTCCTCGACGTCACGACGACGCTGCTCGGCTCTGTCGGCCCGGACGAGTGAGCGGACTTCTGCTCGCTCCGGTCCGTGTGGCGAGTGAGCGGGGTTCTGCCCGTTGCGGAGCGGGTCGCGGTGTCGCGCCGTCCCGCCGTCGCCGTTGCCGTTGCCGTTGCCGTTGCCGTTGCCGTCGCCGTCGCCGTCGCCGTCGCCGTTGCCCAGTCAATCGGGTAACCATCGAGGCAGTCCCCCGGGGGCACTGACTCGATGGTTACCCCATTGACTCACCGACCAGTCCGAGCCGGCGACGGGCACGACGACGGCGAAGGGCGGGCCCCGCACCCCCATCAGGGTGCGGGGCCCGCCCGTCAGGTGAGCGCCGCCCGGACCGAGATCCGGGCGGCGCTCATCCGTGGAGCGGAAGTCCGCTCACTCGCGAACTATCGGCACCAGCTCCTGGTCAGCGGCGGACTCCGAGTGTGGCGGAGCCGTCGCCGTTCCAGTCACCGACGAACACCTCGTCGCCGGCCCGGCCGTAGCGGACCTCGATGTCGGCCCACCCACCGGTCAGGCTGTTCGACACCAGGTACAGGTTCCCGCGACGCGAGGCGAACGTGTCCGCCCCATCACCGTCCCAGTCCCCCACGAGCACCTGATCACCGGCCCGCCCGTAGTCGAACTGAGCATCCGCCCAACCCGAGGACAGGCTGTTGGACACGTAGTAGGTGTTCCCCCGGCGCACCGCGAACGAGTCCGCACCATCGGCGTCGTAGTCACCCACCAGCACCTGGTCATCCGCCCGGCCGTAATCCAGCTCGGCCTCCGCATTCCCACCAGACAGGGAGTTGGTGAGGAAGTAGCTGTTCCCACGACGCACCGCGAACGAATCCGCGCCGTCACCGTCCCAGTCACCCACCAGCACCGTGTCGGATGCACGACCAAACGTCAGCTCCACATCCGCGTTGCCCCCGTACAGGTTGTTCGACAGGAAGTAGGCATTCCCACGCCGGACTGCGAGCGTGTCGCTGCCGTCGCCGTCCCAGTCACCGACCAGGACCTCGTCGCCCGGGCGACCGAAGGAGAACTCGTGGTCCGCCCAGATCCCCCAACCATCGTTGAGGTAGAACCCACGACCCGGCGTCGGCGGCACCGGCTCACCAGGCTCACCCGGCTCCTCCGGGTGCTCCTCCTCGTAGGTGAGGCCGTGGCCGAACGGGTACAGGGCGCCGTCGGTGGTCTCGTCGTAGCCCGGTGCGTCGGTGTCCTGCTCGACGATCGCCTCCGGCGTGCCGGCCAGGGCGAACGGCATCCGGCCCTGCGGCGCGTGCTCGCCCGTGAGGACGTCCATCAGCGCGGTGTCGGTCACGCCGAAGCCGGCGAGGATGGCACCGGCGTCACGCAGGCCGCTGGCCTCGTCGAGCACGTAGGGCTGACGGAAGTAGACCTGCAGGACGACCTGGCTCGGGTCGTCGACCTCGGCCATGACCTCCTGGATGGTCTCCAGCGAGGGGGTCACCTCCCAGGACTCGGCCGCCTCCATGCCGGTGAAGTCGAGGGTGTCCGACTCCCAGGGGTAGGCGCCGCCGAAGCGCAGACCGTCGTCGGTGCAGCCGTCGGTCCCGTGCGTGACGCAGGCATCCGCCGCGCCCCTCAGACTCTGGCCGTCCAGGCCCTCGATGCCCGCGATGATGCTCGGGTTGACGCCGTGCTCGGGGTTGAGGCCGAAGCCGTCGCTGTTGCTGACGTAGTCGCTGCCGTCGGCGCTGGCGGTCATGGAGATGAGCACGTAGTCGCTGTCTTCGGCGCTGGGCCGCTCCTCGCCCTCCTCGACGTTGCCGTCGGTGACGTCGAAGCCGTACTCGGCGACGGTCTCCTCGGTGAAGTCACCGAGGATGTAGACGTCGGAGTCCGGCTGGAGCGGCAGCACCGGGCCCTCCTCGGTCTCCTGGTTCTCCAGGAGCACGAGCGAGTCGCGCTGCTGCTCCAGGCCGACCTCGCGGTGTGCCTCGTTGCCGATCGTCGCGGTGGCGACGTCCGGGTCGACGTAGGGGTCCTCGAACAGGCCCATGCGGAACATCGGCTCGAGGAGCCGCTCGGCGGCCTCGTTCACGCGCTCCTCGCTGACGAGGCCGTCCTCGACGAGGTCGGTGATCACTGTGACGTCGCTGAAGCCGGACAGGGTGTCGGTGCCGCCGTTGATGGCCGCCGCGACGCGCTCCGGCACGGTCGCGTCCTCGAGGCCCCAGGCACGGTCGTTGATGATGCCCGTGTCGGAGTTGACGTAGCCGCCGAAACCGAGCTGGTCGCGCAGCAGCCCGTTGACGATGGAGTCGGAGAAGGCGAAGCCCGTCAGCGGGTAGTTCTCGTCCTCGTTGCCCACCTCGGGCACGTCCACCGGGATGCCGTAGTACGGCATGATCGAGGAGACACCCGCGTCGATGGCCGCCTCGAAGGGCAGCATGTGCTCCTCGAAGAGTCCCTGGGGGTAGACCTGCGCCTTGCCGAACGCGTAGTGCGGGTCGAGGCCCAGCTCCTGCGGACCGCCGCCCGGGAAGTGCTTGAGCGTGAGCGCGACCCGGGTCTCCGGGCTCAGCGCCAAGCCGTTCTCGCTGTCAGCCGGGATCTCGCCCTGCAGCGTCCCGACGAGCGTCGACATGATCGCCGCCGCGTGCTGGGCGTCCTCGGTGAAGGTCTCGTGGGTGCGGTACCAGCGAGGCTCGGTGGAGAGGTCCGCCATGTAGCCGTACATGCCGCGCAGGCCGATCGAGGCCCATTCGTCGCCCATGACCTCGGCGAACTCCTCGACCACCGCCATGTCGCCCGTCGTCGGGTCCTCACCAGTCGCTGCGGCCTCGGCGCCGAGGGAGGCCGCCGCGATGCCGGCCTCCTTGGGGAACGCGGTGAACGCGCCAGCCGACTCGTTGATGCCCGCGCGGGCGTCGGGGTCGATGTGGTTCCGGGCGTTCGACTTGAACAGCGACGGGATGCCGAGCCTGGTCGACTCGGACATCTCCTGGACGGTGTTCGTGAAGGTCGCCGCCTCCGCGGGCGTGACGGTGGTGGAGGCCTGGAATCCGCCACCCGCCTCGCCGCACTCGGCGTCCTCCGGGCCGGCCACGGTGTTGCGGAAGATGAACCGGTGCATGTGCTGGTTCTCGATGAAGTCGGTGCCCGACTCCGGCACGACGCCGCGCACGCCGTCGACGCACGCCGCGTTGAGCGTGTCGATGAGCATGAGTCCGGCGCGCTCCTCGAGCGTCATCTGCGCGACGAGGTCATCGGTACGGTCCGCCACGGACAGCCGCCAGTCCTCGTACGGGTCGAGCTCACCGTTGTCGTTGAGGTCGCGGAACTGATACCCGTCGACCTCGATGATCTCGGTGGTACGGCTCTCGAGCTCCGGCTGCTCGAACTGGTCCGGCTGCTCGGCAGGAGCCGAGTCGTCCGGTGCCTCCGGCGTAGCGCCGGCACCACCGGCCAGCGCGACCGTGAGCGTCAGCGGGACGGCCAGCACCGCTCCCAGCACAGCTCACCTACGCCCCTTCTTCGGGGATCTGGACATCGTGTTCCTCCTGCAGTCGTCGTCGACCTCGGACGCCGTGCTTGGTCACGGCGCACACCGGCGGGGGCGATCCGTCGTCGGTGTGCCCCTCACCGGTGCGTCGACCATCGCCGGGAGCGATGGAGCAGGTCACCCGGTTGCCGGATGTTGCCGACGACGACGTTCCTCTGACGCGAGATCGCCCTCCCACCGGCGTACCGGTGGGAGGGCG
The DNA here is from genome assembly GCF_049856175.1 of Georgenia sp. Z1491. Lineage (GTDB taxonomy): Bacteria > Actinomycetota > Actinomycetes > Actinomycetales > Actinomycetaceae > JB111. The sequence goes on from NZ_JBNDNA010000005.1 coordinate 63,995, forward strand.
ATCTCGCGACGGGTCGATGCCCGCTCACTCAGGAGGCGGAATCCCGTTCGCTCGACGGGCGGAACCGTGCTCACTCGTGACGAAGAATCCCCTCACTCGTCGGGGTTACTGGGGGGTCTCGCTGCGGTCGCCCGACCACTCCGTGTGGAACGTGCCCTCCTTGTCGGTGCGCCGGTAGGTGTGCGCGCCGAAGAAGTCCCGCTGTCCCTGCACGAGGGCGGCCGGCAGGTGCTCGGCCCGCACGGTGTCGTAGTAGGACAGCGCGGCGGAGAAGCCCGGGACCGGGACGCCGGAGGCCACCGCGTGGGCGATCGCGCCGCGCCAACCGGCCTGGCTGGCCTCGAGACCGGCGACGACGGACGGCGCCTCGAGCAGAGTCGTGAGGTTGCCGGCGGCGTACTCGGAGCGGATCCGCTCGAGGAGACGCGCCCGGATGATGCAGCCGCCGCGCCAGATCTTCGCGACCTCGGCGATGTCGATGTCCCAGCCGAACTCCTCGGACGCCGTCCGGATCTGGTCCAGCCCCTGCGCGTAGGCGACGACCTTCGATGCCCACAGCGCCTGGCGCACCTGCTCCACGAGCTCCGCCCGCTGCTCGGCCGGGACCTCGCCGCGCGCCGGGCCGGGCAGGACCCCCTTCGACGCCGCCCGCAGCGCGGCGTGGCCCGAGGTCGACCGGGCGAACACCGACTCGGCGATGGTGCTCACCGGCACGCCCAGCTCGAGGGCGATCTGCACCGTCCACCGCCCGGTGCCCTTCTGCTCGGCCGCGTCCTGGACGATCGACACGAACGGCCGGCCGGTCTCGGCGTCGACGTGCCCGAGCACCTCGGCGGTGATCTCGATGAGGTAGGAGTCCAGATCGCCGGTGTTCCACTCCCGGAACACGTCCGCCAGCTCGGCGGGCGTGAGCCCGGCGGAGTGCAGGACGTCGAAGGCCTCGGCGATGAACTGCATGTCCGCGTACTCGATGCCGTTGTGCACCATCTTGACGAAGTGGCCGGCGCCGTCGGGGCCGATGTGCACGCAGCACGGCTCGCCGTCGACCTTCGCGGAGATCGCCTCGAGGATGGGCCCGAGCGTCTCGTAGGACTCGGCCGGGCCGCCGGGCATGATGCTCGGGCCGTTGAGCGCACCCTCCTCGCCGCCGGAGATCCCGGCGCCGACGAAGTGCAGTCCGACCTCGCGCAGGGCCGCCTCCCGACGGCGGGTGTCCTCGTAGTGGGCGTTGCCGCCGTCGACGACGATGTCGCCCTCCTCCAGCAGCGGGACGAGCTGCTCGATGACCGCGTCGGTGGCACCGCCGGCCTTGACCATGATGACCATCTTGCGCGGCCGCTCCAGGCTCGCGACGAAGTCCTCCAGCGTGGTCGACGCGACGAACGTACCGTCGCCGCCGTGGTCGGCGATGAGCTCGTCGGTCTTCGACGTCGTGCGGTTGTACAGGCCCACTGCGTAGCCGTTGCGGGCGAAGTTGCGGGCGAGGTTGCTGCCCATGACGGCGAGCCCGATCACCCCGATCTGCGCGCTCGCGGTGGTGTCGTTGACGGTCATGCGGTCGTCCCTTCCTCGGCGACTGGGCGGTGCTCCTCCCCCAGTATGTCCGCGGCGCGCCGCAGGCCTCAGTGGTGGCCAGATGTTGTCAACGGCTCAGCCGACGTGGGGCGACGCCCCGCCGGCAGGCCCGCCGGACGCCCCGCCCACCGGTCCGGTGGACTCCCGCGGCACGAGCTTGACCGGGAGCAGCACCGGCTGCCGCGGCGGCCGGGCACCCTTGACGATGGCGAGCAGGTTGCCCACGGCTGTGCGGCCCTGGAGCGCCAGCGGCGAGGCCACCGAGGTGATCGCCGGCGTGGCGAGCGCCCCGAGGCGGCTGTTGTCGAAACCGACGACGCTGACGTCGGTCGGGACCTCCAGGCCCTGCGCCCGCAGGCCGCGGACGAACCCGATGGCCATGACGTCGTTGAAGGTGACGACCGCGGTCACCTGGCTCCGGGACCACCGGGCGGCGACCAGCTCGCCGCCGACGACGGTCGGCTCGTTGGGTCCGATGCGGCGCACGCGCAGGGCCAGCTCCTCGCCGGCCTCCTGGAGCCCGCGCCAGCGCACGCCGTCGGCCCACGACGCCTCCGGACCGCCGATGTAGGCGACCTCCCGGTGTCCGAGGGAGCCGAGGTGCTCGGCCACCCGACGCACGCCGCGCGCGCCGTCGGTCAGCACGCTCGGCAGGCCGCTGACCATGCGGTTGAGCACGACGACGGGGCGCTGCTTGGCCAGCCGCAACAGCGCGGAGTCGGACATCCGGGGGCTGGCGAGGATGAACCCCTCGACGAAGTCGAGGAAGGACTCGGCCGCGGCGCGCTCACGGGACTCCGCCTCGCGGGCGTCGAACAGGAGCATCGTGTAGCCGGCCCGGCCGGCGGCGACCTCGGCACCGCGGAAGACGTCGACGAACAGGGGGTTGCCGATGTCGGCGACCACCATCGCCAGGAGCTTGCTCGGGACGACGCCGAGTGCGGGCGCGACGGCGGAGCGTCGGTAGCCGATCTCGGCGGCCACCTCGCGCACACGTTCGGCCGTCTCCGCGCTCACCCGGCCCGGGCGGGCGAGCGCCCGGGAGACCGTCGACGGCGACACCCCGGCGGCCGCGGCGACGTCGTAGATCGTGGGGATCCTGCGTGCCTCCCCGTCGGTGCTCATGGCCCCACGGTAGCCGCGCGCCGCGTGGCAACCCGTGGCAACGAGGTCCGTGCGGCCGCCGGTCTCGGTCACGATGCGACCCTGGGTACCGTGGCGCGACCGGCGACGTGCGCGCCGAGAACGAGGGAGAACAGCGATGAGCACCCGTGCGACGACGACGTCCGTGCCGCCGGTCACCGAGCAGCCGACCGGCGGCGACACACGCCACGACGACGCCGGGCCGGCCGACCGCGTGGCCCGGCTCCTCGCCGGACACGGCCTGCTCGGCGTGGCCTACTCCGGCGGCGTGGACTCCGCGACGCTCCTCGCGCTCGCGGTCCGCACGCTGGGGCCGGACGGCGTCGTCGCGATCCTCGGCGTCTCCCCCTCGCTCGCGACCGACGAGCGGGAGGCCGCCCACGCGACGGCCCGCGAGATCGGCGCGCGCGTCGTCGAGGTCGAGACCCACGAGGGCGACAACGCCGAGTACCGCGCCAACGGCCCGGACCGCTGCTTCCACTGCAAGGACGAGCTGTTCGCCCGCATCTCCGACGAGCTGGTCGCCGAGCTCGGTCTCGCGGCCGTCGCGTACGGGGAGAACGCCGACGACGCGCGCCGCCCGGACCGGCCCGGGGCGCAGGCCGCGTCGAACCACCGCGTGCTGCGCCCGCTGGCGGAGGTCGGCCTGACCAAGGCGATGGTCCGGCAGGTGGCACGCGAGCTCGGCGTGCCGGTCGCGGACAAGCCCGCGGCGCCGTGCCTGGCCTCACGCATCCCGCACTTCGAGGAGGTCACGCCCGAGAAGCTGGCCCAGGTCGACGCCGCGGAGGGCGCGCTGCGCCGGCTCGGCTTCTCCGACGGCCGCGTGCGCCACCACGGGGACGTCGCCCGGATCGAGCTGCCCGCGGCCGAGATCGTGCGCGCGGCCGAGCTGCGCGACGAGGTCCACGCCGCCATCACCGCGGCCGGCTTCCGGTTCGCCGCCGTCGACCTGCGCGGCATCCAGTCCGGCGCGTTCACCCTCCCGCTCGTCGACATCAGCCATGGCCGCTGACCAGGACGGCCGGCAGGACGACAGGCCCGGCGACGCACACGCCGGTGCGCCCGGCGACCCGCAGGACGGCACGCCCGGCGACGCACAGGGCGGCGAACCGGTCGCTCCCTCGGCCTGGCGTCCGGGACCGGAGCTCGAGGCGTTAGCCAGCCTCGACCACGACCGGGCGGCCCGGCGCGGCTACCCCGAGGCAGTCCTGTGCGAGCCCAAGAGCGTCGCGCAGGTCGCGGCCATCGCGGCCGCCGTCGCCGAGCGCGGCGCGCCGACGCTGTTCACCCGCGCGAGCCCCGAGCACGCACGGGTCGTGCTCGAGGCGCTCCCGGACGCGGCCCACCACGAGGAGGCAGGGCTGCTCGCCTGGCCGGCTGCCCCGCCCGCGCCGAGCGGTGGCCTCGTCGTCGTCCTCAGTGCGGGGACGTCCGACCTGCCCGTCGCTCTGGAGGCACGTCTCACGGCCGAGCACCTGGGGCGCAGGACGGAGCTCGTCGTCGACGTCGGGGTCGCCGGTCTCCACCGTGTGCTCGGCCGCCTCGACCTGCTCCGTTCGGCGTCGGCGATCGTCGTGGCCGCGGGTATGGACGGAGCGCTCCCCAGCGTCGTCGCCGGCCTCGTGGCAGCGCCCGTCGTGGCGGTCCCCACCTCGGTGGGCTACGGCGCGTCGTTCGGCGGGGTCGCCGCTCTCCTCGCGATGCTCAACGCCTGCGCGCCCGGGGTCGCCGTCGTCAACATCGACAACGGCTACGGGGCCGGCCATCTCGCGGCGCAGATCACGGCGCCGTGATCCGGCCCGCCCTGGCAACTCGTGGCAACCAGTGTCCGGCGGACGTACCGACCTGACTCAATGACTCCACCAACAACAGCGGCACCTCCGCCGGACGGCCGCCCCTCCGATCGGGGCACGGCATGGCTGCCCGCCCGGGACGCACGACGTGGCAAGGAACGCCACATCCCAACGGTCTGACGACGGAGTCTCCCCCGAGGCAAGGACGGAAATCATAAGAACTCGGTCATCGCCGTGGCAGGCGCCGCCGGCGCCGCGCTGCTCCTGGCGGCCTGCGGTGGCGGCGACGACAACGGCGGGGGCGGGGGCGGCGGCACCACGATGCGGCTGGCGCTCAACCAGACCGAGGACCACCCCTCGTACGTGGCGCTCGACAACTTCGGCACCGCCCTCGAGGAGAACGCCGACGGCTGGGGCATCGAGGTCTACCCCAACGAGACGCTCGGCGCGCAGGCAGAGGCACTCCAGCTCGTCTCCGACGGCAGCGTCGACATGGCGATCGTCTCCGGCACCCAGCTGGAGAACCTCAACGACGACTTCGTCACCTTCAACCTCCCGCGCGTGTTCGACGACGTCGAGCACCAGATGAACGTCATCCACGACCCGGAGATCACCGGCGACCTGTACGCCTCGCTCGAGGAGTCCAACGGCTTCACCGTGCTCGGCGGCTTCACGCAGGGTGCGCGGTCGATCTACACGACCGAGGGCCCGGTCGAGACGCCCGAGGACCTCGCCGGCATGGACACCCGCGTCCAGGAGTCGGACCTGCACATCGCCATGGCCGAGGCCCTCGGCGGCAACGGCACGCCGATGGCCTACGGCGAGCTGTACACGGGCCTGCAGTCCGGGGTCGTCGACGCCGCGGAGAACAACGAGGTCTCCTACTTCACCCAGCGCCACTACGAGGTGGCGCCGCACTGGTCGTACACCAACCACCTCGTCGGCCTCGACTACCTCATCATCAACACCGACCTGCTCGAGAGCATATCGGAGGAGGACCGGGCCGCGTTCGACGAGGCCTGGACCGCGGCCTACGAGGAGCACACCCAGCTCTGGGCCGACGCCACGCAGGAGGCCATCGACGGCGCCACCGAGGGCGGCGCGACCTTCACCGAGGTCGACGACGCCGCCTTCGCGGAGCCGCTCGAGGCCCTGGCCGACGAGTTCATCACCACCGACTCGCAGCGCGAGCTCTACGACGCGGCGCGCGCAGCGGCCGAGTGATCCGGACAGGCCGAGTCATGACCGAAGGAGGTGACGCATGAGAGCCATCAAGAGGGTGCTCGACACAGCCCTGTGCTGGATCACGGTGGTGCTGTTCGCCCTGCTCGTCGTGGTCCTCGTGTGGCAGATCTTCACCCGGCAGGTGCTGGGCGACCCCGCCACCTGGACGGAGGAGGGCGCCAGGCTGACCTTCGTCTGGCTCGGCCTGTTCACCTCGGCGTTCGTGTTCGGCGAGCGCGGGCACATCGCGGTCGAGTTCCTCGCCCGCAAGCTGCCCGGCGGCGCCGAGCGCGTCCTGGCCATCGTCGTCCAGCTCGTCGTCCTGGCGTTCGCCGTCGTCGTCCTCATCTGGGGCGGGATGCGTGCGTCGGACAACGCGTGGCTGCAGAACCTGTCGGCCCTGCCGTTCACGCTGGGTCAGATGTACCTCGCGCTGCCGATCTCCGGCGTGCTGATCGCGTTCTACTCGATCTACTACATCCTCCAGGTCGCCACCGGCGCCGAGGCGCCCTACGGCGACCACACCGACGAGGACGACCCCGACGTCCGGGTCGGTGCCGATGACGTCGAGTCGATCGTCCTCCCGGACGACGGTTCCGACGCGCGCCGGCCGGAGGCCGACGACACGGCCGGCCCGAACCACGGTCCCCCCACCCGCGGCGGCGCGTCCGCCCGACCGACGACGGAGGCGTGATGGACCCGACAACGCTCGCAGCGCTCATCCTCGTCGGCGGCATCGTCATCGGCATCGTGCTGTCCGTGCCGATCGCCGTCGTCATCGGCGTCTCGTCCTTCCTCGCGACGATCCCGATCCTCGGTTCCGAGCAGGCGGTGCTCATCTCCGCGCAGCGCATGTTCACGGGGATCAACAGCTTCCCGCTCCTCGCGATCCCGATGTTCGTGCTGGCGGGCGTCATCATGAACTCGGGCGGTATCGCCGGGCGGCTCGTGGACGCCGCGAAGGTGCTCATCGGACGCATGCCGGCCTCGCTCGCCCAGACGAACGTGGCGGCGAACGCGATGTTCGGGGCCGTCTCCGGCGCCGCGGTCGCTGCGGCCGCCGCCGTCGGCAACGTGATGAACAACCGGATGGTCGCCGAGAAGTACGACCGCGGCTTCGCGGCTGCGGTCAACGTCGCCTCCGCGCCGTCCGGCATGCTCATCCCGCCGTCGAACACGTTCATCGTCTACTCGCTGGTGTCCGGCACGTCGATCGCGGCGCTGTTCATGTCGGGCCTGATCCCGGGGCTCCTGTGGGCTGCCGCCTGCATGATCGTCGTCGCGATCTATGCCGTGCGCCAGCCGGGCAGGCTGAAGACGGCGGACCGGGTGACGTTCCGCCAGGCCCTGCTCGTCTTCTGGCGTGCGCTCCCGTCGCTGCTGATGATCGTCATCGTGGTCGGCGGCATCCTCGCCGGCTACTTCACGGCCACCGAGTCCGCGTCCGTCGCAGTCGTCTACTGCCTCGTGCTGTCGGCGATCTACCGCACGGTCAAGGTCCGTGACCTGCCGGGCATCCTCGTCGACGCGGGCCGGACCACGGCCATCGTCATGCTGCTGGTCGGCGTCTCCACCGCGCTGTCCTTCGTCATGTCGCTCGCGCGGATCCCGGACCTCATCTCGGACGCGGTCCTCGGGTTCACCGACTCGAGCACCGTCGTCCTCCTGCTGATGATGGTCGTGCTGCTCATCGTCGGGACGTTCATGGACCCGACGCCGGCCATCCTCATCTTCGTGCCGATCTTCCTCCCGATCGTCACCGAGTTCGGGATCGACCCGATCCACTTCGGTGCGATGGTGGTGATGAACCTGTCGATCGGGACGATCACACCGCCGGTCGGCAACGTGCTGTTCGTCGGGTCACGCGTGGCCCGACTACGGATCGAGCCGGTCATCGCCAAGCTGTGGCCGTTCCTCCTCGCGATCATCGCCATGCTGTTCCTCGTGGTGTTCGTCCCGCAGCTCTCGATGTGGCTGCCACAGCTCATGGGCCTGGTGTAGGAACGGGCACCGCACGGTCCGGAAAAGGCGAGGGCCGCGGGTCGGGGAGGCCCTTCCTCCCGGAACGTGGCCCTCGTCGATGCCCAAGATGGGGC
>NZ_JBNDNA010000005.1:71838-245967 GCF_049856175.1 Georgenia sp. Z1491
ATGGACACAAAACGGCAAGAAAAGGGGAGGGGCTGCGTCCCGGGCCCCTCCCCCCCCCCCCCCCGCGGCCCTCGTCGCGTCCTAGGCTGGGGCGATGAGCGACCAGCAGTCCGAGAGCCGGCCCGAGCACTCGACCGGCGGCACCTACTCGGTCCCGGGCAAGGAGTTCTCGCGGGACACGAACTACATCACCACGCGGATCGTCCGCGAGCCGGAACCCGGCTCCGGTGACTACCCCGTCGAGCCGAACCGCTACCGCCTCGTGGCCGCGCGGGCGTGCCCGTGGGCGAACCGTACGGTGATCGTGCGACGGCTCCTCGGCCTGGAGGGCGTGATCTCGCTGGGGCAGCCCGGCCCCACCCACGACGCCGACTCGTGGACCTTCGACCTCGACCCCGGCGGCGTCGACCCGGTGCTCGGCATCCCCCGGCTCAAGGACGCCTTCCTCGCGCGCGACCCCGACTACGCGCGCGGCATCACGGTGCCCGCGATCGTCGACGAGCGGTCGGGCGCCGTGGTGACGAACGACTTCGCCCAGATCACGCTCGACCTGTCGACGGAATGGACCGAGCACCACCGCGAGGCCGCCCCCGACCTGCTGCCGACGGCCCACCGCGACGAGATGGACGCGGTCATGCGGCACGTCTACACCGAGGTCAACAACGGCGTGTACCGCTGCGGGTTCGCCGGCTCCCAGGAGGCCTACGACGCCGCCTACGACCGGCTGTGGACCGCCCTGGACCAGCTCGAGGACAGGCTGACGGAGCGGCGCTACCTCGTCGGCGACACGATCACCGAGGCCGACGTCCGCCTGTTCACCACGCTCGCCCGCTTCGACGCCGTCTACCACGGGCACTTCAAGGCGAACCGCAACCTGCTGCGGGAGATGCCGGCCCTGTGGGGGTACGCGCGCGACCTGTTCCAGACCCCGGGCTTCGGCGACACGATCGACTTCGTCCAGATCAAGGAGCACTACTACGTGGTGCACACGGACATCAACCCGTCGGGCATCGTGCCCGCCGGACCGGCGCTGTGGAGCTGGCTGACGCCGCACGGCCGCGAGGCCCTCGGCGGACGCCCGTTCGGGGACGGAACCCCGCCGGGGCCGGTGGCCGCGGGCGAGGAGGTCGCCGAGGGGCACGGCGCGGTCTGACCCGGGCTCTCGCGGACCCGCGGGACCGCGGAGCTGCCGGCCTGCGGCCCTGCAGTCCCGCGGGTCCACAGGCCTGCAGACCCGCGGCCCCGAGCACCCGCAGCCCAGCGGCTCCACATACCTGAGGTCCCGGGATCTCAGCATGTGGATTCTGCGCACCTAGCGATACGACGCGGTCGGATTCCCTTTAACTTTCCACTACCGAGAGAGGCGCGGCACAGACGGCGCACCCGGCACGGAAGCCACCAAGGAGAGTCCCCCATGAGCGAGCAGAACACGCCCACCGAGCGCCCAGAGCCCACCGACGACGCGGGCTCCACCGGTTCGCCACCCGCACCCGAGGAAGCCACGTCTCCGCCCGCCGGCGGGCGCAAGACCTGGCAGACCGTCGTCGCCGTCGTCGCCGTGGCGGCCCTGGCCGGCACTGCCGGCCTGCTGATCGGCCGCGGTGGCACGGCGGAGGCGGACGCGGACACCCCGGGCAGCGGCGCCGGCCAGGCGGGTGCGGTCGACGGGGACACCGTCGTGGCCGACACCGTCTCCCAGAGCTTCGCCGAGGGCGAGCACCGCGGTCTCGACTCGGTCCACCAGGGCGGCGACGAGGACATCGAGAACGTCCTGGTCTCCACCGACTGGCTCGCCGAGCAGATCGGGTCGGGGCTGGAGGAGAACAACATCGTGCTGGTCGACGTCAGCGAGCAGCTCGCCTCCTCCGAGCTCACGCCCTACGTCGACGGCCACATCCCCGGCGCACAGTTCCTCGACTGGGCGACCTCCTTCACCCAGGACAACACCCGCGAGTTCATCGACGCCGACCAGTTCACCGAGGTCAGCCAGGGCCTCGGCCTGGACGAGGACTCCACCCTGGTGCTCTACGGGGACAACAACAACTGGTTCGCGGCCTACGCCGCCTGGGTGTTCAACCTCTACGGCTTCGAGGACGTCCGCCTGCTCGACGGCGGCCTGCACAAGTGGGAGCAGGTCGACGGGCGCGAGCTCGTCCAGGAGGTCCCCCAGCCCGAGCCCGGCACGTGGGTCGCCCAGCCGCAGAACTTCGACATCCGCGCGTTCCAGCCCGAGGTGCTCGACGCCGTCGACACCGGCAGCCACACCCTCATCGACATCCGCTCGACCGAGGAGTACAACGGCGAGGTCGGCGTCGACCCGGCGATCTTCGGGGGCGAGTCCACGGTGATCTGGGGGCACATCCCCGGCGCGATCAACGTCCCGTGGGGCTCCATCGTCAACGAGGACGGCACCTACCGCAGCGCCGAGGAGATCCGCGCGGTCTACGAGGAGGCGGGCGTGGACCTCGACGGCCCGATCATCACCTACTGCAGGATCGGCGAGCGCTCCTCGCACACCTGGTTCGCCCTCTCCCAGATCCTCGGCCTCGACGTGCAGAACTACGACGGCAGCTGGACCGAGTGGGGCAACACCGTCGGTGTGCCGGTCACCAACGAGACCGGCGACCGCGGCGGCGTGTGGGGCACGAGCCGGTAGTCCTCCCGCCCGGCACGGGCGACCCCACCGATGCCCCCGACGGCGGACGCGCCTCGCGCCTCCGCCGTCGGGGCACGCCACCGAAAGGACGACGACGACCGTGAGCACAGCACCCGTGGCAGCCCCTGCGGCCGGCCCTGCCCCCTCGCCCCGGGCGACCCCCGAGGGCGAACGACCGCTCGGCTGGACGCCGGCCGACACCGTACGGACCGTGATCGCGCTGACGGTGGCCGTCGCGCTGCTGGCGACGGCCGGCTGGCTCGGGTCCGTGCGCGGCGACGGGGTCGGGGGCAGCGCGGCGAGCTTCGCGCTGCTCGCCGGCACCGGTCTCGGCATCCTCTTCGAGCGCGGCCGGTTCTGCTTCTTCTGCATCTTCCGCGACGCCTTCGAGAAGAAGAACACCCGGGGCGTCTACTCGATCCTCACCGCGATCGGCGTGGGCACCGTGGGCTACGCGCTCGTCTTCTCGATCCGGCTGCCCGACCCCACGTCTGGCACGCTGCCCTCCGGCGCGCACATCGCGCCGGTCAGCATCGCGCTCGTCGTGGCCGGCCTCGTGTTCGGGGCCGGTGTAGTGATCTCCGGCGGCTGCATCGCCGGTCACCTCTACCGCCTCGGCGAGGGCAGCCTGCGCTCGATCCCCGCGCTGCTCGGCGCGCTGATCGGGTTCGGGCTCGGCTTCCTCACGTGGAACCCGATCTACTCGCACGTCGTCGTCGGCGCGCCTGTGCCGTGGCTGCCGGCCGGCGCCGGATACGGGATCGCCGTCGCCCTGCAGCTCGGCGTGCTCGCCGCGGTGGCCGTCGCGCTGCTCCGGTGGAACCCGCCGATCGCGGCGCGGCCACGACGCACGCTCGACGCCGACACCCTCCGCCGCCTGGTCTTCTTCAAACGGTGGCCGGCCCTGGCCACGGGCGCCGGCGTGGGCGTCATCGGTTTCCTGGCGTTCCTGCGCGACCGTCCGCTCGGCGTGACCTCGCAGCTGTCCAGCCTGACCCGCACGACGATGGACTCGGTCGACGCCCTGCCCCACACCCTCCTCGGGCTCGACGTCAGCCTGGGCGGCTGCGTCGCCCTCGTGGTCGACACGATCACCTCCAACGGGTGGCTCGTCATCGGGATCGTCGCGGGCTCCTTCGCCGCGGCGCTGCCGGGCAGGCGGTTCTCGATCGAGCCGCTGACCCTGCGCGGCTCCGGGACCGGGCTCCTCGGCGGTGTGCTCATCGGCTGGGCCTCGATCATCGGCCTGGGCTGCACGATCGGCGTCTTCCTGTCCGGGACGCAGGCGCTGGCCGTGTCCGGCTGGGTGTTCGCCGGTGCCGTCGTGCTCGCGCTCGGCGTCGGGTTCCGGCTCGGTCTGCACCGCGGAACCTGACCCGCACCCGGCACGAGCTACTGGTAGGTGACCAGGTCCGGGGTCGGCTCGACCGCCATCGTCCCCTCCGGGGTCAGCATCGGCGTGTCCTCGTCGTAGAAGTTCTTCCAGCCCCACGCGGTCACGGACGGTGCGTTGTCGAGCAGCGTGCGCCACGTCGTCTGCTTGTCGCCCTGCGCGCCCTGGCCGTCGGCATGGATGAGCACCTGGACCTCGTCGCGCGACTGGTCGACCTGGTCGACGTCGGGGATCATCCGCACCTGGAACTGGTGCAGGACGAGGAGCTTCTGCGGCAGGTCGTGCTCCGACGTGAGGTCGGCGAGGTAGGTGACGACCTCGTTGACCTCCTCGACCGGGACCTGCCCGATCTGGGTGAGGTGGACCTGGTCCGGCGTGAGCCGCCACTCCGGGTCGAGCGCGAGCCCGACGTGCGGCTCGAGCAGCAGCTCCTCGTAGATCTGCGCCTGCGTGACGAAGTCCGTGCGGCCGGGCTGCAGGTCGAGCACGACGTACAGCCCGTGCTCGCCGGCGAGGTCGACGAGGGGGCGGATCCGCTCGACCGGCGTCTCGTTGGAGTAGTCGCCGTCGTCGCCCGGCTCACCGGAGGCCACGGTCGCGATGATCTCCAGCGTGGGCACCACCGTCTCGTCGGTGAGCCCCTCGTACTCGGCGGCGACCTCCTCCGCCCTGGCGATCGTCTCCTCGGGCCCCTGCTCGCCGAGCACGCCGAGGGCGGAGGAGTCGGGGCTGCCGTAGAGCGCGACGTAGAGCGCGCCGGTCTGGTCGCCGTCCGGCTCGGGCAGCACGAGCTGGCCGCCCGCCGGCAGCTGGACACCGGTGGCGGCACTCCTCGTCCGGGTGGCCAGCTGATCGGCGTCGCCGAGACCGGGCGAGAGTCCGACGACGACGAGACCCGACTCCGCCTCGGCCTCGCCCTCGGCGGTGGCCGGGTCGGAGGGCGACTCGCCGGGGGCACCGTCGGACTCGTCGGACTCGGCGGACTCGTCGGACTCGTCGGAGTCGCTCCCGGCGCCGTCGCTCGACGCCTCCGGCCCACCTGAGGCACTCTCCTCGTCCGGTGCCAGGCCCAGGTCGGTGGCCAGCGCATGGACGGCCTCGACGCCGGCCGCGCTCGCGCGCGGGTCGCCGCCGCTCGCCACGACGACGTTGGCTCCGGCCGCCCGTGCGGTGGCGGCGACGGCGAGCTCGTCGAGGGTGCCGCCCCCGAGTGCGACGGTCTCGCCGGCGGAGGCCTCGGTGTCACCGAGGTCGGGCAGCTCGGTGACGACGTCGTGCGAGCCCGTCTCGGCGGCGCCGTCGCTCGCCGGCTCCGTCGGGCCGTCCGAGGTCGTCCCTGCCGGACCGTCGCTCGCCGGCTCGGCCGGGCCGTCCGTGGTCGTCTCGGCGCCGGCAGCGCCGGGACCCCAGTCCGCACCGGCCACGACGAGCGCCTCGGCGCCGGTCCCGGCCACGGCGCTGACGGCCTCCGAGGACTCGACCTCCTGTACGTCGGGCCCGCCGAGCAGCTCGGCGAGCGCGGCATCGTCGGCCGGGGCGGCGACATCGACGCCGACGTCCCCGGGGACCGACACCGGCCCGACGGCGAGGACCGTGGTCGCGCCGAGGCGCTCGATCTCGGCGGCCTCGGCCGCGTCATCGCCGTCGACCAGGACGGGCACCCCGAGGTGCACGCCGGCGGAGGCCGCCTCGACGGAACGGGGTCCGCCGTCGGGCGCGAGGACGACGACCGGGGACGAGTCGAAATAGGTGCCGGCGGCCGCGACGGAACGCGCGGTGCCCTCCCCCTCGAGCACGAGCGACTCCCCCGGCGCGGCGGCCTGCGCGACGTGGGCGGTGGAACCGTCGGCACCGCCGTCGCCGTCCTGCCCGCCGTCCCCCTCGGCGTCGTCGCCGCCCGAGCCGCAGGCAGCAAGGACGAGCGTGCTGGTGGCCAGCGCGGCGAGCGCAGCGCGCCGCGGTGATCGAACGGTGCTCATGTCACCCCTCCCGGTCGGAACCCGACCACGGTAGGCGCATCTGGACCGATGGTCGCCAGGAGAGCTCAGGACGTGGCGGGCCCGTCGGTGTCGAGGTCGGCCACCAGGGCCGTCACCAGGTCGACCGTCTCCTCCCAGCCGGTGACCGCCCGGCAGGGCACGCCGAGGTCGAGGACCGGGCGGTCGTTGCCGCCCTCGTCGAGGCGGTCGCCGACGAAGAGCATGTCCGCCAGCGCGACGCCGGTCCGCTGTGCGAGCCGCTCCATGCCGTACGCCTTGTCGATGCCGGTGGCCGTGATGTCCACGGAGGTCGAACCGCCGGAGCGGACCTCGAGGTCCGGCAGGTCGGCGGCGACGGCGGCGCGCAGGCGTTCCTTCTTCTCGCCCGTGGGGTCCCACGCCTTCTTCGCGTCCACGGGGGCCCGCTGGCCGAGGGCGGAGAACGTCATCTGGGTGCCGCGGTCCTCGATGATGTCGCCCCACGTGTCCGGCTCCCACAGGCCGAGCTCGCGGGCCCGGCGCTCGAGCGAGGCGGCCGCGGCCGAGCGCATGGCCTCGGGAAGCTCGTGGGCGTAGATCTCGACCAGCTGCTCGCCCTCGACCCGGAGGTAGCGGGTGCCGCACGTGGGCAGGAGGTGGAGGTCGGTGAGGTCGTGGCCGGCCATCCGCTCGACCACCTGGGTGCGGAACTGCGAGACGTCGCCGCCCGAGATGAGGCAGACGGGCACGCGGGCGAGGAGGTCCGCGAGCGCGCGGACCATCGGGTCCGGCAGGGGCTGCTTCGACGGCGCGAGCGTGTCGTCGAGGTCGAAGGCCACGAGGGCTGGCATGGGCACGGCGGCTCCCGGGGTCGGTGGCGGAGCCTCGATCGTAGGCTCGCTGCCCGGGTCTGTCGGGAGCGGTTGTCCTGCACCACGTCGGTGCCGATGGCCTCCGCAGCCCCGGGGCGAACCGGGCCGGTCAGCCCGCGAGGCCGAGGAAGGCGAGCAGTGCCCGGTTCAGCCGCACGAGCTCGTCGTCGGGCAGCCGTCCCACCCGCTCGCGCACGCCTGCACGCGGCACGGTGGTGACCTTGTCGACCATGATCCAGCTGGACCGAGCGATGCCGACGGCGGGGTCCACAGGAATCCTCAGCAACGGGGCGTCGACAGCGCTGGTGGTCATCGGGCAGACCGTCACGGACCCGGTCGCATCGAAGCGGTCGTCCTGGACGATCACCACGGGCCGTGGCTTTCCGGAGTAGCTGCCCCGCGCAGCAGCGGTCCATATCTCGCCGCGTCTCACTCGCCCTCGTCCTCGTCGCCCCACTCCACCGATATGGCGTCGACGAAGGCCTGGTCGTCGCTCTCGTGTGCGCTGCCGGCCACGAGAGTCGACTGGCGATGCGCCTCCGCCACGAACTCGGGTGCGCGCACGTCCGGCACCCAGATCTGCACCGGTCGCAGCCCCTGGTCACGGAGACGCTGGCGATACGCCTGGACCCTCTCGCGCGTGCTCGCCATGCACCGATGTTACATGTCACGCACTCTCGCGAGCAACGGTTCGGCAGAGCGACGACGGAATCTCGGCGTCGTCGAATCCGCACCCATCCGATCGCCCACCGGCTCCGAACCCTGCGTGTCCGACCGACGGATCACGAAGGAGCTCATCATGCGAACGACGAAGTTCTTGGCAGCACCGGCCCTGGCGCTCGGTGCCCTGACCCTGGCGGCCGGCCCGGCGCTGGCGCACGGCCACGACGACGGGCACGACGACGGCGGTCACGACGGCGGCAGCCACGCCGAAGGCACCTGGTCCGGCCAGGCCCACCTGGGAGAGCTCAACAACAGCGGGACGACCGGCGACTTCTGGCTCGAGCTCGACGGCCACGAGGCGACCGTGTCGATGAACGTCTCCGGTGCGGCCGAGACGTTCATGGACGCACCGTTCCCGCACGCGCAGCACATCCACATCGGCGCGGAGGGGACCTGCCCCGGGCCGGAGGCCGACATGAACGGCGACGACGCGGTCAACGTCGAGGAGGGCCACCCCTTCTACGGCATGATCGCCACCTCGCTGACCACCGAGGGCGACACGAGCCCTGACTCCGGCCTGGCCGTCGACCGCTTCCCGGGCGGCTCGGCCTACACGTACGAGCGGACCCTCGAGCTCGACGACGACACCGTGGCGGCCCTCGCGGACGGCACCGCCGTCGTGGTCGTCCACGGCGTCGACCCCGCGAACCTGTCCGACGCCGCGGCCGGCGCGCAGAGCGAGCTCGACCCGTCGCTGCCCCTGGCCGCGACGCTGCCGGCGGCCTGCGGACCGGTGACGGTCTCGCAGGTGGGCGAGATGCCGCACGGCGGCGCCGACACCGGCTCGCCGGTGCAGCAGTCGGACGACGGCACCGCGCTCGCGGTCGGCGCCGGCGTGCTCGGGGTCGGCATCCTCGGCGGCGGAGCCTGGGCGCTCAAGCGTCGCGCCGCCACGGCCTGACGGGTCGGGAGCACCCCGTGATGCCTCGCATCCACGGTCGCCGCGCGGGCCTCACGGCCGGCGCGGCGGCCGTGCTCCTGGTCCTCGGCGCCTGCTCGGGGACCGACGAGCCCGACTACGCCGACCCGGTCGGCCCCTCGGCGTCGAGCACTCCTGACGGGGATCGCGGGTCGACCACCCCGAACGGGGAGCAGGTCCCACCGTCGGACGGCGCGGCCCCCGACGCGCCCACGGACGGCCCGGGGCCTGCTCCCTCCCCCGGTGACGGGTCCAGTTCTCCGACCGACGCGCCCGCTCCGCAGGAGGACGGCGCGCAGGAGGCGGAGGAGGTACCCGTCGCCGATGCCATGCCCGCCTCGGAGCCGGCCCGGATCGAGATCCCGAGCCTCGGCGTCTCCTCGGAGGTCATGGACCTCGGTCGCCAGGAGAACGGGGTCATCGAGGTCCCGCCGTACAACCTCGGGTCGCCGGCCGGCTGGTACGTCCACTCGCCGACCCCCGGAGAGGCCGGTCCGTCCGTCGTCCTCGGGCACCGCAACGGCAGCGAGGGCGGGCCCGGGATCTTCGCGGACCTGCCCCGGACCGAGGTCGGAGACACCGTGGAGGTCACGCGGGAGGACGGTTCGGTGGCGACGTTCACCGTCTACCGGACCGAGCAGTTCTACCAGCAGGAGTTCCCCACGCTGGACGTCTACGGGAACACGGCGGGGCCCGAGATCCGCCTCATCACCTGCGACGGGCTCAACCCTGAGACCGGGCAGCTGGAGGACAACTTCATCGTCTACGCCGCCCTGGACGCCTGACGGGACCGGCCGGTCGCCGGCGGCGTCGGCCCGTGGTCAGGCGAAGGTCCGTCGTCGGGTGCCGGTCCGCGGGTCAGCCCTTGGCCTCGGCGATCACGCGCACGACCGCGGCCACGGCCTCGGCGGCGTCGGCGCCGGTGGCCGCCACGGTGAGCTCGGTGCCCGGCTTGACGTTCTTCGCCATGAGGGCGAGGACGCTGCGTGCGTCGGCGCCGTCGATCGTCACGGCCGCCTCGAACGTGGCCGCCGTCGTCGCGACGGCCGCGGCCGGCCGGGCGTGCAGGCCCATCGGGTCCTCGATGACGACGGTCTCCCGGACAGCGTCGGCGGCCGAGGCGTCGCCTGCTCCGGGGGAGGTACCGCCCTCCGCCGCGGTCGCGTCCGGCTCGCCCTCCGCCGCCGCACCCGCGGCACCGTCGACGAGGCTGCGCCCGGCCGCCGCGACCGCGCCGGCGACCGCCGTCAGGTCCCCGCCACCCTGCGCCTCGACCGCCGCGGCGACGACCCCCTCCACGAGCGGACCGGTCGCGTGACGGGCGGGCTCGTCGTCGTGCAGCTCGAGGACCGAGTCGATCGTCATCGCCGCCGACCCTAGGTCCGCGACGAGCACCACGCCGGACACCTCGTCCTCGGCGAGCAGGTCGGTCAGGGCCGTCTCCAGGGCGTCGAAGCTCGTCCCGATCCGGCCGTCGTCGGTGCCGCCGACACCGACGATCCGCACGTCGGGCGCCATCTGCGCCGCGAGCTCGACCAGCCCGTCCGCGAGCGCCCGCGAGTGGGACACCGCGACGAGCGCGACCCTGGACATCAGTTCGCCTGGGCCGCGGCGGCGTCGGCGGCCGCGCGCAGGAGGAGCGCGGTCGAGCGGGCCCCCGGGTCCATGTGGCCCGCGGAGCGCTCACCCAGGTAGGAGGCGCGCCCCTTGGTGGCCACGAGCGGGACGGTGGCCTCGGCGCCCTCCTGAGCGGCGGTGGCGGCGGCCTCGAGCGCGGCGGTGGCGTCCCCGCCGTCGGACTGCACCTTCTTCGCCGCCTCGAGGGCGGGGGCGAGGGCGTCGACCATCGTCTTCTCCCCCGGCGTCGCGCGGCCGCGGGCCTTGACGCCCTCGAGGGCGGCCTCGAGGAACGCGGCCACGCCGGCGGCGTCGACCTCCTCGCCGATCTGCTTGGAGCCCCGCAGGAACGCGGTGCCGTAGAGCGGGCCCGCCGCTCCCCCGACGACGGACATCAGCGTGCTGGCCACGCCCTTGAGGACGTCCGGGACCGTCGCGGGTGCGGAGGTCTCGAAGCGCGGCGCGATCGCGGAGAAGCCCCGGTCGAGGTTCTCGCCGTGGTCGGCGTCGCCGATCGCTCGGTCGAGGTCGATGAGCTCGATGCGGTGCTCGGCGATGGTCGCCGTCGCCCTGCTCACCCAGTCCAGCGCCCAGTCCGTGCCCAGCGTGCTCATGTCTCTCCTCAGGTCGTTCTCGGTGTGCGTATGTCGGTCGGTGTGCGTGCGCGACCCGTCAGGGCCTGCGCCGCCCGCGCCGACCCGGCCGCACGGGCGGCCGGGTCGGCCTACGGATCAGCCCTGCGTCCAGGCGACCGTGCGGGCGGGGGCGTCGTACAGGGCGAGCAGCTCGTCGTCGACCTTGAGCACGGTGACCGAGGCACCCGCCATGTCGAGGCTGGTCACGTAGCTGCCGACCTTCGAACGGACGACCTCGACGCCCTTCTCCTCCAGCCGCGCGCGGGCGCGGCCGTAGATGAGGTAGAGCTCGGAGTCCGGGGTGGCGCCCATGCCGTTGACGAGGAGGACGACCTTCTCGCCGCCGGTGAGCCCCAGGTCCTCGACCACCGGGTCGGTGAGCTGGTCGGTGAGCTCGTCGGAGGTCGTCATCGGGATGCGACGGCGGCCGGGCTCGCCGTGGATGCCGATGCCGATCTCGACCTCGTCGTCGCCCAGGTCGAACGAGTGCTCGCCCGTGCTCGGCGAGACCGGCGAGTCGAGCGCGAGGCCCATCGACCGCACGTTGTCGGCGGCGCGCTGCGCGAGAGCGGTGACGCCCGCGAGGTCGTCCCCGCGCGCGGCGGCGGCCCCGGCGATCTTCTCCACGAGGATCGTGCCGGCCACGCCGCGCCGGCCCGCGGTGTAGAGGGAGTCCTCGACCGCGACGTCGTCGTTGACCAGGACGGTCGTGATCTCGACGTCGTCCGCGAGCTCGGCGGCGGTCTCGAAGTTGAGCACGTCGCCCGTGTAGTTCTTGACGATGTGCAGGACGCCGGCGCCGGAATCGACCGCACGGCTCGCCGCCTCGATCGGGTCCGGCGAGGGCGAGGTGAAGACGGGACCGGGGACGGCGGCGTCGAGCATGCCCTCGCCGACGAACCCGGCGTGCATCGGCTCGTGTCCGGAGCCGCCGCCGGAGATCACGCCGACGCGTCCGGCCACCGGGGCGTCGTTGCGCACGACGTACAGGGGGTCGGCGTTGACCCCGAGGATGTCGGAGTGGGCGAGACCGAACGCGCGGACGGACTCGTCGACGAAGCGGGCCGGGTCGTTGAGGAACTTCTTCATGGCATCTCCCTCGATGGCTGGTGGGCACCATCCTGCCGCGTCGTGCGTGCGGCGTCACTCCCGTCCGCCGGCCGTGGACGGATTCTCAGCCCCGGGTGTGCCCGGTGACCTCGCGGGCGCGGCCGGCGAGCACGACTGACCCGACGACGAGGACCGCGGTCCGCGTGACGAGCTCCGACTGGTCGGCCTCGGCGAGGGTGGCGGCCCGGTCGATGGCCTCGTCGAGGCGGGGCACGAGATGGACGCGCTCCTCACCGAACACCTCGCGGGCGATCTCGGCGAGCTCCTCGGCGGGCATCGCGCGGTCGGTGCCGGCGTCGGTGATGACGACCTCCTCCAGGAGGGGCTCGAGCTCGCCGAGCATCGCCTCCGCCTCCTTGTCGTACATCACTCCCACGACGCCGACGACGTGCTCGAGGTCGAACGCCTCCGCCAGGCCCTCGCGCAGGGCCTCGATGCCGGCGGGGTTGTGCGCGGCGTCGACGATGACCAGCGGCGAGGCGCGGACCACCTCGAGGCGGCCCGGCGAGGTCACGCCCGCGAAGGCCTGCTCCACGACGTCGCCGGCGAGCGCCGCCCCGCCGAAGAACTGCTCGACGGCGGCCAGCGCCAGGAGCGCGTTGCGGGCCTGGTGGGCACCGTGCAGCGGGAGGAAGATCCCCTCGTAGACGCCGGCGGGGGTGCTCAGGGTGAGGACCTGGCCGCCGACCGCGGTCTCCCGGTCGACGACCTCGAGCTCGACGTCCTCGCGGACGAGCCGGGCGCCCGCGGTGGCCGCGGCGGACAGCACGATGCCCTCGACCTCCTCGTGCTGGCGGGCCACGACGACGGTCGCGCCCTCCTCGATGATGCCGACCTTCTCGTTGGCGATGTCGGTGAGGGTGGAGCCGAGCCAGCGCATGTGGTCGCGCTCGATGGTGGTGAGGACGGCGACCTGGCCGCGCGCGACGTTGGTGGCGTCCCAGCGACCCCCCAGGCCGACCTCGACGACCGCCACGTCGACGGGGGTGTCCGCGAAGGCCGCGTAGCCCAGGACGGTGAGGAGCTCGAAGAAGCTGAGGCGCGCGCCGCCGTCGGCGACGTTCCGCTCGTCGATGAGATCGAGGTACGGGGCGACGTCGTGGTAAGCGGTGAGGAAGTCCGGCGTCGAGATGGGGGCGCCGTCCAGCGCGATGCGCTCGCGCACCGAGTGCAGGTGGGGGGAGGTGAACCGGCCGGTGCGCAGGCCGCGCTCGCGCAGCAGCGCCTCGATCATGCGGGCGGTCGAGGACTTGCCGTTGGTGCCGGTGAGGTGGATGACCGGGTAGGAGTCCTGCGGGTTCCCCAGGAGGTCGAGCGCCTCGCGGACGCGCTCCAGGCTCGGCTGCGGGGCGTGCTCGGGGGCGCGGGCGACGATCTGCGCGGCGAGCTCGGCGAGCGCCGCCTCCTCCTCGGGGGTGCCCTCGCCGGTGGGGTTCTCCGACGACGCCGGGTCGCCGGTCGGGTCGCCGGCGCCCGCGTCGTCGGTGCCCGCGTAGGGGGCGTGCGGGTCGTCGTCGGGGCGATGGGCGTCGTCGGGGTCGATCCGCTCGTCGTCGCTGACGAACAGCTCGTCGTAGTCGTCGTCGAAGTCGGCGTCCCGACCGGCCTCGCCGGCGACCTCCCGGACGACGTCGTCGTCGGGTCCGCCGAACAGGCCGGAGCGCAGGACGACCTGGAGGTCGGCCTCGCGCTCGTCGTCCTCCGCCCGGGCCTCGGCCAGGCGTTCGGCCAGCTCGGGGTCGGCCTCGTCCTCCGCGGCGGCGAGGGCCTCGTCGATCGTCGGGAAGGACTCGCTGATCGCGGGCTCGTCGCCGCGCATGTCGTCGCGCGCGTCGTCGTCGGGCCGCTCGTTACCGCCGGGAGTCGTCACCGTCCGATCCTCCCACGCGCCGGGGGCTCGCCGCCGGGGCGATCGGCTCTACCACCGCTCCACCCGAGCTTCACCGACTTCGTGCCTGAGCCGTCGAGGTCGTGCTTCGGAGGCACGACCTCGCCACACCAGGCACGACCTCGCCACCGTGGGGCGAAGCCGCCTCAGTCCAGCGGCAGCTTGTAGCCCTCGTGGGTGGCTCGGTAGCCGAGTCGCTCGTAGAACCGGTGCGCGTCCGCGCGCGACCTGTCGGTCGTCAGCTGGACGAAGCGGGCGCCCCGGCTGCGGCCGTAGGCGTGGGCCCAGTCGAACATCGCCCCGCCGAGGCCGGAGCCGCGGGTCGTGGCCGCCACCCGCACGCCCTCGATCTGGAGGCGGAGCGCGCCGCCGCGCGAGAGGCCCGGCAGGAGCGTGAGCTGCATGACGCCGACGACCTGCCCCTGAGAGTCGCGCGCGCACGCGAGGTAGTGGCTCGGGTCGCGATCGATCGCCTCGAACGCGCGCTCGTAGGCGGCGAGGTCGTGGTCCTCGCGCTGGGCGCCGAGCACGTCGTCCCGGAGCAGGTCGACGATCGCCGGGACGTCCTCCGCCCTCGCCCGGTCGACCCGGTAGGTCACCCCGCCGGCCTCGAGCACGCCGTCGGGCGTCACCGCTGCTGGGCTCTGGGGTCCTCCGGAGGTGCGCACGCACCGATGCTGCCACGCGCGCCCCACCCCTTGTCCGGATTCCCGTCGCGTGCTGCAGGAGTTCTTCCGCGGCGCGATGAGCTCGCTCCGGCCCCGACTGACCCTGCATCGGGTGATCGACGGTGGGCGGGCGATCGCCATGGAGATGACCGAGCGGTGGACGCATGACGACCAGGAAAGGACGGCCGCGCTCGTGGCCGTCCTCGACATTGCCGACGGTCGCATCTCGGGGGCGAAGATCTACCGCGAGGGGTCGGCCGAGCCCTGATCGCCCCCGCCGCCGTTCGTGTCACATCTGGATGGACCCGCGACGACGTCCGCGCTCTCGTTGTCGAGGACTCGTGCGTACTCAGACCCTGACGGGGTCCTCTCCATCACCTCGTGGTCGATCATCTCGCGTCGCAGTCGCGCCGTATCGTCTGCGAACGCTGTCAGACGCTCGCTCAGCTCCCGCTCCGGGAGCACCTCGCCCTCGCCGATCGTCTTTCTCGCGAGGAGGTGGAGCAGTGCGCGACGCTCGTCGAGATCGGTGGGGTAGCGATCGATGCGACCTTCGCCGTCGAGGAATCTCTCGGGGCCTTGCGGTCGGTCGGAGGCACCGGCTGCGAGCGCATCGGCGAACACGTCACTGCAGGCCACGAAGGTGCCTTCCTCCTCACGAACGAGACCGGATCGCACGAGGGCATCGAGCGTGCGCCGCCGCCGTGTCGGACCGAGGTCGGAACCGATCACCTCCGCCGACTCGCCGACCACGATCTGTGAGAACACGAGTCGGCAGTGCGGATTCGCAAGTGCCGCGATGAGTGGCCGCCAGTCCGCGTGCTGAGGCGATGCGCGCATGCCACCAGGCTAGGTGGACCTGTCACGTCGAGCCCGCGCATTCTTGCTCGGACCTTCGCGGTCCGCGGGCGGGCTCAGCGTCCGACGACGAGCAACGTCTGGTCGCCGTCGCGGATATCCGCCCACGGCACGCCGCCGATGTCGAGGGTGACGCGCAGCCGCTCGTCGTCGGCCCCGACGGCGTCGTAGGCGTACCGGGTGTTGGTGAGCTCGACGGTCTCGGTGCGGGCGGTAGTCAGCCACGGGTGCCGCCGGCGCAGCGCGATGAGGTCCTGGTGGACGCGAAGCATCGTCTGCTGCTGCGGGTTCAGCCCGTCCGGCTCCGGCGGGTCCGGCGGGAAGATCGGGCGGACCTCGTCGTCGCCGCCGAGCCGCTCCTCCTTGACGCCCTCCCAGCCGTACTCGTCGCCGCCGTAGATCGACGGGATGCCGCCGACCGTCAGCAGGACGACCGCGGCGAGCGCCGCCTTCTCGGCCCCGACCTGGCTGGCGATGCGGGTGGTGTCGTGGTTGCCGACGAACGTCTGGGGCACGAAGGCCTCGAGGAACTCGTCGTGCCGCTGGAGCGTCCAGTCGAGCTCGAAGAAGTTGCCCTCCTTCAGCGAGCTCCAGGTCGCCTTCCACAGCTCGTACTGGGTGACGGAGTCGATCGTGCCGTCGACGACGAAGCCCGCGTAGTCGCCGTGGATGACCTCCCCGAGGAACCAGGTGTCCGGGAACTCCTCACGCACGCGCGGCAGCACGCGTGCCCACAGTTCCGTGGGCACCGAGTAGGCGGCGTCGAGTCGCCAGCCGTCGACCCCGCGCGCCAGCCAGTGCGTCATCACCTCGACGAGCAGGTCCTCCACCGCCGAGCTGGCGTGGTTGAGCGCGACGAGCGAGCCGTGCCCCTCGAAGTCCTCGGCCACCGGCTCGTCCCCGGAGAAGTCGATGCGGAACAGCTCGGCCTCGGCCGACCCCTCGCCCCCCTCGAGCGCCGCCGTGTAGAGCGGGTGGGTGGCGCCGACGTGGTTGAAGACGCCGTCGAGGAGGACACGGATCCCGCGCGAGCGACACTCGGCCACCAGGTGGTCGAGGTCGTCGTCGTCGCCGAGGCGGGGGTCGATGCGGAAGAAGTCGGTCGTGTCGTAGCCGTGCGTCTCGGACTCGAAGACCGGGCCGAGCAGCAGGCCGTTGGCCCCGAGCTCGACGACGTGGTCGAGCCACGCGGTCAGGTGCCGCAGGCGGTGGACCGGCTCGGCCTCGACGGCGGCACGCTCCTCCTCGGTGGGGCGCACCGGGGCGCCGGTGAACCCGAGCGGGTAGACGTGCCACCAGATCGCGTGCTCGCTCCAGTCGCTCATGGGGTCACTCTTCCGTCAATCCGGCGAACATGCGACCAGGTGGCACAGGTGCACGGTCAGTCGGGCCGACGACGGCGCACCAGGCGGCATGATGGTTCCGGTGCGACGACAGGAGGGTCCATGGCCGACGTGGCCGAGCAGGTGGAGGCCGAGCTGGTCGCCGTCATCACGGCGGTGCACGACGGCGAACCCCTGGCCCTGACCACCGAGGACGGGCGACGGCTGCCGTCGGGGCCCCTGCAGACCGAGCACCGGTCGATGCAGGCCGGGATGCGCTCGTGGGTGACCCGGCAGACCGGTCACGACCTCGGGTACGTCGAACAGCTCTACACGTTCGCCGACCGGCGGCGTGCGCCCCACCCGGCCCTGGAGATCTCCTACCTCGGGCTCACCACCGTCGCCTCCCCCACGGACTCGTGGGTGAGCTGGCTGGAGTACTTCCCCTGGGAGGACCGTCGCGCGGGCGACGACCTTATCGAGGCCCACCTCGCGCCCGCGCTGAGCCGCTGGGCGGACGAGCCGCCGGACCGTGAGCTGGCCGTGCGCCGGCGCCTGCGGTGCGCCGTCACCTTCGGCCTGGAGGGCCAACCGTGGTTGCCCGGCATGGCGCTGCAGCGCTACGAGCTGCTGTACGAGGTCGGGCTGGTCCCCGAGGCCGGTGCGAGCGCCGACCCGGAGGTGACCGGGCGGCCGATGGACCGCGACCACCGGCGGATCCTCGCCACCGGGATCGGTCGGCTGCGCGCCAAGATCCAGTACCGGCCGGTGATCTTCGAGCTCGTCCCGGAGTCGTTCACGCTCGGCCGCCTCCAGTCCACGGTCGAGGCGGTGGCCGGCCACCAACTGCACAAGCAGAACTTCCGCCGGCTGGTCGAGCACCAGGAGCTGGTCGAGGAGACCGGCGAGGTGGAGCACTCCACAGGCGGGCGTCCCGCCAAGTTGTTCCGGTTCCGCCGCGAGGTCCTCGACGAGCGCGAGGCCGCGGGGACGAAGCTGCCGATCGTCCGCTCGCGCTGACGCCTGCGACCTGCACGGTCCGGCCGAAGCGCTCCGGTCAGTCCCGGACCCAGGCGCTCCGTCACGCCGTTACCTGTGCGCTTATAGGTCGGGTCGACGAGCGGATGTCTCGGCATTCAGAGTGTCGCCGTCCCAGGTGAGGTCCGAGTCCTCGTCCACCTCGTACGCCTCGAACTGCGGGTCGGCGAGGACCTCCTCGACGAGCGTGCGGGAGCCGGCGACGATCGTCGAGTCCCAGTCGATCTCGCTCGCCACCACCCACGACCGGTCCGCAGGCCACAGCAGCTGGGGCAGCACTCCTCCGATCCCCCAGCCCGGATCACACTCGCCGGCACTCACCCGCCTCAGGTCGGCGAGCTCGGTCAGACTCGTGCCGAAAAGCAGGAAGTCCCGGCCCGGCCATTCGAGGAACGGCCCCGTCACCGCCGCGCGACGGACGTCAGCGCAGACGGAATCCCTCCGCTCCGCCTCAGCTCGAGCACGCTCGGTCGCCCTCTCGACCGGGTCTGCGTCGGCGTCGACGAACACGTAGACGGCACCGTTGCCGTGGAGCTCGCCCCACCCGTTCCAGACGCCGGCGGTCACATCATCGGCAGCGGCGGTGGAGAGCCTCAGATGCTCCGTCAGGGCGGCGAGCTGGTCGGGCTCGAGCATCCCCTCGACACTCGGCGAGACCTGCCAACCGTCGGCGAAGGACAGGGCCGTCTCGTCGTCCGTGAGGCGGCACCACTGCACGAGCGGGTGCATCACCCGGCCGTTGCGGGCGGCGACCTCAGCCCACGTCCACCGGGCAGCGTCGATCGCCGCGCGCTCGCCCGGCTCGTCGGCGTCCGGCGAGACCACACGGCGTGCGTCGACGGGGTGCAGGATCCGTGCGTACGCCTCGAACCCGGTTCCCGCGGAGCCCCCGACCCTGCCCCAGCCGCCGACGCGCTCGAGCAGCCACGCCCCACGCCCGATTTCGCCCGTCAGCTCCACGCCGCGAGCGTAGCCATCTGCCGAGCCGGCACGGCTGATGGCCGGCCGAGCGGCGGTCGGCCCGTCCGACTCCGCGGACCCACAGAGAACGCCGCGGCACGACACGACGCCGAGTCGTTTGCACCGCGCTACCGCTCTGGTTATGCTCACCTCGAGCATCACTAATGCTCACTCTGAGCATCACTAGCGGTCACCGACGACCAGGCAGGGAAGGCACCATGACGACGGTCAGCATCAGCACCGACGCCCTCTACGAGCGGGTCCGCGGGTCCGTGCCGCGCGTGGAGTGGGCGACGATGGAGGACGACGTCGCGGCGATCTGGCGGCTCAAGGCCGAGCGCAACGCGGTGATCCTCGCGCACAACTACCAGACCCCGGAGATCTTCCACGGGGTGTCCGACATCGTCGGGGACTCCCTCGCCCTGGCGCGCGAGGCCCAGGACGTCGACGCCGACGTCATCGTCCTGGCAGGCGTCCACTTCATGGCCGAGACCGCGAAGCTGCTCAACCCGTCCCGGACCGTGCTCGTGCCCGACCTGCGCGCCGGCTGCTCGCTGGCCGAGTCCATCACCGCCGCCGACGTGCGCGGCCTGCGGGCCCAGCACCCCGGCGTCCCGGTCGTCACCTACGTCAACACCTCGGCCGCCGTGAAGGCCGAGTCCGACATCTGCTGCACGTCCGGCAACGCCGTGAAGATCATCGAGTCCCTCGGCGTGGACCGGGTGATCATGATCCCCGACGAGTACCTCGCCCAGAACATCGCCCGGCAGACCGGCGTCGAGGTCATCACGTGGGCCGGCCGCTGCGAGGTGCATGAGCGCTTCACGCCCGGCGACATCGCCCAGGTCCGCCGCGACCACCCCGGCGTCGTCGTGGTCAGCCACCCGGAGTGCCCGCCCGACGTCGTCGACGTCTCCGACATGTCCGGCTCCACCGCCCAGATGATCGACTACGTCCAGGACCGCCGGCCCCGCCAGGTCGCGCTCATCACCGAGTGCTCGATGAGCGACAACATCGCCGCCGCCTCCCCCGGCGTGGAGTTCGTCCGCCCGTGCAACCTGTGCCCGCACATGAAGCGCAACAACCTCGGCAACATCCGGGTCGCGCTGGAGGAGATGCGCAACGAGGTGACGATCGACCCCGACGTCGCAGAGCGCGCCCGCGCCGCCGTCGAGCGCATGCTCGCGGTCCGATGAGCGCCGATCGGCCGGTGATCGTCGGCGCCGGGCTCGCCGGCCTGCTCACCGCGCTGCGCCTGGCCCCGACGCCGTGCCTCGTCCTCAGCGCCGGAACGCTCGGCGCGGACAGCTCGACCGCGCTCGCCCAGGGCGGCATCGCCGCGGCCGTGGTGCCCGGTGACTCGGCGGCGCTGCACGCACTCGACACGCTGGCCGCGGGCGCGGGGCTCGGCCAGCGTGGGGCGATCGACCGGGTGACGAACGGGGCCGCCGAGGCCCTCGCGTACCTCGTGGAGCTGGGCGCGGAGCTCGACCGGGACGACGACGGTGCCCTGGTCCTCGGCCTGGAGGGGGCGCACAGCCGGCATCGCATCGCGCACGCGGGCGGCGACGCCACCGGACGCGAGCTGCTGCGCGCTGCGACGGCCGCCGTGCGGCGCACGCCGTCGGTCACGGTGCTCGAGCACGCGCGAGCGGTCCGGGTCGTCGTCGAGGACGGGACGGTCCGCCGCCTCGAGGTCGTCCTGCAGGGCGACCAGCCGGCGTTCCTGCCGACCGACCGGGTCGTGCTGGCCACCGGCGGGATCGGCGGCCTGTTCGCGCACTCGACCAACCCCTCGTCCTCGCGCGGCCAGGGCCTCGCACTCGCGGCGCGTGCCGGCGCGGTGCTGCGGGACCTGGAGATGGTGCAGTTCCACCCCACCGCCCTCGACGTCGGCCTGCGGCCCATGCCGCTGGTCAGCGAGGCGCTCCGTGGCGCCGGCGCGCGCCTGGTGGACGCCTCCGGCCGCGACCTGCCGGGTGACCCGCTCGCGTCGCGCGACGTCGTCGCCCGCCGGGTGTGGACGCACCTGGCCGACGGCGGACGCACCTTCCTCGACGCCCGCGACCTCCAGGACGTCGCCGACCACTTCCCCACCGTCACCGCCGCGTGCCGGGCGGCGGGGATCGACCCCGCCCGCGATCTGCTCCCCGTACGGCCGGCCGCGCACTATCAGATGGGCGGCGTCGTGGTCGACGAGCACGGCCGCAGCACGGTGCCGGGTCTGTGGGCCGTCGGGGAGGTCGCGAGCACCGGTCTGCACGGCGCCAACCGGCTCGCGTCGAACTCGCTCCTCGAGGCGGCGGTGTGCTCCCGCTGGGTGGCCGAGGACGTCGCGGGGGGCGCCCCTCCCACGCTCGCCCACACCACGCCCCACCTCGGGCATCGCGGGCCGGCGCAGCAACATCCCGAGGCGCTCGATCTCGCCAGGGTGCGCGACCTCGTGTCGTCCGCCGTCGGCGTCGTGCGCTATGGCCCCACCCTGACTGCCGCCCAGGACCGGCTCCGCGCGGCCCATCTCACCGATCCCGATGACGACGACACGCTCGTCGCCCTCCTGCTCGTCACCGGTGCGCTTCGGCGCGAGGAGAGCCGCGGCGCGCACCACCGCACCGACCACCCCTCCCCCGCACCGGCGGCCCACCAGGACCTCACCCTGGCCGACGCCTACCACCACGCCCTGGAACGGAGCTCCGCATGAGGCACCTGCCGACCGTCCTGATCGAACCGCTCGTCCGCGACGCCCTGCGCGAGGACCTCGGCCGCGCCGGCGACGTCACCACCGACTGGGTCGTCCCCGCCGACCGGGTCGCCACCGCGGAGCTCGTCGCGCGGGACCCGGGCGTCGTCGCAGGCACGGACCTCGTCGTCCTCGCCTTCGGCCTGCTCGACGCGCGGGTGACGGTCGACGTCGAGAGGCCCGACGGGACCGCCGTCGCTCCCGGCGACCGCGTCGCCACGGTCAGCGGTCCCGCCCGCGCGCTACTGACGGCGGAACGGGTGGCACTGAACTTCCTGGGTCACCTGTCCGGGGTGGCCACCGCGACCACCCAGATCGCACGAGCGATCGACGGGACCGGCACGCGGGTGTGCTGTACCCGCAAGACCACGCCGGGTCTGCGGACGGTGGAGAAGCACGCCGTGGTCGCGGGCGGGGGCGTCAACCACCGCTTCGGCCTGGACGACGCGGTACTCATCAAGGACAACCACGTCGCGCTGGCCGGCGGCGTCGGCGCAGCCGTGGCCCGGGTGCGCGAGGCGGCCGGCCACCTCGTGCCGATCGAGGTGGAGGTCGACACGCTCGATCAGCTGCGCGAGCTGCTGACCACCCCGGTCGACGCCGTCCTGCTGGACAACATGACGCCCGCCCAGCTGGCGGAGGCGGTCGCGCTGGTCGACGGCCGAATGGTCACTGAGGCGTCGGGGCGGTTGACCGCCGAGACAGCGCCCGCCGTGGCCGCCAGCGGCGTGGACCTGGTGTCGGCCGGTTGGCTGACGCACTCCGCGCCGGTCCTCGACATCGGCCTGGACCTCAAGGTGTGACCCGCGCCGGGAGGCGGCGGAACCGTGAGCCCCCGCAGCTCAGCCAGCCTCCGGCGCCCGCACCACCCCCCGGCGCCGACTGCCGGCGTCACCCGACCTTGCGCACCTGCGGCACGATCGCGTCGCCCTCCCCGGCGGACACCGTCAGCCCGATGGACAGCGTCTCGTCCATGACGAGCTGCCGATGCGCTTCGACCACCGCGACCCGCCCCGCAGGCACGGCGAGCTCCAGCGCGATCCGGTCGGACACATGCAGGCCGGCGTTCTTGCGCTCGTCCTGCACGGCGCGCACGACGTCGCGGGCGTACCCCTCGGCCTCGAGCTCGTCGTCGATGGAGGTGTCCAGCGCGACGAAGCCGCCGGCCGGGAGCACGCCCGCCGTCACGTCCTCGGAGGCCCCCTCGGCCCGGTCGACGGTCGTGGTGCGCTCGACCTGCTCGGCGCCCAGCGTCACCGGTGCGCCGGCTCCCTCGAGGCCCTCGGGGACGAGGACGCCCGGGAACGTCGCTCCGCCGTCGTCGATCTCCTGCCACTCCCCTGCCTTCGCGGCGGCGAACAGCTGGGACGTCAGCCGGCGCAGCTCCTTCGGCAGCTCGCGCGGCAGCACGGCGAGGTCGGTGCGGACCTCGAGGGCGGCGTCCTCGGGGCGGACGAGCTCGACTGCCCGCACATTGACCTCGCGGGCGATCAGCGACGCGTACGGCTCGAGGGCCGCCGGGTCGTCGACGGCCACGGTGAGGGTGCGCAGCGGCTGGCGCACCCGCAGGGACGCCGCCTTGCGCAGCGCGTGCGCGGCGGAGACGGCCTCGCGGACCTGGTCCATCGCCGCGACGATCTCCGGCGCCACGACCGACTCACCCAGGGAGGGCCAGTCCGTGAGGTGCACGGAGCGCCCGCCGGTGAGCCCCCGCCAGACCTCCTCGGTGACCATCGGCGCGAGCGGAGCCATCACGCGGGTGAGCACCTCCAGGGCCGTACGCAGCGTGTCGAACGCCCCGCGCTCCTCGGCCCAGAACCGGTCGCGTGAGGTCCGCACGTACCAGTTGGTCAGCAGGTCGAGGTGCTCACGGACGAGCTGGGTCGCCCGCGGCACGTCGTAGGCCTCGAGCGCGGCGCCCACCTCGTCGGCGAGCGTCCCCGTGCGGGCCAGCAGGTAGCGGTCCATGACGTCGAGCGCCTCGAACGCCTCCCGGTCGCCCAGGTCCACGCCGTCCGACACGTAGCCCGCCCCGCCGTCGAGCGTCCCGGCATAGAGCGCGTAGAAGTACCAGGCGTTCCACAGCGGGAGGTGCACCTGCCGGACGACCTCGCGGATGCCCTCCTCGGTCACCACGAGGTTGCCGCCGCGCAGGATCGGGGAGGCCATGAGGAACCAGCGCATCGCGTCGGCGCCGTCGCGGTCGAGGACCTCGGAGACGTCGGGGTAGTTGCGCAGGGACTTGCTCATCTTGCGGCCGTCGGAGCCGAGCACGATGCCGTGGCTCACCGAGGTGCGGAACGACGGCCGGTCGAAGATCGCGGTCGCGAGGACGTGCAGCGTGTAGAACCAGCCGCGCGTCTGCCCGATGTACTCCACGATGAAGTCGCCCGGGTAGTGGTGCTCGAACCAGTCGGCATTCTCGAACGGGTAGTGCACCTGCGCGAACGGCATCGACCCGGAGTCAAACCAGACGTCGAGGATGTCGGGGATGCGGCGCATCGTCGCCCTGCCCGACGGGTCGTCCGGGTTGGGGCGGGTGAGCTCGTCGATGAACGGGCGGTGCAGGTCGGGGTTCCCGTCCCGGTCCGTCGGCAGGCGGCCGAAGTCGGCCTCGAGCTCGGCGAGGGACCCGTAGACATCCGTGCGCGGGTACGCGGGGTCGTCGCTCACCCACACGGGGATGGGGGTGCCCCAGTAGCGGTTGCGGGAGATCGACCAGTCGCGGGCACCGGCGAGCCAGTTGCCGAAGATGCCGTCCTTGATGTGCTCCGGCACCCAGGTGATGTCCTGGTTGAGCTCGACCATGCGGTCCCGGAACTGGGTGACGCGGACGAACCAGCTGGTCACGGCCTTGTAGATGAGCGGGGTGCGGCACCGCCAGCAGTGCGGGTAGGAGTGCACGTAGGACGCGCGGCGCACGAGCAGCGCGCGCTCGGCCTCGGGCCGGCGGGCGAGCGGTCCGCTGCCGTCGCGCAGGTCGGTGAGGATCGACTTGTTGGCGTCGAAGACCTGCTGCCCCGCGTAGTCGCTCACCTCGGCGGTGAAGCGGCCACCGGCGTCGACGGGCACCACGGGTCGGATCCCGACGGCGTCGCACACCGCCATGTCGTCCTCACCGAAGGCGGGGGCGAGGTGGACGAGGCCGGTGCCGTCCTCGGTGGTGACGAAGTCGCCGAGGATGATCTGCCACGCGTGCGGACCGGGGGCGGCGTCGTCGTCGCGGCCGGTGAAGTAGTCGAAGATCGGGGCGTAGCTGCGCCCGGCGAGGTCGCGTCCCGTGAGCCGCTCGACGATCTCGGGCTCCTCGCCGAGCTCCTTGGCGTAGGCGCCGAGGAGGGCCTCGGCGAGGATGACGCGCTCGCCGGCGGCGGGGCCGTCGGCCGAGCGCACCACCACGTAGTCGATGTCCGGCCCGACGGCGATGGCCAGGTTCGAGGGCAGCGTCCACGGGGTGGTGGTCCAGATCAGGGCGAGCTCGCCGGTCTCGAGCCGCACGCCGACGGTGGCGGTCTCGTCCTGGCGGTCGGAGTAGACGTCGTCGTCCATGCGGAGCTCGTGGTTGGACAGCGGCGTCTGGTCGTTCCAGCAGTACGGCAGGACGCGGTAGCCCTCGTAGGCCAGGCCCTTGTCGTAGAGCTGCTTGAACGCCCAGATCACCGACTCCATGTAGGTGACGTCGAGGGTCTTGTAGTCGTGCTCGAAGTCGACCCAGCGGGCCATGCGGGTGACGTAGTCCTGCCACTCGCCGGTGTAGCGCAGCACGGAGTCATGGCAGGCCTTGTTGAAGGCCTCGATGCCCATCTCGTCGATCTGGGACTTGTCGGTGATGCCGAGGATCCGCTCGGCCTCGAGCTCGGCGGGCAGGCCGTGCGTGTCCCAGCCGAAGCGGCGCTCGACGCGGCGGCCGCGCTGGGTCTGGAAGCGGGCCACGAGATCCTTGACGTAGCTCGTCAGCAGGTGCCCGTAGTGGGGCAGTCCGTTGGCGAACGGCGGGCCGTCGTAGAAGACGAACTCGTTGTCCCCGTTCTCGCCCGGCTCGCGGTTGTCGATCGAGGCCTGGAACGTGTCGTCGGCACGCCAGTGCGCGAGGACGTCCTCCTCGATGCGGGGCAGGCGCGGCGAGGGGTCGACGTCGCCGTCGCGGTGGAGGGGGTAGTGGCCCTGGGTGCTCATCGCGGTCCTTCTCGTCACGGGTTGCCTGCCGTGCGAGGACGACGCTCCTTCCGCGCGTCTCCGCGCGGCCGGTGCCGCGGTACCACCCCGCTTGCCGCTCCCCCGCTCTTGCGCGGGTGCGGCCGCTCTGCTCCGGCTGTCACGGGCCTGCCCCGTCCGGGTCTACTGGGGCCCCCGCTGACGGGGAACGCCTGTTCTTCCGGAGGCTCGCCGGTGATGCCCCCACGGACGGGGCCGGGTCGATGCCTGTGCGACGAGTGTAGCGGCCCCGCAGATTCATCGAGCGTGCGGTTTCCAGGTGTCGAGTGTGCGGCTCCCGAGGTGCGATCGGGCAGCTCCCGACCTGCACGTATCTCCGCCGAGGATCGACCTACCCATGCGCGTGCGGTGCAGACCGGCCACACGAGGGCCACGGTGGTGGTATGAGTCACTCACTGAGCAGACAGGTCGTACCCGTATCGGCCGTGGCTCTCGCGCTGAGCCTCGCCGCGTGCTCGTCCGACGACGACACCGATGCCACCGAGCCCGAACCGCCGGCCACGTCGGAACCGGCGCCCGAGCCGACCGAAGAGCCGTCCGAGGAGGCCCCGACGGAGGAGGCGCCGTCAGAGGATCCGACCACCGAGGAACCGCCCGCGGAGGAGACCCCGTCCGACGAGCCGCCCGCCGAGGAGGCCCCATCCGACGACGAGGAGGACGACGGCGAGGACGCCGGGAGCGCGCACCCGACCGACGTCCCCGGCTCGGCTGAGCTGTTCGGGGCGATCGCGACCGTCCAGGCCACATACCCGGATGCCGAGGTCGTCGCCGTCTCCCACAACGACACCACCGAGTTCCCCGAGGAGCCGGAGGGCAACGGCACCGTGGTCGAGGCCGTCAGCGGTGACCAGCTGCTGACGATCACGCTCGACCCGTCGGGTGCAGTCGTCGACGAGACCTCGGCGCCGGCCGACGCGGAGATCCTCGGTCACCTCGACGTCGCGACGCTGACCATCGACGACGCCATCGACCTCGCGATCGAGGAGACCAGCCTCGGTGGCGGCGAGTTCATCCTGCACAGCCTGTCCCTGACGGAGGTGTGGGAGGGCGACGCGGCGTGGAACTTCCTGTTCTACGGCGCCCACGACTTCTCAGTCGTCTACGACGCCGTCACCGGGGAGAACGTCAGCCCGGTGGGATGACAGGCACCGACGTCGGCCGGCCGCCCGCATTCGTTCGAGTCCGACAAGGGGAGGGCTTCCCGGGGCAGTGCTCCCCTCGTCCGCCCCGGCAGATCGCACTGCGGCACGGCTACGGTCGCGACATGTCCCCCCACCGCACCACCTGGTCCCTCGCCGCCGTGGCCGGCATCGCACTGACGCTGGGCGCCTGCGCCGGCGACCCGATCCCGCCCTCCGGCACCCCCACCGGACCGGCCGGACCCACCGAGGTGCCGTCGGACCCCTGCCCGGCCTGGCCGGAGTGCGACACCATGCCCGCACCGCCGGTCGACCTCCCGACGACCGACGACGGGCTCGGGCTGCCCGACCGTGCGTTCGACACCGTCGATCGTGCGCTGCGCGACGCAGACGACCAGAGCCCGACGCTGAGCATCGCCGACATCGCAACTCTCGAGGAGCTCTCCCTCGGCGAGACCGGGCAACGGATCGCCTGGGTGGTCGAGCACTCGACGATCGCGGGTACGGAGGACCACGGCACGACCGACGGTACCGAGGGCCGGTTCGATCAGGACGTGTGGCAGGTCTACACGGCCGATGCCGACGAGGTGAGCATCGTCAGCTGGCCGGCCCCGCTCGACCCTGACCCGCACGCCTGGGAGCCGCTCGAGGTCGAGACATTCGGCAACGAGGAGCTGGATACCGGCGCCGAGGACCAGCTGGCCGCCCACGAGGTAGGACTGACGGATACAGCGGCG
Organism: Georgenia sp. Z1491; assembly: GCF_049856175.1. Classification (GTDB taxonomy): domain Bacteria; phylum Actinomycetota; class Actinomycetes; order Actinomycetales; family Actinomycetaceae; genus JB111. The sequence continues at coordinate 99,287 of NZ_JBNDNA010000005.1, forward strand.
GCAGCGGTGACCGCACGCCCGGGCAGCGTCCTCATCGTCGCCACGACGGACGACGTGTCGGCCCGCTCGCTCCTCGCGGTAGGGATCCTCCAGGACGACGGGACCGCGTTGCGGGTGACCGTCGACGCCGCCACCGGTGAGGTGCTCAACGCGGTGCCGGTCGGCAACGGTGCCTCGGACGGCGGGTCCCGGGGCGACCGCGGCGAGACCGAGGAGCCCGACGAGGGCGGCACCACCACCTGACGGGTGGTTCCGGCTCAGGAACCGACCGCGGTGAGGTAGGCGAGCACCGCGCGCACACGGCGGTTCTCCTCGTTCGCCGCCAGCCCCAGCCCGCTGAACACGTTGGCCACGTGCTTGGCCACCGCCCCGTTCGACAGCACCAGCCGCTCGGCGATCTGGGAGTTGCTCAGCCCCGAGGCCATGAGCTCGAGCACCTCCCGCTCTCGGACGGTCAGCGCGTCGACGGCGGTGCGACGGCCTGCCACGAGACGCGAGACGACGTCGGGGTCCGCCACCACTCCCCCGGCCGCCACGATGCCGAGCGAACGCATGAAGTCCGCCACCCGCGCCACCCGCTCCTTGAGCAGATAGCCCAACCCGCCGACGTCGGGCCGGGACGAGGCCGCGGCCGCCGGGTCCGACAGCGGCGCGAACAGCTCTGCCGCGTACGCCGGGGCCGCGTACTGGGACAGCACGAGGATCCCGATCTCCGGGTGCGCGGCGCGGATCCGGGCTGCGGCGCGCAGGCCGTCCTCGCCGTCGCCGGGCGGCATCCGCACGTCGGTGACGACGACGTCGATCGCCTCCCCGCCGCCCGCCACCTTCTCGACGACGGCCTCGAGCTCGGGCGCCGACGCCGCCTGCGCCACCACCTCGTGCCCCTGCCGCTCGAGCAGCCCGACCAGGCCCTCCCGCAGCAGCGCCGCGTCGTCCGCCACCACCAGTCTCACGGCCGACCTCCCAGCTCGACGACGACGGCGGCGTCCCCCTGGTCGAGCAGCAGGGGGACGTGGGCGGCGACGATCGTCGGCCCGCCGGAGGGGCTGGAGACCTCGAGCCCGCTCCCGACGGCGGCGAGCCGCTCGGCCATCCCGGCCAGCCCGCGACCGGGCACGATCTCGGCCCCGCCGGGACCGTCGTCGACGATCGAGACGTGCAGGGCGTCGTCGACGACGAGCAGCACCGTCACCGACGCCTCCGGCGCGTACTTCGCCACGTTGGTCAGCGCCTCGCTGATGACGAAGTAGGCCACCGCCGCCACGCCCTCCGGGAGCGCGGGCAGTGCGTGCGGGACCTGGACGGTCACGGGCACGACGGCGCGCTCGCCGAGCTCGCGGACGGCTGCCTCGAGACCACGGTCGGACAGCACGGTGGGGTGGATGCCGGAGACGGTCTCGCGCAGGGCGGCGAGCGCCCGGTCGGCGTCGTCCTGCGCGGCAGCCAGCAGCTGGGACACGTTCGCGAGGCGGTCAGGGCCGGGCGGGACGGCGTCGTCGTCGGGGGCGTGGACGGGATCCGAGGTGGCGCCGGTGTGCTGCTCGACGAGCATCGCGGCCTCCCCCAGCTTCATGCCGGCGGTGACGAGGTGCTGCTGGGCGCCGTCGTGCAGGTCACGTTCGATGCGGCGGCGCTCGAGCTCGAAGGCGGCGACGATCTCCCGGCGCGAGGTGCGCAGGTCGGCGACGCGCTGCGCCCACTCCGGCACGTCCGCGACGTCCTCGGCGAACGGCTTGCGCCGCTCGAGGGCGAGCAGCGCACCGACCAGCACACCGAGGCAGGCCAACCCGAGCACGGCCCCGTAGGCCCACCACGAACCGGCGCTCAAGCTGGCGAGGACGGCACCGAGCAGGACGACCCCGCCGACCAGCCCGACGGCCACCTGGAGCCAGAACAGGCGGCGCGCACCGCGCTCGGGCCTGCTCAGGGACGACATCCCGCTACCGTACCGAGGCACGGCCGATCCGCCCCGAGTGCCACCGCCCGCTCGGCGGTGGTGCCAGCACCACCCCAGGTCGGCACCGGGCACCATGGGAAAGCGACCCGGCACGCAGTGAGGTGGAGGCATGACACAGAACAACGGCCCAGCGTCCCTGCTCGCCACCGACCTCACCACCACGTACGGGCAGGTCCGCGCCCTGGCCGGCGTCAGCCTCGCCGTCCCGGCCGGCCAGACCCTCGCCGTCATGGGCCCCTCCGGCTCCGGCAAGACCACCCTCCTGCACTGCCTCGCCGGCATCCGCGTGCCGGACTCCGGCGAGGTGCGCCTCGGCGACGTGCCGGTATCCGCGCTGGGCGACACCGCCCGGTCCCGGCTGCGGCGCGAACGGCTCGGCTTCGTCTTCCAGGACGGACAGCTCGTCCCCGAGCTCTCCGCCCGCGAGAACGTGGCGCTCCCCCTCCTCCTGGGTGGCACGCGCAGGGGCGAGGCGCTCAGGACCGCCGACGAATGGCTCGAGCGGCTCGGCATCGGGCAGGCGGCGGGGCGCCGTCCCGGCGAGATGTCCGGCGGGCAGGCGCAGCGGGTGGCCGTGGCGCGAGCGATGGTCCACGGCCCGTCGGTCGTGTTCGCCGACGAGCCCACCGGTGCGCTGGACCAGGCCACCGGCCACGAGGTCATGCAGGTGCTCACCACCACGACCCGGATGTCCGGCGCCACGCTCGTGGTCGTCACGCACGACACCCAGGTCGCGTCCTGGTGCGAGCGGCTCGTCGAGCTGCGCGACGCCATGATCCACGCCGACCGGAAGCTGGAGGCCGCGCGATGAACCAGGTCCTCTCCCTCGCTCCCCGGCTGGCCGTGGCACGCATGCGCGGCGCGCGGGCCGGCGCCACGCTCGACGTGCTCGCCGTCGTCACGTTCGCGGTCAGCTCGTTCCTCGCGCTCACCGTGGTGGGCGGCACGTGGATGTTCATCACCCGCTTCCAGGAGGCGCCGCAGTCCGTCCTCACCGCCATGGCGCTCGATCCCGAGTGGGCCGACAACCAGCTGCAGGTGTACGTGGTGCTCGCCGCGATCGCCTGCGCGCTGCTGGTGCTGCCGGTCCTCGGCCTCGGCGCCGCCGCCGCCCGGCTCGGCGCGCGCGGCCGCTCCCGCCGGCTGGCCTCGATGCGGCTCGTCGGCATGACCGGGGGCGAGGTCGTGTCCCTGTCCGTGCTCGAGACCCTCGTCCAGGCCGCGGCCGGCACGATCGTCGGTGGCGCGCTGTGGCTGCTGTCCCTTCCCCTGTGGCAGGCCGTGTCCTTCCAGGGCGTTCCTATCGGCGCCACGGAGATGCTCGTGCCGCTCTGGCTCGGCCTCGCCACGGTCGCCGGTCTGCTCGCTCTCGCCGCGCTGTCCACGGTGGTCGGACTGCAGCGCGTGCGGATCAGCCCCCTCGGCGTGGCCGCCCAGCAGGTGCCCCCGCGGCTCAAGGCCTGGCGGCTCGTCATCATGGTCGCGGCCGTGCTCGCGTTCGCGCTGGTGTCCCAGTCGTTCGGGGACGCCGTCGCGGCCTCGGAGCTGTTCGGCTACGCGTTCCTCGTCGGGATGATGCTCGTGGTCATCGGCGCCCTCAACCTCGTGGGCCCGTGGGTGCTCCAGCTCGTGGCCCGGCCGCTCGCCCGCACCTCCTCGGTGCCGCGGCTGCTCGCCGCGCGCCGCATCGTCGACGACCCGCGGGCCGCGTGGCGCAACGTCTCGAGCGTGGCGCTGCTCGGCATGATCGCCGCGTTCGCGGCACTGCTGCCCTCGGACGCCGACTCCCTCGGCGCGGACCGCGCGAGCCTCATCATGGCCACCGACATGCGCACGGGCGTGGTCATCACGCTCGCCGTGGGGCTCGTCGTCGCCGCGACGTCGACGCTCGTCAACCAGGCGTCCACCGTGGTCGACCGGGCCGAGGAGTCGGTCGCCATGGACCGCGCGGGGACGCCCCGGCCGGTGTTCGCGGCGCTGCGCCGGCACCAGGTCCTCGTGCCGCTCGTGGTCACGCTCGCGATCTCGATCGGCGTGGGCGTGCTGCTGTCGGTGCCGTTCCTCGCCTTCTCGAGGCCGAGCGCCACCGGGATCCTCGTCGTGCTCGCCACCGTGGTGCTCGGCGTGCTGCTCACCCTGCTGTCCGCGGAGGCCTGCCGGCCGCTGCAGTCCACGGTGCTCGGGGATCAGCGCCGCCGCAACGACTGATCGCTCCCGCACCTGCCCGGTTCGCCGAGTGTGCGGTTCTTTATCGCCGAGTGTGCGGTTCGGGATCGCCGAGAGTGCGGTCGGGGCCCTCCCCGACCGCACTCTCGGCGTGGGGTCTGCTGAACAGATGAGCGACACCTGATCTGCGCACCAGCACCCTCAGTCTCGGGGTTCGGCCGACTTCCGTTCTGGGGCCGGGGGCGGGGCCGGACGGGACCGGTCGGCGATCCGCTCGGCCTCGTCGGCCACGTGAGGATGCAGCTCGCGCAGCACCGAGAGGACCTCGACGGGCAGCGGCTCCCTGGCCAGCACTGCGGACGCGACGTACATCGAGTCGTCCCGAGCGATCTCGACGAGACGGGCAAGGGACGTGGCCGGGTCCACCACTTCCTTGTGCAGACGATTCATGTGCCAGGTCTCGTCCTGCATGGCGCGATGCCTCGCGGTGGCCGCGCGGTGCGCGACGTCGTCGTGCTCGTGTCGGATCCGGTACTCGCGAGTGATCTCACCGAGCGGGGGGCCACCGGTCGGCGGGTACGCGCGCTGGGCGGAAACGAATCGACGCCACAGGTCGTCGTCGGCCCCGATCCGCCACATGTAGTTGAGGATCGCCCCACCGACGCGATTCACCGGCTGCGCCTCGATAACCTCCAGCGGCGCGTTCTTCTCGCTCGCGATCGACTCGGCCATGTCGGGGCGCGCCTCAACGAGACTGCGGAGCACGGCTTCGCTGAGACTCGGGTTCATCAGGACGGAGACGACGACGTTCATCGAGTCGGACCGGGTGAGCTCCAGGAGACGCCACTCGGGCGTCTCCCCGCTGCTCGCCTCCAGGGCATCGCGGTCACTATCGGAAATCTTCATCATCTCACCGACAGGAGTGTCGTTGCCGACGCGTAGTCATGAGTTCTCGAGGCTACCTCTCGCGGTCGCGCAGCGTGGCCGTGAGGCCGACCAGGTAGGTGGACAGCGCGGGCGGCAGCCCTGCCTCGGCGGCCTCCAGGGCCTGCCCGAGCAGGGCGTCGACCTGCTCGAGGACGGCGGCCCGCGCGCCGGTGGAGACGATGATCGTGCGCAGGACCTCTGCCCCGTCGTCGTCGAGGTCGGGATCGCCCAGCAGCCGGTCGAGGTCCCTGCGCTGGTCCGGGTCCGCCCGCTGAGCCGCCAGCCGGACGTGCTCGGTGCGCTTGCCGTCGCGCAGGTCGGAGACGACGGACTTGCCCGTCGTCGCCGGCTCGCCGAACAGCCCGAGATCGTCGTCCCTCAGCTGGTAGGCCACACCGAGCGGCTCGCCCACCTCGGCGAGGACCGCTCGGACGGGCTGGTCGTCCATGCCGGCGGCCACCGCACCCAGCACGAGCGGCAGCGTGATGCTGTACGACGCCGTCTTCAGCGCCGCCACCACGAGCGGCCGGGACGTCGCGGGCTCCGCGGTCTCGGACCAGACGTCGAGCGTCTCGCCGGCGATCGCCTGCTCGAGCGCCGCCAGCGCGGCCTCCGCGAGCCGCAGCCGGACGGCCGTCGACGCAGGGGCCGAGACGAGCGCCGCGACGGCCGTGCTCATCGCGAGGTCCCCGGACAGCACGCCGGCCGCCATGCCCCGCCGCCCCGCGTCGCCCGCATCCTCGCCCGCCTCGCGGGCCGCGTCCTCCACCCGGGCGACGACACCGACGCGGCCATGGCGCACGCGGTCACCGTCGATGAGGTCGTCGTGGACGCAGAGCCCGACGTGCAGGAGCTGCTGGGCGGCCGCGACCCGGCGCAGCAGCTCCGGGTCCGTCCCGCCGAACGCGTAGTAGGCCGCGGCAACGAGCCGAGGCCGGAGGTACTTGCCGCCGTCGGCGGCGCGTGCGGCCTCGACCAGCTCGGTGAGGGCGTCCGACGCCGAGGGGCCGCCCGACACGCCGGCCCACAGCTCGTCGGTCAGGGTGTGCGCGCCGGCCATGAACTCCTCGACGCGCGCCATCACCTCCTCGAGGCCGATGACAGTCACCGGCGAGGCCGGCGCCGTCGCGGGCGAGGCGGCGCTACCCATGGGCGGGCCGCACGCCTCGGGCACGCATCTGCTCGACCTGCAGCACCGACCACGGGCTGAAGACCATCGGCGCGGCCGCGATCGCGGTCAACATGTCGTCGATCTCGATCCACGCCCACTCCTCGACCTCGTCGGGGGCCGGCACCGGGTCGCCGACGACCTCCCCGACGAACACCGGGCAGATCTCGTTCTCGACGATCCCGTCGCTCGCGACCGCCCGGTAGCGGAAGTCCGGCAGCAGTGGCCGGACCCGCGCGACCTCGAGGCCGAGCTCGTCGCGCATCCGGCGCACAACAGCGTCCTCCGACGTCTCCCCCGGTCCGGGATGCCCGCAGCACGCGTTGGTCCACACGCCCGGCCAGGTCGTCTTGCTCAGCGCGCGGCGAGTGAGGAGCGTCCGGCCGCGCGCGTCGAGCACGTAGCAGGAGAAGGCGAGGTGCAGCGGCGTGGCGTCGGTGTGGATCTCGGCCTTCGGGGCGGTGCCGACGGGGGTCCCGTCCTCGTCGACGAGGACGACGAGCTCCTCCCCGGTCGCGCCGGCCTCCCCCGCGGTCACCCCGTTCCTCCCGCTCCCGCGCCGCCCAGGCCCTGCGCGGCGAGGACGAGGTCGCGCACGGCGGTCGCGCGGACCGACTCCACGTCGTCCGCCAGCAACGACGGGTCGGAGGTGAGCAGCATCGGGCCGTCGGCGGCACTGTCCGGCAGCCGGCCGTGCGTCCCGCGCACGAGTCGCGGGTCCAGGGGAACGGTGCTCATCGCGTACCTGAGGCCCACCTTCTTCTTCACGAGGTTGAGCCCGGCCTTGGCCTTGGCGAGCCGGTCCTCGGGGTCGAAGAACAGCTCGGCGGGGTCGTACCCGGGCTTGCGGTGGATGTCGACGCCGCGGGCGTACTCGGGCGCGCGGTCGTCGTCGAGCCAGAAGTAGTAGGTGAACCAGGCGCCGGGCTCGGCGACGGCGACGAGGTCGCCCGCGCGCTCGTGGTCGAGCCCGTAGCGGGCCTGCTCGCTTCGGTCGAGCACCTCGTCGACCCCGGCCAGCCCGCCGACGATCGCCCGCACCCGTGGGAGGTCGGCCGGGTCGGGGACGTAGACGTGGGCGACCTGATGGTCGGCGACGGCGAACGCCCGCGACGTCCACGGGTCGAGCTGCTCGCGCCGCTGTTGGACGTACACCTCGAGGAGGCCCTCGCGGCGCAGCGCCCGGTTGATGTCGACCGGCCGGTCGGCGTCCGCGATCCCGTACTCGCTCAGCGCGATGACGGAGTAGCCGAGCTCGAGCGCGTCGTCGAGCAGCGGGGCGAGCGCGGCGTCGAGGTCGGCGGCGGCCCGGTCGGCCTCGGGCGAGTCCGGGCCGAAGCGCTGCAGGTCGTAGTCCAGGTGCGGCAGGTAGGTCATCACCAGGTCCGACTCCGGCTGGCCGAACCGGCCCCGGAGCTGGCCGCGAGTGGCCTCGATGAGCCAGCGCGAGGAGACGATCGACGCGGTGGGCCCCCAGTACTGGAACAGCGGGAACTCCCCCAGCTCGCCGACGAGCTGATCGTGCAGGGCGGGCGGGCGCACGTAGGCGTCGGGGCTCTTGCGGCCGTCGGCGTGATAGATGGGCCGGGGGGTGACGGTGATGTCCGTCGTCGCGCCCATGGCGTACCACCAGCCCATGTTCGCCACCCGGAAGGCAGGTTCGGCCCGGCGGGCGGTCTCCCAGACCTTCTCGGCCTCGACGAGGCGGTTGTGCTGGCGCCACAGGAGCGGGTCGCCGAGGCCGCGGAAGTACCAGCCGTTGCCGACGATCCCGTGGTCGCGCGGCATGCGGCCGGTGAGGATCGTCGACTGCACGCTGCACGTGACGGCGGGCAGGATCGTGTCGTGCCGGACGGCCCGCCCCTGCTCGCCGAGGGCGCGCAGCCGGGGCATGTGGGCCAGGGTCTTCGGGGTGAGGCCGACGACGTCGAGAAGCAGGACGCGGTTCATCGGGCCACCTCCTTCCTCGTGCGGGGGTCGCCGGCGGGGATCATCTCCGGCGGGAGGGCGTCGGCGAGGTGCTCGGTCGCCCAGCGGAGCTCGGCGGCGATCCCACCGACGAGGCTGTCCGGCTGCAGCGCGTCCGGGAGCACGTGCCAGGTGTAGGTCTCGACGTCGAGGTGTGCCTCGTCCCCGTGCGGGGCGTCGAGCACGGCGTCGACGGCGGACGCGAGCACCTCGGTCGTGGCCCGCAGCGGCTCCGCGGGTCGTGCGTGCAGCGGGATGTGGACGTGCACGCGCCACGGGCGGTCGACCGGCCAGGCGGGGTCGGCGCGCAGGACGTCGATGAGGTCGTCGGCCGCGAGCGCCTCCCACTCGTCGGCGGGCGGACCGTCGCCGGGGCCACGCGCCTGGTCGGCGCCGCCCGGCCGCGCCCGGACCTGGTGGACGTAGCGGGCCTCGGCGAACGGCTCGAGCGCCGCCATGACGCCCGGCGCGGACGGGTCGGGCACCTCGAGCGCGACGGAGGCCTGGACCTTGACGACCCGCACCCCGGCCGCGTTCGCGGCGGCGACCGCGCCGGCGGGGTCGGCGAACGAGACCGCGAGGTGGCAGGTGTCCAGGCACAGCCCCACGTAGCCGTCCTCGATCAGCGCCGGGCGGGCGCCGAGCCAGGCGACGACGTCGGCAACGTCGTCGAGGATGCAGCCCGGTTCCGGCTCGACGGCGAGGCGGACAGTGCGTCCGGTGCTCGCCTCGAGCTCGCGCAGGTGGGCGACGAGCGCGGTGAGGTTGTCCTCGGCCTCGGCGTCGGCGGCCGCGTCCCAGCCGGTGCGCCAGCCCAGCGGCAGGGTGGAGATGCTGCCCGAGCCGCCCGCGGGCAGGAGGTCGGCGAGCGCCGTCGCGCAGTCCTTCGTGTAGGCCAGCCGCTCTGGGGTGGTCCAGTCCGGGCGGTAGACGGCGAGCTTGACGACGTCGTCGTGGAAGCCCGCGAAAGGGAACGCGTTGACGGTGCGCAGCTCGAGTCCCTCGGCCGCCAGCACATCGCGGAGCCGGTCGCGCGCCGCGGGGTCGCCGGCGAGCTCGGCGGCGGCGCCGACCGGGAGCCAGAGGCCCACGCCGAGCGTGTCGAGCCCGGCCTGGCGGCGGACCGGTCCCGCGTGGCGGCGGAGCTGGTCGATGATGCCGTCGAGGTCCTCGGCAGGGTGGACGTTGGTGCAGTAGGACAGGTCCATCAGGCCTCCCGGCGCGACTTCATGCCGCGCAGGACCGAGTTGCCCTCGAACAGGTCGGGGCCCTGCCGCTCGGGCTCGAAGCCGGGGATCGGTTCGAGCTCGAGGCGGCCGGACTGGCCGTAGAACTTGACGGGGTTGCGCCACAGGACCTTGTCGACGTCGTCCTCGCTGAAGCCGGCCTCGAGCATCGCGTGTCCGGTCTTCAGGGTCTTCAGCGGGTCGGAGCGGCCCCAGTCGGCGGCGGAGTTGACGATGATCCGGTCCAGGCCCAGGCGCTGCATGATCGCGACGACGCGGGTCTCGTCCATCTTCGTGTCGGGGTAGATGGAGAAGCCCATCCAGGCGCCAGTGTCGGCGACCATGTCGACGCACGTCTCGTTGAGGTGGTCGACGAGCACCCGCTCGACGCTCAGGCCCGACTCGGCGACGACGTCGAGGGTGCGCTGCGTGCCCGGCGCCTTGTCGCGGTGCGGGGTGTGCACGAGGGCCGGCAGCTCGAACTCGATCGCGAGCGCCAGGTGGCGGGCGAGGATGTCGTCCTCCTCCGGCGTCATCGAGTCGTATCCCGTCTCCCCGACGGCGACGACCCCGTCCTTGCCCAGGTAGCGGGGCAGGATGTCCATCACCTCGGTCAGGCGGGGGTCGCCGGCCTCCTTGGGGTTGAGCGCGATCGTGCAGTGATGCCGGATGCCGAACTGCGCGGAGCGGAAGCGCTCCCAGCCGATGAGGGAGTCGAAGTAGTCGACGAAGGACCCGACGTTGGTGCGCGGCTGGCCGAGCCAGAACGCCGGCTCGACGAGGGCCCGCACGCCCGCGGCATACATGGCCTCGTAGTCGTCGGTGGTGCGGGAGGTCATGTGGATGTGGGGGTCGAAGATGCGCATGTCACGCCTCCTGGGGGCGGTCGTCGATATGGGGCTGCTCGTGCGTCTGGGGCTGCTCGTCGATGAGGTGCAGGTCGTCGGGGACGGTGCGGCCGGCCGCGCGGCGCTCCTCGGCGAACCGGGCGGCCATCGCGGCGAGCTCGGCGTCGCGCCGGTCGTCGAGGCCGGCGACGACGCTCAGGGGGACGCCCATGAACACGAGCTTGAGGACGCCGTGGCGCCACGCGTGGGCGTCGAGGTGGGCCGCGGCCAGCGGGCCCATGGCGGCGGCGACGAGGCGGGGGTCGTTGGTGCGCAGGGCGTCGGCTGTGAGGTCGAGGCCGGTGGCGCGCCAGTCGTCGTCGAGCTCTCCGGACGCGGTCAGGGTGCCGAGACCGCGCAGGACGCCGCGGCGCTCGGAGTCGTCGCCGTGCTCGTAGAGGGCGCGGACGGTGTCCGGTCCCGCGCCGGCGTCCTTCAGCGCGCGGACGATCGTGGCGCGGGCCTCGTCGTCGGCCGTGCCGCCGAACCCGGCGGTGTCGGTGGGGTCGAGGGGCGCACGGCCGACCTTGCGGCCGGCCTCGGCGAACAGCCGGGTCGCCCGGGCGGGCTCCTCGGTGACCGCGGCGACGGCGGTGGCGGTCCACGGGTCACGGGCGGAGGCGTCTCGCGCGGCGGCCGCCCCGGTCGTGGCACCGGCCTCGACGGCGGGCGCTCCGGCCGTGCCGTCGGCTGTCGCTGCCGCCCCCGGGGCTTCGGCGGCGGCCTCCCATGCCACGAGGGACGTGCGGGCGAGCCGCGGGGCGTCGTGGGAGTGCCGGGGCAGCTCCACGGCGGCAACCCCCGCGTACCCGATCTCGCGCAGCGTCGCGATCGCGGCGATCAGGTCCAGCTCGCCGGCGCCGAGCTCGAGGTGCTCGTGGACGCCAGGGAGCATGTCGTCGACCTGCACGTTGCGCAGGAGCGTGCCGGCCGCCCGCAGCGCGCCGACCACGCCGTCCGGCTCCACCGCCACGCAGTGGCCGAGGTCGACGGTGATGCCCACGCCCTCCGGCTCACCGAGTGCGGTGCGCAGCCGGAGCGCGTCGGCGACGGTCTCCACCAGCATCCCCGGCTCGGGCTCGATCGACAGGACCACGCCGCGCTCGGCGGCGAACGGCACGAGCTCGGCAAGGCGCCCGACCATCAGGTCCCAGCCCTCGTCGGCGGTGACGTCCTCCGGCAGCACCCCGCTCCACAACGAGACGCAGTCGGCCCGCAGGACCTGTGCGATCTCCACCGCGCGCCGTAGGAAGGCCGTTCGGGCGTCGGCGTCCCGGTCGACGAGGGTGGGGCGGTGCTTGCGCCGCGGGTCGAGGAGGTAGCGGGTGCCGGTCTCGACCACCGAGCGGAAGCCGCGCCGGTCCAGGTCCGCGGCGAGCGCCTCGGCGGACTCCCGCCACCCGTCCGCGAACGGGTCGAGGTGGGGGTGGCCGATCGTCAGGGCGACGGCCTGGTAGCCGGTCTCTGCCATGACGTCGAGCGCGTCGGCCAGTCGGTGGTCGGCGAACCCGTTGGTGCCGTAGCCGAGGGCCCAGGCGTCGCTGGTCGTGTGGCGCGTGGTCATGTGACGTCTCCCTTCGTGCGTGCGCGCGCGACCAGGCGGCTCGCGCCCTGGACGGCGAGGAGAGCGGCCGTACCGATCGCGTGCCCGGTGCGGGCGACGAGCGCCGTCTGCAGCGGGACCATCCCGCGTATGCCCTGCCTCGTAGCGGTACGGGCGTGGTCCGCGGTGGGCTCGCGCGCCGCGTCGACCTGCGGGGGCAGGACGGCGCCGGCGTAGGTGGCGGCGCCCAGGACCGCCCCGGCGGCGGCTCCCCGGCGGGCGCCGACGGGGACGAGCGCGGCGGTGCCGGTGGTGACGGCGACGGCGGCCGAGGCGGCGGCGCGGCTCGTGCCGTGCACCTCACCCATGGACACGGTGGTGACTGCGGCGGTGTGCGCGGCCATGAGCGCGGCCGGCAGCGCGGCCCGGCGCCAGCCCGGGCCGGCGGCGCCCATGAGGACGTCCAGCCCGCGGCACACGGCCATGACCGGCGGTCCCGCCGGCGTCGACTTGGCCAGCAGGTCGTAGATCCACACCGAGGCGGCCAGCGCGAGCGCGACACGGCCGTGCGGGCGGCCCGCGCCGAACGCCAGGCCGACGCCCGTGGCCGTCAGGCCGGCGCCCACGACCAGGGCCGTCTCGCGCGGCACGCGCCCGGAGGGGATGGGCCGCTCGGGCCGCTCGACGGCGTCGAGGTCGGCGTCGGCGTAGTCGTTGAGGGCCATGCCGGCCGCGTAGATGCACGCGGAGGACAGGGCGAGCGGCACGGCGCGGCCGCCCACCCGCCCGCGCGCGGCCGTGGCACCGACGAGCGTGTCGCCGACGACCGTCAGCGCAGCGGGCGCCCGGACCAGCTCGAGGACATCGGCCGGCGCCGTCATCGTCCGGCGGAGACGCGCGTGTCGGCCGCGGGCGTGCCGGCGTCGTCGTGCGTGCCCTCGTGTCCCGGCGCGGCGCCACGAGCTCCCGTCGCCGCGAACAGCGAGGTCTGCTCGACCCACGCGGCGAACCGCCTGGTCTGCTCGGCGAACGCGTGCACGTCGCTGCCCCACGGATCCTTGAAGAAGCAGCCGAGCTCGGTGACCGCGCCGGCCACACCGGCGTCGGAGGCGAGGGCGAGCGAGCGGACGAGGTCGATGACGAGCGGCGCCGCGAGTGCGGAGTCGTGGGCGCTCCACGTGGTCTGCAACGTGATGCGGCTGCCGAGGAAGCCCACGGCGTGGACGTGGTCCCAGGCGGTCTTGACGTTGCCCATGTCCGGCACGTTGTCGATGTGCAGGGGCGTGTGCACGTCGTCCCCGACGAGCGCGTGCAGCCCACGGTTCTTGGAGGCGAGCTTGGAGCTCACGGCGCGCGGGTCCGCGAGCGTCGCGCCGTCGCCGCCCCCGAGGATGTTCGTGCCGGCCCAGGACAGGACCTTGAGGTTGCGCGCGGCGAACATCGGGGCGATGACCGTGCGGAGCAGCGTCTCGCCGGTCTTGCCGTCCTGCCCGGCGTACGGGACGCCGGCCAGCTCGGCGCGGGCGCGCAGCACGGGCAGGCTCAGGGCGGCGGACGGGGTGAATCCGGCGTAGGGCGAGCCGGCCTGGACGGCCGCGGCGGCGGCGACCGCGCTCGCCGGCAGCACGTCGCCGTCCGGCGACTTCAGCGCCTCGAGCAGGTCGTCCTCCGAGTGGAAGGCCGGGTGGTCGTCCGGCAGGGCCTCGGTCGAGGAGATGTCGACGACGACCACGGTGCGCAGGCCGTGGCGGTCCTTGAAGGAGGTGATGTCGGCGGCCATCGCGTCGATCGCCTCCTGCTGCGTGGCGGCGGCCAGCGGGACAGGACACAGCTCGTCGTCGATCTCCGCAAGGTCCTCGGCGACCTGGTCGACCAGCTCGCGCGGGAACAGCCCGCCGGCGGCGAGTGCGGCGGCCTTCGTCGCCAGCGGGGTCGTCTCGACGTCGTGCCCACCGACGACGATGTCGCCGAACCCGACGAAGGGGGCGTCGGCGAGGTCGCCGGCCGCGGTGGTGACGCCGTGCGGCTCGACCAGCTCGTGGGCCAGCGCCCGCAGACCGACCGTCGCGGTGGTCGCGAGCGAGCCGCGCGCTCCGATGAACCACGCGCCGACGGCGCCCTGGTGGTTCGTGGAACGGGTCCTGTCATTCATTGAAGATCCTTCTCGATTCGCCTGCCCGAGCGACATCACCGGGGGGACGGTGCGGAAGCGCTCGTTGATCCCGCGTCTTGCACTCTATGTCACCTGTTGGCCCATGCAACTCGCCACGGCTGCACTTATGTTCATTGCGATAAGAAGGCGCTCACCTGCGCGTTCTCCATCGGGGGACCACCCCGGCGCCGCGGCCGCCACCGGCGCCGCTGAGAACGCTCTCACCGGCACCTTGACCACTGCCTCATGCCGGCGCGCGATCATGGAGACATGCGAACGAACCGACTCACCGCCACCCTGTCCGCCTCGACGCTCGCCCTCGCGCTCGTCCTCGCCGGGTGCTCCTCCTCGACCGACGACGGGTCGGGCGCCGAGGACCAGACGGGGTCGGCCGACACCGGCACCGGCGATGACGCCGGCACCGACGACTCCGGCGAGGCGGGCGGCCAGGACGACTCCGGCGAGACCGGGTCCGAGGGCGCGGATGGCCAGGACGACTCCGGCGAGTCGGGCTCCGCCAGCTCTGGCGAGGCCGGGTCCGACGGCGCCGAGCTGCCCGGCGTGGCCGAGCTCGCCGCCGCCGTCAACGCGGCCCTCGAGGTCGCCCCGGAGGGCGACGTCGTGATGGTCGAGCGGGACGACACCGGGTACGAGGTCGACGTCGTCGACGGCTCGACGCTCATCGACGTCACGCTGCGCGCCGACCACTCGATCGTCGAGCAGGAGTCCGACGACGTGGACGACGACACGGTCGCCGAGCTCGAGACCGCCGAGCTGACGATCATCGACGCGATCACGGCCGCCGCCGAGGAGGGCGCGATCAGCGACGACCCGATGGTCGAGGAGATCGAGCTCGACACCGAGGACGGCACGGTCTACTGGGAGTTCGACCACGACGAGGACGACGAGGTCGACGTCTACGTCGACGCCGTCACCGGTGAGGTCCGCGTCGGCTGACGCCCCACGGGCCGGCCGGCCTCACGGGGTGCGCCTCACGGGTGCGCGCCGGCCGACCCCACCACTGCGGGGAGCGCTGCCCCAGGTAGCGCTCCCCGCCGTCGGCCATGGCCGTGCGGCGCCCGGCTCCCTAGCCTCCGACCATGACCACGACCCGCCCCCGGCGCTCCCCCCTCGCCGCCGCCGCAGCCGCCCTGCTCCTCGCGCTCGTCGGCGGGTGCGCCGGCGGTGAGGTCGTCGGCACCGCACCGCCGACCGACGGCACGGACAGTCCCGAGCCGCCTATTCCCACGACCGACGACGTCCTCGACGTCGACCCGATCTCGCTGGTCACGGTCGACACCCTCCTCCTCGAGTCCACGGCGACGTCACCCGCCCTCACGCTCGACGAGGTCCGGTCCCTCGAGGACGCGACCCTGGACCACACGGGGCACGACGTCGCCCTCGGCCTCCACCCCGAGGACACCAGCGGGGGCGAGGCATGGCAGGTCTGGTCGGTCGGCGACGACGAGATGGCGCTGACCGAGCTCCTGAACGGCCGGGTCGACACCGGGCGGTCCGAGTCCTTCCCGTTGACGGAGGACGAGGCCGGCGGCACAGAGGCCCTGGAGATCGTCCTGGGCTGGCAGGTCCGGGTGTCCGACGCCGTCGAGAACGCGCTGCAGGTCCTGCCCGGCGAGGTCCTCGTCGCGATGCCGCCCGACGAGCCGGCGTCGATCCTGCTCGTCGGCATCCGCACCGACGACGGCGACTTCGCACGCGTCGGCATCGAGGCGGTGACCGGCGATGTTCTCAACGTCGTCACCCCCGATCCGACCACGGGCGACCACGACGACCAGCTGTGCGAGCAGGACGGGACCGGATGTGACGGCGACACGGAGACCCCGACCCCGCACGCGCCCGACGCAGCCCCGGACCACGCACCGGGCACCACTCGCGACACGGCACCCGGCGAGCCGCGCGGGCCGGTCGCGTGACCGAGACGTCCCGGGCCGGTGACCCGGCCCCTGAGACTCAGGGCTCCCGGTGCAGGAGGGTGTGGGTGGCCTGCGCGCGCGGTCGGATGACGATCGAGTCGAGGTTGACGTGATGCGGACGGGTGAGGGCGAACGTGATGACGTCGGCCACGTCGTCGGCGGTGAGCGGCTCGGCCACGCCCTCGTAGACCTTCGCGGCCGCCTCGACGTCGCCCCGGTAGCGGTTGACCGAGAACTCGGGCGTGGCGACCAGGCCCGGCTGGATGTCGAGCACGCGGATCGGCTCGCCCATGAGCTCGAGCCGGAGCGTGTCGACGATCATCCGGGCCGCGTGCTTCGCCCCCGTGTACCCGGCGCCGCCGGGGTAGGTCCCGGTCGCGGCGGTCGAGGTGACCACGAGGACGTCCCCGCCTCCGTCGGCGCGCAGGTGCGGGAGGAGGGCCCGGGTGACCCGCAGCGTGGTGAGCACGTTGAGGTCGTACATCCGCGCCCAGTCCGCCGGGTCGCCGTCCTCGACCCTGTCGGCCCCGACGGCTCCGCCGGCGTTGTTGACGAGCGAGGTCAGCGGCCCGCCGGCGATCACGTGGTCGGCGAGCGCGTCGACGTCGGCCTGCACGGTGAGGTCGGCGACGAACGTGTCGCAGCTGATCTCGTCGGCGAGGGTGGCGAGCCGGTCGGCCCGGCGGGCGGTGGCGACGACGCGGTACCCGGCCCGCGCGAGGTGCTGGGCGGTCGCGCGGCCGATGCCGGACGATGCTCCGGTGACGAGGGCGCGCGGGGCGCCCGGGGCGGACGGCGCTGGGTGGTCGGTACTCATGGGTCCATCATGTAGTCACTGACCACGCAGGACCGGCGGGAGGACACACACGTGCGCATCGGATTCATCGGGGCCGGGGCGATGGCCTCGGCCATCGCCCACGGGGTGGCCGCCTCGGCAGGCGGGCACGAGATCGTCGTCACCGACGTCGTCGCGGCCTCGGCGGAGCGGGTCGCCGCCGCGGTGGGCGGCACGGCGGTGCCCGACGCCGACGCCCTGGTCCGCGAGGTCGGTCCGGACGGGCTCGTGGTCGTCGCGGTCAAGCCGCACGTCGTGCTGGGCGTGCTCGAGGGGGTCCGCGAGTCGCTGGCCGAGACCGGCGCACCCGTGGTGTCGATCGCCGCCGGGCTGCAGCTGGCCACGCTGACGTCCGCGGTGCCGGACGGTCACCCGGTGGTACGTGCGATGCCGAACGTGGCCGCCCAGGTCGGCGTCGGCGCCGCGGCCGTGTGCGGGAACGACGCGGCGACCGAGCAGCAGGTCTCCGCCGTCGTCGAGGTCTTCGAGGCCGTCGGCACCGCGGAGGTGCTCGAGGAGCGGCACTTCAGCGCGTTCACCGCCATCGCGGGCTCCTCACCCGCATTCGTGTTCCAGCTCGTCGACTCCCTGGCGCGCGCCGCCGTGGCGGCAGGGCTCCCGAAGGCGCAGGCCGTGCGGATCGCCGCGCAGGCCGCCGCGGGTGCGGGCACGCTCGCGCGCGAGCTCGCCGCCGAGGGCACGAGCCCCCAGGACCTCGTCGACCGGGTGTGCTCGCCTGGTGGCACGACGGTCGCCGGCATGGTCGCGCTCGACGCCGCGGGCTTCCCCGCCGCCGTCGTGGCCGGGGCGAACGCGGTGATGGCGCGCGACGCCGAGCTGGCCGGGGACTGACCCGGCCAGCTCGCCGGCCCACCACGCCGAACTGGACCATGCCCGGTCGAGACTGACCACGCAGAGGTCCAGCTCGACCGCTACCGGTCCAGCTCGCCGGCGGTCGGTCCGACGAGCACCCGGACTCAGGCGTCGACCAGCTCCTGCGAGCCGGCGAGCCCGGCGAAGACTCCCCCGCGGGAGACGAGCTCGGCGTAGGTCCCCCGCTCGACGACCCGGCCGTGGTCGAGGACCGCGATCTGGTCCGCTCCTGCGATGGTCGACAGGCGGTGGGCGATGGTGATCGTGGTGCGCCCCTCGGCGAGCGCGTCGAGCGCCTCCTGGACGGCCCGTTCCGTGCTCGTGTCGAGCGCGGAGGTCGCCTCGTCGAGGACGAGGACGCGGGGGTCCCGCAGGATGGTGCGGGCGATGGCGATGCGCTGCTTCTCACCGCCGGAGAACCGGTGGCCGCGGGCGCCGACCACAGTGTCGTAGCCGTCGGGGAGGTCCTCGATGAGCTCGTGGACCTGGGCGGCGCGGGCCGCGGCGACGATCTCCTCGTCGGGCGCGTCGGGCCGGGCGTAGCGCAGGTTCTCGCGGATCGTCGTGTGCAGCAGGTAGGTCTCCTGGGAGACGACGCCGACCACCGAGGCGAGGTCGGCGAGCGCCATGTCGCGCAGGTCGACGCCGTCGATCGTCACCCGGCCGGCGGACGGGTCCGCGAGGCGGGCGACGAGCGAGCCGAGCGTGGACTTCCCCGAGCCGGTGTGCCCGACCAGGGCGAGCGACCGCCCCGCCGGCACGTCGAGGTCGATGCCGTCCAGCGCGGGCACGGAGGAGCCCGGGTAGCTGTAGCCCACGCCCTCGAGCCGCACATGGCCGCTGACGGCCCCGGGGTCGATCTCGGCCGGGTCGGCCGGGTCGTCGATCTCGACCACGAGGTCCAGGTACTCGAAGACGCGGCTGAACAGGGCCATGGAGGTGACGACCTGCACGCCCACGTTGAGCACGCCCATGAGCGGGCGGAACAACTGGGACTGCAACGCGGTGAACGCCACGAGCGTCCCGATCGTCATGCCGCCGGACGTAGCCGGGAGGCCCGCGACCAGGTAGATGAGCGCCGGGATCGCGGCGAACACGATGCTCAGGCTGGCCATCCGCCAACGTCCGGCGAGCTGGGAGCGCACCTCGAGGTCCGCGAGGTCGCGGGACGTGCCCGCGAAGGCCGCCGACGCGGTCGGTCCGGTGCCGAGGATCTTGCCCAGGGTGACGCCGCTGACGGACAGCGACTCCTCGACCTGGCTCTGCAGGTCGGCCATCGCGCGCTGGCGCCGCGTGGTGATCTCCCGGCGCAGGAGCGCGACACGTCGGGTCAACCAGATCGCGGGCGGCAGCACGGCGAGCGAGAGCAGCGACAGCTGCCAGGACAGGGCGACCATCGCCACCGCGGTGCCGACCGCCGTCGTCACGTTGGTGGCCATCGAGGTGGCGGTCGTGGTGACGACGGACTGCATGCCCTGGATGTCCTGCGTGAGGCGGGCCTGGACCTCGCCGCCTCGGGTGCGGGTGAAGAAGTCGACGGACTGACGCTGGAGGTGGGTGAAGACGTCGGTGCGCAGCCCGTGCATGACGCGCTGGCCGACGGTCGTGGACATCCAGGTCTGCACCACCCCGAGAACGGCGGTGACGATGGTGACGGCGAGGAGCCCGCCCACGAGCCACAGCAGGAGCGGGACGTCCTGGTGCGGGATCGCGTCGTCGATGAGGTGCTTGGTGATGAACGGGGTCGCGAGGCCGACGAGCGAGGTCGCGACGATGAGGATCATGACCACGGCGATCGTGCCGCGGTGGGGAGCGAAGAGCGCGCCGATGCGGCGCAGGCTGACAGGGTGCTCGGCGAGCTGGGCCCTGTCGGCCGGGTCGACGGTGGCGACCCTGCCGCCCGGGCCGCCAGGTCCACCGGGTCCGCCAGGTCCACCCAGGCCACCGGGGCCGCCAGGTCCGCCCGGGCCACCGGGCACGCCGGTTCCGTCGGACGCGCCGCCGCCCTGATGCGTGTGGCGCGAGGGGCCACCACCTCGGCGGCCGGAGGAGAAGTTGTGGGGTGCTGCCATGGCGCACCACCTCCTGTTCGTCGGAGTCGTCGGGCTCGACGGCGCGACCGGGCGACCGGCCGGAGCCATATAGTGAGGTTACCTCACGATGAGGGTAACCGCGACGGGCAGTACGCTATTCCGGTGAGCCGCCAGTCCGCCTCCCCCGCGCACCCGCACGACGAACGGGCGCGGGCCGACGTGGCAGGCGACGGCCGGGCGAAGGCCGAGCACCGGCACCGTCCGGACCACGCACACGGCACGGACCGGCCGCACGGTCCCGACCACGCGCACGAGCCCGACACGTACGAGCTCATCGTCCGGGCGGCCCGCCAGGTCAGGCGCCGGTGGATGGAGGCGCTCGAGTCGGACGGCCCCTCGCCGCACGAGTTCCGCGCGCTACGCGCCGCCGTCGCGGCCGACGGCGGCGCCCGACTGGCCGACATCGCCGAACGGCTGCGCATCGCCCCCCGCTCGGCGACCGAGGTCGTCGACTCCCTCGAGGCCAAGGGCCTCGTCCGCCGGACGCCGAGCCCCACCGACCGGCGCGCGATCCTCGTCGAACCCACCGGTTCCGGGCGCGCGCTCGCCGAGGAGGTCGCCGCGGCCCGGGCGGCTCACGGGGCCGCCCTGCTCGCCCCGCTCGACGAGGACGAGGCCGCCCAGCTGCACGCGCTCCTCGCCCGGGTCGTCGACGCCGCCGGCTGCTGACCCGGGTCGTCCATGACCGACGTCGTCCTCGGCGCAGCCGTCCTCTCCCTCACCGTGGTCCTCCTGGTGGCGGGCGCCGGGAAGCTCGCGCGGCCGCCGGACCCGGTCCACATGGACGTCCTCGGGCTGCCCCGCGGCCTGCAGCGGTACGGGTTCGTGCGCACCCACGCCGTCGCGGAGATCGTCCTCGCCCTCGCGCTGCTCGGCGCGCCGGGCCCGTGGCTCGCCGGCGTCGGCACGGTCGTCCTCCTGCTCACCGTCGCCTACCTCGTCGTCGCCCTGCGGGCGTGGCGGTCGCCCGAGCCCCTCGCCTGCCACTGCTTCGGGCAGGACGACGACCGACCCGTCGGCCCGCTGCACGTCGCCCTCAACGCCCTGCTCGTCCTCGCCGCGGGGGGCGCCGTCGCGGCCGGGGCGACCGGTTGGTGGGCCGTCGACGACCTGCACCCGGCGATCCTCGGCGCGGCCGGGGCGATCGCGCTCGTCGTCCATCTCTGGGGCAGCGGCGAGGAGGGCTCCGGCCGGGTGCAGCCCTACCTGCGCCGGCCGATCCCGGCGGGACAGGTCGTCGTCGACGGGGTGCGACGCGACCTCACCGAGCTGGCCGCGCAGCGCGCCCAGCTGCTCGTGCGGATCCCCCGCCTCGGGAAGGACGCCGAGCACCTGCGCACGGCGCTGCCCGACTGGCGGCGCCGGCTGCCGCACGTCGACGTCCGGGTCACCCAGGGCGACGCCGGTGGCGCCTACCGGCGCCTCGGGCTGACCGGCGCGCCCTCGGCGGTCGTGCTCGGGTCGGACGGGCTGCTGGCCGGCGGGCCCGTCGTCGGCGCCGACCTCGTCCGCGATCTCGTCGACGAGCTCGCCCGCACCGCCCCGGCGAGGGGCCACACGGGCCCGGCGGAGCGGCCACGGACCTGACCCGCGCCTCCCGCCACCGACAGTCGAGCGGGAATCGACGCGAGGTCACGCGGGTGAGCCGCAGGCCGACGCCGCAGACCTCCTCCACGGGCCCGCGAGAGTCGCGCCCGCCACCGTTCGGCCCACCCGGGCAGCGCCCTCACCGTGGAACAATCGGACACCATGAGCACCCCGTCCTCCACCTCGCGACCCACCCGTCTTCCCGCCCCCACGGCGCCGGACAAGGTAGGGACCGACGGGCTGGAGGATCGGCACGACGCCCGCTGGAGCGAGCTCGGCACGTACGCGTTCGACCGCACGGCCGACCGGGCCGACGTCTTCTCGATCGACACCCCGCCGCCCACGGCGTCGGGCTCCCTGCACGTGGGCCACGTCTTCAGCTACACCCAGACCGACGTGCTCGCCCGCTTCCAGCGGATGCGTGGTCGCTCGGTGTTCTACCCGATGGGGTGGGACGACAACGGGCTGCCCACCGAGCGTCGCGTGCAGAACTACTACGGCGTGCGCTGCGACCCCTCCCTGCCCTACGAGCCCGGCTTCACTCCGCCCCAGGAGGGCGGGGACGGGAAGTCGGTCCGGGCCGCCGACCAGGTGCCGGTGAGCCGGAAGAACTTCGTCGAGCTGTGCCTGCGCCTGGCCGCCTCGGACGAGGAGGCCTTCGAGCAGGTGTTCCGCCGCCTCGGCCTGTCCGTCGACTGGCGGCAGACCTACCAGACGATCGGGGCTGACGCCCAGCGCGCCTCCCAGACCGCGTTCCTGCGCAACCTCGCCCGCGGCGAGGCCTACCAGTCCGAGGCGCCAGGGCTGTGGGACGTCACCTTCCAGACCGCCGTCGCCCAGGCCGAGCTCGAGGCCCGCGACTACCCCGGGCACTACCACCGGCTCGCGTTCCACACCGACGAGGCGGCCGACGTCGTCATCGAGACCACCCGCCCCGAGCTGCTGCCCGCGTGCGTGGCCCTCGTCGCCCACCCCGACGACGAGCGGTACCGCTTCCTGTTCGGCCGCACCGTGCGCACGCCGCTGTTCGACGTCGAGGTCCCCGTGCTCGCCCACCCCGCCGCCGAAGCGGACAAGGGCACCGGCATCGCGATGGTCTGCACGTTCGGTGACCTCACCGACGTCATCTGGTGGCGCGAGCTCGACCTGGCCACCCGCGCCGTCGTCGGGCGCGACGGCCGCCTGCTGCGCGCCACACCCGAGTGGCTCACCGGCTCCGGCGCCGAGCTCTACGCCGAGCAGCTCGCCGGGAAGACCGCGTTCTCCGCCCGCGAGGCGGTCGCCGCGGCCGCGCGGGAGTCCGGCGAGATGCTCGACGACCCCACGCCCACGCAGCGCAAGGCGAACTTCTACGAGCGGGGCGACAAGCCGCTGGAGATCGTCACCTCGCGCCAGTGGTACATCCGCAACGGCGGGCGCGCACACGAGGACACCAACGGCGTCGACCTGCGCACGAACCTCCTTCAGCGCGGCCGCGACCTGCGCTTCCACCCGGGCTTCATGCAGTCGCGCTACGAGAACTGGGTCGACGGCCTCAACTCGGACTGGCTGGTCAGCCGCCAGCGCTTCTTCGGCGTGCCGATCCCGCTGTGGTACCCGCTCGACGAGCACGGCGAGGTCCGGCACGAGTCCCCAATCGTTCCGGACGAGTCCGCGCTGCCGGTCGACCCCACCTCCGACCCGGCGCCGGGCTACGAGGAGTCCCAGCGGGGGCAGGCCGGCGGGTTCGTCGGGGAGGCCGACATCCTCGACACGTGGGCCACGTCCTCGCTCACCCCGCAGATCGCGGCCGGCTGGCTGCGCGACGAGGACCTGTTCGACCGCGTGTACCCGATGGACCTGCGCCCGCAGGGGCACGACATCATCCGCACGTGGCTGTTCTCCTCGGTGGTGCGCGCGCACCTGGAGTTCGGCGCGCTGCCGTGGTCCGACGCCGCGATCTCGGGGTGGATCCTCGACCCGGACCGCAAGAAGATGAGCAAGTCCAAGGGCAACGTCGTCACGCCGATGGCGCTGCTCGAGGAGCACGGCTCCGACGCGGTCAGGTACTGGGCGACGTCCGCGAAGCTCGGCGTCGACACCGCCTTCGAGGTCTCACAGATGAAGATCGGCCGGCGCCTGGCGATCAAGATCCTCAACGCCTCGAAGTTCGCCCTGACGATGGGCGGCGACGCCGACCTCGAGCTCGACCCGGCCCTGGTGACGCACGAGATCGACCGGGCGATGCTCGCCGGGCTGACCGACGTCGTCGCCCAGGCCACCCGCGCGCTCGACGCCTTCGAGCACGCCAAGGCGCTGGAGGTCACGGAGTCCTCGTTCTGGACGTTCTGCGACGACTACCTCGAGCTCGTCAAGGAGCGGGCCTACGACCGGGACGGCACCGCCGAGCCCGGTGCCAAGGAGTCCGCCCGCGCGGCGCTCGCGCTCGCCGTCGACACCTACGTCCGGCTGCTCGCGCCGTTCCTCCCCTTCGCCACGGACGAGGTGTGGACCTGGTACCGCGAGGGTTCGGTCCACTCCGCCGACTGGCCGACCGGCGACCAGCTGCGCGCCGCGGCCGGGGACGCGGACGCCGGGCTCGTCGGCGCGGCCGGGCGCGCCCTGGCGGCGCTGCGCAAGGTGAAGTCGGAGGCCAAGGTCTCCCAGAAGGTCCCGTTCGCCTCGGTCACGCTCGCGGTCCCGACGGCGGACGCCGCCTTCGTCCGGTCGGTCGCCGGCGACCTGCGCGACGCGGCCAAGATCCGCGGCGAGCTGACCATCACCGACGGCGTGGAGACCACCGCGGTCACCGACCACCTGCTCGAGCCGGCCGCCTGAGCACGTACCCTCGTTCCGGGTGCCCAGGACCCCACCGGCGGGGTGCCGGCCTCTCCTGACCCCCCACGCGCGACCACGGAGGATGCGATGACCCAGCCCACGTCCAGCACCGAGGCGCGCGGCGAGATCGACGGCTCGACGACGATCCCGCACCTGCTGCGGGCCCGCCTGGAGAATGGCGGCACGGCCCCGATGTTCGAGGTGGCCACGCCGTCCGGCGGCTGGGACACCGTGTCGGTCGCCCAGTTCCACACGCAGGTCGTGGAGGTCGCCAAGGGCCTGATCGCGTCGGGCGTCGAGGTGGGCGACCGGGTCGCCATCATGTCCGCGACCCGCTACGAGTGGACGCTGCTCGACCTCGCGGCCTGGAGCGCGGGCGCCGTGCCGGTGCCGATCTACGAGACCTCCTCGGCCGAGCAGTGCGAGTGGATCCTCACCAACGCGGGCGTGGTGCTGGCGTTCGTCGACGACGCCGACCGCGCCGCGGTCCTTTCGGAGGCCGCCCCGAACGCGCCCGCCCTGCGCGAGACCCTGACGATCGACGACGGGGCGATCGACGAGCTCGTCCGCCGGGGCGCGGGCGTCGAGGACGGCGAGGTGGAGGCCCGCATCTCCGCGCGCACCGGGTCGGACGTCGCCACCATCATCTACACCTCCGGCACCACCGGCCGGCCCAAGGGGGTCGAGCTCACGCACGGCAACTTCGTGGCGCTCGTGGTCAACGGCGTCGCGGACCCCAACCTGCGCGACGTGGTGGCGAGCGACGGCGCCCGCACCCTGCTGTTCATCCCGCTCGCGCACGTGTTCGGCCGGTTCGTCTCCGTGCTGTGCGTGCACTCGGGTGCGGTCCTCGCCCACAGCCCCGACCTCAAGCAGCTCGTCCCGAACCTGCAGAGCTTCCGGCCCTCCTTCCTTCTCGCCGTCCCGCGCGTGTTCGAGAAGGTCTACAACTCCGCGGACGCCAAGGCCTCCGCCTCGACGGTCCGGCGCCGGATCTTCCGCTGGGCCGCGAAGGTCGCCGAGCGCACCTCGCGCGCCGAGGAGTCCGGCCACGGCGTGGGCCGGGTGCTCGCCGCCCAGCGCAAGGTCGCCGACCGCCTCGTGTTCTCCACGCTCCGCGAGGTCATGGGCGGGAACCTGCGCTACGCCGTGTCCGGCGGCGGCCCGCTCGGCACGCGGCTCGGGCACTTCTACCGCGGCATGGGGCTCGTCATCCTCGAGGGCTACGGCCTGACCGAGACCGGCGCGCCCACGTCCGTCAACCTGCCCGGCCGCATCAAGATCGGCACCGTCGGCCCCGCCTACCCCGGCACCTTGGTGCGGATCTCGGAGACGAACGAGATCGAGATCAAGGGCCCGCACGTGTTCCGCGGGTACCACGACGACGAGGCGGCCACCCGCGAGTCGTTCACCGACGACGGCTGGTTCCGCACCGGCGATCTCGGGACGCTCGACGACGACGGCTACCTCTCGATCACCGGCCGCGCGAAGGAGATCATCGTGACGGCCGGCGGGAAGAACGTGGCGCCCGCCGTGCTCGAGGACCGGCTGCGCGGCCACCCGATCGTCTCCCAGGTGGTCGTCGTCGGCGAGGGTCGGCCGTTCATCGGCGCCCTGGTCACCCTCGACGCCGAGATGCTGCCGCAGTGGCTGACCAACCACGACCTGCCCGAGATGAGCGTGGCCGAGGCCGCCCGGAACGAGAAGGTGCGCGAGGCGTTGGACCGCGCCGTCGAACGGGCCAACCGGGCGGTCAGCCGCGCCGAGTCGATCCGCAAGTTCACGATCCTCGACACCGACTTCACGCTGGAGAACGACCTGCTCACGCCGTCGTCGAAGGTCAAGCGCGCCCCCGTGCACGAGCGGTTCGCCGACGTCATCGACGAGCTCTACGCCGGGCCGAAGCCGGAGCGGTCGACCAAGGCCTAATCGGGAGGTAGCCGGGGCGGACGCCGCCGGTGGGCGGTCCGGTGCCCGACGTCGCCGGGTCTGGTCGTCCGTCCCGCAGGAGGGCAGGGGTACCCCGCCCTCCTCCGCCCGCGGGGCGCGGGTCCTAGCGTCCTGCCATGCGTACCGCCGACCGTCCCCCCGCCCCGATGACGCTCCGCCCGCTGGCTGCAGCCGCGCTGGTGGTGCTCGGGCTATCGCTGGCCGCCTGCGCCGGCGGGCCCGGCGGGCCGGCCGGCGGATCGGCGGGGGCCGGAGGTGCGGGCGGAGCGGCAGGCACCCTGCCGACGTCGGACGACGACCTCGGCCTCCCGGACGACGCGTTCGACCGGCTGGAGCGACACGCGGTCGAGGCGATCAGCGAGCTCGGGAGGCTCACACCGGCGGACGTCGCCCGACTGGCCGAGGACGCGGCCGGCGACGGAGAGCTCACACTGGCGGTGCAGCCCGAGTTCATCCGGGTCCACTACAGCGACGACACCACGGCGCCGGACGAGTTCCACGAGGCCGAGGCGACCGAGTGGGCCGTGCACACGACGGACGGCTCTACCGTCTCGACGGTCGCGTTCCCCGCCGTGGGCGAGCCGGAACGTCATCCGCTGACCCACCCGCACGTCCCGGAGGTCCCGACCGCGGTCCTGGCCGAGTGGGTCGTCACGGCCGAGGACGCCGCACGCACGGCGAGCGAGGTGCAGGACGGCGAGATCGAACGGATCGGGGTGCCGGACGGTATCGACCGACCGCTGACGACCGTGGTCCTGCGGGACGGCCACGATCGCGTGCGCGTGACCGTCGATGGGGTCACCGGCGAGGCGCTCAACGCCGTCACGATCGGCTGACCGCAGCCGGCCGCCGCGGCCTACTGCGGGGGCTGCTGGCCGGGCTGCGCCTGGCCGTAGCCCTGCGGGGGCTGCTGGCCGGGCTGCGCCTGGCCGTAGCCCTGCGGCGGCTGTCCGTAGCCCTGCGGGGCCGGCTGGCCGTGCGGGGCACCAGCACCCTGAGGCGGCATTCCCTGCTGCGGGTAGCCCTGCGCGGACTGGCCGTACGGCGCGCCCTGGTGCGCGGGCATGACCTGCTGCGGGGGCCCCTGGTGCGGCTGACCCTGTTGGGGCTGGCCTCCGAACTGCGCTCGGATCGCTGCGGCGTCGGCCTTGTCGACGCCGAACCCGAGCGTGGTGACCTTCTTGCCGGTCGGCACGTGCCAGAGAGCCTTCTCGTCCGCTCGCAGGTCGGACTGCGCCCGGATGGGGAAGCGCTTGAGGGTCATCCCGAAGAGGTTCTTGCGCTGCGCCTCCCCCTGCTCGACGCGCGCCATCGGGTTGACGAGTGCGAGGAGGCCGAAGAGCAGGAGAAGGAAGCCCGGCAACGAGATCGCCCAACTCCGGCTGAGGAACGTGGTGCCGAGCAGGAGCACCCCGACCACGATCATGGCGATGATGAAGGGCTTGCTGAAGCGGATATCGAGAGCACCCATGGCTGCCAATGTATCTGGGACGAGCTGCACCTGGCGCCGAAGCCGCGCCCGTGCCGAGGCCAGACCGTCAGGACCGGCCGTGCTCCTCGGCGATCGTCTCGTGGTGCTGGATGACCTCGGCGACGATGAAGTCGAGGAACTTCTCCGCGAACACGGGGTCGAGCCCGGCCTCCTCCGCCTTCTCACGCAGCCGCGCCACCTGCCGCTCCTCGCGCCCGGGGTCGGACGGCGGCAGCCCCTGCTCGGCCTTGAGCCGCCCCACGGCCTGGGTGCAGCGGAACCGCTCGGCGAGGAGATGGATGAGGGCGGCGTCGATGTTGTCGATCGTCCCGCGGGCGGACCGCAGCCCCTCGGGCAGATCGTCCGGCTCGGTGCGCGCGGCGTCGGTCATGCGCACCACCGTAGACCGACCGCCCTGGGGATCGGGTGCAACGACCGGGAAGCGGATGCCCCGCAGGCCGTCCGGACCGTCAGGCGACCCGCGAGCCGGCCTCGAGCGCCCGGCGCACGGACGGCCGGTCGGTCGCCTGCGCGAGCGTCTCGGCGACCGGGCCGCCGGACCTGAGCACCGCCAGGAGGATGTGCCGCTCGTCGATGGCCTTGTCCCCCAGGCGTACCGCCTCGCGCAGCGCGAGCTGGAGGACCTTCCGCGCGGCGGCGGTGAACGGCAGATGATTCCCACGGCGCCCGCGGTTGCGGGCGATGAGGTCGGCGCGCGCGAACGCGCCCTCGCCGAACGTCGCGTCGGTGGCACTCCGGACGGCGTCGACGTCGATCCCGAGCCCGGCAAGCGCCTCGCCGTCCAGGCCCGGACCGCTCAGCCGGGCCGCGAGGCCGGCCCTGGCCCCGTCGACGTCCACGCCCCCGGCACCCAGGGCACGGGCCGCCTCCCCGTCCGTGGTGAGGGCGGCGCGTGCGACGTGCACGACCTCGATCTGCGGAGCCCCGGCCCGGCGGGCCAGCTCCTGCGCGTGCACGACGGCAGCCCGTGCCTCGCTCGTGAACCGGTTGACCTTCATGCGGAGCTCCTCCTCAGCGTCCCCGGCCGTGCTTCTTGTGCGCCGCCTGCCTGCTCACGCCCAGCTGGTCGGCGATCTCCTGCCACGACCAGCCCTCGTCCCGGGCGCGCTCGACCTGGAGGATCTCCAGCCGGTCGGCGAGCTCTCTGAGCGCGCGCACGCCGCGGAGCCCGCGCCGGGGGTCCGGGTCCTGCGCGGCGACTGCGGTGTCCTTGACGGCCATGCGTCAACTTTGGTTGACAGCGGACAGTCTGTCAACCCAGATTGACACGTGGGGTGTGGCGGGACGGCCAGTGTGAGGTGCGGGCAGCCCCGCGGCGCCGGTCGGGCGGACAAGCAACGTTCGGGACGGTGCGTAGCGGGGAGGTCAGGGCATCCCCGGGGAGTCGCGGAGCGCCGCGGAGCGTCAGGCGGAGCGCTGCTGGCGACGCCGGGTCTTGCTGCGCAGCGCCAGGGTCGGCGCCTGGCCGCTGCGCACCGACTCGGCGGTGACGACGACCTTCTCGACGTCGTCGCGCGAGGGCACGTCGAACATGGTCTCGCGCAGGGTGTTCTCCATGATGGCGCGCAGCCCGCGCGCCCCCGTCCCGCGCTCGAGCGCGAGCTCGGCAATGGCCTCCACGGCCTCGTCCGTGAGCTCGAGCTGCACGCCGTCGAGGTCGAAGATCTTCTGGTACTGCTTGACGAGCGCGTTCTTCGGCTCCGTCAGGATCGTCACCAGGTCGGACTGGGTGAGCGCATTGACCGTCGCCGTGACGGGCAGGCGCCCGACGAGCTCGGGGATGAGCCCGAACTTGTGCAGGTCCTCGGGCGAGACCTTGGTCAGCAGGTCGGCCTCGCTCTCGGTGCCCTTGAGGGCGGCGCCGAAGCCGATGCCGTGCCGCCCCACACGGCTGCTCACGATGTCCTCGAGGCCGGCGAACGCACCGGCCACGATGAACAGCACGTTCGTCGTGTCGATCTGCAGGAACTCCTGGTGGGGGTGCTTGCGCCCGCCCTGCGGCGGCACCGCCGCGGAGGTGCCCTCGATGATCTTCAGCAGCGCCTGCTGGACGCCCTCGCCGGAGACGTCGCGGGTGATCGACGGGTTCTCGGCCTTGCGGGCCACCTTGTCGATCTCGTCGATGTAGATGATGCCGGTCTCGGCCTTCTTCACGTCGAAGTCGGCGGACTGGATGAGCTTGAGGAGGATGTTCTCCACGTCCTCGCCGACGTAGCCGGCCTCCGTCAGCGCCGTGGCGTCCGCGATGGCGAACGGGACGTCGAGCATCTTCGCGAGCGACTGTGCGAGGTAGGTCTTGCCCGTACCCGTCGGGCCGATCATGAGGATGTTGGACTTCTGGATCTCCACGGCGTCCGGCGCCGGCTTCTCCTCGGCCGACCGCACCCGCTTGTAGTGGTTGTAGACCGCGACGGCGAGGCCACGCTTCGCCTCGTCCTGCCCGACCACGTACTCGCCCAGGAAGTCGAAGATCTCGCGGGGCTTGGGCAGGTCCTCCAGGGAGGACTCGCCGAGCTCGGCCAGCTCCTCGTCGATGATCTCGTTGCACAGCTCGACGCACTCGTCGCAGATGTAGACGCCCGGGCCGCCGATCAGCTTCTTGACCTGCTTCTGGCTCTTCCCGCAGAACGAGCACGTGAGGAGGTCCGCCGTGGCGGGTCCAGTGCGCACCATCGGGTCCTCCTTGTCTCGTCGCGGTCCGGGGCCGCTCGCCGCTGGGTACGGCTCTCGGCTCAACCTTCGCACACGCGCGACCCGGTAGGCATCTGCGTTTGCCCGGCGCGCCTCGTCGTCCGCGCCACGGTGCACGGTCCGTACGGCAGGTGCGCGACGCCGTCGGGCCGCGCCCATGCGCCACGGCGCACCGTCCGTACGGCAGGTGCGAGACGCCGTCGGGCCGCGCCCACGCGCGACGGCGCCCCCGGACCGTTGGTCCGGGGGCGCTGTGCGCGAGGCTACTTCTGGATGGTTACCGGCTCGGTGTTCTTCCGGGACTCCAGGACCTGGTCGACGATCCCGTACTCCAGCGCCTGCTGGGCGGTGAGGATCTTGTCGCGCTCGATGTCCCGCGAGATCGTCTCCGAGTCCTGGGACGTGTGGTGCGCGAGCGTCTGCTCGAGCCACTGGCGCATCCGCTGGACCTCGTTGGCGTGGATCTCGATGTCCGAGGCCTGCGCGTAGCCGCCGCCCTCGAGGGCGGGCTGGTGGATCATCACGCGCGCGTTGGGCAGCGCGAGGCGGCGCCCCGGGGAGCCGGCCGCGAGGAGCACGGCAGCGGCCGAGGCGGCCTGCCCGAGGCAGACCGTCTGGATCTCCGGCTTGATGTACTGCATCGTGTCGTAGATCGCGGTCAGCGCCGTGAACGAGCCGCCGGGGCTGTTGATGTACATGGTGATGACGCCGTCCGGGTCCTGCGACTCCAGGACGAGCAGCTGGGCCATGACGTCGTCGGCCGAGGCGTCGTCCACCTGCACGCCGAGGAAGATGATGCGGTCCTCGAAGAGCTTGGCGTACGGGTCCTGGCGCTTGTAGCCGTAGGCGGTGCGCTCCTCGAAGGACGGGAGGATGTAGCGCGAGGTCGGGCTCTGCGGGGCGGTCCCGCCGGGCATCGGGGCGGTGGCGCCGTTCGGTGCGAAGCCGGCGCGGCCCATCATGGGGAGGTTCATTCGGACTCCTTCGGTGGTCGCGGGGCTCAGGACGTGGAGGACGGGTCGGACTCGTCGTCGGACGCGGTGCCACCCGAACCGGTGACGGCGGCGGCGCTGGCGACCACGTGGTCGATGAAGCCGTACTCGAGCGCCTCGGCGGCCGTGAACCACCGGTCGCGGTCGGCGTCGGAGTTGATCCGGTCCAGCGGCTGGCCGGTCTGCTCCGCCGTGAGCTCGGCGAGGACCTTCTTCATGTGAAGGATGAGCTCGGCGTTGATCTTGATCTCGGTGGCCGTGCCGCCGATGCCGCCCGAGGGCTGGTGCATCATCACGCGGGCGTGCGGCGTGGCGTAGCGCTTGCCCTTGGTGCCCGAGGTGAGCAGGAACTGCCCCATCGAGGCGGCCAGGCCCATGCCGACCGTGGCGACGTCGGGCTTGACGTACTGCATCGTGTCGTAGATGGCCATGCCCGCGGTGATCGAGCCGCCGGGGCTGTTGATGTAGAGGAAGATGTCCTCGTCCGGGTCCTCGGCGGCGAGGAGGAGCATCTGCGCGCAGATGGCGTTCGCGTTCTCGTCGCGCACCTCCGAGCCGAGCCAGATGATGCGCTCCTTGAGCAGCCGGTTGTAGATGCTGTCGTTCAGACCGAGGTTGCTCGCCTCGGCGCGCGCGATCGGTTCGCTCACGTGCAGCTCCTAGATCGAAGGTGGGGGCGGCGGTGCGGAGTGCCTCCGCCGCGGGTAGTCACTGGACCCTAACCGCGCGCGGCCGAGGTTCCTGCCCCTGTCCGGGGCCTTTTCGCTGTCGGCGCACGGGCAGCCGCGCCGGGGCCGCCAGGGCAGCCACGCCGGGCGTACACACGCCTCTGGGCGTACACGCGCCGAGGGGCGTACACGGGCCAAGGGGCGTACACGGGCCGAGGGGCGGCCGACCGGTGGTCGGCCGCCCCTCGTGGCGGATGGTGCCCGGGTCAGGCGTCCGAGTCGGTCGTCGCCTCGTCGGACTCCTCAGCGGCCGCCTTCTTGGCAGCAGGCTTCTTCGCGGCCGGCTTCTTGGCGGCAGCCTTCTTCTCAGCGGGCTTCTTGGCGGCAGGCTTCTCGGTCTCGGCCTCTGCTGCCTCGTCCGCGCTGTCGGCGGACTCGGGGCTGTCCGGGGAGTCCGCCGAGTCGGCGCTGTCGGCCGAGTCGCCGGAGTCCGCGCTGTCGGCCGACTCCTCGCTCTCCTCGGCGTCGATCTCGTCGAGCTCCGCCTCGGCCTGGTCGGTCTCCTCGGAGCCGAGGTACTCGGAGAGGTCGAGCTCGGTGCCGGAGCCGTCGACGACCTTGACGTCGCGGAGCACCACGGCGAGGGCCTTGTTGCGGGCGACCTCACCCATGAAGGCGGGCAGCTGCCCGGTCTGGCCGGCGGCCTGGATGAAGTTGTTCGGGTCCATGCCGTACTGCTGGGCCTGCTCGACGAGGAACTCGAGCAGCTCGTTCTGCGAGACCTGAACCGAGACCTGGTCGGAGATCGTGTCGAGGATGATCTGGTCGCGCAGGAGCTCCTCGGTCTCGCCGCGGATCTCCTCGCCGTGCGGGTCGCCCTCGGGCTTGCCCTCCGCCTCGAGGTGACGGGCGATCTCGGCGTCGACGACGCCCGAGGGGATCGGGACCTCGAGGTTGTCGCGCAGGTGCGCCAGGAGCAGGTCACGGGCCTCGACGGCCTGGTTGCCGGCGCGGTCGGAGGCCACCTGGGTACGCAGGTCGGCGCGCAGCTCCTCGAGCGTGTCGAACTCGGAGGCGAGCTGGGCGAAGTCGTCGTCGGCGTCAGGGAGCTCGCGGACCTTGACGGCGGTCGGCGTCACGGAGACGTCGGCCTCCTTGCCGGCGTGGTCGCCGCCGGCGAGCGTCGTGGTGAAGGTGCCCTCCTTGCCCGCGGTGAGGCCGACGAGGGCCTCGTCCTGGCCGGGGAGCATCGAGCCGGAGCCGACCTCGTA
Organism: Georgenia sp. Z1491; assembly: GCF_049856175.1. Lineage (GTDB taxonomy): Bacteria > Actinomycetota > Actinomycetes > Actinomycetales > Actinomycetaceae > JB111. The sequence goes on from NZ_JBNDNA010000005.1 coordinate 132,484, forward strand.
GGAGATGCCCGACGCGGTGTCGACCTCCTCGCCGTCGACCATGGCGGACAGGTCGAGCGTGACGAAGTCGCCGGTCTCGACGGCGCGGTCCACGCCCGTCAGCGTGCCGAAGCGCTCGCGCAGGGCGGTCAGACGCTCCTCGACGTCCTCGTCCGAGACCTCGGAGTCGGCCACCGTCAGGGTGATCGTGGAGAAGTCGGGGAGCTCGATCTCGGGGCGCACGTCCATGGTGGCCGTGAAGACGAGCTGACCGCCGAGGGGGCCGGTGACGGCAGGGAGCTCGGTGACCTCGATCTCCGGCCGGCCGAGCGGGTTGACGCCCGACTCGCCGACGGCCTCGCGGTAGAGGGAGTCCATCTGGCTGTTGATCGCCTGGTCGAGGACCGCGGCACGGCCCACGCGCTGGTCGATGATCCGGGCCGGGACCTTGCCCTTGCGGAAGCCGGGGATGCTCACCTGCTGGGAGACCGTGGCGTAGGCGGAGTCGATCGCCGAGCTGAGGTCCTCGTACGGGACCGTCACGGTCAGCCGGGCCCTGGTGGCCTCGAGGTTCTCCACGTCCGTCTTCACTGCGGGGTACTCCAACTCGTCGGTAGCTGACTTGAGCACGGGGCAGCGCGCACGGCGGCGCGGTGGGACCCGTGGGGTGGCGCCGCACGCCTCGTCGAGCAGGCGTGGGCACGCACGATCCTCACGATCCTACGGCACACCGCGGCTCGCGTAGAGGGTGAACGACCCAGGGACAGCGTCATCCGGGCCACACCACACCCGGAGCGCGACCCGGCTCCTGGGCCGGCGCCTACGCTCGGCTGCGACACACACGCCCCGACGACGGAGCCGCCATGACCACCGATCCGAGCGCCACCGACCTCCGCCGCGAGGTACGCAGCCTCGAGGGGCGGGTGCTCGAGCTCGAGACCGCCCTCGTCCGGTTCGTCATGGCCACGGCGAGCGCCCTGCTCGTCGCGGGGCTCGTCCTGCCGTTCATCCACTACACGCACGACGGCGAGGAACGATCCTTCGCCCTCGCGTGGGCGGCGCTCCAGGCGACCGCCGAGGGGGCACTGGCGACGGACGGCATCGTCGTGGTGATCGTGCTCTGCCTGCCCGCGCTCGTCTCGTTCCTCGCGCTCGCCTCCCTCGCGGGCCACGGTGTGCACCGGGACGCCGGTCGACGCAAGGCGTTCGACACTGCGGTCGGCGCGCTTCTCTTCCTGTCCACGCTCGGTGTCGGGGCCCTGGTGCTGCTCGCGCGGAGCACGGCCGAGGTGGACGACCCCGTCGGCCCGGCGATCTGGCTCTACGTGCCGGGCGCGATCGCGGTGGCCTGGGTGCTGTCCGAGCGGTCCGCGCGCCGGTGGTGGGACGCGGGGAGGTGATCCGGCGCGCCGGGCCGGCAGGCGAGCGTGCGGACGAGCGGCCGCTCTCCGCGCCGGCGGAGCGGCGTCAGGCCACGTCGGCGGCAACGACCCGGTCGTGCGCATGTACGCAAAGAGGCGGTCGACGAGGATCGACGGCTTGCCTGCCTCGAGCTCCCGGACGTACCTCTGGGTGGTGCCGGGCTGGTCGGCCGGCTCGCTCTGCGTGAACCCCTCGAGCAGGCGCGACTGCCGGATGATCCGTCCGAGCGACTCGGGCCGGCAATCCTGCCGATGTACGCCATTCGATCCTCCGACGACGATATTGACGTCAAGGTGTCCGACTACGTTTTCGACGTCAACGGCTGCGACGTCGATACGCGGCTCATCCGCAGGCGGCGCCATAGAGCGCCGACCGACCGTGGCGCGCCTCGTGCCGGGGGCGACAGAGGCGGCCACGCCGCCGCGCGGTCGATGCGCGCGCCTGGACGCCGGGTTCCAGAAATAAGTGACACGGACGAATAAGAAAACATTAGCCACGCACAAATCAATGATTGCTCGAAACAAGCGGTAAGGCGTGCCATACCTTTCTAGACGCGCATTCGATATCGTTCTACATTCTTCATAAGCGGCGCGATCAACGTGCCTCGGTCGAAGGAGATGGTCATGAGTGTCATGGAGATGCCCCACGTCACCGAGTGCTCGGTCGGCGCCTGCTCGTACAACCACGACGGCTGCACCGCGTTTGCCGTCACCGTCGGGCAGGACGCGCAGTGTGCGACGTTCCTGCCCCTCAACATCAAGGGTGGGCTCGACAAGATCGTCGCCCAGGTCGGTGCCTGCCAGCGCACGTCCTGCGTGCACAACAAGGACCTCGAGTGCGCGGCCGAGTTCATCAGGGTCGGCGGCGCCGAGGCCGACTGCCTCTCCTACGAGGCGCGCTGACCCGCCTCCGAAGAGCGCTGACCCGACCGACGACCGACGCCTCCCGCCCGCAAGGGCCGGGAGGCGTCGTCGTGCCTGTGGCCGGCGTCGTCGCGCTCGGGACATGGGGCGTCGTCGTACCCGGGGAGCGAGCGTCGTCGTCCCCGCGGGGCGAGACCCAACCCTGGCTGTCCACAGTCACGACGTGCAGATCTGGCGACGATGCGTACGGTGGGAGTGAGCCACCCGCCCACGTCGGCCGGGGTGGCGGACAAGAGCACAGCGTGCAACCGCTGGTGACCGAGCAGAGCGGACGACCGGGCCGAGCCCGGCGCCGCCGCGCGCGGGACCCGTCCACGGACGGTCTCGTCGCCCGAGGAAAGGGAGACTCATGACCACAGCCCTCGATCCGACCACCGACCACTACCGCACCCGCCTCGCGACGCCGGGCAGCTTCGCCGACCGTGCGCACCCCACGGTGTGGGGCACGGAGGCGGACGGGCCGTTCGATGCGGCCGCGCTCGAGGCGCACGAGTCCCGCGGCTTCACGATCCTCGAGGACTTCGTCACGCCGCAGGAGGTCCGGGCCTTCAGCGCCGAGCTCGACCGGCTCGCTACGGACCCGCGCCTGACCGACGACGCACGGCTCGTCACCGAGAAGGCCACCGGCGAGGTCCGGTCCGTGTTCGAGGTGCAGGCCCTGAGCGAGGTGCTGGACGCGCTCAGCCGCGACCCCCGCCTGCTCGACCGGGCGCGGCAGCTCCTCGGCTCGGAGGTCTACCTCCACCAGACCCGGGTGAACTACATGCCCGGCTTCAAGGGGACGGGCTTCTACTGGCACTCGGACTTCGAGACCTGGCACGCGGAGGACGGCATGCCCGCGCCGCGCGCCGTGAGCTGCTCCATCGCCCTCACGCCGAACTACCCCTACAACGGCGGTCTCATGGTCATGCCCGGCTCGCACCGCACCTACGTCCCGTGCGTGGGCGAGACGCCCGACAACAACCACGCCTCCTCGCTCAAGGAGCAGCGGATCGGCGTGCCGTCGGAGGACGACATCACCGCGATGGCCGAGAAGCACGGGATCGACCAGTTCACCGGCCCCGCCGGGTCGGCCCTCTGGTTCGACGCCAACATCATGCACGGGTCGGGCAACAACATCACGCCGTACCCGCGCTCCAACGTGTTCCTCGTGTTCAACAGCGTGGACAACGCGCTGACCGAGCCGTACGCCGCCTCCGCGCCGCGACCGGAGCACATCGCGAGCCGCGACACCACGCCGCTGCGGTAGGACGCGCCGGGGCCGTCGACGTCGCGGGCCGGTCCGCCCGGGTGGCCTGCACCCGGGCGGGCCGGCCCGCGCGCCCCCGGGACCACATCCCTGGGGCGACGGATTCGTTCACGATGTCCTGGGACATCACACGGTCGGGGTGGCGGGACTTGAACCCACGGCCTTCCGCTCCCAAAGCGGACGCGCTACCACCTGCGCCACACCCCGTTCGCCCCGGTCCCCCGGAGGCGGCGGCCCGCCGTCCGGTACGCCGAGGGCGCGGTCCGATCGACGGTCGCTCGCTCAGGGTACGCACGCGCTCGTCCGCGGGGTGCCCGCGACCCGGCTGCGAGAGACCGATCACTCACCGCCCGGCCCGCTTCGGCGCGGGCCGTCCACCTTGCTAACGTGGGCGCCGCCCCGGTCACGACCGGGGCGCGCGGGTGTAGCTCAATGGTAGAGCCTCTGCCTTCCAAGCAGATTACGCGGGTTCGATTCCCGTCACCCGCTCCACAGCGCGGCGGGCCGTGCGTCAGAACGGCGAGGCGTTCCACCAGTCGTCGTGCAGCGACTCCGAGCCGATGCCCTCCCCGTACACGGCGACCACCATGTTCTGCCGCTCGGCGTCGTGGAAGGTCGTGTAGTGCTCGCCCGGGTCGGTGACCTCCGGCGGGGTCCGGAAGAGGATTCCGGCCTCCTCGTCCGGGTTGCTGTTGTAGTTCCAGGTCGAGTTCTGCCAGCCACGGTTCTGGTCCCCGTCCGTGGTGAAGGCGTCTCGCGAGGCGCTCCCGTCGAACTGCAGCACCGAGTACTCGATGCCGTCCGACTGGGTGCAGGTGACCGCCGTGACGAGGCCGTCGGGCTGGGTGTCCATGTGCGCGGAGACGCCGTTCGCGCAGGTGGCCGAGTTGTAGCCCTGGCCGCCCTCCTGCGTGGAGACCAGCTCGGTGAAGGTGGCGGGGATCGAGGACTGCTCGCCCCAGGCGTCGGCGAGCTCCGCTGCCTCCTCGTCGCCACCTCCGCGGACGAGAAGCCAGATCCCACCACCGACGACGACGAGACCGACGACGATCGCCACGACCACCACGAGCGGGTTCAGGCCGCGACGCTTCTGCGCCTGCGACGGTCCGCCGTACGGAGCCGGTCCGGGCCCGCCCACCGACGCAGGCGAACCCGCGAACGGAGCAGGACCACCCGTCGACGCGGGGGAACCTGCGAACGGCGCAGGACCCGCCGCGGGGCCAGGCGACCCTGCGAACGGTGCGGGCCCGCCCGACGACGCAGGGGAACCGGGGAACGGCGCGGGACCCGTCGCGGAGCCGGCCGACGTGCCCGGTCCGCCAGGTCCTTGCTGAGGCGATCCGCCGGGACCGGGCACCGGGTGCGGGCCGGTGGCACCGGACGCGGCCGAGACCGGGACACCGTGGCTGCCCGTGGCGCCGGACGCCGCGGAGGGGGCACCGCCGGGCACGCCGCCCTGACCAGGAGCGGGCCCACCGGCAGGTGCCCCACCGGGCCCACCGGCCTGCTCGGACACGGGGACAGCGGCGGTCGGCTGCCACTGCTGCATCCGCGCGAGCCGCTGGCCGATCCCGTCGAGGACCTCGGGGTGCCGAGCCCCCTGGAACTCGTACGCCACCGTCCAGGTCCGACCACCGCTGCCCACGGTGATCTCCTCGAGGTGGTCACCCTGGACCACCCGCTCGAGCGGGAGGCGGGGCGGCAGGTCGAAGAACTGGGAGTCGCGCAACAGCTGTTCGATCGCGCCGCGATCCTGGGGCGATACCTGGCGCGTGTCCACCGGACCGACCTGAAGCGACTGGGTCCCGGGGCCGAAGAACCGACGCACCATGACCGTGAAAGGCGGGCGTGGGCCCGTGTGGGACTCGCTCGGGTACTGCACGCCGCCCGTGGGGCGCCCGGGCATCACCTGGGAGCCCGCGCCGGGGGCCGCGGCCCGCCCGGTCCCGGTCCGCTCGCCGGGGCCTGCGACGCGCCTGCCGGTCGGCGGCCCGGCAGTGTGCAGGCCGCTCGGCCCGCCCGACGTCGACGACCCCGCCGCGCCGGCACCGGCTCCCGCGCCGGCACCTGCTCCTGCACCGCCGCCCGCGGACCCGGCCCCCGCACCGGCACCCGCACCGCCGTCCACGTTCTCGCCGGCCCGCTGCTCACGCAGCGCGGCGTACGCCGCACGGCTCAGCGCGCGGCAGCTCTCGAATCGCTCGGCGGGATCCTTGGCCATCGCCTTCGCGACGACGTCGTCGAAGGCCGTGCCCAGCCCCGGCACGGCGGCGGACGGCTTGGGCGGCTCCAGCGTGAGGTGCGCGTTCATCTTGTTGAACGGCGTCTCCGCGGGGAACGGGATGCTGCCGGTGAGCAGCTCATAGAGCACGCAGCCCAGGGCGTAGACGTCGACCTTGTGCGAGAGGTGGTGGGCCTCGATCTGCTCCGGGGCGGCGTAGGCGAGGGTCGCCAGCAGGTTGCCGGTGCCGGTGAGGTTCTCGCCGTCGTCGACGGTCTTGGCGATGCCGAAGTCGGTGAGCAGGACCTGCTCGGGCTCGTCCTCGTCGTCGGGGTCGAGCGGGGGCGCGAGCAGGATGTTGGCCGGCTTGACGTCTCGGTGCAGCAGCCCGGTGCGGTGGGCGAAGTCCAGGCCCGCGGCGACCTCGTGGACGATGTGGACGGCGCGGGCGGGGTCGAGCCCGCCGTCCGCCTCCTTGAGGGCGGCCGCGGCGTCGGTGCCCTCGACGTACTGCATGGCGATCCAGAGCTGGCCGTCGTGCTCGCCGCGGTCGTAGACGGCGACCACGTTGCGGTGGAAGATCTGGGCCGCGAGGTCGGCCTCGCGCTCGAAGCGGTTGCGGAAGCTGTCGTCCTTGGCGAGCGAGGTGCTGAGCATCTTCAGGGCGTCGTACCGGGGCAGCCGAGGGTGCTTGGCGAGGTACACCGACCCCATGCCGCCGCGGCCGAGCTCGCGCACGATCGTGTAGCCGGCGAACTGCTGGCCGGGCTCGTGGTCCACCGATGGACTCCGCTCTGGTCGGGGTACGCCCTCGCGGGCGCGGGTGAGGCTGCCGACACGCTATCGCCGTGGCCCCGGGCCGGCGCGCACGAGACGCGGCCAGTTCTCCCCGGGTACGCGCCGGGCGCCGAGGGCCGGGCACCAGGAGCCGGGTGCCGGGGCCGGTCGGTCAGGGCACGTCGGCCTGGACCAGCCGCCCGGCGCCGCTGACGCTGACGGGCCCCAGGTCGCCGGCGACGAAGGCGGCCTGACCGCGGCGCAGCGTCGTCGTGCGACCGTCGATCGCGACGTCGATCTCCCCCTCGAGCGCGAGCAGGATCCGCGGGCCACGACCGGGGACGAGGGCCCGGCCCTCGCCGTCGAGGGTGACGACGGCGAGCTCGAAGTCGTCCACCGGCGCGTAGTAGACGCCGACGCTGCCGCTCACGGTCTCGGGCGCGATCCGCACGGGCGGTGCCGCCACGTAGTCGAGCGCCTCGAGGACCTCGGCGACGTCGACGTGCTTGGTCGTGAGCCCCGCCCGCAGCACGTTGTCCGACGAGGCCATGATCTCCACCGCGAATCCCGAGAGGTAGGCGTGCACGGCGCCGGCGGGCACGAACATCGCCTCGCCCGGGTGGAGGGTGACGGGGTTGAGCAGGAGCGCGACGACGACGCCCGGGTCTCCCGGGTGCTCCCCTGCCAGCTGGCCGACGATCCGGTCGACGCGCGGCGACGGCGAGGAGCCGCTCGCGAGCCGCCGCGCGCACGCGCTCGCCACCGCATCGACCTCGTCCGGGCCCGGGCGCGTCTCGTCCCGGAGCAGCCGCTCGACGACGTCGCGCACCCCGTCGGCCGACGGCGCGCGCCGCAGCGTCTCCTCGAGCTCGGTGGTCAGCGTGGTGCCGAGCCCGGCGAGGACCTCGATGGCGCGGCGCGGCGCGCGGAACCCGCACACCGCCTCGAACCGGGTGAGGGCGTAGACCATCTCCGGCTTGTGGTTGGGGTCGCGGTAGCTGCGGGCGAAGTCGCCGCGCGGGATGCCCGCGGCCTCCTCCTCGGCGTATCGGCGCCGCGCGCGCTCGAGGTCGGGATGGACCTGCAGCGAGAGGGCGCGGGCGGGGGCGACGAGCTTGAGGAGGTAGGGCAGCTGCTCGCCGTACCGGCCGACGACGTCGGGGCCGAGGGTCCGGGAGGGGTCCGCCGCGATGTGCTCGCCGAGGGTGCGGCCCGTCGCGGCGTCGTCAGGCGTTCCGCAGGGGCGCGTGCGCGCCTGTGCCTCGGGGTGCGCGCCGAACCAGAGCTCGGCGACGGGGCCGCCGTCGGGGGTGGTCCCGATCATCTCGGGGATGAGGTCCGCCGAGCCCCACGCGTAGCGGCGCTCGGCGCCCTCGACGCGCACCAGTCCCGGGACGGCGGACATGCTCACTCCTTGCGACTCACGCCCGCCCGGACCGGCGGGACCCGTCATCCTCCCCCGGCCGCGACTCGGTGGTCGAGCGCCGGACGGGCAGTTCGCCCCGGTCCGCGCGGCGATCGGGTGTCCGGCCCCGGGCACGACGACGGCCCCGGACCCTGGCGGGTACGGGGCCGTGCGGAACGGGCTCGTCAGTCGGTCTCGACGAGGCCCTTCTGGTAGGCCTTCGCCAGACGACGGGGGACCTTGATCTCGCGACCCTTGACGCGGACGGTGACGAGCTGCGTGAGCTCGGCCTTCCACTGGGACCGGCGAGAGCGGGTGTTGCTGCGGGACATCTTGCGCTTGGGAACTGCCATGACCCTGCCGCTCCTTTCTCGGGTGGACGATCAACGACCCCCAAGGATGCCAGAGCGTGCAGGACGGGGGCCAACCTGCACAGCCTACGCGTCGTGTGAGATCCCTCGCCAGACGGGTGGGCGCGCGACGCGTCACACCGGCCGTCTAGGATCGTTGCACTGCCGAGCCCGAGGAGGCGACGACCGTGCCGAACCCGCACGCGGGTACCGACGACGGCGCGGCCGACCCCGCGATCCCGGACGACAGCGCGGCCCGGAACGACCACGACCTCGACGGCGCGTCCCCGGACCTCGATTCCCTGTCCCAGGACGAGGCCGCCCAGGCGTCGACCGCCCTGCTCGGCGAGCTCACGGCGGGGATCGCGCACGAGATGACCAACCCCGTCGCGGCGATTCGCAGCGCGCTCGACCATCTCGCCCACGACCTCGACGACCTGCTCGCCTCGTTCGCCGAGGGCACCGCCGACGCCGATGTCCGCGCCCGGGCCGGCGACGCGCGGCGCCGCATCTCGAGCGCACGTGACCGCACGCTGCGTTCGAGCGCGGACGCGCGTGCGCTGCGGCGGGCCATCACGGGCGAGGTGGGAGACGACGTGCTCGCGCGCCGCCTGGTGGCCGCCGGCGCCGAGGACCCCGCCGATGCCGCCGACCTCGCCGCCGGCGGCGAGCCGGCGATCGAGCGGGCGAGGCACGCGACCGCCGTCGGGGATGCGCTGCGCCACCTCGACGCCGCCTCGCGCCAGGTTGGCGCGCTGGTCTCGAGCATCCGCGCGCACGTGCGCCCCCTCCCCCCGGGCGACGAGGTGCAGGCGACGACCGGCACCGAGCCCCCCACGGCCGAGGGTGCCGACGAGACGAGCACCCATGACGCCCGCGCCGACGCCGACCCGCGCCAGAGCGTCGTGGTGGCGGACTCCCTCAGGTCAGCGCTGACGCTCACCGAGCACCGACGTCGCGGGCTCGGCTGCGACCTCTCGCTCGGCGACGTCCCCCCGGTGCGCGCCGAGCCCGGCCACCTCGACCAGGTGTGGACCAACGTCCTCGTCAACGCCGCCGACGCGATGGGCGGCTCCGGCACGCTGACGATCGACCTCACGCAGACCGACGACGGCCTGGTGCGCGTGGTCCTCGCGAACGACGGTCCCCCCATCCCCGCGGGCGACCTCGACCGCATCTTCACCCGTCGGTTCACCACCAGGTCCGGCGGGCGCGGCGGCGGGCTCGGGCTGGGGCTCGCCCTGTCCAAGGACATCGTCGAGCGCGCGGGCGGGACGATGCACGCACGCTCGCGCGAGGGACTGACCGAGATGATCGTGGAGCTGCCGCCCGACCCGGGCGCGCACGTGGCGGCATCGGCCGCCGGGAGGGAGACGAGATGAGCGAGCCGAGGCTGACCGTCGTCGTGCTGGAGGACGACCCCGGGGTGCGCTCCGCCGTCGTGCGTGACCTGGAACCGTTCGCCGCGACGGTGCGGATCGAGGAGGCCGACACCGTCGACGACGCGTGGGCCATCGTCGACGAGGTCATGGCCGACGAGGACCTTCCCGCGCTGCTGCTCGTGGACCACGGGCTACCGGGCCGCAAGGGCGTCGACCTGCTCGTCGAGGCCTGGGTCGACCCGCGCACGTCCGACTCGCGCAAGATCCTGCTGACGGCGGAGGCGGACCAGGCGGCCACGATCCGCGCCGTCAACGAGGGCGGGCTCGACCACTACATCGCCAAGCCCTGGGACCCCGACGTGCTGCGCGCGACGGTCCGCAAGCAGCTGACGGACTTCGTGCTGACGACCGGCACCGCGCCCGACCGCCATGTCGACGCCCTCGACGCCGAGCGCGTGGCGCACCTCCTGGGCCGCGAGGAGCAGGCCGCCGAGTGACCGGCTCGCCCGCCGGGGATCCGGCCGGGGCGCCCGGCGCCGGCCCCGGGACGCCCCGCCCCGACGACGACGCACCCCCCGCCGCCCTGCGGCCCGCGCGCGGCGCACGGGCCGAGTCCGAGCTCGTGGAGAAGCGGTCGCGGTTCCTCGCCTACGCGGCGCGGGCCGACACGGCCGAGGATGCCCGCGCACTGCTGGCCGCCACCCGCGCCGAGCACCCGCAGGCCCGGCACCACTGCTCCGCGTGGATCCTGCCCGTCGACGGCGGCGGCCCGCCGGTGGCCCACAGCTCCGACGACGGCGAGCCCTCGGGGACGGCGGGGCGGCCCATGCTCGACCGGCTGTCGGGCGCGGGGCTCGAGGCGGTGGCCGTCGTCGTCGTGCGGTACTTCGGTGGCACGCTGCTCGGGACCGGCGGGCTCGTGCGCGCGTACGGGGACGCCGTCGGTGGGGTGCTCGCCGGCCTCCCCCTGGTGCGGGTCCGGGTCCTCACGCGGTGCACGGTCGCCGCGGACCACGCGACCGGGGCGCGGATCGAGGCCGAGCTCCGCTCGTCGACGGCCTCGCTGATCTCTGTGCTGGACGTCCGCTGGGGCCCGGACGGGGTCGAGCTCGACGTCACCACCGACGACCCGGCCGGACTCGACGCGCGGACGGCGGAGCTCTCCGCGGGGGCGGCGCGCACCACCGAGATCGGCCCGCACGAGGTCGAGCTGACCCTCGACGAGTGAGGGGCCGTTCGCCTCCTACCCCGACGAGTGCGGTGACCGACCGACGAGTGCGGGGAGCGGATCCCCTCCCTCGTGGGCCGGCCACCGCACTCGTCGTGCTGGCGTCAGTCGGCGGTCGGTCCGTCCCCGCACTCCTGTCGTGGCCCACCGCCAGGAGGAGGTCCCTCATCGCCAGACGAAAGTCCCCTCACTCGCGACTTGTTCTAGTTGCAATAGAACTATAGAATGAAGCCATGCAAGTGGTCATCGACACCGCCTCGGCGCAGCCGCTCTTCGAGCAGGTCGCCGCCCAGGTCCGTGGTGCCGTCCTGGCGGGCGAGGTCGGCCCGGGCGAGAAGCTCCCGTCCGCCAAGGACCTCGCCGCCGGACTGGACGTCAACCAGCACACCGTGCTGCACGCCTACCAGCTCCTGCGGGACGAAGGGTTCATCGAGCTTCGCCGCGGGCGGGGCGCCACCGTCCGCGAGGACCACCCCTACCCCGACCCGAAGCTCCTGCGCGCGATCGAGAACGTGCGCCGTGCCGCGACCGAGTCGGGCGTCCCGCTCAACACCGTCATCCACCTCCTCAAGGAGCCGCAGTCATGAGCGCCACCGGCCGGAACACGACAAAGCCCGGCCGCGGACCGATCCCGCACCGCGGACGTCGCCTGCTTCTCGGCGTCGTGCTCCCGCTCGCCGTGACGGCAGCCGCGTGGATCTACATCGCGGTAGTGGCCGGCGACCTCCCGGACCGGGTCGCGGTGCACTGGGGCACCGACGGGCCGGACCGGTGGAGCTCGGTGACCGAGCTGCTGACGATCCCCGCGGTGATGTGCGGCGTGAGCCTGGCGTTCACCTGCCCGCTCGCGGCGTTCACGGGGCGGCAGTCCATGACCCGCCGGACGATCGTCGGAATCTCGGCGGGGTTCGCCACGATGTTCGCCGGCATCGCCGTCTCGACGGTGCAGGTCAACCTCACCGACCCGCCGGGCGATCCCGTCGCCGGCATCGTGCTCGCCAGCCTTGCGGGTCTCGCCGTCGCGGTCGCGGCAGCCGCGGCGGCCGGCGAGGACCCGGTCGTCCCGGCGACCGATCCCGTGCCCGCCGACGCGGCCCGGGCGGACCTGGGCCCCACCGAGCGCGCCGTCTGGGTCCGCGGGACGGGGGCCTCCGTCAGGACGCTGGTCGTGATCGTGGTGCTGTTGGTCGGCTCCGGCGTCCTCATCGGCGCCCTCAGCAGCTGGTGGTGGGGCGCGGTCTTCGCGGCCCCCCTCATCGCGCTGGAGCTCGCACTGCTGCGCTACGTCGTCCGGGTCGACGCCGACGGCCTGGTCGCACGCTCGGCCCTCGGCGTCACCGTGCTGCGGGCACGCGCGGACGAGGTCGTGCGGGCCGACGTCGTCTCGATCGAGCCGTTCCCCGAGTTCGGCGGCTGGGGCCTGCGCACGGACGTCCACGGCCGCGTCGGCCTCGTCACCCGCAAGGGGGCGGCGGTGCGGATCGAGCGCACCGGCGGCCGCATCCAGGTGATCACCGTCGACGACGCCGAACGGGGCGCCGCCCTGCTCAACACCATGGCGGAGCGAGCCCGGCCGGTGTCGCACATCGAGGACACGCCGCTCGGGAGCGCCACCCGCCCGGGAGCGAGCGAGTCGATCGAGCCGCAGGGACCGGTCGCGGGCGGGCGGAGCGGCACGAGCACCGACTGAGTACCGGCCCGCACCCACATGGCGGACCGGGCCCACCATGCGTACATGCGAGCGGCACCGATCGGGCACCATGGGGACCGGCCACCGGCTAAGGTGGTTGAGAGTTCAATCCATCGGTGGCCACTGACGGCCCGTGCAGGGAGGTGACGCGTGCGCGACGACCTGGTGTCCCTCGCTCCCCCACCGCACTTCGGCTTCTGCACCGAGGGCGGCTGTCGCTAGGGCGTCGGGCCCGTAACCGCCGCCAGGCCTCCCGACCCCCCGCCCCGCCGACCCGGCCCCCACCGCTCGAGCCATGCCCGAGGACGGACCGGGTACGGCCTCGCCGTCATCGGCGCACCCGACCAGCACGCACACCCACCCAACTCTCGGAGGACCCCATGGCCCAGATCTTCGACGACGTCACCCAGGCGGTCGGTCGCACCCCCCTCGTCCGCCTCAACCGCGTGACGGACGGCGCCGGCGCGACCGTCCTCGCCAAGCTCGAGCACTTCAACCCCGCGAACTCCGTCAAGGACCGGATCGGCGTCGCGATCGTCGACGCGGCCGAGGCCTCCGGTGAGCTCACCGACGGCGGGACGATCGTCGAGGCGACGTCGGGCAACACCGGCATCGCGCTCGCGATGGTCGGCGCGGCCCGCGGCTACACGGTCGTCCTCACCATGCCGGAGACCATGTCGAAGGAGCGGCGCGCACTGCTGCGCGCCTTCGGTGCCGAGCTCATCCTCACGCCCGGGCCCGACGGCATGCGAGGCGCGGTGGAGGCCGCCGAGAAGGCCGCCGCCGAGCGCCCCGGGGCCGTCCTCGCCCGCCAGTTCGCCAACCAGGCCAACGTCGAGATCCACCGCACCACCACCGGCCCCGAGGTCTGGAACGACACCGACGGCGCCGTCGACATCTTCGTGTCGGGCATCGGCACCGGCGGCACGATCACCGGCGCCGGGGGCTACCTCAAGTCGCAGAAGCCCGAGCTCCACCTCGTCGCCGTCGAGCCGGAGGAGTCCCCGATCCTCACGGGCGGCAAGCCCGGGCCGCACAAGATCCAGGGCCTGGGTGCGAACTTCGTACCCGAGATCCTCGACACCGACCTGTACGACGAGGTCGTCGACATCAACCTCGACGCCTCGCTCAACTTCGCGCGCCGCGCCGCCACGGAGGAGGGCCTGCTCGTGGGGATCTCCTCGGGTGCCGCCATCGCGGCCGCCGTCCAGGTCGCCCAGCGTCCGGAGAACGCGGGCAAGACGATCGTCGTGGTCCTCCCGGACCTCGGCGAGCGCTACCAGTCGACGGCGCTGTTCGAGGGCCTGGTCGACTGACGTGCACGATTCCGGCGTGCCCTTCTGGGTCCTCCTGCGCGAGGACCTCGAGGCGGCCCAGCGCGGCGACCCCGCCGCCCGTTCCATGGCCGAGGTGGCCCTGGCGTACCCGGGCGTCCACGCCCTGTGGGCGCACCGGGTCGCGCACCGGATGTGGCACGCCGACCGGTCGCGCGGGCGGCTCCGGCTGCCCGCGCGGCTGCTCTCGCAGGTCGCACGCGCCGTGACCGGCATCGAGATCCACCCCGGTGCGGTCATCGGGCGACGCATGTTCATCGACCACGGCATGGGCGTGGTCATCGGCGAGACCGCCGAGGTCGGCGAGGACGTCGTCATCTTCCACGGGACCACGCTCGGCGGGGTCTCGATGTCGAAGGGCAAGCGGCACCCCACCGTCGGCGACCGCGTGACGATCGGGGCCGGCGCCAAGGTCCTCGGACCGGTGACCGTGGGCTCGGACGCCCGGGTCGGCGCCAACGCTGTCGTCGTCAAGGACGTCGAGGCCGGCACCTCCGCCGTCGGCGTGCCGGCGAAGGCGATCCGCCCCAAGGTGACGGCCGACGAGGCCCGCTGGATGGACCCGGCGATCTATATCTGAGGAACCAGCCGCATCGAGCTCGTGCCCGGGGTGGTGAGGTCGTGCTTCGGACGCACGACCTCACCATGTACGGCACGACCTCGACGACGGTGGCGGCCGCACCCGCTGACCAGCCAGCCCTACGGCCACGGGCGCGCACGCTCTCCGCGGCCTAGATGCCCAGGACCTCGCGCACGTCGGCGTGCAGCAGCCGGGCCACGGCCTCCCGTGCGGCGCCGGCGTCGCCCGCGGCGAGCGCCGCCTGCGCCATCGCCTCGCACTCGGCCGACGTGTGGGAGCGCAGCGCGTGCCGCACCTCCGCCAACGCCCCGGTGGACATCGACAGGCTCGTCACGCCCAGACCGGTCAGCACGAGCGCCATGAGCGGGTCGCCGGCCGACTCGCCGCACACGCCGACCGGCTTCCCGGCCGCCACACCCGCCGACGCCGTGCGCGCCACGAGGTCGAGCACCGCCGGCTGCCACGGGTCGAGCAGGTCGGCCAGGCCGCCGAGGAGCCGGTCGGACGCCATCGTGTACTGGGCAAGGTCGTTGGTCCCCAGCGAGCCGAAGTCCACCTCGGCGAGCACGCCCTCCGCTCGCAGTGCCGCGCCGGGGACCTCGACCATCACGCCGACCTTCACACCGGCTCCCTGCAGCCCGGCCTCCTGTGCTGCGGCAGCGAACTCCCGCGCCTCGGCGGCGGTGGCGATCATCGGCGCCATCACCCACAGCTCGGCGGCCCCCTCCCCCGCCTGCTCGCGGGCCTGCGCGAGGGCACGCAGCTGGTCCTGGACGAGGTCCGGCATCGTACGCACGAGCCGGTAGCCCCGGACCCCGAGGGCCGGGTTGTCCTCGTCGTCCTGGTTGGCGAACGCGAGCGGCTTGTCGGCCCCCGCGTCGAGCGTGCGCACCACGACCTTCCGCCCCGAGAACGCGCTCAGCACGGCGGCGTAGGCCTCCGCCTGGTCCTCGACGGTCGGCGCCTCCGCGGCGTCGAGGAACAGCACCTCCGTGCGGAACAGGCCCACGCCCTCGGCGGCGGTCGCCGCGGCCCGCTCGGCGTCCTCGACGGTGCCGATGTTGGCGAGCAGCTGGACGGCGTGGCCGTCGGAGGTCGCTCCCGGTTCGCGGTCGGACTCGAGGGCGTCGAGCGCCGCGGTCCGGCCCTCGATCTCGCGTCGTACGTCGTCGTCGGGGTCGAGGAGCACCCGGCCGTTCGCGGCGTCGACGGCGACGATCCCGCCGTCGGGCAGTCCGGTCGCCCCGGCGGCGCGGACCACGCAGGGCAGGCCGAGCTGGCGGGCGATGATCGCCGTGTGCGAGGTGGGCCCACCCTCCTCGGTGACGATGCCGAGCACGAGCGAGAGGTCGAGCGCGGACGTGTCGGCGGGCGAGAGGTCGCGGGCGACGACGACGGCAGGCTCGCTCAGCTCGGCACCCGGCTCCGGCTGCCCCGTCAGGCGGGCGACCACGCGGTCGCGGACCGAGCGCAGGTCGGTCACGCGCTCGGCCATGTAGCCGCCGATGGACTCGAAGGTGGCCGCGAACTCCTCGACGGCGTCGTGGACCGCGTGCGCGGGGCCGGTCCCGGAGCGCACGAGCTCGGCGGCGCGGGCGGCGAGCGCCGGGTCACCGGCCATGAGCGCCGCGGCACCGAGCACCTCCCCCAGCGTGCTGCCGGCAGCCGCCTCGGACCGCGCCGTGAGGTCGGCGCGCACGTCGCCGAGCGCCTCCTCGACGCGTGCGACGGCAGCCTCCGGATCTGTCGGCGCAGGCTCGTCCGCCGGGAGCTCCGGGCCACCACGGACGTGCCGGACCGGCCCGACGACGCCGCGGCGTCCGACCCCGATCCCGGCCAGCCCGGGGTGGGCTGCGGCGCCGGTCACTTGCCGTCCTCCTTCTCGAGCATGGTGACGAGCTCGTCCAGCGTCTCCTCGGCACCGTCACCGGCCGCCTCGAGCACGACCGTGTCCCCCTGCTTCACGCCGAGGCTCATCACGGACAGGATCGATCCGGCCGGTACCGGCGTCGCACCGTCCTTCGCGATGGTCACCGGAACCGGGCTCCTGGACGCGGCGGCGACGAAGTCCGAGGCCGGTCGGGCGTGCAGGCCCTGCGCGGAGGCGACGACGGCAGTTCTCTGCGACATGCGGACTCCTTCGTCGATGGAGGTGCCCGGGCGGACACCGACGTTCACCGCTCCACGATATCGGCGTCCCAGGCGCGTGCGCCTCCCCCTCGCCCACCGACCGCCCGCAGAGCTGCCTACGCGGCCCTCGCGCGGGACCTCAGCCTGCGCTGGCATCTGGCGCACCAGAACACGGTGCGCCCGGCGAGGTCGTCGATCGAGACCGGGTTCCCGCACACGTGGCAGGGCCGCCCGGCTCTCCGGTAGACGTACCAGCGGAAGTCGGCCTCCTCGTCCGTGGCCCGCTCGGCGGCGCGGGCCCAGGAGTCGGGGCGCGGGGCTCGGCGGTCCTCGGGGCGCGTGGTGACGATCACTCCGTGCTCGACGCCGTCCGCCAGCAGCTCCGCGACGTCGTCCCACATGGCGCGCAGCCGGGCCACGCTCACGGCACGCCCCTCGGTCCGCGGGTGGATCCGGGCGCGGTAGAGGGCCTCGGCCCGGTAGATGTTGCCCACGCCGGCGATGACCGACTGGTCCATGAGCAGCTCGCCGACGCTGCGGCGCGTCCGGCGCACGGCGGCGACGAAGCGCTCGGGATCGGCGTCGCGCCTGAGCGGGTCGGGCCCGAGCCGGTCGTGGACGGAGTCCTTCTGGCCCTCGTCGATGAGGTCGCACCGCGCGGGGCCGGTGAGGTCGGCCACGACGGTGTCGGTCAGGAGCCTGAGACGGACGGTGGGGCGCGGCTCGGGCACGACGAGCTCGGCGCTCGCCTCGGCCTCGATGTCCGCAGGGTCCGCCGGTACGACGGCATCGGCTACAGCTACGGCATCGGTGCCGGTGCCGGTCTCGGGTGCCCGGGAGGTGGGCCGACGCGGAGCGCCGATGGCGTGCGGCCCTGCTCCGTCGGCGGTGACGAACGCCCAGGCGCCGTACAGCCCGAGGTGGACGTGCACGAACCGGGGCTCGCCCCCGGCGGGCGGCTCGAGCTCGACGAACAGGTGCTTGCCGTGCGCGTCGGTCCCGGTCACGCGCCAGCCGTCGACGGCCCCGGCCCCGGCGTCGAACCGCCCCTGCGGGGACGAGGCGCGCACGACCTGACCGGTGAACAGGCTGTCGAGCATGGTGGCGAGCCTGCGGATCGAGTGGCCCTCAGGCATGCGTCTCGGGCGCCTTCCACGCGGTCGGCGCGTCCCACAGGGCGCGGCGGAGGTCGACCATCGTGGGCACCAGCGGCTCCAGCGGCGTCCCCTCGGACCGGTAGCGCACGCTCGCGTCGGCGCGCAGCTGCCGGGGCAGGGTGCCGTCGGCCCGCACGACCCGCCACCACGGCACGCGATAGCCGTGGCGTGCGAGGACGGTGCCGACGTACCGTGCGCTGCCCCGCCCCGTGCGGTCCCGGACGGCCTCGGCGATCAGGCCGTAGGTGGTCGCCCTCCCCTCGGGGACCTGCTGGGCGACGTCGAGCACCAGCTCGGTGAGCTCGGTGGTGGTGATCCCCACGGGCCTGGGTGCGGACATGGTCCTTATGATCGCAGCATCATGTCCTTCTCCACCCTGCCCACGCCCGCCTCCGCCGACGCGCACGGGGCTGGTTGCTCACACTGCGACGACTCCGTGCCCCACGAGCACATCGACGTCCGGGCCGAGCTCACCGCGGCCGCCCGCCGGTCGCGCCGCCGGTCGCTCGTCGTCACCGGGATCGCCGCCGCACCGCTGGTCCTCGGCCTCGTCCTCGCGGTCCTCGACGGCGCCGCGGGCCGCGCGGCGCTGCTCGCGCTCGCGGTGGGGGCCGGGTGGCTCGTCGCCTCCGCCGTCGGGGTGGTCCTCGTGCGCCGGGTCGGTCGCCGGTCCTCCCGGCTCGGCATCGCGGCCGGAGCCGCCACGACGGCGGCGCTCGGCCCCGTCGTCGGGCTCGCTGCCGCGATGGTCACCGGGGCGCCGGTCAGCCTTGCGACGGCCCTCGTCGCGGGCGGTGCCTGGTGGTCGGCCTCCGCGCTCGCCGACACGCTCGCCGCCGTGGCCTGGCGACGTTCCCTGTTCGAGCCCGGCGACGCCGCCGAGGTGGCCCGCACCCAGGCGATCGCCGGACGCGAGGAGAACCTCGCCCTGCCCCTCGCCTGGTTCGTCCAGGGACCTGCGGTCGCCGTGGCGGCACTGCTCGGCGGGCCGCTCGCGGTCGCGGTGATCCTGCTGGCCGCACTGTGCGCCGCCCTCAGCGTCCGGGGGTCGGCCCACCGCCGCTGACGCCCGTGAGCGAACGGGCGAGCTCGTCGAGCACCGCCGCCGTCTCCTCGGGCGCGGTGACCATCGGCCAGTGCCCGGCGTCGATCTCCCGGTAGGACCAGCCCGGGGTCGACGCGGTGACCGACGACGTCGGCGGATCGGTACGCAGGCAGCGCACATACCCGAGGGCCACCCCTGAGTCGGCCAGCTCGAAGTCCGGCGCGGGCTCGGCATAGGTCCCGAGCGGCTGCCCGCTCACGCGGGAGGCCATCCACGCATGGTCCGCGTCGGTCAGCCCGTGCCCCGGGAACAGCGCGTCGATCTCCTGGCGCGTGAACCAGGGCGTCGCCCCGTCGACGGCGAGGAGCGGCATCACCTCGGCCGCCCCGGGGCGCTGCTGGTCGAACCAGGACCGGCCAGGACTCGGCAGGACCGCGTCCACCATGACGACGGCGCGCACGGCACTCGTGCGGGGCGCCGGAGCGTGCGCGGACGTCGTCAGCGGCGTGGACGGACGGGCAGGAGTCCGCTCACTCGTCACGGGTGGGGCAACCGCACGGGCAGGAGTCCGCCCACTCGTCGAAAGGCGGACGAGAGCTCCCGCCGTGACGTAGGCGGCGAACGAGTGCGCGACGACGGTCACGCCCTTGCCGCCCTGGCCGTCCGCCTCGCCCTCGACGGCCGCTGCGAGGTCGTCTGCCCAGTCGCTGAGGGTGACCTCCGCGGCCGGCGTGGGGTCGCCGTCGATGCCGCGCAGGTGCGGCGTGACGACGCGGTGGCCCCGCCGCTCGAGGAGGGGCACGACGCGCTCCCAGACCCAGCCGCCCAGGCCGCTACCGCCGACGAGGACCAGCGTCGAGGGGCTCTCGACCACGGGCTCAGTCCTCGATCGTCACCGAGGCGAGGATCTGGTCGAACAACGGCTCGGCCTCGGCGAGCACGTCGACCGGGGACGTCAGCGTGATCGCGGCCATGCCCCCGCCCTCGAGCTCGAGGGGATAGAAGCGCTGGGTCGCGGGCAGGCCGTGCGGGGTGAGGTCGACCTCGAGCGGGGTGACCGTCTGGCCCGCCACCTCACGCGGCTCGAGCTCGACGAGCTCCTCGGCCGGCGCGCCCTCGGCGGCGACCATCTCCTCGAAGCTCTGCCCGGCGACGAACTCGGGGCTGTAGACGGTGAGGACACCACCGGGATAGACCTCGGTCTCCGAGATGCCGAACATCTCCAGCTCGGCGCCGCTCGGCGTCGCGCCCATGAGGTGCGTGAGCGAGATCCACTCGGCGGGCCAGGTCAGCGACACCGGGTCGATCCCGGCCGGCGTCCCCTCGCCGGCACCGTCGGCCCCGGCATCACCGTCCGCCTCGTCGTCGGCCGCGGCGTCGTCGGCGTCCTCCCCGGGCGAGGCCGAGTCGGCCTCGTCCTCCGAGGTCGCGTCGTCGGAGGCAGAGTCCTCGCCCGCGGTGGCGTCGTCGTCGGAGGCAGCCTCGGAGGTGTCCTCCGGCGGGTCGACCTCCTGCGCCTCGGGCGGCTCCGGACTGCCCGAGTCGGTCGACTCGTCGTCCCCGCCCCCGCATCCGGCGAGCGTGAGCGCGACCGCGAGGACCGCCCCGGCGAAGGCCGACCGGCGGCCGGCTCCGCCCCGACGGCTCGTGCGCGTGCTCATCGCTCGAGCTCCGCGACCTGGTCGATGCGCCGCTGGTGGCGGGCCTCGCCGGAGAACGGCTCGGCGAGGAAGGCGTCCACGATCGCGAACGCCTCGTCCTGCGTGTGCATGCGGGCGCCGATACCGACGACGTTGGCGTCGTTGTGCGCCCGGGTGAGGCGGGCGGTCTCGACGGACCAGGCCAGTCCGGCGCGCACGCCCGGCACCTTGTTGGCGGCGATCTGCTCGCCGTTGCCGGACCCGCCGATGACGACGCCGAGGGAGCCCGGCTCCTCGACGACGGCGCGGCCGGCCGTGAAGCAGAAGCCCGGGTAGTCGTCCTCGGCGTCGTAGGTGTCGGCCCCGTGGTCGACGACGTCGTGGCCGGCCCCCGTGAGGTGGGCGGACAGGGCGGACTTGAGCTCGAAGCCGGCGTGGTCGGCGGCGATGTGGACGCGCATGGCGCACAGTGTGGCACGCACCGTGCCGCGCCTACCCTGGGGGCCATGACCTCATCGACCACCGAGACCCCCGTCGACCTCGAGAGCTACGTCGACACCGACGTGCGCCCGCAGGACGACCTGTTCCGGCACGTGAACGGCCGCTGGATCGCGGAGACGGAGATCCCGGCCGACCGGGCGAGGATCGGCGGGTTCATCGACCTGCGCGACCGCTCCGAGGAGCGGGTCCGCGCCCTCATCGAGGAGCTCGGCGCGGCGGCCGCTGCCGACGGGGACCCGGAGGGTGTCGCCCAGCACGCGGCGGACCCTGCGGTCACCGACGCCGACCCGGCCGGTGCCGCCCCGAAGATCGGTGCGGTCTACGCGATGTTCATGGACGAGAGCGCCATCGAGGCGGCCGGGGCCGAGCCGCTCGCCGCCGACCTGGACCTCGTGCGCGGCGCCGACGACCACGCCTCGCTGGCTCGTGTCATGGGTGAGCTGCAGCGCACCGGGGTGTCCGGGCTGGCCGGGATCGACGTCTCGCCGGGCATCTCTGACCCGGACTACCTCGTGTGGTTCGCGCAGGACGGCATCGGGCTGCCCGACGAGGCCTATTACCGCGAGGCCGAGCACGCCGCCGTGCGCGAGGCGTACGCGGGTCATGTCGGCCGTCTGCTCGAGCTCGTCGGCGCGGTGGGGGCCGGCGAGGGCGCGGGTGCCGCCGAGCGGGTGCTCGCGCTCGAGACCCGGATCGCCTCGAGCCACTGGGACGTGGTCGCCACGCGCGAGGCGGACAAGATCGACAACCCGATGAGCTTCGACGAGCTCGCCGCCTCCGCGCCGGGCCTGGACTGGACCGCCTACCGCGCCGGCCTGCGGCTGCCCGACGGCGACCTCAAGCTGCTGGTGGCCACGCCGTCGGCGCTCGTCGGGGCGGCGGAGACCTGGGCCTCGACACCGGTCGACGACCTCAGGGTGTGGCTCTCGTTCCATGCGGCGGCCTCGCGCGCACCGTTCCTCACGAAGGAGATCGTGGCCGAGCGTTTCGACTTCGCCGGGCGCACGCTCACCGGCGCCCAGGAGAACCGCGAGCGCTGGCGCCGCGGGGTCGGCCTCGTCGAGGGTCTGCTCGGCGAGGACGTCGGGCGGCTCTACGTCGCCCGGCACTTCCCGCCGGCGCACAAGGCCCGGATGGACGAGCTCGTGGCGAACCTCGTCGAGGCTTACCGGGTCTCGATCGACGAGCTGGACTGGATGAGCGCGGGGACGAAGGAGCGCGCCCAGGCGAAGCTCGCCGCGTTCACGCCGAAGATCGGTTTCCCCGAGGTCGTGCGCGACTCCTCGGGCCTCGTCGTCACCGAGGGCGACCTCGTGGGGTCGGTGCGCGCGGGGCGCGCGTACTGGTGGGACGACGAGATGGCCCGCTACGGCACCGCGGTCGACCGCAGGGAGTGGCTCATGACGCCGCAGACCGTCAACGCCTACTACAACCCGGTGTGGAACGAGATCGTGTTCCCGGCGGCGATCCTCCAGCCCCCGTTCTTCGACCCCGAGACGGACGACGCGTTCAACTACGGCGGCATCGGCACGGTGATCGGGCACGAGATCGGGCACGGGTTCGACGACCAGGGTTCGAAGTTCGGTCCCGACGGCCAACTGTCGAACTGGTGGACCGAGGAGGACCGGGAGCGGTTCATGGAGCGGGCGAACGCGCTGATCGCCCAGTACGACGGCCTGGTGCCTGCGCAGCTCGGCGAGGGCTCGGAGGCGTCGGTGAACGGCGCGCTCACGGTCGGCGAGAACATCGGCGACCTCGGCGGCCTGGACATCGGTCTCAAGGCCTACGCCCTCGCGCTGCGCGCGCAGGGGATCGACAGCATCGACGACGCTCCGGTGCTCGACGGCCGGAGCGGCCTGCAGCGCTTCTTCACCGGGTGGGCCCGGGTCTGGCGGTCCAAGCACCGCGACGAGACCCTGCGCACCCAGATGGCCACCGACCCCCACTCCCCCGACGAGTTCCGGGCCAACGTCACGGCCAGCAACCTCGACGCGTTCCACCGTGCGTTCGACGTGCAGCCCGGCGACGGCGGCTACCGCGCCCCCGAGGACCGCGTCGCCATCTGGTGACGCCCGTCGCCCGGTGACACGCGCCGACCGGTGAGCCGCGTCGTCAACCGAGCTCGACGGAGTCGAGGACGGACGCGATGTCGTCCTCGACCTCGTCGGCCCGGTCGGCGGTGACGACGAACGAGAAGAGCGCGACGAGGCCGTCCGGCCCGGGGACCGGGTAGGCGATCGTGTCCCACTCGCCCGACGTGCTGCGGGCCTCCCACCGGGTGGCCGGAGCACCGGAGACGGTGCGCGCCTCGCCCTCGACGACGCTGGCCGGGTCGGCCCCGCGCCCCACGAGCACGGCCGCCCAGTCGGTCGTCCCGGCCGGGTCCTCCTGGAGCACGACCGTCGCGGCGGCGATGGTCCCGCTCTCCGTCACCGTGGCCATGGCCAGCGAGCCGGGCGGAAGGGACTCCGCGGCCGCCGGCTGCTCCGCCCAGGCCTGCGGCCAGGTGATGTCAAGGGTGACCGCGTCCTCGGGCACGTCGGCGGGGTCGGGTTCGGGGCCAGGGGCGGGGTCGGGGTCGGCCGGGGCGGACGGGGCTGACGGCTGCTCTGCGGCAGCGGTCGCGCCGGAGCCGTCGGACCCGTCCGACGCTGCGCCGGCGGAGGCCGACTCGGCGGCGAGCTGCAGCGGCTCCGAGACGGGACGAGCCAGCTCTCCGGTGCCGCAGGCAGTGAGGACGAGCAGCACCGCACCGGCACAGGCGGTCAGTGCGGCGGGGCGGACGGTCGGGCGGGACTCGGGGCGTGTGACTGTGCGCATGCCGACAGCGTTGCCCCGCCGCATGCGCGATACGGAGCCTCGTCCACAGCTCCGTCTCCGACCGTCCGTCGTCCACAGGCGTGGCGACGGCGCCGCCCGCGGTGGGCGACGCCGTCGAGTATCCGCGCGGCGGCCCCCAAGGGCCGCGCATCTGCGGGTCAGCTGATGGTGATGGAGTCGAGGATCGACTCGAAGTCGGCCTCGTGGGTGTCGAACTGCTCCACCGGTGCCTGGAGGGAGACCTCGACGAACGAGCCGTCGTCGAGCGGGAAGCCGTAGGCGCGCTGACGCATCTCCCCCTCGCCCGGGTCCTGCTCGAACTCCAGGCCCTCGGCGTCGTGCCCGGCGATGTCCCGCGGCTCGATCTCGGTGAGCTCCGAGGTGTCCTGGCCGCTCTGCTCGAGCAGCTCGATGTACGAGCCGTCACCGATGGTGCCGGGCGCGTAGCGGGTGACCGATGCCCCGGTCGGGAACGGCTCCGCCGGGTCGAGCGCGTACGAGTGCATCTCCGCGACTCCCTGCGGCAGCGGACCGGCCGCGTCCGCCTGCAGGTCCTCCCAGCCCTCGGGCCAGGTGATCTCGATGCGCTCCTCGCCCGCGGCACCGCTCTCCGACTCGCCGCCGGGGCCGGGGCCGGGACCGGCCGAGCCGGCCTCGCTCTCCGACTCGCCACCGCCGGGGGCGCCCGCGGCATCGTCCGAGCCGGACTCCGACGGGCTCTCGCCGACGCCGGGTTCGTCCGACCCGGTCTCGTCGCCACCGCTGGGAGCCTCTGCCGGAGCGTCCATGGTGGCCGGGGACTCCTCGTCGTCGCCCCCGCCGCAGGCGGCGAGCGTGAGGCCCGCGCCGAGCGCGACAGCCGCGACGAGCGAACGACGGACAGGTGCGTGCGTGATGTTCATGCCTTCCACTGTCGCTGACATGCCGCGCGGACGGGGATCGGGGCGCGCGTGGAGGCACCCGCCACGCACGACGACGGCGCCGCCCGAGGTGGGCGACGCCGTCGTGGAGCCGTGGAACGGTCCGTCAGGACCGTCCGCGGAGGGGTCAGTTGATGGTGATGGAGTCCAGGATCGACTCGAAGTCGGCCTCGTGGGTCTCGAACTCCTCGGCGGAGGAGGACAGGACGACCTCGACGAACGAGCCGTCGTCGAGCTGCACGCCGTAGGCGCGCTGCAGGATCGGGCCGGTGCCCGGGTCCTGCTCGAACTCCAGGCCCTCGGCCTCGTTACCGTCGATGTCGCGCGGCTCGATCTCGGTGAAGGACGACGTGTCCTGGCCGCTCTGCTCGAGCAGCTCGATGTAGGAGCCCTCGCCCATGATGCCCTCGGCGTACCGGATGACCGTCACGTTGGTCGCGAAGGTCTCGGAGTCGGTGAGCCCGTAGGCGTGCATCTCCTCGACGCCGTCGGGCGTCGGCATCTCGGTGACCTCGGTCAGGTCCTCCCAGCCCTCGGGCCAGGTGATCTCGATGCGCTCCTCGCCCGCGGCGTCGCTGCCCGACTCGCCGCCGGCAGCGCCGTCCGAGCCGGCCTCGCTCTCGGACTCGCCGGGCAGGCCCGCGGCGTCGTCCGACTCGGTCTCGCCGCCGAGGCCCGAGTCGTCGGACTCGGTCTCCTCGTCCTCGGAGGGCGCCTCGGGCTCCTCCTCGGCGGGCGGAGCCTCCTCGGTGGTCGTCGACTCCTCGTCGTCGCCCCCGCCGCAGGCGGCGAGCGTGAGGCCCGCGCCGAGCGCGACAGCCGCGACGAGCGAACGACGGACAGGTGTGTGCGTGATGTTCATGCGAACCACTTTCCAGTAGGGGTCTGGTCTGAGCGGGGAGGTTCGACGGGGACATGTCCCCGTGAGGCGTTCCCCACGTGCTTGCTCGCTCAGTCGATGACGACGGAGTCGAGAATCTCCTCGAAGACGGGGATGAGGCCGGCGAACGTGGTCTGCTCGGCCACGAGCGTGATCTCGACGAGGCCGCCGTCGTCGAGCTCGACGGGGTAGAGGTGCTGGACGACCGGCCCGGTGTCGGCCTCGGTGACGCGCTCGTACGGGGTGACCGTCGTCCCGTCGACGTCCCGTGCGGGCAGCTCGAGGAGCTCGGCGAGATCGGTCCCCTGCTCCTCGAGGATCTCGGTGTAGGACCGCCCGTCGACCGTGCTCTCACCGAACGACATGACGACGACGGACGTCGCGTACTCCGTGGTCGGGTCCCCGTACGCCTGGACCTCGGCGCCCTCGGGGGTCGTCGAGATGTAAGGGGCGAGGTCCTCCCACTCGTCGGGCCACGTGATGTCGACCGCGGGGCCGTCGAACGGCTCCTCGGTCTCCGTCTCGCTCTCCGACGCGGACTCGGCATCGGTCGCGGTCTCGTCGGACGGTGTCTCCTGCCCGGACGTCTCCGACTCGTCGTCGCCCCCGCCGCAGGCGGCGAGCGTGAGCGAACCGACGGTCACGGCCAGTGCCGCGGCCGCCCGGGAGCTCGTCGGTCGGATTCTCATCGCCACCACAGTTGCACCACCGGCGCCCGCCCGCACCTCTGCCTCGCGTGAGAAAGCCCGCACGCAGGCGGGACGGGGCGCCGTAGATCGGCGCTCCCGCACCGTTCCACGGCTCTCTTCGCCGAGGGTGAACATCGAGTGCGGCACGCGGCGCCGCACCAGGTCAGACGTTCACAACGGGCCCGGTGTCACCACGCCGGACCCGCTGCCCGAGGAGATCTCAGCCGCCGATGACGATCGAGTCGAGGATCGCCTCGAACGTCCCCACGTGCTCGTCGAACTCCTCGACGTCGGCGGAGTAGACGACCTCGACCGCACTGCCGTCCTCGAGGACCACGCCGTGCATCTGCTGGCGGTAGGTCAGGCCACCGCCGCTCGCGTCGGTCGAGTACCCCGTCGCCGGGTGGCCGCCGATCTCCCGGTCCGGCACCGCGCGGAGCTCGTCGGGCGCGAGCCCCTGCGCCTCGACCATCTCGTCGTAGGAGCCGCCGGTCGCCGTGCCCGGCGGGTAGGCGACGACCACGACGTTGGTCGAGAAGCCGGCCGGGTTCGGGATGCCGTAGGCCTGCAGGTCGTAGGTCGGCGGGACGCTCCCGCCGAGGTCCGAGGAGAGGTCGGTCCAGTCCTCGGGCCAGGCCACCTCGACCTGGGGCACGCCGCCCGGGGCCCCGGCGGGGTCGTCGGTGGGTTCGTCCGTGGGGTCGTCGGCGGGTTCGTCCGTGGGGGCGTCGGACGCGTCCTGGGAGGGTCCCTCCTCGGCCGGCTCGGAGGACTCCGACGAGTCGTCGGGCTCCTCCTCGGCCGGCTCGGACGTCTCGGCCGGTGCGGGGGTGTCGTCGGGCGACGGCGCGATCTGCGAGCTGTCGTCGTCGCCCCCGCCGCATGCGGCAAGGACCAGGGCGGAGGCGAGGGTCAATGACGCGGTCGCGGCCAGGCGCGAGGGCGAAGGTGTCTGCATGCCACAAGTATCGCAGTCGTCGCCCCTCGCGGAGACGACCCCGCCGGTGATTCCCGCCCTGGTGGCAGGGGCGCAGGGCGGTGCCCGGGACGGCCTGAGGCCCGGGACCGAGCTGCTCGGTCCCGGGCCTCAGGTCCGGTCGTCGGTCGGGTCGGAGGTCAGCCGATGACGGCGGAGTCGAGCACCGTCTCGAACAGCTCCATACCCTCGGTGATCTGGTCGACCTCGGCCGAGAGCACGAACTCGACGATGCTGCCGTCCTCGAGCACCACGCCGTACAGGCGCTGACGGAAGGTCTCGCCGGCCTCGGACGCGTCCTGCTGGTAGCCCATCGCGGTGTGGCCGTCGATCTCGCGCTCGCCGACCTCGGCCAGCTGGCCGGAGTCGCCGCCGAGCTCCTCGACGAGCAGGTCGCCGTAGGTCGCGCCCTCGGGGGCGGTGCCCGCCGGGTACGTGGTGACGACGCCGTTCATCGAGAAGCCGTCCGGGTTCGGCTCGCCGTGCACCTGCACCTCGAGGCCCGGCTGCGCGGGCACCTGGTCGGACATGTCGACCCACTCCGAGGGCCAGGAGACCTCGACCTGGGGGAACTCGCCCGAGGCGGCCGCGCCGTCGTCAGCGTCGTCGTCGCCGGGCTGCTCGGCCGCGTCGTCGTCCGCGTCGTCGGAGGGCGCCTCGTCCGTGCCGTCGTCAGCGCCGTCGTCGCCGGGCTCCTCGGCCGCGTCGTCGTCCGCGTCGTCGGACGGCGCCTCGTCCGTGTCGTCGTCGGTGGGCTCGTCCTCGGACGGCTCCGCGGGCTCCGTCGTCGTGGTGTCGTCGTCGGGCGAGGGAGCGATGGTGTCGTCGCCGCCGCACGCCGCGAGCGTGAGCGCGGCGGCGAGGGCGAGGCTGGCAGTGGCTGCGTGACGGGGGGTAACAGTTCGCCTGTTCATGCCTTCACGCTAAACCGCCGACGGCCGTCCCCTGTATCGCCGTCATGGGGATGTCTGACCAGGTAGGGCTACCCGTCGGCCCGGCGCCGGCCAACCTCACTCGACGCCGGACCTGCCTCACTCGATGGTGATCGACCCGGCGACCTGCCGCATGCCCGGCAGGTCCCCCTCCTCGTCGGCGGCGTCCATCGCGAACTGCAGCTCCCACTGGTAGCCGCCCTCGAAGATCGGGTAGGTGTACTGGACGAACCCGCCCGTCGGGGTCGACATCTCGACCCGCAGCCCCTCGACGGTGGCGCCGTCGACGGTCAGCGGATCGGCGTCCGTCATCTCGGCGTCCGGTGGACGCTGCTGCTCGAGCGCCTCCCGGTAGGCCTCGTACGAACCTGCGCCGCCCTCGATGGCGGTGAGCGTCACCTGGGTGCCGTTGGCGGCGGTCGCCAGCGGGGCGGCGCCCATGACGATCGTCGGGTGCCCCTCGTAGGCGAACGACAGGTCGTTCCACTCCTCGGGGAGCGTGTAGCTCACCGTCCCGGCGTCGTGCTCGACGGTCAGCTGCTCGCCGTCGAGCGGCGGAGCCTCCTCCTCGGCACCGTCGGAGGTGGGCTCCTCCTCGGACTCGTCCGTCTCCTCCTCCGGGTCGGCAGGCCCGTCGTCGGCCGCGCTCGGCGCCTCCGGGTCGTCGGTCCCGTCCGTGGTGGACTCCTCGCTCTCCTCGCCGGCGGTGGGCTGCTCGGAGGCGGACCCGGACGGTGACTCCTCGGCCTCGGTGGTCTCCTCGTCGTCGAGGCTCTCGACCGGGCTGCAGGCGGCGAGCGCCGCCGCCAGGGCGAGCGTCGCGCCGACGCCGATGCTGCGACCGTGTCGCATGGGGACTCCTTCGGAGGTGGGGACGAGGAAGGACGCGTCGACGGCCCCGGGGGTGGGGCCGCCGGCGGGGTCAGGAGAAGATCGGGCCCGAGGTGCGGCTGCGCTTGAGCTCGTACATGCCGGGGACGGAGACCACCAGGGCGAAGCCGTCCCACAGCCGTAGGGCGTCGTCGCCGGTCGGGGCGGGCGTGACGACGGGGCCGAAGAACGCGGAGTCGCCGTACCTGATGACGGGCACGCCCACGTCGTCACCCACGAGGTCCTGCGCGGCCTGGGTCGTGGCGCGGAAGGCGGCGTCCAGCGAGGTGTCGTCGGCGGCGTCGAGGAGGTCGGCCGGCAGGTCGAGCTCGGCGAGCGCCTCAGCGACGACCCCCGAGCCCTCGTCCGTGCGGCCGGCCGGGTGGAACCGCGTGCCGACGGCGGTGTAGAGCGCCGCGAACTGCTCGTCGGTCAGGCGCTCCTTGGCGGCCTGGAAGATGCGCACGACCCCCCACTGCCTCTCGAGCCCCGCCCGGTACTCCTCGGGGACGTCCTTGCCCTCGTTGATGATGACGAGCGGCATGAGGTGCAGGTGGAGGTTGAGGCCGCGGACCTCGGCGACCTCGGTGAGCCAGCGGGAGGTCATCCACGCCCACGGGCAGTGCGGGTCGAAGAACAGGTCGACGTCGTTCGGCTGGAAGGAGGCGGAGTCCGACATGACCCCATCGTCACACGTGGTACCGCAGCGGGGCGGGAGCACCGCCGGTCGGCTCGAGCGTCGCAGCGGTCACGGCACCGTTACGCTGCCTGGTGGCGCGACGCGCCCGGCCGGGACCACGGCGGTCCCGGTGCGTCATCCTCGAGCCCCAGGAGCCCCCGTGCCCGCAGAGAACCTCACCCGGGCGGAGGCCGCCGAGCGCGCCTCCCTCGTCGCCACGCAGACCTACCGGGTCGAGCTCGACCTCACCCGGGGGCCAGAGGTGTTCGGCTCGACGACGACACTCACCTTCACGGCGACGCCCGGATCCTCGACGTTCGTCGACCTCATCGCTCCCGCGGTCCACCGGATCACCCTCAACGGCGCCGACGTCGACACCTCCGCCTTCGCCGACTCGCGCATCGCCCTGTCCGGCCTCGCGCAGACCAACGAGCTCGTCGTGGAGGCCGAGGGCGCGTACATGACCACCGGCGAGGGGCTGCACCGCTTCGTCGACCCGGTCGACGAGAAGGTGTACCTCTACTCGCAGTTCGAGGTCGCCGACGCCCGGCGCGTCTTCGCCTGCTTCGAGCAGCCCGACCTCAAGGCCGAGTTCTCCTTCGTCGTCACGGCTCCGGCCCAGTGGACGGTCTTCTCCAACGAGGCGGCCGCCGAGGTCACGGACGCGGCCGCGCAGGCCGGCGAGGTCGACGGGGCCGGTG
The DNA here is from genome assembly GCF_049856175.1 of Georgenia sp. Z1491. Classification (GTDB taxonomy): domain Bacteria; phylum Actinomycetota; class Actinomycetes; order Actinomycetales; family Actinomycetaceae; genus JB111. Next base: position 162,964 of record NZ_JBNDNA010000005.1, read on the forward strand.
CGCGGACCTGGACCTTCGCCCCCACCGCCCGCATCTCGACCTACCTCACGGCGATCGTCGCCGGCCCCTACGCGGGGACCACCGGCGAGCTCACCTCCAGCGACGGCCGCACCATCCCCCTGGGCGTCTACGCCCGCGCCTCGATCGCCGAGCACCTCGACGCCGAGACGATCATGGACGTCACCCGCCAGGGCTTCGCCTTCTACGAGGAGGCCTTCGACCGGCCCTACCCGTTCACGAAGTACGACCAGGTCTTCGTCCCGGAGTTCAACGCGGGCGCCATGGAGAACGTCGGGCTGGTCACCTACCTGGAGAACTACGTCTTCCGCGGCCCGGTCTCCGGTGCCGTGCGGGAGCGCCGCGTCATCACGATCCTCCACGAGCTCGCCCACATGTGGTTCGGCGACCTGGTGACCATGCGCTGGTGGAACGACCTCTGGCTCAACGAGTCGTTCGCCGAGTACGCCTCCCACCTGTCCGCCGCCGAGGGGCTGGGGATCGACGACGCGTGGGTGACGTTCACGTCGCTGGAGAAGGCGTGGGCGCTGGACCAGGACCAGCTGCCGACCACGCACCCGATCGTCGCGTCGATCGAGGACCTCGAGGACGTCGAGGTCAACTTCGACGGCATCACCTACGCCAAGGGCTCCTCGGTGCTCACCCAGCTCGTGACGTTCGTCGGGAGGGACGCCTTCCTCACGGGCCTGCGCCGCTACTTCGCCACGCACGCGTTTGGCAACACCGAGCTCTCCGACCTGCTCGTCGAGCTCGAGGCGGCCTCCGGCCGCGACCTGCGCTCGTGGTCGACGGTGTGGCTGGAGTCCGCCGGCGTCACCACGCTCGTCCCGGAGGTCACGACGGAGACCGGCGACGACAGCGTCGAACGGATCGCCTCCGCCGCCGTCGTGCAGACCGTGCCCGAGGCTCATCCCGTGCAGCGCCCGCACCGGCTCGCCGTCGCCGGCTACGACCTCGACGGCGACCGGCTCGTGCGCAGCTGGTCCGACGAGGTCGACGTCGACGGCGAGCGCACCGAGCTGCCCACGCTCGTCGGCCGCCCGTGGCCGGCGGTGCTGCTCGTCAACGACGAGGACCTCACCTACGCCAAGGTCCGGCTCGACGACCGCTCGCTCGCCTCCGCGACCCGCCACGTCGACGCCTTCGCCGAGGCCATGCCCCGCACCCTCGTGCTCGCCTCCGCCTGGGACATGACCCGTGACGGCCAGTGGGCCGCGAGCCGCTACCTCGACCTCGCGCTGCGGGCCCTGGCCTCCGAGACCCAGCCCACCGCGATGCGGGTGCTGCTTGCCAACGTGCGCACCGCCGTCGAGCGGTACTCCGACCCCGCCACCCGGGACCGGGTGCGCGCGGCCGTCGCGGACGACCTCGTGGCGCTGGCCACGGGCGCCGATCCCGGTTCGGACGCCCAGCTCCAGCTCTCCCGCGCCGCCGCCCAGCTCGCCGTCACCGACGAGCAGGTCGCCACCGTGCGCGGGTGGATCGACGGCAGCGGCCCGCTGCCGGGCCAGGAGGTCGACCCGCAGCAGCGGTGGGAGGTCCTGCGCGGGCTCGCGCTGGCCGGCGCCCTCACCGAGGACGACGTGACGGCGGCCCTCGACGCCGACCCGTCCGCGACCGGCCGGGAGCACGCCGTCTGGGTGCGGTCCGCACGCCCCACGGCCGAGGCCAAGCAGTGGGTGTGGGACAACGTCGTGGCGGCGGCCAACCTGCCGAACACGCAGCAGCGGTACGCCGCGCTCGGGTTCGCCGACGTCCGCGACCCGGCGGTGCTCGCGCCGTTCGTGCGGCCCTACCTCGACTCCCTCACGCGCGTGTGGGCGGAGCAGACCAACGAGATGGCGCAGAACGTGGTCACCTACGCGTTCCCGGCCGCCCTGGCGGGCCGGTCCGCAGAGGCGGGCGTCGACGTCGTGACCGAGACCCGGGCCTGGCTGGACGCGCACGCGGAGGCCCCCGCCGCGCTGCGCCGGCTCGTGGCCGAGCGGCTCGACACGGCCGAGCGTGCCGTGCGCGCCCAGGCGGTCGACGCGGGACGCTGAGTGAGCGGGCCGAGCAGGTCTCGCAGCTCCGCGAGCTTGTCGCCACCAGCACACTGCTGCCCGCCTGACCCGGGGGTGGCCGGGTGGCCGGTCGCCATTCTCAACTCGGTGAGATCGGGGGAAGAGCTCGAGATTAGGGGTTGTTTCCCCCGCACTCGTGAATCTTCCCCCGATCTCACGGGTGGCGGGCGGGCCTGCGGGGCCTGCCGGGGACAGATCAGTCGGTGGCGCGCCCCATCGCCTCGTTGACGGTCCGCACGAGCGAACGGACCCGCGGGTGGGCGTGCAGGTCGTCGAGGAGGACCACCTGCTCGGTACCGTCGGCGAGCGGCACCTTCCAGTTCGGGTACTCGGTGTGCGTGCCCGGCTGGTTCTGCGCGCGCCGCTCCCCGACCGCGTCCACGAGCGAGACACCGACCAGGTAGCTCGGGGTGGCCGCGACGTAGGCGTGCAGCGCCTCGAGGATCTCGCGCTCTGAGGGGTCCGCCCCCACGAGCCCGAGCTCGCGCAGCCGCTCGACGGCGCGGCGCCGCTCGAGGGCCGACTCGGCGCGCACCTTCTCCACGGGCTCGACCAGCAGGCCGAGGCGCTCGCGCAGGTCCACGTGCTCGTCGGCCAGGTAGCCGGCCACCGGCGGGAGGTCGTGCGTGTCGACCGTCGCGAGCGCGAGCCGTCGGTACTCCTCGGGCCGCCTGGGCCGTCCGTCGTCGTCCTTCTCGAACCAGAACACCTGCGTGCCGAGCACGCCGCGCTCCTCGAGGTAGTCGCGCACCCAGGGCTCGACGGTCCCCAGGTCCTCCCCGATGACGACCGCGCCCGCGCGGTGCGCCTCGAGCAGCATGACGCCGACCATCGCCTCGTGGTCGTAGCTGACGTACGTGCCCTGGTCGGCGCCGCCGTCGGCCGGGATCCACCACAGGCGGAACAGGCCGGCGACGTGGTCGACCCGGATCGCACCCGCGTGCCGCAGCACGGTGCGCAGCATCTGGCGCAGGGGGGCGTAGGCCGTGCGCGCCAGGGCGTCCGGTCGCCACGGCGGCTGCGACCAGTTCTGCCCCTGCTGGTTGTACATGTCCGGCGGCGCCCCGACCTCGATGCCGGCGGCGAACACCTCCTGGCCGGACCAGCGCTCGGCGCCCTGGGAGTCGACGCCGACCGCGAGATCGTGCATGATCCCGAGCGCCATCCCTGAGTCCTTCGCGGCGCGCTGGGCCGCGGCGAGCTGGTCGTCGAGCACCCACTGCAGCCAGGCGAAGAACTCCACGCGGTCGGCGAGCTCGGACCTCTTGAGCGCGACCTGGGGGCTCGCGGGATCGGTGAGCTCGACGGGCCACGGCCGGCCGGCCTGGTCCTCGATCAGCGCGCACCACAGGGCGAAGTCCTGCAGCCCCTCCCCCTCGGTGGCCCGGAACCTCTCGAACGCCTGCTGCCTGGCCGCGGTCCGGCCGGCCGCGAAGATCACCTCGAGGGCCTGGAGCTTGGCGGCCCAGACGGCGTCGCGGTCCAGCGGCTCGTTGGTCTCGTTCAGCGGCCGCACCTCGTCCGCCGCCCACTGCACGAGCGAGCGCTGGGGGCCCGAGAGGTAGGCCGCCTCGTGGATCTCCTCGGGCCGCAGGTAGATCGGGTTGACGAACCGGCGGGTGACCGGCAGGTACGGCGACGTCGTCATCCCCGCCACCGGCTGCGCCGCGTGCAGGGGGTTGATGAGGACGAAGTCCGCACCGGAGCTGCCGGCGATCGCGGCCAGCTCGGCGAGGTCGGCGGCGTCGCCGAGTCCCCACGAGCGGCGCGAGCGCACGGAGTACAGCTGCGCGGCGAGGCCCCACCCGCGGCCCCCCTCGAGCTCGGGAAGCTCGAGGCGGTCCGGCGTGACGGCGATCGGCGCGCGTCGGCGGCGGGCGCCCGCCGGCTCGGCGACGACGGTGTGCCAGCCGAGCGGGAGGTCGGCCGGGACCACGAACTCGATCCGGGTGTGCGTGCGCCCGTCGACCTCGCGCATCTCGGGCGGCTCGGACGCGGCCGCGAGCTGCCAGCTGCCACCGTCCTCGAGGTGGATCTCGACGCGGACCTCCGAGCCGAGCGGCACGTAGACGGGCAGGCGGGACTCGCGCCCGCGCCGGACGACCACCGAGTCCGGCAGGGTCTCGCGCCAGGGGGCCAGGTCGTGCTCGGCCAGCGAGGCGCTCACGTCGTCGTCGGAGTCGGCGGGCACTCCCAGCGCCCGGAGCGCCGCCCGGATCGTGGCGGCGCTGATCGTCCGGTGCTTCCCGTGGAAGTCCCAGAACTCGGTGGCGACCCCCTTGAGGTCCGCCAGACGCGCGAGGGCCTTCGAGGGTGTCTCGGCGTCGCCGGCGTCCGACATTGAGCTCCTTATCCGTGGCCCGCGCTGGCCGGCCTGCTGATCGTTCGGGACCCCCCGATCCTGCCAGAGCACGGCCGCGGACGACGCGAGGTGGCGCCGTGGTGCCGCACCGGTCGTGCGGGTGACAATGGTGCGATGACGACGAGCGACCGGCCGAGCCAGACGACCCAGCGCGCGGAGCTGTACGCCCGCCTCGGCGGCCACGACACGTTCGAGCGCCTGACCAGGAGGTTCTACGAGGGCGTCGCGACCGACGAGGTCCTCGCCCCGATGTACGAGGGCGACCTCGACGGCGGCGAGGAACGGCTGCGCATGTTCCTCGAGCAGTACTGGGGCGGACCGACGACCTACCAGGAGCAGCGCGGGCACCCGAGGTTGCGGATGCGGCACCAGCCGTTCCGGGTGACGCCGGACGCCCGGGACCGCTGGCTCACGCACATGCGCGCAGCCCTCGACGACGTCGCTCTCGACCCGGAGGCCGACCGCGCCATGTGGGACTACTTCGTGCGCGCGGCCGACGCCATGATCAACACGCTCGAGCCGCGGCCGTGAGCGGCGACGCCCCGTCCCGGGTCGGCGTGCCGTCCGTGCCCCCGCCGCCGGGAGCCCGGCACGGCGTGCTCGACGTCCCGGACAGCGACTCGGCGCAGATGCGGCAGATCCTGGACTCGCTGCGGCTCGAGCGCACCGGCCCGGACTCGTTCGCGGGCGGCTCCCTGCCCCAGCTGTCCGGACGGATCTACGGCGGTCAGGTCCTCGCGCAGGCCCTGCTCGCCGCGGACGACACGCTCACCGACGACGGCCCGCGGTACCTCCACTCCGCGCACGGGTACTTCCTGCGGCCGGGCCGTTCTCAGGACGGGGTGACCCTCGCCGTCGAGCAGCTCCACGACGGTCGGTCCTTCTCCACGCGGCGCACGCACGCGTTCCAGCACGGCAAGCCGATCCTGTCGATCATCTCCTCGTACCAGAAGTCCCAGCCGGGCCTCGACCACCACGACCCCGCGCCGCAGGCACCGGACCCGGAGACTCTGCCGAGCGCCATCGACCTGTTCGAGTCCGTCGACCATCCGGTGGCGCGCTTCATGTCCTCGACGGCGGCGTTCGACATCCGCCACGTGGGTGGCAACCTCTACCTCGGGCCCGACCCGGACCGGGCCGAGCGGCAGATGCTGTGGATGCGGGCCCGCACCCCGCTCCCGGAGAGCACCAGCCAGCTCCTGCACCGCGCCCTGCTCGCCTACGCGTGCGACCAGGTGATGCTCGAGCCTGTCCTGCGCCGACAGGGGCTGGCGTGGCGCTCGGAGGGACTGTCGATGGCGTCCCTGGACCACTCGATGTGGTGGCACCGCGAGGTCCGGGTCGACGAGTGGCTGCTGTTCGTCCAGCGCTCGCCGTCCGCGCAGGGTGGGCGTGGGCTCGGCACGGCCGAGGTCTACGACCGGTCCGGCGCGCTCGTCTCGTCGATCGGCCAGGAGGGCATGGTCCGGGTGCCCGACCCCGACCCGCCGCTGGCTGCCTCCGGTCCGGACGGGGAGTGGCGCCGGCCGTCCCTGCGGTGAGCCGACCCGATGAGGCGGTTCAGGCGCCGTCCTGGGCGGTCGCCGAGGCAGCGTCGGACGTGTCTCGGTCCCGGCGCCGGAAACGTATCGGAGGATCCATGAACTCGGACCAGACCGAACGCTCGTCCGCGGTGAGCCTGCGCGGACGGCCGGTCTCCTCGTCGACGAGGACCAGCGTGGTCGTCGCGCGAGCGGCCGGTCCGTCCGGTCCGGGGATCTCGTAGCAGACGTCGATCGACGCGCCACCCAGGTGCGAGATCCACAGCTCGACCTGCAGCGGCTCGAGGGAGTACGGGACGGGCGCCAGGTACTCGATCTCCTGGCGGGCGATGTAGGTGTTGGTGCCGGAGCCCGGGCCGGTCGCGAGGACCTTGGTGCCCGGCGCGTCGGCGGCCGCCTGGAGGGCGGACATGGTCGGGCCCGAGGTCGCCGGTGCCTCGGCGGGTGGGCCCGCCGGGTCCCCGGGGACGGACGCCCAGAACGCCTGGATGCGGCACTCCTCGAGGATGCCGAGCATCCGGGCGTTGTTGACGTGCCGGTAGGCGTCGATGTCCGACCAGCGCAGGCGCACGGGAATCGTCAGGCGAGGCATGACAGCCATTGTCCTCCGTGCGCCGGGTGCCCGGGGACGACGGCGGGCGGGGAACCGGCATGCAGCCGTGCTCCCCGCCCGCCGACGAGCCCCGGGCCGGCCGGCCCGGTCCACTGACCTATCGGCGGTCGCCACCGCGCGTCACGGCGACGACGATCTCGATGAAACCGCGCAGCAGCGCGATCTTGAGCACGACGACGAGCAGGCTGAGCACCCACGCCACCCAGATCCCCGCGGGCACGTCGCCGCGACCGGCGGTGAGCGTGAAGAGCTGGGCGAGCCACTCGATCGCGAGGACGGCGACGCCGATGTAGAAGACCGTCGAGGCGAACCGCGCCACGGCCGAGCGGGAGAAGTCGCCGGAGAACAGGGCGGCGAAGATGTTGCCGCCGGAGGACTGCGGGGCGAACTGCTGGCCCGGTGCGCCGTATCCGCCGGGAGCCGGGCCGGCCGCCGGCTGACCGTAGCCCGGCTGGCCGTAACCGCCGGGGGCCTGGCCCGACGCAGGCTGTCCGTAGCCCTGTTGCCCGTAGCCCGGCTGCCCATCGCCCTGGTCGTAGTCGGCCGGCCGGCCCTGCGGCTGGCCGGGGCCGGCCGGGCCGCCGGGCCCGGGTGCCGATGCTGCCGAGGGGTCGTACTCAGTCACGTGTGTCTCCTGCGTCGTCGGGAATCGGCCGGAGGGCCGCCCGAGACCATATCGGACGCGAGCGGGCGTGAACCACCGAGGCCCAGGCGTGCACCAACGAGGCCCCCGCGGTCTCGCGGAGGCCCCTGGACCGGCCGGACACCCCGGAGGGTGCCCGGCCGGGTAATCGCCGGTCGCGCGTCAGTCGCGCGTGAGCTTGCGGTAGGTGACCGAGTGGGGACGAGCCGCCTCGGGGCCCAGACGCTGGATCTTGTTGGCCTCGTAGGACTCGAAGTTGCCCTCGAACCAGTACCAGCTCGCCGGGTTCTCCTCCGTGCCCTCCCACGCGAGGATGTGGGTCGCCACGCGGTCGAGGAACCACCGGTCGTGCGTGACGACGACCGCGCAGCCCGGGAACTCCAGCAGGGCATTCTCCAGCGAGCCGAGGGTCTCGACGTCGAGGTCGTTCGTCGGCTCGTCGAGCAGGAGGAGGTTGCCGCCCTGCTTGAGGGTGAGCGCGAGGTTGAGGCGGTTGCGCTCACCGCCCGAGAGCACGCCGGCCCGCTTCTGCTGGTCCGGTCCCTTGAACCCGAACGCCGAGACGTAGGCGCGCGAGGGCATCTCGACGTTGCCGACCTGGATGTAGTCCATCCCGTCGGAGACGACCTCCCACAGGCTCTTGTCCGGGTCGATACCGCCACGCGACTGGTCGACGTAGCTGATCTTCACGGTCTCGCCGATCGTCAGGTCTCCGGAGTCCAACGGCTCCAGCCCGACGATCGTCTTGAACAGCGTGGTCTTGCCGACGCCGTTGGGGCCGATGACGCCGACGATGCCGTTGCGCGGCAGGCTGAAGGACAGCCCGTCGATGAGGACGCGGTCGCCGAACCCCTTGTGCAGGTCGTCCGCCTCGATGACGACGTTGCCCAGGCGCGGCCCGGGCGGGATCTGGATCTCCTCGAAGTCGAGCTTCCTCGTGCGCTCGGCCTCGGCCGCCATCTCCTCGTACCGGGCGAGACGGGCCTTGGACTTGGCCTGCCGGCCCTTGGCGTTGGAGCGCACCCACTCGAGCTCGTCGGCCAGGCGCTTGGCCATCTTCGCGTCCTTCTTGCCCTGGACCTCGAGGCGCTGCTGCTTCTTCTCCAGGTAGGTGGAGTAGTTGCCCTCGTAGGGGTACAGGCGGCCGCGGTCGACCTCGGCGATCCACTCAGCCACGTGATCGAGGAAGTACCGGTCGTGCGTGACGGCGATGACGGCGCCGGGGTACTTCGACAGGTGCTGCTCGAGCCAGAGCACGGACTCCGCGTCGAGGTGGTTCGTGGGCTCGTCCAGCAGGAGCAGGTCGGGCTGCTCGAGGAGGAGCTTGCACAGCGCGACTCGACGCCGCTCACCGCCAGAGAGGTTGGTCACGGGAGCGTCCGGCGGCGGGCAGCGCAGGGCGTCCATCGCCTGGGCGAGCTGGGCGTCGATGTCCCAGGCGTTCGCCGCGTCGATCTCCGTCTGGAGCTTGCCCATCTCCTCCATCAGGGCGTCGAAGTCGGCGTCGGGCTCGGCCATCTCGTTGCCGATCTCGTTGAACCGCTCGACCTTGGACAGGATCTCGCCGACGCCTTCCTGGACGTTGCCGAGGACCGTCTTCTCCTCGTTCAGCGGCGGCTCCTGCAGCAGGATGCCGACGGTGTGGCCGGGCGTGAGGACCGCGTCGCCGTTCGACGGCTGGTCGAGGCCGGCCATGATCTTGAGGATCGTGGACTTCCCCGCGCCGTTCGGACCGACCATGCCGATCTTGGCGCCCGGGTAGAACGACATCGTCACGTCGTCGAGGATGACCTTGTCCCCGTGGGCCTTGCGGGCCCGGACCATGGAGTAGATGTACTCGGCCACGTATCTCCCTCTCGATCGGGTGGTGGGTGTGCCCGGCCGGATCTGCCGGAGCGCTGTCCCCCAGCGTAGGCGAGCCGGGCGGGGCCGCGGCCCCGCACCGCACGTGCCCGGGGACACGAACCACCCGGGCGACGGGCACCGAGCGACGGGCACCGAGCGACGGGGGCCGGGCGCCGGCAGCATCACGGCACGACGCCCGGCATCGCCCGGGGCGGCGTCATGGCGACGTCCGGCCCAGCTCCCCCGCCGGGCCGGACGCCTCCCGATGTCAGGAGTAGGCGTGCTCGAGCTGCGGACCGACCTCCTCGACGTCGGCCACCCCCTCGTCGTCGACGCCATCCGCGACGTCGCCGGCGGTGGAGCTCTCGGCATCCGTCGTCGTGTGCTCGACGACGGACCAGCTGCCCGGGCCGCCGGACGTCACCTCACCGGCGGGCGCGTCGCCGGCCGCTCCGCCGGCCTGGTCGCGCGAGCCGTTGTCGACCTTCATGTAGGTGGTCACCCCGCGGGACATCTCGAGCGCCACGGAGTCGCCGTTGATGACGAGCGAGGTGCGCTCGGCACCGTCCTTGTCCACCCACATCTCGGTGAGCAGGTGGCCGCGGACGAGGACGGGGGTGCCCTTCTTGACGGAGGCACCGATGTGCGGCGCCATTCGTCCGAAGACCTTGACGTTGAACCACTGGGTCTCGGCGTCCACCCAGGAGCCCGTGGCCTGGTCGAACTTCCGTCGCGTCGAGCCGAGCCGGAACGTCACCCAGGGCGAACCGGACTCGGTGTGGCGGAGCGTGGCGTCGGCGGCGGCGTTACCGCGGACCGTCACGTTGATCTCGTTGGACATGGCGTGCTCCTTCGCTGCCGGCGCCGTGCCGACTCGCGCCCACCGTGGCGCGAGGCGCCCCGGCGCCGCACCGGAGCTGGTGCGGGTTGTGGATGGACTGCCGCCGAGCGGCCCTGTGGGGACGCCGGCGTGGCTACCGGTGGGGGGACGCCGGCGTGGCTACCTGTGGGACTCCGACCAGGGCGCCGCGGGGCCGCGAGCTCGGGTCGGAGCGTCGCGTCGAACCGGGTCAGATCACGGTCGGACCAGGTCAGCCCAGGGCCGCGCGCAACGCCTCGTGGTCCTCGAGCACCTGCTCCGCGGGCTCGCGCAGGCCCGAGCGCCCGACCGCGCGCAGCCGGGTCTCGAGCTCGCGGGAGTACTCGTCGGCCCGTTCCTGCGCGGCGGCCGCTCGCACGCGCGGAGCCGACAGCAGCAGGTACGCGCCGACGCCTGCGAGGACGACCGCCACGACGATCCACGCGATCGTGGGCAGGTCGAGCACGAGACCGAGGACGACGACGACGACCGCGAGGGCCAGCGCGACCGCCCCACCGATCTGCAGTCCGCGTGCCCGCGGCACGTCGGTGGCCGGCAGAGGCACCTCGGCGACGGCCGTGTCGACCGAGCGGGCCAGGTCCGGCGCTGCGGTCACGGAGTCGTCGACGGCGCTCGACCATCGCCCGGGCAGCCCGCCGGTGACCTCGGCGAGCCAGTCGGTGCGCACGTCCTCGACCGCGACCGGTCGCACCGGTTCGGGCCGGGCGGCGGCACCGCCCGACCGAACGGCGGTGCGCACGGAGTCGGCAGCGGCCTCGGTGCCCACGGCTCGGGACAGGTGCGCGCCGACGGCGTCGTCTGCGGGCAGCGCGACGGACCTGGCGGCCACCTGGTCGCCGAGCTGCGCGGCGAGCCGGTCGATACCTGCGTCGAGCGTGGCCGAGGACGTCGTGGGGCGCACGAGGGCGCGGGCGAGGAACTCGCGTACGTCGGCGACCCCCTCCCCCGTCAGCGCGGACGCGGTGAGGATCTCGACCCCGCCGAGCCCGTCGTCGGCGAGGACCTGGCTCACGTCCCGCACCACGACGTCGACGTCCTGCTCGCGCAGGTTGTCGATCTGGTTGACGACGACGAGCATGTGCTCCTCGCGGCCCCGCAGGTGCGTGAGGTAGTTGTCGTGCAGCACGTGGTCGGCGTACTTCTGCGGGTCGACCACCCACACGAGGACGTCGACGAGCGGCAGCATCCGCTCCACGATCTTCTGGTTGGACTCGGAGCGGGAGTCGTGGTCGGGCAGGTCGAGGAGGACCAGGCCGTGGAGGAGCTCCTCGTCGGACGCGTCCAGCAGCGACTCACGCGTGACGCGACGCCCGGGCTCGACGAGCAGGAAGTCGAGCAGCCCGCTCGCGTCCGGCCCCCACACGCAGGCCGTGGGCTCCTCGGTGGTCGGCCGGAGCGGACCGACCTCGGCGACCTCGAGGGTGGCGATCTGGTTGAACAGGGACGACTTGCCGGAGCCGGTGCCGCCGACGAGCGCGACGACCGCGTGGTCGACACCCAGCTCGAGGCGGTCGAGCAGCTCGGCGCACCGGGCCCGGGCCGCGGCGGCGGCCTCCGGGTCGACGCGGTCCCCGGCGCGGTCGAGCGCGTCGGTCAGGCGGGTGATGCGGGCGCGGAGCCGGTCGGCGACCGGGCGGTCGGAGGCGGCGGGCATCGCGGGGCGGCCGGTGCCGCTGCCGCCGACAGGCTCGGCGGCCCGGTCGGCGGCGGCCGGGCGTCCGGCCGCCCGGTCGGTGGCGGTCGGTGCGGGATCGGTCACGTGAACTCCTTCAGCTCGCCCGCACGCAGGCGGACGGCGGTGCCGGGATCGACGGCGAGGTCCCTCAGCACGTCGGCGTACGGGCGGGCGACGTCGCGGACGGCACCCTGGGCGAGGTCCGCGAGCCGCTCGCGGGCGGACTGCACGAGCCGTTCGCCGTCGGCGGGGAACAACCCCCGCAGGGCAGTGGCGGGCCCGGCGAGACCGGCGGCCGCGGCCCGCACGAGGCCCGCGACGCCGTCCGCGCCCAGCGCCTCGGCGGCCACCGTCCCGGGCAGGACCGCGGCCACCTCCTCGGCGACGGCGTCCTGCCACCCCTCGACGGCACGCTCGGCGAGCGCCTCCGGTCCGCGCGAGCGGTGCACGCGCTCGCCGGCGAGGATCTCGGCGGCGCCACCGTCCTCCCACCGCGACGTCATCGCGGCGTCCGCGACGCGCACGTGACGCAGGATCGTGTCGTGCACGGGACCGTCCACCTGCGCGCCGACGCTCACGGCGGCGCGCCGACGCTCCTCGCGCACGCGTGAACGGCCGGCGCGCAGCCGTGACGGCCTGGCCGCGAGACGTGCGAGGGGGCCACCGGTGGAGGCGAGCGCGAGCCAGCGGGTGGTGGGCGAGCCGTGCGCCAGGGCGGGGTCCGCGACGTCGGCACGCACGCCCTGCAGCGGGCCCGCGACGGCGTCGTCGACCAGTCCGGTCAGATCCTCGGCGCGGCGGACCTGGGCGTCTGCGGCGTCGGCGATCGCCAGGAGGTCCTCGCGCAGGGCCGCCCACGTGGTGCGGGTGGTCTGGCGGCGCAGCATCGACCCGGCGCGCGAGCGCGCGACCAGGGCGAGCCACTGGCGCAGCTCCGCGACCCGGGCGGGCGGGAGCGGTCCGTGGTTCGGTCCGACGTCGGGGACCACGAAGATCGGCGCGTCCGAGGCACCCAGCGCCTGGAGGCGCCGCGTGAGGTCCTGCTCCACGTCGCGCCGCACCCGGTCGCCGGCCCGGTTGAGCACGACGGCGACGGTCACGCCGCGCGCGTGCGCGGCGGCCAGGGCGGACCACGGCAGCTCGTCGCCGTACCGCACGGGCGTGGTGACGAACACCCACAGGTCGGCGGCCTCGACGAGCCGGGCCGACAGCTGTCGGTTCCTCGCCTCGACGGAGTCCAGGTCGGGGGCGTCGAGCACGGCGACACCGCGCGGCACCTCGTCCGTCGGCACGAGGTGCGCGAGCTCGAGGAGCGGGTTGTCCTCGAGGGCGGGGGCGTCGTCGGTGTGGGCGGCGAGGATCGCCGTGCGTGTGGTCGGGCGCAGGACGCCGGCCAGGGAGATCTCCTCACCGACCAGGGAGTTGAGCAGCGTCGACTTCCCGGCCCCCGAGGACCCGCCAAGGACGACGATCGCCGGCGCGGAGTCCTCGCGCAGGCGCGGCAGGAGGCGCACCTCGAGCTCGGTGAGCACGCGCCGGCGGCGCCCCCGCGCCTCCTCGGCGCCGGGGATGTCGAGCGGGAGCCGCAGCTCGCGCAGGTCGCTCAGCGTGTCGGCGATGACGGCCACCCGGGGTAGACGGTCAGGGGCGACGCCCTCCGGCGCGGACCGGTGCGCCGCGGCGTCGGCCGTCGCGGCACGTCGGTTCTCGGAGGTGGGCACATGGCACATTGTGTCTGCCCGCGCGCGGTCGGTGCATGTCCGCCCGCCCGGCGCGTCCCCCGACGGGGCCCAGGCCGCGGTCAGGGCCTGCCGCACCGACCTCGTACCAACGCCGGGGACCTCCGGCCGCCCACCCGTGCGAGGTCGCGTGGCCCGGTGGACGCCCCGCGCCGCTCCCTGGCCCCGGTGCTCTCGTAGATTGCCAGGAGCCTGCGGCCGAAGTCGGCTGCGGAGGCGTTCTCGACGGCCCACCCGGCAGCGCCGGTGCTGACCCGGTCGTGGACGGCCGGGTCGGCCAGGTGGTCCAGCGCGGCGCGGAAGTCCGCCGGGTGGTCGAGCTGCCAGCCGTTGACGCCGTCGGTGACGACGCCGTCGAGCGACGGGTCACGTCGACAGACGACGGGTAGGCCGCAGGCGAGCGCCTCGCTGTAGGTCAGACCCTGGCTCTCGCTGCGCGACACGCTGACGAACACGTCGGAGAGGCGGTAGTAGCGGACTGCCTCCCGCCGGGGCACGGAGCCGGCGAAGACGACCCGGCCGGCGGGCCCGGCTCGTCGCGCCAGCTCCTCGAGCCGGGGCCGGTCCGGGCCGTCGCCGACCACGAGCAACGTGGTCGACGCGGACCCGAGCCCCCCGACAAGGCCGAGGAGCACGTCGATGTCCTTCTCCCGCGCCAGGCGGCCCAGCGAGAGCAGCACACGATCCCCGGGGGTATGCCGAGTCGGTGCCGGATCGTGGCGGCGTCCTCACGGTCGGCACGCGTGCGCACGGGTCGGAAGTGCGTGAGGTCCAGCCCGGTCGGACAGACGTGGATCGGCACCCGCACCCCGTACCCGCGCAGGATCGACTCGACCTTGCCGGTCGGGGCCACGACGGCGTCCACGCCGGCGAGCACCCTGCGGGAGAACGACGCCGCCAGCTTCCGACCCAGCGGACGGGACGGCGAGAAGTAGTGGGTGTAGTCCTCGTAGATCGTGTGGTACGTGTGCACGAGCGGCACCGCGAGAGCCCTGGCCAGCCGGCGGGCCCAGACGAAGGTGGTGAACTCGCACTGCGAGTGGATGACGTCGGGCCCCCACTCCTCGATGGCGCGGCGAGTGGGCCCGCTGGCCAGCGTGCCGAGCCGCGCGCCGTCGTACAGGGCGCTCACCGCCACCGATCCGAGGCGGTAGACGTCGCCCTCGCGGTGGGATCGGAGCCGGTTCGAGAGAGCGAGCACCCGGACCTCGCACCCGAGCTCCTCCGGCTCGGCACGCAGCGTCTGGACCGAGGTGACGACGCCGTTGACTGCGGGCTCGAACCAGCAGGTCGCGATGAGGACGCGCCGAACGGGAGTGTGGCCGGGCGGACGTGCCCGGTCGGTCATGGTTCGAGCCTCTCACACGGATCGGCCCCTGGAGCCGAGGGTCGGCTCACCGGTGCCCGGGCGGCACGACCCGCGACGACGACCGCGCCGCCGGGCGTGACACGTGACCCGGGGAGGCATGACAAATGTCGGAGACCCGGCCGCGCGCCCGCTTCTAGTGTCGTGAGCGTCCCGACACCGGAGGAAGGCACCATGACACTGCACGACGAGCACACCCCGCCGGCCGCGGGCGCTCCCACCGACACCGTCCTCGTCGTCGACGGCCTCGTGCGGCGCTTCGGCGACCTCACCGCCGTCGACGGGGTGAGCTTCCGCATCGGCCGGGGCGAGACGTTCGGTCTGCTCGGTCCCAACGGTGCGGGCAAGACGACGACGATCTCGATGGTCGCCGGCCTCATCCCGGCGGACTCCGGGACCGTGACGATCGCCGGCGAGACGGTCGGCCCGCACGCCGTCGGACCGAAGCGCCACATCGGCCTCGTCCCCCAGTCCCTCGCGATCTACCCCGAGCTCACCGCGCGCGAGAACCTCCAGTACTTCGGCCGGCTCCAGGGCCTGGCGGGCGCCGACCTCAAGGGCCGCGTCGAGGAGGTGCTCGACCTGGTCGGCCTCGCCGACCGCGCGAAGGACCAGACCAAGAAGTACTCCGGCGGCATGCAGCGGCGCCTCAACATCGGCATCGGCCTCCTGCACCGGCCCGAGCTGCTCATCCTCGACGAGCCGACGGTCGGCGTCGACCCGCAGTCGCGCAACTCCATCCTCGAGTCCGTCGAGCGGCTCTCGGTCGAGGGCATGGCCGTGCTCTACACGACCCACTACATGGAGGAGGCCGAGCGCCTCTGCGACCGGATCGCCATCGTCGACGCCGGGAAGATCCAGGCCGAGGGCACGCGCGACGAGCTGACCCGCCTCGTCGGCGGCGTGGACCAGATCGTGCTGACCGGCACGGGGGACACCGAGGCCGCGGCGGCCGCCCTGCGCGAGCTGGACGCCGTCGTCGACGTCGACGTCGAGCGCCGCACGCTGCGCCTGACCGTCCACGACGCGCCGACCGCCGTCGCCGACGTCGTCAACCGTGGGACCTCGACCGGGCTGAGCCTGTCCGACGTCGAGATCTCCCGGCCCGACCTGGAGTCCGTCTTCCTCCACCTCACCGGCAAGGCGCTGAGGGACTGACATGCGCACGATCTGGACCATGACGCAGTCGGACCTGCGTCAACGCATCCGTGACAAGTCCGTCATCATCTTCGCGATCGTCGTGCCGCTGGCGCTCATGGCGGTCCTCAACCTCGTCCTCGGCGGTGCCCAGGACGAGGAGCTCGACCCCCTGACGGTGGCCGCCTCGGTCCCCGAGGGGGACGACTCGGCCACCACGCTCGTCGACACGCTGAGCGGGATCGAGGGGTTCGACGTCACCGTCGAGGAGACCACCGCAGACGACGCCCGCGCCCGAGCCGAGGACGGGTCCGCGGCGCTCGCACTCATCGTCCCGGACGGGTTCGGCGACGGGCTGCGCGGCGGGGACACGGTCGACGTCAGCGTCATCGAGGGCGACGGGGCCGGGATCGAGGGCGACGTCGTCCTGTCGATCCTCCAGGGCACGCTCACCCGGATGCACGCCGCCGGGACCGCGGCCGGGGCCGGCACCTCGCTCGGGCTCGCGCCGGAGGACATCGGCGCGGTCACCGAGCAGGTCGGCCGCGGCGAGTCCGTCATCGCCCTCGCGGCCGGGGAGACCGCCGACGAGCAGCTCGACGCCTCGGGCACCCTCGTGGCCGGCCAGGCCGGGCTGTTCCTCCTGTTCACGGTCGGCTTCGGCGTGCTCGCGCTGGTCACCGAGCGGGAGCAGGGCACGCTCGCCCGGCTGCGGTCGATGCCGATGCCGACCTGGCACATCGTCGCCGCCAAGGCGCTCGCGAGCTTCCTCCTCGGCGTCGTCGCCACCTCGGTCCTGCTGATCGCCGGCAGCCTGCTCTTCGACGTCGACTTCGGCGACCCCCTCCCCGTGGCCGTCCTCATCGTCTGCGTGGCGGCCGCGGGGACCGCCGTCATGCTCGTCATCGCCCGGGTCACCCGGACGAGCGAGCAGGCCGGCATCGCCCAGTCGATCGTCGCCCTCGTGCTCGGCATGGCCGGCGGCGCATTCTTCCCGATGGCCGCGTCCGGACTCCTCGGCCAGGTCCTCGACCTCAACCCGATCGGCGCGTTCACCCGCGGCCTCGGGATCACCTCGGGCGGCGGCGGGATCGGCGACATCGCCGTGCCGGCCGCGATCATGCTCGGGTTCGCACTCGTCATGGGCGCGGTCTCCCGCCTCGTCCCGGACAGGGGGACATCGCTGTGAGAGCCATCCTGACGGTCGCCGGCACGGAGCTGCGACGCTTCCTGCGCGACCGGTCCAACATCTTCTTCGTCTTCGTCTTCCCGCTGCTGCTGGTGCTCGTGCTCGGCTCCCAGTTCGGCGGCTCCGGCTCCCAGGGCGGGGTGACGATCAGCGGTGACGGCGGCGAGCTGCAGGACGAGGTCGTCACAGTTCTGGAGGACCACGACCTCACCGTCGACACCGACAAGGCCGAGGCGGCCCGCACCGCCGTCGCCCGCGGCCGCACCGATGTCGCCCTGGTCGTCCCCGACGACGCCGAGGCGGCCTGGGCGGACGGCGAGCCCGTCACGCTCGAGGTCGTCGCGGGCTCCGCCGGCAACTCAGTCGCCGTCCAGCAGCGCGTGTCCACCGCCGTCGAGTCGCTGTCCCTGGACCGCATCCAGCTCGACGCCCTCGTCTCGGCCGGGGCCGACCCGGCCCAGGCAGACGACGAGCTCGCCGCGGCCCGCGAGGCGGGCGGGGCGCCCGAGGTCGTGGTGACGGACGTCGACGAGATCGCCCAGGAGTTCTCCGGGCTCGGCCAGTTCGACCTGGGCGGCGTCTCCCAGCTGCTGCTGTTCGTCTTCCTCATCTCGCTGGCCGCCTCCGGCACGCTCATCCAGGCCCGCCGCAACGGTGTCGTCGCACGCTCCCTGTCGGCGCCGATCCGCACGCAGCAGATGATGGGCGGGCTCACGCTGGGCCGCTGGGTGATCGCCATGTTCCAGGGCGTCTACATCATGGCGGCCACCGCGCTGCTGTTCGGCGTCGACTGGGGCAACCTCGCCCTGGCGGGTCTCGTCCTCGCCGTGTTCGCTGCGGTGGCGGCGGGGGTCGCGATGCTGCTCGGGTCCCTCCTGGACAACGAGGGGGCGGCGTCCGGGGTGGGTGTGGGACTCGGTCTCGTGCTCGCCGGCATCGGTGGGGGGATGGCCCCGCTGGAGATCTTCCCGGACACGATGCGGCAGGTCGCGCACGTGACGCCGCACGCCTGGGCGTACGACGCGTTCGCCGAGATCCAGCGGCACGACGGCTCGCTCGTCGACATCCTGCCGATGCTCGGGGTCCTCGCCGGGATGGCGCTGCTCGCGGTGCTGCTCGGCACGTGGGCCATGCGGCGCAGCCTCGCCCGCTCCCTGTGACGGGCCTGCTCGTCCGGGCGGGCACCCCTCCGCGGGGTGCCCGCCACGGTGAGCGACATCCACGACGCGTGGGTGGCGCGACTCTCCCGCGACCCGGGGCCACCACCGGTCGCCGGCTGGGAGGATGGAGCACGTGCTCGAGCAGACCTTCCCGGCCCCGATCCTCGACCTCCCGACCGCCGAGGAGGCCCGGGCCCTGCGGCTCGTGGCCCTCGACATGGACGGCACCTTCGTGCGCTCGGACAAGTCCGTGGCGCAGGAGGTGTGGCCCGTCGTCGACGAGCTGATCGACCGCGGCATCGTCCTGGTCGCGGCGAGCGGGCGGCAGCGCGGCGCGATCCTGGAGACGATGGCGCCCGTGGCCGACCGGATCACCGTCCTGTCCGAGAACGGGGCGGTCGTCTGGCGCGGGGAGGACGTCATGCGGGCCGAGGTCCTCGACCGCCAGGTGGTGACCGAGGTCGCGCGTACCGTCCGGGACCTCGCCGCGCAGGGCCGCGACACCGGTCTCGTGGCCGGTGCGCCCTCCCGGGCGTACGTCGAGCGCACCGACGACGACTTCCTCGCCCACGTGCGGCACTTCTACCCCGCCGTGGAGGTCGTCGACGACCTCACGTTGGTGCCCGAGGACGTCGTCAAGCTCGCCACCTGGGACGCGGCACCGATCGTCGAAGCCGTCGTCCCCGCGATCGAGGCCCTCGACCTCGAGGCGGATCTCGTCCGCTCGCACGAGCACTGGGCCGACGTCATGCGGGCCGGAGCCTCGAAGGGGGCCTCGCTCACCCGCCTGCGCACCGCGCTCGGCATCCCGCGCGAGGCGTGCGCGGCCTTCGGCGACCACCACAACGACCTCGCGATGCTGCGGTCCGTCGGCCTGCCGTTCGCCATGGCCAACGCCGAGCCGGAGGTCAAGGAGGCCGCCCGGTTCATCGCGCCCTCGAACGACGACGACGGGGTCCTGCAGGTCCTGCGCGCGCTGCTCGACGCCTGAGGCCGTTGCGGCCGGTACGGACGCCCGCGGCGCGTTCGACCAGGGGCCTCAGAGCCCCGCGAGGACGAGCGCCTCGTCGACCAGCTCCACGCGGTCGAGGTCGACGACGCGGTCCAGGCGGACCCACTCCGCGGCGTCGGTGGTCCCCTCAGCCTCGTGCCTCAGCGTCCCGCCGACGATGCGTGCGGCGTAGACGATGCGGATGCCCTGCAGCGGGATCCCCTCGCGCCCCGCGGCGAGCCGTTCGGCACCGGGCACGACGATGCTGCTGACGCCGAGCACGCGGCCGAGCTCGACCTCGTACCCGGTCTCCTCGCGGGCCTCACGCACGGCGGCGTCGTCCGGGTGCTCGCCGGGATCCAGGCCGCCGCCCGGCATGGTCCAGCCGTACGAGCCGGCGGACTCTCGTCCGCGGCAGAGCAGGATCTCGCCGGGGCGCTCGAGCACGACGTACGACGACACGCGGATGTCCACGTCCCGAGCCCACCAGGCGCGTCCGCCCGGCGCCAGTGAATACCGGTCACCTGCCGGGGACGACGACGGCGGGGGTCTGCACGTCCGGCGCACGCTCCTCGCCGCCCGACGGCGGGGCCCACTCACGCGCCCCGGCATCACGCCCGGGGACTCGAGCTCCCCGCCTCTCGCGCCGCGCGCGCGGACGCGATGTCGTCGACGACGACCGCCACGTGACGGACGCTGGTGATGAGTGCTCCGTAGACGGGCCAGGTGCTCTCGGGCAGCTTCCGGTCCCGGGACAGCTCCCCGGCGAGCATCTCGAGCCGGTCGGCGACCGGCTCGACCTCGGCGTCCGGATCCGCGACCGCTCGGCCACAGTCCCGGACGATACCGACCCACCGCTCGCGGAAGTGGGCGTCCCACTCACCCTCCGCGTAGGTCGCGTTGTACAGGGTGCGGGCCAGGTTCCGCAGGTGGGAGACGCCCTCGTCGAGGCGCGGAAGGATGTCCTCGTACCCGAGGCCACGACCGCGGCTCGCCGGGCTGCGCCGGTCCGGGCGGTACAGGCGCAGGTTGATGCGACGGCTCTCGCGCGCGTAACCGACCGCCCCCCACGCCCGCTCCACCGACCGGCTCATCGACTCCGTGGCACCGAACCAGTCGGACGCCTTGTCGGTGTCCCACGACTCGGAGAACTCGTCGGCCATCTCGACGAGAACCTGTCCCATCTGCCGGTTGACGCTGTCGACGTGCTGGGACGCCTGCCTGTCCCGCAGCGGCGGGATGATCAGCAGGTTGACGACGAGCCCGACGCCGACGCCGACGCCCACCTCCATGATCCGGTCGAGCAGAAGCGACTCCTGGTCGTCGAAGCCGCTGCCGAGCACGAAGATGGCCGTGGTGGCGATCGCGACCCCCTCGTCCCGGATCGTCGGCGTGCGCGCGACGGCCAGCCCGACGAGGATCGCGAGGGCGAAGGTCCAGACACTCACCCCGAGGTAGCTGCCGACGAGGAAGGACAGCCCGACCCCGATCGCCGACGACAGGGTGAGCTGCACGCCGCTCGACATCGACCGGAAGACCGTGGCGTGCACGGTGAGCAGCGCCGTCCAGGGGGCGAGGAACGGCAGGGCCGACTCCAGCACCTGCACGGAGAACCACCAGGCCATGGTCGCGGCGACCACGCCCTTGGCGATCTGGGTGAGCTCCGTGAGGACGTCGGGGCGACGCAGGAGGCCGGCGAGCCGACGGGTCCCCGGGTCCGCCGACCGTCCGTCGGCCTGGATGCATGAACGTTCCCTACTCGAGGCGTCGCGGCGGCGGCTGGACCAGCACCCGCCCGACCGCGGGAGAGGCCAGACTCCCATCTCCCGCCACCGGACGCGCGGCCGGAGGTCGGCATCGGCGCACGTGGCTACGCCGCCGAGATCCGCGGGAACCGCCCCTCGGGCGCACGTAGACTTGCGCGGGCGGCGCGCCGGCGCCGTCCGCGCCTCCATAGCTCAATGGATAGAGCACCGGCCTTCTAATCCGTAGGTTCCCGGTTCGAGTCCGGGTGGGGGCACCGCCTCGTGAGCACCGCTCGTCGAGGAGCGTCACCGCGCGCCGACCGCCCCGCTGCCTGCCCGCCGTCTCGTGCGAACGCGCGCCGAGCGGCCGCGCGCTCTAGGCTCGTACACGTTCCCGAAGCACGAGGAGGATGACGAGATGAGCAAGGTGTCGTTCCTGGCTGGACTGGGTGTGGGGTTCGTTCTCGGCACGCGGGCGGGTCGCGGCCAGTACGAGAAGATGAAGCGGCAGGCCACGCAGATCTGGGAGAACCCCAAGGTCGCCGAGGTCCGCGAGCAGGCCACCGAGAAGGCCGAGGAGCTCGCCAAGCAGGCACCGGGCGCCGCGGCGTCCGTCGCGCGGACCGCCAAGGAGAAGGTCGACGAGCGCCGCGAGCGCTCCGGGTCCGACGACGGCTCGCCCGCGAGCACCGGCCCGTCGCCCGCCGTCGAGGCCGGGATCCAGGACGCGCCCGGGCGCGTCCAGACCGACTGAGCCACACCGCTCCGCAGCAGCAAGGACGAACGACGCCGGGCCCTGCGCGTTGGGCCCGGCGTCGTCGTTGCGCGAAGTCGTTCATTGTGCGAACCGCCCTCTCGCGGGTCACCGGCCCTCAGCGGACCATCGTGCGGACGAGGAAGTAGCCGGCCGCCTCGGTCCATGCCGCGCCGTAGTTCGGGTCGGCCTCCATGCGTGCGCCGACGTCGTCCCGAAGAAGTGCGTCCAGCACGCCGCGCACCGCACGCGCGATGCGCGCGGCTGCTCGTGGACGGGTCGCGGGCGTGATGGACCGTGGCGGCGTGCGCACGGCGTACTGCGGGACGACCGATGGTCCTGCGGTGGTCGTGGGTACTGCGTTCATGCGTCTCCTACCCGTGACGGCGCGCGTCAGGCGCGCCGAGGTGCACTGCCACCCCTGCGGGCGGCGGAAGATGGGCACGACCGGGCCGCGCGTGAGCGCGCAGCGGTGGCGGTCGTCGCCTCGTTCGCGGCCGCGTGGGTGCGGCCGGTGCCGTTCAGCGGTGTCGGCTACGCGAGGCGGGGAGCCCCGTCGTGCGCCGACGCCGGACCGTTGCCTGTGAAGTGCACGGGGTCCTCCTTCGCGTCGTGCGGACGGGTGTGTCACGACGTCGCTGGGCAGGTCGGGCCCGGCCCTCGCTCGTCGTGGTGACCACCTCACCATGGTCGGCCCACGGTGTCAGGTCATTTATCGAGCCGTGCCGGCGTCGTGTCGGGCCGGCGTCGTGTCAGGCCAGGCCGGCCTCACGCGCGACGATCGCCGCCTGCATCCGGGAGGTGACGCCGAGCTTGGCGAGCACTCGTGAGACGTGGGTCTTCACCGTGGCCTCGGCGATGAACAGATCGGCGGCCACGTCGGCGTTCGACAGTCCCCGCCCCAGGGCGCCGAGCACCTCCCGCTCGCGCCCGGTGAGGTCGATCCCGGCGAGCGGGTCGGGGCCCGCGCCACCCCACCCTCGGGTCCGGGCACCGTCCGTCGATCGGCCACCAACGCCTCCTGGTCCCGCGCCCTCCACGCCTGCGTGACCGGACTGGGCGGCCCCACGCACACCTCCACCGGCTCCGACCCCGCCACGCTCGCCCGGACCGACGAACGCCGAGAGCACCCGGCGCGTGACCTCGGGGGCGACGACGCCGTCGCCCGCCGCCACCCGCCGCACGGCGTCGAGCAGGGCCTCGGGCTCCGCCGTCTTGAGGAGGAACCCGGCGGCGCCGGCACGCAGGGCACCGAAGACGACCTCGTCGAGGTCGAAGGTCGTCAGCACGAGCACCTGAGCGAGGTCCTCACCGACGATGGCGCGCGTCGCCTCCACGCCGTCGACGCCGGGCATGCGCACGTCCATGACGACGACGTCCGGGCGCAGGGAGCGCGCGTTGAGGATCGCGGCCCGGCCGTCGGCCGCCTCCCCGACCACCTCGACGTCCTCCGCGGCGTCGAGCAGGAGACGCAGACCGCCACGGATGGCGGCGTGGTCGTCGGCGAGCAGGACCCGGATCATGTCGTCTCCTCCGTCGGGAAGGTCGCGCGGACCTGCCACATGTCGTCGTGCGCGCCGGCGGAGAAGGTGCCGCCGCAGGCCTCGGTGCGCTCCCGCATCGTGTGGAGCCCGACCCCCGGGGACGGTACGGCCGGCGCAGCACCCGGGCCGTCCGCGTCTCCCCCACCACCCTGGCCGACCAGGGCGGGACGGCGGAGCTCGTTGGAGACGGTCAGCGCGAGAGTGCCGTCGTCGGCCTCGAGCTCGAGGTGACCGTCCCCGGCGCCGTGGCGCAGCGCGTTGGTGAGGGCCTCCTGGGTGACCCGCAGGGCGGCCCGGCCGACCGCCGTCGGGACGTCGAGGTTCGCTGCGCCACCCGGGCCGATGACCCCCGGGGCGACCGTGAGGTCGAGGCCCGCCGCCCGTGAGCGCTCGACCAGCGCGGGCAGCTCGGCCAGTCCCGCCGGGGAGGTCCACTCCTCGTCCGCCTGCGAGCGCAGGAGCCGCACCATCGAGCGCATCTCCTCCAGGGACGCCACCGCCTCGCGACGTACCTGCGCGAGGGCCTCGCGGTCGCGTACCGACTCGGGCGGTGCGGCGAGCGCCGCACCGGAGTGGATGGCGATGGCGGACAGGTGCGAGGAGATGACGTCGTGGAGGTCGCGCGCCATGGCGGTGCGCTCCTCGCGCAGGGCTTCGGTCCGTTCCCGCTGTGCGGCGATCTCGAGGGCGTCGGCCCGCTCGGCCTCCAGGCGGGCCTTCTCGGCGGAGACCTCGGCCAGCTCGTGGCCCCGCCGGACCTCGGTCGCCCACCAGATCGGCATGATGCCGACGGCGCCGACCTGGAGCACGGTCGCGATGAGCACGCGCGGGTCGCTCTCCCCCAGCGCGACCCCCACGCCGGCGAGCGTCGCGACCACCCCGACGCCGACGGTCTCCCCGATCCGCGTGCGCCGCGAGCCCACGAGTGCCGCGTGGTGGAGGAGCTCCCAGATGACGAGCAGCATCGCGATGCTCCCGCCGAGCGCGAGGTCGACGGCGAGGAGCGCGGTCCCGGCGACGAGCGCCCCGACCGCGTGGTACCCGCGCAGCGCGACCACGCCGCCGCCCACGGCCAGCGTGAGGACGAACCACCACGGCGAGATCGACGCCGGATCCACCCCGTAGGCCGAGGGGATGTTCGTGATCGGGTACAGCCCGAGTGCGAGCAGCAGCAGCCCGATGCCGACGACGAACGCCGCGGCGCGCACGTCCTTGGCATGGTCGGCTCTCACGGGACCATCCCAGCACGGGTGAGGCGGTGACCAGGTCCGCCGAAGGATGTACTCCGGTGACGGGCCGTCCGACGGACGCGCGAGCGGGGGCGTCCGCGAAGACTGGCGGCATGGACTTCCTAGGCACCCTGCCGGACGGCGGCATGTCGTCCCCCGCGCTGGCCGGCGTCCTCGCCGTGCTCGCCCTCATCGACTCCACCAGCTTCGGCACGCTGCTCATCCCGGTGTGGCTCATGCTCGCCCCGGGGCGCGTGCGGCCCGACCGCGTGCTGATCTTCCTCGGTACGGTCGCCGGCTTCTACCTGGCCGTCGGCGTGGCCGTCATGCTCGGCGCGGACGCCTTCCTCGCGGCGTTCGGCGACGTGCTGTCGGGCCGTCCGGTGGCGGTGGTGATGATCGTCGTGGGCGTCGCGCTGTTCCTCCTCAGCTTCGCCCTGGACTCGCCCGCGGCGAAGCGCCGCGCCGCCGAGCAGGCCGAGCACGGCGGCGGCCGGATCGGCCGGTGGCGCGAGCGCGCGATCGGCGTGGAGAGCGACGACGACGCCGGGACAGGTAGGACCGGGCTGCCCGGGACCGGGACCCTGCCGTCGGTGACCGGGGCGGCGACGCGCACCCGCGGGCGGGGCTCCGTCGGTGCACTCATGGGACTCGCGCTGGCGGCCGCGACCATCGAGGTCGCGTCGATGCTCCCCTACCTGGCCGGTATCGGACTCATCACCACCCAGGGGCCGGGCTGGCCGACGTCGGTCCTCTGGCTCGCTGCCTACTGCGTAGTGATGATCGCGCCCGCGCTCGTCCTGCTGACCGGGCGGCTCGTGGCCGCCCGGCAGCTCGACGGGCCGCTGCGCCGGCTGGATGCCTGGCTCACGCGCAACGCCGCGTCGACCACCGCATGGGTCGTCGGCATCGTCGGGGTGATCCTCGCGCTCAACGGCTTCCAGTCGTTCCAGCGGTGAGGCGGGCGGTCCGGGCCCGAGCTGTCCGGGCCGGCGGTTCAGCCCGGGTCGCCGGGCGAGGTGCGCACGTGCGCGCGCTCGCCCTGCTTCCCGATGAGGCTGAGGTACTCCACGGGGCCGTCCTCCGTGGCGCCGAACCAGTGGGGGGTACGGGTGTCGAACTCGGCCGCCTCGCCGGGCTCGAGCACCATGTCCTGGTCCCCCAGCACGAGCCGCAGGCGCCCGTCGAGCACGTAGACCCAGTCGAAGCCCTCGTGCGTGCGCGGCTGCGGCACCGTGCCGGGACGGGCCGCGGGCCGGACGAACTTGTAGGCCTGGATGCCGCCGGGCCGGCGCGAGAGCGGCAGGACGACGGACCCGGAGTCACCGGCGATCGGCCGCATGTTGATCCGCGGGTCACCCGTCGGTGGCGCGTCGACGAGCTCGTCGATGGTCACGCCGTGCACCCGTGCCAGCGGCAGCAGCTGCTCGAGCGTCGGGCGCCGCAGTCCCGACTCCAGTCGGGACAGGGTGCTCGACGAGATGCCGGTCCGCTCGGCGAGCTCGGCGAGGGTGACGTCCCGCCGCTGACGCAGTCGTCTCAAGCGGGGTCCGACGGCGTCGAGCGTGCGGTCCAGGTCGCGTCCCATCCCCCGATCGTGGACCGGGGTCTTGCCGTTCGGCAACTCCTCTTGCTCACTGGCATCCCCGGGGGAAGGCTCGGTCACGGACAGACCGTCGGGTACCCCGGCGCCGAACGATACGAAGGACGTCACCATGCGCACGCCTGGCCCCGCCCGCCCCACCACCGCACCGTCGACCGACCCGGCACCCCCGTCCGCCACGGCGCCACCGGTGCCGGTCCCGGCCCCCGACTCCCCCGCACCCGAGGGCCAGCCCAGCGAGGCGGTCTGGGACGTCGTCGTGGTCGGCGGGGGCGCCGCCGGCCTGGCCGGGGCGCTGATGCTCGCCCGTTCGCGCCGCCGGGTACTGGTCCTCGACGCCGGGGACCCCCGCAACGCCCCGGCCGACGCCGTCCACGCGCTCCTCGCCCTGGACGGCACCCCGCCGCTCGAGCTGCTCGCCCGCGGTCGCGCCGACGTCGAGCGCTACGGCGGCGTGGTCCGCCCCGCCAGGGTCTCCGAGGCGCGCGCCGACGGCGACCTGTTCCGGGTCACGGCCGCCGACGGCGTGGTCGTCCGCGCGCGGCGCCTGCTCCTCGCGACCGGCCTGGTCGACGAGCTCCCCGAGCTGCCCGGCCTGCGCGAGGGCTGGGGCTCCGACGTCGTGCACTGCCCGTTCTGCCACGGCTGGGAGGTCCGCGACCGGGCGATCGCCGTGCTGGGCACCACGCCGATGGCCGTCCACCAGGCGCTGATGTTCCGCCAGCTCTCCGACCGGGTCCGCCTGCTCACCTGGGAACTCGCGCTCGGCGAGGAGGATCTCGCCCGCCTGGTGGCACGTGGCGTCGAGATCGTGCCCGGCACGCCGGTCGGCGTCGAGCGCGCCGACGGGGCGCTGAAGGGCGTGCGGATGGCCGACGGGAGCCTCGTCGAGGCCGGTGCGCTCACGGTGCAGACCCGCATGCACCCGCGTGCCGAGCCGTTCGGTCCGCTCGGACTGGAGCTCGCGGAGAACGCCATGGGCACCGCCCTGGCGGCCGGTCCCACCGGCGCGACCTCCGTGCCGGGCGTGTGGGTGGCGGGCAACCTCGCCGACGTGTCGGCGCAGGTCGGCGCCGCCGCCGCGCAGGGGGCACTGGCCGGGGGCCACATCAACGGCGACCTCGTGATGGCGGACGCGGACCTGGCCGTCGCCGCGGCAGCCGCCTGACCGAGACCTACGGCCGCGGGATGTTGCGCAGGTTCGACCGCGCCATCGCCACCGCCTCGCCGGCGCCCTTGGTGAAGACGATCTTGCTCATCGCGGTGGCGAAGCCGAAGACCTGCTCGCCGGTGATCTTCGGGGGCAGGGACAGGGCGTTGGGGTCGGTGACGACGTCGAGCAGGGCCGGGCCGGGGTGCTCGAGAACCTCGTCGACCGCTTCCGGCAGGTCGGCCGGGCGCTCGACCCGGACGGCGTGCCAGCCCATCGCGCGGGCGATCTCGGCGTAGTCGGTGCCCGGCACGTCGACCCCGTGGTCCGGGAGCTTGTCGACGAGCATCTCGAGCTTGACCATCCCCAGCGAGGAGTTGTTGAACAGCATGACCTTGACCGGCAGGTCGTACTGGACGGCGGTGAGCATGTCCCCCAGGAGCATCGACAGACCGCCGTCGCCGCTGAACGCGACGACCTGCCGGTCCCGGTCGGTCATCTGGGCGCCGAGCGCGTGCGGGAGCGCGTTGGCCATCGAGCCGTGGAGGAACGATCCGATGATGCGTCGGCGGCCGTTCGGGGTGACGTAGCGGGCCTGCCACACGTTGCCCATCCCGGTGTCGGCGGTGAACACGGCGTCGCCCGCGGCCGCGTCGTCGATGACCGACGCGACGTACTCGGGGTGGATCGGGACGAGGTCCTCGACGTCGCGCGTGTAGGCGCCGACGGTCGAGTCCATGAGCTTCTCGTGGCGGCGCAGCGTCTTCTTCAGGTAGGCGCGGCTCCTCGTCGGACGCAACCGGCCCAGGAGGGCGCGGACGAACGGTCCGACGTCGGAGTGCACGGGCAGGTCGACGCCGGTGCGCCGGCCGAGAACCTCGGCGCGCCGGTCGACCTGGATCGTGGTGGGCCCGTCGGGCAGGAACTGGTCGTAGGGAAAGTCGGTGCCGAGCAGGAGCAACAGGTCCGCGTCGTCCATGCCCTCGGCGGCCGCCCCGTAGCCGAGGAGGCCGGTCATGCCGACGTCGAACGGGTTGTCGTGCTGGATCCACTCCTTGCCGCGCAGGGAGTGCCCCACGGGGGCGGCGAGCACGTCGGCGAGCTTGACGACGTCGTCGTGGGACCCGCGCACGCCGGCGCCGGCGAAGATCGCGACCTTCTTCGCCGCCTTGAGGGCCTCGACGGCGGCGTCCACCGCCGACGGGGCGGGCTCGAGGGTGCCGCGCACGGTGGGGACGTAGGCGGGCGCGTCGGCCGTGGCGGACATGTCCGCCACGTCCCCGGGGAGGGTGACGACGGCGACGCCGGGGGCGGCGAGCGCGTGCGTGATGGCGGAGTGCACGACCCTCGGCGACTGCTCCGGCGTGCTGACGAGCTCGCTGTAGACGGAAGCCTCGGTGAAGAGCCGGTCGGGGTGCGTCTCCTGGAAGTAGGACTGGCCGATCTGGGCGCTCGGGATGTGGCTGGCGATCGCGAGGACCGGGGCGCCGGAGCGGTTGGCGTCGTACAGGCCGTTGATGAGGTGGAGGTTGCCAGGGCCGCAGGAGCCGGCGCAGACGGCGAGCTCCCCCGTGATCTGGGCGTCGGCGGCGGCCGCGAAGGCGGCGGACTCCTCGTGGCGGACGTGGATCCAGTCGATGCCGCCGTTCGCGGACCCGCCGGTGCGGCGGACGGCGTCGACGACGGGGTTGAGGCTGTCGCCCACGATCCCGTAGATCCGGCGGACGCCCACCTCCTGGAGCTGGGCGACGATCTGTTCGGCGAGCTTCACGGCGGTGACCTCCTCGACCCGGCGGTGGTCAAGCCCACGTCGGCGGGGTCGTGCGCCCGGCGTCGGCTCCCACCAGGCTACGGCCGCGCCGCGGCGGGCGCCCGGTCGATAGCGGCGCCGAGGCCCTGGGCGCGCGGACCGGTCAGCGCCCGAGCAGACCCAGCTCCTCGAACGCGGCGACGAGGCCCTCGACCTCCGGGCCGGCTGCGGTCCGGTCGGCAGCGTCGATCACCCGCGGGTCCGCGCCCTCGATCGCGACCCCGAGGCCCGCCGCGCGCAGCATCTCGAGGTCGTTCATGCCGTCGCCGAACGCGATCGAGTCGGCCACGTCGGCGCCGAGGTGCTCGAGCGCGGCGAGCATGCCGACGGCCTTGTGCATGTCGGCGAGGTAGAGCTCGCCGGAGGAGGGGTGGAGCCCGGGCACGGAGGCCTCGAGGGAGAGCACGCCGTCGCCGGCCTCGCGGGCGAGCCGGGTGTTGGGTACCGCGGACTCGACGACCACGGCCTTGGCGAAGGGGCGGCCCCGGAGCTCGTCGGACACCGACAGGGCGGCGAGGATGTCGGACGGACCGGCGTGCGCGGAGCCGTCGTCGCTCGACTCGTGACGGGCGACCTCCGCGCGGATCGCCGCCTCGGCGCGCGGCGTCCCCAGGAGGGCGCGCGGTGTCTCGAGGACGAACACCACGTCGTGGGACTCGAGCACGTCGACGAGCCGGTCGCCGAGATCGGCCGGGAACCGGCGGTCGGCGACGACCTCGCGGCCGACCTCGACGTACGCCCCGGCCATGGCGACGATCCCGTCGAAGCCGGCGGCGACGATGCGCTCGGGGAGCATGGCCTTGGACCGCCCGGTGCACAGGAGCACCCGGTGGCCGGCCGCGCGGGCTGCCTCGACCGCCCGCGCGTGGCCCGGCGGCACCTCGCCCTGGTGGGCATAGGTGCCGTCGACGTCGAGGAAGACGATCTTGCTGTCGGTCATGGTCCGATTCTCCCCGAGACCACCGGGCGAGGTGCGCGCGGTCCGCGCATCGGCCGTCACTCGGCGACGTGCTTCCCGCCTCCCGAGTCGTCGGCGTCGCGCAGGGCGTCGTCGTCGTCGGGCGGGCCGGCGGCGTGCGCCCCGGTACCGGCCGCACCGGCGTCGTGGCCCGTCCCTGCGCCGGCCGCGTCGGCGTGCGCAGGGCGACCCGCGGCGTCGACGTGCATGTCGGCGTCGTGGCCGGCCTCCGCGGCGGGCGCGCCGGCGTGCGCGAGCACCCGTGCGTCGTCGTCGCCGACCCGCTCCTCCTCGCGGACGCGGGCGGCGCCACCGCCGGCGCGCAGCCGCTCCAGCTCGGCCGCCGGTGCGCTCGCGTCCTCGCCGCGTTCCGTCCGTGCGGCGACCACCTTCTCCAGGCGGGCGATCTCCTTGTCGCGCGCGCGCCGCTCGCCGCGGCCCTCGGAGAGCTCGTAGAGCACCGGCACGAGCAGGAGGGTGAGCAGGGTCGAGGTGATGAGGCCGCCGATGACGACGATCGCCAGCGGCTGGCTGATGAACGCACCGCCGCCGGTGATGCCGAACGCCATCGGGACGAGCGCCATGATCGTCGCGGCCGACGTCATGAGGATGGGCCGCAGCCGGTGCCGGCCACCCTCGATCACGGCGGTGCGCAGGTCCATGCCCTGGGTGCGGTACTGGTTGATGAGGTCGATGAGGACGATCGCGTTGGTGACGACGACGCCGACCAGCATGAGTGCGCCCACGAGCGCGGCGACCCCCATCGGGGTCCCGGTGATCAGCAGCCCGAGGATCGCGCCGGTCGCGGCGAACGGGATCGACACGAGCAGCACGAGCGGCTGCACGAGGGAGCGGAACGTCGCGACCATGACGAGGTAGACGAGCAGGACGGCGAGGGCGAGCGCGAGGAACAGGTTGCCGAAGGCGTCCTGCTGCTCGGCGTTGACTCCGCCGATCTCCACGCTGACGCCCTCGGGGGCGTCGACCGAGTCGAGTGCGGCGGCGAGCTCCGCGTTGACGGTCTGCAGGTCGGCGATCTCGGTGGCCGCGGTGATCGAGGCCGAGCGCAGGCCGTCCTGGCGCGTGATCGTCGCCTGCTGCATCGACTCCTCGACGTGCGTGACGTCGTCGAGCACGAGCGGCGACTCCGGGGAGCCGCCCAGGGGAAGTGCGCGGAGCTCCTCGACCGTGGTCGGGGCCTCGTCCGAGAACAGGACGATCGGCAGCCTGCCCTGCTCGATCTCGACGTCGCCCAGCGGGATGCCGTTGAGCGCGCCGTAGGCGAGGCCGCCGACGGCCTCCTCGGTCAGCCCGAGCGCTGCGGCGGCCGGCCGGTCCACCTCGACCTCGATGAACGGCAGGTCGGAGGCGAGCGAGGTCCGGACGTCGCGCAGCCCGTCGATCTCGCCCACGGCGGTGAGGACCTCCTCGGACGTGGCGGCGACCTCGTCGCCGTCGGCGCCGGAGACGATGACCTCGACGCCGGAGGCGAACCCGCCGGACGAGCCGGGCGCGACCGTGATGGTGCCGGCATCCTCACCGAGGCCCTCGAGCCGGTCGCGGACCTCCTGCTCGACGGCGCCGGCGTCGGCATCGACGTCGAGCGTCACCGAGAAGGTGACGTCCTGGGCCATGCCGAACGCCGCCATGGCCGGGTCCGCGACGCCGACAGTGACCTGGTAGCTCTCGACCTCCTCGACGCCGGCGAGCACCTCCTCGACCTGCTGCGCCGCGGCGTCCTGCGCCTCGAGCGTGACGCCGGTGGGGAGCTCCTGGGTCACGGAGATCGCGTTCTCGCCCGTGTCGCCGATGAAGTCGGTGGGCAGGCGGGTGACGCCGACGACGGTGGCCGCCATGAGGACGACCGCGCCGCCGACGGTGAGCCAGCGGTGGCGGAGCACGCCGCCGAGAGCACCGACGTAGCCGCGCTGCAGGACGCTGCGCCGCTCCTTGTCCTCGGCCTCCGTGCGAGCCCTGGCGGCCCGCTCGGGGTCGACGGGCGAACGCAGGAACCAGTACGCGAGGACCGGGACGATCGTCAGCGCGACGAGCAGGGAGGCACCCAGGGCGAGCGCGACCGTGAACGCGAAGGGGCGCAGGAGCTCGCCGACCATGCCGCCGACGAGGCCGAGCGGGACGAACACGGCGGCGGTGGCGACGGTCGCGGAGGTGACGGCGCCCGCCACCTCCTTGACGCCCGTGAGCACGGCCTGGCGCTTGCCGGTGCCGTAGCTCTGGTGGCGGGCGATGTTCTCGATGACGACGATCGAGTCGTCGACGACGCGGCCGACCGAGATCGTCAGCGCCGCCAGGGTGAACATGTTGAGCGAGTAGTCGGCGACCCTGAGGGCGAGCAGCGCGACCAGCAGCGACAGCGGGATGGAGATCGCCGTGACCGTGGTGGCCGCGAACGAGCGCAGGAACAGCAGGATGACGAGGACCGCGAACGCGAGGCCGAGGACGCCCTCGACGGCGAGGTCCTCGATCGACTGCTCGATGAAGACGGCCTGGTCGAAGGCGACGACGAGCTCGCCGCCGTCGCCGAGGGAGGCCTCGAGCTCGGGCAGCAGCTCCCGGATCTGCTCGGAGATCTCGACCGTGTTGCCGTCGGGCGTGGCCGTGATCGCGAGCCCGATGCTGGCCGCGCCGTCCGTACGCGTGAGCGACGTGGCCGGGACGTCCTCGATCGCGACGTCCGCGACGTCGTCGATGGTGGCGACCTCGGCGGGCTCGGTGGGCTCCGTGGGGGCCTGGTCAGTGGGGGCCTGGTCCGTGGGGGCCTGGTCCGCACCCTGGTCGACGGGTGCCTGGTCGCCCGCCGGAGGCTCCTGGCCCGGATCCGTGGGGCCGGTGGTGTCGGTGGGCGTTCCGGCGTCCCCGGCTCCCCCGGCGTCCCCCGACTCCGCGGGATCGGTGACGAGCGGGAGTGCCGCGATCTCCTCGACGGACGTGATCCGGCTGCCGGCCTGGATCGTCAGCTCGCGCCCCTCGGCGTCGATGGTGCCGGCGGGCGTGACGACCCCGTAGGCGTCGATGGCCTCGGTGATGGCGTCGAGCGAGGCCCCCTGCGCGGCGAGCGCCTCGGGGTCGACGTCGATCGTCACCTGCTGCTCGGTGATCCCGGAGAGCTGGACCTGCCGGACGCCGTCGACGCGGGAGAGCTCGGGCACGACGACGTCCTCGACGCGCTGCTGGAGCTCGGCGGTGTCCGAACCTCCGGTTGCCGCGAGCTGGATGACCGGCAGGTCGTCGACGGAGCCCGCGATGACCTGGGTGTCGGCGTCGTCGGGCAGGTCCTGCTCGACCCGGCCGAGCGCGACCTGGAGCTCCTGCTGCGCGGTGAGGATGTCGGTGCCGTACTCGAGCTCGAGCATGACGGCGGAGACGCTCGGGCCGGACTGCGAGGTGGTGCCCTCGAGGCCCGGGACGCCGCGGGCGGCCTCCTCGACCACGCCGGTGACCTGGTCCTCGACGATCTCCGGCGAGGCGCCGGGCATGGTGGTCACGGCGGCGACGATGGGGAGCTCGAGGTCCGGGATGAGCTCCTGCCGCAGCGTCGTGGTGGCCCACAGTCCGGCAAGCACGGCGATGATCGTGGACAACGCCACCAGTGCGCGGTTGGACAGCGAGAAGCGGGCGAGGTTCGCCACGGGCGTGCTCCGGGGGTCGTAGGGGTCGTCGCGCCGGACCGCCGGCCGCGCCGTCGCAGAGTCTAGACGCGGTGTCTCGTCTGGCGGGATCCACCGAAGGTCTGACGTTCGCGCGCCGAGGTGTGGTCGGCGTCAATCCCGGTGTGCGTCCACGAAGTCACGTCGCGCCTGCTCCACCCGGTACCGCTCGTCGAGGAACAGCTTGCGCGTGGTCGCCTGCCACCGGACGCGCTCGGCCGGGGCCGCATCGAACAGCAGGCGCCCCTCCATCGCGACCCGACCGGCTCCTCGGTCGTGCACCCGGTTCCCCCACCGGCCAAGTGGTGGCGTCACCCGGAATATCGGCCCGGGACCGACGGTTGGTCGTCGTTGAAACGTCAACGAATCAAGGAGCGTGTCATGTCGTTCGTCGTCACCGGAGCCACCGGCCAGCTGGGCCGCCTCGTCATCGAGCACCTGCTCGACCGCGGCGTCGCCCCGGACACCATCACGGCCACGGCCCGGTCGGTCGACCGCCTCGCGGACGTCGCCGACCGTGGAGTGACGACTGCGTACCTCGACTACGCGCAGCCCATCGACGGCGCCCTGAAGGCCGGCGACACGCTCCTGCTCGTGTCCTCCAACGAGGTCGGCCAGCGGTTCACCCAGCACTCCGCCGTGATCGAGGCGGCGACGGCCGCCGGGGTCGCCCGCATCGTCTACACCTCGCTCCTCGGCGCGTCGACGTCCAGCCACGTCCTCGCGCCGGAGCACAAGCAGACCGAGGAGGCCATCGCGGCCTCCGGCATCCCCTTCACGATCCTGCGCAACGGGTGGTACTCGGAGAACTACCGCCCGAACTTCGACCAGGCGGCAGCGAGCGGCGCGTTCGCCGGCGCTGCCCACGACGGGCTGGTGTCGCCGGCGGCGCGGGCCGACTACGCCGAGGCCGCCGCCGTCGTCCTCACCACCGAGGGGCACGAGGGCAAGGTCTACGAGCTCGCCGGCGCCCCGGCGCTCACGACCGCCCAGATCGCCCAGGAGTTCGGCGCCGCACTCGGCCGGGAGATCAGCTACGTCGACCTCGACGCCGACGCGTTCGCCGCGCAGCTGACCGAGGCAGGGCTCGACGAGGGACTCGTCGGCTTCCTCGTGGCGGCGGACACCAACACCGCCGAGGGCACGCTCCACTCGACCTCGACCGACCTCCAGGACCTCCTCGGACGGCCCTCCACCCCGCTCAGCGAGACCGTGGCGACCTGGGCCGCCGAGTCAGAGGCCGGCCGGAGCGCCGCCGGCGCCTGACCGAACGCTCGTGGCGGGCGGCGGTCGCGGGACGTCAGGTGCCCGCGACCGTCGCATGTCACGCCTACCATCACCTGGTGAGCCCTTCCTCCCCCGCGGACCCCATCGTCTGGATCGACTGCGAGATGACCGGCCTCGACGCCGAGCGCGACTCGCTCGTCGAGGTGGCCGTCGTCGTCACCGACTCCCACCTCAACCCGCTCGACGCCGGGCTCGACCTCGTCATCGCGCCGCGCCCCGGCACGGTGGAGACGATGGACGAGGTCGTGGTCCAGATGCACACGGCGTCCGGCCTGATCACCGAGCTGGACTCCGGGCTGGAGATGGCCGACGCCGCTGAGCAGGTCCTCGCGTACGTCAAGCGGTTCGTGCCCGAGGTGCGCCGCGCCCCGCTCGCCGGCAACTCCGTGGGCACCGACCGGGTGTTCCTCGCGCGGGACATGCCCGAGGTCGTCGAGCACCTGCACTACCGGATCATCGACGTCTCCTCGATCAAGGAGCTCGCCCGCCGCTGGTTCCCGCGGGCCTACTTCCAGTCGCCGCAGAAGAGCGGCGGCCACCGGGCGCTCGCCGACATCCTCGAGTCGATCGACGAGCTGAGGTACTACCGGGCAGTCCTCTGGCCCGAGGGGGCGGGACCGACGACGAGCGAGGCCCGCGCCGCCGCCAAGCTGGTCAGCGAGCGGCCGACGAGCGCCGCCATCGCCGCGCTCGGCAGGGACACCCCGTCGTCGACGCCGTCGACGGACTGACCGGCAACCGCGCTGCCGTCTCAGGCCTGTTCCGGTGGGGACGACCGCGGCGAGACCCTGCCTCGGATGAAGACCGCCGCGATCACCGCCCCGGCCGCGAGCCATCCGGCGCACCACCACATTGCGGTGGTGTATCCGGCGTCGAACACGGCTGGGACGGTGTAGTCGTCACCGGTCAGCCCCACCATCGGAGGCAGCGCGGCCACCGAGAGCAGGCTCCCCGACCTCGCCACAGCGTTGTTGACCCCACTGGCGACCCCCGCCTGGCGGCCGGGCACCGCGGCCATGACGGTCGACGTCAGCGGCGTGACCATGAGAGTGATCCCGGCACCGAAGAGCACCACCCCCGGCAGCACCCGGGTGGCGTACGGCGCGTCGGCTCCGACCGTCGACAGCACCAGGGCGCCCGCGGCGGCGAGCGCCGGACCGAGCGTCATGAGCAACCGGGGGCCGGTGCGGCGCATCAGGGCACCCACGCGCGGTGAGAAGACGAGCATGAGCAGCGTGAAGGGGACGGTGGCGAGTCCGGCCTGCAGGGGCGAGTAGCCGCTGACCACCTGGAGCTGAAGCACGAGGAAGAACATCAGTGCGCCGAGCGCGCCGTAGACCACGAAGGTCATCGCGTTGGCCGCCGAGAACGCCGGAGAGGTGAAGACGCGGAGCGGGAGCATCGGGTTCCGGGTCCGATGCTCGACGACGACGAAAGCCGCGAGCCCCGCCACCCCGAGGAGCACGATCGGCCAGGCGCCCTCGATGAGCGCGTAGGTGAGGGCGCCCAGTCCGAGCATGGCCAGCGCGGCGCCCGTCAGGTCGAAGCGCGGCCGCTCGCCGCGGGCGACGCCACCGGACTCGGGGACGTGCCGGATCACCACCGCCACCACCGCGGCCGCCACCGGGAGGTTGACGAGAAAGACCCAGCGCCAGGAGCGCACGTCGATCAGCCACCCGCCGAGCAGCGGGCCCGCCGCGCTGGAGATGCCGGACCACGCGGCCCAGATCCCGATCGCTCGCGGGCGGTCCGCCTCGGCGATGGTCGACTGGATGATCGCCAGCGCGCTCGGGGTCAGCAGGGCGGCACCGACGCCCTGGAGAACGCGCGCGGCGATGAGCTGGTCGACCGTCAGGGCCAGCCCGCACCCGAGCGAGGCGACGGCGAACCACACGATGCCGACGAGGAAGACCCGTCGGCGACCGAGCCGGTCACCGAGCGACCCGCCCACGAGCACCAGCCCGGAGAGCGTAAGCATGTAGCCGTTGACGACCCACTGCAGCTGCGGGAGCGAGGCGCCCAGCTCGAGCCCCAGGGGGCGCAGGGCGACGTTCACCACGGTGCCGTCGAGCAGCGCCATCGCCGAGCCGAGCGTCGCCGCCAGCACCACCCATCGGCCCTGCGCGGAGCCGAGCGCGACGTGAGTCACCGGCTCATGGTGTCACTACGGCCAGGGGGTGACTACGGGCCTCCGGCGGCTGGCCGGCAACGTCCGGCCGCGCGTCGACGTCGGCACCGTGCGCTACCGGTCGACGGCCGCGGCGCACGGAGACCCGCGCGATGACGCCTCCGCGTCGTGCGCACGTGACTCCTTCGGACTACGTGAGGTCGCCGATGCCCGCACGGATGTCCGCTGCGACGAGCTCGGGCTGTTCCCAGGCCGCGAAGTGCCCGCCGCGCTCCGCTGCGGTCCAGTGCACGACGTTGTCGGTCGTCTCGACCAGCCGGCGCACGGGACGACCGATGTCGTCGGGCATGACGAGGATGGCCGTAGGCACGGTCGAGGGCTGCAGCGGCTCCGACCAGTCCGGCAAGCCGTACTTGTAGTACCGCGCCGAGGACCCGGCAGTGCGGAAGAACCAGTAGATCGAGACGACGGTGAGCATCTCGTCCCGGTCGAGCACCTCGTCGGGATCGCCCTCGGCGGCCGACCAGTCCCGGAATCGCTCGACGAGCCAGGACATCTGCGCGACCGGCGAGTCGGTGAGCGCGTAGGAGATCGACTGCGGCCGGGTGGACTGGAGCATCGCGTAGCCGCCGACGTCGTACATGTACCGGTACCCGTCGGCGATCGCGGCCGCCTCCTCCGGGACGGACATGTCGGCCGTCTCCTCCGTGAGCTCCTCGCCGCCGAGCATGCCGGTGGTGTGGATGCCTGCGACGTGGTCCCCGTGCCGCAGTCCGAGCTCACGGGCCACGCCGGCGCCTGTGTCGTATCCGTGCACGAGGTAGCGGTCGTACCCGAGGCGCTCCATGAGCTCCGCGAACGCGTCGGCGACCCCGGTGAGCGTCCACCTCGTCACCGGCCCCGACACTCCGAAGCCCGGGATCGTCGGTGCGATGACGTCGAAGGCCTGCCCGCCGTCGTCGGGCTCGGTGAGGAGCGGGATCATCAACAGGAAGTCGGTCGGTCCGCTGGGCCAGCCGTGCACGAGGAGCAGCGGCTTCGCATCCGGTCGGGACGAGCGAACGTGGAAGAAGTGGATGTCGTGGCCGTCGATCCCGGTGGTGAACTGCGGGACGGCGTTGAGCCGCTCCTCCTGTGCCCGCCAGTCGAAACGATCCCGCCAGTACTCGGCAAGCTCCTTCGCGTAGGCGAGCGGGAGCCCGTCGGCCCATCCGGCGTCGGGGGCCTCGTCGGGCCACCGGGTGGCGTCGAGGCGACGGGCGAGGTCGTCGATCTCGGTCTGGTCGACCGCGAGAGTGAGGGGGCGGACGACGGTGTCGGTCTCGGTGGTGCCGGAATCGTTCGTGTCGGTGGCGCGGGTGCCGGTATCGGTCATGGCGGCGACGCTACGGTCCGACCCGGACAGGGCGTGACCTCATTTCCGGCTCGGCCCGAATCAGCGCGTCCGCGCCGGGAGCAGGGCAGCACCCGCCTCCGAATGCCCGGACCGGGCGTCCCGGTCACGCGACCGTGCTTCCGATCGACGCCGCACGCTCCACGCACCTCACGATCCATCTGACGTGATCGAAGGCACCGGCTACGCGTCACGAGGGGCGACGTCGCTCGGATACGATGGTGCGTCGTCACTGCGAGATGGTGACGCATGGTGGCTATAGCTCAGTCGGTAGAGCGCCGCGTTGTGGTCGCGGAGGTCGCGGGTTCAAGCCCCGTTAGCCACCCCACGAGAACGGGCGGGCCCCGGACGAGGATCTTCTCCACGTCCGGGGCTCGTCCGCTGCCGGGACCGTATGCGCTCACCCGCGTAGCGCGGGACCACTTCTGGTCGGCGCGCGTCACGACGTGGTCGAGCGGCTCACCCCCACTGCGCGAGAAGGACAGCCTCCGTGGCAAAGGTGCCCATATGGGACGCGGCTCGCCCCACGCGGCCAAGGAGAGGGCCGCGCCTGGTCGATCCAGGGAGCCCGAAGGTGGGGGTCGCCCCCGCTGCGCGGCGGAGAGACCAACCCGGGACGTAAGTGGCAGGTCACGCGAGGGCCCACCCCCGGTGCGCGGAGAGGACGACTCCTACGGCCAGGTGACCCAGCCTCGGTCACCCGGAGGATGGTTGCTTACGCGTTCTCCGGTCGACTCAGCACGGTTCACGCTGCCCCCAGCGCACCGGTCGTCACCACCCGAACTCGGGAGAGCCCGGCCGGGGCTCGCCCGTCGTGGCACCCGGTCTCGACGTCGAGCAACCGACCCGGCCGCCTGCCATCCCCGACGACGCCGCGCTGCGCGGATCGGCGGATGGGGGCAGAGTTGAGGGATGAGCACCGACCAGACCACTCTGTCAGTCTCCCGCACGATCGACGCGCCGGCCGACGCGATCTTCCAGGTCCTCACCCTCCCCTCGCGCCATCGCGAGTTCGACGGGTCGGGCATGGTCCGCTCCGACGACTACGCCGATCGGATCCAGCAGGTGGGCGACACGTTCGTCATGAACATGCACGCCGAGTCCCAGGGCGGCGACTACCAGATGCGCAACTACGTCACCGCGTACGCCGAGAACCTCATGGTGGGATGGCAGCCCAACAGCCCCGACGCCGACGGACCCGGAGGTTGGGAGTGGCTCTACGAGCTGAAGTCGCAGGGCTCGGACTCGACCGAGGTCACGCTCACCTACGACTGGTCGAAGGTCGAGGACCCGAAGCTGGCCTCCGTCTTCCCCGTGCTGACCGAGTCGAGCCTGGAGGAGTCGTTCAATCTCCTCGCCGCCGCCGTCTCGGACGCGTGACCCGGTGATGGCGCGCATCCGATCGCGACGGGGCGCCCGACGACGTGCGGGCCGCGACGTCCCCCAGGTTCCCGGCCGAGGCGCCCCAGGCACGGCCGGCCATGACGCGGCGCTCGGCGCCGGGGAGGCACGAGACACGACGTCGGACGACGTGACCTCCGACCTGCCGCGACGGCGGGGCTTCCTCGCCGAGTATCCACGCACGCGGGTGGTCATCCTCGCCTCGGTGACCATCGTCCTGGTCGGCCTCGCCGTCCAGACGATCAACCAGGCCGGCGTGCTGCTGAGCTCCGTCCTCATCCCGTCGGCGGTGGCGATCCTGCTCACGGGGCTGCTCATGCCGCTGCAGGTGCTGCTCAACCACCGGCTACGGCTGCCGCGCATGGCGGCGGCGGCTCTGACGATCCTCATCACGCTCGCCTTCCTCGCAGGCATCGGTACGCTCGTCGGCACCCAGCTCGCCGAGGGGGTCGGCGAGGTCGGTGAGCTCGCCTCCCTGCAGGTGCAGGACATCGTCAACGCGATCGCGGGCTCCTCGCTGCCCGTCGACGCCGCCCAGGTGCAGTCCGCGATGGACCAGGCGACCACCTGGCTCCAGGAGAACTCCTCCACGATCGCCTCGTCGGCCATCGGTGTCGGCACCGGTGCGGCGGGCGTGCTCATCGGCGCGCTGCTCTGCCTCATCGCCACGTTCTTCTTCCTCGCGGAGGGCGACCGCCTGGGCACGTGGGCGATCATGCGCCTCCCCCGCCAATGGCACGAGCGGGCCTACGAGGCGTCCCGGCGCGGCTGGGTCACCGTGGGTACGTACACGAAGACGCAGGCGCTCGTCGCCGCGGTCGACGCGCTCGGCATCGGCATCGGTGCGGCGATCCTCGGCGTGCCGTTCGTCATCCCCCTCACCGTGCTGACCTTCGTGCTGTGCTTCATCCCGGTGGTCGGTGCGGTCGTCTCGGGCGCCCTGTTCGTGCTCGTCGCGCTCGGCTCCGAGGGCCTGACGGCGGCCATCATCATGCTGGTCATCGTCGTCGGTGTGCAGCAGCTCGAGTCGAACCTGCTGCAGCCCGTGCTCATGGGCAAGGCCGTGGACATCCACCCGATCGTCGTGCTGCTCGGTGTGGCGGCCGGTTCCTACATCATGGGCCTCGTCGGAGCGCTGTTCGCCGTCCCGGCCATCGCCACCGCCAACACGATCGCGAGCTACCTCGGCGGCCGCGACCCGTTCCCGGGGCTGGCCCGCGGCGGGAGCGCCCTGACCGACCCGCCGCGCAAGCTCCTGCCGGAGGTGTCCGCGGAGTCGATACCGAAGCGGGTCGGCTCCGTGTCGCCCGGGTGGGTCGACAGCCGGAACTCCCGGCGCGACCGGAAGATTCGCGAGGTGCGCCACGGCGACGCCTGACCGGTGACCGTTCGGCCCGGTCGGCGTCGAGTCACTTCTCGAGCCGCACCCTGCGGTCGGTGGCCGCCGACTCGTAGGCGGCGTAGATCGCCTGCATCGATGCGTAGGCCAGCTCGAAATCGGCCTGCGGCGTCCCGCCGTGGACGACGCAGTCGATGAAGTCCTGCATCTCCCCGATATACCCGCGCGCCAGCAGCTCGTCCAGCAGCACGTACTGCCAGCCCCCCTTGTTGTCGACCTTCTCGGTGACGTACACGTCGTCCAGCGCGGCGGCGTCGGAGTGGTAGAGCCGCATCGAGTCGTTCGGGCTGATCTGGCACAGGTGGACGCTGTCCGTGGTGAACACCTGGACGGAGTTGCGCACGCCGCCCACGATCGTGTCGGTCGCCGTCACCACGCCCCGCGTCCCGTCGTCGAAGCCGAGGATCACGTTGGCGACGTCCTCGACGTCGACGGGCCGGGCGTGCAGGTATCGCCGCTGGTCGTCGGCGAGCGTGGGCGTGAGCGCCGTCGTGTCCGCGAGGACGGACTCGACCGCCACGCTCCCGCCCGACGCCCGGGCCTCGACCTGCTTGAGGTACAGCATCGCCGAGAGCGGGTGGCAGCCCTGGCGGATGAGCGCCCCGCCCCCGGTGTGCCGCCAGTACCGCGCGTACTCGGAGTGCGAGCCGTTGTGCGACTCCTCCCCCAGCATCATCGTGATCCGTGAGCCCGTTCGCTCCAGCACCTCGCGGCTCTTCTGGACCGACGGCGCGTAGACGTAGTTCTCCGCGTAGCCGAACACCAGTCCGCTCGCGGCGACGACGTCGCGCAGCCGGTCCATCTCGGCCGTCACGGCGTCGTACATCTGCCGGCGATCCACCTGGTCCGCCCCGGCGTCGGGCACGTCGAAGTAGCCGGTCAGCGGCTTCTCGCAGATCACGTGCTTGCCCGCCTCGAGCGCGCGCGTCACCATGTCGACGTGCACCGACGGCGGCGTGCAGATGTCCACGACGTCGACGTCGTCGTCGGCGAGCAGCTGTTCGAGGTCCTCGTAGACCGTGCCGACGCCGTGCCGCTCGGCGAACGCGTCCCGCCGCGTCGGAGGCGCGGCCACGGCGACGATCCGGACGTCGTGGCCCGCCACCCGGCGATACGCCTCGGCGTGCAGGTCCGCCACGAATCCCGCGCCGACCATCCCGATACCGACTGTGCGCATGTCTAGCGGTCCTTTCCAGAGGTGACGAGCTTCTTGATCCTGCCGAACGCACCGAGCTGCGCGAGGAGGACGACGGCGATCAGGACGAGGAACATCAGGCTGATCGGCCGTTGGAACATGGGCAGCCAGCTGCCCTCGCTGAGGATCAGGGCGCGACGCAGGTTCGAGTCCGCCATGGGCCCAAGGATGACACCGAGGAGGAACGGTGCGGCGGGGAAGCCGAACTCGTAGAGGAAGAGGCCGACAAGCCCGAAGACCAGCATCATGCCGACGTCGAAGAGCGAGTAGTTGATCAGGTACGAGCCGATGACGCACAGCACGTAGATGACCGGCATGAGGATCTCCTTGCGGAGCCCGAGCACGCGCACCGACACCTTCATGACGAGCAGCGCCAGGAACCACATCGCCACCGCGGACGCGGCCAGATAGACGGCCACCTCGTACATGAAGTCCGGGGACTCGCGGCTCAGCAGCGGACCGGGCCGGTACCCGTGCATGAAGAAGGCCGCGAGCAGGACCGCCGCCGGCGCCGACCCGGGGACGGCGAGCGAGAGGATCGGGATCATCGCGCCGCCGATGGCCGAGTTGTTGCCGGACTCCGCCGAGATCACCCCGAGCTCGTTCCCCTTGCCGAACGACTCGCGGTCCGTGCTGGCGCCCTTGGTGGCCGCGTAGGAGAGCCACCCGCCGACGTCCTCGCCGACACCGGGGATGATCCCGACGCCTGTCCCGATCGCGGACGACCGCACCACCGTCGGGGTCCTGCGGAAGACGGTACGGAGCGCGGCGCCGACCCGTGCCTTCGCCATCCTCAGCGCGACGTGGTCCGACCTGCGGAAGGCCTTGACGATCTCGGGAAAGCCGAACAGGCCGATCATGATCGGGATCAGCTGGATGCCGCCCATGAGGTTGACGTTGCCGAAGGCGTACCGCGGTTCGGCACCGATCGGGTCCAGGCCGATCTGGGCGACGAAGAGCCCCAGGAAGCCGGCGATCC
This sequence comes from Georgenia sp. Z1491, assembly GCF_049856175.1. Taxonomy (GTDB): domain Bacteria; phylum Actinomycetota; class Actinomycetes; order Actinomycetales; family Actinomycetaceae; genus JB111. The sequence goes on from NZ_JBNDNA010000005.1 coordinate 206,429, forward strand.
ACCCCTTGAGCGCGTTGTCCTTGGCGGTGAGCGTGCCGCAGATCGCGATGCCGAACCCCGCCAGGAGGAAGAACTCCCAGGCACCGAAGTTGAGCGCCGCCTGGGTGAGCAGCGGGGTGAGCGTGAGCAGGAAGATGACGCTGATGATCGTGCCGACGGCGGACGCGGTGATGGCGAGGACGATCGCGTACCCTGCCCGGCCCTGCTGCGCCAACGGGAAGCCGTCGACCGCCGTCGCCGCCGACGCCGGCGTCCCGGGGATGTTGAGCAGGATCGCTGTCTGTGCCCCACCGGAGATGGAGCCCACGTAGATCGCCAGCAACGAGATCAGCGCGGTGTCGGTGGGCATGCCGAACGTGAGCCCCGCCAGCAGCGCGATCGCCATGGTCGCCGAGAGGCCGGGCAGGATGCCCATGATGAGGCCGACGAAGGTCGCCAGCACGAGCACCACGAAGTTCAGCGGCTCCGAGACGGTGCTCAGAGCTCCGATCAGATGGTCAGTCATGGCGCGTCCTCACGGGAGCGGGATGTTGAACACGACGGTGAACAGGACGACGATCGCGCCGACGGTCGCAGCGGAGATGACGAGCACCCAGTACCAGCGCACCGCGCGCAGGAAGGCGAGCATGGCGATCGCGAAGATGAGGGACGCGGCCCAGAACTGGAGGACGTGGACGAGCACGAACGTGTAGATCGCCATGAGCAGCAGGCCGACCACGGTCGTCCGGGTGTCCGGGTGCCGGGCGACGCCGGCGAGCCACGAGACCGCCTCGCGCGACCGAGCCCGCACCCCGGCGCCGCGGACCGACTGCCTGAGCAGCAGCAGGCTCGCGACGAGCAGCGCACCGCCCAGGAGCGCCGGCATCAGGGCAGGCGAGGAGTGCAGCGGCTCGGCCGTACGGTTGTGGATGCCGACGCTCCCCGCGAGGATCGCGAGCGACAGGACCGTCAGCAGGGTCGAGCTGATGAGGTTCAGCCTGGGTTCGTTACCCATCGGTGCATGCTCCTGCCCGTGACTGCGCGATGAACGGTGACGATGCGGTGCCGGGCGGGCGCCGTGGACCGGCCGCCCGCCCGGCCCTCACTACGGTCGGGGGATGTCGAAGTCCTCGGGGCTGTTCTCCGCGACTCCGGCGTCGAAGAGGGTCCAGGCGACGATCGACTGCAGCTCGGCGACCCGGTCACCGGAGTCGGCGCGGCCGATCGCCACCGGGTCCATGCCGTTCTCCGCGCAGAACTCGAGGAAGGCCTCGTCCTCCATCGCCGCGTCGAAGCCCTCGTCGAGCGCGGCGAGCACGCCCTCGTCGAGGCCCGTGGGAACAGCCAGTCCGGTGGTCTCGCCCATCGGCAGCGTGTCGCTGATCTCGGGAAGGGCGTCGGACAGCGTCGGGATGGTGATGTCGCCGTCGAGCGTGACCGGCTCGTCCGAGAGCGTCGCCAGGCCACGGAGGTCGCCCGCGATCAGCATGTCCTGCATCTCGACGAGGAGCTGCGGGGCGAAGTCGACCTCGCCCCCGAGCGCGGCGAGGATCGCCGGGTTGCCCCCGTCGTAGGGCACGTGCCGATACTCCACGCCGGCCGCCGTCGCGATGAGCTCGGCCGCGATGTGCCCCGCGCTGCCCGGGCCCGCCGTGCCCGCGGAGACCTCGCCCGGATTGCCCTCCATCGCCGCCAGGAGGTCCTCGATGGACTCGTAGGGCGAGTCAGCGGGCACCGCGATGATGTTCGGGGTGAACGTCGCCAGCCAGAAGTCCCAGTCAGACGGCATGGTCTCGAGCGTGCCCATCACCGGCATCGAGGTGAAGGCGAGCATGCCGTTGGCGAGCAGCGAGTACCCGTCCTGGCCGGCGTTCATCACCGTCTGCGTGCCGACCGACCCCGCGGCGCCGGGGCTGTTGGTCACGACGATCTCGTTGTCGTAGTGGCTGCCCATGGCCTCACCGACCGTGCGGGCCGTGAGGTCCGTCGATCCGCCGGCGTTGAACGGCACCGTCACGTTGATGTCGCGCTCGGGGAAGTTCGCGCCCGGGTCGTCGTCGCCTGCGCAGCCCGCGGTCACGAGCGCCACGGCTGCGGCGCCGGCCATCACCTGGTTGATCCTTCGCATGTCGATCTCTCCTAGTCGGTTCGTATGTCGATGACGGAGCTGCCCTCGTGGAGCCGGCAGCCGATGGTGGTCTGGGCGGGCTCGCCGCCGGATGACGAGAGCTCGCCGAGCATCTGCTCGGCGGCAGCACGACCGACGTCGCCGGAGCGGGGGTCGACGAGGGTGAAGTCGTTCCTGCCGACCGTCGCCCAGTCGGGCGCGCCGATGATGACGACCGAGAGGTCCTGCCCGGGCGTGACGCCCTGGTCCCGAAGGAGGTCGATGCTGCCCCTGGCCGGCACGTTGTAGCCGAGGCACCAGGCGGTGACCTCGGGATGGTCGCGAAGCGTGCGCTCGGCGAGCTGGTACCCGCCCTCGACCGAGAACTCGCCGTCGAGGCTCAGCTCGGTCACACCGGTGCCCGCGGCGGCCTCGAGCCCGTCCCAGAAGCCTCGGCGACGGCTGTCGAGAGTGGCGAAGCCCGAGTCCCACCCGAGGAACGCCGCACGGGTGTGGCCCTTCCGGCCCAGGTGCTCGCCCAGCAGGTACCCGCTGCGGTAGTTGTCCGGGACTACCTCGCTGAAGGATCCGGTGATCCCCTGCAACGGACGGTCCACCAGCACGAGGGGGACGCCGATCTTGCGGATGAACTCGGTGTTCGTCGCGCCGGCGGTGGTCGGCGCGAGGATGAGACCGTCGACGCGCTGCTCGGCCATCTTGATGATGATGTCCCGCTCGCGGGTCGGGTCGTCGAACGTGTTGCTGATCGACAGGACGTACCCCTCGCGCTCGACCACCGACTCGATGGCGACCATGAGGTTGGTGAAGTGCTGGTTGGCGAACTGCGGGACCAGCACCGCGATGACACCCTGCCGCTTGCCCTGCAGGCTGCTCGCCGGGCTGCTCTTGATGTAGCCGGTCGCAGCGACCGCCGCCATGACCCGCTCGCGCATGTCTGCGCTGATGAACCTGCCTTCCTTGCCGCTCAGCACGTACGAGACGGTGGCCGCGGTCGTGCCCGCCTCCCGTGCGACGTCCTTGAGCGTCGGATAGCGCCTCATGCCGCCATCCCCGTCGTCCTCGAGCGCCGCGACAGTGCCGTTCGGGCCGTCGGCGCGCTCGTCCTGCAGTGGTCCACGTTGACCTCCGTACGACAGGCAAACGTTTGCCTATCTGATGCACCGAGCATCGCGGAGGTCAGCTCCTGTTGTCAACCCCTCGACCGGGCCGGGCACGCGGGTGTGCCCCACCTCGGAGGGCCCCGGCAGCTACCCGACGACTCCGCGCAGCACAGCCTCGAGCCGGTCGAGCGCCTTGCCGGACGTGCGCTGCTTGATGAGCCCCTCGAGCCCGTGGGCCGTGAGAACCGCCTGTCGCGGGTGCCACTGGACCTGGATGACGGCCGTGTTCATGTTCATCGCGCCCGAGCCCATGAGACCGATGAGAGCCCGCCGGTCCTGGCGCAGCACCGCGCGCAGCTCGGCGGCCACGGCCGCCTCCCGCTCCGCCGTCGGGGGAATGGGCACGACGCGCTGCGAGCCGTAGACCTTCGTGAACAGCCGGGCACCCAGCCTGCCGCCGCTGCGGCCGCCGGAGCGTCCACCGACACTCCCGCCCAGGGATCCGGCGGCGGCGCCGCCGATCCCGCCGCCGATGGCTCCGCCGACCGCTCCCCCGCGCGCGCCGAGGTCCGCGTTGGCCTCGACGAGGAGGTGCCTGACCTCCTCGGGGGTGAGGATCGGCGTCGGGTGGTCGCGGACGTCGGGGGCCCGGTTCATGCGCGGCGGCCCGGCGTCGGGCCGTCCGCGGGTGGGACGGGCGAGCGGTGTCGTGGCACGGGCCAAGGCTAGCGGCCCGTCAGCGCACGAGCCGCGGCACGAGGCGGACGAGGGCCACCATGACGAGGAGCTCGACGAGCGTCTGCGTGACGACGACGATCGGGGCCACCTCGAAGCCGGCGGGGAGCGCGAGCGCGAGCGGGAGCACCACGAGCGAGTTGCGGGTGACCCCGGAGAACATGACGGCGCGCCGCCCGGGGACGTCGAGCCCGGCGGCCCGGCCCACCCAGGCGCCGACCGGGAGCATGACGGCGGCGAAGGCGACGTAGACCGGGACCACGAGCGGAAGCGCGCCGAGCTCTCCGCGGACGGCCGCGATCTGGGAGGTCACGACGACGCCGAGCGTGAGCATCATCAGCGGCACCATCGCGCTCGCCACTGCGCTCGACCAGGCCGCGGCCGCGCTCGCGCGGGCGGCGATCGCCTGGGTGAGCGCGGCGGCGGCGAGCGGGAGGGCGATGAGGACGCCGAACGCGCGGACGAACGGGGTCAGGTCGACCGCGGCGACGGCGTCGGGGCCGGCGAGCAGCCACAGGTAGGCGGGCAGCAGCGCCATCTGCGCGAGCATGAGGAGCGGGGCCACCGCGAGCAGCCGGTCGTGCGCGCCGCCGGCGAGGCCCGTGAAGACGATGACGTAGTCCACGCACGGGGTGAGCAGCACGAGCAGGACGCCGACGAGCAGCGCCCGGTCGTGCGCGACGACCCGCGAGAGCACGGCGACCACCACCGGCACGAGAAGGAAGTTCACCGCGAGCACGACGACGACGAACCGCACGTCCTGCACCGCCCCGCCGATCCGGGCGAACGGCACGCCCAGGAACGTCGCGTAGAGCAGCAGCGCGATCGCGGGGTCGACCGCGTGGCGCACCGCCCCCGCCGTACCCGGGACGAGGAGGCCGACCGCGGCACCGAGCGCCAGCGCTACCAGGTAGAGCGGCACCTGGTGGCGCTCCATCCCCTCGACGACCCTGCGCATGCCGTCCATCCTCTCGCGGGCATCCCGCCCGGTCCGGGTGATCTCCTCCGCACGTGACGCCCACGCGGGTCGCGGTTAGGCTGGCCTAAGTTGCCGTGCCCCGCGCAACGTGCGCGTTCGGGCAGGCCCCCGAGCCGAAAGGTGCACATGACTGCCCCCACAGAGCGTCCCCGTCGTCCGAAGCGGCCCCAGATCGTCCTCGAGGTGCTCGAGCAGATCCAGCTCACGCCGCACATGGTGCGCATCGTCGCCGGCGGGCCGGGGATCTCCGCGGTCGAGGACGCCGGCCGCACCGACGCCTACACGAAGATGCTGTTCCCCCACCCGGACACCGACCTCACGCCGCCGTACGACATGGAGGCGCTCCGCGAGGAGCTCCCGATCGAGCAGATGCCCGCGCGGCGCACCTACTCGATCCGGCGTTTCGACCTGGACGCCGGCCAGATCTGGATCGACTTCGTCGTGCACGGCGACCGGGGCGTCGCGGGGCCCTGGGCGACGGCGGCACGGCCCGGGGAGGCGGTGGTCCTCGGCGGGATCGGCGGCGGCTACTCCCCCGACCCCGACGCCGACTGGCACCTGCTCGCCGGCGACGACTCGGCCCTGCCGGCGATCGCCGCCGCCCTCGAGGCGATGCCGCGCGACGCCGTGGGCGTCGCCCACATCGAGGTCGACTCGGCCGCCGACCACCAGGAGATCGACGGACCGGACGGCATCGAGGTGCGGTGGTTGCACCGCGACGGCGCCGAGCCCGGCACCACCTCCCTGCTCACCGACGCCGTGCGCGAGACACCGTGGCGGGACGGGCGAGTCCAGGTCTTCGCACACGGCGAGCGCAGCGCGATGAAGTCGCTGCGGCCGTACCTCACGGACGACCGGGCGCTCGATCGCGCCCAGCTGTCGATCTCCGCGTACTGGGCCCACGGCCGGATCGAGGACGCGTTCCAGCAGGAGAAGCGCGAGGACGTCGGGCGGATCTGACGCGGACGGCGTAGGCCGGCGGACCGAATCGCGCTCACTCGTCGAGCGGAAGTTCGCTCACCGGTCAGCCGTGGTGGGGCCCGTCGGGCAGGTTCGCGCTCACTCATCGAGCAGAAGTCCGCTCACTCGCCGGAGCGGGTGCGGCGGTACTCGCTCGGCGTGAGGCCAAGGACCGTGCGGAAGTCGGCGCTGAGGTGTGCGTGGTCGGCGTACCCGAGGTCGGCGGCGACGTCCGCGATGCCGAGGCCCGGCTCCTCCCGCAGCCGGCGGGCGGCCTCCTGCAGCCGGTATCGCCGCACGATCGCCAGCGGCGGCAGGCCCACGTACCTGCGCGCGACGCGCTGGACCGCCCGCACACTCAGCCCCAGCTGCTCGGCGACCTGCTCGACCCGGACGACGTCGGGGTCGGTCGCGACGAGGTCCTCCATCGCGTTGGCGGTGCGACCTGCCGCGTCAGGCGGCGGCAGGTGGGCGCCCACCCAGTCGGCGAGCGCCGCGACCGCCCGGTACCGGCCGGCGTCCTCATCGGGGTCCGCCATCGCCTCGACGACCTCGGCGTACAGCTCCCTCAGTCCCCGCCCGGCGAGGTCGAGGTCGGCCTCGACGTCGCGCAGGGTCCGCGGGTCGTCCGCGAGGGCGGCGAGCCCGGCCGGCCGCAGCAGCGCGCCGACCGCCCAGCCGGTACCGACGAGGTCGCGGTGCGAGACCCCCGTCGTCGGGCCGGCGAGGGTGACGCCGTCGGGCCCCACCACCAGGTTGGACGCGGGGTACGGGAGGATCCGCTGGCGGGAGACCCGCCCGGCGGACAAGCGCCAGCGCGGCACCCAGAACCAGCGCACGCGGTCCCCGAGGTCGGCGGGCACGGGTGCGCGGTGGAAGGTCGGGAGCCGCGCGGGGTAGAGGATCCCGCGCCCGTCCGTCAGGTCGGTCACCGTGCCCCCCGCCTCCGGCGTCGTCGCGAATCTCCAAGCCGCACCCGTCCACGTGAACCTAGCGTCGCCCCGTGACCACCGAGCAGACCACGCCCACGACGACCGAGAACGACGCGCCGCGCCTCGGGGTGAGCGGCGAGCACACCACGGACGGCGTCCCGCACGGCTCGACGAGCCTCACGCCCTTCCTCGCGGTGCCCCGCGCCGGCGCGGCCGTCGAGTTCTACCGCGACGTGCTCAGTGCGCGCGTCGTCGACGTCACCGAGATGGGCGGTGTGGTCGTCCACGCCGAGCTCGACCTCGGCGACGGGCGCCTTCAGATCGGCGAACCCAGCCCGGAGTTCGGCCTCGTCCCGCCGCCCGAGGGCGACGCTGCCTGCTACTCGCTCGGCTACTTCTGCGCGGACGCCGACGCGGTCGTCGCGCGCGCAGAGGCTGCCGGCGCGCGGGTCCGCGAGCCGCTGGCCACGTTCGTCTCCGGCGACCGGTACGCCTCGATCCTCGACCCGTTCGGCGTGCGCTGGACGATCATGAGCCGGGTCGAGGACCTCTCCGAGGAGGAGAGCGCGCGCCGCGTGGCCGCGTGGGCGGCGGAGCAGCAGGCCGCCGCACTGGCCTGAGGTCGGACCCGCGCCCTCCCCGACGACGGGCGGTGACACGGAATGCGGTACCCGCGCGCGCCGCCCGGGTGTCAGACTGGGGCCATGCAGGGACGCAGCACACTCGTCACGGTGCTCATCGTCGTCGTCTTCATGGTCGCGGCCTGGTGGCTGGTGGGCTGGTTGTTCCAGGCGGTGTGGTTCCTCGTGCGGCTCGCAGTCGTCGCGGTCGTCGCACTGGTGCTCTACGTGCTCGTCAGCCGCTGGCTGGCACGCCGCGGCGACTGATCGCGAGCACCATGGACGCACACGCCGCCGGGCACGAGCACGTCGACCCGCACGCCGACCCGCTCGAGCACTGGGAACGGCGCTACTCGGAGTCGGACCGCATCTGGTCGGGCCGGCCCAACGCGACCCTCGTCGACGTCGCCGCTGACCTGCCGCGCGGGCGCGCACTCGACCTGGGGTGCGGCGAGGGGGCAGACGTCATCTGGCTGGCGCAGCAGGGGTGGACGGCCACGGGTGTCGACCTGTCCTCCGTGGCGGTCGGCCGGGCCCGGGCCGCGGCCGCGGATCTCGACCTCCCGACCGGATCGGCGAGGTTCGTCGCCGCCGACCTCGGCACCTGGGACCTCGACGGCGGCCCGTGGGACCTCGTCACGGCAAGCTTCCTGCACTCGACCATCGAGCTGCCCCGCACTCAGATCCTGCGCCGCGCGGCGGACGAGGTCGCGGCGGGCGGCCACCTGCTCGTCATCACCCATGCGGCCCCGCCACCCTGGGCGGACGCCGCGATGCACGAGTACCGCTTCACCACCCCGGAGGAGGACGCCGCCGAGCTGGCTCTTCCCGCCGGCGACTGGAAGACCGTCCGCGCCGAGGTCCGCCGGCGCGCCACCACCTCCCCCGACGGCGAGGATGCCGACCTCGACGACGGCGTGCTGCTGCTCCGCCGCAGGTAGCCGCCGGGCCACCCTGTCCTGTACCCGCCCGGCCGGGCCGTCCGCCCCGGCGGTTCGTGATCGCGGAGGGCACCTGGTCAGGCCACGACGTCGTCGTGCTCGATCTCGTGCGCGGCGACGAGACGGCTGCTGATCCGCGTGGCCACGTAGGCGACGACGACCAGGGCGAGGACGACCGTCCCGACGAACACCGCCGGCAGGCCCCACAGCTCACCCACGAGGCCACCGGCGAGCGCCCCGAGCGGCATGAGGCCGTAGCCGATCATGCCTCCGGCACCGCCGACCCGGCCGAGCGCATCGGCGGGGATCAGTCTCTGCCGGAGGGTACGGGTGACGACGTTGCCGATCATGTTGAGCAGGCCGACGACGACCAGGGCGATGCCGATCGCCCACGGCTCGGGCACGAGGACCGGCACCAGGAGTGCTCCGAACTGGATCGCCCAGGACCCGATGAGGACCGGCACCTCGGGCAGCCACCGCGAGACGTGCTCGGCGAGGAACGACCCGACGATCGCTCCGACCGCGAGGAGCGCGGCGAGCATGGCGTAGCGCTCCGGCGTCATGCCGACCGCCGACTCGGCGCCGACCATCCACAGGACGAACACCGCGAAGTAGGCGGTGCTCGCAAAGTTGAGCACCGACTGAGCGATCAGCAGCGGCCGGAGCACCGGGTGCCGGACCTGGAGGCGCAGACCCTCCAGCACCTGCTGCAGGCGGCCGCCGACCGGCTCCGTCGGCGCCGATCGCCGGGGTCGGAAGTCTCCACGCATGCCCAGCCCGAGGACGAGCAGGAACGCCAGGCCGAGTGCGACCGGTATGCCGAAGACCCAGCCTGCGCCGGCCGCCACGAGGAACCCGGCGACCGGGGCGCCGAGGAAGTTCGTGCCGATCTGCTCCAGGCCCATCACCCGGCCGTTGGCAGCGGTCAGCCGCGAGCGCGGGACCAGCTGCGGCACGATCGAGGATCCGGCGAGGTCGACGAAGACCTGCGTGACGCCGTACAGACCGACCCCGGCCACCAGCAGCGGGATCGACAGGTTGTCCGTGACGGCGAGCGCCGCGAGCCCGGCGACGACCGCCAGCCGCGCGGCACCGCCGACGAGCTGGACGTGGCGCCGGTCCGAGCGGTCGACGACGACGCCGGCAACCATCCCGAGCAGCAGCCAGGGCAGCCAGAAGGCGACCTGGATGAGCGAGATCTGTCCCGGGGAACGTGTGAGCGTGATGGCGACGAGCGGGACGCCGACGAGGATGAGGCCGTCGGCGAGGTTGGCGATCCCGACACCCGTGAGATGGACGGCGAATCGTCGACCGAGCGGCTCGCGCACCGTGGCAGCGATCGCAGGGACCGGTCCGTCGACGCCGCGTTCAGCCGTCCCTCCCGCGACGGTCGCGTCGACATCGTGCGCGGGTGGTGCCGTGGTGTCTCGCGTCGTCATGTCGGTTCTCCCCTAGAGTTGTTACAGACGAACGTCTGCAAAGAAGACTCTGCAAAGGTATCTCTGCATCATGTCGACGCGCAAGAGCCCCACGCCCCCGTCCTCATCGGGCACCGGTCCCGGGGCGGCCACCGGCGAGCCCGGTACGCCCGGTACGCCAGGTACGCCAGGTACGCCAGGTACGCCAGGTACGCCAGGTACGCCAGGAGAGCCTGCCGGGCCGACCGACGGCCGTGATCCCGCGATATTCGCCCCCGCCATCGACGCGGGCGCGATGAAGGCCTTCGCCCATCCCCTGCGCATGGCGATGTACGACTACCTCAACGACCACGAGGCCGCGACGGCGACGACGCTCGCCCGGCACACCGGGGAGAGCACCGGACAGACGAGCTACCACCTGCGCCAGCTCGCGCGGCACGGGCTCGTCGAGGAGGTCCCGGGCCGGGGCACGGGCCGGGAGCGCTGGTGGTCGGCGGTGGGGTTCCGCATGGACACCGACGTCTGGTCGGACCCCCGCAACCGGCCGGCTGTCGCCACGGTGCTCGACCACCAGATCACCCAGCGCGCCCGGGCAGTCGAGGAGTGGCTGCTGCGTGCCGAGACCGGCGACGGCGCGTGGACGGAGGCCTCCGTCAACTCGCGCCACACGGCGACGATGACGTCCGAGGAGACCCGCGCGATGCGCGACGCGCTGATGGCCGTGCTCCACGAGCACTCCGAGGCGGCGAAGGCGCGCCGCGAGGACGGGGAGTCCGCAGCGGCCGGCCCGACCCGACGCGTGCGCGTCTACCTCGACGTGTTCCCGCTGCCCGAGGACTGATCACCCGCGGCCGCGTCGGAGCTCGGGGCTGCGGAGGGCGTCGGTCAGGTGGTCGGCGCGGGCCGGCCGACCTGGAGCCGCACGGGTCGGACGGAGGCGGGCCCGACGTCCGACGGGCGCGGGATCGTGGTGCCCGGGAGACCGGCGGCGGCGCTCCCGTAGGCGACCGCGTGCGCGAGCCGCTCCTCGGGCGGCAGGCCCCGTTCGCTCGCGAGCAGGTAACCGAACAGGCTGGAGTCGCCGGCGCCCACGGTGCTGACGACCTCCGTCGCAGGGGCCGGGGCGTGCCAGGCCCCGTCCGGCGTCGCCAGGACCGCTCCCCCGGCGCCGAGCGTCACCAGCACCGCACCGACGCCGCGCCCGACGAGCTCGAGCGCGGCGTCGGCGGCGGCCCGGTGGTCCGCCTCGAGGCGCACCGCATCGGCGGCGGTCAGGCTGGCCAGCTCGTCGCCGTTGGGCTTCATGAGGTCCGGGGCCGCCGCAGGCAGTGCCGCGGCGAGCTCCGCGAGGGGCGGTCCGCTGGTGTCGACGGCGATCCGGGCACCGGTCGCCCGCAGGTCGACGACGAGCTCCGCGTACCAGGCATCGGGCGCCCCCGGCGGGAGCGAGCCCGCGAGGACCACCCAGTCGGCGTCGCCCGCGAGCGAGACGACGTCGTCCCGCAGACCGTCGAGCAGCCGGCGGTCCGCGACCGGGCCGGGGTGGTTGATCTTCGTCGTCGTGCCGTCCGGCTCCGTGAGCGTGAGGTTGACACGGACAGGACCCGCGGGCAGCCGGGTGCGGCACTCGATCCCCGCGCCACCCAGCTCTGCGACGAACACCTCGTCGGCCGGGAGCACGGCGAGCGTGGGGACGCCGGCCGCGACCGCGGCGCGCGAGATGTTGACGCCCTTGCCCCCGGCCTGCGCGGTGGCCCCGGTCGAGCGAGCGACCCCACCGCGCACCAGCCGGCCGCCGAGGACCACCGTGCGGTCGATCGACGGGTTCGCCGTCAGGGTGACGATCATGCGACCACGAGCTCGACGCCGAGGTCGTCCAGCACGGCGCGCGGGACGGGCGGGTCCGCCGAGTCCGTGACCACCACGTCGACGTCGGCGAGGTCCGCGAAGCTCACCGTGGCGTCGCGCGCGAACTTCGACGAGTCCGCGAGCACGACGACGATGCGGGCCGCCCGCACCAGCGCTGCCTTGACGGCCGCCTCCTCCGGGTCGGGGGTGGACAGACCGTGCTCGGCGCTGATTCCGTTCGTCCCGACGAACGCGACGTCGACCCGGACCCGCTCGAGCGCCTCGGTCGTGGGCGACCCGACGGCGGCCTGCGTGGTGCGGCGGACGCGGCCCGGCAGCAGGTGCAGGTCGACCTCGGGCAGCAGGGCGAGACCCGCGGCGATCGGCACGGCGTGGGTGAAGGCGACGAACCGCGCGCCCTGGGCGACGAGGTTGACGAAGCGGCCGGTCGTGCTGCCGGCGTCGATCACCACCGTGCCGCCGGCGTCCGGGAGGAAGCGCTGCGCCGCGAGGGCGATCCGCTCCTTCTCCCGGGATCGCGTGACGTCGCGCTCGTCGAGGCCGGACTCGATCGCCGAGAGCGACGCGGCAGGCACGGCACCACCGTGCACCCGGCGCACGAGCCGCATCCGCTCGAGCGCGCCGAGGTCGCGCCGCACCGTCTCGCTCGTCACGTCGAACTCGTCGGCGAGCTCCGCGACGGAGACCCGGCCGCGCGTGAGGACGAGCCTCGCGGCGGCCTGCTGCCGTTCCTCTGCATACACGGTGCTCCTCCCTCGCGACCCGACGGTGCTCGCGCCGATGCTATGCGCGCCTGGCGCTCAGGGCTCGACCGTCACCTTGATCCCGGCCCCGGTGCGCACCAGGTCGAAGGCGTCGAGCACGTCGTCGAGCGGCACGCGATGGGTGATGAGGTCCGCGACCGGGACGCGCCCGGACGCGATGTGCTCGAGGGCCCGCCGGTTGTGCTCCGGGGCGGACCCGTTCGCGCCGTGGATGTGGAGCTGCCGGTAGTGCACGACGTTGGAGTCGAGCGCGATCACCGGGTCGTTCTTCGGCAGGCCGCCGAAGAACGAGATGCGCCCGTTGCGGGCGGCCATCGCGACCGCCTGCTCCTGGGCGACCTTCGCCGCGGTCGCCGTGATGACGACGTCGGCCCCCCGCCCGCCGGTCAGCTCGAGCACCCGCTCGACGACGTCGACCGTGGAGGCGTCGATCGTCCCGTCCGGCCGGGCGGCGGCCGCGGACATCGCGAGCCGCTCGGCGTTGACGTCGACGAGGTGGACCGCCCCGGCGCCGTGGACGCCGCGGGCGACACGGACGTGGAGGCAGCCGATCGGACCGGCACCGAACACGACGACCGTGTCCCCCTCCTCGATCCCGAGGAGCTCCTGCGCGTTGATCACGCAGGCGAGCGGCTCGGCCACGGACGCCTCGTCGAGCCCGACGCCGTCGGGGACGCGGTTGAGACCGTCGACGGCGAGGACCTCGCGGGGCACGACCATGTACTCGGCGAACCCGCCCTCGTACTGGTAGCCGACCGACGTCTGGTTCTGGCACACGGCCATCCAGCCCCGGCGGCACTCGTGGCACCGACCGCACGGCACGGCGGCGATCACCTGCACGCGGTCGCCCACCTGCCACGGCCTGCCGTCCGGGGCCGCCGCGTCCGCACCGACCTCGACGACCTCGCCGGCGATCTCGTGCCCGGTGGTCCGTGGGGGGCTGAGGTTCTGGTGCCCGTTGTGGAAGATCTTGACGTCGGTTCCGCACGTCGAGCAGTTCCGCACGCGGATCTTCACCTCGTGCGGTCCGCACGTCGGCTCCGGCACGTCCTCGAGCCGGACGTCCTCGGGTGCGTAGAAGCGCAGGGCCTTCATCGGTCCTCCTGGGTCGACCGTCGGCGCCGGTGCCGGCCGCCGACCCCGATCATAGCCACACGTTCGCAGAATCTGCCAGCGCTGTTTACTTGGCTTCAGTTGGGTTCGTGTGGTTTCATCCTCGCAATAGACGTGTGGCAGCGCGACGGCCGACGTCGGCCGCCGTCGATCTCGAGGAGGAGAGATGTCCGCACCCACTGACGTGAGGCCGGCCGCGGAGGACGCCCGCCCCGGGCGGGGCGCCCGGGTGGCCGTGCAGCGGTTCGGCACGGCCCTGTCGAACATGGTGATGCCCAACATCGGCGCGTTCATCGCGTGGGGGCTCATCACCGCCCTGTTCATCGAGGCGGGGTGGATCACGCTCGTCGGCGACCGCGTCCTCGGGCACGAGGGCGGGTACGGGTTCGTCGAGCACTTCGGCGGCTGGGGTGCCGGCGCCGAGGGCGGCGGAATCGTCGGTCCGACAATCACCTACCTGCTGCCGATCCTCATCGGGTACACCGGTGGTCGGATGATGTACGGCGACACGGCTCGAGGTGGCGTGGTCGGCGCGATCGCGACGATGGGCGCGATCGCCGGTGCCGACGTCCCGATGTTCCTCGGCGCGATGGTGATGGGACCGCTCGGCGGCTGGTCGATGAAGAAGCTCGACGCGCTGTGGGCCGACCGCATCCGGCCCGGGTTCGAGATGCTGGTCAACAACTTCGCGGCCGGCATCTGGGGCATGCTCCTCGCCGTCGTCGGGTTCGTCGCCGCGGGCCCGTTCGTCTCGGCGTTCTCCACCGCCGCGGAGCGGGTGGTCGACGTCCTCGTGGACAACAGCGTCCTGCCACTGACCTCCGTGCTCGTCGAGCCTGCGAAGGTGCTCTTCCTCAACAACGCGATCAACCACGGCGTCTTCACCCCGCTCGGGACGGCCGAGGCGGCGTCGGAGGGGCAGTCGATCCTCTTCCTCATCGAGGCGAACCCCGGACCCGGGCTCGGGCTGCTCCTCGCGTTCACGGTCTTCGGCACCGGCATGGCGAAGGCGTCCGCGCCCGGCGCCGCCCTCATCCAGTTCGTCGGCGGCATCCACGAGATCTACTTCCCGTACGTCCTCATGAAGCCGGTGCTCATCGTCGCGATGATCGCGGGTGGTATGACCGGCGTGGCGACGAACCTGCTCCTCGACTCCGGGCTGCGCGCCCCGGCCGGGCCGGGGTCGATCATCGCGGTGCTCCTGCAGTCACCGGCCGGCAGCCTCCTCGGCGTCACGCTGTCCGTCGTCCTGTCGGCGGCCGTCACCTTCGTGGTCGCCGGCGCCCTGCTGCGGACGGGGCGGTCGGGTTCCGACGACCTCGCCGGGGCGACGGCCGACATGGTGGAGATGAAGGGGCGCAGCTCGATCGCCTCCTCGCTCGTCGCCGGTGCGGGCGGGACGGGCCGGATCCGCACCATCGTGTTCGCGTGCGACGCCGGCATGGGATCCTCCGCGATGGGGGCCTCGGTCCTCCGCAGGAAGGTGCACGCGGCCGGCTTCACCGACGTCACCGTGGACAACCGGGCGATCGCGAGCCTCACGGACGACGTCGACCTCGTGGTCACGCACCGGGACCTCACCGAGCGCGCCCGCGGCCGTACGCCGTCGGCCGTCCACGTGTCCGTCGACGAGTTCCTCGCCAGCCCGCGCTACGACGACGTCGTCGCCCTGCTCCAGGAGCAGGCGGACGGGACCGTGGGCGGGACCGCGGACGGAGCCGGCACCCCGGTCGGCACCGAGCACGGCGCTCCGATCGGTGCCGATCAAGGTGCCGCGGCGGTCGCGACCGCCGCACCCCCGAGGCACGGCCTGCTCGCGCGGGAGTCGATCGTCCTCGACGGCGCCGCACAGAACCGCGACGACGCGATCGACGAGGCGGGTCGGCTGCTGGTCGCCGCGGGCGCGGTCCCCGAGGAGTACGTGGCCGCGATGCACGAGCGCGAGCTGTCGGTGTCCACGCTCGTCGGGAACGGGCTCGCGATCCCGCACGGGACCGACGCCGCCAAGGACCTCGTCCGACGCACGTCGCTGTCCTTCGTCCGGTACACCGAGGGCGTCGACTGGGGCGGGCAGCGGGCGGAGTTCGTCGTCGCCATCGCGGGCACCGGTGACGACCACCTCCAGGTGCTCTCGGCGCTCTCGCAGGTCTTCCTCGACGAGGCGGAGGTGGACCGGCTGCGCGCGGCGGGCTCGCCCGAGGAGGTGCTCGACATCCTCGGCGCGGTCCAGGTCTGACGGGAGGCGGGCTGCCCCCCCGGCTCGACCGGGTTGCGGTCCGCGCCGCCGGAGGCGACGCTCAGGGTGCCCGCCGCCCGTCGTTCGAAGGACCCCAATGCACTCGCTGACCCGCAGGTGGACCCGGCTCGACCAGGAGGGGCACGAGGACCTCGAGCTCCACCACGCGGCGAGCCTGGTCGCCGTCGGTGCCGTCGAGGTCGGCCAGGAGCGCTACTCCTACCGGGCGAGCCTCACCCACGACTGGGACTTCCTCCACCTCACGGTCGGCTCCGGCGACGGCCGTGCGCTGTCGGTCCACCGCTCCCCCGCCGGCGTCTGGAGCGTCGACGCGCAAGACCGCGAGGACCTCGCGGACGCGGTCGACATCGACCTGTCGTTCAGCCCGTTCACCAACACCCTGCCGATCCGGCGACTCGACCTCGACCTCGGCGCCTCCGCGGAGATCGTCTGCGCCTACGTCGACACGCCGTCGCTGGAGGTGACGACCGACCCGCAGCGGTACACGCGGCTCGACACCCACCTGTACCTCTACGAGTCGATGGACTCCGACTTCACCCGCGAGATCACGGTCGACGACCAGGGGCTCGTGGTCGACTACCCCGGCCTCTTCACCGTCGAGCCGGCCTGAGGGGCGTCGCGCCCGTCGGGCTCATCCGTCGAGCACGGCCGGATACACCCACAGCGCCAGGACGGCCGCGACGGCGAGCGACACGAGCGCGGCGACAACAAGAGTGATCCTGGTCGCGGCGCGCCCGCGCACCACCAGGGCCAGGAGCAGCAGCCCCACCCCCAGCACCCCGAGCAGGGCCGCGAGCGCCGCCGCCACCCCGGCGTCGGTCGCCACCTGCTCGTCCGCTCCGCCGTTCGCTGCCTCGACCTCGGCCCAGGTGAATCCGAAGTAGGCCGCCGAGACGGCGGCGGCGACGATGACCGCCACCAACCAGTACCGGTTACGGGTGCTCGCCCGGTCGGCGTCCGCCTGGGTGATGCGCCTGCGCTCAAGGCGAGCGGCGGTCGGGTCCTCGTGCGACATCGGCCCGGCACCCGCGGCCGGGGCGTCCTGGGGGAACTCTGCGTCGTCCCTCGACGGGTCCGTGGTCATGGTGCGCCTCCTCGGCTCCGGTGCGGGCGAAGGTGCCCGCACCACCCCGCGCCGGGCGCCGAGATACCGTGCTCACCCGCCTGACGCGGACACTCCGATCATACCGAGGGCGCCTCGGGCCGTTCCCTTCCGGGAGGGCCGGACCGTGCCCCGCCGGCGGGGCCGACCCGCGCGACGCACGCCCAGGCACGTTCGTCGCGATCAGTCGTCGTAACCGACGAACCCGACGGGGATGCGTCCGCCGGAACCGCGCCACACGGCGGCAGCGTGGTCGGTACCCAGGCCCCCGTAGAGCTCGATCATCCCGACGCCTGCTCCGGCGAGATCGACAGCCAGCCCCTCCGTCTCCCAGAGCGACCCGACGGGGATGATCGTCGCGTCAGGATGCTCCACACGCTCCACGCCGTCGCGCGCGGGGACCAGGAACACCTGCGGACGGACCTCGCCGCGCCCGAACGCCGCCTTGAAGTCGGCGATGAGCTCGAGCGACTCGAAGCCGTACCGGTTGAGGCCGAGCCGCACCGGGTCCGGGCGGTCGTCTCCCGCGAGAGCAGCCCGGACCTCTGCCGCGACGTCGACCGGGAGCCCGCCGCAGAGCTCGAGCCGCGCCCACCCCTCCCCGACGAGTCGCAGGGCTTCGGGGACGACGTCGGCAGCCTCCGCCCCGACGACGGTCAGGCCGTCGGTCAGCAGGCGGTCACCCGGTGTCCCCTCGTACAGCACGGCGGTGGGTTCCATGTGGGGGACAACCGCGGGCGGTACGGACATGTTCCACCGGTCCGCCACCGCGTCGGCGGGTGAGCACTCAGCCGACGGGAGCGTCCGCTACCGCTCGAGCATGACGGGATAGAGCACGAGGACCAGCACGGCGGCGACCACGATGAGCGCCACGGACAGGCCGAACGTGACCCCGGCCGAGATCCGTCGGCCCGGTGCACGGGCGAGCAGGAGCGCCACGATGTTGCCGACGCCGAACGCCCCGACCGCGGCCGCCCCGCCCACGACCAGCGCGGCGGCGCGCACTCCGTCCTCGTCGAGGCCGTGCGCGGTGGCGTCGGAGTGCCCCCACCAGAAGCCGAGGAAGGCGGCGACCGCGGCGAGCCCGACGACGACCGGCACGACCCACGCCCGCCCGTCGCCCCCGTTCGTCGACGGTGCGTAGGGATCGGTCATGTGACGATGGTGCCATGCGCTCCCCGGTCGCCGAGTACCTCGACGAGATCCTCGCCGCGACGGCCATCGGGCCGGCCCGCGGGGAGCAGGCCACCTACATACCCGAGCTCGCCCGGGTCGACCCCGGCCTCCTCGGCCTGGCGCTGACGACCACGGACGGGGTCACCTACACGTCCGGTGACGCCGACACCCTGCTCTCGATCCAGTCCGTGTCCAAGCCGTTCGTGTACGCCCTGGCCCTGCGCGACCGGGGGATCTCCGCCGTCGAGGCGAAGGTCGGCGTCGAGCCCACCGGGGAGGCCTTCAACGAGATGACCCTCGAGGAGGTCTCCAAGCGTCCCTACAATCCGATGATCAACGCCGGCGCCATCGCCACGAACACCCTCGTCGGCGACCCGGGGCTCACGGACGCGGACCGGGAGGCGGTCATCCTCGACGGCCTGTCCGCGTTCGCCGGGCGGCGCCTCGATGTGGAAGAGACGGTGTTCGAGTCCGAGATGGGCACCGCCCACCGCAACTACTCGATCGCGCACATGCTGGCCGGCTACGGGATCCTCGGGACCGACGCGCACGCCGCCGTACGCGGATACGTCCGCCAGTGCGCGGTGCGGGCGAGCGCGCGGGACCTGTCGGTCATGGCGGCCACCCTCGCCAACGGCGGGACGAACCCCGTCACGGGGGAGCAGGTCGTACCGGGCACGGTCGTGCGCCAGACGCTGTCGGTCATGCTCGCGTGCGGGATGTACGACGCGGCCGGCGACTGGATCACCGACGTCGGCATCCCGGCCAAGAGCGGTGTCGGCGGCGGACTCATCGGCGCGCTGCCCGGGCAGCTCGGCGTCGCCTCGTTCTCTCCCCCGCTCGACGAGCACGGGTCGAGCGCCCGCGGCGTGGAGATCTTCGAGCGGCTCAGCCACGACTTCGGCCTGCACCTCATGTCCGTCCCGCCGCTCACGAGGTCCGTGATCCGCGGCCGCCGGACGCTCGACCTGGGCGGCGGCGCCTCGGCGACCTGCTACGAGCTGCAGGGACCGCTGCGGTTCTCGAGCGTCGAGGCCGTCACGCGGGTGATCTCGGAGAACCCGCCGTCGCACCCGGTCGTCGTCATCGACACGAGCTCGACGACGTCGGTCGACCCGACCGCCACCCGCATGCTCGGCGACGTGGTCCGCCGCCTGACCGACGACGGCGCGCGAGTGTGGCTCGTCGGCCCGCCGGGGACGATCCACGAGCACGACCTGGGCGAGGACGCCCACGTGGTGTCGACGATCGACGACGTCGGCCGGGACGCGTAGCTCCGGACGGATCGGGGCGGCACGGGCCGCGAGCCCCGGGGGCCCGTGGCCGGCCGGTCCTCGGGGCCCGGGTCAGCCCGGCTCCTCCTCGCCGCGGTAGAAGGCCGCCGCCCGGGCCGCCGCGTCACGCGCCACCTCGGGGTCGGCCCCGGCGGCGAGATGGGCGGACTCCCAGGCGCGTGCCAGCTCGGTGGCGAACCGCAGCCCGGGCTCGGACGTGCTGAACTCGCCCATCGCCTCCGGGGTCGAGCGCGGGTCGCCGGCGAGGAGAAGCGCCAGGGCGAGGAACGCGCCGTCCCAGCCGATCCCGGTCGCGGCGGGTCCGAACGCGCGCCAGTGGTCGTCGTCGGGCACCGTGTGCCGCAGGGCCACCGTCGTCCCCCCACCGGACGGCACGATCGCCACCGACAGTCGACTGACGTCGCCCTCGAACTCCCAGGTCACGTCGAGGGCGCCCGGCTCGACGCAGCGCTCGATCGTGCCCTCGGTGCCGCTGCCCGTCAGCCGGTAGCGGCCCCCCTCGCGCAGGTCGCCCTCGACGGGCTCGAGCCACCTCTCGAGCCGGGCCGGGTCCGTGAACGCCGACCACAGCTCGGCGGCCTTCGCCGCGAAGGTCTGCTGGAGGAGCACGACGTGCGTACCGTCGCCGGGCTCGAGGGCACGCCCGACGGCTGCGATCTGCTCCGAGAGGTCCACCCCGCCACGGTGCCAACCGGGTCCAGCCTCCGCAACCCGACGGGCCGAGGCGGCCCGGACCGGGGCAGGGCGGTCGGCGAGCGGTCAGGTCACCAGAACGCGCGCACGGCGATGGCGTCCGCGAACGCCTCGAGCCCGTCGTCGACGGCACCGAGGTAGAGCGAGCCGTCGATGAGCGAGATCTCCATGACGTAGAAGCCGCCCTTGCCGTCCCGGACGAGGTCGACCCGGCAGTAGAGCAGCTGCTCGTCGCGGCCGAGCCGGTCCTTGATGTAGCCGTGGATGGCCCGCCGGATCCGCTCGCCCCAGCGCCACTCCTCCTCGGAGGCCTCGCGGGAGGACGCGACCTCCTCGTGGACGTCGTCGACCGAGCGGAAGGACGGGTGGAGCATCGGCTCCTTGACGACCATGTGCTCGGAGAGGCCGTTGAAGTAGATGAGGGAGATCTCGCCCTCGCGGTCGATCTGGTCGAGGTAGCGCTGGACCATGACGGTCCGGCCCTTCCGCAGCTGCCGGTCGACGTGCAGGATCGCCTCCTGCCGGGAGGCGGCGTCGGTGGACGTGTAGCGACCGGTCCCGCGCCCGCCGGAGGAGACCGCGGGCTTGACCACGAAGTCGCCGTCGGCCGGCATCCGCGTATGGATCTGGTGCTTGCTGTAGCCGACGTCGGGCTCGAGCCACTGCGTGGGGATGATCGGCATCCCGCGCTTCTCGAGCTCGAGCAGGTAGTGCTTGTCGGTGTTCCACTCCATGACGTCGGGGTGGTTGAGCACCCGGTGCAACGACTTCGTCCACGTGAGGAACTGGTCGAGCTTCTGCGCGTAGTCGCGCACGCCGCGGACGACGACCAGCCCGGCCTCGGACCAGTCGACCGTCGGGTCGTCCCACACGCGCACCCGCACGTCGATGCCGCGGGCGCGCAACGCGGCCGGCAGCTCCCGCTCGTCGTCGCTGAGCTCCGGCGCTCCGGACCACGTGGCAAGGGTGACTACTGGCGTCGTCGACATGCTCGGCAATCTACCCGCGACCACGGCGCCGCGCGGCCCGGCGCCACGCACGCCGACGACCGGCGTCGCGCAGGTCACCCCGGCGTGACCAGCATGTGAGACATGGGGGGCGGGGGCAGCGCGCACCCCCGGGGACCGCGCAGAGTCCTGCCGTTCCGCCGGGCACCCCCCGGGCCCCACGCACCGACAGGGATCACGATGACCGCACGCCGCACCCACCGCGCAGCCGCTCTGCTCGCGCTCGCCGCCGCACTGCCCCTCACGCTCGCCGCCTGCTCCTCGGAGGACGAGGGCGACGGGGAGCGCGGGTCCTCCGCGGACTCCCCCATCCGCATCGGCGTCGTCGGTGCGGCCGACCCGCAGTGGGACATCTTCACGGACCTGGCCGAGGAGGAGGGCATCTACATCGAGGTCCAGGACTTCACCGAGTACACGCAGCCGAACCCGGCGCTGACGGACGGCTCGCTGGACCTCAACCAGTTTCAGCACATCCTCTACCTCGCGCAGCACAACGAGGCCACGGGCGACGACCTCACCCCGATCGGCGCCACCGCCGTCTACCCGCTCGGCCTGTACTCGACCGAGTTCACCGACGTCGAGGAGATCCCCGACGGCTCCGAGATCGCCATCCCCAACGACGTGACCAACCAGGCGCGCGCCCTGTTCGTCCTGGAGGAGGCCGGGCTGATCGTGCTCAACGAGGACGCCGGCGTCGTCCCCGACCCGACGGACGTGGACGAGGGCGCCTCCAGCGTGACCGTCGCGCCGATGGACGCGAACCAGACGGTCGTCGCGCTCGACTCCGTCGCGGCCTCGATCGTCAACAACGACTTCGTCAGCGACGCGGGGCTCTCCCCCGCCGATGCGATCTTCGAGGACTCCGCCGAGTCCGAGGGCGCCCGCCCCTACATCAACGTGTTCGTCGCCCGTGCCGACGAGGCGGAGAACGAGAACTACGCCCGGCTCGTCGAGCTCTTCCACGACCAGAGCGTCGTCGACGCCCTCCAGGAGAGCTCGGGCGGCACCGCCTCGATCGCGGACCAGGACCCGGCCGAGCTGCAGGAGATCCTCGACGAGGTGCAGGCCTCGCTCGCCGAGGGCTGACCCTGCCACCTGCGAGGCAGGGACCGGAGAACCCTCAGAGCCCACCGTCGGCGGGGCGCGGAGCACCGCGCCCCGCCACCGGCATGAAAGGTGCCATGAGCACAGTCATCTCCTTCGACGACGTGTCGAAGACGTTCCCGAGCAAGTCCGGCGACGTGCGCGCCGTGCGTCACGTGAGCCTGGAGGTCGCCGAGGGTGAGATCTTCGGCGTCATCGGCTGGTCCGGCGCCGGGAAGTCCACCCTCGTCCGGCTCATCAACGGCCTCGAGCCCGTCACCGACGGGCGCGTGAGCGTCCTCGGCACGGAGATCTCCGGCCTGACCGAGCGGCGCATCCGCCCGATCCGGCCCGAGATCGGGATGATCTTCCAGCAGTTCAACCTCTTCAACAGCAAGACGGTCACCGAGAACATCGCCTATCCGCTGCGCCTGGCCGGCTGGTCGAAGGAGCGGCGTACCGCCCGGGTCGCCGAGCTGCTGGACTTCGTCGGGCTGAGCGACAAGGCCCGCTCCTACCCCGACCAGCTCTCGGGCGGGCAGAAGCAGCGCGTGGGCATCGCGCGCGCCCTCGCCCCGGGGCCGAGGATCCTGCTGGCCGACGAGTGCACGTCGGCCCTCGACCCGGAGACCACGCGCGAGGTGCTCGCCCTGCTCCGCCGCATCAACGAGGAGCTCGGCCTGACCATCGTCCTCATCACCCACGAGATGGACATCGTCAAGCACCTGTGCGACCGGGTCGCGGTGATGGAGCTGGGCGAGGTCGTCGAGTCCGGCACCGTCTACGACCTCTTCTCCGACCCCCAGCACGACACGACCCGCCGTTTCGTCGCGACGTCGCTGCGCGACAGGCCGCGTACCGACACGCTCCGCGCGCTCGCCGAGACCCACCCGGGCGCCGTTCTCGCCACCGTGGCCGTGCGGGAGAACCGTGGGTCGTCCGCCGTGCTGGCCCGGACGCTCGGCGAGCACCCCGGCGTGCAGTCGGCCCTCGTCTACGGCGGCATCACCGACGTCGGCAACCGACCGCTCGGGTCGCTGACCTTCGCGCTGACCGGGGACGCCGAGCGGGTGGCGGCGCTCGTGGAGGCCCTCGAAGAGGTCGCCGAGGTCGAGCGTCACGAGCTCGACGCCGGGCCCGACCCGAACGACCTGCCGCCCGCACCGACGACCCCGACCGATGCGACCACGCCGACCGGTCCGACCACGCCGACCGGCCCGACCACGCCCGAGACGGAGGGCCCGCGATGACGTTCGACTGGGAGAACAACTGGGACGTCTTCCTCGAGGCCTTCCTCGTCACGCTGCAGATCGTCGGCACCACGCTGCTCATCGGCGGCGTGGTCGGCCTCGTCCTGGGGACGCTGCTCTACGCGACCCGGCGCGGGGGCGTGCTCGCCAACCGCTGGCTGTTCGGGTTCCTCAACGTCCTGACGAACTTCGTCCGGCCGATCCCGTTCATCATCTTCCTCACAGTGATGGGCCCGGTGACGATCGGGATCGTGGGCACCCGGATCGGCACGGAGGCGTTCATCGTGCCGGCGTCGATCATGGCCTCGTTCGCCACCGGGCGGATCGTCGAGCAGAACCTCGTGGCGCTCGACCCCGGCCTCATCGAGGCGGCGCGCGCGATGGGCGCCTCGCCCTGGCGGATCATCCGCACCGTCGTCATCCCCGAGGCGCTCGGACCGCTCATCCTCGGCTACACGTTCATCTTCATCGCCATCGTCGACATGTCCGCCCTCGCCGGGATGATCTCCGGCGGCGGTCTCGGTGCGTTCGCCCTGACCTACGGCTACCAGCGCTTCGACTGGTGGCTGACGGTCATCACGGTGATCGTCATCGTCATCCTCGTGCAGTCGGTGCAGTTCTTCGGCAACTGGCTGGCGCGCAAGGTCATGCGCCGCTGAGGCCGCGAGGCACCGCTCTCAAGGGTGTCGGCGAGGTTGCTGGTGCGGGTGACGTCCAGAGAGCGGGCGATGGTCTGAACTGCCCCGATGGAACCGTTCCCGGCGTGACGCCCCGGTGACACCATGTCGCCATGCCGAGCCTCTCAGCACTCGCCTCACCGGTCCTTGCCACTCCGGTGCTTGCCGGTGCCTCGCCGTTCGCGGACCGCCCGACGCCGATCATGTTCTACGTCGTGCCGGCCCTCATGGTGCTGATCATCGTCGGCAGGGTCGTCCAGGGGATCCTCCGGCTGCGCGCGGAGCGGCGCCGCCAGGAGCACCAGATCCGCATGCTCGAGCTGCGGCACCAGGCGTCGACCGGGAACGTCGGCCCCGCGCCGTCCGGCACCGCCGACGAGGGGTGGTCCGGCCTCGAGGCGCAGTACCTCCGCGCGCGGCAGGGGCGCGGCGCCTCATGACAACGGGAGGAGCGTCGTTCCCGACGGGGTGGGTGATCACCGCCGTCGTCATCATCGCCGTGATCAACGTGGCGAGGATCCTCTGGCGGCTGGGAACGGGCGGGTACTCAGGGCACGGCGGTGACGACGGCTACGGCCGTGATCGGCGTCGCCGGTCCGGCTGGGGGCGCGGCTCGGGACGCCGTCGTGGCTCGTCGGGGCGGAGCAGCTTCGGCGGCTCGTTCGGTGGCGGCTCGGGATCACGGTCGTTCTCGGGGCGCTTCGGCGGAGGCTCGGGCCGCTCGCGCCGCCGGTCCTCGGGCGGCTCATCGAAGCGTCGCGGCGGCGGGATGCGCAAGGGCAGTCGTCGCATGGGCGGCAGGAAGCGCTGACCCGGCACACGGACGACCGGACACAAGGACGGGGCCCGACGGCGGAACGTGCGTTCCGTCGTCGGGCCCCGTCCGTGTTCAGCGGCGGCCCCCCGCGTGGGGTCAGCGGCTGTGCCGCCCGGCGCCCTCGTCGCCGAGCGGTCCGGGTCCGCCCGTGCCGTCCGCGTCCTCGGGATCACGCTCGATGTGGATGTCCTCGCTGGTGACGGGCGTGCCGTCCTCGGCGAAGGTCTCCGTCACGGTGTACCGACGCAGGCGCACACGTCCGGTCGCCTGACCGGCCGCGTCGGTGCCCGCGGGAGCGCCGTGGTCGGCGTGCGTCGGCCGCGCCCCCGCGGGGACGTCGTGCCCGGTCCGGGGCTCGGCGCCCGCGACGGGCTCGGGTGCCGGACGCTCGGTCACCGCCGGGGCGGCGTGCGTGCCGGGCCCGCCCGCCGGCGGCAGGTCGGGTCCGGGGCCCGCCGAGGGGGCGACCCGCTCGTCCGGGGCCGCTGCGGCGTCGGTCGTGGAGACGTCGGCCTCGAGCGGGCGCCCGTCGGCGGTCGGAACGTCGGGACGCGCGGAGTCCGGCCGGTCGTCGCGGAACGCGCCGCGCTCGTCGGCACCCTGCGCCGGTGCTCCCTGGAAGCCGGCCGCGGGGGGCGCTCCGTGGACACCTCCACCGGCGACCGCCGGGTCGATGTCCGGACGACGCTCCTGGTCGGCGACGCCGGGCTGCTGGTCCCAGCCCGCGTACCGGCCCTGGAGCCCGTAGTGCGCGAACAGCTCGCTCTCCTGCTCGGGGCTGAGGCTCTCGTCCACGTCGAGCCGCGGAGCGTCCTTCACGAGGTCCTTCGTGAAGGGCACGACGATCTCGTCGTGGTCGTAGCTCGCCCCCTCCAGCGGGACGAACGACTCCTTGGTGCCGAACAGACCGGTGTTGACGGTCATCCACGTGGGGTCGTTGCTCGAGTCGTCGAGGAACACCTGCCCCACGGTGCCGATCTTGCCGTCGTTCCCCCGGACGGGCGTCTTCGCGGCGAGGATGCCCCCGACGTCATTGATGCTGATCATGCTTCTCCCTCGTTCGATGGTGTCGTACGGGTGATCTGCTCAGCTGATCGGCGGTCGTGTCAGACGTCCGGCTCGTCGGGACGCAGGGTGCCCCCCTTGTCGCCCTCGACGCCCGAGCCGCCCAGCACGCCACCGTCGTGCGTGCGGCCGGTACCGCCGCCACCGTCCTGTCCGTCGTGCATGAACGCGGACGAGCGGTCCTCGTGCTCGGCCACCGGGTTGTCCGGGCGGTTCACGCCGTGCTGGTACTCGCTGGGCTGCGACTCGCCCACCTCGTCGTGCTCGCCGTCGTGGCGGTCGGCGACATGCTTTCCGTGGTGACTCATGACGTGCCTCCTCAAGGTGTGGACGCGGGCCGCCCGGTGCGGGCGCTCGCACGCTGCGAGGCGCCCCCGGGCCGACGCCACGTCCCCGTGGCACGACGCTACTCGGGGCCCGCCCGCCGCGCACGGGGAGACGACGTTCGTCGTCGACAGGGCCGCGGCGCTGCCCGGTGCCCACCTGCCGCGCACGGGGAGACGACGAGGGCCCCGGACGCGGATGTCCGCGTCCGGGGCCCTCGTTGCCGGTACACCGCCTGGGACTCGAACCCAGAACCCACTGATTAAGAGTCAGTTGCTCTGCCGATTGAGCTAGCGGTGCTCGGTGCTGGGGTCCGTCGTGGGGCGACGGGCACCGGCTGAACCGAGGGATCACACTACCGTGGCGGGACACGGCGGCCCAGTCCGTCGCCCGGTCCGGGGCCGTGAGGTCACGCACAGCGGCCTACCCTGACGCTGTGACCACCCCACCCGCCGCCGCCCCCCGGCGGCTCTGGGTGCTCTACCTGGGCGGCTTCATGGGACCCTTCGGCGGGGGCATGGTGACGACGATGCTGCCCGAGCTCGCCGAGGGGCTCGGCACCACGGTCCACGGCGCCTCGCAGTCGATCACCTGGTACCTCGCACCGTTCGCCGTCCTGCTCCTCGTCTCGGGCACCCTGGCGAGCCGGTGGGACCGCGCCACGGTCGTCCGGGTCGGCTACGCCGTGTACGCGGCCACCTCCCTGGCCTGCGCCCTGGTCCCCAACCTCCCGCTCTTCCTCGGGGCCCGCGCCCTCCAGGGCGGGGCCAACGCCTTCCTCACGCCGGTGCTCATCACGCTCATCGTCGCGGCG
The DNA here is from genome assembly GCF_049856175.1 of Georgenia sp. Z1491. GTDB lineage: Bacteria > Actinomycetota > Actinomycetes > Actinomycetales > Actinomycetaceae > JB111. Next base: position 233,527 of record NZ_JBNDNA010000005.1, read on the forward strand.
AGCGACCGACGGCACGTGGGCCGCGCGCTCGGCGGTCTCGCCGCTGCCCAGGCGGGCGGGCAGGCGCTGTCCCCGCTCGCCGGTGGTCTCGCGGCCGGCTACGACTGGCGGATCGCGTTCCTCGCCACGGCCGTCGCGGCGCTGCTGCTCGCCGTGCTCACGCCGTCCGGGCCGCGGGGCCGGGTCGAGCGCGAGGTCGGGTCCTGGCGGGCGCTGGCCAACCTGCGCCTCGGGTCCACCACCGTCGTGGCGGCCTGCGCGCAGCTCGCCGCGAACTTCGTCGTGCTGTCCGCGGCGCTCATCGCGACCGACCGGTTCGGGATGAGCCCGGGTCAGCGGGGGCTCGTCGTCGTCGCCTTCGGGGTCGCGGGGTTCGCGACGGCGCGGGTCGCCGGCGGATGGGCCGACCGCGTCGGCGTCCTCACCATGGGCGCCGTCGCGTCCGCGGTGCTCGCGGCGGCCACGTTCGCCGTCCAGGTCTCCCCCGCGCTGTGGGTCCTCGTGCTCGCCCTCGCGCTGTGCGGAGCGACCGCCACCTGCGTGCGGATCCTGTCCTCCAGCCTGGCCATCGCCTCGACCCCCAGCAACGAGTCGGGGGCGACGTCCGTCATGCAGGCCGCGCAGTTCGGTGCCGGCGCCGCCGCTCCCCTGCTGCTGCCGCTGTTCGCCGTGTCTCCGGCCCTCACGGGTGCGGTGCTCGCCGCGGTCGTCGTCGGGGGCATCGTCGTCGTGGCCCTTCCTCGGGCACACCGGCGCGGGCCGCCGTCCTGATGTCACGATAGGGACATGGAATCTCTCGCCACCGGTGACCTGGCCCCCGACTTCGACCTGCCCGCGCACGACGGCTCGCGGGTCGTCCTCTCCGAGCTCGTCAGCTCCGGGAAGGGTGCTGTCGTGTACTTCTACCCGAAGGCCGCCACCCCCGGCTGCACCACGGAGGCCTGCGACTTCCGGGACAACGAGGCGGCGCTGGCGGCCGCCGGCTACTCGCTCGTCGGCATCTCGGCGGACCCGGTCGCGGACCTCGAGGCGTTCGCCGCGGACAACCACGTGTCGTTCCCGTTCGCGTCCGACGAGGACCACGCCGTCGGCGACGCCTACGGGACGTGGGGCACGCACGAGACGCCGTTCGGCACGCAGACGGGCAACAAGCGCTCGACGTTCGTCGTCGACCCCGAGAGGCGACTGACCTACGTCGAGTACGGCGTCGACCCGAACGGTCACGTCGCGCGCCTGCGCGAGGTGCTCGGGGCGTGACGGCTCCCACGGGGGCGCGGCTCGCCATCGGCGACACCGCGCCCGGCTTCAGCCTGCCGGCACACGACGGGGGCGACCGCAGCCTCGCGGAGCTGCTGGGCGTGGGCAGCGCCGGCCTCGTCGTCTACTTCTACCCGCAGGCGCTGACCCCCGCGTGCCGGCAGCAGGCGTGCGACGCCCGTGACCGGTACGACGTGTTCACCGACGCGGGCTACGGCCTCGTCGGCATCTCGCCCGACCCGGTCGAGCGGCTGGCCCGGGCCGTGGAGGACGACGGGCTACCGTTCCCGCTGCTGTCCGACGAGGACCACGCGGTCTCGGAGCAGTGGGGCGCCTGGGGCGAGAAGAAGAACTACGGGCGCACCTACTCGGGCCTCATCCGTTCGACGGTCGTGCTCGACCCGGCCGGGGTCGTCAGCTGGGTGCGCTACAACGTCCGGGCCAAGGGGCACATGGCGCTCCTCGCCCGCGAGCTCGGGCTCACGGATCCGGCGACGCCGTAGCGGCGGTTCGGCGTCGACGTGCGGTTCGGCGTCGTGCGACGACGTAGGCTCTTCCTCCGCGGGCGCGAGCCCGCGAGCGCGAGTGGCGTAACTGGCAGCCGCGCCAGGTTTAGGTCCTGGTGCCTTCGGGCGTGCGGGTTCGAGTCCCGCCTCGCGCACCGTTCCCCTAGCGGTCAGTATCCGACTGCCGCCGCTCCGTACTCGACCTGCGACTGGCTGAACCCCTCGAAGAGGAGCTGATCGATCAGACCCTGGCGGGAGAAGGACATGAAGTCGAGGTAGTTCTCGGCGCTCAACGCCGCCTGCTCGTTCCAGTCCACCGAGAGGCTGTCCACGGCGTAGGTCGCGTCCTCGGTCGAGTAGCCCTCGTACTCCAGCTGGTCGATCAGGCCCTGCCGGGAGAACGACATGAAGCTGAGGTAGTTCTCCGCGGACCCGACGGCGTTCTCCTGCGCGATCGACCGTCCCGAGGTGTCGGCCTCCCCGGCGGCGGGTGGCTGCGGCGCCTCGACCTGCGCGCCCGCACCGTCGTCCTCGTCGGTCGCCACCGATGTCGTGTCGTCGGCGCTGTCGGAGCCCGTGTCCGCCACGGCGACGGCCGCGTTCAGCTCGTCCACCTCCGACTGAAGGGCGTCGACCTCGCCCTGGGTGTCGGCCAAGGCGTCACGGGCATCCTCCGCCTCGCCCTCCGCCTCGGCCAAGGCGTCACGGGCATCCTCCGCCTCGCCTTCCGCCTCGGCCAAGGCGTCACGGGCATCCTGCGCGTCACCCTCGGCCTCGGCCAGCGCGTCTCGGGCGTCCCTCGCCTCGGCCTCGGCCTCCTCGCGCGCCTCGACCAGCGCGGGGTCGCTCGCCTGCGACGTCCCGATGCCCACGCCGAGCAGGAGACCTGCGACGGCGGCCGCCGTCAACGGCACCCATCGCCTCTTCTTCTTCGTCGGTGCGGCGGCGGGCGGTGCGTCGGGCGTCGGTGCCTGGGTCTGATCCATGTGCGGACCGGGGTACACGGGCTGGTTCATCGGGCTGTCCTTCACGGGGGGCTGTGCAGCAGGACGGTGTGTACAACAGGGTGCTGTGCATACCGCAGGGGGGTAGGCAGATAGTAACCATGTTCTTCCGACTGCGACGCGGTTGCGGCTCACGATCTTCACCTCGCTCGCACCCGGGTGCCCGGCGCCGGCGTCCGCGTGGCAGGTCGCGCCGGAGGCCGCCGCCGGGGTAGAAACGACGGGTGAGCGACATCGCGTCCGACGACATGGGTCCCTGGCTGTCCGAGGAGGACCTCGAGCTCGTGCGCCGCAAGGTGCCGATGCTCTACGTCGACGTCGTCCCCGTGCGGGTCGGCGAGAACGGCACCCTCGAGGCGGTCGGCCTCCTGCTGCGTGCCCGCCCCGAGGGGACGATCACCCGCGAGCTCGTCTCCGGCCGCGTCCTGTTCCAGGAGACCGTGCGTCAGGCCCTCGTGCGACACCTCGACAAGGACCTCGGCCCGCTCGCCCTGCCACAGCTGCCGGTCTCGCCCGTGCCGTACGCGATCGGTCAGTACTTCCCCACCCCCGGCGAGCACTACCTGGACCCGCGCCAGCACGCGGTGTCGCTCGCCTACGTCGTGCCCGTCGCGGGCGACTGCAGCCCGTCCAACGACACCCTCGAGCTCAGCTGGTTCACGCCGCGCGAGGTGCTCACACCGGAGATCACCGGCGACATGTCCGAGGGGCACGCCGACCTCGTACGGCGCGCGCTCGCGCACCTCGGTCGCCTGCCGTGACGAGAGGTGGGGAGCGGGTCGGGGGCCGTCCCGCTCGTCACGACGACGTCGGTCGTACGGGGACCGGAGCCTCGCCCACCCGACCCGACGGCGTGACACCGGTCGCGCGGCGTCGTGGCGTCGTGTGGTGGGCGCTCCTCCTCGACGTGGCAGTGGTCGCGGCCTTCACACTCGGCGGTGCGGACGCCCACGAGCGGGGCGCCGGGGACCTGGCTCGCATTGCGTGGCCGTTCCTCGCCGCGCTCGCGATCACGTGGGTGGCGGGTCGGCTGTGGCGTGCCCCGACCCCGCTGTGGCCCACCGGGATGGTCGTCTGGGTCGGCACCCTCGGGATCGGCATGGCACTGCGCGCACTCACCGGCGGCGGCACCGCGTGGACGTTCGTGCTCGTGGCTGCCGGCCTGTTCGCCGCCGGGTTCCTCGGCTGGCGGCTCGTGGTGCTGGTCGTCCGGCGTGCGACTCGACCCGGTTCCGACCGCTCCCGACCGTGAGGAAGCAGCTGCCGCTCGTCAGTCCTGCGCCTTCAGCGCGTAGGGCCACTCACCCGAACGGAGGGACGGGGTCGAGGAGATGGTGGCGAGCAGCTCGTCGAACGGCGTCGTGTCCTTCAGCTGGTTGGCCAGCTCGATGAGCTTGGCGATCGTGAAGCCCATCATGACGAGTGAGCCGACGAGCCCGACGATGCCGAGGACGCCCGAGACCCCGAATGTGACGGGGGTGGCGAGGATCGCGACGATCGACGCGAGCAGCAGGACGATCTCCCCGACCCACAGCAGGCCCGAGTTACGGAATTCGTCGATGGCTTCACCGTAGATCTCCAGCTCACGTGCGATGTCGCGGGCGTGCTGCTCGATGAACGTCATCGCGTCGCTCTGCGGCGTGCGGGCGTTGGCGTAGGCGGTGGCACCGTCCGCCGACCAGTGCTGCGGTCCGACCTCGGTGGTCTGGAAGTCCGTGATGGTCTCGAGCACGGACTCCGCCCACGCGATCCAGTCATCCTTCGCCTGCTGCACCGCGGCGTCGTCCCGGACGTTCAGCTCGACGCGATCGGCGTCGCCGGACGCGTTCGCGCAGCCGTCCGCAAGATCGTTCGCGGGGCCACTGACCGCACTGCTGACCACCGGCGGGACCTGGTTCGGAAAGTTGCGCAGGCCGCCCTCGGCATCACGCAGCTCGCCCGAGACTCGGCGTAGCTCGGACCTCAGGAACTCGGCGCTCGACATATCGTCCTCTTCTCGGTTCGTCGTCAGTGTGTCGTCCTGGTGATCCACACCCACCGCGGAGGTCAGGTGCGAGTATCGAACTCGTACTCGGACTCCTCGTCCGTCTCCTCGTAGTGGTCACACGCGGCCTTCAGCGCGCCCGCCATCAGATCCATCTCGTCGCTCCCGCCACCGGCGACCGCGGCCATCGTCGTCCGGATGGAGTCATAGACGCCGCCGACCCCGCCGCTCCAGGAGCCGCTGTCGACCGTGAACGACTCCGCCCGGCCCTTGAGCCTCGTGTACTCGTCGGCGAGCGTCGTGTCCCAGGTTCTCGCCACCGAGCGCACGACGCTGTAGGTGATCTCGATGTCAGCCATCGGTCTGTCTCCGTCCTTCGTCGTTCTCCGTCAGCGGGATGCTCCGCACCAGGTCGAGCCCACGGTCGATCGATGCCTGCTGACGTTCGGCCAGGCCCGGGAACTCGAGGTCGAGCTGGGCGAGACGATCGTCGTGTCGTCGAGCCAGCTCCTCGAGCAACGCGAAGAGCTGTGCAGCCTGGGACTGCACGTCGTAGCGCGTCGACCAGCCGCGCGCGACCGTGAGTCCGGTCGGCCGCCCGGACACGCCCTGCAGGGTGAGTAGTCCGTCCGGAGACGTCACCTCGTCGGGCTCGCCGTGGATCTCTCGGAGCCGTTCGGCATGGGCGGCGCGTACCCCGGGATCGAGCAGGTCATCGTTGCCTGACGCGCTCGACGGACGCCACGCGGCATCGGCCGCATCAGCTCCGACGTGCTCTCGAAGCTGTTCCGGCGTCATGGTGGTCAGTGTCCGCAACCTGGCGAGCAACCCCCCGAGGTCCACCTGCTCCATCTGGCTGGTGTCACGTGCAGCGACGGCGGCGCGGTGCGCCTCCACCAGGTGGAGACCGAGGTCCTTCTCGGCGACGACCTCCGGCCAGTCGGCGGCGAGCTCGATGCCGACCGTGCGAGCGTCGTCATCGACGACGAGCAGCACTGCGTCCTGCGAATCTCCGCCCTCGAAGTGCCCGCTGTTCGTGGTGTTCATGCTGTGGTGCCGGTCCTCGCCGTCGGGTGTCTCGTCATGGACGTCGATCTTTACCGAGATCGAGCACGAGTCGTGACCCCGTTGACGGGGAGTCCTCCCCCCCCCCTCGCGATCCTGGACGCAACCGCAGAGCCCCCGCCAGCGCGGCCGGGGAGCAGGTAGCGTCGACGGAACCGATCGGGCCGGTGCTCGGCACACATCTCGTGCGGGGCGCACGCCCCGATCCAGCTGCCCGCAGAGCCGTGAAGGAGACTGGATGGATGAGGACTTCGTGACCGCCGAGCGGTTCGTCGCCGTCGCCGGTTCCCGACACGCGGCCGAGACGGTCACACGCACGCCCCTTCGGATAGCAGGCCTGCTCGTCGCGACCGCCCTGGTCTACTGGCCCCTCTTCGCGCTCGCGGGGATCCCGTGGTCGCTGCTCGTCGCACTGGGTGCCGCCGCCGTGTCGACCGCGCTCATCGCCTGGCTGGGCCGGCGGGCAGCCCGCGACTCCGCGGCCGGCCTGTCGCTCACCCTGTCCCCCGACGGCGTCGAGTACGTCGGTGACTCGTCCGTCCGGCGGATGGCGTGGGACGACGTCCGCGCGGCCGAGGTGATCCCGACGATCACCCCGCTCGGAGGCGGCGCTCCGACGGAGGGGTTCAGCGCCTTCCGCCGCGAGGGCCTAGGACTGGTCGGTCGCGGCACCACGGAGGTCACGGGCGGTCCGCTGGCGGAGCGCACCTACGCCCAGGACCCTGCGCGCTACGGCACCGACCCGGACACCGGTGAGTCGAGAACGGCGATCCCGCTGTCCCAGTTCGACGAGCGATGGGAGCGCCACCGGATCGGCGAGTGGGTGGCGCACCACCGGCCCGACGTCGCGCGGCAGGCCGCCGCACGCGCGGGCCGCACCGGGGGCTGATCGGACCGGGAGTCAGCGCGCGTCGAGCACGCGCACAACATCGGGGGCGAGGGCACGGAACGCCGCACCCCGGTGGCTGATCGCGTGCTTCTCGGCGGGCGCGAGCTCGGCCGCGGACCGCGTCTCGCCGTCGGGCAGGAACAGCGGGTCGTAGCCGAAGCCGCCGCTCCCCCGCGCCTCGCGCAGCAGGCGCCCCGGCATCTCGCCGCGCCGCGTGACCTCGACCGGTGTCGCGCCGGGAGCACCGGGCACCACGAGCGCGGCCGCGCACACGAACCGCGCCGCGCGATGCTCGTCGGACACGTCGGCGAGCTGGGCGAGCAGCAGCGCGTTGTTCGCGGCGTCCTCCCCGTGCCGGCCGGACCAGCGCGCGGAGAACACGCCGGGCGCGCCGCCGAGCACGTCGACGGCGAGACCGGAGTCGTCGGCCACGGCCGGCAGGCCGGAGGCCGCGGCGATCGCCCGGGCCTTGAGCAGGGCATTGTCCTCGAACGTCACGCCGTCCTCCACCGGAGGTTCGATGCCGAGCTCCCCTGCCGTGACGATCTCCTCCGGCACCAGACCGGGGACGAGCGGGGTGAGGATCTCCCGCAGCTCGGCGAGCTTGCCGAGGTTGTGGGTGGCCAGCACGAGCCGGGGCCTGCGCGGCTCGCCCTGGGTGGGCTCCGGCGTCGGGACGTGCGCGACGGGCCCCGGCCCACCCGCCGCGGATCCCGGCGTCGGGACCCCGGGTCCCGTCACGCGTCGGAGCCCGTCGCGAGGGCGTCGCACTGGAGCTCGGTGAGGCGCGCGGTGCCGGCGAGCGCGAGGTCGAGCAGGGAGTCGAGCTCGGCGCGGTCGAACGCCTCGCCCTCGGCCGTGCCCTGGACCTCGATGAACGTGCCGGAGCCCGTGGTGACGACGTTCATGTCGGTGTCCGCCGCGACGTCCTCGACGTAGGGCAGGTCGAGGACCGGGCGTCCGTCGACGACGCCGACCGAGACGGCTGCGACGGAGTCCTTGAGCACGCCGGCGCCCTTGCGGACGTGCCCCTCGCGCTGGCCCCAGGCGATGGCGTCCGCGAGCGCCACGTACGCGCCGGTGATCGCGGCGGTGCGGGTCCCACCGTCGGCCTGGAGGACGTCGCAGTCCAGGACGATCGAGTTCTCCCCGAGCGCGGACATGTCCACCACCGCGCGCAGCGAGCGGCCGATGAGCCGGCTGATCTCGTGCGTGCGCCCGCCGATCTTTCCGCGCACGGACTCGCGCTGGGAGCGGTCGTTCGTGGCGCGCGGAAGCATCGCGTACTCCGCGGTCACCCAGCCCTCGCCGGAGTCCTTGCGCCAGCGCGGCACACCCGCCGTGAACGAGGCCACGCACAGCACCCGGGTGTCGCCGAACTCGACGAGGACCGACCCCTCGCCCGCCTTCTGCCAGCCCCGGGTGATCCGGACGTCGCGGAGCTGGTCGGGTGCGCGGCCGTCGGGTCGGGGCGTGGCGGTGCTGCTCGAGTCGTTGGTCATGGCGTCGAGGCTACCGGCGGGCACTCCGGCCCGGGCCGGACGACCACCGAACGCGAGGACGACTCCAGGGTCGACGACGAACCGCCCGCCCGGCACGTTCCCCACCGCACGCTCGACGACCCCCCACCGCACGCTCGACGACGTCGCGGCGCCGCGGTCACCCCGTGTTCTGCAGCCCAGCCGCCGCGCCCTTGAGCGTGATGAGGAGCAGCTCGTGAACCTCCGGGGCGACGTCGTCCGCCACCTCGTCCGTCCCCTCGCTGCCGGATCCGCTCCCCCGCAGGACCCGCAGCGCCCGCAGCTGGAGCAGCGAGAGCGCGTCGATGTACGGGTTGCGCAGGGCGACCGCGCGGCCCAGCACGCGGTGTGAGTCGAGCAGCTGATCCTGGCCCGTGACCTGCAGGACCCACCGGCGCGTGAGCTCGAGCTCCTCGAGGACCATCTCGCCGAGGTCGTCCCGGTCACCGAGCGCGAGGTAGCGGGCGGCGATGAGGTCGTCGGCCTTGGCCAGGGACATCTCGATGTTGTCGACCATCGTGGCGAACAGCGGCCACTGCGCGTAGGCCGAGCGCAGCAGCTCGACGTCGCCGACCTCGGCGAGCGCCGTGCCCAGCCCGAACCAGCCGGTGAGGTTCGTGCGGGCCTGCGACCAGGCGAAGTTCCACGGGATCGCCCGCAGGTCGTCGAGGGACTCGACCGACAGCCCGCGCTTGGCGGGTCGCGAGCCGATGGCCAGGTGCCCGACCTCCTCCTGCGGCGTGACCTGCGCGAACCAGGCGGGGAAGCCCTCGGCACCTACGAGCGCGTCGAACCGCTCGCGGGAGGTGACGGTGAGGCGCTCGGCCAGCTCGGCGTACCGCTCGGCCGCCTCGGCGTTGCGCTGCTCGACGCTCGGGGCGGACGCCATGAGCGTGGCGGCCGCGACCGACTCGATGTGCCGGATGCCGATGGCCCGGTTGAAGTACCGCGCGGAGATGACCTCGCCCTGCTCGGTGACCTTGAACCGCAGGTCCACGCTGTGGGGAGGCTGCGCGAGCACGGCACGGTGGGCGGGGCCGCCGCCGCGGCCCAGGGCGCCGCCCCGGCCGTGGAACTGGGTGAGCGAGATGTCGTGCTCCTTGGCCCAGTCGGCGATCTGCCGCTGGGCGTCGTAGAGCGCGATCGTCGCGGCCACCGGGCCGACGTCCTTGGCGGAGTCCGAGTAGCCGAGCGTGACCTCGATCTTCCGGCCGTTCGCGGCCAGCCGCTCCTGCACGTCCGGGATGTCGAGCATCTCGGTGAGGATCCGCGGCGCGTTGCGCAGGTCCTCGAACGTCTCGAACAGGGGCACGACGTCGATGACCGGGGCGTGGCGACCGTCGCCGGCAGCGATCCGCGCGAGCCGGTAGACGTTGGCGATGTCCTCGCTCGACTGCGTGAAGGAGACGAGGTAGCGACCGGCCGCCCCCTGCCCGAGCCGCCGCTGGACGAGCGCGACGGCGCGCATGGTGTCGAGCACCTCCTCGACGGGCACGGCCGGCGGGTGCTCCTCGGGGTCCACCTCACCGTCGAGGATCGCGAGCGCCTGGCGGTGGACCTTCGAGTGCTGCCGCATCTCCAGCTCTGCGCCGTGGAAGCCGAACGTGACGAGCTGCCGCTCGAGGTCGGCGAGGTCGCCGTTCGCGGCCCGGCGCGCACCCGCCGCCAGGAGCGACGAGCGGACGGTGCGGATGTCCTCCAGCGCCTCCTCCGGGTCGGCGTAGGCGAGGTCGGCGTCACGTTCACGGGTGGCGTCCAGGCGGGAGGCGACGAACAGCAGGACCCGGCGGTGGGTCTCCCCCGGCGACATCGCGGCGGCCCGCTCCGCGACCTTCGGGCTGAGCTGACGCTGCAGCTGCCACAGGCGCGAGACGGCGTCGTCGGGGGCGACCAGCGTGTCCGCGACGGTCAGGTGCATGGCGACGTCGCGCGTGCGCTCACCGATCGTGGCGAGCGCGTGCTCGGACATGATCTGCGCGGCCTCGATCGTCAGCGGAGAGACGACGTTGGGGTTGCCGTCGCGGTCGCCGCCGATCCAGCTGCCGAGGCGGACGAACGCCGGGGCGATCGGATCGGCGATGCCGGCACCCTCGGGGTCCAGCGCGTCGTCGAGGCGCCGGTACACGGCGGGCACGATGTGCACCAGCGAGCTGTCGAAGGTCTGCATGAGGGTGCGGACCTCGTCGAGCGGGCCGGGGCTGTACGGCCGCAGCTCCGCGGTGCGCCACAGCGTGTCGACCGACGCGAGCAGGTCGCGGTCGATCTCGGCGAGGGCGAACGGGCCGAGCCGGTCGTCGTCACGAGCGTCGATGAGTCTGCCGATCGTGCCGATCGCGCGGGTCACGGCACGACGCCGGGCCTCGGTCGGATGCGCGGTGAACACGGGGTGGAAGCGCAGATCGCCGAGGCGGCGGCGCGCCTCGTCCTCACCGACCTCCTCGGCGAGCGCCCTCACGGCGCCCGGCAGGGAGCTCGGGGACTCGAAGCCGCGGGCACCGCCGCCCTCGGTCTCGCGGAGCACGCGCACGCGCTGCTGCTCCTCGGCGAGGTTGGCGAGGTGGAAGTAGCAGGAGAAGGCGCGCGCCACCTCGATCGCCCGCTCGGGCGTGAAGCCGGCGACAACCTCCTCGGCGCGGGCGATGTCCGTCGCGCTGCTGGCCCGGCGGGCGTCGATGACGAGCTGCCGCAGCGTCTCGACGTCGTCGTAGAGCCCGTCCGAGCCGGACTCCTTGAGGACCTGGCCGAGCATGTTGCCCAGCAGCCGGACGTCGGCCCGCATGGCGTCGGGAACTCCCGAGGCGGAACCCGCGCCGGTCGTCGTCGTGGCCGTGGGTGGCGCGGAGGGCGGGGCCTGCGGCGGTGCCGCCTCCTGCGCGGCGGGATCGAGCGGGTCGGACGCGCGGTCTCCTGGTGCGATCACGCGTGCAGGCTAACGGTGCGCCGCAGGCGTCCGCAGGCACGACCACCGGGTGGCCACCGCGGTCGGGGCACGGCGGTAGGGCCACCGAGGACGGGGCGTGGCGGGAGGTCACCTCCGTAGCCGCAGCTCCGTGGCGACCCGGAGGACCTCCCGGGGCTCATCCTCCTCCGGCGGTCGGAGACCTGCAACACAGAAAGGGGTGCGTGCCGGCTCCCGGACTCCCGTCAGAGCACCCAGGTGGCGCCCGGGGCCGCGAGATCGACGGGCCCTTCGTAGACGCCGCGGGCCTCCTCCACCACGGTCGCCTTGTCGGTCCACGGCTGGACGTGCGTGAGGACGAGCCGGCCCACCCCACCCGTCACGGCAAGCTCGCCGGCCCTGCGACCGGTCAGATGGATCCCGCGCGCCTCGTCCCGACCCTCCTGGAAGGCCGCCTCGGCCAGCAGGAGGTCCAGGCCCCGGGCCATCTCGTCCTGACCGGGGCACGAGTCGGTGTCCCCCGTGTAACCGAGCGTCACGCTGCCCGAGCCGTCCTCCGCGGGTCCCGTCACCCGGATGCCGAACGCCGGCACGGGGTGCCGCGCGTCGAACACCTCGACCGTCATCGGTCCGATCCGCACGGGCGTACCGGTGGCAAGGGCGTGGAAGGTCAGGACGTCGGAGTAGTCCTCGTCGGGCCCGTCGCCGCCGACGTCACGGGTGCGCCCGAGGGTGCCCTCCGGCCCGTGGACCGCCAGCGCGGGAAGCGGACCGTCCGGGTGCCAGCGGCGGTAGACCTGCATGCCGATGAGGTCGACCATGTGGTCGGCGTGCAGGTGGGAGAGCACGAGGGCGTCGAGGTCGGCCGGGTCCACGTGGTTGAGCATGGCGCCCATCGCCCCGGGCCCCAGGTCGAGGACGATCGAGTGCACCCGCTCCGTGCCGTCCGGACCGGGGCCGCTCGCCTGGACGAGGTAGGCCGACGCCGCGGAGTCGGGTCCGGACATCGATCCGGCGCAGCCGATGACGGTGAGCCTCACAGCGCGACCGCCCCTCGGCTGGTGGGTTCGACGCTGCTGACCTCGGGACCGAGGAAGCGGCGCGCGAGCCGCTCGAACTCCTCGGGGTCCCCGGTGGACAGGAACCTGTGCTGCGGCGGCCCGGCGGCAGGGCTGCGCTCGATGTCGTGGGCGACAAGCGTGCGGTAGACGTCCTTCGCGGTCTCCTCCGCGGAGGAGACGAGGGTGACGTCGGGTCCCATGACGTAGGAGATCGCCCCCGTCAGCAGCGGGTAGTGGGTGCAGCCCAGCACGAGGG
>NZ_JBNDNA010000006.1:0-210194 GCF_049856175.1 Georgenia sp. Z1491
CGCTTTACGGCGTGAGACCCGACATTAGGGACTCTGGTCACGACCAGTAAGTACCCGTCCGGGTACAATGACGGCTTTGAAATCACCGCGACGACGGGACTGCTCCATGGGCATTTCTGTGTTCTCGCGCGACGCTTGATCGACGCACTTTTTACGGTCGGTACTCGGTTGATATGACCGTGATCGTTCGCGATCGGGCGGCCAGTGCGCACATCGCCGTGATGCACAGCGCGGGGCCGGAGACTCGACTAGTGGTCAGCTTCGACCCACGCGAGCATGGCTCAGCCTCCCGGCGGGCACTCCTGGCCGAGGTCGTGTCGCTCTGGATGAAAACGTCGATCACGCTCGTCTCGCGTGCGCGCTGCAGCACGCTGGCCGCCCAGCAGAGCAAGCCGCATTCGGGAGCGTGGCATCCCAGCTGTACGACGACGAGACGTGAAACACCAGCCGCCGCCCTACTCACTCCGGGCCCGCAGCACCGTCGCCGCGACTCCCAGCACGGCGGCGATCCCGAGCCCGATCGCGAACAACGTCACGAAGTCTCCCCGGTCCGCGAAGACCGCTCCGAGCGCCGTTCCGGCCGCGCTGCCGATGAACAGCGACGAGGCGAAGAGGCTGACGCTCGTCGCACGGGCGTCGGGCGCGACCTCGGTGGCCCACTTCTGCAGCGTGGAGTGCATGAACGCCCACGCTCCGGCCAGGAGGACACACGCGATGAGCACGCCGGCGGTGCCGGGGTCGATGACGAGCCCCACGAAGGCGCCGGCACCAGAAGCGCCCCCGACAGCGACGAGCTGCGCCTGCGTCATGCGGTCCGCGACGGCCTTGACGACGCGGGTGGCCAGGATGACGGCCACGCCGTAGGCCGCGGTGACGGCCCCGGAAAACGTGGTGCTCATCCCCTGGTTCTGCAGGACCGTCGGCAGGAAGTTGAGCACGCTGAGCAGCACCACACCCTCGACGAACGCCAGCGCGAACACGACGAGCGCCCATCGGTTACCGAGGACGCGCGTGAGCGCCGCCCGTACCGAGAGCCGCTCGCCCTGCGCCGCGACCTCCGGCAGACGGGACATCAGCACGACCACCAGCAGCACGACAGCGGCGGGGACCCCGAAGGCCAGCCGCCAGCTCGCGAGATCGGCCAGGAGAGCACCGACGAGCGTGGCGGCTGCCATACCGGTCGCCGTCATCATCATGACGTCCGTCAACGGGCCGTGACGCTGGGCGACAGGCACCGTGTCGCCGACGTAGATGAGCGCGCCGGGGACGATCGCCGCGAAGGCCCCACCGGCGACGAACCTGGCCAGCAGCAGCGTCGCCACGTCCGGCGCAGCCGCGGTGGCGATGCCCGCGACCGCCGCGAGGAGCAGCGCGAGACGCATGGTGCGCACGCGCCCGAGCCGATCCGAGACCATGCCCCACACGATCTGCATGACCCCGTAGCCCACGAGATAGACCGACGCGATGATGCCGGCATCCGCCAGCGAGATCCCGAGATCGTCCGCGATCGCCAGCAGCAACGGCGCGATGACGAGGCGGTCGAACGAGCTGCAGAAGACCGCCAGGTGCAGGAGACCCAGCGACGGAGCCTTGCTCATGGTGAGCTCGGTCCGCCGGCTCGACGACTCCGCGCCACTAGTACGGGTTGGCGACGAAAAGGTCCTGGGCGGGAAACTTGGTGAGGACCTCGATCCCGTAGTCCGTCACCACCACCTCCTCCTCGATGCGAGCGGCCGACGTGCCGTCCGAGGCCGGGCAGTAGGTCTCCATGGCGAACACCATGCCAGGTCGGATCTCCACCGGGTCCTTCATCGAGTTGAGCCTGGAGATGATCGGGCGCTCGTGCAGACCGAGGCCCAGGCCGTGCGCGAACTGCAGACCGAACGCCGCGAGCTCGTTCTCGAACCCGAAGTCCTCCGCCTTGGGCAGGACCGCCGCCACCTCGTCGCTCCCGACCCCGGGCCGGATCGAGTCGAGCGCCGTGTCCATCCATTCGCGGGCCTTCTTGTACGCGTCCTTCTGGCTCTCGGTCGCCCAACCCACGCCGAAGGTGCGGTAGTAGCAGGTCCGGTAGCCGTTGTAGGAGTGGATGATGTCGAAGAACGCCTGGTCGCCCGGCCGGATGATGCGGTCGGTGAAGTTGTGCGGGTGCGGGTTGCACCGCTCCCCCGAGATCGCGTTGACGGCCTCGACCTGGTCGCTGCCGTACTCGTAGAGCCGGGCGTTGGCCAGCGCCACGATCTCGTTCTCCCGGACGCCGGGCCGCAGCGCGTCCACGATGTCCTGGTAGACGCCGTCGACCATCGCCGCGGCCTGATTGAGCAGCATGATCTCGTCCTGGTTCTTGATCACGCGCGCATCGAGCATCGACTGCTGGGCGTCGGCCACACGGATGCCCTGCCGCTCGAGCTCGAACAGGAACGGCGGCTCGACGATGTCCAGCCCGAGCGGGGCGTCGGCGACACCCGCCTCCGTGAGGATCGACCTGATCTCGGAGACCGCGTCCCGCATGAGGCCGCCGCCCTCGGGGTCGACCGCACCGCGGAAGCCGAGGAACCCGGGCCGGTGATGCTCGTCCGGCATCCAGTCGCTGTACAGCTTGTGATGCCGCACGGCCGAGCCGAAGTCCCAGAGAATCGGTTCGCGATCCCGCAGGATCAGCGCGTACCTGATCATCTTGTCCCCGAGCGCCCCGCCGATCCACGTCTGGGTCGTGTACCGGATGTTGTAGAAGTCGAAGAGCAGGAACGCGCCGCACTCGCTCGCCTCCAGAGCCGCCTTGGCACGCCCGAGCCGGTACTTCCGCAACCGGTCCATGTCGACCCGATGCTCGTAGTCCACCGCCATCTGGCCGGGAGCGGGCAGGTCGCGGGCGCCGTGGGGCCGGGCGGACGGACGTGCGAACAGCTTTCCTCGTGCGGGCGGGTGGCTGTGCACCCCGCTCATCACTCGGCCTCGAGGCCGTCGCTGACGTCGGCCTCCTCGGACTGGATGTCCAGCCCCGAGCCACCGGCCACGGTGAGGACGAGCGAGGCGAAGTCCTGCTCGACGTTCCCGTTGCCCACCTCCTGCGCCACGAGGTCGCGGGTCAGGCCGGCGACCGGCATCACCACCCCGAGCTCCCGGCCCGCGGCCAGGCCCAGGTCGAAGTCCTTCTGGAGCAGCACGTTCGTGAAGGTGGGCGTGAAATCCAGGTTGACCAGCGCCGGCGTCTTGTAGCGGGAGAACACCGAGCCCATCACCGAGTCGTTGAGGAAGGACAGGAAGTCCGCCCGGCTGACTCCCGACTTCTCCGCGAGCACGGTGATCTCGGCCATCGACTGGATGACGACGCCGAGGAAGACGTTGTGGGCGATCTTGACGATGCGCGCCGCATCACCCTCGCCGACATAGGTGACGGAACGGCCCCACGAGGCCAGCAGCGGCTCGACCTCGTCGAACGCGGCACGCGAGCCGGAGGCGGCCACGCTGAGCTTGCCGGAGGCGATGACCGCCGGGTTGCCGGAGACAGGAGTCGCGAGGAACTGGCCGCCACGCTCCTCCACCGCCGCGCGGACCGGCGCGCTGGCCTCGACGGACACCGTCGACGAGTCGCAGACCAGCCGGGGCGCGCGCTCCGGGTCGGTGAGCAGGCCGTCCTCACCCTGCATGACCTGGCCGAGGTCCTTGTCCGCGGCCACCATGCTGAAGACGACGTCACGCCCGGCGAGGTCGACCGGTCGGTCGACGACGGTCGCCCCGAACTCGGTCAGCGGCTCGGCCTTGGAGCGGGTGCGGTTGTAGACGGCGACGTCGTACCCGGCCGCCAGGAGTCGCTTGACAAGCTGGAACCCCATGCGTCCGGCGCCGATCCAGCCGACGGTGGGCTTCGAGTCACTCACGGTGGTTCTCCTTCGTAGACCTGGCTGAGGGCGTCGTTGCCCCTTCAGCAATCGATTGCAATTCTCGTTGGGTCACAGGGCAAAGTCAAGTGGTGGGCGAGTCTCTCTGGCCGTGTCTCTCTACACGCCGGCGGGCGCCGCGGCGACCACGTGGAACTCGAAGCGCAGGCGGGGGTCGGTGGCCAACCGGGTCACCTCGACGGTGGTGCTGGTCGGGACGTGCCCGCCGAACCACTCTCCCTGGTGCTTGTTCACCACGTCCTGGTCCGCGTCCACGTCGGTGAAGAAGCGCATGATGTTGACGACGTCGTGCCGGCCGCACCCGGCTGCTCTCAGGGCGAGGTCCAGGTGGTCGAACGCGTTGGTCACCTGCCCCTTCGCATCCATCGGCATGCTGTCGAACACCTCGGCGACGTGCGGATGGTCGTGGTAGACGGGAGCTCCGGTGACCCCGCTGATGAAGACGAGGCGTGCGCCGTCGACGGCGCGGATCGCCGGGACGAACGGGCTGACGATCGTCTCGTCGTAGCCCTCGTGGTGGATCACCTCGGCATTGCCGGTGCGACGGGGGGCGGGTACCTCGGTCATGCTGCTCTACCTCCTGGTGGGGCCGCCGCGGCGGTGGTGGGTGCTCGGTCTCGGGTGATGCTCGAGGCACGCAGGTCCGCGCGAGCGGCGATGCTCTCCGGCGGGGTGCGAACTGTGCTAGGCGGTTCGCAAACGTTTGCGATATCAGCCTACGAGCGGTGTCATGACGTGTCAACGGACGCAGCTCGCCGTGCTCGTGGGGGCGCCTGCAGCGGGCCGGCGCCCCCACACGGCTCACACGAGCAGCGCCAGCGGGCTCTCGATCGCCCTGCGGAACTCCTGCATCCACCGCGCCCCGAGCGCGCCGTCCACGGCCCGGTGGTCGGCCGAGAGCGTGCAGCGCATGACCGTACCGACGACGACCTGACCGTCCTCGACCACGGGCTGCTCCAGCGCCGCACCGACGGCGAGGATCCCGGCGTGCGGCGGGTTGAGGATGGCG
The DNA here is from genome assembly GCF_049856175.1 of Georgenia sp. Z1491. Taxonomy (GTDB): domain Bacteria; phylum Actinomycetota; class Actinomycetes; order Actinomycetales; family Actinomycetaceae; genus JB111. Next base: position 4,912 of record NZ_JBNDNA010000006.1, read on the forward strand.
CTGAACTCTCGCGTGCCGAACATCCCGAGGTTCGACACCGTGAAGCTGCCGCCCTCGATCTCGTCCTGCTTGAGGCGTCCGGCCCGGGCTCGCCCGGCGAGCTCGGACACCGAGGTGGCGAGTGCGCTGATCGGCATCTGCTCGACCCCGCGCACGACCGGCGTGACCAGCCCGCCGTCGGTGGCGACGGCGACCGCGACGTCGACGCCCCGGTACCGGTGGATGACGTCCCCGCCCCAGGTCACGTTGACGTCCGGCACGGCCGCCATCGCCGCGGCGACCGCCTTGAGCACGAAGTCGTTGACCGAGACCTTGACGCCCTGCGACTCGTTGACCTGGCGGCGCAGGGCGAGCAGGGCGTCGACCCGGCACTCCTCGGTGACGTAGAAGTGCGGCACCGTGGACTTGGACTCGGTCAGGCGCCGGGCGATGGCGCGGCGCATGCCGCTCACCGGGACGTCCTCGACGGCGTCGGAGGTCACCCCGGCGACAGCCGCCCCGGCACCCGCTCCGGCAGCGGCCGGGGTCGTTTCCTCACGGGGCGCCGGCGACGCGGCGGCGAGCTGTGCGGCCTGCGCCTCGACGTCCCGCCGCGTGATCCGCCCGCCAGGTCCCGACCCGGTCAGCCGAGCAGGGTCGATACCACGCTCCCGCGCCATCTTGCGGGCGATCGGGCTGATGAAGATCCGCCCGCCGGGACGGGCATCCCTCTCGGCGAGCGGGGCGGATGGCTCGGGGGGCGCGCCCGCAGGTGCCTCCCGCAGGTCGCGCGCGGCATCGGCACCGTCGGCGCCGCTCGCCCGGCGCGCGGGTGTCGGCGTCTCGTCGTCGAGCCGCTCGCCGTCGGGCTGTTCGCCGTCGCCACGCGCACGATCACCACCCTGCGCCTCGCCGTCGCCCGGCGGCACGTCGACGAGCTCGGAGAGCTCGTAGGCCTCACCGGCCTCGGCGAGCAGGATCGCGATCGGCTCGCCGACCTGGACCGTGTCCCCCTCGGCGGCGAGAAGCCTGCCGATGACGCCCGCGTCCTCGGACTCGAAGTCGACGAGGGCCTTCTCGGTCTCGATCTCGGCGAGAACGGTTCCCTGGACGACCTCGTCGCCCTCGGCGACCTGCCAGCCGGCCACGATGCCCTCGGTCATGCTGGCGAGAACTCCCGGCATCCTGATGACGGTCGCCATCTCAACCACCGAATCCGTCGACGACGCGCCTGAGACCCGCGACGACCTCTTCCGTGCCTGCGATCGCCGCTCGCTCGAGGACCTTCGAGATCGACGGCGACGCCTCGGCGCCGGTCACGCGCGCCACGGGCTGGTCGAGGTGGTCGAAGTAGCGCCGCTGGATCTCGTCCGCGAGCCAGCCGCCGTAGGACGTCCCGACCGCTCCCTGCTCGACGACGAGGACGGCGTTGGTCTTCCTGATCGACCGCCCGATCGTCTCCCAGTCGATGCTCGCCCGGTCCAGCCAGCGCAGGTCGATGACCTCGGCGTCGACACCGACCTCGTCGACCGCCTCCAGCGCCTTCGCGACCATGCTGAGGTAGCTGATCACCGTCACGTCGTCGCCCTCGCGGCGGACGGCCGCGCTGCCCACGGGGATCTGGTAGTCGAGGTCGCTCACCGGGATCTCTCCCTGGGTGCCGTAGAGGTCGACGTGCTCGAGGACGAGGACCGGGTCGTCGAGCGCGAGCGCGGTGTTCATCAGACCCACGTAGTCGAACGGGGTCGAGGGCGCCACGATGCGCCAGCCCGGACTGGTCGCGAAGATGCCGGCGGGGTCCATCGAGTGCTGGGACCCGTAGCCGGTCCCGGCGGCAGCCTTCGTGCGCAGCACGAGCGGGACCGGGTTGTCGCCGCCGAACATGTGCCGGGCCTTGGCGATCTGGTTGAAGACCTGGTCGGCGGCCACCCAGAGGAAGTCGGGGTACATGAACTCGACGACGGGGACGAAGCGCCCGTCGAGCGCGATCCCGCCGCCGAGGCCGGCAAAGGCGTTCTCGCTGATCGGCGTCCCGAGGACGCGCCCGGGGTAGGCGGCGGCGAGTCCCTTCGTCGCACCGTTGGTGCCGCCGCCGAGGTTGTGGACGTCCTCGCCGAGGATGACGATGCGCTCGTCGGTTCCCATCCTCCGGTCCATCACGCGGGCGACCGCCTCGATGAACTTTCCCCGGCTCAGGTCCCCGCCGAAGGTCTCCTGCTCCTCGGTCCGCGCGCCCTCGACCTCGCTGAGGTCGCCGCGCACACCGACGTCGACGAAGTCGGTGCTCGGCCACAGGTCGGGTCGGATGCGGCGGGTGCCCGGCTTTCCGTCGGGGTCGGCCTCGAGGAGCTCGGCGACGACGTCGGTCATCGCCTCGGTCGCCTGACGCCGCACCGCCTGGACCGCCTCGTCGTCGACGAGATCGAGCGTCCGCATCTCGGTGGCCACGCGCTCCAGGGGGTCGCGGGCACGCCAGCCGGCCTCCTCCTTCTTGGTGCGGTACCCGAACGCGCTGCCCGGGTACGGGCCGTTCTGGTGGAAGAACCTGTAGACCTCGGCCTCGACGACCGTGGGCCCGTTGCCGGCGCGCATGTGCTCGAGCGCGGCCTGCGTCGCGAGGTGGACGGCGAGCGGGTCCATCCCGTCGACCCGCCACGAGGGGATGCCGAAGCCCGGGCCGCGGCCCGAGAGCCGCGGCTCGGCGGTCGCCTCGGCCACGGTCGTGGAGACGGCGTAGAGGTTGTTCTCCACGAAGAAGCACAGCGGGACGTCCCAGGCGCCCGTGAGGTTCATCGACTCGAGCACCGAGCCGATGTTCACGGCGCCGTCCCCGAAGTAGGAGATCGTCACGTCGTCGGTTCCGGCGTGGCGCTGGGCCCATGCGTTGCCGGCGGCGAGCGGGACGCCGCCGCCGACGATCGCGTTGGTGCCCAGTGCGCCGGCCTCGTGCCACTGCAGGTGCATCGACCCGCCCCGGCCGCGGCAGAACCCCTGGGCGAGCCCGAGGATCTCGGCGAGCGTGCGGCGCAGGACGGTCCGGATCTCGTCGTCGACGAGACTCTCCAGGTTGAGTCCGTCCGGCGCCACGTGGCCGATGGCCTTGGCCAGGAACTGGTGGTGGCCGCGGTGGGAGCCGTTGACGCCGTCGGAGGATCGCAGCCCGACCACGGACCCGACGGCGCCCCCCTCCTGGCCGATGCTCGAGTGTGCGGGGCCGTGGACGAGCCCCTCGCCGGCGAGCTCGAGGACGGTCTCCTCGAACGCCCGGATGAGGTGCATCTGGCCGAGCATCGTGGCCAGCAGGCCGGGGTCGGCGGCGCGCCAGTCCTCTTCGGTGGTGGACAGCTCGACCCAGGAGACCTCGGGCTCGAGCGGGACAAGTCGGGGCATCGGAGCGTTCTCCCTCGAACGGCGGTCAGGCAAGACGACGTGCTCTAGACCTTGACCAGATTACGTGAGCATTGGATACGATGACAAGACCAAGGCCGCGTAATCACCGTGAATGACCACGGTGATCGAGCGCCAATGTATACATTACGAAGGAGTCGGTCATGGCAGGACTTCCCGGACTCGTCGGTACCGAGCACATCGGCTTCACGGTCCCCGACCTCGAGGAGGCCGAGCGGTTCTTCGTGGACGTCATCGGCTGCGAGCGGATCTACTCGCTCGGTCCGTACCAGCACGACGACGACTGGATGACCGAGCACCTGGGCGTCGACGCGCGCGCAGTGATGCGCGAGCTGCGCTTCTACCGGTGCCGGACCGGCCCCAACTTCGAGATCTTCCAGTACGAGACGCCGGGCGCGCAGGCGCCCCAGCCCCGCAACAGCGACATCGGCGGGCACCACCTGGCGTTCTACGTCGAGGACCTCGACGCCGGGGTCGAGCACCTGCGCGCCCATGGCATCCGCGTGCTCGGCGAGCCCACCGCGAGCACCAGCCACAGCACGGGCCAGCGATGGGTCTACTTCCTCAGCCCGTGGGGCATGCAGCTCGAGCTCGTCAGCTTCCCGAACGGGAAGGCCTACGAGAAGACGGCGCCCACGAAGCTGTGGCACCCGGCCGACCCGACCGCGTAGGCCCGGGATGACCGTCAGGGACAGGACCGCCTCCGCCCGCATCGTCGCCGGTCTGCGCGAGCGCATCCTCGCCGGCGAGCTGAGGCCCGGGGACCGCGTCCGGCAGGAGGAGGTGGCGGAGGACTTCGGCGCGAGCCGGCTGCCGGTGCGGGACGCCCTGCGCCACCTCGAGGCGGAGGGACTGGTCCGGCTGGTCGCGAGCTCGGGCGCCTGGGTCGCGAGCCTGAGCCTGCAGGAGTGCACGGACGCGTACCTCATCCGCGAGCAGGTGGAGCCGCTGCTCATCGAGCAGTCGCTCCCCCACCTGGACGCAGAGGCGATCGACCGGCTCGACGAGCTGGCCGACGAGATGGAGGGCGCCGACCTGCAGACGTTCCTGAAGCTCGACCGGGAGTTCCACCTGCTCAGCTTCAGCGCGGCGCGCCCGGGCATGGTCATCGACCTCGTCCACCGGCTGTGGAACACGACCCAGCACTACCGGCGCGCCTACGCCCTGCTCGTGGGTGACTCACGCGACCGGACCACCACGGCGGAGCACCGGCTGCTCGTCGACGCCGCCCGACGCCGAAGCGTCACCGACGCGCAGGCGGTGCAGCGGATGCACGTCCGCCGCACCCGACTGGCGCTGGCGGAGCATCCCGAGCTGTTCGACGCCGACTGAGACCGGGGAGCCGGAGCCGGCGCGGCACACACTCATCGCGCCTGCGCCGAAGCGTCGTGAACGACCTGCCCGCCGATCACCGTGAGGTCCGCTCGGATGGCCGGGAGCTCGCTCGCGTCGACCTCCAGGTAGTCCTGATCCAGGACCGCGACGTCCGCCAGGAATCCCGGCTGCAGCCGTCCTCTGCTCCCCTCCTCGAAGGAGAACCAGGCCGACTGGGTGGTGAGCAGGGCGAGCGCCTCGTGGCGGTCGAGCACCACGGACTCGTCCCAGATCTGGGTGCCGGACAGCGAGCGACCGGTCGTGAGCCACTGCAGCGTGGCGAACGGGTTGTAGGTCGCGACGCGCATGCCGTCCGAGCCCGCAGCGATGCGGACGCCCGCGGCCTGGAGCGCGCGGACGTCCGGGGCGGCCCGGACGGCGTCCGCGCCCCACAGCTCGGCGATGTGCTCCCCCTCCATGCGCAGGATGGCCTCGCAGATGACACCGGCACTCATCGAGGCAAGGACCTCGGCGTGCTCGGCCGTGACCGACTCGCCGTGCACGATCGTCCAGCGCAGGTCGCTCAGCGGGATGTCCGCGTGGATGCGGCGCCACATGTCGACGACGACGTCGGTGGTCTCGGGCCGGAAGAGGTGCATCTGCACGGTCCAGCCGCGCTCGGCGCACGACCGCAGGATCGCCTCGATGCGGTCGCGGTGCTCCTGCGCGAGGTCCGGGAGGCGGTCGACGCCGTCGTGCATCGGCCACATCATGATCTCGCCGACGCCGAGCACCGAGAGCCGCTCATCGCCCTGCCGGGGGTGCACGAACCGGGTGATGCCGTCGAGGTCCTCCTCCTCCCGACCCGGCCCGCTGGAGTGCACGGTCAGGCGCACGCGCGGCACGAGCTCGCCGCGGCGCCAGGTCTCGAACAGGGGCCGGTAGACGTCGGGGCCCGTGTTGGCGCCGCCGCCGTCGATGAGGCCGACCACCCCGAACGTGGCGAGCTCGCGGCCGGCCGCGGCGGTCGAGGCCACCTGCTCCTCGAGGCTCGGCACGGGGAGCTGGGCGTAGAGCCACCTGAGCGCGGTCATGGTGCGGACGAGACCCGTCGGGGTCCCGGCGTCGTCGGTCTCCACGGTGGCGGGGTCGATGCCCTCGTCGATCGCACGGGCCAGGGGGACGCGGGCCAGGGCCGCGCTGTTGAGCATCCCGTACGAGTAGAGGTGCTGGATCATCACCGGGTGCTCGGGCGCGGCCTCGTCGAGCTCGTCACGGGTGGGGTGGCGCCGTTCGCTGAACTGCGCGGGGTCCCAGCCGCCGATGACCATGATCCAGGTGCCCGCCGGGGTGCTGCGAGCCCGCTCGGCGATGAGCGCAAGCCCCTCGGCGAGGCTGGTCACCGTGCCCCAGCGCACCTCGTCGTTCCAGGTGAAGCCGGCGCGGGCGAAGTGCACGTGGGTGTCGATGAGGCCCGGCACGACCCGGCGGCCGGCCAGGTCGACGATCCGGGTGTCCGGGCCGGTCCATCCGTCGATCTCGTCCGCGGTCCCGACGGCGGCGATGCGGTCACCGACGATCGCGAGCGCCTCGGCCTCGGCCGGGACGCCGGTGCCGTCCTCAGCCATCGTCGTGACGAGCCCACCCGTGAGGACCAGGTCGGCAACTGTGCGTGACATCTGTCGATCTCCTTGTGCGGTGCGCGGATACGTCGTTGGTGGACAGGCGGTGGGTGTCGGGCTCCGATACTGCGCCCGGCGTCTGGCACGGACTCAGCTGGACGGAGCGGATGCGACGATGGCGGCGTCCCGCATCGCCACGGCCTCGTCGAGGTCGCGCGCGCGGGCGACCTCCTCGGCGAAGTGGCACGCCGAGATCTGGCTGGTCCCGGGCACGGGCCGCGGCTCGGGCCGCTCTTCGCGGCACCGGTCCACGGCGAGCGGGCACCGCGGGTTGAACGGGCATCCGGCCGGGGTGTGCAGGGCGTCGGACGGCTCGCGCGCGGTGCCGGCGCTCGGCCGCCAACCGCCCTTGGCGGCGTTGGCCTTCGGGTTCGCGGTCAGTGTCGAGTCGAGCAGCAGCCGGGTGTACGGGTGCGCCGCGCGGGCGTAGACCTCGTCGGTCTCACCGACCTCGACGAGGCGGCCGAGGTACATGACGCCGACAGAGGTCGAGACGTGCTTGACGACCGTGAGGTCGTGAGCGATGAAGAGCATCGCGACGTCGGTCTCCCGCTGCAGGTCCATGAGCAGGTTGATGACCTGGCTCTGGGTGCTGACGTCGAGAGCGCTGACCGCCTCGTCGCAGATGACGAGCCGCGGCTGGATGATGAGGGCGCGCGCGATCGCGACCCGCTGGCACTGCCCGCCGGAGAGCTCGTTCGGCACGCGGTCGAGGTGGTGCTCGGACAGCCCGACGTGCTCCAGCGCCTCGACCACCGCTGCCTCGACCGCCTGGGCATCGGTGCTCACGTGCCGTCGGGCGACCTGGCTCAGGCTCTCGCGGACCGTCTGGCGGGGATTGAGCGAGGAGGTCGGGTCCTGGAAGATCACCTGGACGTCGCTGCGGTACTTCAGCGGCGTGCGGCGCCCGAAGCTCGAGATGTCGGTGCCGTCGAAGCGGATGGCACCGGACGCCCGGTCGACGAGCCGAAGGACGGCCCGCCCGGTGGTCGACTTGCCCGAGCCGGACTCCCCCACGAGGCCGAAGATCTCGCCGGCCCCGATGGTGAAGCTGACGTCGCGCACGGCGTGCAGGGTGCGGCGTCGGCCGATCCCTTCCCCCGGGAGCCGGAAGGTGATGCTGAGGTCCTCGACCTCGAGCAGCTGGTCAGCGCTCATGGGCAGGTCCCTCCAGGACGAGCTCGTCGACGCGGATGCATCGGGCATTGTCGGTCATCGGTATCCGGCCCACCGCGCAGTCCGGCGTCGCGAACTCGCACCGGGGGTGGAAGCGGCAGCCGGTGGGCCAGTCCCACGCGGGCGGGACGGTTCCGGGGATCGTGGGGAGCCGGTCCTGGGTCTCGGTGCCCTCGGCGGGCAGGGCGTTGAGCAGGGCCTCGGTGTACGGGTGACGCGGCCGGCTGAAGAGCTCGGCGGTGGTGCGCCGTTCGACGATCTGGCCGGCGTACATGACCGCGACGCGGTCGCACGTGCTGGCCACGACACCCATGTCGTGCGTGATGAGCAGGACCGACATGTCCAGCCGGTCGCGCAGGTCCACCAGGAGGTCGAGCACCTGGGCCTGCAGGGTGACGTCGAGCGCCGTCGTGGGCTCGTCCGCGATGAGCAGCTCGGGATCGCTCGCCAGCGCCGCGGCGATGCCGACGCGCTGGGCCATGCCTCCGGAGAACTGGTGCGGGTAGGCCTTGAGCCGCCCCGTCGCGTTGGGGACGCCGACGAGGGAGAGCAGCTCGCGCGCCCGGGCCTCGGCGGCCCGGGCCGAGACCTTCTGGTGCGCCCGCACCGCGTCGACGAGCTGGGCGCCCACGGTGTGGGTCGGTGACAGGCTGGAGATGGGGTTCTGGAACACCATCGCGATGCGCGCACCGCGGATCGCCCGCATGCGCTGTGCCGGCAGACCGACGAGCTCCTCCTCCTCGAGCATGATCGAGCCCGCCGTCACCTTGAGCTCCGGCGGCAGGAGGCCGGCGATCGCCTTACCGGTGACCGACTTGCCCGAGCCCGACTCACCGACGAGGCCGTAGATCTCGCCACGGTTGATCCCCAGCCCGATCGAGGAGACGAGCTCGATACCCTCCGACCCGCGCGGGGCCCGCACGGTCAGCCCCTCGAGGGTGAGCAGGTCACCCTTCTCCGAGTCCGCGAGCGGGATGAACTCGGTCCGTTCCGCACCGACGGAGGCCGTCTCGTCGTCCTCGTCGTCGTAGGCGTCCTCCAGCGGGTCCGGGGCCCCCGCCGGGGCGGGCACGACGTCGATGCCGCCTCGCACCCTGCGCACGGACAGCCGGTCGCCCAGCGCGTCGCCGGTGAGGTTGAACAGCAGGATCACCACGGTGATCGCGATGCCCGGGACGATCGCGAGGAGCGGGTGGTTGTAGAGCTCGCCGCGGGCCTCGTCAAGCATGAGACCCCAGCTGACCTGGTCCGGGCTCGCCCCGACGCCGATGAAGCTGAGCATCGACTCGATGAGCAGCGCGACGCCGAGCAGCACGGACCCCTGCACGATGAGCGGGCCGGCGATGTTGGGCAGGAGGTTCCGTACGACGACGTACCACGGGAGTCCCGTGACCCGCGCCGCGTCCATGTAGAGCATCTCCTTCTGCGAGAGGACCATCGCCCGGGTCACCCGGTAGCAGCTGTCGATGAAGACGATGCCCACGGCGGTCATCGCGTTGGTCAGTCCGGCGCCGAACACGGCGATGAAGGCCAGCGCGAAGAGCAGTGCCGGCACGGACTGCATGACGTCGGCGACGCGGGTGCCGATGCGGTCCCACCACCCGCCCCAGTAGGTGAACGCGATGCCGAGGCTGACGCCGACGCTCATCGCGATGGCGACGGCCTGGACGGAGGCGAGCATCGCGGTCTGTGCACCGCCCAGCAGCCGGGAGAAGACGTCACGCCCCAGCTGGTCGGTGCCGAGCAGGTGATCCGCGCTGGGCGGGGCGAGGCCGGGCCCCACGTTGAGCCGGGACGGATCGTACGGCGCCAACCACTGGGCCGTCACCGCCACGACGGTGATCAGCCCGAGGCCGACGAGGCAGGCCCACAGGAGGACGGAGCTACGGCTTTTCACGAGTGACGCACCTCACGCTCAGCTCGCCCGGATCCTGGGGTCGATCCCGCGGTAGACGATGTCCACCACCAGGTTCAGGAGCAGGACGAAGACGACGATGATCAGGACTCCTGCCTGCAGCAGGAACGGGTCGGAGCGCTGGACCGCCCGGGTGAGCTCGGTGCCCAGGCCCGGCTGCGAGAACACGCTCTCGACGACGAGGGTGCCGCCGACGATGATCGGCACCTGGATCCCGATGGTGGCGACGACGGGGACCATCGAGTTCTTGAAGATGTAGCGGTTGACGATCCGGTTCTCGCTGATCCCTCGCGAGCGCAGTGCGGTGACGAACTGGCTGTTCGACATGTCGCGCACCGCGCCGCGAGTCTGACGCGCGATGACCGCTGCGGGATTGAGGCCGAGCGCGATGCCGGGCAGGATCAACGAGCGCGCCCACTCCACCGGGTCCTCGGTGATCTCGGTGTACCCGGAGACCGGCAGCCATCCCAGCTGGACGCCGAGGAGGATGGCCAGCAGCAGGCCGACCCAGAAGTTCGGGACGGCGATCCACAGGGCGTTGATCACCGAGATGACGCGGTCCGCCCACGACCCGGCCCGCAGCCCGGCGATCGTGCCCAGCCCCAGGCCGAGGACGACGGCGCAGGCGATGCCGGCGATCGACAGGGAGATGGTGACGCCGACGCTGTCACCGATGAGCTCGGCGACCGGCCAGTTGGCGTACACCGAGTCTCCGAAGTCGCCCTGGACGGCATTCCACAGCCAGCTCCCGTACTGGACCGGCCAGGAGCGGTCGAGCCCGAGCTCGGCGCGGACCTCGGCGACCTGCGCGTCGGTCGCGCCGTCGCCCAGCAGCACGCGCGCCGGGTCGACCGGCATGAGCTTGGCGAGGACGAAGACGAAGATCGAGGCGGCGATCAGCACCGGGATCATCAGCGCGAGCCGGTTGAGGATCATCTTCAGCATGCGTGGTCACCCGTCCGACAGGCCGTGCGGACCGCCCCGCCCGTCCCCGCGACCCGGAGGCGCGACGAGGACGGCGGGACGGCCGGCACGGCAGGATGGTCGATCGTCGAGGGCATGGGTCAGCCGCTGATCTCGACGTCCATGTAGTTGAAGGTGTCGATCCGACCGGGGATGGCCTCGAGACCCGAGACAGCCTCGGGGTCGGAGATCCAGATGCCCGTGAGGTAGAACTGGCCGCAGTCGTAAGCTTCCTCGAGCGCGATCCGCGAGAACTCCTGGTAGGACTCCTCGGCGCTCTCCTCGTCCTCGGCGGCCGCGCCCTCCTGGACCGCGGCGAGCAGCTCCGGGTACTCCACGCCGTGGGCGTTGCGGCCCGACTCCGGCGCGTAGCGCGTGAGGTAGTAGGCGTAGGGACCGTGGGCGGCCAGGTTGCTGAAGAGGATCATGGGCGCCTCGCCGTTGTTGTACGTCGAGATGAACTCACCGAACGGCATGACGTCGAGGTTGACCGTGATGCCGATCTCCTCCATCTGGGAGGCGAACACCTGATAGATCGGCTGGTACTCGTCCGGGGTCGGGAGCGTGAACTCGACGTCCGGGTTTCCCGCCTCCTCGAGGAGTGCGATCGCGGCGTCGACGTCGTAGGGGTAGAGGTTGTCCACATCGGGGTTGAACCCCGAGGTGCCCTCCCGGAAGATCTGGCTCGCGGTCTCGCCGTGCCCGGAGTAGTGCGCGTCGAGGAACTGCTGCGAGTTGATGCCGTGGCAGACGGCCTGCCGGACGTTGACGTCGCTGAACACGCCCTCGACGTCGGACAGCATCGCCGCCCACTGGACCTTGGGGTAGACGACGACGTCCATGCCCTCGGCCTCGGCCTGGTCGATCTGGCCACCCTCGCCGTAGATGACGTTGGCCCGGCCGGTCTGCAGTGCGTTGAAGCGCTGCTCGGGCTCCGTCATCTCCAGGTAGGTGACGCTGCTGGGGCCGACCTCGTCGGCGTTGTAGTAGTCGGGGAACGCATCGACGACGATCTCGGAGCCGATCCGGGACTCGTCGGCGTTGTACTGGAACGCGGCGGAGCCGATGGGCTCGCGGAAGCTGCCCTCCTCGATCGTCGCCGGGGCGACGATCGAGCCGGGCCAGTCGGCAAGTGTCTCGAGGATGCCTCCGGTCGGCTCGGACAGCTCGAGGCGGACGGTCGTCTCGTCGACCGCGACGATCTCGGTGACGTTGGCGAACACGGCCTGGGAGTTGTGCGGCGTGTCCCGGATGCGCTCGATGTTCTGCACGACCGCATCGGCGTCGATCGGCGTGCCGTCGTGGAAGACCGCGTCGTCCCGCAGCACGAACTCGATGTGCTCCGGCGTCTGCTCCCACTCCGTGGCGAGCATCGGCTCGAAGCCGCTGCCGTCGGCGTTCCAGGCGATGAGCGTGTCGAAGACCATGGACATGTATGCCGGGTTGGCCTGCTGGAGCGGGTCCCAGTTGTCCAGCGGCTCGGGCCCGGCGATGACCAGCGCGCCGCCCTCCTCGCCGTCCCCTCCGCCGCCCTCCGCGGAGTCCCCGCCGCCGCAGGCGGCGAGCACCACGAGCGCGGCCGTCGCGGCGGCACCCGTGGCTGCACGGGCAGTTCTCTTTGACTGAGCCATCTTCTTCACCATTTCCCGCCGGAAGATCGGCGAACCAAGGTCGGTCGACACTGACAACACCTCAGGCGCTCACGTGACCTCCTGCGTCACGCGCCGTTCCTGCCCCTCGTCGACGAGGTCGGACGACACGATTGTCGCGAGGAATACAAACGATTGCGCTACGTGGCAGCCTCCTCCGTTCGGCGTGTTCTGTCAAGCACCGCACGGACTTGATGAACATTCTCGGGAAGGAGATCCACAGGACACCGCGATGCATGGTGCGAACGATTGCTGGAAAGTCGGGCCGCCCCACCGAGGCGAATGAACGGATCCCGGCGCCAGGTCAGGTGGTGAGGTCAACCTGCCAGACCGGAACGAAGCGTGCCCCGGATCAGGAGACGGGGACGGGACCGGTGGAGTCCCGGACGACCAGCTGAACCGGCAGCGAGACGGTGCGCGCATCGTCCGCCTTGGTCTCGAGCCGGCGGATCAGCAGACGCGCCGCCTCCGCACCGATCTCTGCGTGCGGCACGCGGACCGTCGTCACCGCCGGGGAGAGCTTGTCCATGAGCGGCATGTCGTTGTAGCCGACGACACTGACGTCCTCGGGGCAGCGGAGTCCCCGCTCCCGCAGCGCGTCGAGCACGCCCACGGCGATCTGGTCGTTGCCGGCGAGGATGGCCGTCGGGCGCGCGCGCCCCAGGATCTCGTGCGCGACGCGGGCGCCCTCCTCGATGGAGTACGTGCTCACCTCGCCGCTGAACGTGTCGTCGAGCTCACCACCCAGCTCGAACATCCACTGGCGGAACGCACGCGCACGGAGGGCGCCGGTCGAGATGCTGCTGGGGCCCGCGATGTGCCCGATCCTGCGATGGCCGAGGCCGAAGAGGTGCCGCATCGCCTGCTCGACACCGTGCCCGTCGTCGCCGAGCACGACGGGCAGCTGGGTGTGCTCGTCGCGCCGATTGATGAGCACGAGCGGGATGCCGGCCCGATGGGTCGCCTGGACCGTGTCGTCGTCCCGGCGGGCGGACGCGACGATCAGGCCGTCGACCTGGCGTGTCTGGAGCGCCTCGAAGGAGTCGCGCTCGCGAGCGGGGTCGTTGTCCGTGTCGGCGATCAGGGTCGTGTAGCCGGCGCGGGCGAGCTCGAAGTCAGCGCCGCGCACGATCGGCGGGAAGAGCGGGTTCGTGAGGTCGGGGATGACGATGCCGACCATCATCGACCGATTGGTCTTGAGCCCCTGCGCCATCGGGTTCGGCCGGTAGTTCAGCGCCTTGGCCGCCTGCTGCACCTTGCGAAGCGTCGCCTCGCTGACCAGGCCCTGGGTGGCCGGGTTGAGCGCACGCGAGGCCGTGCCCGCATGGACGCCGGCGCGGCGCGCCACCTCCTGGAGCGTGACCGACGACCGGCCCTCCGCCGACGCGCTCATCGACTCCCACCCCCTTCCGGCAGCACACGGCGACGTCGTGGTCAGGAACGATCCCGACCTCCCCGAGGTCTACCGGTCCCGACCGTCAGAGTGCCGATGCAAACGTTGTTGTCACCAGTCTACGGCGACGTACTTCGACTCCGCGTACTCCAGGAGACCCTCGTGCCCGCCCTCACGACCGAGGCCCGACTGCTTGGTGCCGCCGAACGGTGCGGCGGCGTCCGAGACGACCCCCCGGTTGAGGCCGACCATCCCCGAGTCCAGCGCCTCGCTCACGCGCAGCCCGCGCGAGAGGTCGGTGGTGAACACGTAGGAGACGAGCCCGTACTCGGTGGCGTTGGCCCGCTCGATGGCCTCCTCGTCGGTGTCGAACACGACGACGGGGGCGACGGGACCGAAGATCTCCTCGCCGAGGATCTGGGAGTCGCCGTCGACGTCGGCGAGCACGGTCGGAGGGTAGAAGTATCCGGACCCCTGAGCCTTCTCGCCGCCGGTAAGGATGCGGGCACCACGAGCCGTCGCGTCAGCGACGAGCTCCTCGATCTTGGTGATCGCGTCGTCGTTGATGAGCGGCCCCACCTCGGTGCCGACGTCGAGACCCGGCCCGACCGTCAACGCCTCCATCGCCCGCGCCAGGCGCGCCGCGAACTCCTCCGCGATCGGCCGCTGCACGTAGATCCGGTTGGCCGCCGTGCACGCCTCTCCCCCGTTGCGCATCTTCGCCAGCATCGCCCCGGCGACGGCCTTGTCGAGGTCGGCGTCGTCGAGCACGACGAACGGTGCGTTGCCACCGAGCTCCATCGAGCAGGAGATCACGCGGTCCGCCGCCGTCCTGAGGAGTCTGCGCCCCACCTCGGTCGAACCGGTGAAGGACAGCTTGCGTACGCGGGGGTCGTGCAGGATCTGATCCGCCACCGCGCCGGAACGACGCGAGGGCAGGACGTTGACGACGCCGTCGGGCACGCCGGCCTCCGCCAGGATCGCGCCGACCGCGAGAGCGGTCAGCGGCGTCTCGGACGCTGGCTTGAGTATCACGGTGCAGCCGGCGGCGAGGGCAGGACCGATCTTGCGGGTGGCCATCGCGGCGGGGAAGTTCCACGGCGTGATGAGCAGCGAGATGCCGATCGGTTGATGGATCACCATGATCCGGTTGGCCCCCGAGGGCGCCGTCTGGATCTCTCCCCTGACCCTGACCGCCTCCTCCGCGTACCAGCGGAAGAACTCGGCGGCGTACCGCACCTCACCCAGCGCGTCGGACAGCGCCTTGCCGTTCTCTCGGACGATGAGCTCGGCGATCTGCTGCTCACGCTCGATCATGAGGTCGAACGCCTTCATGAGAATGCCCGAGCGTTCCCGCGGGCTCGTGGCGGCCCAGCCGTCCGCGGCTGCTTCGGCGGAGTCGACGCATGCGGCGGCGTCGTCGAGCGTGCCGTTGGCGACGGTTGCGAGCACTTGCGCGGTCGCGGGGTCCGTGACCTCGAAGGTGCCACCGTCGCTCGCGGCGCGGACCTCGCCGTTGATGAGCACGCCGGTGGGGGTGTCGATGCCGACGACGATCTGCGTCATTGCGAGATGCCTTCCAGAGGATTGCAAGCGTTTGCAGTCAACGGTAGATCCGCGGTCGAGCGTGGTCAAGCGGCGTGACTCCGGAACGACGCCTGCATGCGCAGCAGGGCGGCGCGCGGACGACCCCCCGGCTGGACGCACGTGCGGCCCGACGCATGATCGCGTCGGGCCGCACGTGGTCGGTGGTGGCGGAGGGCCGGCTCGCGGCCCTCGCCCCGTCAGCTGGTGAGGACTACAGGACCCTCAGGTAGACCGGGTTCCCCGCGACCCAGGAGTTGGGTCCCACGCGGGTACCCATGCCCGGGTTCCAGGCGCCGATGTTCTGGCCGTTGCCCGTGTAGATGGCCACGTGGCCCGGCCACCAGATGAGGTCGCCCGGACGCGCCTGACTCGCCGGCACCTGCTGGTAGTGCGCGAACGCGCCCCACGCGGTGGTCCGCGGCAGGGTGACGCCGAACTGGGCGTACACGTACCCCGCGAAGCCGATGCAGTCCCAGCCCGACGGCGTGGTCCCGCCCCAGACGTACGGCGAGCCGAGGTACTGGTGCGCCACCGAGACGACGGCGTCGCCGCGCCACGCGGGTGCGGGAGCCGGCGCGGGGGCCGGCGCAGGAGCTGGCGCCGGTGCAGGAGCAGGCGCGGGGGCCGGTGCAGGAGCAGGCGCGGGGGCCGGTGCCGGTGCGGGTGCAGGAGCCGGCTCAGGCTCCGGCTCGGGAGCGGGCTCGGGAGCGGGCTCGGGCGCCGGCTCAGGCTCGGGAGCCGGTGCAGGCTCCGGCGACGGGGCGGGCTCAGGTTCGGGCGTCGGCTCCGGCTCCGGCTCGGAGGCCGGCACGGGAGCCGGCGTGGGCTCGGGCTCCGGGGTCGGCTCCGGCTCCGGCTCCGGCTCGGGCTCCGGCTCGGGCTCCGGCTCCGGCTCGGGCTCTGGGGCGGGCTCCGGCTCGGGCTCTGGGGCGGGCTCCGGCTCAGGGGTCGGCTCCGGCTCAGGGGTCGGCTCCGTCTCAGGCTCCGGCTCCGTCTCAGGCTCCGGCTCCGGCTCGGGAGCGGGCTCAGGCTCAGGAACGGGCTCGATCTCCGGCTCGGGCGCCGGCTCCGGCTCCGGCTCCACCAGCTGCCCACGGTCGATCGCGAAGGTGCTGCGACCGTCGGCGAGGCTCGAGACGACGATCGTGTCGCCGGCCTGCCCGTAGTGGAAGACGTGGTCGGCGGCGCCGTGGTCGCGGGCGTTGCGCACGTACATGGCGTTGCCGCGGCGGACGGTCACCGACGTGGCACCGTCGCCGTCCCAGTCGCCGACGAACAGCGCGTCGCCCTCGGCACCCAGGCTCACCGCCGTCGTGCTCGCGTCGTCCCCGGACAGCGGCGCCGCGGGCTCGTTGGACGGCCAGGAGGCCAGCGTGGGGGCCGCACCGAGCGGGCTCGTCGCGGCCGGCCCGAAGGTGAAGGCGCTCGACGTCACCGACCCGAACGTGAACGTGGACGACGACGCGGTCAGTCCGTGCAGCGCGATCCGTGTGACCTGGTCGGCCGGGGGTGTCGCTCCGACGTCGCCGTTGGTCCCGTAGGCGGCCGAGCTGGCCACGCACGCGATCGCCAGGCCCACCCCCGCACCAGCGGGCAGCCATCTCTTCAGACGCACAGGTTCTCTCCTCGTTCGCACTCAGGCCCCCCAGCCCCGTCCCACCTGCCTCGCTGCAAGCGATTCGCGGTGGCTGTCGACGGCACGACGTGCCGTGTTACTCGTGAGACTAGAGGTAACCAGAGTGAACCCGTGTGACTCAAGTGAACTGAGACGTACATCTCACCGAAACGTCGCCGGTATCGGATCGTGACGAGGTCCCAGAACTACTCGGCTCGAGCGCCCGTGCGGTCGAGCGCACGATCGGCCACCCTCACCCGGCCCATGAGGTGTGCCCGGACCACGGCGGCCGCCACCACGACGAACACCGCGAACCCGACCCAGATCATCCACTGGCTGGTGTTGAGCGGTGCGCCGTCGACCCCGGGCGTGCGTCCGCCGTCGCGGCCGGTGGCGGCGACCAGCAGGAGCACGAGGATCGTCGCGGTGGCGGCGACGCGCGCGACGAGCCGGCCGACGCGGGCGACCGTCGTCGCCCCGGGCCGGTAGGCGGGCCGCAGCAGCCGCACGAGGAGCAGCCCCGCGACCGGCAGCTGCAGCAGCCAGACCGTGGTCCGGAACGGACCGTCGAACCACACGCTCGTGCCGTACAGCAGGGTGTGCCAGGCGCTGAGGACGTAGACGACGATGACCGACGCGTGCAGCGCGCGCCACGTGCGCGGCCCCATCGCGCGGCGCGCGTAGAACGCGAGTCCCAGCGGGATCGCCAGGTAGAGCGCGAGCAGCCCGATGAGGATGGCGATCACGCCGGTGCCGCTGCTGTACCCGCCGGGCACCCACGACTGGACGAACGCCTCCCACACGCCGGCGGCCCAGCCCGACTCCGCGGTGTTCTGCCGCACCATCTCGGCGAAGAACCACACGACGTGGGCGAACATCAGCGCGATGGTGGTCAGGCTCGTCTGGCGGTGCCACCGCTCGAGCGTCCCGACGGACATCGGCATCCAGCTCGGGTGCCGGCTCGAGCGCATGAGCCCGAGCATCACCGTGATCCAGACCCACAGCATGGCCGTCCAGCCGAACGCCTGACTCACCCAGTACATCCAGTACTCGCCGGCGGCGAGGTCCGGCATCACCTCGATCGTGTCCGACGTGCCCTGCTCGATCCGCCACCAGAGCAGCGCGACGATCGCCAGCGTGGCCACGAGCGCCACGCTCGCGTCCAGCGCCGCTCCGCGGATGTCTCGCGTCAGCGCGGCGGAGTCGAACCACGCCCTGCGGCGTCCTGCCTCTGTCCTGGTCATCGGTGACCATCCTGTTCCCCCGGCCTGCGGGCGAAGCTCGTCGTCGAGCGCAGCACCCCTTCCGCTCACCACTGTAATAAGGGTCCGCGCCCGTGGCCACACCCGGTCGGCCCGAAGTCGGAACGGACCACGAGGCGGGCCGGGAGCGAGCCGTTCGCCGTCGGGCACGTCCCGCGACCTACGTACGCTTGTGGCATGACCACCGCCCACTCCCTCACCGGCCGCCACCTGCTCAAGGAGCTCGACTTCTCCCCCGCCGAGTGGCTGCACCTCGTCGACCTCGCCGCCCGCCTCAAGGCCGAGCGCCTCGAGGGCCGCGAGGAGCGCCGGCTCACGGGTAAGGCGGTCGCGCTCATCTTCGAGAAGACCTCCACCCGCACGCGCGCCGCCTTCGAGGTCGCCGCCGCCCACCAGGGGGCCGCGACGACGTACCTCGACCCGTCGGGCTCGCAGATCGGGCACAAGGAGTCGATCCCGGACACCGCCGCCGTGCTCGGTCAGATGTACGACGCCATCGAGTACCGGGGCGACCACCAGGCCACCGTGGAGACGCTGGCCGAGCACGCCGGCGTCCCCGTCTACAACGGCCTCACCGACGACTGGCACCCCACCCAGATGCTCGCCGACGCCCTGACCATCAAGGAGCAGGTGGCCAAGCCCTTCTCCGACGTCGTGCACGCCTACCTGGGTGACGCCCGGTTCAACACCGGCCGCTCCCTGCTCGTCTCGTCCGCGCTGCTCGGCATGGACGTGCGGATCGTCGCGCCCGAGGCCTACCAGCCGCCGCCGGACGTGGTCGAGGCCGCCCGCGCCATCGCCGAGACCACCGGCGCCCGCATCACGCTGACCTCGGACGTGGCTCAGGGGGTGCGCGGGGCCGACGCCGTCTCCACCGACGTGTGGGTGTCCATGGGCGAGAAGAGGTCGGTGTGGGACGAGCGCGTCGCCGCGCTGCGGGGCTACCAGGTGACCGGCGACGTCATGGCCGCCACCGGCAACGACTCCGCGATCTTCCTCCACTGCCTGCCGGCGTTCCACGACCTGGGCACCGCCGTCGGGCGCGAGGTCTACGACGCCACCGGCATGGACGCGCTCGAGGTCACCGACGAGGTCTTCCGGTCCCCCGCCTCGAAGGTGTTCGACCAGGCCGGCAACCGGATGCACACGATCAAGGCCGTGCTCGTCGCGACGCTCGCGGGGGTCTGAGGCAGCTCGCGGAATGGCAGGACGGAACTCGCCGGAACGCCGGCACACACTCGCTGAAACGCCATGCGGAACTCGCCGGAACGCCGGCCGGGCCGCGCGTCAGCGCACGAGATCCCCGTCCCGGTAGACGGATGTCGGGCGCAGGTCGTGATCGGTGAGGACCACGTCGGTGCGGGTGCCAGGAGCGAGGCGACCGACGTCGGTCCGACCCAGCACCCGCGCCGGCCCGGCGGAGGCCATGAACACCGCGTCGACGAGCGGCACGCCGGCCCCGTGAACGGTGCGCACGACGTCGATCAGGTGGCTCGTGCTGCCGGCGAGCGCCCCGCCGTCGGCGAGGCGAGCGACGCCGTCGGTCACTGTGACGCGCAGGTCGGCGAGGTGGTGCGCGCCGTCGGGCATGCCGGTCGCGGCGGTCGAGTCGGTGACGAGGACCGCCGCGTCGCGTCCGACGATCTCGACGACGTCGCGCACGAGCGACGGGTCGAGGTGCACGCCGTCACCGATGAGCTCGACGACGACGAACCCCCTCGCGGCTGCGGAGAGGATCGCGGGGATCGGACCCGGGTCGCGGTGGCTGAACGGACGCATGCCGTTGAACAAGTGCGTGACGGTGGGCCTGTGCGAGCGGGGCGCGGGTCCGGCCGCTTCCACACTCGCGTCTACGAGGAGCCGGGCGGCGTGGGCGATCGCGGCGCGGGTGGTGGCGGCGTCGGCGTCGGTGTGGCCGAACGACGGGAGCGCGCCGCCGCGCGCGAGGGCCGCGACGACGTCGTCGGCCCCGGGGAGCTCGGGCGCGAGCGTCATCGTCGCGAGGTGCCCTCGGGCGAGGTCGATCAGCTCGGCGGTGAGCGCCGCGTCCGGCGGGCGGATCGCGTCGACATCCTGCGCGCCCGCGCGGGCGGCGGAGAGGAACGGTCCCTCGAGATGGATGCCGGCGAGCTCCCCGGCCTCGCACAGGTCGGCGAGCAGGCGGATGCGGGACGTGAGCGCCTCGGGAGGCGCGGTGACGAGGGAGGCGAGCATCGTCGTCGTGCCGTGGGAGCGGTGTTCGCGGACGGCGCGCAGTGTGGTGGCGGCGTCGACGGGGTCGGGGAAGCCCACGCCGGCACCGCCGTGATTGTGCAGGTCGACGAGTCCCGGGAGTACGTAGCCGTCGGTCTCATGACGGTCGACGCCCGTGAGGTCGAGGTCGCTCACGGGCGCGACGTCGACGATGCGGCCCGCCTCGACGACAACCGCGGCGTGCTCGAGCACCTCGTCCGGCGTCACGACCCGGCCGAGGAGCGCGAACCGGGCGGAGGTGGGCATGGTGCCAGCCTGCTACACGGGCGGCGGGGCGCGACGTCGCGGATCGCGCAGGGACCAGGGACCAGGACCCCGGCCGGGGCCGAGGGTGCGGGCGTGCGGCGTCAGGATCCGCCCTGGAACGTCGCGGCCGGCGGCGGTGCCCTCCGGCTACCGTGGCGCCATGCCTGGACGCCTCACCCGCACCCTCACCGGCGTGCTCGCCGCCGGTCTGCTCGCCACCGGCCTGGCCGCCTGCGGCGGTGGCGACGAGCTCTCCGAGGCCGACGCGTGCGAGCAGTACGAGACCACGTACAGCGAGTTCGAGGCGCGCGCCGCCGAGCAGGACAACGCCTCCGACGACATGTCGATGTTCGAGGAGTACGAAGGTGAGCTGACCTCGCTCGCCGAGCAGTCCCCGGACAACCTCGCCACGCTGTTCGAGTCCGAGGCCGAGCTCATGGCCTCCATCGCCGACGGCACCGCCGAGATCACCGACCTCGAGGCCTCCCAGCAGAACAGCCAGGCGATCGCCGACATCTGCGGCTGATCCCGGAGTCCGGTACAGGCTGCGGAGCGGGAGCCGTGCGGCCGTCCGCCCTATGATCGCCAACGGGTCGCGCGTCCCGCACCGACGACTCGCGCGTGTTGTCGTGGCCCCGTACCCACGAGACGCTCGTGCCGCTTCCGACCGATACCGACGACAGTCACGGAGAGCACCGATGATCAGCCGCCGTTCCGCCGCCGCCCTCCTCGCTGCCGGCACCCTGGCCACGACCCTTGCCGCGTGCGGCGGAGGGGGCGAGGAGCTGTCCGAGTCCGAGGCCTGCGACGAGTTCTCCACCATCTACCAGGACATGGAGAACCAGACGATCGAGCTCACCGACTTCACGGACATGGACGCCGTGTCGGACATCTTTGCCGAGTACGGCGAGCGGACCCGCGAGCTCTCCGAGCAGTCGCCGGACAACCTGCGTCCCCTGTTCGAGCAGGAGGCCGAGTTCGGCGAGAGCGTGAGCGGCGGCGACCAGCCGGACGCGGACGTCATCGCGAACAACGCGGAGAACGAGGCCGCGATCCGCGAGATCTGCGGGGAGTTCAGCGGCCTCGGCGGCGGCTCGGTCGGCTGACGGATCCCGGTCCGGCGGATCGGCCGGCAGGTCACGGGTCCGGCGACCGTCGGGCGCCTGCATGGACCGCACACTCAGTCGAGCGCCGTCAGGCCTCGAACCACGCGGTCGAGACCGTCCCGGAACGCGGCGTCCAGGTCCAGCGCTCTGGCCGGTGCGTCGCTGAGCTCCGTGAGCCATGGATGACGACGCGCGACTCCGGTGCGGTCCAGGCGCCGGACCTCACCGTCCCACCAGCCCTCGAGGCTCGCGAACGACCGCCGCGTCTCCTGCTGCTCCGCGACGAGCAGCAGGCCCATGCCCTGGATATAGGCGCTGAACGAGACGTACCGGTCCCGCGACACCTCGGCACCGAGGCCGAGCGACCGGAAGGCCTCGACCGCCGAGCGCGCGGCCGCCAGGACGGCAGGCACGAGCGGCGGACGCGTGCTCGCGAGCACCGGGACCAGCCAGGGGTGGCGGCGGTACGCCGTCCACTCGTCCAGGCCCAGGCGTCGCAGGACCGATCCAGGCACCGGATCCTGCGCCTCGCCCATCGTCCGGGCGGCGAGCACGCGCTGCACCATGGCCGCCACGAGCCGGTCGCGACTGCCGACCTCGCGCTGCACGCGGAGAAGCGGCACCCGGGCACGCGCCGCCACGGCACGCAGGGTCACCCCCTCGGTACCGTCGGAGTCGGCGATGGCGACCGCGGTGTCGAGCATCGTCACCCACTCGTCCCTGGAAGCAGGACCGTCGGCGGATCCGGAACTGCTCGGCGCACCCCCGACGGGCGCGCCACCGGCGGTCGAACCCCCGGCGGCTGCGTCGAGGCGTCCGCGATCACGACGGCGCCGGTACGCGCGCGCCTGGCAGGAACGTGAGCAGTAGCGCCGCGGCCGCCCCGTGCGCGCGGCCTCGTCGATCTGCTCCCCGCACTCCGCGCACCGCACGCCGCGCCACCCTTTCGTCACAGATTCAGTGTGACGAAACTACTGGAGGACCTGCCGACGTCGAGGGACGGTGATCGTCCCAGACGCCGACCCGGGAGCCGCCCCATGCCCGCCATCGCCCGCCGTCCCACCGCCCGTCGCGCCACGGCCGCGGACCTCGACCGCACCGTCGACCTGGCCCTGGACGCATTCGCCGACGAGGCCGTCATCACCTGGCTCATCCCCGAGCCCACCGCCCGCCGGGCCTATCTGGAGCAGACGTTCAGCGCCTCCGTGGCGGACGCGGTCCGGGCACGCCTGGTCGTCGTCGCGCAGGCACCGGGCGGCAGGCTGACGGCCGCGTCGTTCTGGCAGCCCCGCCACCAGTACGACGACGCGGATCCGCCGTCGGCGAGGGACGAGCAGGCAGGTCCGAACACGGAGACGAGCGACGACGACGGACCGACAGGCGCGCGCCTGGCCGCGCTCCTCGAGGCGACCGGCACCCGGCAACCGGACGTCGCCCACCTGCACCTCTCCGCCATGGCGGCGCTGCCTGACCAGCGCGGTCGCGGGTCCGGGTCCGCCATGGTCGCCGCCGGTCTGAAGCACGCGGCCGAGCTGGGGCTGCCGGTCTACCTGGAGGCATCGACGCCGGGCAGCCTCCGCCTCTACGCACGCCACGGGTTCGTGTCCCTCGGCGCATCCATCCGGCTCCCGGACGGCGGCCCCACCCTGCAACCGATGTGGCGCGACGCCTGAACAGCGCACAGGTTCACGAGAGCGGGGGTCGTGCGCGAGATCGCTGGATATCACCCGCGATCTCGAGCACGGCCCCCGCTCTCGTCGAGGTGACGTGAGTTGAGGCGGAGTGAGGAGCTGCAGAGTCCCCCTCCGCCCCGCATCAGTCGGTGAAGAAGTCCACCCCATTGCCGAACTTCTCGTCGCGCGCCGCCGACAGCTTCGAGGTGAGGCCGTAGATGTCGATGAAGCCGACCGAGCTCGACTGGTCGAACGTGTCCCCGGCGTCGTAGGTCGCCAGGTTGAAGTCGTACAGCGAGGAGTCCGAGCGGCGCCCGGTGACCGTCGCGCGGCCGCCGTGCATCGTCATGCGGATCTCGCCGGAGACGTAGCGCTGCGTCTCCGCCACGAACACGTCGAGGGCCTTCTTCAGCGGCGAGAACCACTGGCCGTCGTACACGAGCTCGGCCCAGCGCTCCGAGACCCGCCGCTTGTAGCGCGCGAGCTCCCGCTCGACGGTCACGTTCTCGAGCTCCTTGTGCGCGGCGAGCAGCGCCATGGCGCCGGGCGCCTCGTACACCTCGCGCGACTTGATGCCCACGAGCCGGTCCTCGACGACGTCGATCCGACCGATCCCCTGCGCGCCCGCCCGGCGGTTCATCTCCTGGATGGCCTGCAGCGGGGTGACGGCCACGCCGTCGATCTCGACCGGGATCCCCTGCTCGAACCGGATGATGACCTCGTCCGGCAGCGGCGGGTAGGTGGGGTCGTCGGTGTAGCTGAAGATGTCCTTCGTCGGGGCGTTCCAGATGTCCTCGAGGAAGCCGGTCTCGATGGCGCGACCCCACACGTTCTGGTCGATGGAGAACGGGTTGTTCTTCGTCGTCTCGATGGGCAGGTCGTGCTTCTCGGCGTACTCGATGGCGACGTCGCGGGTCAGCGCGAGGTCACGGACCGGCGCGATGCACTTGAGCTCCGGCGCGAGCGAGGTGATGCCCACCTCGAAGCGGACCTGGTCGTTGCCCTTGCCGGTGCAGCCGTGGGCGACGGTCGTGGCGCCGAACCGCTTCGCCGCGCGCACGAGGTGCTTGACGATGACCGGGCGCGAGATCGCGGACACGAGCGGGTAGGCGTCCTGGTAGAGGCCCTGGGCCTGGAGCGCCGGCATGCAGTACTCGGCGGCGAACTCGTCCTTGGCGTCGGCCACGTAGGCGTCGACGGCGCCGCAGTCGAGCGCGCGCTGGCGGATGACCTCGAGGTCCTCACCGCCCTGCCCGACGTCGACGGCGACCGCGATGACTTCCGCGCCCGTCTGCTCGCCGATCCAGCCGATGGCGACGGAGGTGTCGAGCCCGCCGGAGTAGGCGAGGACGACGCGATCCTTGGCCCCGCCGGTGGTGCCGGTGCCGGCCCCGCCCGAGGGAGCGGGGGTGGTCGGGGAGGTCTCGGTGGTCATGCGTCCTTCCTTTCGGCCTCATCGGGCCTGGTCGACTCCGCGTGGGAGGTGGAACGGGGCCCGCCGCGGCGGGCCAGCTCGAGGAGCCGGGCGACGAGCCCGGCGGCGGTGGGGTCGTCGCGCGTGATGACGAGGACCGTGTCGTCGCCGGCCACGCAGCCGAGCACACCCGGGAACCGGGACTGGTCGACGGCGGAGGCCAGCAGCTGGGCGGCGCCCGGCGGGGTGCGCAGGACGGCGAGGTTCTGTGCGTGGTCGGCGCTGACGAGGACCTCGACGCACCACCGTTCGAGGCGCGCGTGAACCTGGGCGGCGTCGGTGATCGGCGCGGGCGCCACGAGGGCGGGCAGCGCGTAGACCTGCGAGCCGTCGGAGCCGCGGACCTTGACGGCGCGCAGCTCGTCGAGATCCCGGGACACCGTGGTCTGTGTAACGGTCACGCCCCGCTCCGCGAGGAGGCCCTGGAGCTCGGACTGCGAGTGGATCTCGGCCGTGGAGATCAGCTCCTCGACGAGCGAGTGCCGCGCGGCCCTGGTGGTCGGGGCGCTCATCGCGGGATCTCCTCGACGCCGGTCGTGTCGGTGTCGGCGTCGGCGTCGTTGCCGCCGGGGGCAGAATCGCGCTCACTCGTCACGGGCGGCGGGGCAGAACCGCGCTCACTCGTGGCGAGGGCGCGCTCGACGCGGCCGAGAGCCAGGGCGAGCTTCTCGGCGGCCTCGGCCACGTCGTCGTCGGACAGGACGAGCGCCGGAGCGAGCCGGATCGCGTCCGGGGTGACGGGGTTGACGATGAGGCCCGCGTCCTGGGCGGCGGAGCTGATCGCGGCCGAGTGCTCGCCGCTCAGCTGGACGCCGATGTGCAGGCCCGCGCCGCGGGTCCCGGTCACGAGCGGGGACCCGACGGCCTCCACGGCGGCGCGCAGCGCGGAACCGGTCCGGTCCACGCTCTGAAGGAAGCCGGGCGCCCCGACGACGTCGAGGACCGCGAGCGCCGCCGCGGCCGCCACGGGGTTCCCGCCGAACGTCGTGCCGTGGGCGCCGGGACCGAGCTGCGCGGCGGCGTGCTCGCCGAGCGCGATCGTGGCGCCGATCGGCATGCCGCCGCCCAGGCCCTTGGCGAGGGTGACGACGTCGGGCACGAACCCGCCGCCGAGCTCGGGCCGGTGGTGGCCGAGCCAGGTGCCGGTCCGGCCGATGCCGGTCTGGATCTCGTCGATCACGACGAGCGCTCTCGCCTCCCGGGCGGCCTGTCCGGCCGCCGCGAGGAACCCGTCGGGCAGCGGCGTGACGCCGGCCTCGCCCTGGACGGGCTCGAGGAACAGCCCGGCGACGTCGCCGACGGCGAGCTCGCGGCGCACCGCGTCGATGTCCCCGGGGGCGACGAAGGTGACGTCGGGGCCGAGCGGAGCGAACGGCTCGCGGTAGGCGGCCTTGTGGGTGAGCGCCAGCGCGCCGAGGGTGCGGCCGTGGAAGGCATGCTCCAGGGCGAGGATCCGGCCCGGGCGGCCGGGGCCGAAGCGCGCCGACCCGTGGCGGCGGACGATCTTCACGGCTGCCTCGTTGGCCTCGGTCCCCGAGTTGGATAGGAACACGCGCGAGCCCTCGGGGGCGCCGCCGGGCACCGCGATCCCCAGGAGCCGCTCGGCGAGGCGCACCTGCGGCTCGGTGGTGAAGAAGTTCGAGACGTGCCCGAGACGGGCGACCTGGTCGGCGACCGCGCCGACGAGGGCCGGGTGGCCGTGACCGAGCGAGAGCACGGCGATGCCGCCGAGCAGGTCGAGGTAGGTGCGCCCCTCGGAGTCGGTGACGTGCGTGCCCGACCCGGAGACCAGCTCCAGGCGCGGGACGCCGAACGTGTTCATCACGGCGCCCGTGTAGCGGTCCTGCCAGGTGCGCGGCTCGGCCGACGCGGCGGGGGCGTCGGTGGCGGCGCCGGGCGACCCGGCCGAGGCGAAAGTCCCCTCACTCGTCGAGTCGGGGGAGTCGGCAGAGGCGGAAGTCCGCTCACTCGTCGGATCGGACGAGTCAGCGGGGATAAAAGTCCCCTCACTCGTGGGGCGGGGGTGATCACCGGGGTGCGGCGTCGTCGTCATGCGGGCTCTCCCCTGGTCTCGGTCGCGGCGTCGGCGGTGGGGGCGTCGTCGGGCAGGACGAGGGTCCCCACGCCCTGGTCGGTGAAGATCTCGAGCAGCATCGAGTGCGGCTTGCGGCCGTCGATGACGTGCGCCTGGGGCACGCCCGCGCGGACCGCCCGCAGGCAGGCCTCCATCTTCGGCACCATCCCGGCCTGCAGGCTCGGCAGGAGCGCGGCGAGCCGGCTGGCGGTGACCTGCGACAGGAGGGAGGAGCGGTCCGGCCAGTCGGCGAACAGCCCCTCGACGTCGGTGAGCACCACGAGCTTGCGGGCACCCACGGCCGAGGCCACGGCGGCCGCGGCGGTGTCGGCGTTGACGTTGAGGACCTGACCGGCGTCCTCGACGTCGACGGCGATCGTGGAGACCACGGGGATGCGTCCGGCGTCGAGGAGGTCGGTGATCGCGTCGGGGTTGACGGTGACGACGTCACCCACGTGCCCGACGTCGACGCTCTCGCCGTCGACCACGGCCCGGCGGCGGCGCGCCAGCAGCAGCCTCCCGTCCTCCCCCGACAGGCCGACGGCGTGCGCGACGTCGTGGTTGAGCAGCGTGACGAGCTCGCGCTGGACCTGTCCGGTGAGCACCATGCGCACGACGTCCATCGCCTCGCCGGAGGTGTAGCGCAGCCCGCCGCGGAACTCCGAGTCGATGCCGAGGCGGCCCAGCATCGACGAGATCTGCGGGCCTCCGCCGTGCACGACCACCGGCCGCAGGCCCACCTGGTGGAGGAAGAGGATGTCGGAGGCGAATGCGCGCTTGAGCTCCTCGTCGACCATGGCGTTGCCGCCGTACTTGACGACCACGGTGGCGCCGGCGAAGCGCTGCAGCCACGGCAACGCCTGGACGAGGACCTCCGCCTTCTGGTGCGGGAAGAGGTCGCGCTCGGTGTCGAAGTGGAAGTCGGGGTCCACGCCGGCCGCGGCGGCAGGAGCGGTGGCGGTCGCCGCGGGGTTCGTCGTCGCGGGGTTCGTCGTCGTCGGGTCGCTCATGTCGAGTACGCGCTGTTCTCGTGGACGTAGTCGTGCGTGAGGTCGTTGGTCCACACCGTCACGGCGGCGTCGCCGGCCTTGAGGTCGACGAGGACCGCGACCTCCCGGTCGGCGGCGAGGTCGACCAGCTCGCGCGGCTCGCCGACGCCGGCGTCGCGGCAGACCATGACCCCGTTGACCGAGACGTCGATCGTGGTGGGGTCGAACGGGGCGACGTCGGCGGGAACGGTGCCGGCCGCCGCGAGGATGCGACCCCAGTTGGGGTCGTTGCCGAACACCGCGGCCTTGAACAGGTTGGAGCGGGTGATCGCGCGGGCGACGGCGAGTGCCGCGTCCTCGTCGGTCGCGCCGGTGACGGTGACGGCGATGTCGTGGGCCGCGCCCTCGGCGTCCGCGATCAGCTTGCGCGCGAGATCCGCGCTCGCCGCGGTGAGGGCCTCGGTCAGCTCGTCCTCCCCCGGGGTGACGCCGGAGGCGCCGGACGCGAGCAGGACGACGGTGTCGTTGGTCGACATGCACCCGTCGGAGTCGACCCGGTCGAACGTGGTCCGCGTGGCGGCGCGCAGGGCGCGGTCGGCGGTGGCGGAGTCGACCGCGGCGTCCGTGGTGAGGACGACGAGCATCGTGGCCAGGCCCGGCGCGAGCATGCCGGCGCCCTTGGCCATGCCCCCGACCGACCAGCCGGCGGCCTCGACGTGCACCTGCTTGGCCACGGTGTCGGTGGTCATGATCGCGTGCGCCGCGTCGTCGCCGCCGGTGGTCGCGAGCGTCTCGGCGGCGGTGTCGATGCCGCCGAGCAGGGCGGGCATGTCGAGCCGCTCACCGATGAGCCCGGTGGAGCAGACGAGGACGTCGCCGGCGGAGACGTTCAGCGTGGCCGCCACGTGCTCGGCCGTGCGGTGGGTGTCGGCGAAGCCCTCCCGACCGGTGCACGCGTTGGCGCCCCCGGAGTTGAGCACGACGGCGTCGGCCCGGCCGTCGCTCGCCACCTGGCGCGACCAGGTGACGGGGGCGGCCTCGATGCGGTTCGTCGTGAAGACGGCGGCGGCGACGCGCTCGGGACCGTCGTTGACGACGAGCGCGACGTCGGGGGTGCCGGACGCCTTGAGCCCCGCGGTGACGCCGGCGGCCCGGAACCCGGCGGGGGCGGTGATGCCGGCGGGTGCGCCGTCGGGGGCGGAGGAACCGCCGGGGGCGGTCATGCCGGTGCTGCTCACGGGGCGACTCCCGTCGTCGGCAGGCCCGCGGTCTCCGGCAGGCCGAGGGCGAGGTTGAGGGACTGCAGGGCGCCGCCGGCGGTGCCCTTGACGAGGTTGTCGATCGCGCACAGCGCCACGATGCGGCCGGCGCGGTGGTCGACCGCGACCTGCACGGTCGCGAGGTTGGAGCCCGCGACCTGGTTCGCGGTGGGCCACGTGCCCTCGGGCAGGAGGCGGACGAACGGCTCGTCGTCGTAGGCGGCGTGCCAGGCGGCGGCGACGTCCCCGGCCGTGGCGCCCTCCGCGAGCGGCGCGGTGACGGTGGCGAGGATGCCGCGCGAGAGCGGGGCGAGGACCGGCGTGAAGGAGACCTTCGGCGTGGCCGCCCCGGCGACGGCGAGGTTCTGCTCGATCTCCGGCACGTGGCGGTGCGTGCCAGCCATGCCGTAGGGCTGGAGGTTGCCGGCGGCCTCGGCGGCCGTGAGGTGCGGCTTGAGCGACCTGCCGGCCCCGGAGTAGCCGACGGCGAGCACCGCGACGACGTCGGAGGAGTCGACGACGTCGGCCGCGACGCCGGGCTGGAGCGCGAGCGTGACGGCCGTGACGTTGCAGCCCGGGACCGCGATGCGGCGCGAGGTGGTGAGCGCGGTGCGCTGGATCGCGGGCGCGGTCTCGTCGGCGTGGAGGAGCTCGGGCAGCCCGTAGGGCCAGGCGCCCGCGTGCGGCGTGCCGTAGAAGTCGTCCCACGCGGTGGGGTCGGTGAGGCGGTGGTCGGCGCCGGCGTCGAGCACCACGCCGTCGTAGCCGAGATCCTCCAGCGCGGCGGTGACCTCGCCGGAGGCGCCGTGCGGGAGGGCGAGGACGACGACGTCGTGCTCCGCCAGCCGCTCGGGGTCCGTGGGCTCGAGGATGCGGTCCGCGAGCGGGAGGAGGTGCGGCTGGTGGCGGTACAGCTGGTCGCCCGCGGAGCTGTTGGCGGTGAGGGCGCCGATGGTCAGGTCGGGGTGCGCGAGGGCGAGGCGGAGGACCTCGCCACCGGCGTACCCGGAGGCACCGGCGACGGCGATGGAGAAGGACACCGCATCATCATACATGCGGCTGTATATCCATGCGCGGGGGTGGGCTGGCCGGTGCGTCGGGCCTCTGCGCCCCCGGGCGTCCGCGCGCCATGGCCCCCACAGCTTCCCGGGCCTCCGTGCGCCCGGCCTTACCCCGCCTCACTCGACGAGATCAGAGGAAGTGCTCGAGATCAGGGGATACAACCCGTGCACTCGCGACCTTTCCTCTGATCTCGTCGATCAGGGCGACAGCAGAACAGCCCGCACCCGCGATCAGCGGATCGGCTGCACCGCGGGATCCCCACACCGGCCGCCGGACGCTGCCGTCCACAGCCGGCCGCAGCCCGGCGGCGCCGTGCCCCGCCGTTGCGGCACCGTCGCGGCATGGAGCCGTCGTCGGTCAAGAAGCCCATCAGGCTCACGGTCGCGCCGTCGAGCATGCTGGAGGCCGTCCGCGCCTCGCTCCGCGACGGGGACGAGATCGTCAGGCTGAGGCGCGGGAGCTTCGCCGTCGTGCCGCCGGGTCTTGATCGGTGGCAGCGAGAGATCAGCCTGCACCTCGCACTGTGCGCGGCGATCAGTCGTGACGTGTCGGCGGAGCACGCGCTGGGTCTGACGTCGGCGGCACGCGTGCACGGGCTGCGCACATGGACGGTCGTCGAGAAGCCGCACCTCATCATCGGGACCAGGACGAGCTCACGGAGCGCCACCGATCACCACCGCCACCTCCTCGACCTGCCGGAGGAGGACGTCGTGGTCGCCGCGGGGGTGCGGGTGGTACGGCTCGAGCGGGTCGCGGTCGACTGCGCGCGGTTCCTGCACCCGCGGGACGCGCTCGTCGTCGTCGATCACGTGGTGGCCGTGCTGTCGAGGGCCACGTTCAAGGAGCGGGTGCGGACCGAGCGTTCGGCCGCGACCGTGCGCCATGAGCTCACGGGGCGGATCGAGCGACTGCCGGGCAGGAGTCGAGGGCGGGCGCGCGCACGTGCCGTCATCGCCTGGTCCACGCCGTGGTCGGAGTCGGCGTGGGAGAGCCACCTGCGCTGGGTGGTGCTGTGCTGGGGGCGGCGGGACGTCGTCGTGCAGCAGGTGGTGCCAACTCGGCGCGGCACGTACCGCACGGACCTGTCGATCCCCCTCGAGGTCCCCCCCGGCGGCCGCATCCGGTGGCTGCACATCGAGTTCGACGGGCTCATCAAGTACGGCGCCGGTGACCCCGAGGCGAATGCGCAGACGATCGTCGAGGAGCGGGAACGTGAGCGAGCGATCGAGGCGACGGGCGACGTCGTCGTGCGGTTCACCGCGCGGGAGGCGAGCAGCGAGCTCCACGTCGTCCGGGCTCTCGAGCTGCACCTCCTGAGGTCGCCGCTGCACGCACGACGTCCGGTGCGCGAACTGGTGGTCTGATGGAGGGACACCGGCACCGGCTCCTGCCCGGGCACCGGCACCTGGACCTGCACCGGCACCTGCACCAGCTCTGGTCCGGGCACCGGCACGGGCACCAGCACCAGCGGCGCCCGCCGCGCCGTCGGCAACGCCTCGGCCCCCTCGGCAGCACCGCCCACGTCGCACCGTGAGGCACCATGGCCACATGCGCGCCATCGTCCAGACCGACACCGGCTCCCCCGACGTGCTCCAGCTGACCGAGGTCCCCGACCCGGTCCCCGGTCCGGACGACCTGCTCGTCGACGTCGCGCACGCGGGCGTCAACTTCATCGACACCTACCGGCGCAGCGGGCAGTACCCGATCGACCTCCCGCACACGCCGGGGACCGAGGGCGCCGGCACCGTGGCGGCGGTGGGCGCGAACGTCACCGGCTGGTCAGCGGGAGACCCGGTGGCCTACGCCGCGGGCCCGGGCGCCTACGCGGAGAAGGCGATCGTTCCGGCCGCGGTGGCGCTCCCGGTCCCCGACGGGCTCTCCCTCGACGTCGCCGCCGCGCTCCCCCTCCAGGGCATGACCGCGCACTACCTGGTCGACGGCGCCTCCCACGTCACCGACGGCTCGACCGTCCTGCTGACGGCGGCCGCGGGCGGCGTGGGCCTGCTCGTCACCCAGCTCGCGAGCGCCCGCGGTGCACGCGTCCTCGCGCTCGTCGGTGCTCCGGAGAAGGAGGAGCTCGCGCGAGCCGCCGGCGCCGCCGAGGCGATCCGGTACCGCGAGCTCGACGACCTCAGCGCCGAGCTGCCGGCCCTCGTGCGGGAGCTGACCGACGGGCGCGGCGTGGACATCTCGCTCGACGGCGTCGGTAAGGACACCTTCGACGCCTCGCTGGCGTCGCTGCGCACGCGCGGCACGCTCGTGCTGTTCGGGGCAGCGTCGGGGCCGGTCCCCCCGTTCGATCTGCAGCGGCTCAACTCCGCGGGATCGGTGTTCGTCACGAGGCCGAGCATCGGTCACTACACCTCGGACCGCGAGGAGCGCCGGTGGCGCTGGCAGAGCGTGGCCGAGCCCGCCTCTCGCGGTGACCTCGACGTTCGTATCGGCCACCGGTTCCCGCTCGCCCAGGCTGCCGACGCCCACCGTGCGATCGAGTCCGGCACGACGACGGGGAAGATCCTGCTCGACGTCGCCTGACCCGCCGTCGTAGGGACACTGACCTGCCCGTTCGCCCGCTCACCTAGACTCGGTCCCTACCTCTGCGTCACCCGACGGCGGGAATGCAGCTCCTACTCCGAGGTGGGACATGGACACCGGATCGATCGACAACTATCGCCTGGAGTGGCTGTCCAGCTTTCTTGCGGTGGTCGACTTCGGCGGGTTTGCCGTGGCCGCCGAGCACACCTACCGAAGCCAGCCGCGCATCAGCACGCATGTCGGTGAGCTCGAGAAGCACCTCGGCGCCCAGCTCTTCGACCGCAAGGCCCGCCCTGTGCGGCTCACCGAGGCGGGAATGGCCTTCCTCGAGCACGCACGGCGCGTGGTCCGGGACCTCGAGGCCGGCACGTCGAGCGTGCAGGCGGTCATCGGCGTACTCAAGGGCCGCGTGCGTCTCGGCTGGTACCCCAGCGTGAGCGCAGCGTTCGGACCGGCGCTGCTCAGCACGTTCACCGAGCTGTACCCGGGGATCTCCGTCGAGCTCGTCGAGACGCCCACCTCGCAGCTCACCACCGCGCTGCGGGAGGGCGAGGCCGACATCGCGATCCGCCCGCTCCTGCCGGCGACCACCGAACCGACTCTGCAGCACCATGTCCTGTGGGAGGAGCCCCTGGTCGCGATCGTGCCTGACGGGCACAGTCTCGCCGACCGCGACTACATCCCCCTGTCCGAGCTCGCAGAGCACCCCATCGTCACCTACGGCAGCGACACGGACGCGATCGGGAACAACGAGGTCGACCGCGCCCTTCTCGCCGCTGCACTCAGTCCGCGCATCGTGCAGCGCACCAACGACCCGCTCACCCTCGTCGGTCTCGCGGCTGCGGGGCTCGGCGTCGGCCTGACCAACCTGCTCGCCGCCTCGCTCGGCCGGCCGCAGGGTGTCACCGTCGTGCCTCTGAGGGACGCCGCTACCCGACGGCAGGTGTGTGTCTTCTGGGACTCTGCGCACCCGCAGCAGCCGGCGACCAGGGCGCTCGTCGATCTCATCGCCCAGTTCCCTGTGCCTGATGTGGTCCAGCTCTACCAACGTCGCGCCTGACCACGCAGGTGCCCGGTCGTCCGTGGACGACCGGGCACCCGCTCCACGAGATCACGCCGAGGCGACGAGGCTCTCGTACAGCTCGTCCGCCCGACGCCGAGTCGGGATCGGCGTGACGGCCCCGAGGCGCTGGACGACCTCGGAGGCCGCGGCCGCGGCGAAGTGCGCACCCTCCGTGGCCGGCCGTCCCTCGACCATCGACACGGCGAACGCGGCATCGAACGTGTCACCCGCGCCGGTTGCATCCACGGCACGTACCGGAAGCGAAGGGACGGCGACGTACTCGTCGGGTGACGCGACGATCGCACCGGAGCCGCCCATCTTCAGGACCACCATGGGCACGCCGAGCTCGAGCAGCTCCTGGGTGATCGCCCTCGGGTCCTCGTACCCCGTGAGCAGCCGACCCTCCTCGAGGTTGGGCAGCACGACGTCGACCATGCCGACCGTGTACCTCGCCACGGCGCGCGCCGTGTGCAGGGGCCAGAGCGTCGGACGGATGTTCGGGTCGTAGGCGATCTGCACCTTCGCCGCACGCGCCCGGTCGATCGCCGCGAACACCGTGTCGGATGCCGACCCGCTGATCGCCTGGGTGATGCCGGTGACATGCAGGACCTTCGCCTGCTCGATCCAGCCGTCAGGGATGTCCGACGGGGTCAGGGCCGAGGCTGCGGAACCGGCACGTCGGTAGACGAACTCGCTCGTCGCCCCGTAGCGCATGATGAAGTACAGGCCGGTAGGTCGTTCGTCGTCGACGATGACGTTCGAGGCGTCGACGCCCTCCTCGTGCCACATCTGCTGCAGGAGTGCGCCGAAGACGTCCGAGCCGACCTTGGTCAGGTAGCTCGACCGGGCGCCGAGCCGGCTGGCGGCGACGGCGAAGTTGGAGCTGTCCCCGCCGTAGCCGGTGCTGAACAGGCTTCCGGAGCGCGGACCGCCGACGGACTCGGAGTTGAACTCCACCATCGGCTCGCCGAAGGAGACGGTGTCGGACATCGTCAGATCCGCTGGTACTTCGCGAGGCCGGTGAGCAGCGAGCCGGACTCCAGGATGAGCTTTGTCTGCTCCTTCTCGCGCTCCTCGATCTCCTGGGCGGCGGCGAGCGTATCGTCGACGAGCTCGGCCGGGACCACTACCACGCCGTCCCGGTCGGCGACGATCAGGTCGCCCTGCCGGACCGTGACGCCTGCGATCTCGACCGGTTCACCGGCGGAGAGTGTGCGGAACCTCCCGACCGTCGTCGCCGGAGAGGTTCCCCGGGCGAACACCGTGAAGCCAGGAAAGTCCCGCTCGATCTCGGTCAGGTCGCGCACGCAGGTGTCGAGGACGACGCCCCCGACGTCGCGGGCCACCGCACCCGCAGTCATCAGTCCGCCCCACGCGGCCACATCCAGCTCGCCGCCGAGATCGATGACCATCACCGACCCCGCCTCGGCGACATCGAGGGCGTCCAGGGCGTGCTGAGGCGGCACCGCCTCGTCGGTGGGGCCCTCCTTGACCGTCGAGGCGGGGCCGACGAGCTTGTCCCCCACCTGCAGGCGAATCTCGCTCGAGACGTGGCCGTGCACGCCGAGACCCTGCAGCGCGTCGGAGACGGACGCCGTGGTGATGGCCCGGAACGCCTCGATGGTCTGGGGGCTGTAGGTGCTGGTCATCGTGAACTTCCTTCTCCTGGTGAACTCAGTGCGAGGAGCGTCCGTCGCGCCTCGTCGGTGATGCTCTGTGCGATACGTGCGTCGATGGGTCCTCCGGGGCTGAGCGCGCCGCCGACTCCGACCGCCGTGGCCCCTGCCCGCAGCCACTCGCCGGCGTTGGTGGAGTCGATGCCGCCGCTGGGCATGACCTTCAGTCCTGGCACCGGTCCGCGCAGCGCCCGCAGGTACGCGGGTCCCATGACCGATGCGGGGAAGAGCTTGACCGCGGCCGCTCCGTGGTCGATCGCGGTGAGCGCCTCGGTCGCGCTGAGGATCCCCGGGATCATCAGGACGTCCCGGGCGACGGCGTGGCTCAGGACCGCCAGGTCGAGGCCCGGGCTGACGAGGAACCGCGCGCCGGCGTCGATGGCCTCGCGCGCCTGCTCGAGCGTCCGGACGGTGCCCGCACCGACGACGAGATCCCCGCCGTCTCCCACGAGCTCCGCGATGAGCGCGCCGGCACCGGGCACCGTGTACGTCACCTCGACGACGCGGACACCCCCGTCGACCGCGGCCTCGATGGCGGAGCGGGCGCCGTCGACGCTCTCTCCGCGCACCACCATGACCATCCGGTGGGACTCGATCTGCGCGAGCACGTCCTCGGTACCTCGGGTGGGCATCGGACTCATGACGACTCCTCGAGCGGGACGAGGCTCTCGACCCAGTAGACCCGGGCGAGCATGGCCACGCTCTCCGGACGGACGCTGCGCAGCTGGATCTCGTTGCCCTCGACCCTGAGGATGCGGCCGTAGTCCTGCAGGTACAGCGTGTGAAAGCGCTCCGGCGGGAAGTCGAGGACGACACCGACCCTGACGGGCTCGCCCTCGTCGACCTGCGCGGCCAGCTCGTCATCGATCTTCCCGGGAGCCGCGATCGCGAGGTACAGCTGCCAGGCGAGGACGAGCGCGAGGACGACGAGGATCGTGCGTACCGGCCGGGTGCGCAGGAGCCGGCACGTCAGCGTCATGCCGCCTCCACCCCCAACATCCCCAGCAGCTCGTCGCGCAGCTCGAGGAATCGAGGGTCGGCCTGCACGTCCCGCCAGGACCGCGGCCGCTCGAGCGGCACCGTGATGTCGGCCGCCACCGTGGACGGCCTGCCCGAGAGCACGATCACCCGGTCGGACATGAAGATCGCCTCCTCGACGTCGTGGGTGACGAAGAGGACGGTGGGCTTCTCGCTCGACCAGATCCGCAAGACCTCCTGCTGGAGGACCCGCCGTGTCTGGGCGTCGATGCTCGCGAACGGCTCGTCCATCAGCATCATGGTCGGGTCGGTCACCAGCACGCGCGCGACGCCGGCTCGCTGGCGCATGCCGCCGGAGAGCTCGTGCGGGTACTTCGCGCCGAAGCCGCCCAGCCCGACGAGGTCGAGCATCTCGACGGCCCGTCGGCGACGTTCGGCCTTGCCGACTCCCTGCATCTTGAGGCCGAAGGCGATGTTGGCCTCCACGGTGAGCCACGGGAACAGAGCGAAGTCCTGGAACACCACGCCACGATCGGGTCCCGGGCCGGCCACCGTCGACCCGGAGACGAGGACGTCGCCGGAGGTGGGCTCGATGAAGCCGGCCACGATGTTGAGCACCGTCGTCTTGCCGCAGCCGCTGGGACCGAGCAGCGCGACGAACTCGCCCTCGGCGATCTCCAGGCTCACGTCCCCGATCGCCTGCGTGACGTCGCCGGAGTACGGGTCCACGTAGGACTGCGCAAGATGGGACACGGACAGGAGGCTCATCGGCCGATCCCTTCCACCAGGCCCCAGCGCTCGACGGTCGCCCTCTCGAAGGGCGCGAGCAGCAGGGCATCGGTCATGTACCAGAGGACGCCGAGAACGATCATCCCGACGAACACGAGAGTGACGTCGCCACCGCGGCGACCGTCGAACATCATGAATCCCACGCCGGAGGTGCCGATGATGATCTCGGCGGCGATGAGGGCGCGCCATCCGTAGCCGAGCCCTGTTCGGACCCCCGACGAGACGCCGGGAAGAGCTGCGGGCAGGACGACGTGCACGATGCGTTGCCAGCGGCTCGCACCGAGGCTGCCACCGGCACGGAGAAGGTTGACGGGCACGCGATCGATGGCGGCGACGATCGAGATGATGAGAGGGAACACCACCGTGTAGACGATGACGATGGTCACCGACGTCAACGAGAAACCGAACCAGATGATGAGGATCGGCAGCCATGCGATGTCACCGATCGCCTGGAAGAACAGCAGGAGCGGCCAGGTGAAGCGGCGCACGATGCGGTTGAGACCGATGAGGAAGCCGAGCAGGATCCCGATGACGAGGCCCCACAGGGCGCCGATCGCCAGGCGTTCGAGCGAGTCACCGATGTAGGACGGCAGGATGCCGCGCTGGATCGAGACGACCGACCTCTCGAGGACGACGCCAGGACCGACGAAGAAGGCGGTCGGAAAGACCTCCAGACGCGCGAGGAGCTCCCACCCCGCGACGACGACTGCGAACGGCCCCCACACCCGTATCCCGGGGACCCTGAGGACGTACGCCCAGCGGCTGGGGCGGCCCGAGCGTCCGGGCCGCCCGGTGCTGCCGGCCGGCGCGTCGACGGTGCTGGTGGTCATACGCCCACCGCCCGCGTCGCGCCCCAGCGCTCGACCGTGCGTCGCTCGACCGGGGCCAGGAGCAGTCGGTCCATCAAGAGCCAGAGCACCCCGATGATGATCATCATGAGGATGATGACGTCCGTGTGGTAGTACTGCCGGGCCAGGAACAGGCTGTACCCGAGTCCGGCACTGGTGGCGATCATCTCGGCGGCGATCAGTCCGCGCCAGGCGAAGCCCATGCCGACCCGGACACCGGTGGCGATGCTCGGCGCCGCGCCGGGGAGATGGACCTGCCAGAACATCTGCCACCGGCCCGCCCCCAGGCTGCGCCCCGCCCGCAGCAGGTTCGTGCTGATCTGTCGGGTACCCAGCATGGCGTTATAGACGACGCCGAAGAGGACCGCGTTGAACACCACGAAGATCACGGCGTTGTTGCCGTACCCGAACCAGAGGGTCGCCAGCGGGATCCACGCGATGCCCGCGAGCGCCACCGAGAAGCGCAGCAGCGGCGTGAAGAACCCGGACACAGCCTTCGAGGTTCCCATGAGGATGCCGAACGGAACTCCGACGGCGATGGCCGCACCGGCCCCGGCGAACACGCGGAACAGGCTGGACCCGAGGTGGTTCCACAGGGTGCCGTCGGCGATCATGGAGGTCAGGGCGGCCCACACCGCGGGCGCCGACGGGAAGACGCGCGGGGACACGTCGGCCGCCGGGACGACGACGATCCACACGAGCAGCAGCAGCAGGAAGGGGCTGACGAACCACGCGAGGTCCCGGGTGCGCGAGGTGCTCCTACCCGGCGGCCGAAGCTGTGCGAGCCGGGCCGGGCGCGCGGAGGGCCCGGCCGTGGTCGGCCGCTCCGCGTCGTGCTCCGCCGCGCTCACACGCACTGGTCCCCGTCCGGGTCGTACGTGAAGCCGTCGCCGATGACGGCGGACTCGGGGATGTCGTCCAGGTCCTCGAACAGGTCCGGGTGGGCCTCGGCCACCGCGAGCATGTGCTCGGGGACGAACACGTCGTTGACGTCGAACGTGTCTTCCGTCGCCTCGAGCCCGGCCAGCGTGGCCTGCGCGGTGTCGAGGGCGGCGTAGTTGCACGCCGACAGGCGCGGATCGAGCTGACGGATGTTGAACTCCATCGCCTGCTCCGCCACCTCGGGGTCGAGCGAGGACAGCCAGCGCGACGACAGCTCGGCGGCGTCGGCAGGGTTCTCCCGCATCCATTGGTCGGACTCCGCGCGCGCCGTGAGGAACTCCTCGACCAGCTCAGGGTTCTCCTCGACGAAGTCTCGCTTCGCCACGATGTAGCCGATGAATGCGATGTGCCCGCCTCCGCGCTGCACGACGGTGGCGCCCTCGACCTGGCCCTCGATGACGAAGGGCCAGGGGTCCCAGATGACGACGGCGTCGACGCCCTCGGTCTGCAGCGCGACGGCCATGTCGGGCGCCGCCGTGTTGACGATCTCGATGTCGTCGGCCGTCATGCCGGCATCCTCGAGAGCTGCCAGGAGGTAGAGGTGGTTGATCGAACCGACCGTGACGCCGATCCGCTTGTCCTGGTAGCTCGTCACGTCCTCGGTGATGCCCGATCCGTCACGGGCGACGACGGCCATCGTCTCGTCGATCCCGGTGGTCGAAGCGCTACCGGTGTAGTTGCCGACGATGACGTAGTCGGCGCCGGACAGGTGGGCGCCGATGAACGGGGCGCCGACCTGGGCGAACTGGATCTGGTCCGTCTCGAGCGCGTTGAGCATGTCGACGCCGCTCGCGAAGGGATCGGCCACCGTGACGTCGAGGCCGGCGTCCTCGAAGAAGCCCTGGTCGAGTGCCGCGGGCAGCCCGACCTGGTCGATCGCACTCACCCAGCCCGCCGCCACCTCCGCGGCGGTCCCGGCTCCGTCCCCGGTGTCACTCTCGTCGCCGTCACCGTCCGAGTCGGCGGGCGACGGCGAGCCTCCGCAGGCCGCCAGAACGAGTCCGCCGGCTACGAGGAGGGACGCGCCCAGTGGTCCGCGGCGCATGGTTCGGGTCATGGTGCATCACCTTTCACATCGTTGTGAGCCAGGCACCGTGCCGGGTCCCCGTCCGCCGGGAGGCGGCCCCGCCGGCTCGGTTCAACCTGTGCCTCGACGCTAGGCGAGGGCCGTCGCAGGAGGAACATCACTTCTCGGATCAGTTCGATCCGCGGTGCGGATACGGGCACGGATGCGCTGTGCTGGGACCGCGGCCTCAGGTTGCCCGGCGGGTGTCGGTCACCGCACCCGCGCCAACTACCCTGAGTCCGTGGACGAGCAGCGGACGTACCGGCGCACCTCCGAGACCGCTCCCCGTCCCCCCGAGTGGGACCGGCCGGTCACGCGCTTCTGGCCGGAGGCGCTGCTCGGCGTCCTCGCCGTCGGGCTCGCGTACGCCGCCGTGACGATGCCGACCAGCGGAACGTTGCTGGGCACCGTCGGGGTCTTTCTGCTGCCGCTCGCTGCACTCCTCGGTCTGGCGGCCCTCCTCGGGCCGCGCTCGCGGCGCCGGCCGGGGACCCTCGTCGCGGCCCGCTCGCCGGAGGGATACCTCCGCCTCGAGGCCGATCCGTCGGTCGCCCGCCTCGCGTTCTCGGCCTTCCTCGCGGCGGGTCTGACGGGCCCGTTCTTCGCCGTCGACGTTCTTCTGCAGGGCTCGAGCGCGGTGCTGCCACCGCCGTGGCTCACGCTCCCGATGTTCGTCGCCACGCTCGCGGGCCTGCCCATGGCGTGGGAGATCGGCCGGGGCCGCCTGCGCACCGCGCGGACGACGATCACGCCCGAGACGTTCGTCGTCGACGCCGTGATGACCACGCGCACGGTGATGTGGTCGCGGGTCCGCTCGATCGAGCCGGTCCCCGGGGCCGGGGCACGCGTGAAGGTGTCGAGCTCGGCGCCCATCGGCCGCGAGCGCCGCGGCAGCACGGGCCGCGGGCGGGCGACGACGGTCGTCGAGGACCCGCAGCTCACCGAGACGTTCTCGCTGGCCTCCTACCCGGGCGACCCCGCCGTCCTGCTCTCGATCCTCCGCTCGCTCGCGGACTCCCCCGACGCCGCGACCCGCCTGCTCGCCGAGACCGACCCGGGACAGGCCGCCGCCGAGCTGTGAGCGCGCTCAGGCGCCGGCGTGCTCGGTGAGCTGTGCGGCGATCTCACCCGCGAAGGCCTCGATCTTGTCCCACTCCCGGTAGTCCCCCTCCATGCCGCCGGCCATGCGGATCACGCTGCGCTCCCGCAGGCCGAGCAGGCTCGGGTCCAGGCGGCCGCGGAACGTGCGGTAGTCGATCGGGTCCAGGGCGGAGATGAAGCGCGCGGCCCGCATCGGGTCCTGCACCTCGCCGTGGGGTACGCCCGCGAGCCCCACCGAGAACACCCACACCGGGAGCGCCCTCAAGACGTCCGCGCGGCCGGTGACGAAGGCGCGCATCGACTCCATCCACTGCGTCATGTAGACGGCCGAGCCGACGACGACGGCGTCCACGCCGTCGAGCGAGACCGTGGACGACGGCGCGACGCGACGCGAGAGGTGGCCGGCGGAGCGCAGCACGTCGACGATGCGGTCGCCCACCTCGTCGGTGGCGCCGTGCCGGGAGCTGGTGACGACGAGGATCTTCATGACCTCACGATGACCGACGACGCAGCTCGCCCACCAGGGACCATCGTCCCCGGGGACGGACGGTCCGCTGGGCGAGCAGGACCGCTCCCGGCGCGGTGGAGGCGTCCGCATGCGGTCACGGCTCTGGCCGGGCCGTGCGGCCGGACGACCTCCACCCCCGCAGGACCGAACTCCCCCACCTCCACGCTGACGTGACCCCGCCGACCGAAATAACGTAAGTCCTCGTCCCCAGCACTCTCGTACCCCGTAAGGCGCCGCATGAAGATCCCCGTGACGAGCTCGATCGTCCTCCCTCCGATCGTCTACGTGCCGGTCAGCCCCGGCGCCCACAGCGGGTCTCCGCACCACGACCTGCTCGAGCAGGAGGACGGGCGCAC
This sequence comes from Georgenia sp. Z1491, assembly GCF_049856175.1. Lineage (GTDB taxonomy): Bacteria > Actinomycetota > Actinomycetes > Actinomycetales > Actinomycetaceae > JB111. Next base: position 46,853 of record NZ_JBNDNA010000006.1, read on the forward strand.
GGGTCTTCCCGTCTACACCGCGCTCGACCGGCTCCAGTCCGCACGGGGCGTCGAGCACGGCTGGGCTCTCATGAGCCTCGCCGGCCTCGAGACCGCGATCAGCGAGGGCCTCGCGCACGTCGTCGTGATCGACCACGACGCCAGCCACCCGGCGCCCAGCGCCGAAGAACTGGCCGCCACTGCCCAGCTGGGGACCACCGGCCAGGCGGACACGAGATCCGCTTCCGACAGGCCGCTGACGCGCGCGACACCACCCACCACTCTGAGGGCCATGCCCGGATGGAGCACCAGCCGATGAGTGACGTTCTTCAGCTCGACGAGATGACTTTCGATGCCATGAAGCGGTATCACCTCGAGGCCGCGGACGCCGGCGCCCAGCTCGCCGAACCGGCCGACGGCGACTTCGGCTGGGGCGACGTCGAGGTCGCGGGCATCGTGGCACGCATCGCGGAGTGGATCGGGAGCTCGATCACCCACAACGCCGAGGTGGCCGCCGTGCTCCAGTACACCTGGGACAACTTCCAGGAGGACGACGACGACGCTGCAGCACTCTTCGGGACGGTGTGACGCGATGCCGATCGATACCGAGGTGCCCGGTGACCCGGACGTCGTGCTCGAGGTCGCCGACTGGTTGAAGAAGGCGCACGAGGCACTGGTGGCCGCCTCGAACGGCGCCGCGCTCGCCGTCCAGCAGGGGAGCCAGGGATTCTTCGGCGACGCCGGAGATGCCTACAACGCGTGGGGCTCGGACCTGAGCGACGCGCTCTCGGAGGCGAACCATCGGACGGACGACGCCGAGGGCAAGGTCCGCACGTACAACACGAAGCTTCGGCTGCTCCAGTCCGAGATGACGACCATCCGCACAGGGGCGGTCGACGACGGCCTCGAGGTCAGCGGGTTCCTCATCCTCGAGCCGGACCCGGCGCCGGGTGTCGCCGCCTGGAACCCGTTCAACCGGAACCGCACGTTCGGCGACTACCTGCGAGAGATGGAGGACCACCGCCTCCAGCAGGAGAAGGTCGATGCCTACGACGATGCCTTGACGAAGGTCACGCGCGAGAAGGAGGAGCTTCTGGACTGGATCGACTCCGACCTGGGGCCGGCACTCGAGGCGGTGCAGGCCCAGGCGGGCCTGGACCTGCTCACCGGTGTCACGATGACGGCCGGGATGGAGATCGGTGAGGCCGGGCTGCGCGAGGCGGCCGAGCGGTGGGACCGGCGGGCCGAGGACTGGTATCAGCGGTCCGACGAGATGCCCGCCAAGGGCAACCGCCGGCCGCGCAGCCGAACCTGGCAGTACGGCAACGACAACGCCGGGGCGGCGAAGTGGACCAAGAGGATCGGAAAGTCGGTGCCGTTCGTGGGCTGGGGCCTGACCGGGTACGACCTCTATACCCGTGACGACGACTCGACCGTCATGGTCGAGTCCATCCCGTTCATCGGGTGGGCCGCGGGCCCCTTCTACGAGAAGCATGTACCCGAGCACATCCGCACCCGCGCCGACGACCTCATCGACGACGTCACCGACGACATCTTCGACAAGGCCCAGAAGGTCTGGCCCTTCGGCTAGTCCGGATGATCGGCCGGTCCGCATGCTCGATCTGCGCGGACCGTGCTCGACGGGCGCGTACCGCACTCTCGACGAAGGGCTGCGCCCCGAACCGGTCAGGCTCAGCCGCGGAGCGTCGCCCCGTGCCGCGTGCCCACCTCGGTGACGATCCGCTCGCGCACCTCGGCGATGTCCTCGGCCGTGAGCGTGCGGTCGGGTGCCCGGAGGCGCACGGCCACGGCGTAGCTCACGCGGCCCTCGCCCACCTGGTCGCCGGAGTAGACGTCGAACAGGCGGACCTCCTCGGCGAGCTCGCCGGCCGCCTCGGCCACCGAGCCCACGACGTCCGCCGCCGGTATCACGGCCGCGACGACGAACGCGAAGTCCTCCTTCGCGGACGGATACGTCGACACGGCACGCACCTGCACGGGCTCGGTCGGGGCGGAGGTCAGCACGTCGAGGTCGAGCTCGAACGCGGCCGTGCGGGCCGGCAGGCCGAGCCCCTTGACCACGTCCGGGTGCAGCTCGCCGGCGTGCCCGAGCACCGCGTCCTCGCCGTCGGCCACGCCCACGCCGACGATCCGCGCGCTGCGGCCCGGGTGGAACGGCGCGATCGCGTCGGCCTCGACCCGGACCTCGACCCCCACCACCGCGGCGGCGGTGCGGGCGAGCTCGATGGCGTCGGCCCAGTCGGCGGCGCGCCCGGGAGCGAGCGGGCCGGCGGGGACCTGGACGCCCCCGAGCACGCCCGCGACGTGCCGAGGCTGGTCCGGGACGGCGGCGTCGAGGGCGGCCAGCTCGTCGTCCGACGGCCGTTCGGCTGCGCTCGGCGTGCTCGTCGCGACCGTCCCCGACGGGCGGGTGACGAGCCCGGTCTCCAGCAGCGCGAGCGGCCCGGAGCTGCGCGCGACGTTCCGGCGCGCCGCCTCGAGCAGCGTGTCGAGGATCGACGTCCGGAGCGCGCCGGCGTCCTCCGCCAGCGGGTTGGACAGGCGCACGACGGCGCGCCGTTCGTCGTCGGGGGCGTAGCCGAGAAGATCGTGGACGTCACCGATGAACGGGTAGGTGAGCACCTCGGTGAGGCCGGCCTCGGCCAGCGTCCGGGACACGTCCCGACGCCGGACCTGCGCCCGCGTGAGGCCGCCGCCCTGCGGGGCCGACGGGAGGATCGAGGGGATCTCGTCGTAGCCGTCGAGGCGGGCGATCTCCTCCACGAGGTGCGCGGGGCCGACGAGGTCGGGGCGCCACGACGGCGGGGTCACCGCCAGCGGCCCGGAGGGCTCGATGCCCGCGTCGGTCTCGGACCCGAGCGTCCCGAAGCCGACCGTGCAGCCGATCTGCGTGAGCAGCTCGACCACGCGCTCGCGGGAGTAGTCGACGCCGACGAGCCGGCGCGCCTCGGCCGGGTCGAACACGATGGCCTGAGGCAGGGCGGGCTCGCCGACGTCGCCGACCATCGCCTCGTCCGCGGTCCCTCCGCCGAGCTCGACGAGCAGGTCGACGACGCGCTGCGCGGCCACGGGCGCGAGCAGCGGGTCGACGCCGCGCTCGAACCGCTTCGCGGCCTCCGACGGCAGCCGGTGTCGGCGCGCGGTGCGGGCGACGCTGACCTGGTCGAAGTGGGCGGCCTCGACGAGCACGTCGGTCGTCGAGGCGGACACCTCCGTCGAGGCGCCGCCCATGACGCCGGCCAGGCCGAGCACCCGGGAACCGTGGCCCGCCGGGGAGTCCGTGATGAGCAGGTCCTCGGGGTGCAGCGTGCGCTCGACGTCGTCGAGGGTGGTCAGCCGCTCCCCCGCCGCCGCGCGGCGCACGACGATCGGGGCCGCCAGCGCGCCCAGGTCGTAGGCGTGGATCGGCTGGCCGAGGTCGAGCATGACGTAGTTCGTCACGTCGACGGCCAGCGAGATCGGGCGCATGCCGCTCGCGCGGAGGCGGGCGGACAGCCACGTCGGCGTCGGGCGGGCGGGGTCGATGCCCCGCACGACGCGGGTGACGAACCGGTCCGCGCCGGCGACGCCGTCGATCGGGGCCTCGTCGGCGAGCTCGACGCCGAAGGCACCGGCCGTCGGCGCGGGTACCGCGCCGCCGGGCAGGTTCTCGGGCAGGCCCGGGTCGGTGAAGGCCGCACCGGTGGAGTGGTGGTACTCCCGCGCGACGCCGCGCATGGCGAAGCAGTAGCCGCGGTCGGGGGTCACGTTGATCTCGAGGACCTCCTCGCCCAGGCCGAGGACGCCGGTGAGGTCCGAGCCGAGCGGCAGGTCGTCGGCCGCCTCGGCGCCGAGGAGGTCACCGAGGTCGATGATCCCGTCGTGGTCCTCGGACAGGCCGAGCTCGGCGGCGGAGCAGATCATGCCGTCGGAGACGTGCCCGTACGTCTTCCGGGGCGAGATCCGGAAGTCGCCGGGCAGGACGGCGCCGGGCAGGGCGACGACGACGAGCTGGCCGGCGTACACGTTGGGCGCCCCGCAGACGATGCCGCGGGAGGCGACGTCGGCGGGCTCCTTGCCGGTACCCGGGGCGTCGTTGAGCTGACCGACGTCGACCCGGCAGTAGCCGACCGTCTTGCCGTTGGCGTGGGTCTCCTCGACCCGGGACAGCACGCGGCCGACGACGAGGGGCCCCGTGACGGCGGGCGGGACGACGCCCTCCTCCTCGAGCCCGACGCGGACGAGGTCCTCGGCGAGCTGCTCGGCGGAGGTGCCGGCGGGGACGGCCGCGTGCTCGGCGAGCCAGGAGATCGGGACGTACGGCATCTCAGTTGCCCCTTCCGGTGGTGCCGAACTGCTGGGTGAAGCGGACGTCGCCCTCGACGATGTCGTGCATGTCGGCGATGCCGTGACGCAGCATGAGCGCGCGCTCGACGCCCACGCCGAACGCGAAGCCCGTGTAGCGCTTCGGGTCGATGCCGACGGCGCGCAGCACGGCCGGGTTGACCATCCCGCAGCCGCCCCACTCGATCCAGCCGGCGCCGCCCTTCTTCTGGGGGAACCACAGGTCCATCTCGGCGCTCGGCTCGGTGAACGGGAAGAAGCTCGGGCGCAGGCGCGTGCGCGCCTCGGGGCCGAACATCGCGCGGGCGAAGTGGTCGAGCGTGCCCTTGAGGTGGGCCATCGTCAGACCTTCGTCGACGGCGAGGCCCTCCACCTGGTGGAACACCGGGGTGTGCGTGGCGTCCAGGGCGTCGGTGCGGAACACCTTGCCCGGGCAGGCGATGTAGACGGGCGGCTCACGGTCGAGCAGCTCGCGCGCCTGGACGGGTGAGGTGTGGGTGCGAAGGACGAGGCCGTCCGCGGCGCCGTCGATCGCCGTCCCGGACGGATCGGTGACCTCGCCGACGTAGAACGTGTCCTGCATCTGCCGCGCCGGGTGGTCCACGCCGAAGTTGAGGGCGTCGAAGTTGAACCACTCGTGCTCGAGCTCGGGGCCCTCGGCGATCCGCCAGCCGAGCGAGCTGAAGTGGTCGGAGACCTCGTCGATGAGCCCGGTCAGCGGGTGGCGGGCGCCGGCGGGGCGCGGTCGGCGCACGGTGACGTCGACCGTCTCCTCGCGCAGGACCCGCTCGGCCTCCTCCGCCTCGAGCTCGGCCTGCCGGGCGGCGAGCGCCCGCTGGACGCGGCCCTTGGCCTGGCCGAGGATCTTGCCGGCGGCGGGCTTGTCGGCCTTGTCGAGATGCCGGATCTGCTGGTTGGCGCCCGAGATCGGCGAGGAGTCGCCGACGTGGGCGAGGCGCGCGGCCTTGAGCTCCTCGAGCGTGGCCGACGCGGCGAACGCGTCGGTCGCGGCGGTGACGGCGGCATCGATGCCGGCCTCGTCGAGCGGGCTCAGGGGCTGCGGGTCGTCGATGGGCACGGTTCCCGATCCTACCGACGCAGCGGGCCGGGCCTGACCGCGGGATTGCGGCGCCCGGGGTGGCGGAGCGCGGGGTGGCGGAGCGCGGCTACGCCTCGGGGTCGGCCCAGTCGTCGGGCCGGACGGACGCGGCCACGACCGTGCGGCGCAGCCACTCGACCGCGGGCGAGAGCCCCTCGCGGCGGTGGTAGAGCCGGACCGAGACCTCGGGGACGTCGAACGGCAGGCTGCGCGTCACCAGGCCCGCACGCCCCGGGTAGGACCGGTAGGCGCCCCACGGGAGGACGGCCACGAGGTCGGTGCGCTCGAGGATCGCGGGGACAGCCGCGAACGTGCGCGTGCTCAGCGCGACCCGGTGGTCGATGTGCAGCCGGTCCATCACCTGCTCGGGGATCCGGTGCCCGACGGCGACCGGCACGACCACGTGGGAGGCGGCGGCCACGTGCTCCGGCGTGAGGCGCACGTGCGCGAGCGGGTGCCCGCGGCGCATCGCGAGCACGTACCACTCGTCGAACAGCAGGTCGTCGGCCAGTCCCCCGCCCAGCGTCGTGGTGGCGACCGCGAGGTCGACCTCGCCGGTGAGCAGCCACGTGCGCGCCTGGTCGACGTCCATCGCCACCACCTCGAGGTCGACGCGCGGCGCCTCGTCGACGAGCCGCTCGACGACGCCGGGCAGGATCGCGGTCTCCCCGAGGTCCGTGAGCGCGAGCCGGAACCGGCGCTGCGACGTCGTGGGGTCGAACCCGCGCGCCCGCTCGACGGCGACCCGCAGCGCACCGATCGCGCCGGCCGAGTCGCGGTAGAGAGCGTCGGCGAGCTCGGTCGGCCGCACCCCGCCAGGAGCGCGCACGAAGAGCTCGTCGTCGAGGCGCCGTCGCAGCCGGCCGAGCGCGTGACTCACCGTCGGCTGGGACAGGCCGAGGTCCGCCGCCGCCCGCGTGACGTTGCCCGCCTCGTAGACGCGGACGAACGTCGCGAGGAGATCCAGGTCGACGTCGGCCACCCGCCGATCATAGATGTGGTGCATGTCGATGGAGAAGCAATGTCATTGGTCGTGCATACGGAGCGCCGCTAGCATCACGGGTGGCGGCCTCCCGACGTGCGGGGCCGCGTGCCGGTCACCGCCGACCGGGCCAGCCGCACGAAGGAGTGCAGATGAGAACCTCGAGAGCACTGCCGACGCTCGCCGTCGCCATGCTGACCCTGGCCGCCTGCGGGGGCGGCGACGACTCCACCGAGGACGACGACGGCGGCGGCGAGGACACGGCGGCCGACGAGAACGGTTCCGACGGCGGCGGGGACGCCGGAGGCGGTGAGCTCACGCCCGTCACGGTGGCCGCCATCCCCATCGCGGACACCGCGGCCGTGTGGCTCGGCGTCGACGAGGGCTTCTTCGAGGAGGAGGGGCTCGACGTCACGATCACGACGACGGGCGGCGGCGCGGAGGCCATGGCCGGCGTCGTGTCCGGGGAGAACGAGTTCGCCTTCAGCAACGTCATCTCGATCATGCTCGCCGTCGAGCAGGGCCTGGACGTCCGGTTCGTGACCAACGGGACCTCCGCCGAGGGCTCCGAGGGCGGCTTCGGCGCGCTCGTCGTCTCCGAGGACTCCGAGATCCAGAGTGCGGACGAGCTCGAGGGCCTCACCGTCTCGGTGAACAACTTCTCCAACATCACCGGCGCGACGGCCAGCTACTCGATCGAGGCCGCGGGCGGCGACCCGGACACGGTCGAGTGGGTGGAGATCGCCTTCCCGGACGCGCAGGCCGCCGTGGAGGCCGGCAACGTCGACGCGGCGATGATCGTCGAGCCGTTCATCACCGCGGCGGTCGAGAGCGGCAACCGGGTGATCGCCTGGCCGTTCCAGGAGATCCCCGACCTCGACATCGCCGGCTACTTCGCGTCCGGCGACACGATCGAGAACGACCCGGAGCTCGTCGCCTCGTTCCGGTCTGCGATGAACCGCTCGCTCGAGTACGCCGCGGAGAACCCCGACGCCGTGCGCGACATCATCGGCACCTACACCGAGATCCCCGAGGACGTGCTGGCGGAGATCGCGCTGCCCACGTTCCGCACGGAGTTCAACGTCGAGGCGATGACCGAGCTCGGCGAGGCCGCCACCCGGTTCGGGATCCTCGCCGCCGAGCCCGACCTCGAGCTCGTCCTCCCGCTCGAGGAGTAGGCCGGAGCCCGAGCACGCACCACCGGCGACGTGGCCGCACCGCCCGCGGCCGCGTCGCCGGGGCGTGCCCGGACAGTCGTACCAGACCAGCAGACCCACCGGGCGTACCGGCCCACCAGAGCGCCGGACCCGGCAGATCAGGAGCAGCACCATGCGCGTCGCAGAAGCAGTTGGCCGGACTCTCGTCGAGCTCGGCGTGGAGCAGGCGTTCGGCGTCGTCGGGAGCGGGAACTTCCACGCCACCAACGCCCTGACCGACCACGGCGGAAGGTTCGTCGCCTCCCGGCACGAGGCCGGCGCGGCGCTCATGGCCGACGCCTACGCGCGCCTCACGGGCCGGGTCGCCGTCGTCAGCCTCCACCAGGGCTGCGGCCTGACGAACGCGATGACGGCCCTGACCGAGTCCGCCAAGAGCGGCAGTCCCGTCGTCGTCATCGTCGGGGACACCCCGCCGACGGCGCGTCACACGTCGAACTTCTGGATCGACCAGGCGGGCGCCCTGCGCGCGCTCGGGATCGAGGTCGCGCGGGTGCACAGCGCGCGGACCGCCGTCGCCGACACCGCCGCCGCCCACCGCCTCGCGCTCGAGCACGGCCGGACGGTCGTGCTCAACATGCCGCTCGACGTCCAGGAGGAGGACGTCGAGTGGTCCCCGGCGAGCGTCCCGGCGGCCGTGCCCGTCCACGTCCCGGCACCGGACCCGGCCGGTGCCGACGAGATCGCGCGACTGCTGGCGAGCGCCGACCGGCCCGTCATCGTCGCCGGGCGCGGGGCCCGCCACGCGCGCGCCGAGCTGGAGCGCCTCGCCGAGGCGAGCGGCGCACTGCTCGCGACCTCCGCCGTCGCGCGGGGCCTGTTCGCGGGGAACCCCTGGGCGCTCGACGTCATGGGCGGGTTCTCCTCACCGGGCGTCGCCGACCTCATCGCGGGGGCGGACCTCATCGTCGGGCTCGGCGTCGCCCTCAACAGGTGGACGTGCCGCAACGGCGACCTCGTGGCGAACGCACGGCTCGTGCACGTCGACCGCGACGCCGCCGCGATCGGGAAGCACCGCAGCGTCCACCTCGGCGTCGTCGGGGACGCCGCGCTCACCGCGACCGCGGTGACGGACCGCCTCTCGACGTGGGCGCGAGGATCCTCCGCGCGCGGTCCGGAGGCCGGCTCCGCGCCCGCCTCGCCGGCCGGCACCTCGAACGGCTTCGCAGCCGGCTCCGCCCCCGGCGGTGCCGCTCCGCGCGAGGGGTACCGCAGCGCACGGGTGCGCGCGCTGCTCGACTCCGGCGTGCTCTGGCCCGACGTCCCCTACGAGGACACCTCCGGGGACGGCCGCATCGACCCACGCACGCTCACGCTCGCGCTCGAGCGCGTGATCCCGGCCGAGCGCGTCGTCGTCACGGACGCCGGCAACTTCACCGGGTATCCCGCGAACTTCCTGTCGGTGCCCGACGCCCGCGGCATGATCCTGCCGCTCGCCTTCCAGTCGATCGGGCTCTCGCTCGGCATCGGGGTCGGGGCCGCCGTGACGCGGCCGGACCGCCAGGTGGTCGTCGCGGTGGGCGACGGCGGCTTCATGATGAGCCTCGTCGAGCTGGACACCGCGGTGCGCGAGCGGCTCCCGCTGATGGTGGTCGTCTACAACGACAGCGCCTACGGCGCCGAGATCCACCACTTCGACGCCGGCGACGACATGACGACCGTGACGTTCCCCGAGACCGACGTGGCTGCGATCGCCCGCGGCTTCGGTTGCGAGGGCGTCACCGTGCGCGAGGTGGGAGACGTCGAGCAGGTCCGGGCGTGGCTCGACGGCGACCGCTCGCGCCCGCTCGTCGTCGACGCGAAGACCACGGTCTTACGCTCGTGGGTCGAGGAGCACGTCTTCCAGGGCGACGCGTAGCGGTCCGACCGGGCCGCGCGCCCGACGACGTCGTCGGGGTGGCCATCGCCACTCGCCCCTGGGGCGGAACCGGTTCTACGGTTGTGGCATGACCGTACCGACCGAATCAGACGTCCCCGGCCTCAAGCGGCTCGAGCCCAGCCCGAACCGTCGCGGCGTGCGCGAGCACATCGTCATCGTGGGCGGAGGATTCGGCGGACTGGCCGCCGCGCGCGCCCTGAAGAACGCCGAGGTCGACGTCACGCTCGTCGACAAGAACCTCTACAACACGTTCCAGCCGCTGCTCTACCAGGTGGCCACCGCCACGCTGAACCCCGGCGACATCTCCTACTTCCTGCGCTCGGCCCGCGGCAAGCAGAAGAACCTGCGCGTGGTGCGCGGGGAGATCACCGGCGTCGACGCCGAGGCGCACCGCGTCCAGCTCGCCGACGGCCGGCGGATGCGCTACGACCGCCTGGTCCTCGCCGTCGGGGTGACCGCGAACTTCTTCGGCACGCCCGGCGCCGACGAGCTCGCCTACCCGCTCTACACGCGCAGCCAGGCCATCCGCCTGCGCGACACCCTGTTCGCCCGGCTCGAGGCGGCCGCCCAGCACCCCGACCCGGGTGACGTGCGCGTCGTCGTCGTCGGAGGCGGCGCGACGGGAGTCGAGACGGCCGGGGCACTGGCCGAGCTGCGCAACAAGGACTTCCCCATCGCCTACCCGGACATCGACAAGGCGCGGATGCACGTCACGCTCGTCGACATGGCGCCGAACCTGCTCTTGCCCTTCTCCGAGCACAGCCAGCGCTACACCGCCAACGCCCTGCGCGAGCGCGGCGTGGACCTGCGGCTCGGCAACGGTGTGAAGGAGGTGCGCTCCGACGGCGTCGAGCTCGCCGACGGCACGTTCCTGCCGGCGATGGTGGTCATCTGGGCCGGTGGCGTCACCGCCTACCAGCAGGTGGGCGAGTGGGGCCTGCCGCAGGGCAAGGGCGGCCGGTTCGAGACCGACGAGTACCTCAGGGTGGTCGGCGTCGACGACGTCTACGCCGTGGGCGACGCCGCGATCAGCCCGGCCGGTCTGCCCCAGCTCGCGCAGCCGGCCATCCAGGGCGGCGAGTACGTCGGCGCCGTCATCGCCGAGGAGACCGGCGCGGCCCGCGACCACCGGCCCGCGCGCCGGGCGCGACCCTTCACGTACGACGACCAGGGCATCCTCGCCACGATCGGCCGCAGCTCGGCGGTCGCCGAGGTCCGCGGGCTGCCGAACCTCACCGGGTTCCCGGCGTGGACGATCTGGACCGGCGTGCACCTCATCTCGCTGCTCGGCCAGCGCAACCGCGTCGCGACCATGGTCAACCTCGGCTCGCGCTACCTCACGTGGCGCGGCGGACACAACATCATCGTCGGCGACGCCCCGCCCGAGGCCCGGTTCCCGCGCACGCACGTGTCCGGTGGCAAGCCCGAGATCAAGGCCCCCGCGGGGACGTAGCCGCCACAGGTGTGAGCGCGCCGGCCCGCCCCCGTCCGCGGGGTGGGCCGGCGTCTCGCTGCTCCGGTCGCGCGTCCGGCGGGAGACGACGAACGGCCGACGAGGAACGGCGTGCGAGCTCGCTCCTGCTACTCCGAGATGTCGGCGAGGCGTGCCCTCAGGGCCGCGACGACGTCGTCGGCCTGCGCGGTGATGCCGATACCGTGCGCTCCCCCGCCGATCGAGATCCGTCTGCCGGAGACGGCCTCGTCCGCGATCACCGGCCACGCGGTGGTCGACCCGAAGGGCGTGATCGTGCCGCGCTCGTATCCGGTGACCTCGAGCGCGCGCGCGGCGTCGGGCATCGACAACCGTGAGACACCGAGGAGCGCCCGGAGCTTGGGCCAAGAGATCTGGCGGTCGCCGGGGACCAGGGCGATAACGTAGTGCTCGTCGTCGATGCGCACGACCATCGACTTCACGAGGTCGCGGGGCTCGACGCCGCGCGCGGCTGCCGCCTCCTCGAGGGACGAGACGCGGCCGTGGCTCGTGATCTCGTGCTCGATGCCGGACGCACGGACCGCCTCGGTCGCCGGGGTCGACACCGACGTCTCGCTCTTCTCGTTCATGGCCCGAGCCTACGGCGCCCGCCGGCTCGGTCGGTCGCCGAGGGCCACCGCCCGCGGCCGGGGCCGGGCCCGTAACCTGGATGGATGTTCAGCGCGGATCGACTCAGGAACGTGGCGAACGCCGCCGTCACCGGTGTGATCGTGTGCGCCTGGTATGCCTTGCCCGATCACCTGCCCCGAAGGGGGGAACGCGTCCCCGCCAAGATCGGTCTGCTGCTCGGCGGCCTCGCCCTGTCCGCCGTTCTCAACCGTTCGAGCGACGGACCGGAGGTGCACGACGAGGTGGCCGAGCGCGGTTCAGGGCGCCACGAGGACGTGACCGAGCGCGATGAAGACGCCGGTGGCGTGCGCGAGGGTGCGGCTGCCGTCACATTCGCGGTCGGCAACGGGACGACCGTCCCGGATACGCGCGAGGACACTGCGACGTCCGGCCCAGCGGCGGACGACGCCCCGACGAGCGGCCTCGCAGGCGCGCTCGGTCGCCTGTCCCCAGCCGCCGTCGTGGGCGTCGTCGGCGGCGTCCTCGCCCTGACGACGGTCGCCACGGTGATGCAGGAGCGCCTGCTGCACCGACTCGGCGAGCGCCTCGGGCGACGGGGAGTCTCGTCCCCGCACACGAAGGTGGGTCTCGCGCTCGGCGCCGTCGCCGCTCTCAGCACGGCGGTACGGCCCGCAGGCGAGGGTCCGATCCCCTCAACCCCGGACACCTCGGAACCCCGCGGCGCGTGACCCACGCCATAGGAGCGACTAGCATCGCTCCATGCGCATCGACGAGGTGGTCCGCCGCAAGGGGCACGAGGTCGTCACCATCCGTTCCGACGCCACCATCGGGGAGCTCCTCGACCTGCTCGAGCAGCACCGGATCGGCGCCGTCGTCGTCTCGGACTCCGACGGTCGGGTCGACGGGATCGTCGCCGAGCGCGACCTTCTGCCGCTCCTGCGCGAGAACGGCGCGACGAGCCGGCACGTCCGGGACGTCATGGTCCACGACGTCGTCACCTGCGCGCCCAAGGACGAGCTCGAGACCCTCGCCCGCACCATGACCGAGCAGCGGGTGCGGCACCTGCCCGTCGTCGACGAGGAGCGGATGGTCGCGATCGTGTCGATCGGCGACGTCGTGAAGAATCGGCTCGACGAGCTGCAGGCCGAGCGTGACCACCTCGAGGGGTACGTCCACGGCTGACGTGCGCGTGCTGCGCTGACGGACGCGTGCGGCGCTCTGCGCCACGCCCACGGGCTGACAGGAACATCGGCCGCGGGGTGCAGCGCCCGTGACGATCCCCGCATCGACCGCCCCGCTGCGACGCCGGCCAGCGGGCCACCCGGAGACCACCCGGAGTATCCGCAGGCCCTCCGCCCTGCTGGGGCTGATCTCCCTCCCTCCGCCTCCGAAACTGAGTCCCCACAGGGCTTGCATTCGAACACCAGTTCGACTAGGGTGGGGTGTACAGAGCTTCGAGGGGGTGAGAGCAATGATGCCGACGACCACTGACATCGGGGAGATCGACGTCCACAGGCTCTCGTCCGAGCTCGAGGACTGGTGGGACGAACAGGCCCTGCGAGACTGGGCGGCCGAGGACCCGCTGGCCGACCAGGACCTGGCAGCGCTCCCTCTTCGTGAGGCCGACCTGCAGAGCTGGATGGCCGACTTCCTCGGCCCCGACGCCGAGCACGAGCTGATCGGCACCACCGGTGTCGACGCGGACGTCGAGCCGTACATGTCCGGGTCCACGGCCACCGACCCTGTCCACCGCAGCGGCGAGGTGCAGGACCATGGCGAGGACGCCGGCACGCACAGCACCGCCGTAGCGACCCTCGATGCCGGCCCTGCTACCGATGCGTTGTCGTTCGACCGCCCGGGGGCTGCCGCCTGCGATCCGGTCGAGCTCCTGACGCAGGTCGCCGCGGCGTGTGACGCGGTCACCGCGACGGACTGGCACTCCTTCCCCGGGGAGCGGGTCCACCAGGCCCACCAGCTCCTCGAACAGGTCGAGCGCAAGCTCAGCGCTGCCCGCGCCGGCGTGCTCACGGCCGCCGAGGGCAACGGGCTGTGGGCGTTGGAGGGGTGGCGGACCTTCAAGGCCTACGTCCGACACCACGCAGGCACGAGCAATGCGGCCGCGGGCCGCCAGATCGCCCAGGCCCGCACCCTGCGCGACCACCTCCCCCGCACCGCCACAGCCCTGGCCGAGGCGCGGATCGGCGTCGAGCACGTCAACGTCCTGGTCCGCGAGGCCGTCACCACCACCGAGCTGCGGGCCAGGCTCGACGACGACGGCCTCGGCGAGGCGTTCCTCGTCGCGCAGGCAGAGATCATGCACGCCAACGACTTCGCCCGCGTGGTCAAGAAATGGGCCACCATGGCCGACCCCGAGGCCGCGGACCGCGCCTGGCGCGAGGCCGACTCCAAGGAAGAGCTCAGCATCTCCCCCACGCTGGGCGGCTACCACGTCAACGGCTGGCTCGACGAGCTCTCCGGACAGGTCATTCACACCGCCCTGACCGCCCACATGGGCACCAAGAACGCCAACGACACCCGCACCCCCGCCCAACGCCGCGCCGCCGCCCTGGTCTCCCTCGCCCACCAGTCCCTGGACACCGGACTCCAAAGCGCGCACGCCCGCGTCCGACCACACGTCACCGTCACCGTCGACATCAACACCCTCCGCGGCCTCGCCGCAGCCACCGGATCCGTCATCCCACCCAGCACCCCGGCTGAGAGCAGCGAGCGTGCGAGACACGCCGTTGACGTCACGCCCGCAGCCACCGCAACCGACGGCAACACCGGCGCGGGCTACCCGCCGGGGGCGAGCTTCGGACTCACCACCACCGGCACGGGCGCGGGCGACGCCTCATGGCCGGTCACGGCCGACGCCACACTGTCCGCGCCGGGCGGGCCCCGCGACCCCGGCACCGACCTCACCATCTTCGACCTGTCCGACGAAGCCCGTCAGTGGCTGGCAGCCTGGACCCCGGGCGAGGACCACGTCATCTCCACCGCCATCGACCACCAGGCCATGACCGGGCTCGAGCCCGCCACCCTGGCCGACGGCACCCCCGTCCCGCCCACGCTGCTGGCCCGCCTGGCCTGCGACAGCGCCCTGTCCCGCGTGATCTTCGGCCCCGAGTCCACCGTCCTGGACGTCGGGAGAGAAAAACGCATCTTCCCCGCCAACATGACCAAGGCGATCATCGCCCGCGACGGCCACTGTCAGTACCCCGACTGCAGCGAACCACCAGGCTTCGGCGAGATCCACCACTCCCTGCAGTGGTACCGGGACAACGGCCCCACCAGCGTCGAACACGGCATCCTGCTGTGCTGGCACCACCACGACCTCGTCCACGCCCGCAACATCACCATCACCCGCCGCACCGGCCACTGGCACTTCCACGCCCGCAATGGCCACCCCATCGAACCCACCACACCCATGGCACTCGTCACCGATCCCGGCCCGACCAAGAACGACACGACAGGAACGCGGGCGGGGGCGGGCACGGACACGGGCACGGGCACGGGCATCGACGCCACCAGCACCCGGATCACATAAGACCGACCCCGCACGAGCAGCAAAGCAGTCGCGCCGACCGAACCGCCTGCTTGATGATCTGAGCATGGCCCATCTCGACGTCGCCGGCATCACCTACGCCCTGCCCGACGGGCGTCCCCTGCTCAACGAGGTGAGCTTCGCCGTCGGGGACGGTGCGCGAGTGGCGCTCGTCGGGCCGAACGGGACCGGGAAGACCACGCTCGTCCGCCTCGTCACGGGCGACCTCGACATGCAGGACGGCGCGATCACCCGCCAGGGCGCCATCTCGCACATGAGCCAGCTCGTCGGCCGCGCCGGCGACGGGTCCACCGTGCGGGACCTGCTCCTCGGCGTCGCGCCCGAACGGATCCGGGCGACCGCCCAGGCGCTCGACGACGCCGAGCTCGCCGTCATGGAGATCGACGACGAGCCCGCCCAGATGGCCTACGCCCAGGCCCTGTCCGACTGGGGGGACGCCGGCGGGTACGAGTTCGAGACGACCGTGTGGGACACCGTCTGCACACAGGCGCTCGGCCTCCCCTACGAGCGGGCGCGCTGGCGCGACGCCGCCTCGCTGTCCGGCGGCGAGCAGAAGCGCCTCGTCCTCGAGGCGATGCTCTCCGGCCCCGCCGACATCCTCGTCCTCGACGAGCCGGACAACTTCCTCGACGTACCCGCCAAGATGTGGCTCGAGGACCGGCTGCGCACCTCGTCGAAGTCCGTCCTCCTCGTCAGCCACGACCGCGAGCTCCTCGCGGCCACGACGACCGCCGTCGTCACGCTCGAGCCCGGCGCCGCCGGCGCGCTCGCCTGGACGCACCCGGCCTCGTTCGCGACCTGGCACGAGGCCCGCGAGGCCCGCAACGCCGACCTTGCCGAGCAGCTCAAGCGCTGGGAGGAGGAGCGCACGAAGCTCCGCCGCCTCATGCAGATGTACAAGCAGAAGGCCGCATACAACTCGGACATGTCCTCCCGGTACTCCGCCGCCGTCACGCGCCTCGAACGGTTCGAGGTCGCGGGTCCGCCGGAGAGGGTGTCGATCGAGCAGGACGTACGGATGCGGCTCGTCGGCGGGCGCACCGCCAAGCGGGCGATCGTCACCGAGTCCCTGGCGCTGCTCGACCCCGGGGACGCCTCGGGCACGCGACCGCTCATGGACGCCTTCGACGCCGAGATCTGGTTCGGCGAGCGCGTGGCCGTCCTCGGTTCGAACGGGTCGGGCAAGTTTCACCTCCTGCGCCTCCTCGCCGGGGGCGGCACGACGCCGGAGAAGGAGCACCTCCCGGTGGGCGACACGGTCGTACCACCCGTCGCGCACACCGGTACGGCGCGCCTCGGATCACGCGTGCGGCCGGGCTGGTTCGCCCAGACCCACGACCAGCCGGCGCTGCACGGCCGGACGCTGGTGGAGATCCTCCACCGCGGGGACCAGCACCGCGCCGGGCGACCCCGCGATCTCGCGGCGCGGGCGCTCGACCGCTACGGGCTCGCGCGGTCCGCCGAGCAGACCTTCGACTCACTCTCCGGCGGCCAGCAGGCACGCTTCCAGATCCTCCTGCTCGAGCTGTCCGGCGCGACCCTGCTGCTGCTCGACGAGCCGACCGACAACCTCGACCTCCACTCGGCCGAGGCCCTGCAGGAGGCTCTGGCCTCGTTCGAGGGCACCGTGGTGGCGGTGACGCACGACCGGTGGTTCGCCCGGAGCTTCGACCGGTTCCTCGTGCTCGGGGCCGACGGCACCGTGCGCGAGACCACGGAGCCCGTGTGGGACGAGGGACGGGTCGCTCGCCAGCGATGAGCGACGACGACGCGGCCCGGGGTGACGCCGCGGCATCGCGTCGGTTCGACGTGCGAGCATCCGCGAATCCCCTCGTCCGGCGGGTCTCGCGCGCACTCGCAGCGGTCAACGCCCGACATCCGTGGAGCCACAACGACCACTTCCACCCCTGGATCGTGCGCCGCCTTCCACGCAACAGATCACGCGCACTGGACGTGGGCTGCGGACAGGGTCGGCTCCTCCGGACACTCGCCGCCCGCGTCGGGGACGTCACGGGGACCGACGTCGACGCCGAGATGCGACGGCAGGCGACCGAACGCTGTGCACGGCTGACGAACGTCCAGATCGTCGACTCGCGGCTCGGCGCGCTGGACGGGCCGTACGACGTCGTCACCACGATTGCGGTCCTGCACCACCTGGACGACGACGTCCCGACCGCCGAGCCGACGATGCCCTACGACGAGCTGCGCGCCGTCGTCGGTCGGGTGCTGCCTGGCGCACGCATGCGGCGTCGGCTCGGCTTCCGCCACACGATCGAGTGGGAACGTCGCTCCTGACGGCCACCAGCGTGGGCGCCCCTCCCGGCGGCGACCAGTGAAGGCGCTCCGGTTCACGGCATCACACGGCAGACCATCACCCACCGTGCTTACCCTGGACGGATGACCAGTGTGCTGACCGTCGGGCACGGGCGGCAGAGTGCTGAGGAGCTGCTCGGGCTGCTGACCGGAGCGGGCGTCACGCGGCTCGTCGACATCCGCTCGTTCCCCGGCAGCCGGAGGAACCCGCAGTTCGGCCGGACCGAGATGGCGGCGTGGGTGCCCGACGGCGGCATCGAGTACCGCTGGGCCAAGGCGCTCGGCGGTCGGCGTCGACCGGTGCCGGACACCCGGCACGTGGCACTCCGGCACGAGTCGTTCCGCGCCTACGCGGACCACATGGAGACCCCGGAGTTCCTCGGCGGCGTGGAGACACTGCTCGGCCTCGCGAACGAGGCGACGACCGCGGTGATGTGCAGCGAGTCTGTGTGGTGGCGGTGCCATCGCCGGCTGCTCGCCGACCACCTCGTGCTCGTGCGCGGCGTGGCGGTCACGCACCTCATGCCGGGCGGACGGAACGCCGAGCACCGGCCGACCGAGGGTGTCCGGGTCGAGGGCGAAGGCGCCCGGCTCGTCTACGACGTCGGGGCTACGCCGCCGCTCGTGTAGGGCGCCGGACGCGAGGAGGCCCTCAGACCTCGCGGCGCTGGGCCCGGGCGCTGGCGTAGAGGCACAGCGCGGCGGCGGTGGCGAGGTTGAGGGACTCGGCCCGGCCGTGGACGGGGACGCGGACGACGGCGTCGGCGAGCTCGCGCTGGGCGCGGGTCAGACCGTGCGCCTCGTTGCCGAGCAGCCAGACCGTGGGCACCGCGAGGTCGGGCGCCAGCAGGTCGGTCGCGGCGAGCTCGCCCTCGACGGACAGCTGCAGCCCGTGCGCCCGCGCCAGGGCACGGTCCGCCAGCTCGTCGAGATCCCACTCCCCCGCGCCGTCGGCAGCGAGGACCTGCAGTCCGGCCGCGCGCAGCTCGGCAACAGCCTCATCGATCTCGAGACCACCCACCACGGGAAGGTGGAAGAGTGACCCCGCGGTCGCCCGCACCACCTTGGGGTTCGTCACCTCGACGCTGCCCGCACCCAGGAGCACGGCGTCGGCGCCGGCGGCGTCCGCGGAACGGATGACGGTCCCGGCGTTGCCGGGGTCACCGGCCGCGACCAGCACAGCGACCAGGGACGGACCGGACGCGACAACGGAGGTGAGGTCCGGCGTCGTGGCGGGCTCGGTGCCCACGACGTCGGCGACCGCGAGCACGCCCTGCGCGTCGGCGCTCATCGCGCGGACGACCTCGGCGGTCGCCTCGTGCAGGTGGAGGCCCGCGCCGATCGCCGCCTCGACGACGTCGTGGTGCGTGAGCGCGGCGTCCTGGGCCACGTAGACGTCCCGGACCCGGCCGGGGGCGAAACGCACGAGCTCCCGCACGGCCTGCGGACCCTCGACGAGGAACTGGCGGTACCGGGAACGCGACGAGCGCCCGGACAGCGCCGCGACCCTCCGCACCCGCTCGGAGCGGGGGTTGGTCAGCAGCGTGTCCGGGCGCTCGGAGCGACCGGTGCCGTTCGGCGTCAGGTCAGGCCGCCGGCGCGTTGACGTCGGCCGGCAGAGCCTTCTTGGCCACCTCGACGAGGGCGGAGAACGCGGCCGGGTCGGAGACCGCGAGCTCGGCGAGCATGCGGCGGTCGACCTCGACGCCTGCGGCCTTGAGGCCCTGGATGAACCGGTTGTACGTCAGGCCGTCGGCGCGTACCGCGGCGTTGATCCGCTGGATCCACAGACGACGGAAGTCACCCTTGCGCGCCTTGCGGTCGCGGAAGGCGTAGGTCTCCGAGTGGAGGACCTGCTCCTTCGCCTTGCGGTAGAGCCGCGAGCGCTGTCCGCGGTATCCCGATGCCTTCTCGAGGGTCGAGCGGCGCTTCTTGTGGGCGTTGACCGCCCGCTTCACACGTGCCATGTCAGGTGCTCCTCAACCTCTGCTCAGGCCTTACAGGCCGAGCATCTTCTTGACGTTCTTGGCGTCGCCGCCGGTGATCTCGCCGTCGTTGGACAGGCGACGGACCTGGCGGCGCGACCGCTCGGCGAACTTGTGCACCTTGCGCGTGCGCTCGTGCATGATCTTGCCGGAACCGGTGACCCGGAACCGCTTCTTCGCACCGGAGTGCGTCTTGTTCTTCGGCATGCTTCCCTCTCGGTCGCGCCCTCGCGCGACGTAACTGTGCTTCCGGGACCTGACGGCCGTCGGACGTTCCTTGCTGGACGCTAGGCCGACGCCTTGGGGGCGCTCGGCCTCGGCGCGGCCGGCCGGGGCGTCGCCGACGGCTTCGGCGCTCCCGGCTTGGGTGCAGCGGCCGGCCTGGCGGTGGTGGCCGGCGATGCTGCGGGCGTGGGCGTCGAGGCCGGCGTGGTGCCGGTCGACGGGGCGGGCGTCGTCGACGAGCCCGACGACGCCGGGCGGGCGGACCCGCTCGTGGACGAGGCCGGGCGGGCGGACCCGCTCGAGCTCGAGGCCGGGCGGGGCGAGCCCGACGCCGGACGGGCCGAGCCGCTCGCGGACGAGGCCGGACGGGACGTGCCCGACGACGGGCGCGAGGAGCCGGACGACGGGCGACCGGAGCTCGCGGGGCGCGTGCCCGACGACGAGCGCGACGGGCCCGACGAGCGCGGGGCACCCGTCGACGCGGGGCGCGCCGGGGCCGAGGTCCGCTCCGACGGCGGGGCCTTGGCGAAGACCGGAGCCTCGATGACCGGGGCGTCGGGCGCGGCGGCCGGCGCCTGGGCGGCCGGCCTCGCGGCCTCGGCCTGCTTCTTCTCGCCCTTGTGCTCCTCGGAGGACGCCTTCCGGGCCTCCTTCTCGGCCGCACGCTTCTTCAGCTGCTCGGTGTGCGCCTCGGACTTCTTCCGGTGCGGACCGATGACCATCGTCATGTTGCGGCCGTCCTGGCGCGGGGCGGACTCGACGGAACCGAGGTCCTCGACGTCCTCCGCGAGCCGCTGGAGCAGCCGGATCCCCATCTCCGGGCGCGACTGCTCGCGGCCGCGGAACATGATCATGACCTTGACCTTGTCGCCGCCCTCGAGGAAGCGCACGACGTGACCCTTCTTGGTCTCGTAGTCGTGGGCGTCGATCTTCAGGCGGAAGCGGATCTCCTTGAGCATCGTGTTCGCCTGCTTGCGGCGGGCGTCACGCGCCTTCACGTCCGACTCGTACTTGAACTTGCCGTAGTCCATGAGCTTCGCGACCGGCGGTCGCGCGTCGGGGGCCACCTCGACGAGGTCGAGGTCCGCCTCCTGGGCAAGCCGAAGGGCGTCCTCCACGCGGACGACGCCGACCTGCTCTCCGCCAGGACCCACGAGTCGGACCTCGGGGACGCGGATACGGTCGTTGATACGGGTCTCGCTGATGCTGAGCTCCTTGATCGTGGATGGGCCGAGACCGACCGTCAGGAGCCACGAGAAAGGCCTCCGACGCAAGAGCGCGGAGGCCTGGGTGTGCGCAGCTACGCACGTGGACGAGACACCATGCCCCGCCCGACCAGATACCCGGTACCCCAGGGGTGCCAAGGTGGGATCTCTCCGCTTGCTCGCCGGTGCCGCGGACGGTACCGGCCGGTCAGCCACCCACTCTAGCAGGAGCCG
The DNA here is from genome assembly GCF_049856175.1 of Georgenia sp. Z1491. Classification (GTDB taxonomy): domain Bacteria; phylum Actinomycetota; class Actinomycetes; order Actinomycetales; family Actinomycetaceae; genus JB111. The sequence goes on from NZ_JBNDNA010000006.1 coordinate 67,939, forward strand.
GCGCCGCGCCCCAGTGGTGGGGCACGTGCCGTGCGTCTCGGGCGGAGCGCTGCCCGGTGACGATCGCTGCTCGGGCCGCAGCGCTACTCGGCGACGAGCGCCGGGTACAGCTCGAGGGAGTCGACCCGGTGGCGCAGCTCCTCGAGCTCGCCCAGCCGGGTGGACACGCGCGCGAGCTCGGCCTCGAGGCCGACGCGGTCGAACCCGGGCCGTACCGCGAGCACCACCCGCAGCTCGGCCCGCACGCCCGCCTCGAGCCGGACGCCGAGGATGTCGGACGAGCCGCGCAGGGCGGACGTGATCGCCGTCGGCAGCTCCTCGTCCTCCCAGGGCGGCACCCAGTCCTCGCCGGCCGCGACGGCCCCGACGGCCGGCCGGCCGACGAGCACCGGGCGGTCCGAGGCCGGGTCGAGCACGAGGATCTGGTCCGGGGTCTGCGTGGCCGAGGCCGCGGCCCGGGTCCCCTCGACCGGGACCGGCCGCGCCGCCGGGTCCCACGCCCGCATGGCGTCGTAGCTCGAGAAGGCCGGGAGCGCGGCCCGTCCGTCCGGGGTCGCCACGGTGACGGACGCGGCCGACGCCACGGCGTCGGCCTGGGCGTCGCCGGAGATCTGCTTCTCGTGCCGCGCGACCTCGCCGGCCTCCCGGCCCGGGTGGTCGTGGGCGACCACGGGCACGAGCACGCGCCCGGTGCGCAGCTCGGCCACGACGTCGACGATGCGCCGTGCCGGGTCGGTCTGTGCCAGGGCAGCCGCCATGGACTCGGTGACGGAGCCGTCGTCGCCGGCGAACGGGTTCGCCCTGAGCATGCGGCCCGCCCACGCCTGTCCCGCGGAGTCCGAGAGCTCCGTCGGGCGCCGGCCGGACCCGGGGACGATCTCGCTCATGCCCGACCCGCCACCTCGAGCGCCTCGGGGAGCGTGAACGCGCCGGCGTACAGCGCCTTGCCGACGATCGCACCCTCGACGCCGACCGGCACGAGCTCGCGCAGGGCCGCGAGGTCCGACAGGCTCGAGATGCCGCCGGACGCCACGACCGGGGCGTCGGTGCGCGCGGCCACCCGGGCGAGGAGATCGAGGTTCGGTCCCTGCAGGGTCCCGTCCTTCGTCACGTCGGTGAGGACGTAGCGGGAGCAGCCGTCGGCCTCCAGGCGGTCGAGCACGTCCCACAGGTCGCCGCCGTCCTCGGTCCAGCCCCGGGCCGCGAGCGTGGTCCCGCGGACGTCGAGTCCCACCGCGACCTTCTCGCCGTGCTCGGCGATGACGCGGCTCGTCCACGTCGGGTTCTCGAGCGCGGCGGTGCCGAGGTTGACGCGCGTGGCACCGGCGTCGAGGGCACGGGCGAGCGACGCGTCGTCGCGGATCCCGCCGGAGAGCTCGACCGAGACGCCGAGCTCGCCGACGATCCGGCCGAGCAGCTCGTGGTTCGAGCCGCGCCCGAACGCGGCGTCGAGGTCGACCAGGTGGATCCAGGTCGCGCCGTCGGCGACGAAGCGGGCAGCGACGGCGGCGGGCTCGCCGTACTCCGTCTCCGAGCCGGCCTCGCCCTGGACGAGCCGGACCGCGCGGCCGTCGACCACGTCGACCGCGGGCAGCAGGACGAGCGGTGGCGCCTGGCCGGTGGACGAGGTGGCCCGGTCGCCGGGAGCTGAGGCGGTGGGCGCCGCGGGGGCGGGAGCGGGAGTCGCCGGGTCGGGCGTGGTCATCGGGATCCTCCGAGCTGGTCCACCCAGGTGCGCAGGAGGTGCGCGCCGGCGTCGCCGGACTTCTCGGGGTGGAACTGGGTCGCGGTCAGCGGGCCGTTCTCGACGGCGGCCACGAAGGGCGCGCCGTGCTCGGACCAGGTGACCTGTGGCGGGGTGGTGCGGCCGTCGGCGAACGGCGCGGCCGGGTCGGTGAGCACCCCGTAGGAGTGCACGAAGTAGAACCGCTCGTGCTCGACGCCGGCGAACAGGCGGCTGCCGGCGGGCGGCGTCACCGTCGCCCAGCCCATGTGCGGGACGACCTCCGCGGGCAGGCGCGTGACCTCGCCGGGCCATTGGGCCAGCCCGTCGGCCCGGACACCGTGCTCGGTGCCCGCCTCGAACAGCACCTGCAGACCGACGCAGATGCCGAGCACCGGGCGCCCGCCGGCGAGACGCCGGTCGAGCAGGCGCGGCGCGTCGACCGCGCGGAGCTGGTCCATGACGGCGGCGAACGCGCCGACACCGGGGACGACGACGCCGTCGGCCGCCTCGACGTGGGCCGGGTCGGCCGTGAGCGCGACGTCGGCGCCCGCGCGCTCGAGGGCGCGCACGGCGGAGCGCACGTTGCCGGAGCCGTAGTCGAGGACGACGACGCCGGGCCGGTCGGTGCCCACTCAGCCTCCCCGGCCGAACAGGCGGCGCTTCGGGCCGCGCCCCGTGACGTCGATCGCGCGCACGGCGCCCGGGATCTCGTCGGGCGCACGACGGCCGAGGACGATGTCCTCGACGACGTCGTCGGCGTTCGCCAGCAGCAGGCCCGGCGCGACGTCATTGCCGGGCTCGCCGGCCGTCCACTCGCGGGCGACCAGGTGCCCGGCAAGACCGGACTCGAGGCCCGAGTCGACCCCGAGATCGGCCTGGACGAGCACGACGCCGCGGCGCGTGATCGTCGACATCGCCGTCGCGAGCTCCTCGCCCGCGTTCTCGCTCGGCTCGGGCCGGTGGGCGGCGGTCACCGCGTCGTCCGCGGTGATCTCGTCGGCGGTGATCTCGTCGGCAGCGGGGGCGTCAGGGCTGGTCGCGTTGGAGCCAGTGGCCCCAGGGGTGCCGGCGGTCTCGCTGGTCCCCATGGTCCCGCCGGCCTCCGGTGTACCTGCGCCGGCCGGAACGCCCGGAGCGTCCAAGGCTTCCGGGCTGTCCGGGATCGTCGGGTCGGACGCGGTCGCGCCGGACGCGCTGGCGTCGCCCAGCAGCTCGGAGATGTCCCAGTCGGTGTGCTCCACCCTCGCCGGCAGCGGCCGGGTCACGACGACGCCGGAGCGCGACGGCACCGCCACGGCGTCCGTCATGCCGAGCTGGCGGCACGCGGCCGCGACGACGTCGGGCCGGGCGAACGGCGTGAGCACGATCGCGAGCCGCTCCGGAGCGCCGGGCACGCTCACAGCGCGCCCTTCGTCGAGGGCACGCCCGTCACGCGGGGGTCGATCGCCACCGCCTCGCGCAGTGCCCGGGCGAAGGCCTTGAACTGCGCCTCGACGACGTGGTGCGGGTCGCGGCCGGCGAGCACGCGCACGTGCAGGCAGATCGCCGCGTGGTGCGCGACCGACTCGAAGACGTGCCGCGTGAGCGAGCCTGTGAAGTGACCGCCGATCAGGTGCATCGCCTGAGCCTCGGACTCGCCCGTGTGGACGCAGTACGGCCGTCCGGAGACGTCGACGACGACGTGGGCGAGCGCCTCGTCGAGCGGCACGGTCGCGTCCGCGAACCGCGTGAGGCCGACCTTGTCGCCGAGCGCCTGACGCAGCGCCTGGCCGAGACTGATCGCGACGTCCTCCACCGTGTGGTGCACGTCGATCTCGATGTCCCCGGTGGCGCGCACCGTGAGGTCCATCCCCGAGTGCTTCCCCAGGGCGGTGAGCATGTGGTCGTAGAACGGCACCGACGTGGAGATCTCGGTCCGCCCCTCGCCGTCGAGGTCGAGCTCGACGAGAACCTGTGACTCGGACGTCGTGCGCTCGACGCGTCCCGTCCTGCTCATGACAGCACCTCTTCCAACGCCGCCCGGAAGCGGTCGTTCTCCTCGGGCGTGCCGACCGACACGCGCAGCATCCCCTGCGGGCCGACCTCGCGGATGAGGACGCCCCTGGCCACCAGAGCGTCCCACACCGCATGGCGGTCCTCGAAGCGGCCGAACATGACAAAGTTCGCGTCAGACTCGACGACCTCGAGCCCGCGGCCCCGCAGGTGGTCGACGAGGGCGTCGCGCTCGTCGCGCAGCAGCTTGACCTGACCCATCAGCGAGTCCCGGTGCGCGAGGGCGGCGAGCGCCGCCGCCTGGGTGAGCGCGGACAGGTGGTAGGGCAGCCGCACGACGCGCAGGTGGTCGATCAGCTCGCGGGCCGCGGCGAGGTAGCCCAATCGCAGGCCCGCCATCCCGAAGGCCTTCGACATGGTGCGCGCGACCGCGAGGTGCGGGTGGTCGGCGAGGAGCTCGAGCGCCGAAGGGGTGCCCTCGCGACGGAACTCGCCGTAGGCCTCGTCGATCACCACGACGGTCGCGGTGGTGCTGCCGTCGCCGCTGGTGGGGGCGCCGACGTCCGGTCCGGTGGTCCGCGCGTGGTCGAGCAGCGCGGCGAGGTCCCGGGCGCCCAGCGCCGTGCCCGTGGGGTTGTTCGGGCTGGCGAGGACGAGCACCGCCGGACGGTGCTCCGCCAGGGCGGCGCTGGTGGCCCCGAGGTCGACGGTGAAGTCCGCGGCGCGATCGACGGTGACGAAGGACGTCTGGGTGTCGCGCGCGTACTCCGGGTACATCGAGTAGCTCGGCGTGGCCGTGAGCAACGTCCGGCCCGTCCCGCCGAAGGCTTGGAGGACGTGGAGGAGGACCTCGTTCGACCCGTTGCCCGCCCACACCTGGTCCGGGTCCAGCTCGACCCCGGACTCGACCGCGAGGTAGGCGGCCAGCTGCTCGCGCAGCTCGGGGAAGTCCCGGTCCGGGTACCGGTTGAGGCCCGTCGCCGCCGCACCGACGGCGCGCGCGATGTCCTGGGCCACCTCGGGGGCCGGCGAGAACGGGTTCTCGTTGACGTTGAGGATCACCGGTACGTCGATGCGCGGCGCACCGTAGGGGCTCAGGCCCGCCAGGTCGGGGCGCAGCGGCAGCCGGGGTGGTCCGGGGTTCGTGCTCGGGCTCGTGCTCACCACCCGATCGTAGGAACTCCCGCCCCCGCGTGGCACGCGGTCTCAGCCGCGGGGACCGGGCGTGGGGTTCGACGTCGGGCGTGGGGTTCGAGGTCGGGCGTGGACGTGGGCCGGAGCACATGGGGTGGCGCCGACCACGCTCGGATCGAGACGTGGCACAACCTTTGCCCGCTAGCGGTGTCCGGTCTCACGAATCAGGTGCGCCTCGCCCCCTGAGCAGGCGCGGACGGCGCGGCTAGCCTGGCTGCTGTGGAGCACATCTGGCACCTGGCGTACGCGGCGGACCTCGCTGACGCGCGCGAGACGGGGATGTACCGGGTATCGACCCGCGGCGCGACGCTGGAGTCCGTCGGGTTCATCCACGGCTCCTACCCCGACCAGCTCGCCGGCGTCGCCGCGGCGCTGTACGCGGACGACCCCGAGCCGCTGGTGGTCCTCGTGCTCGACGCGCACGTGCTGCGCTCGTGCGGCCTCGAGATCCGCGAGGAACCGGACCCCGCCGACCCCACCGGGCCCGCGTACCCGCACATCTACGGCCCCATCCCGATGGACGCCGTCGTGGCGGTGCGGCCCGCCGCCCTGGCCGCCGGCGAGCTCGTGGTGGGCGCTCCCGCCTGACGGGCGTCGGACCTGCGCGCAAGCCCGCGGGGTCCACACGTGCCGCGGCCGACGCTGCGTCCACAGTCGGCAGGGAACCGGCGGCGCGGATGTCCGGCGTCGTGCGTAGCGTGACGGCATGATCTCGACCGACCCCGCCGTGACCGCTCCTGCCCTCACCGAGCTGCGCGACCGGGCCGAGGGCGTGCTCCGCGCGCTCGTGGGGCGCGACGACGTGGCGCTGCGCGAGGACCAGTGGCGGGCGATCGAGGCGCTCGTGGGTGGGTCGAGGCGCGTGCTCGTCGTCCAGCGCACCGGCTGGGGGAAGTCGGCCGTGTACTTCGTGGCGACCGCGCTGCGGCGCCTGGCCGGGGCCGGGCCGACGGTCATCGTCTCGCCCCTGCTCGCGCTCATGCGCGACCAGATCGCGGCGGCCTCGCGGGCGGGAATCACGGCCGTCACCCTCAACTCCACCAACGTCCAGGACTGGGACGAGGTGCACGCCGACATCGCCCGCGGCGCCGTGGACGTGCTCCTGGTGAGCCCGGAGCGGCTCAACAACCCGCAGTTCCGCGACCAGGTGCTGCCGCGCCTCGCGGCGGACGCGGGCCTCGTCGTGGTCGACGAGGCGCACTGCATCTCCGACTGGGGACACGACTTCCGTCCCGACTACCGGCGCATCCGCACGCTGCTCGCCGACCTTCCGGGCGGCGTCCCCGTGCTCGCGACGACCGCCACGGCGAACTCGCGCGTCACACGCGACGTCGCGGAGCAGCTCGGCGGCGCGGACGACGTGCTCGTGCTGCGCGGCAGCCTCGACCGGCCGGCGCTGCACCTGGGCGTCGTCGACCTGCCGGACGACGCGGCGCGGATCGCCTGGCTCGCGGGGGCACTTCCCGCCTGGGACGGGTCGGGGATCATCTATGCGCTCACCGTCTCGGCCGCGCACACCGTCGCCGAGCAGCTGCGCAGCGCCGGGCACGAGGTGCGCGCCTACACGGGACGCACGGAGCCGGCGGAGCGCGAGGTGCTCGAGGCGGACCTCAAGGACAACCGCGTCAAGGCGCTCGTCGCCACCTCCGCGCTCGGGATGGGGTTCGACAAGCCGGACCTGGCGTTCGTCGTCCACCTCGGCTCACCGTCCTCGCCGGTGGCCTACTACCAGCAGGTCGGGCGTGCGGGCCGCGCCGTCGACCGTGCCGACGTCGTGCTCCTCCCGGGGCGCGAGGACCGGGCGATCTGGCAGTACTTCGCCTCCCTCGCGTTCCCGCCCGAGGAGTCGGTGCGCACCGTGCTGGACGTCCTCGCCGAGCAGGGCGTGCAGTCCACGCCCGCGCTCGAGACGGCCGTCGACCTGCGACGCACGCGGCTGGAGACCATGCTCAAGGTCCTCGACGTCGACGGCGCCGTGCAGCGGGTGCGCGGCGGGTGGGAGAGCACCGGGCAACCCTGGACCTACGACGCGCAGCGCTACGAGCGCGTCGAGGAGTCGCGGCGCACGGAGGCCGAGGCGATGCTCGCCTACGCGCGTCTGGAGGCGCCGCAGTGCCGGATGGCGGTGCTGCGCGCCCACCTCGACGACCCCGACCTGGCCGAGGGCTGGCGGTGCGGGCGGTGCGACCTGTGCGGCGGCATGGAGCTGGCGTCAGGCGTCGACGAGCGGGCGGCGGAGCAGGCGCGGGCCGGGCTGGACCGTCCCGGGCTCGAGATCGAGCCGCGCAGGCAGTGGCCGTCCGGGATGGCCCGGCTCGGCGTCGAGCTGTCCGGGAAGATCCCCGAGGGCGAGCGCGCCGAGACCGGCGTCGCCGTGGGTCGGCTCGACGGCGTCGGGCTCGCAGGCGCGCTGCGCACCGCCCTCGGGCCGGCGGCGGGCGACGGGCCGGTGCCCGCCGACCTCGTGGGACCGCTGCGTCAGACCCTCACCGCATGGGCGGCCGGCACCGATCCGGTCGCCGGGATCGTCGCGGTGGACTCCACGACGCGGCCGCAGCTCGTGCGCGACCTGGCCGTGCACGTCTCGCAGACGCTCGGGGTGCCCGTCGTCGGCGCACTGGCACCCGCCCCGGGGACCGAGCCGGGTCGGCACGACGTCAACTCGGCGAGCAGGCTCGCCTCCGTGGTGCGCCGCCTCGAGCTGGGGCTGTCCGAGGCCGCGCTCGCCGGACTGCCCGGTCGCCGCGTGCTGCTCGTGGACGACTCCACCGACTCCGGATGGACGCTGACGGTCGCGGCGCGGATGCTCAGGCGCGCCGGCGCGGACGCCGTCGTGCCGCTCGTGCTCGGGGTGCGCTGACGCGGACCGCGGAGCCGTTCGGTGAGCGGGGCTCGGCTCGACCGGCGGGCTCGGCCGCCCCCGTCAGCGGCCGGAGAAGCGGCGGACGTTGACGGCGTCCGCGTGTGCCGGGAGGTCCTCCGCCTCGGCCAGTGCCCTGAGGTAGGGGGCCTCGGCCGCGAGCGCGTCCTTGGAGTACTCGACGAGCTGCACCGGCCGGAGGTAGGCCATGACCGACAGGCCGGCCGTGAACCGGGCCGTCCCGCCCGTGGGCAGCACGTGGTTCGAGCCCGCGAGGTAGTCCCCCAGCGGCACCGGCGAGTACCCGCCGACGAAGATGGCGCCCGCGTTGCGGATCCGGCGCGCGACCGCCGGCGCGTCGGCGGTGTGGATCTCGAGGTGCTCGGCCGCGTACGCATCGGCGACCGCCACGGCACGGTCGAGGTCGTCGACGACGACGCTCGCCGACTGCGGACCGGAGAGGGCCGTGGCGACGCGCTCGTGGTGCCGTGTCGAGGCCGCGAGCTCGGTGAGGTGGCGCTCGACGGCGTCGGCGAGCGCCTCGTCGTCCGTGATGAGCACGCTGGCGGCGGCCGGGTCGTGCTCGGCCTGGCTGAGCAGGTCCGCGGCGACGTGCAGCGGGTCCGCGCTCGCGTCGGCGACGACGGCGATCTCCGTGGTGCCGGCCTCGGCGTCGATACCGACGACACCGCGGACGAGGCGCTTCGCGGCGGCGACGTAGACGTTCCCCGGCCCGGTGACGACGTCGACGGGCTCGGCGAGCGCCTCGCCGTCGGACGTGCCCTCCTCCCCCGCCGCGCCGTATGCGAGGAGCGCGATCGCCTGGGCGCCGCCCGCGGCGTAGACCTCGGTCACCCCCAGGAGGGCGCAGGCGGCCAGGATCGTCGGGTGCGGCAGCCCACCGCGGTCCGCCTGCGGCGGGGACGCGACGACGAGCTCCTCGACGCCGGCGGCCTGGGCGGCGACGACGTTCATCACGACGCTCGAGGGGTAGACCGCGAGGCCGCCGGGCACGTAGAGGCCGACGCGACGCACGGGCACCCACCGCTGGTGGACGAGCCCGCCGGGAGTGATCTCGGTGGTGACGTCGGCCGGGACCTGCGCGGCGTGGCCCGCGCGCAGGTGCTCCGCCGAGCGGGACAGGGCCTCGCGGACCGCCGGGTCCAGGGAGTCGAGCGCGTCGACGAGCGCCTCGGCCGGTACCCGCAGGTGATCGGGGCGGACCCCGTCGAAGCGCTCGGCCGCATCGCGCACGGCGGCGGCACCTCGGGCACGGACGTCGTCGACGACGGGCGCGACGGCGGCGGCCGCCGCCTCGACGTCGAGGGCGGCCCGGGGCAGGGTGTCCGCCAGCGCGGCGCGCGTGAGAGCGCGGCCCCGAAGGTCGATTCGACGCAGCATGCGTTCAGCCTAGGGCGCGAGCCCCGGCGGTGCCGCGGGACATCGCCGTACGGACGCCGCCTGCGAGGCATCGGTCGCGACCTCGGCGCGCGGGGGCCACCCGGCGCCGTCGGTACGCTCCGGGCCATGACCACCGACATCGACGAGCAGGGCCGTCACGAACCGCCGCTGGAGGGCGACGAGTGGGAGACCCTCACCGGCTTCCTCGACTTCCAGCGCGCGACCCTCGGTTGGAAGACCTCCGGCCTCGGCGCCGAGGCCCTGGCACGCACGCTGCCTCCGAGCACGATGACCCTCGCGGGACTCCTCAAGCACCTCGCCTACGTCGAGGACGACTGGTTCTGCCGGTGGCTGCGCGACGAACCACGCAGGCAGCCGTGGTCCGAGATCGACTGGTCGGCGACCCCGGACTGGGACTGGGACTCCGCCGTCGACGACGAGCCCGCGGTGCTCCGCCACCTGTGGGGCCGCAGCGTCGCGCGTGCGCGGACCGCCGCCGAGGACGCCTACCGGGACGGCGGACTGGACCACCCGGCCGCGCGAACCTGGCCCGACGGGCGATCCCCCAGCCTGCGCTGGATCCTCGTCCACATGATCGAGGAGTACGCACGGCACAACGGGCACGCCGACCTCCTCCGCGAGGCCGTCGACGGCCTCGTCGGCGAATGACGGGCCGATCCGTCTGGGACGATGGGCCCGTGCCTGCCCAGCCCGCCGACATCCCGGTCCGCGTGCCCGTGCGCCTCGGTCAGCTGCTGCAGCTGTCCGGCATCGCCGACACCGGGTCGGACGCCCGCACCCTCGTGGCCGACGGCGACGTCCTCGTCGACGGCGCGCCCGAGCTGCGGCGCGGCCGTCAGCTCACCGGCGGCGAGATCGTCGAGGTGCGCCGGTCGAGCGGCGTCGAGTCGGTCCGGGTCGTGGCCGACGGCCGCTCGGAGGGCTGACCGGCCGTCCCTCTCACCCGACCGGCAGCATCCGGCCGAGCTCGACGGCCGCCGCCAGACGCTGGATCGCGCGTAGCGCCGGGGACCCGACCCCGGTCTCTGGCACCTGCTCGAAGAGATCGCCCAGCGCGTCGAGGAAGCCGAACCACCCGCCGAGGGCCGATCGCACCTGCTCCTCGTCGTCGCAGGCGTAGGTGAGGGTGAGCAGGACCTGCACGGGTGCGTCGTCCACCTCCCGCCCGACCTCGGGCGAGCCGGTCGAGGACGGGTAGTGCGCCGCGGCCGGCTCGCCGATCTCGATCCGCACGTCGGCCCGCCCCTCGCCCGTCGTCCGCCACGACGTGTCCACGGACCGACCCGGATCGACGTCCCGGACGACGACCTCCGACGTCGCACCGCCCCCGTGATCGATCCGGACCGTCCCGGCCCCGCTCAGCGGGGCGTCGAGCTCGCCGAGCCACGCAGGCGTGTACCGCGGGTCGGTGAGCGCGGCCCACAGCGTGGCGGGCTCGACGGCCCACATCCTCTGCTGCACGAGCACCGTGCGACCGTCCTCCCCACGGGTGATGCTGCCGATCTCGTGGGGCGCGAGGCCGCTCAGGGGCGCGTTCATGCGGGCGTCACGGTCCCCAGGCAGCCCGGCCCGAGGAGGGCCTTGAGGTCGCCGTAGAGGGCGGGGGAGGACGAGACCCGGTACCGGTCCGACAGCGAGAGGACGGTGTGCACGGTGGAGTTCTCGACCACCACGCGCACCTCGGTCGATCCGGGGTGCTCGCCGAGGACCCGGCCGAGCCGGTCGACCATCGCCGGGTGGATCCGGTGCTCCGGCAGGAAGATCGACAGCGGCCCGGTCCCGTCCTGCAGGGTGGGGATCGTCATGGAGTCCGCGACGACCTGCACCTGCTCGTCGCGTACGGAGGCGCGCCCCTTGATGGAGACGATCGTGTCCTCGGCCAGCGCGTGCGAGACCCCGATGTAGGACTGCGGGAAGAACATCACGTCGATCTCGCCGGACAGGTCCTCCAAGGTGGCGATCGCCCACGGGTTGCCCTGCTTGGTCAGCTTGCGCTGGACGCTGGTGACCAGCCCGGCCAGCGTGATGCGGCGCCCGTCCACGGGGTTGTCCTCCGAGGCGGCGAGCAGGTCGGAGACGGCGGCGTCCGCGTGCTGACCGAGGGAGCCCTCGAGCCCGGCGAGCGGGTGGTCGGAGACGTACATGCCCAGCATGTGCCGCTCGAAGGCGAGCTTCTCCCGCTTGTCCCACTCGGGCAGGTCCGGGATCTCGATGTCGAAGCTCGCCTCGGCACCCTCCACCGCGGCGAACAGGTCGAACTGGCCGACGGCCTCGTTCCGCTTGACGTCCACCACCGCGTCGACGGCCTCCTCGTGCCGGGCGACCAGGGCACGCCGGGTGCTGCCGAGCGTGTCGAATGCCCCGGCCTTGATCAGCGACTCGATCGTGCGCTTGTTGCACACCACCGCGGGGACCTTGTCGAGGAAGTCCTGGAAGCTCGTGAACCGGCCCTTCTCCTCACGAGCCTCGATGATCCCCTTGACGACGTTCGCCCCGACGTTGCGGATGGCACCCAGACCGACCTTGATCTGCTCGCCGACCGGCGTGAAGTCGGCGGCCGAGGTGTTGACGTCGGGTGCCTGCACCGTGATGTTCATGTGCCGGCACTCGGACAGGTAGAGCCCGAGCCGGTCCTTGTTCTCCTGCGAGTTCGTCAGGAGCGCCGCCATGTACTCGACCGGGAAGTGTGCCTTGAGGTACGCGGTCCAGTACGAGACCAGGCCGTACGCGGCGGAGTGTGCCTTGTTGAACGCGTAGTCGGAGAACGGCAGGAGCACGTCCCACAGCGCCTTGACCGCAGCCGCGGAGTAGCCCCTCTCGAGCATCCCGGCCTCGAAGGTGACGAACTGCTTGTCCAGCTCCGCCTTCTTCTTCTTGCCCATCGCGCGCCGCAGGAGGTCGGCCTGTCCGAGCGTGTACCCGGCGACCTTCTGCGCGATCGCCATCACCTGCTCCTGGTAGACGATGAGGCCGTACGTGGTCCCGAGGATCTCCGACAGCGGCTCCTCGAGCTCGGGGTGGATCGGCTTGATCGCCTGCTGCCCGTTCTTGCGCAGCGCGTAGTTCGTGTGGGAGTTCGCGCCCATCGGGCCGGGCCGGTAGAGGGCGCCGACGGCGGAGATGTCCTCGAAGTTGTCCGGCTTCATCTGGCGCAGCAGCGTCCGCATGCCGCCGCCGTCGAGCTGGAACACTCCCAGGCTGTCTCCACGCGCGAGGAGCTGGTACGTCCCGGCATCGTCGAGCCCGAGGTGCTCGAGGTCGACCTGCTCCTTGCCGTTGAGCTCGATGTTCGTCATCGCGTCGTCGAGGACGGTGAGGTTGCGCAGCCCGAGGAAGTCCATCTTCAGCAGACCGAGCCCCTCGCACGTGGGGTAGTCGAACTGCGTGAGGATGAAGCCGTCGCGTGGATGACGCATGACGGGGATGACGTCGGTGAGCGCCGTGCTGGACATGATGACGGCGCAGGCGTGAACGCCCCACTGCCGGGTCATTCCCTCCAGCCCGGTGGCCATCTGGTAGACCCGGTTGGCCTCGGGGTCGGCGCTGAGCACGCCCCGGAACTCGCCGGCCTCTGCGTACCGCTTGGACTGCGGGTCCTGGATGTCCTTCAACGGGATGTCCTTGGCCATGACCGCGGGAGGCATCGCCTTGGTGAGCTTCTCCCCCATCGCGAACGGGTAGCCGAGCACGCGCGCGGAGTCCTTGAGCGCCTGCTTGGACTTGATGACGCCGTAGGTGACGACCTGGGCGACCCGGTCGTCGCCGTACTTGTCCACCACGTAGTCGATGACCTCACCGCGCCGGCGCTCGTCGAAGTCGACGTCGAAGTCCGGCATGGACACGCGGTCCGGGTTGAGGAACCGCTCGAAGATGAGGCCGTGGACGAGCGGGTCGAGGTCGGTGATGCGCATGGCGTACGCGACCATCGAGCCGGCGCCGGACCCACGCCCCGGACCGACGCGGATCCCGTTCTCCTTGGCCCAGTTGATGAAGTCGGCGACCACGAGGAAGTACCCGGGGAAACCCATCTGCGTGATGACGCCGACCTCGTACTCGGCCTGCGTGCGGACATGGGCCGGGATACCGTCCGGGTACCGGTAGCGCAGGCCTCGCTCGACCTCCTTGACGAACCAGGAGTGCTCGTCCTCCCCCGGCGGCACGTCGAACCGGGGCATGAAGTTGGCCCCGTCGGCCGCGGTCGTGAACGTGACCTCGCACTGCTCGGCGACCAGGAGCGTGTTCCGCACGGCGTCGGGGTGGTCGGCGAACAGGTTCCACATGTCCTTCGACGAGCGCAGGTGGTAGCCCGTGCCGTCGAACTTGAAGCGGTTCGGGTCGTCCAGGGTGGAGCCGGAGTTGAGACAGAGCATGGCGTCCTGCACGGACTTCTGCTCGGCGGTGACGTAGTGCGAGTCGTTGGTGGCGAGCAGTGGCGCGTCGATCCGCTTCGCGAGCTCGAAGAGCTGCGGCATCGTCTTCTTCTCGAAGTCGTTGCCGTGGTCCATGATCTCGACGTAGAAGTTCTCGCGGCCGAAGATCTCCTGGAGCTCACCGGCGGCGCGGACCGCCTCCTCGGTCTGGCCGAGCCGGAGCCGCGTCTGCACCTCGCCGGACGGGCAGCCGGTGGAGGCGATCATGCCCGCCGCGTACTGCTGCAACAGGTCCCGGTCCATACGGGGCCACTTGCCCATCTGCCCGTCGAGCGACGCGTGGGAGGCCATCCGGAAGAGGTTGTGCATGCCCTCGGTGGTGCGGGCGAGCATGGTCAGGTGGGTGTAGGCGCCTGACGCGGACACGTCCTCGCCCTTCTGCCAGTCCTCGCCCCAGCGCACGCGCGTCTTCTTGTCGAACCGCGAGGTCCCGGGCGTCACGTACGCCTCGACGCCGATGATCGGCTTGATGCCCTTCGCGGTGGCGGCCCGGTAGAGCTCGAAGGCCCCGAACACGTATCCGTGGTCGGTGATCGCGACGGCCTTCTGCCCCTGCCGCTCGACCTCGTCGACGAGCGCCTCGATCTTCGCCGCCCCGTCGAGCATCGAGTAGTCGGTGTGGACGTGGAGGTGGGCGAAGTCCTGCTGCGCGGGGGTCGAGGCCATACCCACGATCGTAGGTTCGCCCACCGACGCTTCGGGGCCCGATCCGCCCGACCGGCGAGGTCCCCGGCGTGTCAGGGCGTGTCCCGGCGTGTCGCGGTCGCACCACCCCCGACGGGCTCAGTGCCGCAGCGTGAGTGCCATGTCCTTGTGCCAGATCCCGGCGTCGAGGTACCGGTGCTGCGAGACCAGCTCGTACCCGAGCCGGTCGTAGAACGCGATCGCGTGCTCCTGCGCCTCGATGTCCACCCGGACGGATCCGTCCGGGCCCAGGTGCTCACCGACCGCCACGTCGTGCAGTGCCTGCATGACCGCGCGTCCGGCCCCCGTCCCGCGGGCGCCGCGCAGGACGGCGACCCGCCCGATCCGTACGAGCCCGGGTCCCGCCGGCAGGAGACGCGCCGTCGCGACCGGGTCCTCGCCGCCGGCCCGGTCGACGGTCGCGAGCACGTGCGTGGTGGTGGGGTCGGTGTCGAGCGCGTCGATCTCCTCGTCGCCGGGGACGTGCTGCTCCTCGACGAACACCTCCCACCGGATGCGCCAGCACGCCTCGAGGTCGTCCCGCCCGGTGACGATCCGCGTGCGCGGCATCGGTAGGGGCACCGGGTCCGCCGACGGGCCCGTCACAGGCCGGCGGCGCGCAGGACCTCGAGCGCCCGGTCGAGGTCGTCCGGATAGGGCGAGGCGACCTCGACGCGGTCGCCGGTCACGGGGTGGGCGAACCCGAGCCCGACGGCGTGCAACCACTGCCGCGTCAGCCCGACCCGTGCGGCGAGCGTGGGGTCCGCCCCGTAGGTCGTGTCGCCCACGCACGGGTGCCCGACGGCCGAGGTGTGGACCCGGATCTGGTGGGTGCGCCCGGTCTCCAGCTGGACCTGGAGCAACGACGCCCCACGCATCGACTCGAGCGTCTCGTAGTGGGTGACGGCGTCCTTGCCTCCGGTGACGACCGCCATCCGGTAGCTGTGCCGTGGGTCCCGCCCGACCGGTGCGTCGATCGTGCCCGCGCTCGGGTCCATCTGGCCCTGGACGAGCGCGTGGTAGGTCTTGTCGACCGTGCGCTCCTTGAAGGCCCGCTTGAGCGCTGTGTAGGCCCGCTCGGACTTGGCGACGGCCATGAGGCCCGAGGTCCCGACGTCGAGGCGGTGCACGACGCCCTGTCTCTCCGGCGCCCCCGAGGTGGAGACGCGGCGACCGGAGGCGGCGAGCGCGCCGACGACGGTCGGACCGTCCCACCCGGGCGAGGGGTGCGCGGCGACGCCGACGGGCTTGTCGACGACGACGACGTCGTCGTCCTCCAGCGCGATCAGCATGCCCTCGACGGCGGTCGGCTCCGGAGGGCCGGCCGGGCGCTCGGGCTCCGGGAGGGTCACCTCGAGCCAGGCGCCGGCGACGAGCCGGTCGGACTTGCCGACCACCGCTCCGTCGAGCACGACGTCGCCGCTCGCGGCCAGCTCGGCGGCGCGGGTCCTGGACAGACCGAGCAGGCGGGAGATCGCGATGTCGACGCGTTCGCCGGCGAGCCCGTCGGGCACGGGCAGGGACCTGACCTCAGGCACCGGGCTCGTCCGTCCGGGCCGCCCGCGCGGCAGCCTCGGCCGCCTCCCGACGACGGCGCAGCTCACGCCGCGTGATCCGCTCGCCCGGGGCGGCGTCCAGCGTCTCGGCGGGCATCGGTCGGTCGCCCGGGGTGGCGCTGCCCGTGGTCGTCGCGGTCTCGGCCCCCGCTCGCGGCTCAGCCTCCGGGCCGGGCCCGACGCCCGCATCCGGCGCGTCGCCACCGCCGGCCCTGTCGGTCGTGGCGTCCGCCGTGAGCACGGAGTCGTCGGGCTCCGGCTCCGCCGACCGGTGCTGCTCGGGGGCCCCCGCAGGCTCGCCCGCCGCTCCAGCTGTCCCGCCGGCGCCGGTGCCGACCGCGAGGCGGCGCTCCCACCAGGCCTCGGGGTCCTCGTCGTCGGCGCGCGGGGTGCCCGGCCCCGTACTCGCCGCCACCAGCCAGTCGGGATCGGTCCGGGCGGCGTCGTCGGCCTCGCCCGCACCGACCGTCCCGCTCCCCCCGTCCCGCTCGTCGCTCGCCCCGTCGCCCGCCGCCGAACCGTCGGTCGCCGACCGGTCCCCGAGGCGGGTGCCGTCGATCTCCCGACCCAGGAGCGCGAGCACGCAGATCATGCTCGCCGCCACGACGATGGCGATGTCGGCGACGTTCCCGACGAACCAGTTGTAGTAGGCGATGAAGTCGATGACGTGGCCCTGGAACACGCCGGGGTCGCGGAAGATCCGGTCGATGAAGTTGCCGACCGCACCGCCCAGGAGCAGCCCGAGCGCCACCGCCCACGGGACGGACCGCAGCCTGCGGGCGTAGAAGAGGATCACCACCACGACGACGGCGATGATGACCGTGAACAGCCAGGTCGTGCCGCTGCCGAGGCCGAAGGCCGCTCCGGGGTTGAAGACGAGCCGGAGACCCAGGTACTCCCCCAGGAGCTCGATCCTGCGACCGTCGGCGAGCTGGTCGAGCGCGATCGCCTTGGTCACCTGGTCGATGACGGCGACGGCGGCCGCCAGCCCGAGTAGGAGGGCCGGCAGCCGCCGTGACGCGCCGGGGGCGGCAGAGGTCATGGGGTGGTCAGATTCCGCTCTCGCGGTTGCCGGTGCCGCCCTCGACCGTGCTGAGGAGCTGGTTGAGGTAGCTCTTCAGGCGCGTGCGGTAGTCGCGCTCGAACGTGCGCAGCTCGTCGATCTTGCGCTCGAGGAGCGAACGCTCCTGCTCGAGCTGCGAGAGCGTGCGGTTGGAGTGGGCCTCGGCCTCGGTCACGATGCGCTCGGACTCGGACTGGGCCTCGGAGACGAGGCGGGCCGCCTCGGCCTGGCCGTCGGCGACGTACTCGTCGTGCACGCGCTGCGCCATGGCGAGCATGCCGGCGGCGGAGTCGGACGCGCCCGTGGTGGCCGCCGGTGCGGCCGGGGTCGTGGCCGGCGCGGCCGGGGCCGACTGCTCGACCGGCTCCGCGGCGGGGACCTGCGTCTCCGCGGGCGACTGGGGCTCCGCGGTGGCGGCGGCTGCGTAGGGCTGCGGCGTGGCGGGCGCCGCGTCGTGCACGGAACGGCGGTTGGGGGCGGAGGTGACGGAGGGGGTCTCCGCCGTGTCGTCGGCGGCGGGCACCTGGGCCTCGGCGTCCGGGGCGTCCTCGGTCGCCGCAGCGTCGCCGGAGTGTCCGGACAGCTCCGCGACGCGGGCCTCGGACGCCTCCAGGCGGGCCTTGAGCTCCTCGTTCTCGGCGTAGACGGACCGGAGCGTGTCGACCACCTCGTCGAGGAAGTCGTCCACCTCGTCCTGGTTGTATCCCTCGCGGAACTTGGTCGCCTCAAACTTCTTGTTGAGGACGTCGTCGGCGCTGAGCAGTGCCATCTCGTCTCACCTCGATCTTGGTCGGTCGTGGCTGGACGCCACGCGCGTCCGCGCCCCAGATTACTCGGAGGAGCGCGGATGCATCGGTACCCGGGCCGGTGCGCCGCGGCCCGCCCGCGGCGCCGTCGTCCGGGTGGGCGTCACAGGAGCGCCGCGGCGAGGACCGGCAGCAGGAACCCACGCACGAGCTGGACGCCGAGGAACAGGATGATGAAGCCCAGGTCGAGCGAGATCTGGCCGATGCGCACGGGCGGCACGAACCGTCTGATGAACCGCAGCGGCGGGTCGGTGAGCCCGTAGACGACGTTCGCGAGGACGAGGACGATGCCGGTGGGCCGCCACGTGCGGGAGAAGATCTGGACGAGGTCGATGACGACGCGGGCGAGCAGGACGAGGAGGTAGAGCCACAGGATCAGGCTCAGCGCGCTGAGGACGATCCCCACGATGTCAGGCGCGGGCGAAGTCGAACCCCGAGCGGGGAGACTCCTCCTCGGCGTGCGTCACGGCCACGCTGCGGGGGGCAAGGATGAAGGCTCCCGGCGAAACCTTCTCGAGCACCCCGCCGAGGGCCATGGCGAGTCCGGCGGCGAAGTCGATGAGGCGACGCGCGTCGGCCTCGGAGATCCCCTCCATGTTGAGGATCACCGGAGTGCCGGAGCGGTAGGCGTCACCCACCGCGGGCGCGTCGTTGTAGCTCGTGGGACGCATGGTCACGATGCGGGAGAGCTCGACGTCCACTGGGGCCTCCTGGCGGGCGGGTGCGAGGCGGGTGATGTGGGTGACCTCGGCGTGCCGTTCGCGGGCGGCGGGCTGCTCGCGGGTCTCCTCCGCCTCGCGCCGGTCGTCGTACGACCGCCGGTCCTCGGCGACGCGTCGGTCGTCACGACGGCGGTCGGCGGGCTCGTCGTAGCCTCCCTCACCCTCGTACAGGTCGTCCTGCGGCTCGGCGAAGGAGAGGTACTCCATGAACTTGCGCATGGTGCCGGGCATGGGGGTCGCTCCTCGGTCGTGACGGGCGGCGGGAAGGTCGCTCCCGCCACGCACCTGACGCTAACCGGTGGAGGTCCGCGCCGGTGGTGCGACGCGCCGGGCGGGTCACGGGCCGAGCGTGACGATCCCCGCGAACCGCCCGGTACGCGGCTCGCCGGCGTGCGTGGCCCGCCGGTAGGAGTACAGGCGGCGGTCCTCGTAGGTGCAGGCGCTGTCCCGGGACACGCGGCCGACCCCGGAGGCGAGCAGCGCCGCCTCGACGGCGCCGGCCACGTCGAGGCCGGGCGTGCCGTCGTGCGTGATCGCCTCGGCGGCGGGATGCGCGGCGAGGACCTCTGCCTGGAGGCGGGCGGGAACCTCGTAGCAGCTTCCGCAGATCGAGGGCCCCAGGTGCGCGGAGAGCTCCGACGGGTCGACGCCGGCGTGCGCGAGCGCCCGGACGGCGGTCCCGACCGCGTCCGCGACGAGCCCCGCGCGCCCCACGTGGACCGCGGCGGCCGCCCGGCCGGCGGCGTCGGCGAGCAGAAGGGGCACGCAGTCCGCCACCATGACACCGACCGCGACGACGTCCCCCGCACGCGGCAGCGCGAGCAGCACGTCGGCCTCGCCGACGCTCTCGACGGGTTCCGGCCGCCCGGTCACGGCCGCGACGGTCGTGCCGTGCACCTGGGTCATCCAGGCGACCGGAGCACCGACGAGGCTCGCGACCCGGTCGCGGTTCGTACGGACACGGCTCGGGTCGTCACCGACGTGCGGCCCGAGGTTGAGACCGTCCGCCGCGCCTCCGGTCGCCGACCCGGACCAGGTCGCCGCCGCAGGGACGGCCGCGGCCCACGGCGGGCGTGAGACGCCGCCGTGGGCCGTGGTGAACACTCCGTGCGCCGCCGGGCCGAGGTCGGCGACGCGGACAGGGACAGACATGCGCCGCCGGTTACTTCAGGAAGTCGGGGATGTCGAGGTCGTCGTCCCGGCCGTCGCTCTCGGGGAACACGCGCGGGACGCGCCCGGTCTGGGACGCCGGACGCTGCTGCCCGTTCGGTGCGTACCCACCCGGACCGGGCTGCCGGCCGTCCTGCCCGTGGCCGCCCTGACCGTTGCCGCCCTGACCGTACGCGCCCTCGGCGTGCTGCTCGCCCGGGAAGCGGTCGTCGACGGGACGCTCGTCGCCGTAGGCCGGTCCGCCCTGCGCGTGCGCGGGCACCTGCTGCGGCTGCGCGGCACCCTGGCCCTGGGCCTCGACCGGGACGGGCCGCTGGTCCGTCCGCGGGGTCTGCTCGAACGTCGGGCGGGCGGCCTGGCCGGCACCCTCCCGCGCGCCGCGCGCACCGGCGTCGGCGGGCTCGGCCGCGGCGCGCACCGGGGCGAGCGGCCGACGGCCGACGGTGGACTGTGCCCCCGCGGGGCCCTCGCCCTCGTCGAAGCCCGCGGCGATGACCGTGACGCGCACCTCGTCCCCGAGGGCGTCGTCGATGACCGTGCCGAAGATGACGTTCGCCTCCGGGTGCGCGGCCTCCTGCACGAGCCGCGCCGCCTCGTGGATCTCGAACAGCCCGAGGTCGGAGCCGCCCTGGATCGAGAACAGCACGCCGTGCGCCCCGTCGATGGACGCCTCGAGCAGCGGCGAGGAGATGGCCCCCTCGGCGGCGTCGACGGCGCGGTCGTCGCCGCGCGCGGAGCCGATCCCCATGAGCGCGGAGCCTGCGCCCTGCATCACCGACTTCACGTCGGCGAAGTCGAGGTTGATCAGGCCCGGCGTCGTGATGAGGTCGGTGATGCCCTGGACACCGGACAGGAGCACCTCGTCGGCGGCCTGGAAGGCGTCGAGGATCGAGACGTTCTTGTCCGAGATCGACAGCAGCCGGTCGTTCGGGATGACGATGAGGGTGTCGACCTCGTTGCGCAGCGCGTCGATGCCGGACTCCGCCTGTGAGCCGCGGCGGCGCCCCTCGAAGCCGAAGGGACGTGTGACCACACCGATGGTCAGGGCGCCGAGCGAGCGGGCGATGCGCGCGACGACCGGCGCACCACCGGTGCCCGTGCCACCGCCCTCGCCCGCGGTGACGAAGACCATGTCGGCCCCGCGCAGGACCTCCTCGATCTCCTCCTCGTGGTCCTCCGCCGCCTTCTTGCCGACCTCGGGGTCGGCGCCGGCGCCGAGCCCGCGCGTGAGGTCCCGTCCGACGTCGAGCTTGACGTCGGCGTCGGACATGAGCAGGGCCTGCGCGTCGGTGTTGATGGCGATGAACTCCACGCCCTTGAGCCCGGAGTCGATCATCCGGTTGACGGCGTTGACGCCACCGC
Source organism: Georgenia sp. Z1491 (assembly GCF_049856175.1). GTDB lineage: Bacteria > Actinomycetota > Actinomycetes > Actinomycetales > Actinomycetaceae > JB111. The sequence goes on from NZ_JBNDNA010000006.1 coordinate 88,926, forward strand.
CGCCGATGCCGACGACCTTGATGACCGCCAGGTAGTTCTGCGGTGCTGCCACGTGAGTTCCCCTCGTCGTCGCTCGACCTTCAACCTCGACTTGAAGGTGAGACTTCTGTCCTTGTCTGGCGCAGGGAAGGTAGTCGCGACGACCCGGTTCGTGGGGAGCGACGCGCCACGAGAACCACACCGGTGTCGTTCGGTCGACGAGGGCGGTCCTGGGGTCCGGGTCCGCCCCGCGTCAGCCCGTGGTCGGTCGAGCGGGGACGGACACGTCGTAGCGCTGCGCCGGCGACTGCTCGAGCAGGACGAGCAGCACCTCGGACTTCAGCGCCGAGTCCTCCGCGCTCCCCCAGAGCACCTCGGCCTCGTCCGCGAGCGTGAGGGTGATCGTGCCGGGGGCCGACGCCGACGCGGACGCGACCTGGGAGCGCAGCTCGGTGGGCATCTCCCCGAGCGCCGAGAGCAACGCGGTCAGGGCCCGGCGTCCCTCGTCGGGGTCGTCCGGGACGTCGACCTGCGGCAGCGCGTCGTCGGGCTCGTCGGTCCGCGCCACCTCGGCGCCCGTGGCGTCGAGCAGGGCCCAGCCGTCGTCGACCTGCGTGCGGGCCACCGGCACCCGGGGCGTCACCTCGATCTCCAGGCCGGTGGGCCAGGCACGCTCGACCTCGACGTCCGCGACGCCTGGTAGCTCGCCGACCGCCTCGTCGACCGCGCCGGTGTCGACCCGGGCGAGCGGGGTGCCGACCTGTGGGTCGGCGACGGCCGCCACCTCCGCCAGGTCGACGTGGGGCGAGTCCTCGGTCGTCGACACCGACACGTCCTCGAGGGCGGTGAGCGGGGAGAGCAGGACCGCCCAGGCGACGGCGAGGAGAAGAGCGAGCGCGGCCGCGCCGATGACGATCCGCCGCACGGTGAGCCGCCGGGCGGCGTGCTCCTTCTCCGCGCGACGTTGGGCGAGCGAGGCGGTGGGCCGCGCCGGGCCCCGCCGACCACCGCGCGCGTGCACGGGCGGCGCACCGCCCGACGACGCGGCCGACTTCGCCTTCCCGTCCTTCGCCGGCTCGACCGACTTCGCCTTCCCGGCCTTCGCCGGCTCGACCGACTTCGCCTTCCCGTCCTTCGCGGGCCCGTCCGACGTCCCCTTGTCCGCCGCCGACGTCCGCGCGTCGGTACCACGGTCCCGCGAGCGCTCCTGCGGGCGCGACCCTGCGCGCCGGGGCGGAGTCGGTTCACCCCGCCGCGGCGGCCGCGGCGCCCTCACGTCCCCTCGTCCAGGTGCGCGAGGACGACGGGCGCGAGCTCGGTGACGTCGCCCGCACCCATCGTGAGCACGAGGTCCCCGGGCCGCGCGGCGGCCGCGATGGCGCGGGCGGCCTCGAGACGGTCGGCGACGTACCGCGCGCCGGCTGCCCGGTCGGCGACGAGCGAGCCGTCGACGCCGGGCTCCGGGTCCTCGCGCGAGGCGAACACGTCGGTGACGACCGCCCGGTCGGCAGCCTCGAGCGCGGCCGCGAACTGTGCGGCGAACGCCCGGGTCCGGGAGTACAGGTGGGGCTGGAAGAGGACGAGGACCCGTCCGCCGTCGGCCGCGTCCCGCGCGGCGGCCAGGGTCGCCGCCACCTCCGTGGGGTGGTGCGCGTAGTCGTCCACCACGCGCACGCCGCCGGCCTCGCCGCGGGGCTCGAATCGTCGGCCCGTCCCCCGGAACCGACCGAGACCGTCCGCCAGGGCCGCGAGGCCGACGCCCAGCTCCAGTCCGACCGCGACGCACGAGGCCGCGTTGCGCAGGTTGTGCTCCCCGCCGACGGCGAGCGCGAGCTGGGCTCGCTCGCCGTCGACCTCGACCTCACCGAGCGCGCCGGTGGTCCGCGCCTCGCCGACGTTCAGCGCGACGTGCCGCTCCGCGCCGTCGACGCCTGCGGTGGTCCCGTACGTGGCCACCCGGGTCCCGCTCGCCGCGGCGGTCGCGGCGAGGCGCCGGGCCCCGGGGTCGTCCGCGCAGGCGACGAGCAGGCCGCCCGGGCGCAGGCGGGCCGCGAAGTCCTCGAAGGCGGCGTGGAACGCCTCGGCGCTGCCCCAGTGGTCGATGTGGTCGACCTCGATGTTCGTCACGACCGAGACGCGCGGGGCGTAGTTGAGGAAGGAGCCGTCGGACTCGTCGGCCTCGGCGACGAAGGCCCGCCCCGCCCCCAGGTGGGCACCGGTGCCGAGCCCGACGACGGACCCCCCGATCGCGTAGGACGGGTCCAGGCCGGCGACGCGCAGGGCGACGGCCAGCATCGCGGACGTCGTGGTCTTGCCGTGGGCGCCGGCGACGGCGACGAGGTCGAGGTCCTCGGCGACGAGCTGGAGGGCCTCGCTGCGGTGCAGGACGGGCAGCCCGTGGGCGCGCGCGTGGGCGAGCTCCGGGTTGGTCTCGCGCACGGCCGTCGACACGACCACGGTCGCCCCGTCCGGCACGTGCTCGGCCGCGTGGCCGACGCTCACCTGTGCCCCCGCGTCGGCGAGGGCGGCGAGGACCGCGGAGTCCTTCGCGTCGGACCCGCTCACGCGTGCGCCGCGGGCGAGCAGGAGGTGGGCGACGACGGACATGCCGGCGCCGCCGATCCCCACCAGGTGGTAGGCGGTCTCAGCCACGAGCCACCGCCACGACGAGCTCGGCGAGCGGACCGGCGCCGTCGCCGGGGCCCGAGGCGACGGCCGCCTCGCCCATCGCGCGCAGGCGGTCGGCGTCACCGAGCAGCGGGACGAGGTGCTCGCGCACGTAGGCGGGCGTGAGCGCGGCGTCCTCGACGAGGACGCCGCCGCCGGCACCGACGACGTCCGCGGCGTTGAGCCGCTGCTCCCCGTTGCCGTGCGGCAACGGGACGTAGACGGCGGGCAGGCCCAGAGCGGAGAGCTCGGCGACGGTCCCGGCGCCGGAACGGCACACGACGAGGTCCGCGCAGGCGAGCGCGTGCTCCATCTCGGGCAGGTAGTCCAGGACGTGGTAGTCCGCGGCGTCGCCGACGCGCGCCCGGACCGGGCCGTCCTTGTCGCGCCCCGTGAGGTGGAGGACCTGGGCGACGCCGGCGAGGTCGCCGGCGCTCGCGGCCAGGGTGTCGTTGAGGCGCTGGGCCCCGAGCGAGCCGCCGGTGACCAGGAGGATCGGCCGGTCCGGGTCGAGGCCGAGGGCACGCGCGCCCGCCACCCGGGCGGCCGCGCCGCGGTCGTCGCCGGTGCGCTGCGCGACGAGGTCGGCGACGGCGCCGCGCAGGGGCAGCCCGGTGACCTCGGTGCGGCCCCGGCGGGCGGCGAGCGGCGTCGTGGCGAACGTGAGCGCGACGGCGGCGGCGGTGCGCGCGCCGACCTTGTTGGCCAGGCCCGGCCGGGCGTTCTGCTCGTGGACGACGACCGGGACGCCGGCGCGGCGCGCGGCGAGGTAGGCGGGCGTGGCGACGTAGCCGCCGAACCCGACGACGACGTCGGCGCCGGTGGCCTCGATGGCCTCGCGCGCGGCGCGGACGGCGGCCCGCAGGTTGGTCGGCAGGCGCAGGAGGTCCGCCGAGGGCCGCCGGGGCAGCGGGACGCGCGGGACCGGGTGCAGGTCGAGGCCGCTCGCCGGGACGAGGCGGGACTCCAGCCCGTCGCTCGTGCCCAGGGCGGCGCAGGTCGCCCCGTGCTCGCCCGCGAGCGCCGACGCCGTGGCCAGCATGGGGTTGACGTGGCCGGCGGTGCCGCCGCCGGCCAGCAGGACGCGCAGCGGATCAGCCACGGCCGCTCCTTCGCCGGGGCGCCGTCACCGAGCCCGTGCGTCGGGCGCTGCGCGAGCGCACGCGCAGCGCCTCGCGCGCGCCGGGCTCGGTGCGCGCGAAGCTGAGCAGCACGCCGACGCCGAGCAGGGTGGCGATGAGCGCAGAGCCACCGGCGGACACGAGCGGGAGCGGGACGCCGAGGACGGGCAGCAGACCGATGACGACGAGCATGTTGACGATCGCCTGCCCAAAGATCCAGGCGCCCAGGCCGGCGGCCGCGATCTGCACGAACGGGTCGTGGTGCCGGCGCACCACGCGGTAGATGCCGGCGGCGAGGACCGCGAACAGGGCGAGGACGACGAGGGTGCCGATGAGGCCGAGCTCCTCGCCGATGATGGCGAAGATGAAGTCGTTGTGCGCCTCGGGCAGGTACTCCCACTTCTCGCGGGACGCGCCGAGCCCGACGCCGGAGATGCCGCCCGAGCCCAGCGCCCACAGGCCGTGCAGGGGCTGGAGCCCGGCGCCGAGCGGGTCGGACTCGGTGAGGCCGAAGAACTGGGCGACCCGCTGGCGGCGCGAGTCCGAGGACATGATGAGGAAGGCGGCCAGGCCGGCACCGACGACGCCGACGACGGCGAACCAGCGCAGCCTGAGGCCGGCGACGAAGTAGGCGCCGGCGACGAGGACGACCATGATGGCAGCGGTGCCCATGTCGTGCCCCGCGAGGACGAGGGCGATCGCGGCGACCGACCCGAGGACACCGGGGATCGCGGCGTGCAGGAGGTTGTCCATCACCCGCACCTTGCGCGCGAGGACGGCCCCGAGCCAGATGGCCAGCGCGAGCTTGAGGAACTCGGCGGGCTGGATCACCTGCCCCGTGCCGGGCACGACGATCCAGTTGAGGTTGCCGCCCTGGCCGCGCGCGAAACCGGTGAAGATGAGGCTCTGGAGGGCGAGCCCGCCGGCGAGCAGCACCCAGGCCGCGCGCCGGTAGAACCCCGGCGGCAGGATCGCGGCGACGACCGCACCGACCACGCCGACGACGACGAAGAGCAGCTGACCGACCCACTCCTGGTAGGGCGAGCCGGTGTCGGAGATCGCGGTGACTGTGGAGGCGGACAGGCGCATGACGGCACCGAAGGCGACGAGCAGCGCCGAGGAGGCGGCGATGAGGTAGAAGCTCAGCGCCGGGTTCTCCTCGCGGCGGGGCTGGGCACGCTCCTGGGTGACGACCCGGCGCGCGGCGGTGGCGGTCATCGCTCCTCCTGCGTCGCGAGGGCGCGGACGGCGTCGGCGAACGCGCGCCCGCGCTGGTCGTAGGACCGGAACTGGTCCATGGAGGCGCTGGCGGGTGCGAGCAGCACGGTCTGCCCGGGCAGGGCGCGGGCGGCGGCGAGCCCGACGGCGCGTTCCATCACCGCCTCATCGTCGTCCCGGGTGACCTCGACGAGCGGGACCTCGGGTGCGTGTCGCGCCAGGGCGTCGAGCATCGGCTCGCGGTCCTTGCCGATGAGCACGACGTGGGCGAGCCGGTGGGCGTGGGCGGCGACGAGGTCGTCGAACCGGGCGCCCTTGGCCAGCCCGCCGGCGATCCACACGACCGAGCGCTCGGCGTGGGCGGACAGGGCGGCGTCGGCGGCGTGGGCGTTGGTGGCCTTGGAGTCGTCGACGTAGGTGACGCCGCCGAGGGTGGCCACGTGGGTCGCGCGGTGGTCCTCGGCGCGGTAGGCGCGCAGCCCGTCCCGCACGTGGTGGGGCTCGACGCCCGCGGCGCGGGCGAGCGTGGCGGCGGCGAGGGCGTCGAGGACGAGGTGGTCGGGGACGTCGCCCGGGCCGGCGGCGTCCCCGAGCAGGTGCGCGAGGTCGGCGACCTCGCCGATCTCGGTGGCCGTCGTCCAGCGCCCCGGGCCGACGCGCTCGGCGAGGACGCCGTCGACGACGCCCACCTGGGAGACGGCGGGCGGGCCGAGGGTGAGGCCGACGGCGCGGGCGCCCTCGGCCACGTCGGCCTCCTCCACCATGGCCCGGGTGTCGGGGTCGGCCTCGGAGTACACGCACAGGCCGGTGACGCCGCGGTAGACGCGCGCCTTGTCCGCCCGGTAGGCGGCGTAGGAGCCGTGCCAGTCGAGGTGGTCGGGCGCGAGGTTGAGGCACACGGCGGCGAGCGGGGCGAGCGAGTGCGTGGCGTGCAGCTGGAAGCTCGACAGCTCGGCGGGCAGCACGTCGGGCCCCGGCCCGTCGGCGGTGACGATCTGGACGGGCGGGGTGCCGACGTTGCCCACGGCGGGGGCGTCGAGCCCGGCGGCGGCGAGGATCGCGGCCGTCATGGTGACGGTGGTGGTCTTGCCGTTGGTGCCGGTGACGGCGAGCCACGGCGCGTAGCCGCCGCCCGGGCGGGGGCGCTGGAGCCGCCAGGCGAGCTCGATCTCGCTCCACACGGGGATCGAGAGCTGCTGCGCACGCACGAGCAGGTCGGACGTGGCGGGGATCCCGGGCGAGACGACGAGGACGTCGGGGTCCAGGCCGAGCGTGACCTCGGCGAGCTCGCGCGGCGTCGGGCCGGACGCGAGCACCGCGTCGGGGACCTCGACGGATGCGCCCTGGAGCGCCTCGTCGCGGCCGTCGGTGGCCAGCAGCGCGCCGACGCGGCCCTGGAGCGCGCGCAGGGCGGCGCGGCCGGACGTGCCGAGCCCGACGACGGCGACGCGGGCGCCCGCCAGGTCCCGCGCCTCGCGCTCGGCCCACCGGGCGCGAGCCGCGTCGCGGGCGGCGCCGTGCCCGGGCTGCGCGTCCTCGCCGGGCGTCATGAGACCGCGACCCACTCGCCGTAGAAGATGGCGAGACCCGCGGCGGCGCACAGCAGCGCGATGAGCCAGAAGCGCACGACGATCGTCACCTCGCCCCAGCCGGACAGCTCGAAGTGGTGGTGCAGCGGGGCCATCTTGAACACGCGCTTGCCGGTGGCCTTGTAGACACCGATCTGGATGACGTCGGAGATGACGACGGCAACGAACAGGCCGCCGATGACGACCCCGAGGAACTCGGTGCGGGTGAGGATCGTCATCCCGGCGAGCGCGCCGCCCAGGGCGAGCGAGCCGGTGTCACCCATGAAGATCTTCGCGGGGTTGGTGTTCCACCACAGGAAGCCCAGGCAGGCCCCGACGATGCAGGCGGCGATGATCGTGAGGTCGCGGGGGTCGCGGATCTCGTAGCACCCGGCGCCGGGCGCGTCGAGCACCTGGCAGGACTGGTTCGACTGCCAGAAGGCGATGCCCGTGTAGGCCGCGAACACGATGGCCGACGCGCCGGTGGCCAGCCCGTCGAGGCCGTCGGTGAGGTTGACGGCGTTGGTCCAGGCCGTGATGAGGAAGTTCGCCCAGATGATGAAGAGCACGAGGCCGATGCCGGCGCCCGCGAAGGCCAGGTCGAGCGGGAGGTCGCGGACCCAGGAGATCGCCGTCGATGCCGGGGTCCGGTTGTTCTCGGAGGGGAACTGCAGGGCCATCACCGCGAACGAGATCCCGATGAAGGCCTGGCCGACGATCTTGGCGCGCGCGTCCAGGCCGAGGGAGCGGGCCCGGGAGATCTTGATGTAGTCGTCGAGGAAGCCGATGATCCCCATGCCGACCATGAGGTAGAGCAGCAGCAGTCCGGAGACGTGCGGCAGCCGGCCGGCCGAGATGTTCGCGACGGCGTACCCGATGACGGTGGCCGCGATGATGATGACGCCGCCCATGGTGGGCGTGCCGCGCTTGGTCTGGTGGCTGGTCGGCCCGTCCTGCCGGATGAACTGGCCGTACTCGCGTCTCACGAGGAGCCGGATGAACGCGGGCGTGCCGAGGAGCGTGACGACGAGCGCCACGCCGGCACCAACGAGGACGGCTGTCATGGGCGCATCTTCTCGTCCCGGGCCGCCTCCGGCGCCGAGGCCCGGCCGCCGCCGGGTGTGAGAAGGTCCGCGACCTCCCACACGCCCGAGCCGCGCGAGCCCTTGAGCAGGACGGCGTCGCCGGGCCGGGTGATCTCCCGCACGCGCCCCGCGATCGCGTCGGGCGACGCGCCGGTCAGGTCGTCCACCTGGATTCCTGCGTCGCGCGCGGCGTCGGCCAGCGGGGCGGCCTCGGCCCCGACGACGACGACCGCCTCGATCCCGTGCGCGGCCAGCTCGGGCGCGAGGCCGGCGTGCTCGGCGGCGGACTCCTCGCCGAGCTCGAGCATGTGCCCGAGGACGGCGACCCTGCGGCGGCCGGGCGCGATCGCGCTCAGCGTGGCCAGGCCGGCGCGCATCGAGTCGGGGTTGGCGTTGTAGGAGTCGTCGAGGAGCAGGACGTCGCCGTCGAGCGTGGACACGGCGGTGCGGTGCGCGGACCTCGGGCCGGCGACGCGCAGCCGCGCGGCCAGCTCGGCCAGGTCCTCCCCCAGCGCGAGGCCGGCGGCGGTGGCGGCGAGCGCGTTGGCCACGTGGTGGGGCCCGACGAGGGCGAGCACGACCTCCGCGCTGCCGCGGTCCGTGCGCAGGGTGAAGACCGCGTGCCCGGCGTCGTCGCTGCGCACGTCGGTCGCGACGACGTCGGCGCCGGTGGCGCCCGAGGCGGAGAACGTGAGCACCTCGCCCGGTGCGAGGCGGGCCATCGCGGCGACCCGCTCGTCGTCGGCGTTGAGCACGGCGGTGCCGCCCGGCGCGAGCCCGGACACGAGCTCGGCCTTGGTGCGGGCGACGTTGTCGATCCCCCCGAAGTGGCCGAGGTGCGCGCGGCCGACGGCGAGGACGACCGAGACGTCCGGGGGCGCGACCGACGTGAGGTAGGTGAGGTTGCCGACCCGGTCGGCGCCCATCTCCAGAACGAGCGTGGTGGTCGCCTCGTCGGCGCGCAGGACGGTCAGCGGCAGGCCGACCTCGTTGTTCAGCGAGCCCGGGGGCGCCACGAGCGGTCCGCGCGGCTGCAGCAGGTCGACGAGCAGGTCCTTCGTCGTCGTCTTGCCGACCGAGCCGGTGACGGCGACGACGCCCGGCCGGCCCGAGCTGCGCAGAGCGGCGAGGGAGTGTCGGGCGAGATCGCCGAGGGCGTCGACGGTGTCCGGCACGACGACGAGGCGCGCGGGGTCGACGCCGTCCGCGACGGGCCGCGCCGGGTCGGTGACGAGGGCTCCGACGCCGCCCGCCGCGAGCGCCGCGGCGACGTGCGCGTGCCCGTCGGTGCGCTCGCCGGCGATGGCGACGAACAGGTCGCCCGGGCCGACGACCCGCGAGTCCTGCTGGGCGCCGCCGGTCACGTCCACGTCGTCGACGGCGGAGGCGGACCCGGTCGCGCGGGCGATCTCGGTCAGGCTGAGAGTGATCACGCCCCATCCTCCCCCGTGCCCGCCCCGCGCCGGGCGAGCGCCGCCCTCGCCTCCTCGCGGTCGTCGAGGTGGTGCGCGACGTCGCCGACCTCCTGGATCGTCTCGTGGCCCCGGCCGGCCAGCAGCACGGTGTCCTCGGGCGCGGCGGCGAGCACGGCGTGGGCGATGGCCTCCCGGCGGTCGCCGATCTCGACGACCGAGGTCCCGGCCACCGACCGGGCACCGGCGAGGATCTGGGCGCGGATGGTGGCGGGGTCCTCGGAGTGCGGGTCGTCGTCGGTGATGACGACCTCGTCGGCGAGGCGCGCGCTGACCTCGCCCATGAGGGGGCGCTTGACGGCGTCGCGGTCCCCGGCGGAGCCGGTCACGCACCACAGGCGGCCCTTCGTGGTGGGCCGCAGCTCGGCGAGCACGGTCTGCAGCGCCTCGGTGTTGTGGGCGAAGTCGACGACGACGCGGGGGCTCTCGGCGAGGACCTCCATCCGGCCCGGCACCGCGGGGCTGACCCCGCCGTGGTCCGCCAGGGCGCGGGAGACCTCCTCGGTTCCGTGGCCGGCGCGCAGGACCATGCCGACGGCGAGGGCCGCGTTGGCGACGTTGAACGCGCCGGGCATGTCGGTGGCCGTCCGCACGTCGCCGCCCGGTCCGGTGAGCACGAGCGTGCCGGGCGGCGCGGCCTCGATCCGCAGCCGGGCGTCCGCGGACCGGCCGAGGGTCCACACCTGACCGGGGCGAGCCCGACCGGCGTCGGCGGCGAGGCGGGCGCCCCAGGAGTCGTCGACGGTGATCACCCCGGTGCGCGACCGGTCCGGGGCGAACAGCCTGGCCTTGGCGGCGAAGTACTCCTCGACCGTGCGGTGCAGGTCGAGGTGGTCCGGGGTGAGGTGGGTGAACCCGGCGACGTCGAACGTCACGCCGTCGACCCGGCCGAGCATGAGCGCGTGGGAGGAGACCTCCATGACGAGGTCGGTGACCCCGGCCTCCGCCATGGCGGCGAGCATGGCGTGCAGCTCGTCGGCCTGCGGGGTGGTCAGGGCGGCCGGCACGGAGGTGCCGGCGACCCGGATCTCGACCGTGCCGATGAGCCCGGTGGTGCGGCCGAGCGCGGTGAGCACGTGGTCGACCATGAACGCGGTCGTCGTCTTGCCGTTGGTGCCGGTCAGGGCGAACGTGCGCAGGCGCTCGGCGGGGCGGCCCCAGGCGAGAGCGGCGACCGGGCCGACGACGGCGGCGACGTCGTCGACGACGACGAGCGGGACGCCCGGGTCTCCGCCGGCACGGGCGAGCCGGGCGCCCTCGGGATCGGTGAGGATCGCGGCGGCCCCGCGCGCGACGGCGTCCGGGGCGAAGCGCGCGGCGTGGTGCCGGGCGCCCGGCCGGGCGACGAACAGCTCGCCGCCGATGATCCTCCGGTTGTCGGCGACCACGCCGGCGACCCGGGTGCCGGCGCCGGGCGCCGGCCCGACGAGGTGCTGCTCGGCAGCTCGCGTGAGCTCGGCGAGGTCGACGGGCGCCACGGAGCTCGGCCGTAGCGAGAAGGTCACTGGGGCCCCCACTCCACCCCGGGCTCGAGCGGCAGGTAGGGGGCGGGCTCCGTCGAGGGCGGGACACCGAGGTGGGACATCGCGACCTCGGCGACGTCGGAGAAGACGGGGGCGGCCACGCGCGAACCGTACGACGCGCCGTCGGCGTTGTACATGACGACGCCGATGGCGACCTCGGGTGCGTCGGCGGGGATGACGCCGATGAACGTGCCGACACGTCCCGACAGGGGGCCGTTCTCGTCCGGGACCTGGGCGGTGCCGGTCTTGCCGGCCACGCGGTACCCCTCGACGGCGGCGAGCTGGGCGGTGCCCTCCTCGGAGACGGCGCCCTCCATCATCGCCAGGGTGTCCGCCGCGCTCTCCTCGGAGACGACCCGCTGGCCGTCGAGGAGCGGGGTGGGGGTCATCGTGCCGTCGACCTCCTCCACGGCCTCGACGACGTGCGGGTCCATCCGGACCCCGCCGTTGCCGATCGTCGCCGCCGTCGAGGTCGACTGCAGGAGCGTGAGCGCCAGGCCCTGGCCGAACATCGACGTGTAGTTCTGCCGCTCGTCCCAGCTCTCGTAGGGGGCGAGGATGCCGGACGACTCGCCGGGCAGCTCGATCCCGGTCCGCTGGCCGAGGCCGAACCGCTGGAGGTAGTCGTACCGGACGTCGATCGGGACCGTGTCGCCGATCTGGACGAGCCCGGTGTTGTAGGAGCGGGCCAGCACACCGGCGGTGGTGAGGGTGACCGGGTCGTGCGAGTCGTTGTCCCGGAACTCCTGCCCGTTGGGCATCGTGATCCGGTCCGGGGTCAGCCACTCGTCGTCGACCTCGACCCCGCCGGCGTCCAGGGCCATCGCGAACGTCGGGATCTTGCCGGTCGAGCCGGGCATGTACGGCGTGGTGACGGCGCGCGAGCCGCGGTCCTCGGGGGCCGAGTCCTGGTAGTTGCCCGGGTCGACGGTGTTGTTGTCGCACAGCGCGAGGATGCGGCCGGTGCCGATCTCCTCGACGACGACGGCGCCCCAGGCGGCGCCGTGCCGCTCGACGGCCTCGTCGATGATCCGCTGGCACTCGTACTGGAGGTTGCGGTCGATCGTGGTCTGGACGTCGCGCCCCTGGACGGCCGGGACGTCCTCGCGGGTGGCGCCGGGGATCACCTGGCCGTCGCGGCCGATCTCGACCGTCGTCGAGCCGTCGGTCCCGGACAGGACCTCCTCGTAGCTCAGCTCGAGGCCGGCGAGCCCGACCCCGTCGCGGCCGACGAAGCCGACGACGTTCCCGCCGGTGTTGCCGTTGGGGTACAGGCGGTCGACGGCGGCCTCGGGCTCGATCCCGATGATCCCGAGCTCGCGGATCTGACGCCACTGGGCGGGGCTGATGTCGCGGGCGATGTAGGCGAAGGTCGAGTCGCCGACCATGAGCGCGCCGAGCTCGGCGGGGTCGACGTCGAGGATCGGGGCGATGCGCTCGGCGGCGGCGGAGATGCCGGTGCCGACGACCTCCCCGTCCTCGTCGCGTGCCTCGTAGGAGGTGATGAGCTGCTGGTTGACGCCGAGGTTGTACGTCTGGACCGAGGTGGCCAGGACCTCGCCGTTCGCGTCGAGGATCTCGCCGCGCTGGGCCTGGATCGCGTACGTGCGGGTGCGGTTGTCCCGCGCGTCGCTCGCGAGCTGGGGGCCCTCGAGGGCCTGGACCCAGATGAGGCGGCCCGCGACGACGAGCAGGATCGCCAGGAGCACGACGAGCAGGAGGCGCGTGCGGCGCATCCAGTCGCGCGGGTCGGTGGACACCAGCGGCGAGCGTGCCATCAGCTGTTCTCCTCCTCGGTGGGCCCGCCGGTGATCTCACCGGTGCCGAGCTCGATGAAGTAGGTGGTCCCGGGGCGGGTCATGCCGAGCTCCTGGGCCCGCTCGTCGAGCGCGGCGGGCGAGCCGGCGGCGTCGAGCTCGATCTGGAGCGCGGCGACGGACTCCTCGACGAGGGCGAGGTCCATCTGCCGGTCGTGCAGGGCGTAGGCGGCCTCGGCCATGCGGATGTTGAGCACGAGGACCGTGGCGAGCGCACCGAGCAGGATGAGTGCGAGGACCGCGACGAACGGGGCCCGCGAGCGTGCCGGCACCGGGCTGGGGACGACGGTCAGGCGGGTGGACCGGCGTGCGGCGGGCACCTGCGACGGCGCGGCCGCCCGACGCCGTGGCGTGCGGGACGGCCCGGGCAGGGGCTGTGCGCTCATCGATGGCTCCTCGGCTGCGCGGTACGCGCTTCAGCGGGTCGGTCGGCGGTGCTGTCGGTGGTGCGGCGTGCGGTGCTGCGTGCGGTGCTCGGCCCCGCGTCGGGTGCCGTGCGGCGCCGAGGGCCCGGGCGGTCCCCGCCGCGGGCCAGGTGCGCCGGGGTGGGACGCAGCCGCTCGGCGGCCCTCAGTCGGACGGCGCGGGCCCGGGGGTTGGCGGCGACCTCGCCGGTGTCCGCCTCCTCCGCGCCGCGGGTGAGCAGGCGCAGGTAGGGCTGGTGGGTGTCGGGGACGACCGGCATGTCCGGCGGGGCCGAGGTCGTGGCGCCGCGGGCGAGCTCCGCCTTGACGAGGCGGTCCTCGAGGGACTGGTAGGACTCCACGACGATCCGGCCGCCGACGGCGAGCGCCTCGACGGCCCGCGGCAGCGCACCGGCGAGGATGTCGAGCTCGCCGTTGACGGCGATGCGCAGGGCCTGGAAGGTCCGCTTGGCGGGGTTGCCGCCGGTGCGCCTGCCGGCGGCCGGCATGGCGGCGTCGACGACGGCGACGAGATCGGCGGTCGTCCGCAGCGGGTCGGTGGTCCGGCGCCGGACGATCTCGGCGGCGAGGCGGGGGGCGAACCTCTCCTCGCCGTACTGGCGCAGGATGCGCCGCAGCTCCCGCTCGTCGAGGGTGGCGAGCAGGTCGGCGGCGGTCGGGCCGGTCGTCGCGTCCATCCGCATGTCGAGCGGCGCGTCCTGGGAGTAGGAGAAGCCCCGCGCGGTCTCGTCGAGCTGGAGTGAGGAGACGCCGAGGTCCATGAGGACACCGTCGACCGCGCCGCCGGCGTGCTCGGCGACGACCTCGTCGATCTCGTCGTAGGTGGCATGGACGCCGGTGAACCGGCCCGGGTACCCGGCGAGACGCTCGGCAGCCAGCGCGAGGGCCTCGGTGTCCCGGTCGATCCCGATGACGCGCAGCTCGGGGAACCGGGCGAGCGCGCCGGCCGCGTGCCCGCCGAGACCGAGAGTGGCGTCGACGAGCACCGCCCCGGGGGCCTCGAGTGCCGGGGCGAGCAGGTCGAGGCAGCGCTCCAGGAGGACCGGCAGGTGACGGTCCTGGGTCGCGCGCGGCGCGGGCTCCGGCGTGGTGGTCATGCGGTCCTCCTCTCGGGTGTCTCGTGCTGAGGCGGTCGGGCTGCCTCGGTCGGGCCGGCGGAGCCGGACGGGCGGGTCCGGCTGCGGCGGGGCGGGCTGGCGGCACGAGCTCGGGGTGCGTTCCGGCTCGTACCGCCAGGACTCCCACCTCCGTCTCCGGCGCCGGGGAAGTGCGCCGGGGACGGGCGCACCGACGCCGGGGAAGTGCGTCGGTGCGGTGGGAGACCTCGCGGGGCGAGCTCCGGTGTGCCGTCACAGCTGTGCAGATGTGGGGTGGAGCGGGGTGGGGCGTCGGGGCGGGCAGGTCCGGGCGGGCGATGGTCGGGCGGGTCAGAACAGACCCGGGACCACCTCCTCGGCGGTGTCGGCGAACGACTCCTCCTGGGCGGCGAGGTAGTCGGCCCATGCGGTGGCGTCCCAGATCTCGATCCGGCTGCCCGCCCCGATGACCGCCAGCTCGCGGTCGAGCCCCGCGTAGCGGCGCAGGTTCGCCGGGATCGTCAGGCGGCCCTGCTTGTCCGGCACCTCGTCCGAGGCGCCCGAGAGGAACACGCGCAGGTAGTCGCGGGCCTGCTTCGAGGTGACCGGCGCCTGCCGGAGCCGCTCGTGCATCGACTCGAACTCGGCCGTGGGGAACGCGAAGAGGCAGCGGTCCTGCCCCCGGGTGAGCACGAGGCCGTCGGCGAGGTCCGTGCGGAACTTCGCGGGCAGTATCAGCCGGCCCTTGTCGTCCAGACGCGGTTCGTAGGTGCCGAGGAACATCGCGGCACCTCCCTCGTCGTCGCCCTGCCGCTCCCGTGACCACCACGTTACTCCACTTCACTCCACCGCGATAGCAGATTGCGCCGACATCCGACGCGTGTCGCGCGACTTCCCAGGTAATTCCTGGTGGTGGCCGGTGGAGGGAAAGTTCCCCGACGACGACGCCCCGCGCGGCACCGCCTCCTCGTGTGGTCCCGCCCGACCGGTGGTGCTCCGCACGGGCGCGGACGGATCGGTGAGATCCCGGCCTCCTGGCGGACGGGCGCGCGGCCGGCCGACGACACCGGCTGCGCGCGGGGAGCGAAGTGGGGAGCGAAGTGGGGAGCGACGTGGGGAGCGAAGTGGGGAGCGACGTGGGGGACGCGGCACGGGCACCCTCGGACGACCCGGCCGCCCTCGCCATGCACGACGACGGCCCCCGGTCCGCATCGCTGCGGGCCGGGGGCCGTCGGTCAGGCGTGCGGTCGCCGGCGCGTCAGTGCCGGGGACCGGGGTGGGTCAGACTCCGCGGCCCTCGCCGCGCTGCTCCCACTTCTCCTGCTGGCGTTCCATGAAGCTCTTGCCGCTGGTCGTCCGCCCACCGCTGGGGCCCGTGCCGTTCCCGGAGCCCGGGCCACGACCACCGCGGCCGCCCCGTCCACCGGGGCCCGCACCGGGCGATCCCTGGCCGGCGCGCGTGCCGGACCGCGCCGGCGACATGGCGAGGAGGACGCCGCCGACCATGGCGACGAAGCCGAGGACGCCGAGCCAGATCCACCCGGTGGCGACGCCGCCGACGAGGCCGCCGATACCCGCCAGGGCGACGAGCGCGCCGAGCGCGACCCGGCGCAGGTCGGGGCCGGCAGGGTCGCCGAGCGTCTCCGCCAGACGCGGGTCGTCCGCGTGCAGCTGGGCTTCCATCTGGGCGAGCATGCGCTGCTCGTAGTCGGAGAGTGGCATCCTGCCCCCTTCCTCGGCACCGGTCGGATCTCGGCTCGCGTCCGGACGGATCGCGACTGCTCTCAGGATAGGTCCTGGCGGGTGTCCTCGTCACGCGGGGGGACGCCGTCATGACCGGGCCGATCTCCCCCGTCGACCGCCCGACGCCTCAGCAGGGCAGCCGGAGCGAGGGCGGAGCGCCCGAACCGCTCGCGCACGGCGTCGAGCGCCTCCTCTGCGAGGGCCGCGCCCGGATCGTCGTCGAGCGCGAGCTGGAGGCCCTGACCTGCGGGTTCGAGCGTCTCGAGCCGCACGCCGAGCAGCCGCAGGCCCGCGCGCGGCACCTCCACCGTCCGCAGCAGGGCCCGCGCCGCGGCGGCGACGTCCCGCGCGAGCGACGTGGCGGCAGGCAGGCTCCTCGAGCGGGTGATCGTCGTGAAGTCGGTGAATCGCACCTTGATGCTCACGGTGCGCGCGAGCAGCCCGGCCGCGCGCAGCCGTGCCGCGGCGCCGTGCGACTGCTCGAGCAGCACCCGGTCGAGCTCGTCCAGGTCGCCGACGGGGTCGAAGAAGGTGTGCTCGCTGCCGATCGACTTCTCCCCCGCCCGTTCGGAGCGGACCTCCCGCGCGTCCGCGCCCATGGCGAGCGCATGCAGCCGCGCCCCCGCGGCCCTGCCCAGCGCCCGCTCGAGGTCGACCACCCGGGCGCGCGCGACGTCGCCGACCGTGTCCCAGCCGTGCCGCCTCAGCACCTCGGCCGACTTCTCCCCCACGCCCCACAGCGCGCCCACCGGTAACGGGTGGAGGAACTCGAGGGTGGCGTCGGCGGGGACGAGCAGCAGCCCGTCCGGCTTCGCGGCGCCCGAGGCGATCTTGGCCACGTGCTTGGTGCTCGCGACGCCCACGGATGCCGCGAGACCGGTCGCCTCGCGCACCCGGGCCCGCACGTGGGCGCCGATGGTCAGGGGCGGGCCGAGCCTGCGGACGGCCCCGCGGACGTCGAGGAAGGCCTCGTCGACGCTCAGCTGCTCGACGCGGTCGGTGACCGTGGCCAGCACCCCCATGACGGTGCGCGAGATCTCCCGGTACCGGGAGTGCCTACCGGGCAGGAGGACCGCCTGCGGGCACAGCGCCCGGGCCTGCGCGACCGGCATCGCGGAGCGCACGCCGTAGGCGCGGGCCTCGTAGGTGGCGGCCGAGACGACGCCGCGCTCGGGCCCGCCGACGATGACGGGACGACCGGCCAGGGAGGGGTCGTCCAGCACCTCGACGGCGGCGAAGAACGCGTCCATGTCGACGTGCAGGACGAAGGCCCCGGTGTCGTCGGTCCCGAACGGCGTGGGTCCGCGCCGGGGCGTCCCGCTGGCGCGGACGGGCTTGCGGCTCACGCCTCGACGCTAGCGTGAGCCTGTGACACCGCGACGCCGGACCGATCTCGCCCGCTGGCCGGAGCACCCCGTACCCACCACGTTCTCGGTGGCCGAGGTGGTACCCGAGCCGGGCGCTCCGCACCGGGTGATGCTCCTGCTCGGCGGGTCGGAGTCCTCGTTCCTCGACCTCGAGGACCCGGCGTACCTGGAGTTCGAGTACATGCAGCACGTGCGCGCCGTCGTCGACGTCGCGCTGCCCCGCGACCGGGCCGACCGGCCGGGTCGCTTCGTCCACCTCGGCGGGGCGGCCTGCGCGCTGCCGCGCGCCCTGCTCGCGGACCGGCCGCGCTCGCGGCACCTCGCCGTCGAGCTGGACACCGAGCTCGCCCGGCTCGTCCGGGCGTGGTTCGACCTGCCCCGCTCCCCCATGCTCCGCATCCGCAACGCGGAGGCGCGCGCGTCGGTCGAGCACCTGCACCCGGGTTCCGCGGACGTGCTCGTCCGCGACGTCTTCGTCGACGCCGAGGTGCCCGAGCACGTGCGGACCGTGGAGTTCGTCCGGGCCGCGGACACCGCGCTCGCGCCGGACGGCGTGTACGTCCTCAACCTCACCGACTCCCCCGGGCTGCGCCGGGTCCGCGAGGAGCTCGCGGCGCTGGGCCAGGTGTTCCCCGAGGCCCTGGCCGTCGCGGACCCCGCGGTGTGGAAAGGCCGCCGCTACGGCAACGTCGTCCTCGTCGCCTCCCACCACCGGCTGGACGCGGCCGCGATCGACCGGGGCCTGCGCCGGCTGCCGTTCCCTGCGGGCGTCGTCACGGGCGGCGAGCTCGCCCGGATGCGAGCGACGACGCCGCCCCCCTACGACCCGCCCGCCATCGCCTGAGCCGGCACGGCGACGCCCGGCACGTCCGGCCCCGACCACGCCCGCCGGTGCGTCCGGCGCGCACCCGGGCCGGGCACGGCGACGGGGCCCGCACCCAGAAGGTGCGGGCCCCGCGAAGAGTATGGGTCGAGCGCTCGGGTCAGAGCGGGACGACGTTCTCCGCCTGCGGGCCCTTCGGGCCCTGGGTGATCTCGAACTCGACGCGCTGGGCGTCCTCGAGCGACTTGTAGCCGTCGGCCTGGATGGCCGAGAAGTGAACGAAGACGTCAGGCGCGTTGCCACCGTCCTGCTCGATGAAGCCGTAGCCCTTCTCGGAGTTGAACCACTTGACGGTTCCCTGTGCCATGTAACTGTTGTCCTTCCGGGACGTCGGGGCCCGACCCTGTGCCGGTCCCCACTTGCCGCACTGAATTCGTCCCACGTCCTTGCCGGAGCCGTGCCCCCCGACGGTCCTACCGACGACGGTCACAACAGGGAAACGCAGATGCAACAGGCCTAGCATGCCACGCCGGAGCCGTTCGTGCGCGATTCTGGTGGAGAGATCCGCACGAGGCCCCTGCCGGGCGGCGCGGCGGTCAGCCGCGGCGCGGTGCGGACTCGGAACCGGGTCCCAGCCGCCGGGTCGCGAGCAGCAGGCCGGTGAGGCCGACGAGGACGACCGCGGCCTGGGAGGCCATCGCCACGCGGAACGCCTCCGGCCCCGGCGAGGAACCCCCGACGACGTCGAGCACCACGCCGACGAGCAGCACCGCGAGCAGGGTCGCGACGAAGCCGCCGCTGTTCGCCAGGCCCGTGGCCGTGCCGAGCCGGGAGCGGGGCACGTGCGCGCGCACGACGTCGAACGACACGTTGCTCGCCGCTCCGCCGAGGCTGAGGATCATCATGAGCACGGCGAGCAGCCACGCCGGGACGGGCGGCGGCACGAGGAGGACCACCGTCCAGGTCGTCACGGCGAGCATCGACCCCGTGACGACGAGGCGCAGGCGGAGGCGGGGGAAGCGGGCGGACAGCGTGCCGACGAGGAGCGCCGACAGCGCCATGGCCACCACCCCGAGGACGAGCACGGTCGACGCCGTCGCCGCGCTGTGCCCGTTGCCGGCGCGCATGTACGGCACGCCCCACATGAGCGCGAACGTGGAGACGAAGAACATCGTCGACCAGTGCGCGAACAGGCCCGCCCACACGCCGGGTTCGCGGGCGACCTCGCGCAGGGCGTGCCGCACGCCCGTGCGTCCGGCGGGCGGCGCCGCGGGGGCCGTCCGGGCCCGGCCGGGCGACCCGGGATCCGCGGCGGGCCGGTCGCGGACGACCACGAGCACGGCGATCGCGACGAGCACCCCGGTCGCGGCTAGCGAGAGGTGGGCCACGCTCCAGCCGCTCACGCGCAGCACCGCGTAGAACGGCACGGCGGAGACGACCTGGCCGAGCTGCCCGAGCGCCCCGGTCGCCTGGTTGACGAGCGGCACGTGGCGCATCGCGAACCACTCCGGCACGAGCCGCAGGACGGAGATGAAGGCCGTGGCGTCGCCCAGCCCGACGGCGACGCGCGCCGCGAGCGTGAGCGGCAGCACCGTGGACAGGGCCATGACCGTCTGCGCCGCCGCGAGCAGCAGGGCGCCCGCGACGAGGACGCGGCGCGGGCCCCACCGGTCGATGGCCAGGCCCACGGGGATCTGCGCGGCGGCGTAGGTGCCGACCTGGAGGACGACGAACGTCGACAGGATCGCGGGGCCGACGTCGAACCGCTCGAGCGCGGCCAGGGAGGCGACCCCGAACGAGCTGCGGCCCGCGATGGCGAGGATGTAGCACAGCACGGCGACGCCCCACACCGTCAGTGCGGTGCGGGGCGACGCGGGAGGGGTCAGCCGGGCCATCATCGGCCCCGTCCCCGCTGCTCTGCGGCTCCCGGTACGGTCCGGGTCACGCCTCCTCGGCGGGGTCGTCGTCCGAAGGCTCGTCGCCCGCCGGACCGTCGGAGACACGGCCGTCGGACGCCGGGTCGCCGGCCGCCGGGTCCTCGCCCGCCGGCCCGTCGCCCGCGCCGTCGTCGGCCCGCCCGGTCGCCCGGGCCTCGCCGCTGCCGATCTCGGGGACGCCCTGGTCGCGCCAGCCCTCGAGCGGGGGGCCGCTGGCGAGGAAGGCCTCGAGCTCGGCGCCGATCTCGTCGGCCGTGGGCAGCTCGGCGGCGGGCTCCTCGGTCGTCGTGCGCGCGACGGGGCTGCGGTCGTAGCGCTCCTCCAGGGCCCGCACGACCTGCGCGATCTCGGGGTTGGCCTCGACCTGGGAGTCGATCTGGGCGAGCACCTGGGCGGTGAGGGACTCCAGGTCGCCGACCGGGAGGGACATGCCGCTGGCTGTCGACAGCGTGCGCAGCAGGCTGGCCGAGGCCACGGGGTACTCCGAGCCGGACAGGTAGTGCGGCACGTGCACGGCCAGGCCCAGGACGTTCATGCCCTGCTGGGACAGGCGCAGGTCGAGGAGGGCCTCGGCGGAGCCGGGAGCCTGGAACTCCCCGACGAACAGGTTGGGGCCGGGCTCGAGCCGGCCGCCGGCGTCGCGGTCGGTGCCGTGCGTCGTGATCGCGGCGGGCCTGGTGTGCGGGACGCCGGCGGGCACGCCCTGCAGCCCGACGACGAGCTCGACGCCGTGCTCACGGACGATGCCGGCGACGGCGCGCGCGAAGCTCTCCCACGCGTGGTCCGGCTCGTGGCCGTGCAGCACGAGCAACGCCCGGCCCTCGTGGTCCCGCACGGCGTCGACGGCGAGCACGGGCTCGTCGTAGTCCACCCAGCGTCCGTCGGCGAAGGTCATCGCCGGGCGGCGCGAGCGCAGGTCGAGCAGCTGCTCGGTGTCGAAGGTCGCCACGCGCTCGACCGGCATGCTGGACAGGAGCTGCCGCACGGCGAGCTCCCCGGCGCTGCCGGCGTCCATGCCGCCCTGGAGGGCGTGCACGAGCACCGGGACCTCGCCGACATGATCGGCCGCGGGCCCGCTGGTGTAGAGGGTCTCGTCGCTCATCGCGCCACCTTCCTGTCGATCGTCTCTGCCGGCGTCAACGCCGGTCCATCCTGCGTCATTCCCCGACCGGGAGCGGGACGTGCCACACCGCGTCCGGGGCGGACGGGGGTGCGGCGACCCGCGCGCGTGCACCACAATGGACGGTCGCGCGTGCCGACCCCGGGGCCGCGCTCTGGAGGAGGTCCGATGGCGCTGGACGAGCCGCGTGCCGACGTCGAGGCGGACGGGCCGGCCCACGAGGCGGCGTCGAGCGACGAGCTGCCGCGCGAGCAGGCTCGCGTGGACACCGTCTACGCCCGCCTGGACGAGCTGCGCGCCCAGTACCGTGAGCGCCTCGCGGACGTCCGGCGGGGCGGGTCGGTCGGGACGCACCAGATGCGCTCCGAGCGGGACGCGTTCGCCGCCCACTACTCGCAGGCCGTCGCCCGCCTGGACCAGGTCGAGGAGCGCCTCGTCTTCGGTCGGCTCGACCTGCGCGAGGGGCCGCCCCGGTACGTCGGGCGGATCGGCATCCAGGACAGCACCCGCAGCCAGCTGCTGCTCGACTGGCGCGCACCGTCGGCCCGGCCCTTCTACCAGGCCACCGCCGTGCACCCCGAGGGCGCCGTACGCCGCCGGCACCTGCTCACGCGCCGGCGCCGGGTGGTCGGCGTCGAGGACGAGCTGCTCGACGCCGAGCACCTGCCCGAGGACCTGCGGCTCGAGCTGCGCGGCGAGGGCGCCCTGTTCGCCGCGATGAACGCCGCCCGCACCGGGCGGATGAGCGACATCGTGGCGACCATCCAGGCCGAGCAGGACGAGGTCGTCCGTTCCCCGCTCGACGGGGTGCTCGTGGTCCAGGGCGGCCCGGGCACCGGCAAGACCGCGGTCGCGCTGCACCGCATCGCCTACCTGCTCTACGCCCACCGGGAACGGCTCGCCCGTTCCGGCGTGCTGCTCGTCGGTCCCTCCGACGTGTTCCTCACGTACGTCGAGCGCGTGCTGCCCTCGCTCGGCGAGACCGACGTCGTCGCCACGACGATCGCCGATCTCCTCCCGGGCGTGCGGGCCCGGGGCACCGAGACGCCCCGCGCCGCGCGGATCAAGGGCAGGACCATGATGGTCGACGTCGTGGGCCGTCTGGTGCGGCAGTTCCAGCGCGTGCCGCCCGAGGCCCGGCTCCTCGACGTCGAGGGCTCGACGATCCGCCTGGAGCCTGCCGACGTCCGGGCCGCGATCGGGCGCGCCCGCCGCGCCCACCGCACGCACAACGCCGGGCGCGAGACGTTCGTCCGGTCGCTGCTGCCGGTCCTCACCGACCGGTACGCGGCGGTGCGCGGCATCGACGACCCCGAGGAGCGCGCCGCGCTCATGGAGGACGTGCGCTCGTCGCGCGACGTGCGGGTCGCGCTCAACCTGTGCTGGATGCCGCGCACCGCCGCCGAGCTGCTGGACCGCCTCCTGTCCGGGCCCGAGCTGCTCGCGGCGTGCGCGCCCGAGCTGGACGAGGCCGAGCGGCGCGCGCTGCTGCGCCCGCGCGGATCGGCGCCCACGGAGGCCGACGTCCCCCTCCTCGACGAGCTCGCAGAGCTCCTCGGCCCCCACGAGGAGGCCGAGGACCGGGCGGCACGTGCCCGGGCCACGGCCGAGCGGGCGCAGGCCGTCGAGCTGGCGCGCGAGGCGATCGAGTCCCAGGACCTGGGCGACGGCATCGTCAGCGCCGAGATGCTGGCGGACCGGTTCGCCGCCGGCGGCCCGTCGCTGACGACCGCCGAGCGGGCGGTGGCCGACCGCTCGTGGACGTACGGGCACGTCGTCGTCGACGAGGCGCAGGAGCTGAGCCCGATGGCCTGGCGGATGCTCGCCCGCCGGGTCCCGGTGCGGTCGATGACCGTGGTCGGGGACCTCGACCAGCGCCGAGGCACCGAGCGCCCGGCGAGCTGGGCGAGCCTCCTCGGCGAGGCCGCCGGGCCGTCCCTGCGCGAGTCCGTCCTCACCGTCTCCTACCGCACGCCCGCCACCGTCCTGGACGCGGCCACGCGGATGCTCGCCCGCGCGGGTACGCCGCCCGCCCATCCGGTCACCGCGGCGCGCGACCTGCCCGGCGCTCTGGTCACGCGCAGGGTGGACGCGGACGGGCTCGTCGCCGGCGTGCTGGACGAGGCCGCCCGCGCGCTCACCGCTCTAGCCGGCACGGACGACGACGCCGGTCGCGTGGCGATCGTCGCTCCGCCTTCCGTGGTCGACGACGTCCGCGCCGCCGCACCGGACCGGGCGGGCACGGCCGAGGCGCTGCGCGGCCCGGACCTGCTCGGCGCACGCCTGGTGATCACCGACCCGGCGGGCGCCAAGGGCCTGGAGTTCGACGTCGTCGTGCTCCTCGAGCCGGCCGCCATGACCGAGGACGGGACCGGTGACCTCTACGTGGCGATGACCCGCCCGACCCGCCGGCTCGTCGTCGTCCACCACCGCGAGCTCCCCGCGGGCGTCCTGCCCGCCGACTGAGCCGCCGCGTCGCGGCTCACGGTCGCGGCGGGCCGCGACCGAGCGGTGGAACGCGTTTGCCACTCCCCCGCGCCGGGGCGACGATGTGCCGGTGACTCGAGCCCTCCTGCTGGAAAGCCCCCACTCCAACGCCGACGCCGTCCTCAGCGGCGCCGGCCTCGACGTCGTGCGCCACCCGCACGCCATGTCGGAGGACGAGCTGGACGAGGCGCTCGACGGCGTCGAGGTCCTCGGGATCCGGTCGACGACCACGGTCACCGAGCGGGTGATCGCCAACCACCCTCAGCTGCTCGCGATCGGCGCCTTCAGCATCGGCACCAACCAGATCGACCTGCGCGCGGCCACGCGGCACGGCGTCGCCGTGTTCAACGCGCCCTTCTCCAACACGCGCT
Organism: Georgenia sp. Z1491; assembly: GCF_049856175.1. GTDB lineage: Bacteria > Actinomycetota > Actinomycetes > Actinomycetales > Actinomycetaceae > JB111. Next base: position 112,725 of record NZ_JBNDNA010000006.1, read on the forward strand.
CGGTCGTCGAGCTGGCGGTGGCCGAGATCATCGCGCTCACCCGTCGACTGACCGAGCGGGACAAGTCGCTGCACGACGGCGTGTGGGCGAAGTCCGCCGCCGGCTCCCACGAGGTGCGCGGCCGCACGCTCGGGATCGTGGGTTACGGGAACATCGGCTCCCAGCTCTCCGTCATCGCCGAGGCGCTCGGCATGCGGGTGATCTTCTTCGACACCTCCGAGAAGCTGGCGCTGGGCAACGCGCGCGGGACGGCGAGCCTCGAGGAGCTCCTCGGCGAGGCCGACGTCGTCACGCTGCACGTGGACGGCCGCGAGGGCAACGCGGGCATGTTCGGCGCGAAGCAGTTCTCAGCCATGAAGCCCGGTGCGGTCTTCCTCAACCTCTCGCGCGGGTTCCTCGTGGACTACGCGGCCCTGCGCGACCGCGTCCTCGACGGGTCCATCACCGGCGCGGCCGTGGACGTGTTCCCCGACGAGCCGCGGAGCAACGGCGAGAGGTTCGACTCCGAGCTGCGCGGGCTGCCCAACGTCATCCTCACCCCGCACGTCGGCGGATCGACCGAGGAGGCCCAGGAGAACATCGGCCACTTCGTGTCGAGCAAGCTCGGCTCCTACTACCGGCTCGGGATCACGGACCTGTCCGTCAACCTCCCGCGCCTCACGCTGGGGACGACCTCTGCGACCCGGCACCGCCTCGCCTACGTCCACCGCAACACGCCCGGCGTCCTGGCGCTCGTCAACCAGACATTCGCCGAGGCGGGGGCGAACATCGAGGGCCAGATCCTCGGGACGTCGGGCGAGACGGGCTACGTCATCACCGACATCTCCTCGGAGATCCCGGTCACGGCCCTGTCCGCGATGCAGTCGATGGAGGACACGATCAGGCTCCGCGTCCTCTCCCGCCCGGACGCCTGACCGGCGGGCCGCCGGCCCGGCCACGACTGGTCGGCGCGGCGCTGGCCCGGCCACGACTGGTCGGCGCGGCGCTGGCCCGGCCACGACTGGTCGGCGCGTCGGCTGCGCGGCCACCCGACGGCCCGCACACCTCGCGCAGGGCCGTCGTGGCTGCGGGGAGTCCTGCGCAACAGCGGGAGGACCGGCGCCCCGCACGCACAGGCCGTCGGTGACGTCGGCTTCCCCTCCGGCGTCACCGACGGCGGTCGGTGCCGGCGCCTGCGGACCTCGCGCGACCACCGGGAGGACGGCCGGGTCGCGGGCCCGGCGGATCGCCGGTGAGTCAGAGCCTAGCGGGTCCGCGGGGTGCGTGGAACGCCGTTGTGGAGGGACCCCATCCGGTCGGTGCGCACGCCACCCCGAACCTCCGGAGCACTCCTCCACCGAGGCTGCGACACCGCACCGGGAGCTCCGCACGGGCTACCGGGTGCCGCCCGAGGACGCGTCCACCGCGCCGTCCGGCACTTCGCCGTCGGATTCCGTTCCGTCCGACCCAGCGCCGTCCGGCCCCGCGCGCTCCGGCCCCGCGCGCTCCGGTCCCGCGTCGTCCGCGGCCGGTTCGCCGGCCCGTGCGCCGATGCCGTCGGGCTCCCCGACCTCGCCTCCCGTGCCGTCGGCCCCCTCGACGCCCGCGGCGCCCTCGACGTCGCCGGCCCTGGTGGCGCGGTCCGCGCGCAGGGCCGCGATCGCGGTCTCGAAGTCCTCGAGGGAGTCGTAGGCGGAGTACACGGAGGCGAACCGCAGATAGGCGACCTCGTCGAGGGCGCGCAGGGGCTCGAGGATCGCGGTGCCAACGTCGTGCGCATCGACCTGCGACGACCCGGAGGCACGGACGGTCTCCTCGACCTGCTGGGCGAGCCGCGCGAGGTCGTCGTCGGAGACCGGGCGCCCCTGGCTCGCCTTCCGCAACCCGCCGACCACCTTGTCCCGGCTGAACGGCTGGACGACGCCGGAGCGCTTGACCACCTGCAGCGACGAGGTCTCCAGCGTGCTGAACCGGCGGTTGCACTCCGGGCACAGCCGGCGGCGACGGATCGACGTGCCGTCGTCGGCTGTGCGCGAGTCGATCACGCGGGAGTCCGGGAAGCGGCAGAAGGGACAGTGCATCGGGCCATCATTCCAGCCCCGACCCCGCCGCCCGGCGCGGGGGCCGCGCGGCCGCCGGCGTGGGGCCCCACGGCCGTCAGGGCGCAGGCTCCCACGGCAGTCAGCGCGGGAGGCGCAGGACCTCGCCCACGGACACGGACTGACCGCTCAGCCCGTTGAGCTCGGCGATCTGCGCGACGACGTCCCGGACGTCCTCGCCGGGACCGGCAACGCCGGACGCGACCGACCAGAGCGACTCACCCGGCGCGACGACGACCGTGGCGTCCGAGGCCTCGACACCCGGGGAGGCGAGGGCTCCGACGCCGGCGCCCAGGCCGACGACGACGAGCAGGGCGGCGCCGAGCACGAGGGCCCGCAGCGCCATGACGCCGCGGGCGGTCAGGCGCAGCGGCGCCGGGCGCGCCGCCGGGGAGTCCCCTCGCACGGCCGGGGCGGCGACCGACGGACGTGCGAGGGGACGGCTGGGGGCGACGGGAAGCGCCGCGGGGCGCGCGCTCGGCGCAGCCGCCGGACCCGGGACGAGCACGGCGGTGGCGGCGCGGTCGGGCGCCTCGTCGCGCAACGGGGGCTGCGGTACGAATCCCGGGCCGACGAGCTGGAGCCGCGGGCGGGTGCGGCGCGGGAGGACGGGGCCCGTCTCCAGGGGAAGTGCGCTCATCTCTACTCTCCTCGAACGTGCGTTCGTCGAACCTCTGTTCGCCACGGTAGTGCACCGGCCGACGAAAGTCGACACTCCGGTCGAACACATGTTTGAGATGCGCCCCGCACCGGCCTACCCTGGACTCGTCCGCACTCCATCGCAGACCACTGACATCGACGATCCGGCCGCGGCCGGCCGAGGACCTGGAGGCCCGTCATGGGCGAGAGAACCGCTCCCGAACCACCCGCGCTGACCGTGCGCCAGCGGGAGGTCCTCGCGTGCCTGCGGGAGACCCTCGCCAAGCGCGGGTATCCGCCGTCGATCCGGGAGATCGGTGACGCGGTGGGTCTCGGCTCGCCGTCGTCGGTCAAGCACCAGCTCGACTCACTCCAGCGCAAGGGCTACATCCGGCGCGACCCGAACCGCCCCCGGGCGATCGAGATCGTCGAGCTCGAGCCGGCGCCGGACCCCACCGGGCCCCCGGCCCCCGACGCACCTCCGAGCCAGGACGACGAGGACCACGTCGTCCTCACGCTGCACGACGGCGAGGGGCTCGGCGGGTCGGCGCCGACCTACGTCCCGCTCGTCGGACGCATCGCCGCCGGCGGACCGATCCTCGCCGAGCAGGAGATCACCGCGTCCCTGCCCCTGCCCCGCGAGCTCGTCGGGTCGGGCGACCTGTTCATGCTCGACGTCGTGGGCGACTCGATGATCGAGGCGGCGATCTGCGACGGCGACCGCGTGGTCGTGCGCCGCCAGAACGTGGCGGAGAACGGCGAGATCGTCGCCGCGATGATCGACGGCGACGCCACCGTCAAGGCGCTGTCCCGCACCGACGGGCACGTGTGGCTGCTCCCGCGCAACGAGAGCTATGCGCCGATCCCCGGCGACGAGGCGATGATCCTGGGGAAGGTCGTCGCGGTCCTGCGCTCACTCTGAGCGGACCGTCCGCCGGCCCGGTCACGTCGCGGCCGGCGCTCGGCGGGACCCCGCCCCACGGCGTGCCTCGTCACCGTTCGAGCCACAGAGCGACGGCGCGTGGGACGACGGCGCCGATCCCATGCTCGCGCAGACAGGAGCGGATCGCGCGAGGAGTACAGAGCTGGCGGATCTTCACCCCCAGCCCGCCGCGAGAGCGTCCGATCGCATCGTCGTCGGGATCGATCAGCAGGTCCGACCAGGACGACAGCGCACCCTGTGCGCCTCGGAAGGTTCGTGGCGCGCTGATGGGCACCAGTGACCGCGGACTCCACGCTGGACCGGCCGGTCGATGTCGTCGGCCGCGTCCGCCTCGGCCGGCACCACCGCGTGGATCACGCCCGGGGCGCCATGGGCGCTGAACCTGCAGTGCCGCTTCCACACCGGCCACCAAGGGCCGAGACGCACCGCCTCCGCCGACGTGGCCCACGTCCGTAGGCTGCGGGAGCCGAGGCGGGACGAACCGGCCCGCCCGCTGCGGCACAGCGGCCGTGCTCTCGAGGTCGACGGCCCGCGCGAGATCGAGGACGGCGTCACCGCAGCCACCGCCGACGACCTCACCGCCATCCCTGCACGCTCCACATCCCCAGATCCGCACAGACAAGCGACCTTCGCTAAATGACAAGTGCACTTGTCATTTAGCAAAGGTCGCTGTACTTTCGACGGCATGAAGAAGGAGAAGCTGAGTCCCTCTGAATGGGTCGCGGTCACCGCAGGCACCGCTCTGCTCTTCGCCAGCGTGATCACAGCGGTCGCGTTACCGACGCTCGGCTCGCTGGAACCATGGGTGGGATGGTCGCTGGCGGCCGCCGCGATCCTCGGACTGCTGGTCCTGACCGCGACGACGGTACGCGCGCTCCTGCGCACCGACACCGAAGGAGTTGAGCGGCAGGACGCGGCACGTGCAGCCCTGGTCGCCGTGCTCTTCGTCGTCGTGGCCGGCTTGGGCTATGCCCTGCTCGAAGCGTTCGCCGGCCTGCCGAGGCTGACCGCCGCAGTCCCGGCCGTCACGGCCGCACTGGTGTGGATGGTCGCGTTCGTCTGGGATCGCCCGCAGGGCGATGCATGATCACCAACCGCCTCCCCGTGCTCCGCGCAGAACGCCGCTGGAGCCAGGCTGCGCTCGCGGGCCGCATCAGCGTGTCCCGGCAGACCATCGTCTCGTTGGAGAACGGGCGGTACGAGCCGACGCTGAAGATCGCGATGCGGCTCTCGGCCGTCCTCGGGGTGCCCATCGAGGACATCTTCGCCCCGGATCCCGATGACCTCGCTCTCGTGGCCGCCGATAGTGCGGAGTCCTGAGCCTGCTGCCGCACGGGCCGAGAACCGGGGAACCGCCGCCCTGGCCGGGCACCAGCAGCATCAGCGGATCGATCCGCTCCCGGTGCGCAACGGTCAACTACCCGGTTCGAGGCACGCATCGGGCCCTTCAACGACCTCCCCGAGCCAGTGAAGGACACCCTAGAAGCCGAAGCGCGCCGCGACGGCGCGGATCGACTCGGCCGAGGCGAGCAGCGACGCCTGCTCGGCCGGAGAGGCGGGCAGCGTGAGCGTCCGCCCGGCCCCGTCGCGTCCGATGATCGTCGGCATCGACATGCACACCGGACCGCTGCCGTAGACGTCGGGCAGGCGGCTGGAGACCGACAGGACGCGGTGCTCGTCGCGCAGGACCGCCTCGATGATCCGGGCCGTCGACAGCCCGATGGCGTAGTTCGTCGCCCCCTTGCCGCGGATGATGGTGTCCGCGGCGTGGACGACCTCGTGCCGGATCTGGTCGCGGTCGGCCTGGTCGAGCACGTCGGTGCCGGTGGCCGCCGGCCAGTCCTCGACCGGGATGCCCCCGATCGTGGCGGAGCTCCACATGGGCACCTCGGAGTCGCCGTGCTCGCCGGCGATGTAGCCGTGCACGGACTGCACGGCCACGCCCGCCCGCCGGGCCACGAGGTAGCGCAGGCGGGAGGTGTCGAGCACGGTGCCCGAGCCGAAGAACTGGTTCGGGCCGAGACCGGAGATGGCGAGCCCGGCCTGCGTGACGACGTCGACGGGGTTGGCGACCATGAGGTGGACAGCGTGCGGGGCGACCTCGACGAGCTGCGGGACGAGCGTGCGCATGATGTCGATCGTCGCGCCGGCGAGGTCGAGCCGCGACTGACCGGGCTTCTGCTTCGCCCCCGCGGTGATGACGACGACGTCGGCGTCCGCGCACACGGAGATGTCGTCCCCGCCGCCCACGCTGTTCATCGGCGTGAAGGAGATGCCGTGCGCGAGGTCGAGCACCTCGGCGTTGACCTTGTCGGCGTTGATGTCGTAGAGCACGACCTCCCGGGCGGAGCCCCGCAGGAGCATCGCGTAGGCGATCGCGGAGCCGACGGCGCCGGCGCCGACGACGGCCACGCGGCTGGCCCGTCTCGGCAGGTCGGCGGAGGTCCGGGGCGGCGGCGCCGTGACGCGGGGATCGGCGGCGTGCGCGTCGCCCGGGGGCACCTGTCCCTCCCGCTCCTGCGGATCGCGACCTGCGGGCGCTCCGCCGGTCCGGACGGTCTCGGGCTGGTCGCGCTGCGGCTCGGTCACTGGTCCTCCTGGGAAGCGTCAGCGGGTGCAGCGCCAGGCTACGTCGTCGTGGCGAGCCGGCGAAGGGCCGCGCGCACGACCTCGCCGTCCCTCGTCGGCCACATCGGTGGCAGCGAGGCCCGCAGGTAGCCGCCGTACCTGGCGGTGACGAGCCGCGGGTCGAGGACGGCGACGACACCACGGTCGGAGGTGGCGCGGACGAGCCGGCCGACACCCTGGGCCAGCAGCAGCGCGGCATGGGTGGCGGAGACCGCCATGAACCCGCTCGTACCACGAGCCTGGGCGACCTCGCTGCGCGCCTGCGCGATCGGGTCGTCGGGCCGCGGGAAGGGGATCCGGTCGATGACGACGAGGCGGTTGGCCCGGCCCGGCACGTCCACGCCCTGCCAGAGCGACAGGGTGCCGAACAGGCAGGCGTCGTCGTCGGCGGCGAAGGCCTCGACGAGGGCGGGCAGGGAGTCCTCGCCCTGGCAGAGCACGCGCAGGTCCGTGCGGTCGCGGACGACCTCGGCGGCCTCCTCGGCCCCCCGCCTCGAGGAGAACAGGCCGAGCGCACCCCCGCCGGAGGCCGTGACGAGGTCGACGAGCTCGGCGCGGGTCGCCTCGGCGGTCCCGTCCCGGCCGGGGGGCGGCAGGTGCGTCGGCGTGTAGAGGATGGCCTGCCGGCCGTAGTCGAACGGTGAGCCGACGTCGACGCCGTCCCACTGCGCGCCGCGCGAGAGGCCGAGCTGGGTCGCGATCGGGGCGAGCTCGCCGCCGAGCGTGAGCGTCGCCGACGTCGCGACGACGCCCCGGTCGTCCCACAGGTGCGTGGCCGCGCGCTCCGCGACCTCGACCGGGGCGAGCTGGAGGCGCGGCGGGTCGAGCTCGTCGCGGCCCCGGTCGCACCACATGACGTCGGCGCGCGCGGCGACGCCGCCCGAGACGAACCGCTCGCACACCTCGGCGAGGACGACGGCGGCCGACCGCGCCGCCACGCGCCCGCCGGCCCCGTCGGGCGAGCCCGCCTCCCCGGCCAGCGACCGGGCGGCCTCGGTGGCGGCGGACCCGACGAGGGCCACGACGCCGCCGAGCAGCTCGCCCGGGCCGTCGGGCATGCGGCCGGCGGGCAGGACCTCGAGGGCGCCGCGCAGGTCGCCGGCGGCCCGCGTGAGGTCCTCGGCGGCGCCGTTCTCGGCGCGCACGACCCGCGCCACGCGCTCGACGACGCCGACGCTCAGCTCGACGGTGCCCTGGCTGCGCAGACGGCCGGCGAGCTCGTGCGCCTCGTCCACGACGAGGACGTCGTGCTCGGGCAGCACGCCCGGCGAGCCTGTGGCGGCGATGCCGAGCATGGCGTGGTTGGTGACGACCACGTCGGCGGCGGCCGCCTTCTCGCGGGCGAGGACGGCGAAGCACTCGTTCCACTGCGGGCACGACCGGCCGAGGCACTCGAGCCGGGTGACCGAGACATGCCGCCACGCGCGGTCGGAGACGCCCGGCAGGAGCTCGTCGCGGTCCCCGCTCTCGCTGCTCGCCGCGAACTCCCGGGCGCGCACGACCTGCTCACCGAGCGGGCCGCGCGCACCCTGCCCGGCGGGTGCGGTCGTCGCGGGCGCGGCGAGCAGGGTCGGCTCCTCCTCCTCGGGGTAGCCGCCGTCGACCTTGTGCCGGCACACGTAGTTGTGCCAGCCCTTGAGCAGGGCGATCTCGGGGCGGGTGCCCGTGCGCTCCTTGACGGCGTCGGCCACGGCGGGGGCGTCCTTGGTGAGCACCTGGCGCTGGAGCGCGAGCGTCGCGGTCGAGACGACGGCGCGCTCGCCGGCGGCGACGGCGTGGGTCATCACGGGCGCGAGGTACCCGAACGACTTGCCCGTCCCGGTCCCGGCCTGGACGAGCAGCCGCTCGCCGCCCGCGACGGCCCGGGCCACGCGCCGGGTCATCTCGCGCTGACCGTGGCGCCGGCTGCCGCCGGAGCCGGTGACGACGGCGTCGAGCACGTCGAGCGCGCGCGCCTCGTCCTCGGCGCCCTCGGCGGGTCCGTGCGCGTCGGCGCCATCGGTCGCCTCCTGCGCGCTCACGCCCCGGTGGCCGCGCGGAGGTCGGCGGCGAGCGCCGGGTCGACCAGCGCGCGCAGCTCGGTGCCCTCGGCGGTCCACCGCTCGTCGAGCACCTCGCCGTCGGAGTGGGCGCGGGCGACGAGGTCCCCGCGGGCGAACGGCACGGTGAGCTCGATCGTCTCGCCGATCGGGGCGACCTCGGCGAGCTCCCGCCCGATCGCGTGCGCCAGCTCCTCGATGCCCTGGCCGGTGTAGGCGGAGACGGCGTGCGCACCGGGGAACCGCGTGTGCAGGGCCATGAGCTCGGCCTCGCCCGCGAGGTCGGACTTGTTGAGGACGATGATCTCGCGGACGTCGGAGGCGCCCTCGATCTCGGCGAGCACCGCGTGGACGGCCTCGACCTGACCGACGGGGTCCGGGTGCGCGGCGTCGACCACGTGCAGGAGCAGGTCGGCCTCGGCGATCTCCTCGAGCGTGGAGCGGAACGCCTCGACGAGCTGGGTCGGCAGCCGCCGGACGAACCCGACCGTGTCGGTGAGCGTGTACTCGCGCCCCTCGGGGGTGCTCGCGCGCCGAACGGTCGTGTCGAGCGTGGCGAAGAGCTGGTTCTGGACCAGCGCCCCGGCGCCGGCGATCCGGTTGAGCAGCGAGGACTTGCCGGCGTTGGTGTACCCCGCGATCGCGACGGCGGGCGTGTGGTTGCGCCGTCGGCTCGAGCGCCGCGTGCTGCGCGCCGGCGCCATGTCCCGCAGCTGTCGGCGCAGGCGCGCCATGCGGGTGCGGATGCGACGCCGGTCGAGCTCGATCTGGGTCTCGCCGGGTCCGCGCGAGCCGATGCCCTCACCGCCGGCGACGCGTCCACCGGCCTGCCGGGACATCGACTCGCCCCAGCCGCGCAGGCGCGGCAGCAGGTACTCGAGCTGGGCGAGCTCGACCTGCGCCTTGCCCTCCCGGGACTTCGCGTGCTGGGCGAAGATGTCGAGGATGAGCGCGGTCCGGTCGACGACCTTGACCTTGACGACGTCCTCGAGCGCGCGCCGCTGGGAGGGGGCGAGCTCGGAGTCGACGACGACCGTGTCCGCACCGACCGAGGCGACGACGTCGCGCAGCTCGGCGGCCTTGCCCGAGCCGAGGAAGGTGGCCGGGTCCGGGTGCGGGCGACGCTGGAGCAGCCCGTCGAGGACGACCGAGCCGGCCGTCTCGGCGAGCGCCGCGAGCTCGCGCAGGGAGACCTCGGCCTCGGCCATGGTTCCCGACGTGGCGAGTCCGACGAGCACGACCCGCTCGAGCCGCAGCTGCCGGTACTCGACCTCGGTGACGTCCTCGAGCTCGGTGGACAGCCCGGCGACGCGGGAGAGCGCCTGACGCTCGGTGCGGTCGAGCTGGTCGCCGTCGTGGCTGGTCCCCTCGTCCGCGACGGTCTGCAGCGCGGTGCCGGAGCGGGCGAGGATGCGCGCGACGACGTCCTCGGCCTGGTTCTCCTGCGGCGCGCCGGGGGTGCTCGGGTGGGTCATGTGGTCCTTCGTCTCGGGGACGTCCATGGTCCCACGGTCCGGCGCCGCCCCCAAGGAGTTTCGCCGTGGGCTGTGGACGGCCTGGGTACGGTGGCGCCTGTGGACGCCGCGCACTACTTCTCCCCCGACGACACGGCGCCCGCCGACCTGCGCAGCCGTGACGTCACCCTGCGCGGCCGGCCGCACACCGTGACGACGGGCGGCTCGGTCTTCTCCGCCGGCGGCCTGGACAAGGCCACGGCCGTCCTCCTCGAGGAGGTCCCGGACCCGCCGCCCGCCGGCACGCTGCTCGACCTGGGCTGCGGCTGGGGGCCGATCGCGCTCGCCCTGGCCGACGCCTCGCCGGGCGCGGACGTCCTCGCCGTCGACGTCAACCGACGCGCGCTCGACCTCACCGCCCGCAACGCGGGCTCCGCCGGACACGGGCGGACCCTCGCGCTGTCCCCGGACGACGCGCTGGACCGGCTGGGGCCGGACGGGCGGGTCGACGCGATCTGGTCCAACCCGCCCGTGCGGGTCGGCAAGCAGGCTCTGCACGACCTGCTCGACCTGTGGCTGCCCCGCCTCGCCCCCGGCGCCCTCGCGCACCTCGTGGTGGGCAAGAACCTCGGTGCGGACTCGCTGCACCGGTGGCTCGCCGACGAACGCGGCTGGGCGGTGGAGCGCCTCGGCAGCTCGAAGGGCTTCCGGATCCTCGTCGTCGCCGGCCGGGCGGCCGCCGGCGTCTCCTGATCCCGCCGCCGATCCGGCCACCGGTCGGCGCCGGTCCGGCGGGCGGCGCGCGGGCCGCCCCGTCTCAGCGCAGCGTGAGATCGCCGAGCAGGACCGCCGGTCCGGTCAGCGTGACCTCGCCGTCGGGCGCGATGTCGACGTGCACGGTGCCGCCCGGCACGGACACGCGCCACCGGTCGGGGGCGCCGGCACCCGCCCACGCGCGAACGGCGACCGCCGCCGCGCAGCAGCCGGTCCCGCAGGAGCGGGTCTCCCCCACCCCGCGTTCGAGCACCCGCATGGTCAGGGTGCCGACCCGGCCGTGCGCGCCGACCTCCTCCACACCGGGCACGACGAGCTCGAGGTTCGTTCCCTCGGGTGGCTCGGGCGCGTACTCGACCTCGCCGAGCGCGAGCCGGGCTCCGGCGAGGTCCTCGGTGCTCGGCAGCGCGACCACGGTGTGGGGGTTGGGCATCGTCACCCGCAGCCCGCCGCGGGTCCCGGGCAGGCCGGGCACGACGACGGCGACGTCGGTCCCCTCGGCGAGCGCCCGGTCGCCGCCGGGCAACCCGAAGCGCCCCATCGCGACGGCGTACTCCTCGCCGACGAGCCGGACCTCCCGCACACCGCCGCGGGTCCCGACCCGGACGGTCTGACCGTGCTCGAGCCGGACGTGGCCGCGGTCGCGCAGGTGGGCGACGAACACGCGCACGCCGTTGCCGCACATCTCGGCGACCGAGCCGTCGGCGTTGCGATAGTCCATGAACCAGGTCACGCCCGGCTCCTCGGCGGCGATGCGTGCGGCGGCCGGGTCGCTCGCTGCGAGCGCCTCGGTGCGGACGACCCGGATGACGCCGTCGCCGCCGATCCCGCCGCGCCGGTCGGCGAGCGCGCGGACCTGCTCGGGCGTGAGGTCCGTGGCCGCATCCGGGTCGTCGAGCAGCACGAAGTCGTTCTCAGTCCCGTGGCCGAGCGTGACCGTGGTCCCGCGGAGCCGGTTCAGGGCGGTGCGGCGGTCGTCGGGAGTCATGTCCCCAGCGTAGGTCGACCCGTGACCGGCACGAGGACGGCGCCCGTCAGGGCTGCCCGAGCGCCCGCCAGGCCTGACCCACCACGGTGGCGGCGGCCACGACCAGTTCGGGGTCGGCGGGCACCCAGGTGATGCGGGTGTCGCGGCGGAACCAGGTCTCCTGCCGGCGCGCGAGCCGACGGGTGGAGCGGGCGATCGCGGCCGGCAGGTCGGCGAGCGGGAGCTCGCCCCTCAGGTGGGCGAGCGCCTCGACGTAGCCGACGGCGCGCGCGGCGGTCCGGCCCAGGCCGGCCGCGTCGAGGGCCCGGGTCTCCTCGACGAGCCCGCCCGCGACCATGGCGTTCGCGCGCGTCTCGATGCGGGCATCGAGCTGCTCACGGGGGACGTCGATCGCCACCTGGACGGTCGGCCGGAGGTAGCGCGGGGGGCGGGAGCGGGCGGAGAACGGCTCCCCGGTGAGCTCGATGACCTCCAGCGCGCGCACGGTGCGGCGCACGTTCGCCGGATCCATGTCCGCGGCGGCGTCGGGGTCGGCCTCGGCGAGCTCGGCGAACAGGGCGGCCGCGCCGATCCGCTCGGCCCGTTCCTCGATCGCGGTACGGACGTCGGGGTCGGTGGGGGGCAGCTCGACGTCGTCGAGCAGCGCCCGCAGGTACAGGCCGGACCCACCCACGACGACGGGCCGACGGCCACGGGCGATGATCGCGTCCATGTCGGCCCGCGCGGCGCGCTGGTAGGCGGCGACGGAGGCGACGTCCGACGGTGAGAGCACGTCGATCTGGTGGTGCACGAGCCCGCGTCGCTGATCGGCGGGCAGCTTCGCGGTACCGATGTCCATGCCGCGGTAGAGCTGGGCGGCGTCGGCGGAGACGATCTCGTAGAGCTCGGGGGCGCCGAGCGCGAGCTCGGCGGCGAACTGCTCCGCGAGGTCGAGGGCGAGCTCGGACTTGCCGGTCGCGGTCGGCCCGACGACGGCGACGACGAACCCCTCGGCGACCGGGCGGTCGGCGGACGTCTCCGCGCCGCCGTCCGTGGGGACCCCCGCCGACCCGTCGCGGGACGGTCGGGCCGTGCTCCCCTCGTCGGTCGTGGCCCCGCCCATGCTCAGGCCCGCCTGAGGGTCGGCATGCCGAGGGACACCGGCTGGCCGAGCGCGGTCGCGCCGCCGTGATCGTGCCCGCCGCTCTCGCGCGCCTCCCACGCGTCCCCGGCCCGCGTGCGGCGCACGGCGAACGTGCCGCCCGTCAGCGCCGAGTCCGCCACGAGGTGGTGGGGCGCGCCGTGGGTGACTCTCGCGGTGACCATGTCCCCGGGCCGCGGCCGGTCGACCTCGGCGAGGTTGTCCGGCAGGGCCACGTGGACGAGACGGTTGTCGGCCGCCCGACCGGTGACGCGTCCGGTCGCGGCGTCCTTGGCGCCCTCGCCCTCGGCGACGAGGACCTCGACGGTGCGTCCTTCCTGCTCCTGGCCCAGCTCGGTCGAGATCCGGCGCTGCAGGTCGGTGAGGCGCTGGTAGCGCTCGGTGACGACCTCGGCGGGCACCTGGTCGGGGTAGTCCGCCGCCGGGGTGCCCGGGCGGCGCGAGTACTGGAAGGTGAACGCCGAGGAGAACCGGGAGGCCTCGACGACCTCGAGCGTGGCGGCGAAGTCCTCCTCCGTCTCGCCCGGGAACCCGACGATGAGGTCGGTGGTGATGGCGGCGTCCGGCATCGCTGCACGCACGCGGTCGAGGATGCCGAGGAACTTCGCCGACCGGTAGGAGCGGCGCATGCGACGCAGGACGGCGTCGGAGCCCGACTGCAGCGGCATGTGCAGCGAGGGCATGACCGCCGGGGTGCTCGCCATCGCGTCGATGACGTCGTCCGTGAACGCGGCCGGGTGGGGTGAGGTGAACCGCACCCGCTCGAGCCCCTCGACCGCCCCGGTGGCCCGCAGGAGGTCGGCGAACGCGCCGCGCTCCCCGAAGGAGACCCCGTAGGAGTTGACGTTCTGGCCGAGCAGCGTGACCTCGATCGCCCCGCTCGCGACGACCGCCTCGACCTCGGCGAGGATCTCGCCCGGCCGCCGGTCGCGCTCCTTGCCGCGCAGCGAGGGCACGATGCAGAACGTGCACGTGTTGTTGCACCCGACCGAGATCGACACCCAGGCGGCGTACGCGGACTCCCGGCGCGTCGGCAACGTGGAGGGGAAGACCTTGAGGGACTCCTCGATCTCGACGGCGGCACGGTCGTTGTGGGCGGCCCGCTCGAGGAGGGCGGGGAGCACGTCGAGGTTGTGGGTGCCGAGGACGACGTCGACCCACGGGGCCCTCTCGACGATCTCCTCGCGCATCTGCTGGGCGAGGCACCCGCCCACCGCGATCTGCATGCCGGGCCGGGTCCGCTTGACCTCGGCGAGCTGCCCGAGGTTGCCGAAGAGCTTGTTCGCCGCGTTCTCGCGCACCGAGCACGTGTTGAGCACGACGACGTCGGCCCCCTCGTCACCCGCACGGGTCGCGCGGGCGGCGGCCTCGGGCACGCTGAGCACCGGGCGGTAGCCGGCGTCGTCGAGGAGCCCGGACAGCCGCTCGGAGTCGTGGACGTTCATCTGGCAGCCGAGCGTGCGCACGTGGTAGGTGCGCTCCGGGGCCGGGACGGTGGTGCTCATCCCGTTCATCCTAGGAGCGCCGGCGACGGGCCGGGCCGGGGCGGCGCGGGTAGCGTGCCGATGTGGTCGACATCCCGCCCGGACTGACGGCGACCGTCACCGGCCGGGCCCCCGACCCTGCGCTCGGCACGGACGGCGTCCACGGCGACCGGTGGCTCGCCGGCCTGCCCCGCCTGGTGGCCGGGGCGGGCGCGCGGTGGGGCCTCACCGCGGACGGCCCCGCGATGCACGGTGAGAACGCGCTGGTGGTGCCCGTCGTGGCGCCGTCGGGCAGGGCCGTCCTCAAGGTGACCTGGCCGCACGAGGAGGCCCGGCACGAGCACCTCGCGCTCCGGCTCTGGGGCGGTCAGGCCGCCGTCCGGCTCCTCGCGGCGGACCCCTCCGCCCAGGTCCTGCTCCTCGAACGGCTCGACGACCGCCGGCCGCTCACGGCCGAGCCGGTGCTCGACGCCTGCGAGGTCGTCGGCCGGCTGCTGCGCGCCCTGGACCGGCCCGCACACCCCCGGCTGGCCACGGTCGCCGCCCGCGCCGACCGCTGGCGCGAGACGCTTCTCGCCGGTTCCGCGCTCGTCCCCCACCGGCTCGCGGTGCAGGCGCGCGCCGAGCTGGACGACCTGCTCGCCGACGCTCCCGAGCCCCGCATGGTCCACGAGGACCTGCACGACGCGAACGTGCTCGCCCCGCTCGACGCCGCCCGCGGCGCCTGGCTCGCCATCGACCCCAAGCCGGTCGCCGCCGAGCCGGCGTTCGGCGTCGCCCCGATCGTGTGGAACCGTGCCGAGGAGACGGCGCGCGCCTGGTCGCCGCGCACCCACGTCCGGCTGCGCGCCGACGTCGTCGCCGACGCGGCGGGCCTCGACCCCGACCGGGTGCGGGCGTGGACCCATGTCCGGCTCGTGCTCAACGCGCTCGAGGCCGCGCGGCACGCCCCGGCGTCGGACGACTTCCGCGAGCGCATGATCACCCTCGCCAAGGCGTTCGCCGACTGACCGCACAGGCCCCGGGCTCCGGCCGGTGACCGAGCCCGGCCCGGCGACCGCACTCCGCCCGCTGAGCGGCCGTGGAGTACCTCTCGACGGCTGCACCGTGCCGCGACCACGCGACCACGCGACCACGCTCCACCTGCATCGTTGCAGTCTCGTGACCTTCGTGTCACATGTCGGACCCACCCGTGGCCGTATGGTGCACCGCATGACCGAGACCACACACCGGGACCGCGCCGACGCGGTCCCGGAGTCCGACGTCCCGCTCGTGTCCATGCGGGGCGTCGACAAGTACTTCGGCGACCTGCACGTGCTCAAGGACATCAATCTTGAGGTGGCACGCGGCGAGGTGGTCGTCGTCATCGGCCCGTCGGGGTCCGGCAAGTCCACGCTGTGCCGGACGATCAACCGGCTCGAGCCGATCAACTCCGGCCGCATCCTCGTCGACGGCAACGAGCTGCCGGAGGAGGGCAAGGCGCTCGCGAAGCACCGCGCCGAGGTGGGCATGGTGTTCCAGTCGTTCAACCTCTTCGCCCACCGGTCGATCCTCGACAACGTCACGCTCGGGCCGACCAAGGTCAAGGGGATCCGCACCGCGGACGCGAAGAAACGGGCGATGGAGCTCCTCGAGCGCGTGGGCGTGGCCAACCAGGCCCACAAGCGACCAGCCCAGCTCTCGGGCGGGCAGCAGCAGCGGGTGGCCATCGCGCGGGCACTCGCGATGGACCCCAAGGTCATGCTCTTCGACGAGCCGACGTCCGCCCTCGACCCCGAGATGATCAACGAGGTCCTCGACGTCATGACCGGGCTCGCCAGGTCCGGCATGACGATGATCGTCGTCACCCACGAGATGGGCTTCGCCCGGAAGGCCGCGGACCGGGTCGTCTTCATGGACGACGGTCTCATCGTGGAGGAGGCCACGCCCACCGAGTTCTTCTCCAACCCGCGCTCGGACCGGGCGAAGGACTTCCTCTCCAAGCTCATCACCGACTAGTCACCCACCGAGTTCTCACCCACCGACCACCCCACCGACCACCCCACCGGCCGGCCGCCCGGCCGGCCGGACGCTCGAGACACCTGGAGATCCCATGCGACGCACCAGATACGCGACCGCGGCAGCGCTGCTGGCGGCCGGGACGTTCCTGGCAGCCTGCACCTCCGACGCCCCCGACGAGGGCGGCGACGCAGGCGGCGACAACGGCGCCGACACCGGCGACGACACCGGTGGAGACACCGGCGAGGACGGCGGCGGCGAGACCTCGACGGACGGTGGTGCCGGAGCCGCCGACGGCGAGGGCCTGACCATCGGCATCAAGTTCGACCAGCCCGGCCTCGGGTACCAGGACGGCAGCGAGTTCACCGGGTTCGACGTCGACGTCGCGCACTACGTGGCCGAGCACATGGGGTACTCGCCGGACCAGATCACCTTCGTCGAGGCGATCTCGGCCAACCGGGAGACCATGCTGCAGAACGGTCAGGTCGACATGATCTTCGCGACCTACTCGATCACCGACGAGCGCGACGAGGTCGTGGACTTCGCCGGCCCGTACTTCGTGGCCGGGCAGGACCTCCTCATCCGCTCCGACGACGAGGGGACGATCACCGGCCCGGAGTCCCTCGACGGACTCAACCTCTGCTCGGTCTCCGGCTCGACCTCGGCCCAGCGCGTGCAGGACGAGTACTCGGAGGGCGTCCAGCTCATCGAGCAGCCGGGCTACTCCGAGTGCATCCAGTACCTCATCGGCGGTCAGGTCGACGCGGTGACCACGGACGACATCATCCTCGCCGGCCTCGCCGCCGACGAGGGCAGCGGCGCGCTCGCCGTGGCCGGGAGCCCCTTCTCCGAGGAGCGCTACGGCGTCGGCATCCCGGACGGGGACACCGAGACGTGCGAGCAGATCAACGAGGCGATCCAGGCGATGATCGACGACGGCGCCTGGGAGGAGGCCGTCACCGCCAACACGGAGGGCACCGGCTTCACGCCGGACGAGTCGCTCAACCCCCCGGAGCTGGACTCCTGCAGCTGAGCCGGTCTCCCGGCACGAACGACGGGTGGGGGCGCCCCCGGCGCCCCCACCCGCTCCCCCTTCCCCACGACCGAAAGGCGGTGACCGGTGGGCGACTACCTCGAGATCCTCTCGAGCTACGACCTGCTCGACGCGTACCTCGTCAACCTCCGGCTGGCCTTCTTCTCGGCGCTCATCGCCCTGCTCATCGGCGTGATCCTCGTGCTCATGCGGATCTCACCCGTCCCCACGATGCGGTGGGCCGGGTCCCTCTACGTCACGCTCGTCCGCAACACACCGCTGACGATCATCATCGTCTTCGCCGCGCTCGTGCTGTGGCCGGTGCTCGGCCTGGAGTTCTCCCGGACCTTCGAGGTCAACTTCTTCTGGCTGGCCGTCGTCGCGCTCGGCGTCTACCACGCGTCGTTCGTCTGCGAGGCGTTGCGCTCGGGGGTCAACACGGTGCCGGTGGGGCAGGCCGAGGCCGCCCGCGCGATCGGCCTGTCGTTCCTCCCGGCGGCCCGCCTGGTCATCCTCCCGCAGGCGTTCCGGGGTGCGATCGCGCCGCTCGGCAACACGCTCATCGCCCTCATCAAGAACACGACGGTCGCCGCGGCGGCGTCGGTGTCCGAGGTCTCCCAGCTCATGCGGGCCATGATCGAGAACCAGGCCAACTACGTGCTGGCGATCTTCTTCACGGTCGCGATCGGCTTCGTCGTCATCGTCATCCCGATCGGCCTGCTCACCACGTACCTCTCCCAGCGTCTGGCGGTCGCCCGATGAGCTCGCACCAGGTCCTCTTCGACGCCCCGGGCCCGCGCGGCCGGCGGATCATCCTCGTCGGCAACGTCATCGGCACCCTCGTCGTGCTCGGCATCGGCGCCTGGGCACTGTGGACGATGTACGAGAACGACCAGTTCCGCGCCGAGCTGTGGGCCCCGATGGTCGAGGCCCGCTCCTGGCAGTACTACTTCCTCCCGGGCCTGCAGAACACCCTGGTCGCGGCCGCCTACTCCGTCGTGCTGGCGATGATCTTCGGCACGCTCTTCGGCGTCGGCCGTCTCGCGTCCAACCCCGTCCTGCGCTGGTTCTGCGGTGTGGTCGTCGAGTTCTTCCGCGCCGTGCCGGTGCTCATCATGATGGTCGCCGGCTGGTTCCTCCTCGGCTCCACCGGCTGGGTCTCACCGTCGATGGCCCCGCTCGTCGCGGTCGTCGCGGCGCTGACCCTCTACAACGGGGCCGTGATCGCCGAGCTCGTCCGCTCGGGCGTCCACGGTCTGCCCCGCGGCCAGCGCGAGGCCGGCCTGGCCATCGGGATGACCCGGCGCAAGTCGATCCAGCACATCGAGCTGCCGCAGGCCCTCATCGCCATGCTCCCGGCGCTCGTGAGCCAGTTCGTCGTCATCCTCAAGGACTCGGCGCTCGGCTCGATCATCACCTACAGCGAGCTGCTGCGGAACTCCCGGCTGCTCGGCTCGGGCAGCCCGTTCCCGATCCTCCAGTCCCTGTTCGTGGCGGCGGTGCTGTTCATCATCATCAACTTCATCCTCACGAAGATCGCCGAGCTGGCGGCCCGCCGGGTGGGTTCCCTCACCTCCGGCCGAGGTGCACCCCCGGGTCAGCCGGATGCCGCCGTCGAGGCCGCCGTCGCACGCGTGACCCTCGAGCCGAACCCGGACATCCCCGACCGGCCGCGACAGACGCCCTGACGGCCGTCACCGGCCGGCTGGCGACGTTCCTCGACCCGCGCACCGTCGCGCAGGCCAAACGGCACGAACCGGCGCTGACGATCGACGCCGACTAGCTCGCGGACCCGCCGCCCGACTCTTCCTCGCCCGCCACCGAGCCCGCCAGCGTCAGCGGGACCTCGGAGACGGCGACGTCGTACATGTCGCCGCCGAGCCCGATGACGATGCTGACCTCGACGACGGCCTCCGTCGCGTCGACCGGGAGCTGGAACCAGACCCGCCGCGTGAACGGGCCGTCGGATCCGCCGGTGTTCGTCTCGGGCTCGACCGTCGAGCCATCCGCGAGCCGGAGTCGGATCGTCGACTCGTCGTAGTGCGGGGAGGGGGGCTCCTGGGTCGTCACGTCGACGCCGAGGTAGACGTGGCCCGGGTTCGCCCAGCCGACCTCGGGGACGAACGGGGTGAGCACGCCGCCCGTCAGCTGGCCCGTCTGGGTCATCGCGCCGTACCGGGTGTCGTAGTCGTGGCTCCAGGAGGCACCGTCGCCGACCTCCACCTCGGTCGGCCGCGCGTAGATGTCCTCGACGACGGACGCGGTCCGCGTCCCGTCGATCAAGCTGAGCTCCTGGCGCACGCCGTCGGCGAGACTCTCGAGCACGACGTCCTCGGGCGCCGCGCCCACAGGCACCGACGCCACGAGGGTGATCTGGTCCCCGGGCGTGAGCTCGAGGTCGAGGTCGACCTCGCTCCCCTCGACCCGGACGACGTTCTCCGTGACCTCGTACGACTCGAGCTCGTCGTCGACCGGTTCCCAGCGCGGGTCGTCGACGCGGACGACCGCGACGGCGAAGGTCTCGCCGTCGGCGGCCAGGACCTCGTCGACGTCGCCGAGCTCCGTCTCGCTGCCGGGGTTCTCGGCGAGCACCTCCTCGGCGACGTCCACCGGAAGGGTGTCGACCGTCGCGGTCCGCGGCACGGAGACCTCCTGGTCGAACGCGGTGACGACGGTGCCCGCGTCCTACTCGATCCCGGTGAGGCCGAGGTCGGGCGTCTGCACGAGCACCGCGGTCACACCCGACGGCATCCGGGCGGTCGCGCCGGCATCGCTGTCGCCCGGGCCGGGCGCGGTGGTCGTCGCGGCGTCGCGCTCGGAGGCAGGCTCCGACCGCCCCTCGGGTGCCGCCGGGGGTGCCGGCGGCGGTGGTGCAGCACCGGTCGGATCGTCGTCCCCTCCCCCGCAGGCGGAGAGGGCCATGGCGAGGACCACGGCGCCCGTCGTCGTCGGGAGCAGGCGGGCGCGGCCGCGCATGGGGGCCTTTCGCTGGGGGTGCGGGCAGGGGACGGAGGCCGTCGGCGCCAGACCGTACCCAATCGGACCCCGGCGGGACAATTTCGCCGCCGCGCACCGCCCGTCGGAGAGGATCGACATCTCTGTCAGTGGACCTCGACGTCCCCGTCCGGCCCGCCGAGGTCGTCCTCGCCGAGGTCGTCCTCGCCGAGGTCGTCCTGGGCAGGATCCTCCTCCGCGAGCGCGCTGCGCATGGCGCGTCGCGCGACGTCGCCGGAGAAGCCCTTGCGTCCGAGCGCGGCGATCGTGCGGCGGTGGCGAACCTCGGCGGCCAGGCCGCGGGTGGCGCGCAGGCGGGCCCGGGCGACGGCGGTGGCGGCGGCCACCTCGTCCTCCTCGTCCAGCTGGTCCAGGGCACGAGCGGCCACGGACTCGTCGATGCCCTTGCGGCGCAGCTCGGCGGCGATCGCCCGGCGTCCCTGGTGACGCTCGGAGTGACGCGTGCGCACGAGGCGGTCGGCCAGGTCGGCGTCATCGACGAGCCCGACGGCGCAGAGTCGGTCGAGGAGTGTCTCGGCGACGCCGACCTCGACGCCCTTGGCCGCGAGCTTCTCGGCGAGCTGCGCCCGCGTGCGCGGCGCCCCGGCCAGTGATCGCAGCGCGATGGCCCGCGCGGCCTCGAGCGGGTCCTCCGCGGACGGCTCGGCCGCCGACGCCCCGGCGCCGACCGGCTCAGCCGCCGACGACCCGGCCCCCGAACCGTGCGGCTCGGGGGCCGGGTCGCGCCGCGAACGGCTCACGGACCGTCGTCCCCGGCTCAGAACGAGACCGGGACCTCGGCCCGGTCGGCGGCCGCACCCTTCCGAGCGGCGGGGGCCTTGACTGGTGCCATCGGCTCGTCGGTCCCGATCGGCTCGGCGACCTCGGGCTCCGGCGCCGCCTCGCCGATGCCGAGCTTGACGAGGATCTTCTTCTCGATCTCCTCGGCGAGCTCCGGGTTGTCCTTGAGGAACTGCCGGGAGTTCTCCTTGCCCTGGCCCAGCTGGTCGCCCTCGTAGGTGAACCAGGAGCCGGACTTGCGCACGATTCCCTGCTCCACGCCGAGGTCGATGAGCCCGCCCTCGCGGGAGATGCCCTGGCCGTAGAGGATGTCGAACTCGGCCTGCTTGAACGGCGGCGCCATCTTGTTCTTGACGACCTTGACCCGGGTCCGGTTGCCGACCGCATCGGTGCCGTCCTTGAGGGTCTCGATCCGGCGGACGTCGAGCCGCACCGAGGAGTAGAACTTCAGCGCCTTGCCGCCCGTGGTGGTCTCGGGCGAGCCGAAGAACACGCCGATCTTCTCGCGGAGCTGGTTGATGAAGATCGCCGTGGTGCCCGACGCGGACAGCGCACCGGTGATCTTGCGCAGCGCCTGCGACATGAGGCGGGCCTGCAGGCCGACGTGGCTGTCGCCCATCTCGCCCTCGATCTCGGCCTTGGGCACGAGCGCGGCGACCGAGTCCACCACGACGATGTCGAGCGCGCCGGAGCGGATGAGCATGTCGGTGATCTCGAGCGCCTGCTCACCGGTGTCCGGCTGCGACACGAGCAGGGCGTCGGTGTCGACGCCGAGCTTCTTCGCGTACTCGGGGTCGAGCGCGTGCTCCGCGTCGATGAACCCCGCGATGCCGCCGGCGCGCTGGGCGTTGGCCACGGCGTGCAGGGCGACGGTCGTCTTGCCCGAGGACTCCGGGCCGTAGACCTCGACGATCCGGCCGCGCGGGAGGCCGCCGATGCCGAGCGCGACGTCCAGCGCGACGGAGCCGGTGGGGATGGTCTGGACCTTGGGTCGCGTCTCGTCGCCGAGGCGCATGACGGACCCCTTGCCGAACTGGCGGTCGATCTGGCTGAGCGCGGCCTCGAGTGCCTTGCTGCGGTCTGCTGCGGGAGCGGGCATGAACTCTCACCTCTTGGCTGGGGGACGCTGGGCGCCCCGTCTGGACGGTCACGGGCTGGCCTTGTCAGGGCGGGTCCCTCTCCGGGCCGCTGCCTGGGATGACGCTATGTCCGACCACCGACATCCGTTCCCGCCCACCACTGGCCTGTGGACGAGCGGGAGTCGTCGTCACCTGTGGAGCACACTACGACGAACAGATGTTCGAGCGCCTCCGACACGCCGTGCGCGTCGCCACGGGTCTGCGAGCGGCTACTCGTCGAGCTCGCGGCGGTGGTGCCAGCGCGTCGAGGCGTCCAGGCCGAGCTCGTCGACGACCGCGTCCCACACGTCCCGCGGCCGGTAACCCTGCTCGAGGGCCTCCTCGGCCGTCCGGTAGCCGACGCCGGCCAGCGTGAGGTCCGCGAGGTAGGACGACGCCGTCGCCTCCCCCAGGACCTCGCGCGCGACGGCCGCGAACTCGGATCGTTTCACCGCACCAGGGTGTCACCGCGGCCCCGGCCCGGCAGCGGCGGACGCGCCGGTGAGACCGACGACGCACGCGGGGCCGGCCCGCACGACGAAGGGCCGACCGCGGACCCGGGAGCGGCCCCGGCTCCGGCGTCGCCCCGGCAGCGGCGCCCCGGCAGCGGCGCCCCGGCACCTCGTCGTCGGACCTGCCTGCCACGATGTCCCGGTGACGTTCGGACCGGCGACCACCGCGTGGTTCGAGCGCGCCTTCGCGGCCCCGACCCCCGCGCAGTCGGGCGCGTGGGACGCGATCGCCTCCGGCGAGCACGCGCTGGTGGTCGCGCCCACCGGGTCGGGCAAGACCCTGGCGGCGTTCCTGTGGGCGATCGACGAGATGCTCGCCGAGCCGGTCCCGGACACGGCGCAGCGCACCCGCATCCTCTACGTCTCCCCGCTCAAGGCGCTGGCGTTCGACGTCGAGCGGAACCTCTCCCGGCCGCTGGCCGGCATCCGCGCGGAGGCCGCCCGCACCGGCGCCGAGCTGCCCGACCTGCGCGTGGGCGTGCGCACCGGGGACACCCCGCCGGCCGAGCGCCGTCGCCTCGTCACGCGCCCGCCGGACATCCTCATCACCACGCCCGAGTCGCTGTTCCTCATGCTCACCTCGGCGGCGCGAGAGGCGCTCACGCACGTGCGGACCGTCGTCGTCGACGAGGTCCACGCGATCGCGGGCACCAAGCGCGGCGCGCACCTGTTCCTCAGCCTCGAGCGGCTCGACGCGCTCACGCCGGTCCCGGTCCAGCGCGTCGGCCTCTCGGCCACGGTGCGCCCCGCCGAGGAGGTGGCCCGCGCGCTGGCGGGCGAGCGCTCCCTCGACGACGGCGGACGGCCGGTCCGCGTGGTGGCCCCGCCCTCGCCGCGGCGGCTCGAGCTCGACGTGCAGCTCCCGGTGCCCGACCTCGCGGCGCCGGGACCGCCGCCCGGGAGCGCCCCGGACGCCACGGCGCCCGAGGATGCCGCGGCACCCGACGACACCGCGGCACCCGACGACGCCGCAGGTCCCGGGCGTCGCCCCGAGCCGCCGTCGATCTGGCCGCACGTGGCGGCGCGCGTCGTCGACCTCGTCGAGTCGCACCGATCGACCATCGTGTTCGTCGGCTCCAGGCGGCTCGCCGAGCGGCTGGCGGCGCAGGTCAACGAGGAGCACGACCGCCGACGGGGCGGTGCGGGCGTCGAGGGCGAGGGCGAGGTGTGGCCCGCGACGGTGCCCGGCCAGTCCGGCACCTCGCTGGGCCTGACGCCGGTCCTGGCCCGCGCCCACCACGGGTCGATGAGTCCGTCCGAGCGCCGGATCGCCGAGGAGGCCCTCAAGTCCGGGGAGCTGAGGTGCGTCGTCGCCACCTCGACCCTCGAGCTCGGCATCGACATGGGCGAGGTCGACCTCGTCGTGCAGATCGGCGCCCCACCGACGGTGGCGTCCACCGTCCAGCGGGTCGGCCGCGCGGGACACCAGGTCGGCGGCACCTCCCGCGGCGTGCTCCTGCCGGTCCACCGCGCGGAGCTGCTGCCGACCCTCGTCGCGGCGCGCAGCGCGCTCGCGGGCGAGGTGGAGCAGACGTCCCTCCCGCGCACACCGCTCGACGTCCTCGCCCAGCAGCTCCTGGCGATGGTCGCCGTCGAGGACCTCTCCCCCGCCGAGGCGCTGACGCGGGTACGTCGGGCGGCCAGCTACGCCGACCTCGGCGAGGCCACCTTCGACGCAGTGGTCGACATGCTGTCGGGGCGCTACCCGGCCGAGGAGTTCGCGGAGCTGCGACCCCGGCTCGTGCACGACCGCGCGGCCGGCCTCCTGCGCGCGCGGCCCGGGGCGGCCCGGCTCGCCGTCACCTCCGGCGGCACGATCCCCGACCGCGGCCTGTTCGGCGTCTACCTCTCGGGCGGCGAGGGGACCGGCGCGCGGCGGGTCGGCGAGCTCGACGAGGAGATGGTCTTCGAGTCCCGGGTCGGGGACACGTTCACCCTGGGCAACTCCACCTGGCGGATCGAGACGATCACCGCCGACCGCGTCCTCGTCACCCCCGCCCCGGGCCGGCCGGGCCGCCTGCCGTTCTGGCTCGGCGACACCCTCGGCCGCCCCGCCACGTTCGGTGCCGAGATCGGCAGGACAGTGCGCGAGTGGCCGGCACCGGCCGACGGGACGGGGAACGCGGGCACGTCCGGCGCCGACCGGCCGGGGCCGGCGACGAGCACCGCCGACGCCGAGGGCCTCACCCTGGCACCGGAGACGGCGGCCGGCATCGGCGCCTGGATCGCCGACCAGCGCGAGGCCACCAGCGCCGTGCCCGACGACGAGACGATCGTCGTCGAGCGCTTCCGCGACGAGCTCGGCGACTGGCGGATCGTCGTCCACTGCCTCGCCGGCCGCCGGGTCAACGCGCCGTGGGCGCTGCTGATCGCCGCCGCGCTCCGCGAGCGCACGGGTGCGGACGCCCAGGCGCAGGCGGCCGACGACGGCATCGTGCTGCGGCTCCCGCCCGGCGCTACCGAGGAGCTCGGACCGGGCGACCTCCTCGTGGATCCCGGCGACGTCCGGTCCCGGGTCGTCGACGCACTCACCGGTTCGCCGCTGCTCGCCGCCCGCTTCCGCGAGGCGGCGTCCCGCGCGCTCCTGCTGCCCCGCCGTTTCCCGGGCAGGCGGCAGCCCCTGTGGCAGCAGCGGCACCGGGCCGCGGCCCTGTTCACGGTCGCGTCGCGGTACCCCGAGTTCCCCATGACGCTCGAGGCGGTGCGCGAGGCGCTCCAGGACGACTACGACGTCCCCGCGCTGACCGAGCTCATGGCCGCGATCGCCGCGCGCCGCGTGCGGGTCGTCGAGGTGACGACCCCGCGCCCGTCGCCCTGGGCGCGCTCGCTGCTCATGGGCTACACGGCGCGGTTCCTCTACGGCGAGGACGTGCCGCCCGGGGAGCGCCGCGCGGCGGCCCTCGCGCTCGACACCTCGCTGCTCGCCGAGCTCCTCGGGGGCGACACCGCAGATCTCGTCGACGTCCTCGACCCCCGCGCCGTCGCGGAGGTCGCCGCGGAGGTCGGCCTGCTGACGGAGGCGGCCCGGGCCCGCGACGCCGAGGGGGCGGTCGACCTGGTCCGCCGCCTGGGCCCGCTGCCGCGCAGCGAGCTGGCGGAGAGGCTCGAGGAGCCCGCCGACGTCGAGGCGGTCGCGGAGGCGCTCGTGGGGGCCGAGCGCGTGCTCGAGGTGGCGGTCGGCGGCGAGCCGCACCTGGTGGTGGCCGAGGACGCGGGCCGCATGCGCGGCGCACTGGGCGTCGACCTGCCCGACGGCGTCCCGGACGAGCTCCTCGCCGACGTAGCGGACCCGCTCGGCGACCTGCTGCGCCGCTACGCCCGCACGCACGGTCCGTTCACCCCCGCCGACGTCGCGGCCCGGTACGGGCTGCCGGTCGGGACGCTGCGGGCGCCGCTGGACCGGCTCGTGGCCGAGGAGGTGCTCGTCACCGGTCGCGTGACCGGGCACGCGGAGATGCTCGAGCTCGTCGACGCCGACGTGCTTCGGCGGATCAGGCGCCGCTCGCTGGCTCTGCTGCGCGGCGAGGTCGACGCCGTCGACCCGACGGTGCTCGCCCGCGCGACGCTGCGCTGGCACGGGGTGGCGGCGGAGGGTGCCGGGCCGAATCCACGGGACGCGAACGGTGCCGAGGTCGAGGCCGCGCTCCTGGACACGATCGACCGGCTCGCGGGCCGGCCGCTCCCGCTCGTCGGGCTCGAGACGCACGTGCTGCCCCGCCGCGTGCCGGGCTATCGGCCCGGCACGCTCGACGAGCTGGTCGCGGGCGGGGAGGTCGTCTGGGTCGCCCGGGGGCCCCACACGCACCCCGCGACGCCGGACCAGGTGGTGCTGCTGCCCGCCGACGCCGTCGCGGACCTCGCACCGGCCGGCGACTCCTGGTCGGCGCCGACCGGCGAGCCGGGCCCCGGTCAGCACCTCCCGACGGAGCGGCTGCTGCGGTCGGTGGTGCGGGCGCTGTCCGACGGCGGCTCCCGCACGCTGTCCGACCTGGTCGCGGCGGTGGCGGCGCCGGACGCCGGCGACCCCTGGGACCTCGGCGAGCCCGCGCGGGAGATCGTCCCCCCGGACACGTCTGCGGGCACCGCTCCTCCCGGCGCCGTCGCTCCGGAGACCGCTCCGCCGGACGCCCCTCCGCCGGACGCCGCCGTGGTCGGCGAGGCGCTGTGGTGGCTCGCGACCTCGGGGATCGTCACGTCGGACACGTTCGCCGCCGTCCGGAGCCGGGCCGCCCAGGTGGGCGGGCCCCTCCGCGCCCGGACCGCGTCCCGTCCGCCGCGGCCGATGCGCGGGGGGCTCCGGCGACGCGCGACCGCCGCCGTCCGGCCACGCTCCACGCTCGCCGCCGCTCCGAGCGACCTCGCCGGCAGGTGGTCGCTCGTGCGCCGCTCGGTCGTCGAGCCGGACCCGACGGTCGCCCTCGCCGCGCGGGTGGCGCAGCTGGTGGAGACGCACGGCGTGCTCACGCGCGACTCGTCGGGGGTCGATGAGCTGCCGGGAGGGTTCTCGGCCACCTACGAGGTGCTGCGACGGCTCGAGGACGCCGGGCAGGTGCGGCGCGGGTACGTGGTCGACGGGCTCGGCGGCGCCCAGTTCGCGCTCGAGGCGATGCTCGCCACGCTCCGCGAGGTGGGCCGGGACGGGTCGGGACCGGGCGCCACGACCGACGCGCCCGTCCTTCACGTCCTCGCCGCCTCCGACCCGGCGAACCCGTACGGCGCCGCGCTGCCGTGGCCGACCACCGAGGGGCTGCGTCCCTCCCGGCGCCCGGGGGCGTTCGTCGTGCTCGTCGACGCCGTGCCGGCGCTGTTCGTCGAGCGCGGCGGTCGGTCGCTCCTCACGCTCACGACTGATCCGGGTGCACTCCCGGCCGCGGCGACGGCGCTCGCGGCCCAGGCGCGCGACGGTCGGCTGCCCCGTGCCACGCTCCGGCAGGTCGACGGCGCGCCGCCCGCCGGGACGCACGGGGCCGGTCCGGCCGAGCGCGCGCTGGTCGCGGCCGGCTGGGTGCGGGGCCCCGGAGGCCTCCACCCGCCGTCGTGAGCGGTGCGCGGACCCGGAGGCCTCCACCCACCGTCGCGAGGGGCGGGCGCGACCGCGGGACGTCCCCCGGTACGCCCTCCAGACACGCCGATGCCCCCGCCCGGTCGGGCGGGGGCATCGGCGTCGTACGTGTGGAGCCGGGGCGCCTCCCCTCGGCTCTGCGGCCCAGGGAGTCCGGCTCAGCGACTCACGGCGCGGCGGGCGCCAGCTCGTCGAGGAACTCGTCCGGCACAGTGTCCGGCACGCGCACGGGCTCGTGGGCCGCGAGCCGGCCGGAGACCACGCGCATGAGGTGGCTCAGCGGGGTGTTCAGTGCCTCGGAGATCGAGGCGAGCAGCTCGGAGGAGGCCTCCTTCTGGCCGCGCTCCACCTCGGAGAGGTAGCCGAGCGAGACCTTCGCGTCCGAGGACACCTCGCGCAGGGTGCGGCCCTGGCGCTGACGGACCTCGCGGAGCACGTCGCCGATCACGTTGCGCAGCAGCACGGGGGTCCCCCTCTCGTCGGGCTCGGGCTCGTCGGCCGTCGGGGCCGCGGGCATGGAGATACGGTACCTGGCCCGGGCGTGCGCAGGGGATCCGGGGCGTGTGACATCGTGCCGGTCGGGACGACCGACTGGTCGGGTGAGGTTCGTCGAGGGCATCATCACCGGGCACAACACGGTCGTCGCCTATCTTGTTCCCGTGGTCGGGGCCGGGCTCGTCCTGCCGCGGGACCGGCACGTCCCGGCCCGGCCCGGGTCCACCGTCTACCCGGCTGCTCCGGTCGAGTGGTCGGCACCGACGTCCCCGACGACGTCGACCAGCAGCCCGAGTGCCGCGCCGACCGCCGCCTCCCGCACCACGGCCCGGGTCCCCGCCGCCAGCCACGTCCGCGTCCGCACGCCGCCCGGCCGCGCGCACGCGACGTGGAAGGTGCCGGCCGCGTGGCCGTCGGCGGGTCCGGGGCCGGCCACGCCCGTCGTCGCGAGCGCCACGTCCGCCCCGAGGAGCAGACCCGCGCCGCGTGCCATCTGCACCGCGACCTCGGCCTGGACCGGTCCGCCGTGGTCGAGGAGACCGGCGTCGACGTCGAGGACGGAGGTCTTGACGTCGCTCGCATAGGCGACCACGCCGCCGCGGAGGACCGCCGAGACGCCCGGGACGGCCGCGAGCCTGGCGGCGAGCGCCCCGGCGGTCAGCGACTCGGCGACCGCCAGCGAGAGCCCGGCACGCGCGAGGGCCGTGACGATCGGCGCCAGCGGGTCACGCGCCGGTCGCACCCGGTCCTGCCCCGGTCGCACCCGGTCCCACCTCGCTCGTGCCCGGGCCCGCCCCGGAGCCGCGCGCCTCGCGGATCGCCCGAGCGGCGGCCACGAAGTACTGGATGCCCGACAGGAGCGCGACAGTCATGGCTGCCCACGCGATCACCAGGGCGATCCAGAGGAGCACGTCGGAGACCCGCTCCGACAGGAACGTCGCCCACGGCACGAGCATCACCGAGATGAAGACGAGCTGGAGGACGGTCTTCAGCTTGCCGCCCTGCGAGGCCGGCATCACGACCTCGCGGCGCCGCATGACGTCCCGCAGCACGGTGACCGCGAGCTCACGCACGAGGATGACGATCGTGATGACCCACGGCAGCTCGCCCGCCCAGGACAGGAGAACGAGCGCCGCCCCGACGAGCGTCTTGTCGGCGATCGGGTCGGCGAGCTTCCCGAAGTCGGTGACGAGGTTGCGGGACCGCGCGAGGTAACCGTCGAGCTTGTCCGTGATCGCGGCGACGACGAACACCGCGGCGGCGGCCCACCGCATGGCGTCGCCGTCCAGCAGGAAGAGCACGACGAACACCGGCACGAGCACGATCCGGAGCATCGTGAGGATGTTCGCGATGTTCCACAGGGGCGCCTGCGCGGCACCGGGGACGGACGACGTCATGCGCCAAGGGTAGGACCACGCGGACCGACTCCCACGCCCGGGCGGCTCGGCGTGGCACCCTTCGGTCATGCCACGTCTGTCGCGGACCACCGAGCTGCTGATCGTCGTCGTGCTCGTCGTCGCGCTCGCCGTGGGGCTTCTCGTCCTCGCGATGCGCCTCGCGTCCGGCTCCGAGCCCGAGGAACCCGGCACCGGCGACGACGCGCCCGGGGCCCCTGCCGGGGACGGCGAGGACGCCGGTGGCGAGTCCGGCTCGGATGGCGCGGAGACCCCCTCCGACGACGCCGCGGCCGGCGACGACGTCACGTTCACCCTCGCCGCGGCCGGCGACGTCATCACCTACCCGCTGATGAACGCCGAGGCCGTCCAGCCGGACGGTTCCTACGACTACTGGCCGATGATCGAGCCGGTCGCCCCCTACATCGCCGGCGCCGACCTCGCGCTGTGCAACCTCGAGGTCCCGATCACGCAGGAGGGCGCGGAGCCGGTGGGGTACCCCGTCTTCGCGGCACCGCCGGACATCGTCCCGCTGCTCGCCGAGGCCGGCTACGACGGGTGCTCGACGGCGACCAACCACTCCGTGGACCAGCAGACCGAAGGCGTCATCCGCACCATCGAGGTGATGGAGGAGGCCGGCCTGGGCTATGCGGGCACGGCCCGAACGCCCGAGGAGCAGGCGGTCCCGCAGATGTACGTCCTCGAGCGGGGCGGACGCGACATCACGGTCGCCCACGTCGCGGCGACGTACTCGACGAACGGCATACCCGTCGCCGAGCCGCACCTGGTCGACATGATCGACGACGAGCCGCTCGTGGACCAGGCTGTGGCCGCGCGCGAGGCGGGCGCCGACGTCGTCGTCGCCTCGATGCACTGGGGCGACGAGTACACGTTCGAGCCCAATGCCTACCAGCAGGACGCCGCGCAGCTCCTCGCGGACTCCGGCGAGATCGACCTGGTGCTCGGCTCGCACCCGCACACGCCGCAGCCGATCGAGCAGCTCGAGGGTGGCGTCGACGGCCAGGGCATGTGGGTGGTATGGTCGATGGGCAACTCCCTGGCCAGCCAGCAGCCGGGCAGCTCGACGATCATGGAGACCGCCGTCGGGCTCATGACGCAGGCGACGATCACGGTGCCCGCCGACGGCCCGGCCCGCGTGGACTCGGTGGAGTGGATGGGCACCGTGATGGACTCCTACGGGGACTACGGGCTCGTGCCGCTGCACGAGGCGCTGGCGGACCCGTCGACCACCGCGTGGGACCCCGCCCAGATCGAGTCGTACAGCTCGTGGCTCGACTCGGTCATGGGTGATGACCCGCCCTCGTTCGACACGCCGCTGGAGCCCACCGGGGAACCGCCGCGGGTCGAGCCCCGCAGCTAGGGAGAGACGTTCGCGGAGGTGACGGATCCTCCTGGTCAGCCCTTCGGTGCCGGGAGCCCGACCTTCGCCGCCGCCTCGCGCAGGAGTCCGGGGCCCAGACGCCGGTGGACGGCGGAGACCAGAGTCCACGTGATCCGGCCCCGGCGCCGGTGGTAGCCCATGACGGTGGTGAGGCTGACGCTGTGCTCGCGGACCTGGACCAGGAGACGGCAGCGCAGGAGCGGCGAGTCGGCCTCGAGCAGGACGCGCTCGCCCGTCCGCTCGGCGATCGCGAACCCGGCGACGGTCTCGTCGGTGGCGGTCCGGGCCAGCCGGAGGCGCAGGAGGACCTGGAAGATGAACCGCTCCGCGAGGCTCGGGACGTCGCCGAGCATCGCCCGCGCCCAGGTCTCGGCCGTCGCGGTGTCCGCGCCCGGCATGTCGAGGGTGAACTCGTCCGCGTAGTCGGGGGCGTCGATGCCGGTGCGGGACATCGTGGAGGTCGGCACCTGGTCGACCCCGACGGCGGCGGTCACCCTCGGCAGGTCGCGCCCGCCCCGTGGGCGCCCGGCCCGTGAGCGGGCGGCTCCGGCCACCGGAGGCCGGCCGGCGATCGACTCCAGCAGGTCCGCCCCGCCGGTCCGACCGTCCAGTCGTCGCACCCGCTCCCCCAGGTCGGCGGCAGCCGCGCGGTGCGGTCCGGCTGCGAGCAGCCGCGACACGGCGGCCCGGATGTCCTCCGGAGACGTCGTCCGGGGAAGCGTCGCGCCTACACCGGCGCGCGCGATCGCGTGGCCGACGACGGGCTGGTCCGACATCGGGTCGAGCGGGAGGACCAGCAGCGGCACGCCGTGGGCGAGCGCGGCCATGGTCGTCCCGTGGCCGCCGTGACCGATGACGACCGAGGCCCGCGGCAGGATGTCGGCGTGCGGCAACCAGCGGTGCACCTCGACGTTGCCGGGCACGCGCAGCGCCGAGGGGTCGAGTGCCGGTCCGGTGGTGGCCACGACCCGGACGTCCAGGCCGTCGACGGCGTCGAGCACCCGCTGCCACGTCGGCACCAGGCCGCGGAAGCCGAACGTGCTGAGGCTGACCAGGACGAGCGGCTCCGGCGGTCGTGCGGGCTCGCCCCGCACCACAGGGCCGATGTGCACGACGTCGCCGTGCCCGGCGTCGAGCTCGGGGACCGAGGCGACCATGGTCGTCAGCGACGAGTCGAGGAGGTCCAGCGGCCGCAGGCCCTGCAGCCGCAGCAGGGGCCCACCCGTGCGCAGAGATCTGCGCAGGAAGCCGTCGAACGTGTGGCCGAGCACGGCGTACCCCCGCCCCGCCCTGCGCAGCTCGTCCATCACGCCGAAGAGCACGGCGTCGACCACGACGACGTCGGCAGGCCGGCTCCTCAGGTCGGCCACCACGTCGCGCCCCATCGCCCGGTTCGCGATGAGCCGCAGCAGGGCCGCCGGGGACGCGCCCACGGTGAACCCACCCGCCGTCGGGTAGGGCGAGAACTCCAGGTCCTTCGCGTGGAAGGCGTCGGCCTGGGTGGCCAGGCCGAGGAACCGTACCCGATGGCCACGGGCGCGCAGCTCGTGCGCGATCGCGGTCGCGGGCACCTGGTTGCCGCCACCGTCCCAGGTGGCGAAGAGGTAGTCGGCCCTGTCTGTCCTTCGCGGGTCGACGGGCACGTCGTGCCGGCACGGGGCAAGCATCCACCCGGCGACACCCGGTGGCACGCGATTAACGACGTGCGCGGATGCTGCGCCACGGTGGTCGTCCGCGACCCCGCCCGTGCCGGGCTGCGCGGACCAGTGAGTGTCCGCATCGCTCGTGGCGGCCCGGCACCATGTCCGTATGGCGATCCGTCTGCTGCTCATCTCCGACACACACGTGCCCGCGCGGTCGCGCCGCATCCCCGGCGACGTCTGGCGCGCCGTCGACGGGGCCGACGTCGTGGTCCACGCGGGCGACTGGGTCGACACCGCCACCCTCGACGCGCTGCAGGACCGGTCGGCCCGGCTCGTCGGCGTGCACGGCAACAACGACGGCGCGGACCTGCGCGCCCGCCTGCCCGAGGTGGCGCGGGCCGACATCGAGGGCGTGCGGCTCGCCGTGATCCACGAGACCGGCGCGGCACAGGGGCGTGAGCGGCGCATCGACGCGACGTTCGCGGACGGTCCGCCGGACGTGCTGGTGTTCGGCCACAGCCACATCCCGTGGGACAGCGTGACGCCGGGCGGCATCCGCCTGCTCAACCCCGGCTCGCCGACCGACCGCCGCCGGCAGCCGGAGTGCACGCTGATGACGGCCGTCGTGGACGGCGGCGAGCTGCGCGACGTGCGGCTCGCCGCCGTCGACCGGGAGTCCTGACCCCCGCCGGTGTCAGCGGCGGTCGGTGAGCTCCCAGGCGTCCTCGCCGGACCCCTCGTCGTAGCCGTCGTACCCGTCGTCGTCCCACTGCGGCGGCGCCACGACCTCGGTCTGCCCCTCCCCCGACGCGGCGGCCGCGTCGAACGGGACGTCCGCGGACCCGGCCGGGGCGGCCGGCGCCGCTGCGTACCCGGCCTGCCCCCCGCCGTCGGCGGCGGGCTGCGGCGCGTCCTCCCCGCGGAGCATCGCCAGGGTGCCGGGCAGGTCGTCGGGCTGGACGAGCACGTCGCGGGCCTTCGAGCCCTCCGAGGGGCCGACGATCTCGCGCGACTCGAGCAGGTCCATGAGGCGGCCGGCCTTGGCGAAGCCGACGCGCAGCTTGCGCTGGAGCATCGAGGTCGAGCCGAACTGGCTGGTGACGACGAGCTCGGCGGCCTGGAGCAGCACGTCGAGGTCGTCGCCGATGTCCTCGTCGACCTGCTTCTTGGCCCCGGCCGGCGCGGTGACGTCCTCGCGGAACACGGGGTCGGCCTGGCTCTTCACGTGCTCGACGACGCCGTGGATCTCGCTCTCGCCGACCCAGGCGCCCTGCACGCGCATCGTCTTGCTCGCCCCCATCGGGAGGAACAGCGCGTCGCCCTGCCCGATGAGCTTCTCGGCGCCCGGCTGGTCGAGGACCACGCGGGAGTCGGCGAGCGAGGACGTGGCGAAGGCGAGCCGGCTCGGGACGTTGGCCTTGATGAGGCCGGTGACGACGTCGACGCTCGGCCGCTGCGTGGCGAGCACGAGGTGGATGCCGGCGGCGCGGGCGAGCTGCGTGATGCGCTGGATCGAGGCCTCGACGTCGCGCGGGGCCACCATCATGAGGTCGGCGAGCTCGTCGACGACGACCAGCAGGTACGGGTACGGCGCGAGGACGCGCTCGCTCCCGGGGGGCGGCGTGACCTTCCCGGCGCGGACCGCGACGTTGAAGTCGTCGATGTGCTTGTAGCCGTAGGTGGACAGGTCGTCGTAGCGCATGTCCATCTCGCGCACGACCCACTCCAGGGCCTCGGCGGCCTTCTTCGGGTTGGTGATGATCGGCGTGACCAGGTGCGGGATGCCTTCGTAGATGGTGAGCTCGACCCGCTTGGGGTCGACGAGGACCATGCGTACCTGCTCGGGGGTCGCCCGCATCATCACCGAGGTGATCATCGAGTTGATGAAGCTCGACTTTCCGGAGCCGGTGGCGCCGGCCACGAGCATGTGCGGCATCTTCGACAGGTTCGCGACGACGTAGCCGCCCTCGACGTCCTTGCCGACACCCACGACGAGCGGGTGGTCGGACGCCCGCGCGACGGCCGAGCGCAGGACGTCGCCGAGGGCGACGGACTCGCGGTCGGTGTTGGGGATCTCGACGCCGATCGCGGACTTGCCGGGGATCGGCGAGAGGATGCGCACGTCGGCGCTGGCCACGGCGTAGGCGATGTTGCGCGACAGCGCGGTGATGCGCTCGACCTTGACGCCTGGGCCGAGCTCGAGCTCGTACCGGGTGACCGTCGGGCCCCTCGAGAAGCCGGTGACGGAGGCGTCGACGCCGAACTCCTCGAGCACCTGGGTGAGCGAGTCGACGACGCGGTCGTTCGCGGCGGAGCGCACCTTGTGGGGCGGACCCTGCTCGAGGAGCGCCTCGGCCGGGAGATCGTAGTCGCCGTCGGGCAGGGTGAGCTGCTCGCCGGCCGCCGGGAGGGTGCGGGTCGGCGGAGCCTCGGGGCCCACCCCCTGCTCCGCCGCGGAGGAGCCGCCACCGCCGCCCGCGGCGCCGCCCGCCGCCAGGCCCGCGGCGGTGAGCACGGCGTCGGAGCCTGCCGCGGGGTCGGCGGAGCCGGAGGGCCCGGTGGCGGACACGGCCACGTCGTGCGGACCGGGCCTGCGCACGCGGCGGGCGTTCGCGCGCCGGGGCGCGCCGTCGTCGGACGTCCCGTCCTCGAGCGCGGGGCCGGGCCCGACCTCGGCGGCCTGGTCAAACGCCTCGTCGCCGGCGTACCGGTCGAGCATCTCGGTGCGCTCGCCGTCGCGGCCGCGTCCGCCGCGGTGTCGTCCGCGCCGGGGCGCGTCGTCGTCGGCGGGGTCGTCGGCGTCGTCCTCGCCGTGGCGGCCGGCGGGGGCGTGGCCGGAGATCCAGGCCGCGGCCCGGCGGGTCCGCTCCGGCAGCGCACGGATCGGCGTGCCCGTGAGCACGAGGGCGCCGAACAGGCCGAACAGGACGAGGACCGGGACGGCCCCCCAGGGCGAGAGCAGGGCGTTGAGCGGCGTGCCGAGCACCCAGCCGACCAGGCCGCCCGCGTCCTCGACGCCGGTGAACGAGTCCATCGGGGACGGCGAGCCGGCGAAGATGTGGATGACGGCGGCCACGGCGAGGCCGAGGATCGCGACGCCGATCACGACGTGCGGGCGCAGGTCGTCGTCGGGGTCCTCGGGGTCCTCGCGCCACAGCTGGACCGCGAGCACGACGAGGACGACGGGGACGAGCAGGCCGAGCACGCCGACCAGGCCCGCGACGGCGTGGTGGATGAGCACGCCCGCGAGGCCCGAGAGGCCGAACCACTCGCGCAGGGCGACGACGATCGCGAGCGCGAGCAGGCCGAGCGCGATGGCGTCGTTGCGGAAGCCCGAGGGGATCCCGGACCTGGGCCTCTTCGGGCCGGACGAGCCGTCGCCCGGTCCGGTGCGTCGCACTGAGCCGCCCTCCTTGCCGGTCGATCGTCGGTCGGTCCCGCCGCTGCGCGACGGACCTGCCGTGCCCTTGCCGCCGGATCCGCCGCCGCGCGGGCGCGTGGGACGCGCCGGCGAGGAGGACGCACCGCGTGCCGCCGGGGCCGGCCGTGAGGGGGAAGACGCACGGGTAGCCATCGGGGCCACGATAGCCGCCGCACGGCGCGGGGCCCGAGATCTCGACCCGGATCGCGTGCACGGCACGTCGCCGTCGGTGGGCTCACGACGCCCGGCGTGGGGTGCACTACCCCACCCGAGCACGCACGGGCCGGGCGATGACGCCATATTCTGCTGGCATGTCCCGTCCGCGCCCCTACGACGACGACCTGCGCGCCGACCTCCTCCGGGCCGCAGGACGCGCGCTGGCTGCGGGCGGCGAGAACTCCGTCTCGATCCGCGCGGTCGCCGCCGAGGCGGGGACCACCACCGCCGGCGTCTACGCGCTGTTCGGGTCGCGCGACCGGCTCGTCGCCGAGGTGACCGGGCGGGGCCTGAAGGACTTCCGGGCGCTCATCGCGCGCCGCCGGGTGCACGAGGACCCGCTCGAGGACTTCGTCTCGCTGTGCCACGCCTACCGCCGGGCCGCCCGGGAGATGCCGAACGTGTACCGGGCCTTCGGCGTGCTCGCCGAGCGGCACGGCCAGACCCGGCTCACCGGGGAGCACGGCCCCCACCAGATCATGCTCGCCGTCGAACGCCTCCTGTCCCCGGACACGTCCCCCGAGGAGCTCCACGAGCACGCCGCCACCGTGCTCGCCCTCGTCCACGGACTGGTCCTGCTGGAGATCGACCACGTGCTCACCGGCAGCGAGGAGGACAATGAGGCCAGGTTCGAGCGCGCGCTCGGACGACTCGCACTGACCTCGACGCACGACAGGGAGCACACGTGATCGCATGCCAGGTGGACCACCGATGACCGGGACGACGGACGCCGCGGGCACCGCCGGCGTCACGACCCACGCTGAGGAGGTCGCGGCGCTGCGCGCGATCGGCGGCCGTATCGCGTGGCCCGCCGACGCCGACCTCTACGGCACGTTCATCGCCGAGTCCGACCTCGGCACCGCGCCCGTCGTGCTCGAGGCGTTGCACGATGCCGTGGACAAGCAGCTGTTCGGCTACATCTCACCGGCGCTCACGCGGGCCTGCACCGAGGCGAGCGCCGGCTTCCTCACCCGCCAGCACGGGGTCGAGGTCGACCCGGACCGGGTGCGCCTCCTGCCCGACGTGCTCTCCGCGATGCACCAGCTGGTCAGGCGCCTGCCGGTCGGCGCACGCATCGTGCTGCCGACGCCGGCCTACCCGAGCTTCTTCGGTGTGCCGCCGCGGTGGGGCACCGAGCTCGTCCAGGTCCCCCTCGCCCGCGAGGGCGACGCGTACTCCTACGACCTCGACGCGCTCGCCGAGGCCCTGCGCCCCGGCGACCTCTTCATCCTGTGCAACCCGCAGAACCCGACGGGCCGCGTGCACACGCGCGCCGAGCTCGAGGCGATCGCCGAGGTCGTCGACCGGTGCGGCGCCACCGTCTTCGCAGACGAGATCCACGCCTCGATCGTCCGCCCGGGCCACGTCCACGTGCCCTACGCGAGCATCGGCGACACTGCGGCGGCGCACTCTGTGACTGCGACCTCGGCGTCGAAGTCCTTCAACCTGCCCGGTCTGCGCTGCGCCCAGCTCGTCGCGTCGACCCCCGAGGCCGCACGGGAGTGGGACACGCACGCGGCGCACCTCGCCAAGGAGGTCTCCACCCCCGGGGTCGTCGCGGTGACGGCCGCCTACGACCACGGGGAGGAGTGGCTCGCCGGATTCGTGAAGGAGATGGACCGCCGTCACGACCTGCTCGTCCGGCTCGCGTCCGAGCTCCTGCCGAAGGCACGCGTCTCCCCCGCGGAGGCGACCTACCTCGGCTGGCTCGACCTGCGTGAGTACGGCCTGGGCGACACCCCCGGTCAGGTGCTGCGCCGGCACGGGGTGCTCGCCGCGGACGGCCCGGCGTTCGGCGGCGCGGGCGCCGGGCACGTCCGGGTCTCCCTCGCGACCACGGAGGCGATCCTCACCGAGATCGTCGTGCGGATCGCCGCCGCCTGCGACCCGGCCTAGGTCAGACCTCGGACCCGAGCCGTCAGACCTCGACGACGGTCGGCATGATCATCGGCGAGCGCCGCAGGCGCCGAGAGACCCACCGGCCCACCACGCGCCGCATCGCCTGCTGCATCTGGTGCGTGTCGGCGTTGCCGCGCGCGGCGACCTCCTCCAGGGCGGCCGTGACGTCGGGCAGGATGCCGTCGAAGACGGCGGGCGCCTCCGCCATGCCGCGGGCCTCGATGTGCGGGCCGACCACGACCGTGCCGTG
This sequence comes from Georgenia sp. Z1491, assembly GCF_049856175.1. Taxonomy (GTDB): domain Bacteria; phylum Actinomycetota; class Actinomycetes; order Actinomycetales; family Actinomycetaceae; genus JB111. The sequence continues at coordinate 151,131 of NZ_JBNDNA010000006.1, forward strand.
CTGCCGGTCGACCACGGCGAAGATCGAGATGAAGCCCTCCTCGCCGAGGATCCGCCGGTCCTTGAGCTCGGTCTCCGTCACCTCGCCGACCGAGCTGCCGTCGACGTAGACGTATCCGCACTCAACCTGTCCGGCGATCTTCGCGCGTCCGCCGGCGAGGTCGACGACGACGCCGTCCTCGGCGAGCACGACCCGCTCGGCGGGCAGACCGGTGCGGACGGCGAGCGCCCCGTTGGCCACGAGGTGACGGATCTCGCCGTGCACGGGCATGACGTTCTTCGGCTGCACGATGTTGTAGCAGTACAGGAGCTCGCCGGCCGAGGCGTGCCCGGAGACGTGGACCTTGGCGTTGGACTGGTGGACGACCTTCGCGCCGAGGCGCATGAGGCCGTTGATCACCCGGAACACCGAGTTCTCGTTGCCCGGGATGAGAGAGGACGCGAAGATCACCGTGTCGCCCGGTCCGACGTCGACCTTGTGGTTGCGGTTGGCGATCCTCGACAGGGCGGCCATCGGCTCGCCCTGGGAGCCGGTGGCCATGAGGACCCGGTCCTGGGCCGGGATCGAGTCGATGTTCTTCTGGTCGATGAGGACGCCGGGCGGGACCGTGAGGTAGCCGAGGTCGGCGGCGATGCCCATGTTGCGGATCATCGACCGTCCGACGAGCGCGACCCTGCGGCCGTGCAGTGCGGCGGCGTCGAGGACCTGCTGGACGCGGTGGACGTGGCTGGCGAAGGAGGCGACGACGATCTGCCCCTCGGCCTGGCCGAACACCTGGTCGAGGACCGAACCGATGTCCCGCTCGGGTGCGGTGAAGCCCGGCACCTCGGCGTTCGTCGAGTCGGTCATGAACAGGTCCACGCCCTCCTCGCCCAGACGCGCGAAGGCACGCAGGTCGGTGATGCGCCCGTCCAGCGGCAGCTGGTCCATCTTGAAGTCGCCCGTGTGCAGGACGGAGCCCGCGCCGGTGCGGATCATCACTGCGAGCGCGTCCGGGATGGAGTGGTTGACTGCGACGAACTCGAGGTCGAACGGGCCCTTCGTCACCCGCTCGTCCTCGGCGACGACCTGGAGCTGGGGGGTCAGCCGGTGCTCGCGCAGCTTGGCCTCGATGAACGCGAGGGTGAGCCGCGAACCGAGCAGCGGGATGTCGCCCCGGAGGCGCAGGAGATAGGGCACGGCACCGATGTGGTCCTCGTGGCCGTGCGTGAGGACCACGGCGACGACGTCGTCGATCCGGTCCTCGATGTAGCTGAAGTCCGGGAGGATGACGTCGACGCCGGGCTGGTGCTCCTCGGGGAAGAGCACCCCGCAGTCGACGATAAGGAGCTTGCCGTCGTACTCGAAGACCGTCATGTTGCGGCCGACCTCGCCGAGCCCTCCGAGGGGCACGATGCGCATGGCGCCCTTCGCGAGGGCGGGCGGACGGGTCAGCTCAGGATGGGGATTGCTCACCGGCTCATCCTCCCACTACCCGCGCACGCCGTCAGTCGGTTCGCCTGCGCAGCGTGAGGGTGCCGAGCATGAGGACCACCACGGCGAGGGCGGCGACGACGCCGAGATCGGCCCACGTGCCGTCGGCCACGGCCCCGCCCGTGCCCGCCTGCACGCCCGTCATCGCGTCGACGGCGTAGGACATCGGCAGCAGGTCGGAGAGGATCTCCGCCGCGCGCGGCATCGCCTCGCGCGGCACGAACAGTCCGCACAGGAGCAGCTGCGGGAGGATGAGGGCCGGCATGAACTGGACGGCCTGGAACTCGGTCCGGGCGAACGCGGAGACGGCGAGGCCGAGCGCGGTGCCGAGGAAGGCGTCGGTCAGGGCGACGGCGACGAGCGCCCACAGCGGTCCGCTCACCTCCAGGCCGAGCAGGCCGACGGCGAGCGCGATGACGAGCCCCGCCTGGACCACGCAGACGGCGAGGAACGCGAGTGCGTAGCCCACCAGGATGTCTCCCCGGCCGGTCGGCATGGCGAGGAGCCGCTCGAGGGTGCCGGCGGTCCGCTCGCGGAGCATCGTCACCGAGGTGACGACGAACATGACGATGAACGGCATGATCGCGATGAGGCTCGGGCCCAGGCGCTGGAACGTGGCACCGTCTCCGGCCTCCCCGAACACCCACCGCAGCAGGGCCAGGAGCAGGCACGGCACGAGCAGCATGAGCGCCACCGTCCGCGGGTCGCGACGCAGCTGGGTGAGCACGCGGCGCGAGACGGCGATCGTGGTCCCGGGGGTCACGCCGCCGCCTCCTCGACGAGCGCGAGGAACGCGTCCTCGACGGTGGCCGTGCCGGTGCGCTCCCTGAGCCCGGCCGGGGTACCGGTGGCCAGGAGCACGCCGTCGCGCACGAGAGCGATGCGGTCGCACCGCTCGGCCTCGTCCATCACGTGGCTCGAGACGAGCAGGCCGGCGCCGCCCGCGGCGAGCTCGCGGAACGTCTCCCACAGCGAGCGGCGCAGCACCGGGTCCAGGCCGACCGTCGGCTCGTCGAGGACGAGGACCGGCGGCCGGGACAGTAGGGCGGTGGCCAGCGAGACGCGGCCGCGCTGACCGCCGGACATCGAGCCGACCACCTGGTCGGCGGCCCCGGTGAGGCCGACGGCCGCGAGCGCCCGGTCGACGTCGTCGCGCCCGGCGCCGAGGACGGCCGCGAAGAAGGCGAGGTTCTCGGCCGCCGTGATGTCGTCGTAGACGGCCGGGGCCTGGGTGACGTAGCCGATCCGCCCCCTCAGGTCGGCGCCCCCGGCGGGGCGGCCGAGCACGTCGAGGCGTCCGGTCACGCGCCGCTGGACCCCGACGACGGCGCGCATGAGCGTCGTCTTCCCGCCGCCGGACGGGCCCAGGAGCCCGAGGATCTCCCCCGCGCGCAGCTCGAGGTCGACACCGCGCAGGACCTCCTTGCCGCCCCGGACGACCGACAGGCCCTCGGCCTCGACGACGACGTCGCCCGGGCCCGGCCTCCCGTCCCCGTTCCCGCCACGGCCCGACCTGGCCGTCCGACGCCCCGACCTGCCCTGCCCGGGTCCCGTCCCGCGCGCCGCTCCGCGCCCCGACCTGGCCGCCCCACGCCCCGTCCTCGTCATCGCGCACCTCCAATGATCAACGCTTGTTGACGTGACGGTACGCCTCGCCGCCACGCAGGTCAACGCTCGTTGATCTACAGTGGGACGATGGCCCGCCGCACCGCGCAGGAGAACCGCACGACGATCCGCGCCGCCGCCCGGGAGCTCTTCGCCGAGCAGGGCTACGACCGGGCGACGGTCCGGGCGATCGCCGCCCGGGCCGGCGTCGATCCCGCGGTCGTCATCCGCTCGTTCGGGTCGAAGGCGGACCTGTTCGCCGCCACCGTCGACGTCGAGCTCGGCATCGACCTCACCGGCGACGCCCCCACGACGCCCGATGAGATCGGCGAGCTCATCGCCCGCCACGTGCTTCGGCGCTGGGAGCAGGACGACGTCCTCCTCGTCCTCCTGCGCACCGCGGTCGAGCACGAGCCGGCGCGCGACCGGCTCGTCGAGGTGATGTCCGGCCAGGTCGTCCCGATGATCCAGCGGCTCGGCGTGCCCGCCGACGAGGCCCGGCTCCGCGCGACCCTCGTCGCCACCCAGGTGATCGGGCTCGCGATGGTGCGTCTGGTGGCACGCGTGGAGCCCCTCGCCTCGGCGAGCCACGACGACGTCGTCCGGTGGCTCGCGCCCACGTTCCAGAGGTACCTCACCGACCCGCTGTGAGCGCCGCGCGCACCGCACGCCGAACGGCCTGGGGGCCTCGCCGTCGTGGGGGGCACTACCGGGCGGTACGTCACCGGAGTCACGCTGCCCGTCGACGCCGGATACACGATCAAGCACTGACCTGCGCGGCGACCCCGGCCCGGGCACGGACGGTGCCCGTCCAGCGGTGCGTCTGCTCGGTGCGTCTGCGCGGCGCGTCTGCTCGGTACGCCGGCAGCTCAGGCCGGGAGGTACCCCTCCGCCTCGAGGGTGGCGCGCAGCTCGGCGACCTCCGCCTCGGTCGCGCCGACGAGCGGGAGGCGCACGGTGGGGTGCGGGATGCGCCCCCGCAGGTGGCTGGCGTGCTTCGACATGACGGCGCCCTGGCCGGTGCCCATGATCGCCGCGACGAGCGGCTTGACCCGGTGGGCGACGGCGCGCGCGCCCGGCAGGTCGCCGGCGTCGACCTCGCGGACCATCTCGACGTACTTCGCGGCGGCCACGTGGCCGACCACGGAGACGACCCCGGACGCCCCGTGGGCGAGCCACGCGAAGTTGAGCGCGTCGTCGCCGGAGTAGTACTCCAGCCCGGTGCGGGACATCGTCTCGAAGCCGGCCGGCACGTCGCCGGTGGCGTCCTTCACCGCGAGGATCTGCTCGTGCGCGGCGAGCCGGTCGAGGGTCTCCGGCTCGAGGCGCACGCCGGTGCGGCCGGGGATGTCGTAGACCATCACCGGCAGGTCGGTCGCCTCGGTCACGGCCACGATGTGCTGGTAGACGCCCTCCTGCGAGGGGCGGTTGTAGTACGGCGCGACGACGAGCAGGCCCTTGGCGCCGGAGCGCGCGGCGCCCTCGGCGATGCGTACCGCGTGCGCGGTGTCGTTCGAGCCGGCGCCGCCGATGATCATCACCCTGTCCCCGACGGCCTCCGTGACCGCCCGGACGAGCGCGTCCTTCTCGGGCTGGTGCGTCGTGGGCGACTCGCCCGTGGTGCCGTTGAGCACGAGGGCGTCGCACCCGTCCTCGACGAGGGCGACCGCGAGCGAGACGGCCGCGTCGACGTCGAGCTCGCCGTCGGGCGTGAACGGGGTCGCCATGGCGACGGACACCGAGCCGAAGCTGCGCGAGGGGTGGTAGGGCATCGTCATGCTGGAACGGTACCCGCGGCGGTACCCGGACGGCGGGAGCGCCGGGCTGAGCGCCGGGGCCCGATCTCACCGGCGACCACCGTCCGGCAGCCGCGCCGGCACGTTCGTGCTGATAACTTGGCCGACGTGACAGCAGCTTCCGCGGCCTCCTGCGCCGCTGTGACCAGGACGTCCCGCTAGCGGCGGGACGTCCCACCTCCTTACCTCGAGACGTCCAGCCGCTTCGTGATCAGACCGGAGCGGCACCTTCGTGCTGCTCGCACCCCCTGAGCAACGGAGTACCTGGTGACGTCACCACTTCCACCTTCACGCGGGCACGGCCCGTCCCCGGCACGCGCCTGGCTCGTCCTGTGCGCGATGTCGATGCTGCAGTTCTTCATCGCGGTCGACGTGACCGTGGTCAACATCGCACTGCCGTCGATCGGCGACGAGTTCGGTGTCGACGCTCGTGCCCTGACCTGGGTCGTGGTCGGATACACGGTCACCGGCGGCGGCCTGCTGATGCTGGGTGGCCGGCTCGGCGACCTGCTGGGCCGACGCCGCACGCTGCTGGCGGGCACGACCCTCTTCGGTGCCGCCTCGCTGCTGGCGGGGCTGGCCCCGTCCTTCGGGTGGCTGGTCGGCGCGCGCCTGCTCCAGGGCGCCGGCGAGGCGATCGCCCTTCCGGCGGCGATGGCCACCATCGTGCTGATGTTCCCCGAGGGGCCGCGCAGGTCGCGTGCGCTGAGCGTGTGGGCAGCCGTCGCCAGCTGCGGCCTCGTGCTCGGCCTCGTCCTGTCCGGGATCATCACCGCCCAGCTGGGCTGGCGGTGGGTCTTCCTCGTCTCGGTGCCCTTCATCCTCGTGGTGCTGGTGGCCGCGCTCGGCCTGGTCGAGCGCGACCGTCCCGTGTCCCGCGGCGCCGGGTCGATGGACGTCCCCGGGGCCGTGCTCCTGACCGCCGGCCCCTTGCTGTTCACCCTGGGGGTGATCGAGGCGGGCGAGCCCGGTGCACCCGCGTGGGTCGCTCCGGCAGCCCTGGTCGGGGCGGTGCTGGCCGGTCTCGCGTTCGTGCGGGTCGAGATGCGTTCGCCCGACCCTCTGCTGCCGCTGTCGTTCTTCGCCCACCGCGGCCGTGTGGCAGCGAACCTGACCACGATGCTGCTCAGCGGTGCGTTGTCGACCTCGTTCCTGCTGTTCACGTTCTATCTGCAGGACCGACTCGGCATCGGGCCCCTGGGCGCCGGCCTGACGATGCTCCCGCTGGCGGTCGCGCTCATCGTCTTCGCCACGCTCGTGCCCCGGCTGCTGGGCAGGTGGGGAGCGCGCGCCTGCGTGCTGGCCGGCCTCGGCCTGACCGCGGCCGCGATGGTCGTGATCGCCACGGTGGCGGCGGTTGATGCCGGTGCGGCGCCGACGGTCCTGGCGATGCTGCCGATCGCCGCGGGCATGGGCCTCGGCCTCGTGGGCCTGCAGTACGTCGCGGTCAGCGGCGTGACCGACGACGACGCAGGGACAGCCTCTGGAGTGCAGCGTGCGGCCGACCAGCTCGGCGGCTCCGCCGGCGTGGCGGTCTTCGTGGGCATCGGATTCGCGCCCGCGCTGCACGGCGGCGACCCGTTCGTGGTCGCCACAGCGCTGGCCGGGCTCGGCCTCCTGGTCGGCGCGCTGGTCGCCTGGCGGATGCCCGGACCTGCCACGGCCGTGCCGGCGCAGGAGGGGTGACGCGTGACCTCATAGGGTGGTTCGGTGAGCGACCACCACGACGACGTCCTGTCCTCCCTCGCGGCGGGCCGCACGCCCGAGGGGCTGCCGACGACCTCCCGCGGCGGGCCCGACGTGTCGGTACGGCCGACGATCCCCGCCGACGCCGACGACCTCGGCGCCATCCACACCACCACCATGCGGGCGGCCCTGGCGGCGGGGGCCGGGATCGCGGCCGACGACGAGGCGCTGTCCGTCATCGACCCCGGCGACCTGGCACTGGCCTGGGCGAACGCCGCCGCCGTGACCGAGCGCGGTCACCACGTGCTCACGGCTCTCGATGGCAAGGACGTCGTCGGGCTGGCGGCGATCGCCCCGGCCGCCCCGGCGACGCAGGACGAGGCCGAGCAGGCGGCGCAGGCTGGCGACGCTGCGCAGGCGGGAGACGCGGCGCAGGCGGCACAGGCGACACAGGCCGACGAGGCGCCGTCCGAGGCACTTCTGGCGGCGCGGCGCGGGACCCTGCTCGAGATCCTCGCCCTGGAGATCAGCCCAGGCGCCGAGCGGGTGGGGCACGGGTCCAGGCTCCTGGCGGCGTGCGCGGACCTCGCGCGGGACTCGGGCGCGACCGCGTTGTCGATCTGGGTGGTGCGCGGCGACGATCCTCGGCAGCGGTTCCTCGACGCCGCGGGCTTCGCGCCGACGGGCCGTCGCAGGGAGATCCCGGTCGGTTCCGCCGAGGCGGTCCAGGACGAGTGGTGGGCGACCCTCGGCAGCTGAGTCAGCAGCGGTCGTGGGCCGCGCACCCGGCGCGCCACCCGCTCACACGTCGAGCAGCGCGTCCAGCCCCCGGGTCAGCCCCGGCCGGCCGCCGATCTGCCGCGCGGCCAGCAGCACGCCGGGCATGAAGCTCGCCCGGTCGAACGAGTCGGTACGGATCGTCAGCTGCTCACCGGGGTTCCCCAGGAGGACCTCCTCGTGCGCGATGAGGCCCCGCAGCCGCACGGCGTGCACGTGCACGCCGTCGACGTTCGCGCCGCGCGCCCCGTCGGGGTCGGTCTCGGTGGCATCCGGGGAGTCCGCGAGCCCCGCCTCCCTGCGCGCCGCCGCGATCCCGCGCGCGGTGCTCAGTGCCGTCCCCGACGGCGCGTCGACCTTGTCGGGGTGGTGCAGCTCGACGACCTCGACGGACTCGAAGTACGCAGCGGCCTGCCGGGCGAAGGACATCGCCAGCACGGCGGACAGTGCGAAGTTCGGGGCGACGAGGACGCCCAGCGGCTCCTCCCCCGCGTCCGCACGCCGCTCGTTGACCTCGCTCACGTAGGTCTCGAGCTCGGCCAACGCCTCGTCGGTCCACCCGGTGGTCCCGACGACGGCGCTCGCTCCTGCGTCGAGGATCGCCCGGACGTTGTCCCGGCTCGCGCTCGGCACGGCGAACTCCACGGCGACCGAGGCGCCCGCCTCGCGCACGCCGGCCGCGACGTCGTCGCCGGCGTCCAGCTCGGCCACGAGCTCGAGGTCCTCCGCGGCGCGCACGGCGCCGACCACCTGCTGTCCCATGCGGCCCGCCGCCCCGACGACCGCCACCCGGATCGATTCACTCATGCGCGCCACGATACGAGTCGCGCGGTCATCGAGGGCAGGTTGCTCATGCCGCGGTGACGAACCAGTCCTCGTTGATCGTGAGGTTCGCGGCGCGGAAGAGCCCGAGCGCCGGGCAGCGCCGGCTCGAGGCGTCCTTGAGCTCCTCGACCTGTGCCTCGGTCGCGGAGGTCGTGAGCCGCACGGTGACGTCGAGAACCTGGATGTTCGGGGGCACGTCGGCGGTGCCGAGGAACCCGCGGGTGCCGAGGTGACCGTCGACGTCGATCTCGAGGGACTCGAAGGCGATCCCCAACTCGCCGGCCACGACCTCGACGACGACGGCGAGGCAGCCGGCCGTGCCGCCGACGAACAGGTCCATCGGCGACGGCGCGAGGTCCGTGCCACCGATCGCCTCGGGCTCGCCCGTGGCGTACTCGAAGTGCCGCGACGTGAGGTCGGTGTGCACGTTGCCGCGCCAGATGCCGCGGGCCGCGGGCACGGACTCGTGGCTCGCGGGGATCGTGGGGATCGTGGGGGCCTGGGCGTCGATCGTCGTGGTCATGCTGTCTCCTCGAAGCATCTCTCCCGGGCCGGTCGGCCTGGATGACCACCACGATCGCGAGGCCGGGCGGGACCCCGCCCGGCTGCTCCGGAACGTCCCACGATCTGGACGAGGGTGGGCCGGTGGAGCGAGCGCGGGCGTGAGGTCTGGCCGGGGCCGGCGCCGGGGCGCTAGCCGAGGAGCCCGTCCGCGGCATCGGGGGCGACCGGTCCCACGACCGTGGCCGCACGGTCGCCGGCGGCGATGAAGGCGGCCATGTCCGCCACGTCCCTCGCGGTCACGGCGTCGATGAGCTCGATGGTCGCGTCGATGGAGGTGAGTTCGCCGCGCACGATCTCGGCGTTGCCCAGGCGGGACATGCGCGCCCCGCTGTCCTCGAGCCCGAGCACGATCCCTCCGCGCAGCTGGCCCTTGGCACGCGCGAGCTCGGCCTCGGCGGGGCCGTCACCCGCGAGGTCGGCGAGCGTCCCGGCCAGCAGCCTGGCCACCTCGGGGACGGCGTCGGGCGCGCAGCCCGCGTACAGGCCCGCGTAGCCGGCCTCGGCGTACGAGGTCGACCACGCGTACGTGCTGTAGGCCAGGCCGCGGCGCTCGCGCACCTCCTGGAACAGGCGCGAGCTCATGCCGCCGCCGAGGATCGTCGTCGCGAGCGCCAGGGCCCACCGGCGCGGGTCGCCCGCGCGCAGGGCGGGTGCACCGATGACGACGTGCGCCTGCTCGGTGGCTCGCACGACCGTGACGGCACGCGGCTGCCCGGTCGGCTCCGACCCGGCCCGTTCCGACCCGGCATCGGACGTCACGGGCCGGCCGCGCGTCGGGTCGTGCGCGCTGCGTCGCGGCGCGGGCGCGGCCGACGCGTCGAGCTCCCAGCCGCCACGCCCGAGCAGCTCGGTGAGCCGCTCGCACAGCTCGTCGTGGTCGAGCGACCCGGCGGCCGTGAGCACGAGCTCGTCGCTGCGGTAGTAGGAGCGGTAGTGCTCGGCGACGACGTCCCGGGGCAGCGCTCGCACCGACTCCGGTGTGCCGCCGACGGGGCGGCCCAGCGGGTGCCCGCCGAGGACCGCGGTGGCGAACCGCTCGTGGGCGACGTCCTGCGCGTCGTCCTCGGCGGCCGCGAGCTCGTCGAGGATGACGCCGCGCTCGTTCTCGAGCTCGTCGGCGTCGAGCGTGGCCGAGGTGATCATGTCGGTGATGACGTCGAGCGCGAGGGGTGCGTCGTCGTCGAGGACGCGCGCGTGGTAGCAGGTGGACTCCTGGCCGGTCGCCGCGTTGGACTCCCCGCCGACGGCGTCGAACGCCTCGGCGATGTCCAGCGCGCTGCGCCGCGCGGTCCCCTTGAACAGCAGGTGCTCCAGCACGTGCGTGGAGCCGAGGTGCCCGCCGGTCTCGTCCCTCGCCCCGACGGCGATCCACGCACCGAGCGCCACCGAGCGCTGGCCGGGGACCTGCTCGGTGAGGACGCGCACGCCGCCGGGCAGGACGGAGCGCCGGGCGAGCGTGCCGCCGGCCTCCCAGCTCAGTTCGGTGCCCGGTGAGCCGGCCGGGGCGACGACGAGCGGCCGGGTCCCGCCGTCGCGTCCGCCGTCGACGCCGGATCCGCGGTCGGTCGTGGGCGCGGGGCCGGACGAGCGGTGGTCGGGGCGGGCGCCGGGCGTGCCGTCGGTGGTGATGCGGGGGTCGTGGGGCATCGATCAATCGTAGGCCGCGGCGCCGGCGCCCGGTCCCCCGTCGACGGAGCCGGGCCCTCCCGCCCGGTCCACGCACGACGACGGGGGCCGGGCCCTGAGGGGCCCGACCCCCGTCGGTGGTCGTGTCACGCGGTGCCGGTGGCCGACGCGCTCACTCGTGAAGCAGAACCGCGCTCACTCGCCAGGCAGAATCCCGCTCACTCGCGAAGCAGAATCCCGCTCACTCGTGAGACAGAATCCCGCTCACTCGTCGGAGTCGGCGGCCGAGCTGCGGGTCCGCGTGCGCGGGCGACGCTCGCGCGGCGCACGCTCCCGGCGGGCCGGCTTCTCGTCGGCGTCGGCGTCGGCCTCGGGCGTGGAGCCCTCGGCGCCGGCGGCCGGGCCGGACTCGTCGCCCTCGACCACGGCGTGCAGCGAGAGCTTGCCGCGCGGGTCGATCTCGGCGAGCTCGACCTGCACCTTGGCGCCCACCTGGAGGACCTCCTCGACGGAGTCGATCCGGCGGCCGCCGACGAGACGCTTGACCTGCGAGATGTGCAGCAGGCCGTCCTTGCCCGGCGTGAGCGAGACGAACGCGCCGAACGACGTGGTCTTGACGACCGTGCCGACGAACCGCTCGCCGACCTCCGGCATCTGCGGGTTGGCGATCGAGTTGATGGCCTGGCGCGCCGCCTCGGCGGACGGGCCGTCGACCGCACCGATGAACACGGTGCCGTCGTCCTCGATCGAGATGTCCGCGCCGGTGTCCTCCTGGATCTGGTTGATCATCTTGCCCTTGGGGCCGATGACCTCGCCGATCTTGTCGACCGGGACCTGGACGGTGATGATGCGCGGCGCCGTCGGGGCCATCTCGTCGGGGGCGTCGATCGCCTCGTTCATCACGTCGAGAATGAACAGCCGGGCGTCGCGGGCCTGGGTCAGCGCACCGGTGAGCACGGAGGCCGGGAGGCCGTCGAGCTTGGTGTCGAGCTGGATGGCGGTGACGATCTCGCGCGTGCCGGCGACCTTGAAGTCCATGTCGCCCTGCGCGTCCTCGGCGCCGAGGATGTCGGTGAGCGCCGCGTAGCGGGTCTCGCCGTCGACCTCGTCGGACATCAGGCCCATGGCGATGCCGGCCACGGGGGCGCGCAGCGGCACGCCCGCGTTGAGCATCGCGAGGGTCGACGCGCAGACGGAGCCCATCGACGTCGAGCCGTTGGAGCCGAGCGCCTCGGAGACCTGACGGATCGCGTAGGGGAACTCGGTGCGGCTCGGCAGGACCGGCACGAGCGCACGCTCGGCGAGCGCCCCGTGGCCGATCTCGCGGCGCTTCGGCGAGCCGACGCGCCCCGTCTCGCCCGTGGAGTAGGGCGGGAAGTTGTAGTGGTGCATGTAGCGCTTCTTGGTGACGGGCGACAGCGAGTCGATCTGCTGCTCCATCTTCAGCATGTTGAGCGTGGTGACCCCGAGGATCTGGGTCTCGCCACGCTCGAACAGCGCCGAGCCGTGGACGCGCGGCAGGACCTCGACCTCGGCCGAGATCGTGCGGATGTCCTTGAGCCCGCGGCCGTCCATGCGGATGCCCTCGGTGAGGACGCGCTTGCGCACGACCTCCTTCGTCACGGTGCGGTACGCGGCGGAGAGCTCCTTCTCGCGGCCCTCGAACTGCTCGCCGAGCGCCTCGAGCATCGCGGTCTTGATCTCGTCCTGGCGCGTCTCGCGGTCCTGCTTGCCGGGGATCGTGATGGCCTGCTGGACGTCGGCGAGGACGTGGCCCTCGACGGCGGTGAGCGCGTCGTCGGCGTAGTCCGGGAACAGCGGGAAGTCGCCGGTCGGCTTCGCGGTCGTGGCCGCGAGCTCGGACTGGGCGTCGCACAGGGCGCCGATGAAGGTCTTCGCGGCCTCCAGGCCCTGGGAGACGACCTCCTCGGTCGGCTTGGTGGCGCCCGCGGCGATGAGCTCGAAGACGTTGTCGGAGGCCTCGGCCTCGACCATCATGACGGCGATGTCGGCGCCGCCCTTGGTCTCGACCCGGCGGCCGGCGACCACCATCGAGAAGACGGAGCGCTCGAGCTCCGAGTAGCGCGGGAACGCGACCCACTGGTCCTCGACGAGGGCGACGCGCACCGAGCCGATCGGACCCGAGAAGGGCAGGCCCGCGATCTGGGTGGACATCGACGCGGCGTTCATGGCCACGACGTCGTAGGCGTCGTCCGGGTGGACGGAGAAGATGGTGCCGACGACCTGGATCTCGTTGCGCAGGCCCTTGACGAACGAGGGGCGCAGCGGCCGGTCGATGAGGCGGCAGGCGAGGATCGCGTCGGTCGAGGGGCGCCCCTCGCGGCGGAAGAACGCGCCGGGGATCTTGCCGGCGGCGTACTGGCGCTCCTCGATGTCGACGGTGAGCGGGAAGAAGTCGAAGTGGTCCTTGGGGTGCTTGCCGGCCGTCGTGGCGGACAGCACCATCGTCTCCTCGTCGAGGTAGGCGACGGCGGAGCCGGCGGCCTGGCGGGCCAGGCGTCCGGTCTCGAAGCGGACGGTACGGGTGCCGAAGCGGCCGTTGTCGATGACGGCCTCGGCCGCGGTGATCTCGGGTCCCTCCATGAGGGCCTCCTTGTCGGTCGTGCCGCGCCCGCCCCCGACGGTCATCGATCGAGGCCCACGGACGCTGCATCTCGCGCTTCCGGAGGCCACTACCGAGGACCGGACGAACGGCCTGGTGCGGCGGTGTGCTGCGGTGGATTCAGTTGTGTCGCGCTCTGTGTCGACGCCGTGCGTCGCAGAGCGGCCCCGGACCCCTGACGGGTCCGGGGCCGATGACGTCAGCGGCGCAGGCCGAGACGTGCGATGAGGGAGCGGTACCGCTCGATGTCCTCGGCGGCGAGGTACGCGAGCAGTCGCTTGCGCTGGCCGATGAGGAGCATGAGCCCACGACGCGAGTGGTGGTCGTGCTTGTGGCCCTTGAAGTGCTCGGTGAGGTCCTTGATCCGGCGCGAGAGCATCGCGACCTGGACCTCGGGGGAACCGGTGTCGCCCTCATGGGTCGCGTACTCGGCGATGATCTGCTGCTTGACGTCCTTCGAGAGGGCCATGTGTCTCCAGTTCGGTTCGTTGCACGGAGCTCCGGGGCATGTTCTCCCGGGCATGACGCGTCCGTGGCCGGCTTGACGGCAACGACCAGCCTACCAAGGCGGGGCGCCGGAGCCGGGTCGCAGGGCGTGACGCCGCACACCGCCGCGCGCCGTCACCCGCGCAGCAGCCCGCGCTCCCGGGCTCGGGCGACGGCGGCGGTCCGGCTGTCGACCCCGAGCTTGTCGTAGACGTGCGCGAGGTGGGACTTGACCGTGGCGCGGGACAGGAACAGGGCGCCGGCGATCTGGTCGTTGGACTCGCCGCGGGCGAGCCGGTCGAGCACCTCGAGCTCGCGGGGCGTGAGCGCCGTGCCGGGCGAGCGCATGCGCCCGACGAGCCGGGACTGCACCGAAGGGTCCAGGACCGTGCGGCCCTGGGCGGCGGCGCGCACGCCGGCCACGAGCTCCTCGGTGGGGGCGTCCTTGAGGAGGTAGCCGAGGGCGCCGGCGTCGAGCGCGGCGAGGATGTCCGACTCCGTGTCGTAGGTGGTGACCACGAGCACGGGTGGGCCGCCCGACTCGTGGACCCGGCGCGTGACCGCGGCGCCGTCGGGCCGCCCCGCGCCGAGCTGGAGATCCATGAGGACGACGTCGACGTGCTCCCCCGTCGCGAGCAGCGCGAGCAGGGCCTCGCCGTCGCCGACGTCGGCGACGACGTCGAGGTCCGGCTCGGCGTCGAGCACCGCGCGCAGGCCGGCGCGCACCACGGGGTGGTCGTCGACGAGGACGACGCGCAGGGTCGCCGCGTTCACAGCGGCACCACCGCGCCCACGGCCGTGCCGGACGACGGGGCCGACTCGACCGTCAACGTCCCGCCGACGGCGCGCAGCCGCTCGTGCATGCCGTCGAGCCCGGTCCCCCGGCCGCGCGGAGCGGCGGCGGGTCCGGCGTCGGGGACTGCGGCGGGGTCGGGGTCGGCTTCGGGGTCCACGTCCGACGTGGCCTCCCCGAGCGCTCCACCGTGCCGACCGTCGCGCAGACCGTCGCGCACCCCACCACGCACTCGTGCCGGGTCGAACCCGGTGCCGTCGTCGACGACGTCGAGCGCGACGGCCTCGCCGAGGTAGCTGAGCGTGACGTGGGCCGAGGAGGCGCCGGCGTGCTCGACGGCGTTCGCGAGCGCCTGCTGCGCCACCCGCCACAGGGCCTGCTCGACGGCGCCGGGCAGGGCCCGCTCGTCGCCGGTGACCGTGACGTCGACCCGGACGCCGCCGGCACGGGTGGTCTGCTCGGCGAGCCGGGCGACGGCGTCGTGCAGGCCCGTGCCGACCAGAGGCGAGGGCAGGTCGCGGACGAAGGCTCGGGCCTCGGCGAGGTTGTCCCGCGCGGCCGTGCGCGCGGTGTCGACCAGGTCCCGCGCCTTCGCGGTCTCCCCTGCGGCGAGCGCGCCGTCGGCGGCGCGCAGGACGAGCTCGACGGAGGCCAGGCCCTGGGCGAGGCTGTCGTGGATCTCGCGGGCCAGGCGCTGCCGCTCGGCGGCGACGACGGAGGCGCGCTCCCGCTCGGCCAGGACCTGCCGGGCGGCGACGAGGTCCTCGAGGAGCTCTCGGCGCTGGTCGGCCTCGGCGAGGACGGTGCGCACGCCGAGGACGACGCCGACGCACACCGCGGCGCCGAGCACCGGGCCGAGCACCGCCCCGACGCCCAGACCGTCGCGGCCGGCGCCGGCCACCACCGTGACGGCCGTGGTGACCGCGACCGCGACGACCCCGGCGAGAGTGGGCAGGACGTGCAGCTGGAGCAGGAAGACGGGGAAGGCGAGCCAGATCCCTTCGGTGCCCGCGAACCCGGCGGTGAGGGCGAGGCCGGTGAGGACGGCGACCCAGGCGACGGCGGCGCGCGGACGCACCGGTCGGGCGCCGGCCCGCTCGTGCACGACCGGACCGAGCGCGAGCCGTCCGACCACGTGCACGACGCCGAAGGCCAGGCCGTAGGGGGCGGCCTGCTCGCCGCGCCACACGACGAGCGCGGCCAGCACCAGGGCGAGGGCGTCGAGCCCGAGCTGCATGGCGCGGGCGGCACGTCGGCCGGGCGGCGCGGCAGGCGGCGCTGCGGGCAGGAGGGTCACCGCACCACAGTACGGACGCGGCCGCCGGGACGGATCGGCCAAAAGGTTGAGCGAGGCCTGCACCTCGCGGCGCCGACACCCGTCCCCTCCGGCCGATGTGTGCGCAGCGCTGCGGCGCGAGCCTGGAGCCTCGTCCGACCCGAGGAGCTTCCACCATGTTCGTCGCCTGGCGCGACCTGCGCTTCGCCTCCGGCCGCTTCGCCCTCATGACGGGCGTCGTCGTCCTCATCACCTTCCTCGTCACGTTCCTGTCGGCGCTGACGTCGGGGCTCGCCCGCGAGTCGACGTCGGCGATCGCGGACCTGCCCGCCGACCACCTGGCGTTCGGCTCCGAGGAGGAGCCGAGCTTCACGTCCTCCCAGGTCGACGCCGCGCAGTGGGAGACCCTCGCCGAGGCCGACGGCGTGGCGCAGACGGCGCCGCTCGGAGTCGCCACGACGCGGTCGTCGGTCGACGGCAGCACCGCGAGCGTCACCGTCCTGGGCGCCGAGCCGGGCTCGTTCGCCGTGCCGGACGGCGTCGACCTCGCGGACGGGTCGGTCTGGCTCTCCCCCGGTGCCGCCGAGGAGCTGGACGCCGGGGCGGGTGACACGCTGGCCGTCGCCGGTCAGGACCTCGACGTCGCGGGCGTCGCGGACACCGCCGCCAGCTTCTCCCACACGCCCGTGGTGTGGACGACGCTGGCCGACTGGCAGGCGGTCGGCTCCCCGGCGTCGACGGGCGGCGCAGGCGCGGGCGGCGGGGACCTCGTGGCCACCGTCGTCGCCCTGGAGACCGCGTCCGGCGCCGACCTCGCCGGTATCGACGCCGAGCTGGGGACCACCACCGTCTCCCGCGGCGACTCGCTGCAGGCGATCGGCTCCTACGCCTCGGAAAACGGCTCGCTGATGCTCATGCAGGGCTTCCTGTACGCGATCTCGGCGCTCGTGGTGGGCTCGTTCTTCACCGTCTGGACGATCAGCCGCTCCGACGACGTCGCCGTGCTCAAGGCCCTCGGCGCGTCGACCGGCTACCTCCTGCGCGACGCGCTCGGCCAGGCCGCCGTGCTCCTGCTCGCCGGGACCGTGCTCGGCTCCGGGCTCGCGACGCTCACCGCGTGGGCCATCTCCGACGTCATGCCGGTGGCCCTGGGGTGGACGACGACCGTGGTGCCCGTCCTCATCCTGGTGGTCCTCGGCCTGCTCGGCGCCGGGCTGTCGCTGCGCCGCATCGCGGCCGTCGACCCGCACGCGGCGCTCAACGCGTCCTGACCCGCCGCCCGGACCACACCGGCCCCCTCGCCGATACGCCCGCGACCGAAAGGTGCACGCCATGACCACCACCGGACTTCTCCTCGACCACGTCACGCTCTCCTACCCCGACGGCGACGGCCGGCTCACCGCCGTCGACGACGTCTCGCTGGTCGTCGCGCCGGGGACGACGACGGCGCTGCTGGGGCCGTCCGGGTCGGGGAAGTCGAGCCTGCTGGCGATCGCCGCCACGCTCACGCTCCCCGACTCCGGGCTCGTACAGGTGGGTCCGGCCGTGGTGACGGGCGCCGGCGCGACGCTCGGCGAGCCCGAGCGCGCCGAGCTGCGCCGCAGAAGCATCGGCATCGTCTTCCAGCAGCCGAAGCTGCTGCCGAGCCTGACCGCGCACGAGCAGCTCGTGGTGACCGCGCACATGCTGGGTGGGTCGCTGCCCGACGCGAGGGAGCGTGCGGCCGAGATGCTCGCGCGCGTCGGCCTGGAGCGGGAGCTGGGCCGCAGGCCGCACCAGCTCTCGGGCGGACAGCGTCAGCGGGTGAACATCGCGCGGGCGCTCGTCGGCGACCCGGCGGTGCTGCTCGTCGACGAGCCGACCTCGGCGCTCGACCACGAGCGGGGCACGCAGATCGTCGACCTCCTCACGGAGCTGACCCGGACCACCGGCGCCGCCACCCTGCTGGTGAGCCACGACGAGTCCACGCTCGGCAGCGTCGACGCCACCGTGCACATCGCCGACGGCCGCCTGGTCGAGCCGGCCCGCGCGGTGGCCTGAGGCGGCCGACGGGCCGCGTCCCTCAGGTGGCCGTGACGGCGTCGGGCGCGAGCTCGGGCGGGACCGGGACACCGAGGATGCCGGCCGCGTCCTCGACGTCGGCCCGCATCTGCGCCATGAGGGGTTCCATGCCGTCGAACGTGACCATGGGTCGCAGGTGCGCGACGAACTCGACGACGACCTCCTCGTCGTACAGGTCGAGGTCGGTGCGACCGAGCACGTGGGCCTCGACGGTGCGCTCGGTGCCCTGGAACGTGGGGTTGGTACCGACGGAGATCGCGGCCGGCAGCCGGGTGGCGCCGGTGTCCGCGGCACCCGGTGTGTCGAACGGTCCCGGCAGCAGCCAGCCGGCGTAGACGCCGTCGGCGGGGACCACGCCGAGGTCGTCGGGGGCGAGGTTGGCGGTCGGGTACCCGAGCGCGCGGCCGCGGCGGAACCCGCGCACGACGACGCCGCGCAGCCGGTGCGGCCTCCCGAGGATGCGGGCGGCCTGGTGGACGTCGCCGGCGGCCAGGGACTGCCGGATCCACGTGGACGACCACCGTCGGCCCGTGAGGTCGCAGGCGACCTCGGCGACGAGGACGAGCTCGATGCCCAGGCGGTCGCACAGGTCGTGCAGGACGTCGGCGTCGCCGGCGTTGTCGCGGCCGAAGCGGACGTCCTCCCCCACCACGAGGCAGGCGACCTCCAGGTCGCGCCGCAGGTAGTCCGAGACGAACTCCTCCGGGGTCGCGGACGCGAACTCCAGGTCGTAGTGCTGCACGAGGACCCCGTCGAGGCCGAGGGCGGAGAGCCGCTCGATGCGGTCGGCGGCGTTGGCGACGAGGACGAGATCGTCCTCGGGTCGGTGCACCTGGGCCGGGTGCGGGTCGAAGGTCAGCGCGACGGCCGGGAGGGAACGCTTCGCGGCCTCCTCGACGGTCGCCGCCAGCAGGGCACGGTGGCCGCGGTGGACGCCGTCGAAGACGCCGACCGTGAGGACGATCGGGCCGAGGTCGCGGGGGATCTCCTCGGAGTCGTGCCAGACCTGCACCGTTCGCCCTTCGTGTGCGCGCCCCGTCGCCGGGGACGACGCGTCGCGCCGCAGGGTCACTGTAGTTCGGGTGCAGCGCGGACCTCTCGGTCGGGAGGCGGCGAGGGCTCGGCCGTGGTGTCGCCGCCGGCCGGAGACGCATCGGGCCGACGGGCAACGGCCGAAGAGGCATCGCCCGGAGGGGCAACGGCCGAAGAGGCGTCGGCCGGAGGGCTGTCCGCCGACGCCGCGACCGGCACGCGGACGCGGCGTGGATGACCCGAGCTGCCGCCCGCGACCTGCCAGCGCCAGGCGGGCTCGGAGGGGGCGTCCCGGTGTGCGGGCTCGGAGGACTCGGCGACCTCCAAGAGGTCGGCCGCCTCGACCGGCACGCCGGCGCCTGCCGGGTCGACCGGCGCGTCGGTGCCTGCCGGGTCGACCGGCACGCCGGTGCCTGCCGTGCCGGCCCGTCCGTCGACCTCTTCGGTCCCGACGCCCCCGACCGGCTCCTCCGCGAGCGCCTCGCGCACGACCCGTCGGGGGTCGTAGCGCCGCACGGCGTCGCGCCACTCGTCGACGCTGAGCGGGACGCCGAGCTCGTTCTCTGTCCGGGTGCGCGTGGCCTCGACGGCGTCGCGCAGGCCGCGCACGACCTCGCCGAGCCTGGCCGCGTAGCCGGGGAGCCGTGACGGGCCGATGACCAGGCTCGCGACGACGAGCACCACGACGAGCTTCTCGAGGCTGAGGCCGCCGGTCATGCGTCACCTCCGGTGATCGTGGACCGCTGCCGGTCCGTGGCGAGCGCCTGCCTGGCGACGTGCCGGTCGTGGAGGAGGGCGACGAGGTAGGCGGCCCCGAACAGGGCGGCCATGGGGACGGCGACCAGGGCCATCGACAACAGGTCGGCGGCCGGCGTGACGAGGGCGCTGAACACGACGATGACGACCACGAGCAGCCGCCACGTGCGCGCGAGGAGCCGCGCGGGCAGGATGCCGAGGAGGTTGAGCACGACGACGCCCACCGGCACGGTGAACGCGACCCCGGTCGTGAGCACCACCTTGAGCACGAAGCTCACGTAGCCCGAGGCGTCCAGCAGCGTGAGGTCCTCGGTCGACGAGAGCTCGACGAGCACCTGCACCATGTGGGGGAACAGCAGCAGGCCGCCGGCGCACCCCGCGAGGAACAGCGGAAGGGCGGCGCCGAGCGAGGCGAGGACGTACCTGCGCTCTCGCCGCGTGAGGCCGGGCAGAAGGAAGGCGAGCGTCTCGAAGATCCAGACCGGCGCGGAGAGCACGAGACCGACGACGATCGCGAGCCGGACCTTGAGGTCGAACGCCCCGGTCAGGCTGGAGTAGTTGAGCGCGGTCACGCGGGTCTCGGTGAGCTCGACGAGCGGGGCCCGCACGAGGTCGAGGACCGGGTCGGCGAGGAGGAAACCGGCGCTCGTGCCGACCGTGAGGGCCGCCACCGAGCGGAACATCCGGGCACGTGCCTCGCGCGCGTGGCCCGCGAGCGGCATCCGACCGTTCGTCGCCGCGTCGACGGCGCTCACGGCTGGACGGCGCCATCGGCTGCCCCGTCGCCGGACGTCTCCTCGTTCCCCACCTCCTTCTTGAGGATGCGCACGGACTGGCCGACGCTACGGGCGAGCGCCGGCAGCTTCGAGGCGCCGAAGAGCAGGAGGATCGTGGCGAGGATGATGAGGGCGTGCCAGCCCGTGAGGTTGCGGAGCATGTCGGGGTCTCGCTTTCACGTGGTCGGGTCGGTGGGGCGGTGAGGTCGGGCCGGAACGCGTCGGACCGGTGGGGGCGGGGCTCGTCGGACCGGTCGAGCCGGAACGTGTCGGACCGGGGGGACGGGGCTGGTCGGACAGGCGCGTGCAGCGACGAGGACGCGTCAGGACCGGTCGGTCGACGCCTCACCGGCCGGTGGTTCACCCGGCGTACCGCCTGGAGGAGTACCGCCAGGCCCGCCGTCGCCCGTCCCGTCGGGCATGGTCGCGCCGTCGGGCATGGTCCCGCCGTCGGGCATGTCTCCGCCGGGACCGCCCTCGCCGCCGCCGGTCGGCTCCGTCGTGGTGTCCACCCGCGCGACGAGGGCGGCGATGTAGCCGGTCTCGAGGTCCCCGGAGATCGTGGGCATCTGCAGCTCCTCGGCGTCGTCCCCGAAGATGCCGTCGGTCGCGAGGGTGATCCCCGCGAGGTTCTGCGCCGAGCCCGCGTAGGCGTCGAGGGCGTAGATGTCGCCGAGGATCGCCTCGGGGACGGCGATCTGCGAGGTGGCGATCGCGTGGGCCGCGTCGGTGATCGAGTCGACGTCGGGGTAGACCTCGAAGTGGATGTGCGGCCAGCGCCCGGCGTAGCAGCCGGGGACGATCGACGTGAAGGTGACCTCGCCGTCGGCGTTCGCGACCTGGACGCCGCGCAGCCAGGTGTCGTCCTCGACGCCGGAGGAGTACATCGAGTACTCGCCGAGGCCGTTGCAGTGCCAGGCGTAGACGGCGGCGCCCTCGAAGGGCACGTCGTCGTTCACCATGTCGGTGACGCGGATGGTGAAGGCGAGCGGGACGCCGTCGACCGGGTCGGTCTCGCCGATGTTGGAGCGGATGTCCGAGCGGACGATGCCGGCCTCCTCGAGGACGTCGGGGCCGTTGGAGCCGTCGCCCGGGTACGGGCCGGCGGTCTCGTCGGGGATCTCGGCGGACGGCAGGCCGGTCGTCGTGCCCGTGGAGCTCGCGCCGTCGGTCGCGCTTCCCGCCGCGCCGGCCGAGCCGGTCTCGCCCGTGCCCGACGTCGACGAGCCGGACGGTGAGCACGCCGCAAGGAGCGTGGCACCCGCTCCGGCGCCCACCAGCGTGAGGACGTGCCGGCGGCTGAGCAGGGTGCCGACGTCGAAGCCCACCCCCTGGTCGACGACCTCGTCGTCGGGGCGGACGAGGAGCCTGCCCTCGTAGGCGGGCCCGTCGGGCGTGGGGATGGGTTCGGGAGCGCCGGTGGCCATGGTCGATCTCCTTCTCGAGGCGGGGACCGCGGTCGGCCCCGGTGTGAGGCACACGTTCCAGGACCACGCTGGGAGCACGCTCGCGGCGGTCTGCCGAGTTCCTGGACGTTCGCTGGCCACCGGTGGGGAGTTGTCTGGGCGTTACCTGGGAGGGCCGGCTCGGCTCGTTCGGCCGTGTCGTCCGACCGCGCCAGGCGCGCCCGGTGGCGCGCGCCGATAGCGTGGACACATGCGCGTCACCCATCTCGGCCACGCCTGTCTGCTCGTCGAGTCCGCGGGACGCCGGGTGCTCGTCGATCCCGGCACCCTGTCCCCCGCCTTCGACGACGTCACGGACCTCGATGCCGTGCTGGTCACCCACGTCCACCGCGACCACCTCGACGTCGATCGCGTCCCCGCCCTGCTCGCCGCCAATCCGCGCGCGGTCCTGCACGCGGACCCGGCGTCCACCGAGGCGTTGCGGCGGACCGGTCTGAGCGCCGCGAGCCCGCTCGAGCCGGGTGGCGAGCTGGCGATCGGTGACCTGCGGGTGCGCGTGGTGGGCGAGCTGCACGCCCACGCCTTCGACTCGGTGGAGCGGGTGCCGAACGCGGGGCTCGTCATGTCCGCCGACGGCGAGCCCACGCTCTTCCATCCCGGAGACGCGCTCGATGCGGAGCCGGGCGCGGTGGACGTCCTCGCGCACCCGCTGTCCGCGCCGTGGGCGGCGTCCCGGGACGGTGTCGAGTTCGTCGGGCGCATCCGGCCGCGGGCGGTGGTGCCGATCCACGACGCGCTGCTCAGCGACGCGGGGCGCGGGCTGTACGGGGCGCACGTCCGGCAGCTCACCGACCTGCCGGACCTGGAGTACGTGGACCTGGGTCCCGGCGAGTCGAGCGAGCTGTGAGCGGGCCGGGGACGGGGGCGGGCATGGGCACCGTCGACCCGGCGTCGTGGCACGCGGTCCCTACCCCGGCCGAGCTGCTCGACGCCGTGCGCGACGCGGCGGCACAGATCTGCGACTACCTCCTCGGGGTCTCGGGCGCGGCGGCGGAGCGCGAGCTCAAGCGCGACGCGCACGACATCGTCACCGTCCACGACCGCCGCAGCGAGGAGATCGCGATCGAGGTGCTGCGCCGGCATGTGCCCGACGCGCGGATCCTCGGCGAGGAGGGAGGTCTCGACGTCGTCGGGGGCGGTCCGGTCCCGCCCCGGTACCCGACGCCGCCGGGCGTGGTGACGTTCGTCGTCGACCCGATCGACGGCACGTCGAACTTCGCGGCGGGCGTCCCGGTCTACTGCACGTCGATCGCGGCGCAGGTGGGGGACGAGACGGTCGCCGCCGTGGTGCGGATCCCCGAGCTCGGGCTCGAGGTCTTCGCCAGCGACGAGGACTGCCACGTCCAGGCTCATCCGCTCGACGGGAGCCCGACGACGTCGCGACCCGAGCGCGCGCCCGGGCCGGTCGAGAGGTCGGACATCGAGTGCGTCGTGTCGTCGGGGTATCCGGGGGTGAGCGACCTGGCGCACCCGGCGACGGCCGCGCACCACGCCCAGCTGCTCACCACGGTGACGGCGCTGCGGTCGCTCGGCGCGGGGGCCGCCGAACTCGCGCTCGTCGCCGCGGGACGCCTGGACGCGACCTTCGGCCTGCGGACGACCCCGTGGGACGTGTCCGCGGGCGCTCACCTCGTGCGGGCGGCGGGCGGCGTCGTCGATCATCTCGAGCTCGACGGCGACGCCGACGCCCCGGAGATCCACCGGCCCGGATACCTGGCGGTCGGCCCGGGCCGATCGATGCCGGGGCTCGCGGCGATCCTCGACCAGATCGGGGCTGAGCGGGTCGCGGCGGCTCGCACCACGGGGACGCACGGGCCCCCCTGATCGGTGGACGGGAGGCGGCGCATGCTGCCTGGTGCTTCACGGTCAGCAGCGCGCCCTGCCTATGGCTCGGGGGCGGGCTCGTCCCCACCCGGCGGCGGCTCGCCGAGTCGTCGGACCCGCGCCGCGACGCGTTCCCCCAGCTGTTCGTGCTGCTCCTTGGTCATCGACGGTGGCATCGGTCGGATCCGATAGGGGAACGGCGATCTCGGCACGCTGTACCGGTGGCCGGTGGGGGTCCAGACGTCGAGCCGGTCCCCGTCGGCGCGGAGCCGGTGCCGCCAGCCGGGATTCTGCTTCGCGTAGTTGTGCGCCGCGCACAGCCCGGAACCGTTGCGGAAGCTCGTGGCTCCACCCTCGGCGTGGGGCACCGCGTGGTCGACGTGCTCGGCCGGTGCGTCGCAGTAGGGCTCGGTGCACCCGTCGTCGCGCATGAGGACGAGCCGGCGGAGCTGGCCGCCGAACGTGCGTCGCTGCGACTCCATGCTCACCACACCACCGGTGGCCGGGTCGGTCCAGAGACGTCGGAACCAGACCCTGGCGGACTCGCGGACCTCGTCCCGGGCGACCTGCGCGGACAGCGGCCCCTGGCCGGGCAGCCACGCGGGCTCGTCCCCACCTGCGAGCGTCCGATCGGTCATGACGATCGTGAGGTCGACGTCCCGCGGCTCGCTCGCGGAGGCGCCCGTGACGTGCTCGACGAGAAGGTCCGCCGCCACCTGCGCAGCGCTCCGCTCCTCCGCCCCGCCGGCGTTGACGATCGTGGCCGCCTGGGTGTGCAGCGAGGCGTGGACCCGGACGGCCTCGATCATCGGCAGGTACGCGGTGAGGTAGGCCATCGAGCCGTCGGCCGGCCGCACGCTCACGCGGCGGCTGTTCCGCTCCCGTCGGTGCCGGAGCTGCGCGGCCTGGTCGTCCAGCTCGTGCGCCTTCTTGCGGGCGTGGTTCTGCACCTGCTTGTCGCCCCAGGTCGGCAGGTCGTCCGCCAGCGCCGCGTCGACACGTCGCCGGTCCTCGACGGACAGGCCGGCCGTCTCACGGGCGAGGATGGTCGCGCGCCACTCGGAGACGAGCCCCTGGCTCATGAGCGCGAGCGTGCACGGCAGCTCGTGGACGAGAGCCTGCGCAAGTCCGAGGTGGCGTGATCCGCGGCCCACCGTCTCCCTGCGGGCGAGGGCCACCTCGGCGGCCAGCCCCTTGCCCCGCTCCTCGAACGGGACGCCACGCTTCACCTCCGCCTCCCCGCGCACCCGGGCGAGCTCCGCCGCCGCGAGAGCCTGCCCGGCCGCGCTCGCCGCCTTGACCTGCTCGAGGAGCTGAATGTGGTCCACCGCCTCGCGCTCGGTCGCGAACGAGGGCCGCACGAGCGCAGAGAGCAGGTCCGGCAGGTCCGGCAGGTCGGGCAGGTCGGACAGGTCTGGGACGTCAGGCAGGTCCGGCAGGCCCGATACATCTGTGCGGCCAGTCGGGGCATCGGCGCTCTGGCCCGGGCCCATGTCCGACTCGTTCGCCTCGTCCGATCCGGCCACCAGGGCCTCGGGGCTCTCCGGGACCGGCGCGGCCAGCAGCTCATCAAGTTCACGGGAGGACGCTCGATGGTCCTCCCCGCCGCGAGGCGGGACGTCCGGCACCGACTCTCCGCCAGCGGCGGGGTGACCGGCCCCGTGCGTGCCCAGATCGTTCAGCGTCATCGTCGACACCTCCCCCGAGGTCCTCAGGCCGTCCCGCGCCTCGTGCGGCGGGCCGGTGCAGCGACCGAACGACGTTCGATCTGCACCCAGGCTACGAGGGACCACTGACATCGACAGGCCCACCGGACGCACCTGTGGACGGCCATGACCTGGGCGGACATGTGGAAACGTCGTGGCACCGAACGACGTCGTGCAGAGGCATGCCATCGAGGCACGACGGGCAGTCGTGGTGCCGAAGGTCGACCACCACCGACTCGCGGCTCCCGGCGCGGACAGACGTCAGATCACGGTCGCAAGATCCGACTCGAGCGCCGTCGCCCGACGCAGCAGAGCGCGCATGACGACGATCAGCAGCGCCACTCCGACGCCGAGAACGACGAGACACAGCAGCGCCAGGGCGATCGCAGGGCTGCCCTGACCGAGGACGACGGTCAGGTAGACGAAGACCCCGGTGACAAGGACGGTGGCCGTCACGACGGACCCGATGACGGCGTCGACCCAGCGAGAGGCCGAGCCCGCGAAGATCTCGTCCGACCGGACGAGGTCGAGCAGCCGCCAGACGGCCACGAGCGCCACCTGCACGCAGGCGACCACCGCGATCCACACGACGAGCATCGGGACGCGCAGGAAGGCGACGTCCGGGGCCAGACGGACGAACTCGGTTGCCATGGCCGGCAGGATCCAGACCTGCGCAGCGACGCTTCCAAGTCCGACTACGACCAGTACCGCCTTCAGTCCGCCCACGATCCCGGCGCCCATCACCGCACCCCCGAGCCCACGACAACCTATCGACTACCGATACCTGCAGCGTAGGCGTCAACCTATCGATCGTCAATCGATCGGTTCGCCAGTCCTCGTCGGATCAGGCCGGGTCGAGCACGAGGACCGGCCGCGCCCTGCCTCGCTCGTCGGCCAGAAGTGCCACGAGGTGGCCGGCCGGGGCGAAGGCCGCGACGACGGATGCGCCCGGCGCCTCCGCGTCGGCGTCCGTGGCGACGCCTCCCGTCGATGCGACCGCCGACTCGGCCGAATCGTCGGTCTTGCCGCCGCTCGGTCCGATGCGCTGCCCGTAGCGCACGGCGGTCGTCTCGGCCTCGGTGAGCTCGCGCACGCGGAAGAGGCGGCGCGCGAGCGTGCCGGCCGGCAGCGTCGTGAGCACACCTGCACCGGGCTCCTCCGGCGTCGGTCGCGCCGCGAGCCGCTCCCCGGGCCCGGACCGGTCACCTGCGCCGTCGCCCGCACCGTCGCCCGACTCCTCACCCGGCGCCTCCTCGATCTCCTCGGCGATCGCGTCCGCCATCGCCTGAAGGGTCGCGCCCTCGTCGACGTCGAACGGACCCACCGCCGTGCGCCGCAGTG
Organism: Georgenia sp. Z1491; assembly: GCF_049856175.1. Lineage (GTDB taxonomy): Bacteria > Actinomycetota > Actinomycetes > Actinomycetales > Actinomycetaceae > JB111. The sequence goes on from NZ_JBNDNA010000006.1 coordinate 177,623, forward strand.
CGGTGAGGTGCCCGCCCGTGCCGAGCTCGGCACCGAGGTCCCGCGCGATCGCCCGCACGTACGTGCCGGACGAGCAGCGGACGCGCACGTCGACGTCGACCACCGACGTCCCCTCCCCCGGTTCCCCGGGCGGCACGACGGCGGCGCGCGGCTCGCCCACGACGTCGAGCTCGTGGACGGTCACCTCGCGCGCGGCGAGCTCGACCTCCTCGCCGTCCCGCACGCGGGCGTAGGCCCGCTTCCCGTCGACCTTGATGGCAGAGACCGCGGACGGGACCTGGGAGATCACCCCGGTCAGCCGACCGAGCGCCTCGGTCAGACGTTCCTGTACGACGTCGAAGCTCGCCCCGGGAGCGTCGGCGGCCTGCCCCTCGGCGTCGTCGGTGGTCGTCGCGACGCCGAGCCGGACCGTCGCCACGTAGGTCTTGTCCGCGCCGACCACGTAGGTGAGCAGGCGGGTCGCGCGCCCGACGCCGAGGACGAGCAGCCCGGTCGCCATCGGGTCCAGCGTGCCGGCATGCCCGACCTTGCGGGTCGCGGCCATGCGTCGCACCCGCGCGACGACGTCGTGGCTCGTCAGTCCCTGCGGCTTGTCGACGAGCAGCACGCCGTCCGCGGCCGGGGCACGGCCGCGCGGGATCCTCACGCGCGGCCGGATGCGTCGCGGGGCGCGTCGTCGGCCTCGGCGGCCGCGTCGAACGGATCCGTCGCCGCGTCACCGGTGTCCGGCGCACGGTAGAGGTCCTCGTCGCCGTCGATCTCCCCGACGACCTCCAGGTCGTCGTCGCCGGCAGCCGTCGGAGCGTCGGCGTCCACGTCGCGGGGCTCTTCGTCGTCGGGTACGGCGTCGGTCTCGCCGTCGAGAACCTCGCGGGGCGCCTTGTACGGGTCGGCGTCGCCGGCGTAGGTGGCTCCCGCGGCGGCCGCGGCGATCTGCTCGTCGCGCAGCCTGGCCTCGGCGAGGCGGTCGGCCAGGTCCTGGGCGGTGCTCGGCAGGGCGTCGAGGACGAACTCCAGCGTCGGCGTGAGCCGCACGCCCGTCTGCTTGCCGACCTCGGAGCGGAGGATGCCCGTCGCCGACCTCAGCGCGGCGGCGGTCCCCGCCCGGTCCTCGTCGGAGCCGTAGACCGTGTAGAAGACGGTGGCGTGCTGGAGGTCGCCCGTCACCCGGACGTCGGTGACCGTGACGAACCCGAGGCGCGGGTCCTTGATCCGCGTGTCGAGCATGCGGGCGACGATCTGCTGGATGCGCTCGGCGAGCCGGCGCGCGCGGCCGGAGTCGGCCATGGGGACCTCCACGGGTGGATGGTGCTGCGGTGCGATCGGAGCCTACGCAGCGGTGGGACGGGTGGGCGAGCCGGAGTCCGGTGCTGAGCCGTAGTCCCCCGGCGAGCCGTGAGCCGCCGCGGGGTGCGGCCCGCCGACATGGTCGGTGGACCGCACCCCGCGGGTGGCTCGATCAGGCGCGGGGCTTCTCCCGCATCTCAAACGTCTCGATCACGTCGCCCTCCGCGATGTCGCGGTAGCCGAGGTTGATACCGCACTCGAAGCCCTCGCGGACCTCGGTGACGTCGTCCTTCTCCCGGCGCAGCGAGTCGATCTTGAGGTCGCCCGCCACCACGACCCCGTCGCGGACGAGCCGCGCGGAGGCGTTGCGCCGGATGAGTCCCGACCGGACGATCGAACCGGCGATGTTGCCGAACTTCGACGAGCGGAAGACCTGGCGGATCTCGGCGGTACCGAGCTCCACCTCCTCGTACTCGGGCTTGAGCATGCCCTTGAGCGCGTTCTCCACGTCCTCGATCGCGTCGTAGATGACCGAGTAGAACTTCATCTCGACGCCCTCGCGGTCGGCCAGCTCCGTGACCCGCTCGGCGGGACGCACGTTGAAGCCGACGATGACCGCGTTGTCGACGGTCGCCAGGTTGACGTCGTTCTGCGTGATCGCACCGACGCCGCGGTGGATGATGCGCAGCGCGACCTCGTCTCCGACGTCGATCTTGAGCAGCGAGTCCTCCAGCGCCTCGACGGCACCGGACACGTCGCCCTTGAGGATGAGGTTGAGGTGGTCGACCTTCCCCTCCTCGAGCGCCTTGGTGAAGTCCTCCAGCGAGACGCGCTTGCGGCGCTTCGCCAGTGTCGCGGCACGCTCGGCGGCCTCCCGCTTGTCGGCGATCTGCCGGGCGGTGCGGTCGTCGGGCGCGACGAGGAACGTGTCGCCGGCGCGCGGCACGGAGGCCAGGCCGAGGACCTGGACCGGACGCGAGGGCCCCGCCTCCTTGATGTTCTCGCCGTGCTCGTCCTGCATCGCCCGGACGCGGCCGTGGGCCGTGCCCGCGACGATCGAGTCGCCGACCTTCAGCGTGCCCGACTGGACCAGCACGGTCGCGACCGAGCCGCGCCCCTTGTCGAGGTTGGCCTCGATGGCCACACCGCGCGCGTCCTTGTCCGGGTTCGCCGTGAGCTCGAGCGCGGCGTCCGCGGTGAGCAGGACCGCCTCGAGAAGCTCGTCGATGCCGGTGCGGTTCTTCGCCGAGACGTCGACGAACATGGTCTCGCCGCCGTACTCCTCGGCCACCAGGTTGTACTCGGTGAGCTGCTGGCGGATCTTGTCGGGGTTCGCGCCGTCGACGTCGACCTTGTTGACCGCGACGACGATCGGGACGTTCGCCGCCTGGGCGTGGTTGAGCGCCTCGATCGTCTGCGGCATGACGCCGTCGTCCGCGGCCACCACGAGGATCGCGATGTCCGTGACCTCGGCACCACGGGCACGCATGGCCGTGAAGGCCTCGTGACCGGGGGTGTCGATGAACGTCAGCGCGCGGTCCACACCCTCGTGCGGCACCGACACCTGGTAGGCGCCGATGTGCTGGGTGATACCACCGTGCTCCCCGGCGACGACGTCCGTCGACCGGATCGCGTCCAGCGTCTTGGTCTTTCCGTGGTCGACGTGGCCCATGACGGTGACGACCGGCGGACGGGGCGCGAGCTCCTCCTCGGTCTCCGCCTCGAGCTCGGCATCGAGGTCGATGTCGAACTGCTCGAGCAGCTCGCGGTCCTCCTCCTCGGGGGACACGATCTCGATGACGTACCCGAGCTCGTCGCCCAGGACCTTGAACGTGTCCTCGTCGAGCGACTGCGTCGCCGTGGCCATCTCGCCCAGGTGGAACAGGACGGTGACGAGCGAGGCGGGGTTGACGTCGATGCGGTCGGCGAAGTCCGACAGCGAGGCACCGGCCCGGATACGGATGACGGTGGTGCCGTCACCGCGCGGGACCTGGACGCCACCCGGCGAGGGCGCACTCTGCTGCTCGAACTCCTGACGCTTCGCGCGCTTCGACTTCCGTCCGCGCACGGGACGGCCGCCGGAGCGACCGAACGCACCCTGCGTCGCACCGCGACCGCCACGGCCGCGGAACGCACCGCCGCCGGGACCACCGCCACCCGGGCCGCCGCCCGGACGACCACCGCCGCCGGGACGACCGCGACCACCGGGGCGCTGGTTGGTGCCCGGCCGGCCCACGGCCGACTGCCCGGGCATCATGTTCGGGTTCGGGCGCGGACCGCCGCCGGGCCGCGGGCCGGGCGTCGCACCCGGGCGAGGACCGCCGGAGCCGCCCGGACGGGGCATGCCCTGCGACGACGCGAACGGGTTGTTGCCCGGACGCGGCGCACCGGGGCGCGGGCCGCCGGAGCCGGACGAGCCGCCGCGGGGCATGCCCTGCGACGACGCGAACGGGTTGTTACCCGGGCGCGGGCTCGCGTCCCGGCCGCCGGATCGGCCGGCGTCGCGGCCGCCCGGACGCGCGCCCTGACCGGGTCGAGCGCTCGCCGGCGTGGGCGCGGCGCTCCTCGGGGTCGGGGCAGCGCTCCTCGGGGTCGCCGGCGTGGGCGTGGCGGGGCCCGGGGTCGGCGCAGCGGTGGCCGGCGTCGCCTGGGCGGCCGCCGGGGCGTCGTCGGACCGGGCCGGGGCCTGGTCCGACGGTGCCGTCGCCGCCGGGGTCGGCGCCTCGGGTGTCGGCGCCTGGGCGGCTGCGGGTGCGGCCGGGGTCGCCTCGGCGGCGGGCTTCGCCTCCGCGGCGGGTGCCTCGGACGACGCCGGGGCTTCGGGCGTCGGCGTCGGTGTGGGGGACGCGCCGGGCTTGGGCCCGGGCGTGGGTGTGGTGCTGGGCGTCGAACCACCCGATCGTGCCGGCGCCTTGCCGCCGGCGGGCGCCTTGGCGGACGCCGGCTTCTTCTTCGGGGCCGGCGGGTTGGCGTCGAAGTGCTCCTTCAGACGCCTGATCACCGGGGCCTCCACCGTGGAGGAGGCGGACTTGACGAACTCTCCCTGCTCTCGCAGCGTCGCCATGACCGTCTTGCTGTCGACGCCGAGCTCCTTCGCGAGCTCGTGAACGCGGACCTTGGCCACATCTCTCCTGTCTCGGACCGTCCCAAGACAGGGCGGACCGTGGTTATTGCTGGCAGCTCATCGCTGGGTACTCATCGGGTGCCCATCGGCTTCCAACCCGCTTTCATCTCGATCTGACCTCGACGACGGTCTGTCGTCGATCGTCGCGGACGCGAACCAGTGCGTCACGCCGTCGGTGTCCACCGGCCCCGCAGCACGCAGGGCACGTCCGAACGCTCGACGCCGTACCGCCTGATCCAGGCAGGCGCGCTCCGGATGGAGCCACGCCCCCCTGCCGGGTGCGGACGCCGTCTCGTCCACCACAGCGCGTGCTGGTGGGACGAGCACGATCCGCACGAGGTGCGACCGGCCGGCGACGGCCCGGCAGCCGATGCAGGTACGCATCGGGCCGTTCGGCCTCGCCCCGTCGGGGGCTGAGGTGCCGACGCCGTCGACCATCGTACCCGTTCCGCCGCTGACCGCCGAGGGGATACCCGTGGCGCCCCTCACCCGGCCCGCTGGTCGCCGGGCGCATCCGGACCTGCCGGCTCGGCGGGCACCGGCGACGTCGGCGCGTCGGCCTGGGCGGGGTTCGTCCCGGCCGCGTCGGCCTGCGCGGGGTTCGTCGTCGGGTCGGGGTTCGTCGTCGTCGATGCGGACGGGGCGCTCGCGGAGGCGGCCGGGTCCGTCGCGCCCGGCTCGCCCTCGGACGTCGTCGGCTCGGCCGGCGCGGCGTCGGACCGGATGTCGATGCGCCAGCCGGTGAGCCGCGCCGCCAGGCGGGCGTTCTGCCCCTCCTTGCCGATGGCGAGCGAGAGCTGGTAGTCGGGCACGACGACGCGGGCCGCCCGGGCCTCCGCGTCGACCACGGTCACGCTGGAGACCTTGGCCGGGGACAGCGCGTACCCGACGAACGTGGCCGGGTCCTCGGAGTAGTCGACGATGTCGATCTTCTCGCCGTGGAGCTCGCTCATCACCGCACGCACCCGCGCCCCCATCGGGCCGATGCAGGCCCCCTTCGCGCCGAGTCCCGGCACGGTCGAGCGCACCGCGAGCTTCGTGCGGTGCCCGGCCTCGCGGGCGATCGCCTCGATGACGACCGAGCCGTCCGCCACCTCGGGCACCTCGAGGGCGAAGAGCTGGCGCACGAGCTCGGGGTGCGTGCGCGAGAGCGTGATCTGCGGGCCGCGCGCGCCGCGCGAGACGTCGATGACGTAGGCGCGGAGCCGGTCGTTGTGCCGGTAGGACTCGGTGGGCACCTGCTCGTGCTGCGGGAGCTCGGCCTCGACCATGTCCGGCAGCTGCACGAGGACCTTCCGGGGGTCCCGACCCTGCTGGACGATGCCCGAGAGCAGGCCGCCCGCCTTGTCCCGGTAGGAGCCCATCACCTGGTCGTCCTCGGCGTCGCGCAGCCGCTGCACGATGACGGAGCGCGCGGTGGCCGTGGCGATCCGGCCGAAGCCCGACGGCGTGTCGTCGAACTCGCCGAGCACCGTGCCGTCCTCGTCGGTCTCCGTGGCCAGCACGGTCACGGTCCCCGAGCGCCGGTCGAGCTCGACCCTGGCCGGCGACACGGCCCCCGGCGTGCGCTCGTACGCACCGAGGAGGGCGTCCTCGATCGCCGAGACGAGGGTGTCGAGCGGGATGCCCCGGTCGGCCTCGACCATGCGCAGGGCCTGCATGTCGATGTCCATGTCTTCTCCTTGGTGGGCGTGGTCCGCGTCAGGGACGGGTGAGCTCGACCTCGACGCGGGCGCGCGTGACGTCGGCGATCGGGACCTCGCGGGACCCCTGGTCGTCGGTGAGCTGCAGCCGGTCGTCCTCGACACCGGCCAGCCGGCAGGTGCGCCGCCCGTCCGCGGTCGTCAGGTCCAGGAGTCGCCCGACGGCGCGGCGGAAGTGCCGCGGCTCCGTGAGCGGACGGTCCGTCCCGGGCGTGGAGACCTCGAGGGTGTAGGTGCCGTCGACGGCGTCGTGCTCGTCCAGTGCGGTGGAGACCGCGCGGGACACGTCGCCGATCTGGTCCGAGGTGACTCCCCCGGGTCCGTCCGGCAGGTCGACGGTCAGGCGGACGACCTTCCGGGTCCCGCTGCCGGCGACCTCGACGTCCTCCACGACGAGCCCGGCCTGCGTCACGGGATCGGTGACCGCCGCGCGGACCCGGTCGGACGGTGTGCTCGATGGGGTGGTCACGCGCGCTCCTCCTCGTCGGCCCGGTTGCCTCCCCGGGTCTTCCCGGTTGGCTCCCCGGGGCGATGACCGAGCCTACATCGCGGGCACGGTGGTCCGGGCAGCGGTCGCGCCCGGGACGCACCTGCCATCCGGCCGGCCGCCCACGCCACGCACCTGCCACGCACGCGCCGCGCCCCTGCCACGCGCCGGCCGGGCACCTGCCATGATCTGACGTGATGAGCCCCCCGACCGCCCGCGCCCGACGCTCCCGCCCCACGCGCCTCCTCGCCACGCTCGGGGTCGCGGTGCTCGCGCTGGCCGGCTGCGCCGTGCGGATCGACTCCGACGCCGACCCCCCGCCCGCCGCGACGGTGGCCCAGCAGTGGCGCCAGGACGCGGCGGTGGAGTCCGCCGGACTCGCGGACGCCGCCCGCACGCTCGCGGACGACCCGGCGACCGACCCGGCCGTCGCCGAGGCGGTCGAGGCCGTCGCGGAGGACCTCGACGCCCAGACCGAGGCGCTCGGTGGCGTGTGGGTCGCCTGGCCGGGCGGCGCGCCCGAGGGGCAGACCAACGCGCCGCTGCCGGACACGCCGGTGGTCACCGACGTCACCGAGCTGCGCGGCCTGCTGAGCGCGTCCGCCGACTCCACGGCCACGGTCCTGGCCGACGTCCCGGCCGCGGAGCGCGACCTCGCGGCCGTGCTCGCGAGCATCGCCGCCGGCCGGCTCCTCATGGCGCTCGAGCTCGAGCCGCACGCCGAGGGCGGCACGCCCGTCGAGGTGACGCCGATGACGCCCGAGGTGGTGGCCACCGTCGCGGACGGCCCGACCGTGCTCGTCCTCGACCAGGCCCGCTACCTCGAGGAGACCCTCGCGGCACGCGGCATGGCCGACTCCGCGGGCGAGCGGGCCGACCAGCTCCAGGTCCTCGTCGACACCGCGCTCGAGGCCGGCGCGCCGGACACCCGCGAGCCCGCCTACCCGTGGCCCGACGGCGACGCGGACGCCTTCCGCACCGTCAGCGAGCAGGACCTGCTCGACCAGTGGGTCTTCCTCGCCGGCACGGCCCCGGGCGAGCAGCGCGGGGCCCTCGTCGACGCCGCCGCCGACGCCGCGCTGCGCCTGCGGGCGGCCGGCGTCGACCCCGGCCCGCTGCCCGGCCTGCCGGGCTCGGCCGGCGCTGAGTCGGCGAGCGAGTCCGCCACGTCCTGATCGACGAATGACGGGACTCTTTCCGCACGAGTGAGGGGATTCTTCGTCGCGGCGTCGAGACGAAGAATCCCCTCACTCGTCACGAGTCGGTCGCGGGCCGCTCGTCGTGAGGTGTGAGGCTCAGGCCGGCACGACCCCCGCCGCCCGCAGCCGGGCGAGCAGCTCGTCGACCGCGGCGTCCGGTGCCAGCTCGACGCGCTCGTCGGTGGTCCGGTCCCGCACCTCGACCACCCCGTCGGCCAGACCCCGGCCGACCACGAGCGAGTACGGCACGCCGATGAGCTCGGCGTCGGCGAACTTCACGCCGGCCGAGACCTTGGGCCGGTCGTCGTAGAGCACCTCTGCGCCGGCCGCATCGAGCCGGACGGCGAGATCCGCGGCCATCTCGAAGATCTCCGCCCCCTTGCCCGTGGCGAGCACGTGCACGTGGAACGGCGCGACGTGGACCGGCCAGGCCAGGCCCTTCTCGTCGCTCGTCGACTCGGCGATCGCGGCCAGCGCGCGCGTGACGCCGATGCCGTAGCTGCCCATCGTCGGCGTCACGGCCTTGCCGTTCTGGTCGAGGACGGTGAGCCCGAGCGCGTCGGCGTACTTCCGGCCGAGCGCGAAGATGTGCCCCATCTCCATGCCGCGGGCCAGCTCGAGCGGACCGGAGCCGTCCGGTGCCGGGTCGCCGGCGCGCACCTCGGCGATCTCGACGGTGCCGTCGGAGACGAAGTCGCGGCCCGCGACGAGGCCGACGACGTGCCGCCCGTCGACGTCCGCGCCCGTCGCCCACACGCTGCCGTCGACGACGCGCGGGTCGAGCAGGTAGCGCACGGCCTTCTCGTCACCGCGGGCGTGCTCGGAGCGCGGGCCGATGTACCCGCGCACGAGCTCGGGGTGCGCCTCGAGGTCGGCCTCGGTCGCCGTCTCGACCTCGGCGGGCGCGAACGCCACCTCGGCCCGCGCCAGGTCCATGGCCCGGTCCCCGGGCAGTCCGACGACGACGATCTCCCGCTCCCCGTCCGGGTGCACGAGCGCGAGCACGAGATTCTTCAGGGTGTCCGACGCCGCCCAGCCGCGCCCCTCCGGGCGGGGCGCCTCGGCGTCGAGAGCCACGACGAGCGTCTCGATCGTGTCCGCGCCCGGGGTGTCGACCGTGACCGGCGCCGGCGGCTCCTCGACGTGCTGCGGCAGCTCGGGGACCGGCGTCGTCACGGCCTCGACGTTGGCCGCATAGCCGCCCGGCGAGCGGACGAACGTGTCCTCGCCGACCGGCGTCGGGTGGAGGAACTCCTCCGAGCGCGAGCCGCCCATGGCGCCCGCGTCCGCCGCGACCACGACGACGTCGAGGCCGAGCCGGGCGAAGATCCGCAGGTAGGCCGCGCGGTAGAGGTCGTAGCTGGCGACCTGCGCGTCGTCGTCGATGTCGAAGGAGTAGGCGTCCTTCATGACGAACTCGCGGCCGCGGACGATGCCGGCGCGCGGGCGGGCCTCGTCGCGGTACTTCGTCTGCACCTGGAACAGCTGCAGCGGCAGGTCCTTGTAGGAGCTCACGAGGTCCTTGACCAGGAGCGTGAACATCTCCTCGTGCGTGGGCGCGAGCAGGTAGTCGTTCTCCCGGCGGTCCTTGAGGCGGAAGAGGTTGTCCCCGTACTCGGCCCAGCGGCCGCTCGCCTCGTAGGGCTCCTTGGGCAGCAGCGCCGGGAAGTGCACCTCCTGGGCGCCGATCGCCAGCATCTCCTCGCGCACGACACGCTCGACCTTGGCCAGCACGCGCAGCCCGACCGGCAGCCACGTGTAGATGCCCGGGGCGGCGCGGCGGATGTAGCCGGCGCGGACGAGCAGCCGGTGGGACGCGATCTCGGCGTCGGCGGGGTCCTCGCGCAGCGTGCGCAGGAAGAGGGAGGACATCGTGGAGAGCATGGGGACAGGTTATGCGGTGCGGGTCGGGCACGATGTCCCCCATGCGCACAGCGATCACCGACCTCCTCGGCATCGAGCACCCGGTCGTCCAGGGCGGCATGCAGTGGGTCTCCGTCGCGGAGCTCACCGCCGCCGTCTCGAACGCCGGCGGGCTCGGTATCCTCGGGGCGCTGACCCAGCAGACGCCGGACGACCTGCGCGCCGAGATCGCCCGCACGCGCGAGCTCACCGACAAGCCGTTCGGCGTCAACCTCACGTTCCTGCCGGCGATGACTCCCCCGCCGTACGCCGAGTACGTGCGCGCCATCATCGAGTCGGGCGTGCGCATCGTCGAGACCGCGGGGGCCAACCCGGGCGAGGCGGCGGCCGCGCTGAAGGAGGCGGGCGTCACCCTCATCCACAAGTGCACCTCCGTGCGGCACGCCCGCTCGGCGCAGCGGTTCGGCGCCGACGTGATCACGATCGACGGCTTCGAGTGTGCCGGCCACCCGGGCGAGGACGACGTCGGCGGCCTCGTGCTCGTGCCCGCCGCCGTCGCCGCGCTCGACGTGCCCGTCATCGCGTGCGGCGGGATCGCCGACGGTCGCGGGCTCGCGGCGGCCCGCGCCCTCGGGGCGGCCGGCGTGTCGATGGGCACCCGCTTCGTCGCGACGGCGGAGTCGCGGGTGCACGCGCGCATCAAGCAGGCCATCGTCGACGGGACGGAGACCGGCACCCGCCTCGCCCTGCGCGAGCTGCGCAACACCACGCGGATCGCGGACAACTCCGTGGCCCGTGAGGCGGCCGAGGTGCTGGCCGGGGGCGGATCGTTCGACGACGTCGCCCACCTCGTGGCCGGCAGCCGGGGACGGGTCGTCCTCGACACCGGGGACACCGAGGCCGGCGTGTGGACCGTGGGGCAGTCGATGGGCCTCATCCACGACGTGCCGACGTGCGGCGACCTCGTGCCGCGGATCGTGGCCGAGGCGGAGCAGATCCTCCGCACGATCGCCGGCGGCTGAGGGCCGCGGAGCCCGGTTCCGAGGGAACGGGACCACGGCGCAGGTCCACGGGCGCGCGTCCACAGGCACGGGCACACGCGCGGGTGCGTGGGCGCGGCGCCACGGACGTCAGTCCCCGATCAGCACGAGCTGGTTGCCGTCGGGGTCGGAGAGGACGAGGATCCGCCTGCCCCCGCCCGGCGCGACGCCGTCGTGCGCGACCCCTGCCTGCCGGAGACGCGCTGCGGCGCCATCGAGGTCGGTCTCGCCGAGCACGCAGCCCGACCGGCCGGCCCTCGTGGGGTCGGCGAACACCTGCACGCCGTCCGCCTCCCCGACGCGCCACTCGACGAGCCCCGCCATCGGTCGCGTGTCGGGCCCGCGCTCGAACAGCGTCTCGTACCACCGCTCCGCACGGTCGAGATCGGTCACGGTCATCGTGGCGTGGACGCTGTCGAACATCTCCCACTCCTTACCGATCGTGGAAAGCAAGCGGTACGAGCGTGGCATGACCGATTGCTGCACGCAATCGGTCACTCGGGGCGGGCACTCCCGTCGGCCCACCCCAGAGCTCTCCCGACCGCCCGGCCACCGGGTCGTTCCTCGGTGAGAGCACGCACCTGATCGTGCGCGCGCTCGGCGACCTCGCTGCGCGGCAGGAGCTCGGCCAGCGCGTCGATCCGTTGCACCGCGACCGGCCCGATCGTGCGCGTGATCCGCTCCCGCAACCTCCGGTACCGCCCGACGTCGCGACCAGCCGGCGGGGGCGCGCTCGGGTGGACGTCCGCCGCCGCCAGCACGAGCTCGGCGTCCTCGGGGTGCTCCGTGAGCACCAGCAGCTCGGCGACGACCCGCAGGCACGTCCACAGGTACGGCCAGCAGGTCCCTCGGCGCAACGGGTCCAGCAGGTCGAGGGCGAGCCGCGCCGCCGACTCACCGGTGCCGTCGGTGCTCGTGCCGGACGGGTTCGACCGACGCACGAGGGCGGACAGCAGGGCGATGCGCGCCACCGTGCTCACATGGTCGGCCTGCGACTCGTCCGCACGGGCCACGGCCTCGCGCAGGACGTCGGGCGCCGCATGCGGCCTGGTCAGCAGGAGCACCTCTCCGGCGCCGTAGAGGGCGAAGGCGTGGTGCGCCCGGGCGCCGCTGCGCTCACCGGCCGCACGCGCCGCCGACGCGTGACGTTCCGCGCCGGGACGGTCGTCGAGGGTGACGGCGATCAGTGCGAGCGAGGTGTGCGCGTCGGCGAGATAGGCGTCCGGCAGGCCGTCGACGTCGAGCATCTGCTCGAACCTCTCGCGCGCGCGGTGCCGTCGACCGCTGTAGAGCGCGGCGAGCGCGAGGCACAGGAGGGCGAGGTACCGGTCCTCACGGGTGCCGGCGACCCGTAGCGCGCGTCCACCGAGCTCCTCCGCCGCGACGGTGTCGCCCCGCTCGACGGCGGCGAAGGCCACGGCGCCGAGCAGCAACGACGACTGTGCCGGCGGTGGCCCCGGGGCCGGGGCCGGGTCCGGGGCCGGACGGCTGTCGGTCGTGGGGGCGTCGGTCGTGGGGGCGTCGGTCGTGGAGGTGTCGGTGTCGGTCAGCCGCTCGGCGAGCGCCTGGAGCTCGCGCCCCGGGAACCAGTGGGAGCACAGGCCGAGCGAGCCGACGATCCGTGCGGCGACGTCGGGACGTCGGTTCCCGAGCGACCAGCGAAGGGCGTCGGTGAGGTCGACACGGAGCTCTCCGAGACGCGCGTATGCCTCGGCGCACCGTGGGCCGACCGAGCGCCTGGCACACGTCTCGGCGCTCGAGGCGGCCCACTCGGCATGGGCGCGGGCGGCGTCGTCCCGCTGCGCGACCGCTGCGCGCGACAGCACCGCGGCACGGACGACCTCCAGCAGCCGGTACCGGGTGGTCGCCCCGTGCACGGCGACGACGAGCGACGCCTCGACCAGGCGCGCGAGTCCCGCCACCGTGTCCTCGGTGCCGGCGGAGCCGTCACGGTCCGCACCGACGGCACCGAGGCTCTCGGCCGCCGCCAGGTCGAACTCGCGTGCGAAGACCGTGAGCCGAAGGAGGAGCCGGCGGTCCTCGGCCGGCACGAGGTCGAGCGAGCGTCCGACGACCTGGCGCAACGACGCGCTCACTCCGAGCTCCCCCGACACCGAGTCACCGGGTACCGACGGAGCCGACGCGTCGAGCGGCGACGCATCGAGCGCCGACCCGATCCGCGCCGACCCGATCCGCTCCAGCACGGTGGTCAGCCCGAGCGTCGCGACCTGGGGCGCCGCCATCTCGAGCGCCAGCGGCAGCCCGTCGAGCCGACGACAGAGCTCGGCCAACGGAGCCCGCTGCTCGGCCCCGGGCGCGAACCCGGGCCGCAACCGTCGTAGCCGGTCCAGGAGCAGCCGTTCGGCGGCGGTGGTCGGATCGGGCGGCAGGGACGCACCGTCGTCCGCGGGGCACGTCAGAGGGTCGAGCGGCAGTACGTACTCCTCGACCAGACCCAGCCGGCTCCTGCTCGTGACCACAAGGTGCACGTGCGGGCAGGACCGCAGGACGGCGGCCACCAGCTCCCGGATCTCGCCCAGCACGTGCTCGCAGCCGTCGAGCACGAGCACCACGGCGGAGCGGGCCAGGTGTTCCACGACGGCCACCAGGGGTGGTTCCGGTCCGGGCCCGAGTCCGAGCGTCGCGGTGAGACGGGCGACCACCCCGCCCCTCGGGACCTCCTCGATCCCGGCGACCACGCTCGGACCTCCCGTCCGGGCACGGATCGCCGCGAGCGCCTCGCCGATCAGGCGCGTCTTCCCCACCCCTCCGGGCCCGGTGACGGTCACCAGGCGGTGCGAGAGGACCATGTGCAGCAGGAGCGCGGACTCGTCCTCCCTGCCGATGAACGAGGGCTCCGGGGAACCGCGCCCGTCCGACCTCGACGACGGCGAGGGCGCCGGCGCGGAGGCGGGGACGGGCATGGGCACGGGGGCGGGCACAGGCGAGGGCGCCGGCGCGGGGGCGGAGACGGGCATGGGCGCGGGGGCCGACGCGGGCGCCGGGAGAGGCGCACCGGTGGGCACGCGGTGCCCGAGGATGCGCCGGTGGAGCTCCGCGAGTGCCGGCGACGGATCGAGCCCGAGATCCTCGCGGAGGATCTCCCGCAGCTCGGTGAACCGGTCGAGCGCCTCGCTCTGGCGCCCCGCCCGGTACAGCGCCGTCATGAGGCAGGCTCGCGCCTGCTCGCGCAGCGGGTGCTCCGCCACCAGCGGCTCGAGCACGGTGATCGCGTCCTCCACGTCTCCGAGCGCCAGCGCTGCCCGGGCGCGGTCCTCGCGTGCGGCCAGGCGCAGCTCGTCCAGCCGCGCGGCCTCGGCGCGCGCGAAGTCGCGGTCGGCGAACTCGACGTAGGCCGGCCCGCGCCACAGCCCGAGCGCCTCGTCGAGGATCGGCACGGCGAGCGCCGGTGCGCTGCTCTCCGCCCGCGCGCACATCGCGGTGAACCGGTCGGCGTCGAGGGCGTCGGGCCCGACGGCGAGCGCGTAGCCGGCCGGGCCACGCTCGACCGCCCGCTCCCCGAGCACGCCGCGCAGACGCGAGAGCACGGTGTGCAGGGCACCGTGCGAGCCGCCGGGCACCCGGTCGCCCCAGACCGCGGCAGCCACGGCGTCGGCGCTGACGGGGTGCGGCGCGTGCACGGCGAGCACTGCGAGCGCCGCCCGTCGTCGGGCCCCGGGCAGGTCGAGCACCTCCCCGGTGCGCCGGACCTCCAGCGCGCCCAGGACCCCGAGGTCGAGCGGCGTCGGTGCCACCGTCGGATTGTCCCGCCTGGCGGCGCGGCACCGCAACGACGCGGCGGTGACAGCGGGGCGACAGGGACGCGACAGGGGGTCGGCCCAGCATCGACCTACCCCGACAGGGGCACGATCACGAAGGAGTGAGCATGATGACTACAACACAGATCGAGCAGCAGGACGTGGGCGCCGTCGTCCAGCACGTGGCAGGTCTCGCGATCGGTGCCGCGACGTCGGCGATGATCGTCGTCGGCGACCGGTTGGGACTGTACGGCGCACTCGCCGGGGGCGGCGCCGTCACCCCGCAGCAGCTGGCCGACGCCACCGGCACGTCCGAGCGGTACGTGCGCGAGTGGTTGGCCCAGCAGGCCGCCGCCGGCCTCGTCGTCCACGACGCGACCGACGGCACGTTCACGCTGCCGCCCGCCTCGGCGGCGGTGCTCGCCGACGACGACTCGCCGGCGGCGATGACCGGCATGTGCGTGCAGACCGAAGGCCTGTTCCGGGACATCGACCTGCTCGTCGACGCCTTCCGCACCGGTGCGGGCATCGGATGGGGCGAGCACTCCGCGCCGACCTTTGAGGGGGCCGAACGCAGCTTCGGCGCCGCCTACCGGGCGGAGCTCCTCACGCGGTGGGTGCCGGCGCTCGACGGCGTCACCGAGGCCCTCGACGCAGGAGCGCGGGTGGCCGACGTCGGCACGGGACGCGGCGTGCCCGTCGTCCTGCTGGCGCAGGCGTTCCCCCGCTCCGAGTTCGTCGGGTACGACACCCACCCGGCCTCGATCGAGGTCGCGCGCCGGCGGGCCGAGGAGGCGGGGGTCGCCGACCGGGTGCGCTTCGAGGTGCACGACTGCCAGGGCTACCCGCAGGACGGCTACGACCTCGTCACCTTCTTCGACGCCTTCCACGACCTCGGGGACCCGGTCGGGGCGGCCGCGTACGCGAGGCACGCGCTCGTACCCGGTGGCTCGCT
Organism: Georgenia sp. Z1491; assembly: GCF_049856175.1. Lineage (GTDB taxonomy): Bacteria > Actinomycetota > Actinomycetes > Actinomycetales > Actinomycetaceae > JB111. Next base: position 193,039 of record NZ_JBNDNA010000006.1, read on the forward strand.
CGTGCTCATCGAACCCAGGGCCGCCGACGACCTGCCAACGAACCTTGCCGGGAACCCGGTCGCGGCGTTCGGCTACGCGGCGTCGACCTTCCTCTGCACACCGAGCTCGCTGAGCCAGCCGGTGGGTACGGCGCTCGGTGGTCAGGCCGGCTCGGCCAGGGTCCGCGGGGTGCTCGACGAGGCCGGATTCTCCGACGTCCGGCACGTGGCGGACTCGATGATCAACATGGTGATCCAGGCGCGGGCATGAGCAGTACGGGTGTGAGCGGTACGGGTGTCAGCGGTACGGGTGTGAGCGGTACGGGTGTGAGCGTCGCGAGTTCACGCACCGGCCACCCGAGCGTCGCCGGCCGTTGCCCCTCCCCTGGCACGGTGCACCGGTCGACCCCCTCTCGAACAGGACACCCATGCGCACGCGCCGCCTCCCCCGTACCGCCCTGGCCACCGGCCTGCTCGCCGTCCTCGCCCTCGGCCCGGCTCTCGCGGCCTCGGGCGCCGAGCCGACGCCGGACGCCGTCGAGAACGTGACGATGCTCGTGGGCGAGAACGAGACGCAGCGCAACTTCTCGTGGCACTCGCGCGGCCTCTCGCTCGCCCCCGAGTCGATCGTCATCGCGCCCACGTCCGACATGAACGGGAACGACTTCCCCGCGAGCGCACGCACGATCGAGCAGTCCGAGGGTGGCCTCGCGGTCAACAAGCCCGGCTACACCTACCACCACGCCACCGTCGACAACCTCGCCCCCTCGACCGGCTACACCTATCAGGTCGGCACCGAGGACGGCTGGTCCGAGATCTACACGTTCACCACCGGGCCCGCGTCCGGGGACGCCGTGGACCTCGTGTACGTCGCCGACCCCCAGATCGGTACCACCGACCTCGAGGCCGAGCGCCTGCAGTGGATCGACACCCTCGACCAGGCGTGGGCGACCTACCCGGGCGCCGAGCTCCTGGTCTCCGGCGGCGACCAGGTCGACCGCATCATCGCCGACGACGACGAGTACGACGCCTTCCACGAGCCCGTCCAGCTCACGCAGTACCCGCTGGCCACGACGCTGGGCAACCACGACGTGGCCCACTTCCTCACCTACGGCAACCACTTCAACCTGCCCCACGGCGGTGGACGAGGGGACTTCAACTACCACTACACGTACAACGGGACGCTGTTCATCCACCTCAACAGCAACAACCTCCTCCACGGGTCGCTCATCGACTACGCGCGGGCCGCGATCGAGCAGAACCCGTCGCAGTGGGTGGTCGTCACGTTCCACCACTCGATCTACTCCGTCGCCACGCACGCCACGGACATCGACGCCGAGGACCTCGGCATCATCGAGGGGCGCCGCACCGCGCTGTCCCGCGGGATGACCGAGCTCGGCGTCGACCTCGTGCTGTCCGGGCACGACCACTACTACACGCGCACCCCGCTGATGCACGCGGGCGTGGCGGTCGGCGGGCCGGACGCCGACCCCCAGGCCGGGCCCGACTTCCTCGCCCCCGGCGAGGGCGACGTCCTCTACATCACCGGTACGACGGCGTCGGGCTCGAAGTTCTACGGCCGCAACGACGAGCTGCCCGAGCCGGCCGAGTGGGGCGAGGTCGAGAACCAGGAGAACGTCGCCAACTACAGCCACCTCAGCATCGACGAGTGCTCGATCACGGTGACCACGCACCGCGCGGCGACCTCGACGAACGTGACGACGGGCGAGGCCTACGCGGACAACAGCGTGGTGGACGAGGTCGAGCTCAGCGGCGACGAGACCGCGCCGGCGATCAGCGCGCCCGCGCTGACGGTGACCGCGGGCGACCCGTGGGACGCGCTGACCGGCGTCCAGGTGACCGACAACTGCGACACGGACGCGATCGTGCCGGAGGTCGAAGGGGTCATCGACACGACCACGCCGGGCGACTACACCCTCACGTACACGGCGACCGACCGGTCCGGGAACAGCTCGAGCGTCGAGCGCACGGTGACGGTCGAGGCGGCCCCGGAGCCCGAGCCGACCGAGGAGCCGACGCCGGAGCCCACCGACGAGCCGACCGAGACGCCGACGTCCGGGCCCTCCGAGGAGCCGACCGAGACTCCCACCGCCGGGCCGTCCGAGAGTCCGACCGCCGCGCCGACCTCCGGCACCGGTGGCGGATCCGGCGACGCACCCGGTGGCGGAGCCGGGTACGGCGACGGATCCGGGTACGACGAGGATCGCCGGGGCTCGGCGGGTTCCCGCGGCGGAGCGGGCGGCCCTCGCGGCGGACTCGCCGACACTGGGGCGACGACGGGCGACCTCGTCGGCGTCGCGGCCGTCCTTCTGCTGGCCGGCGGCGCGCTCTACGGGATCCGTCGCCGGCTCGCCTGACGCGCAGGGCCGCGCTCACCGGGCGGGCAGAAGTCCGCTCACTCGCCGGCCTGGGCGGGCAGAGGTCCGCGCATCCGTCACAGGACGACCGTGGCGTAGGTGCCCTCCTGACGCATGCCGAGGCGCTGATAGGTGGCCAGCCCGGCCGCGTTGTAGTCGTTGACGTACAAGGAGACCGTCGGGGCGACGTCGGCGAGCACGTCCCGCACGACGGTCGCCATCCCGCGCACGCCGAGGCCCTGCCCGCGGCGGTCGGGCGCGACCCACACGCCCTGGATCTGGGCGACCCCCAGGGCGAGCGCCCCGACGTCGGCCTTGAACACGACGCGCTCGGCACCGGTCGCCGGGTCCGGCTCCGTCCGGATCCACGTGCGGCCCAGCGAGAGCAGGGAGCGCACGCGCCGCACGTAACCGTTGCCGTACCGGGTCGGGTCGTACCCGACCTCCTCGATGAACATCGCCACCGACGCCGGGGCGACGATCGACGCCTCGCCGACAGCGCCGCGGCGCACGAGCGGGTCCGGCTCGATCGCCGAGGGCGCGTCCAGCACCAGCAGCGGCTGGTTGGCCCGCACCTCGCGCGCCCGGCCCCAGCGCCGGCCGAGCGAGTCCCACATCGAGAGCACCTGCTCGGCGTCGCCGAGGACGGAGCTCGACGCGCGGCCGTGGTCGGCGATGGCGTCGGCGATGGCGGGCCGCTGCTCGGGGGTCGTCGCGACGGGCACGATGTTGGCGCCGACCCACGTCAGCGCGCGCAGCCTGCCGAGGCCGTTCGTACCGGGAGCGTCGGCTCCGGTGCCGTTCGCGCCGTTCGCGCCGTTCGCGCCGGGCGCGCGGGCTCCTGCACCGGCTCCTGCACCGGCGCCGGCGCCCTCGAGGTCCGGACGATCGATCCCCGGGACGTCGACGTCCCGCCCGCCGGGCGCGTCGATGCCGAGCATGCGGGAGCCGGGCGTCGTCGTGTCGAACCGTGAGCCGGCGATCTGGACGGCCGCGAGCGTGGAGGTCAGCGGGTGCTGCGCGCACAGCGCGAGGGCCTCGGCGGTGCGTTCGTGCCCGAGCACGGCCACCGGGGCGGCCACGTCACGTCGCGCGGACGCCCGGAACAGCCGCATGAGGGCTCAGTGGACGGTGACGGCCGGTGCCGCACCGGCCACGTCCTCGAGCCCCTGCTCGGACGCGATGCGGTTCGCCTCCGCGATGAGCGTCTCGACGATCTGCTCCTCGGGCACGGTCCGGATGACCTCGCCCTTGACGAAGATCTGCCCCTTGCCGTTGCCGGAGGCGACCCCGAGGTCGGCCTCGCGGGCCTCGCCCGGACCGTTGACGACGCACCCCATGACGGCCACCCGCAGCGGCACGGTGAGGTCCTTCAGGCCCTCGGTGACCTCCTCGGCGAGCGTGTAGACGTCGACCTGCGCGCGCCCGCACGAGGGGCACGAGACGATCTCCAGCGTCCGCGGTCGCAGGTTGAGAGACTCCAGGATCTGGTTGCCGACCTTGATCTCCTCGACCGGCGGGGCGGACAGCGAGACCCGGATCGTGTCGCCGATGCCCTTCGACAGCAGGGAGCCGAACGCGACGGAGGACTTGATCGTGCCCTGGAACGCCGGGCCCGCCTCGGTCACGCCGAGGTGCAGCGGCCAGTCGCCCGCCTCGGCCAGCAGCTCGTACGCGCGCACCATGACGACCGGGTCGTTGTGCTTGACCGAGATCTTGAAGTCGTGGAAGTCGTGCTCCTCGAACAGCGACGCCTCCCAGACGGCCGACTCGACGAGGGCCTCCGGGGTCGCGGAGCCGTACTTCTTCAGCAGGCGCGGGTCCAGCGAGCCGGCGTTGACGCCGATCCGGATCGACGTGCCGTGGTCCTTCGCCGCCTGGGCGATCTCCTTGACCTGGTCGTCGAACTTGCGGATGTTGCCCGGGTTGACGCGCACGGCGCCGCAGCCGGCCTCGATCGCGGCGTAGACGTACTTCGGCTGGAAGTGGATGTCCGCGATGACGGGGATCGTCGACTTCGCGGCGATGACCTTCAGCGCCTCGGCGTCCTTGTCCGTGGGGCAGGCGACACGGACGATGTCGCAGCCGGTGGCCACGAGCTCCGCGATCTGCTGGAGGGTGGCGCCGATGTCGTGGGTCTTCGTCGTCGTCATGGACTGGACCGAGACCGGCGCGCCGTCGCCGACGGGGACGTCGCCCACCATGATGCGGCGGGTCTTGCGCCGCGGCGCCAGCACGGGCGGCGGCTGCTTGACGGTGGGGATGCCGAGATCGATGGGGACGCTCACGACCCCAGTATCGCACCGCGGTCCAGCCTCGGCCCAGGGGCGAGACCGGAGCCACGCGGGCGGGGCGACGCGCGCCACGTACACCGCGGCCCGGCCCTGCGGGCGAGCGTCAACCGATCAGCGACACCGGTACGACGATGTCCGCGACGATGAGCAGCACGGTCATCACGATCATGAACGCGACGACGACGTACGTCAGCGGAAGCAGCCTGGCCGTGTCCGCCGGGCCGGGGTCCGGCCGGCCGCGCAGCCGTGCGACCGCGCGCCTGAGCCCCTCCCACAGGGCGCCGGCCACGTGCCCGCCGTCCAGCGGCAGCAGCGGGACGAGGTTGAACACGAAGAGCGTCATGTTGAGGGCGCCGAGCAGGGAGAGCAGGTCGGCGAAGCGCTGGACGCCCGTGTACTCGGGTGCCTCGACGGAGGCGATCTCGCCGGCGAACCGGCCCACGCCCACGAGCCCGACGACGCCGGGGTCGCGCTCCTGGAGGCCGAGCGTGGCCCGGCCGATGTCCACCAGCGCGACGGGCAGCCGGGCGATGATCTCGGCCGTGCCGGAGAGCTGCTCCCACGCGATGCCGGGCACCTCGGTCGGCGAGAGCCGCTCCTGCGCGAACGCGGGCCCGATGCCGACGTAGGGCATCGCCTGCGTCCCGCCGCCCTCGGCCGGCCGCTGGACGACCTCGGGGGCCACGCTCAGCGTGACCTCCTCGCCTCCCCGGCGCACGACGACGTCGGTCGCACCCGTCCCGCCGGCCGCGATGGTCTCCTGGACGTCCGCCCACTCCTCGACCTCGGTGCCGCCCCAGGAGACGATCTCGTCGCCGGGCAGCAGGCCCGCGTCCGCGCCCGGTCCGGGCAGGCAGTCGGGGGCGCCGGGCGTGGGCTGCGCCGTCGGGCTCTCGTCCGTGCCGTCCCCGTCGGTGCCGGCCGGCGCCGCGGCGACGCACTCCTGAACCGAGTCCAGAGTAGTCGTGGGCGAGGAGATGCCGATCCCGCACACGACGATCGCCAGCAGGACCACGGACAGCACGAGGTTGACGAGCGGGCCGCCCATCATGACGACGATCTTCTTGCCCACCGGCAGGCGGTGGAACGCGCGGTGCTCCTGACCGGGCGGCACCTCCTCCGCGGAGATCTCGCGCGCCTCCTGCGGCAGCGTCGGCCGGCCGTCCGCGCGGTGGGTGCGCCGGCCGGGGCGGGCGGGTGCGAACATGCCGGCGAGCGTGACGAACCCGCCGAGCGGGATCGCCTTGAGCCCGTACTCGGTCTCGCCGCGGCGCGTCGACCACAGGGTGGGCCCGAAGCCGACGAAGTAGCGCGGGACGAGGACGCCGAACCGCTTGGCGGGGACGAGGTGGCCGAGCTCGTGCAGGCCGATCGAGACGACGAGACCGACCGCGAGGACGAGGACCCCGAGGAGGAAGCTCACGCGGCGCCGGCGAGCTCGCGGGCACGGGTGCGGGCCCAGGCCTCGGCGGCCTCGACGTCGTCGAGGCTCGGGCGCTGCGCGCCGTCGTGCTCGGCGAGGACGCGCTCGACGACGTCGAGGATCCCCAGGTAGGGCAGCCGGCCGGCGATGAAGCCGGCCACGGCCTCCTCGTTGGCAGCGTTGACGACCGCGGGGTGGGTGGCCGACGCGGTCAGGGCCGAGCGGACGAGCGAGACCGCGGAGAACGTGGCGTCGTCGAGCGGCTCGAACGTCCAGGAGGTCGCGGCGTCCCACGCGCACGGGGTCGCCACCCCGGGCAGGCGGCGGGGCCAGGACAGGCCGAGCGCGATCGGCAGGCGCATGTCCGGCGGCGAGGCCTGGGCCAGCGTGGAGCCGTCGACCGTCTCGATCATCGAGTGGACGATCGACTGCGGGTGGACGACGACGGTGATGTCCCCGGGCTCGACGTCGAACAGGAGCGAGGCCTCGACGAGCTCGAGAGCCTTGTTCATCAGCGTGGAGGAGTTGATGGTGACGACCGGGCCCATCGCCCAGGTGGGGTGCGCGAGCGCCTGGTCGACAGTGACGTCGGCGAGCTGGTCGCGCGTGCGGCCGCGGAACGGGCCGCCCGACGCGGTGAGGATCAGCCGACGCACGTCGCTGACGCCGGTGACCACGGGCGAGGTGAGCCCCTTCTCGTGCCGCACTCCCCCGAGCGCCTGGGCCATCGCCGAGTGCTCGGAGTCGACGGGGATGATCTGGCCGGGCCGCGTGAGCGCGTCGGCGACGAGCGCACCGCCGGCGACGAGGGACTCCTTGTTGGCGAGCGCGAGGGTGGCGCCCGAGGCGAGCGCGGCCAGGGTGGGGCGCAGGCCGACCGATCCGGTGATCCCGTTGAGCACGACGGCGGACGGCGGCTTCCAGCGCGCGTCCGGCCCGCCGGCCTCCGGCGACCTGCTGTCGCCGAACGTGCTGTCGCCGAGCGTGCGGTCGTCGGCGTCGAGCATGCCCGCCATCTGCGTGGCGGCGTCGGGGCCGGCGAGGATCTCGGGCAGCGCGGCACCCGGGCCGAGCGCGCGGGTGAGCGCCTCGCGGACGGCGGGCAGGGCGGAGTCGTCCGCGACGCCGACGACGTCCGGCCGGTGCGCGGCGACCTGCTCGGCGAGAAGCTCGGGCCGCGACCCGGACGCGGCCAGCGCGCGGACGACGAACCGGCCCGGCTCGTCGGCGTCGGCGCGGCGAAGGACGTCGAGCGCCTGCGTGCCGATCGAACCGGTGGAGCCGAGGAGGACGACCTCGGTGGTCATGCGCGCGCGAGGACGACCTCGACCACGCGGTCGAGATAGACGTCGACGACGGCCTCGTCGTAGGCCTTCTTCCCCTGCGCGGGCGGGAACGTCACGGAGCGCACGTCCTCGGCCCGCAACCCCTCGCCCGTCTCGAGGTAGTCCTCGACCCGGCCGAGGAACGCGTCGACGGCGGGGGCGGCGTAGCCGGTGGTCCGGGCACGCACGAACCGCTCCCGCTCGGGGCGGCCCAGGCGCGGGAGCAGCGACTCGGTGAGGCCGTCGAGGTGGTTGCGCCAGCTCTCGTCGCCCCCCTCGGCGACGGTCTGCTGCCGGCGGCGACGCGTGTGGCTCTCCTCGAGCCGGTCGAGCGCGAGGTCGACCTGCTCGGGGTCGTACCCGGCGGGCACGAGGTCGAACGCGGCCTGCCGGACGGCGGTCTCGTCGATACCGCCGTCGACGTCCCGGGCACGGGTGAAGAAGTCGTCGACCTGCTCGGGGTCGTAGCCGTCCTCCCGGCGCGAGACCCGTGCGAAACCCCTCATGCGTCCTGTCCCTTCGTGGGCTGATCGATGACCTCGGCCGCGAGCTGGCCGCAGGCGCCGTCGATGTCGGACCCGCGCGTGTCTCGCACGGTGGTCGGGATGCCGGCGTCCCGCAGCTCGGCGACGAAGGCGGCCTCGACGTCCCGCTCGGAGGCCGTCCAGATCGAGCCCGGCGTGGGGTTGAGCGGGATCGGGTTGACGTGCACCCAGCCCTTGCCGCGCCTGTTCAGCTCCTCGGCCAGGAGGCGGCCGCGCCAGGCGTGGTCGTTCATGTCCTTGATGAGGGCGTACTCGATCGAGACCCGGCGGCCGGTGGCCTCGAAGTAGCGGCGGGCGGCGTCGAGGAGCTCACCGACCTTCCACCGCGAGTTGATCGGGATGAGCTCGTCGCGGAGCTCGTCGTCGGGGGCGTGCAGGGAGACCGCGAGCGTGACGGGGATGCCGGTGGCGGCGAGCTTGTCGATCGCGGGCACGAGGCCGACGGTGGAGACGGTGATGTTGCGGGCGGACATGCCCAGGCCCGCGGGCGCGGGGTCGACCATGCGGCGCACGGCGCCGATGACGGCCTTGTAGTTGGCCATCGGCTCGCCCATGCCCATGAAGACGACGTTGCTCAGGCGGGTGGGCCCGCCCGCGAGCTCACCGTCGCGGCAGGCCGCGGCGGCGAGGCGCACCTGCTCGACGATCTCCGCCGTCGAGAGGTTGCGGGTCAGGCCCTGCTGGCCGGTCGCGCAGAAGGGGCAGGCCATGCCGCAGCCCGCCTGCGAGGACACGCACAGCGTGGAGCGCGACGTGTAGCGCATGAGCACGGACTCCACGATCGCGCCGTCGAACAGGCGCCACACGGACTTCACCGTGGCGCCGCCGTCGGCCTCGAGGTCCCGGACGCGGGTGACCAGGGGCGGGAGCAGGGTGCCGGCGAGCTGGTCGCGGGCGGCGGCCGGCAGGTCGGTCATGCGCGCCGGGTCGTTCGTCAGGTGCGTGAAGTAGTGCCGGGAGAGCTGGTCGGCGCGGAAGGCCGGCAGGCCGAGCTCCTTGGCGACGCCGGCACGCTCGTCGACGGCGAGGTCCGCCAGGTGCCGGGGCGGCTTGCCGCGACGCTTCGCGGTGAAGGTGAGCTGGAGCCGCTCGCCGGGGGCGGCGCCCTCGAGGGCGGGGCGGACCTGGCGGCCGGAGTCGGTTGCTGAAGCGGTGCGGGCGCGGTCGGCGGTGCGGGTACCGGTGCGAGCGCGGTCGGCGGGGCGGGGGTCGACGCCGGCGGCGTTCGCGGCGCGGGTGCGAGCGCCGTCGCCGGCGCCGGCGGCGCGCTCGGGCTTCGCGGGCGCAGCCACGGCCGTGCGCGCGGGTGCGTCCGCCCCGACGTCGGCGGGGGTGCTGGGCGGGTTCTCGGTCGTCATGGCGCGCTCAGTGTCTCACCCACGACCGCGCGGGTCAGCCCGCGGCCCGGGCGAGCGGGCCGAGTGTGAGGTAGACGAGCGGGAGCGTGACGATGATCGAGTCGATGCGGTCGAGGAGCCCGCCGTGACCGGGCAGCAGGTTCGACATGTCCTTGACCCCGAGGTCGCGCTTGAGCAGGGACTCGGCGAGGTCCCCGGTCGTGGCGGTACCCACCGCCACGAGCCCCAGCCCGACGGCGAGCCACACGGGGTGGCCGAGGACCACGGAGACGAGTAGGTAGGACATGAGGACGCAGGCGACGACGGACCCGGCGACCCCCTCCCACGACTTCTTGGGCGAGATGGTGGGCGCCACCGGGTGCCTGCCGAACAGGATTCCCGCGATGTACCCGCCGGTGTCGTTCGCGGCGGCCAGCAGCGCGACGGTGAGCACGAGCAGGACGCCGTCCTCCATGCGCACGAGCAGCACCGCGAACGAGACGAGGAACGGGACGTAGGTGAGGACGAAGACGTCGGCCGCGGCGTCCCGGACACCGTTGGTGCCGCGGCGCGCGAGGACGGCGACGGTGACGACGAGGGCCACCGAGCCGGCGTACGCCGCCAGGAGCCCCTCCTCCCCCGCGAACCAGGTGGCGACCACCATGGCGGCACCGCCGACCGAGACCGGGCCCCGCGCGATGTCGATGTGCCGCTGCGCCGCGGCCTCGGTCAGCTCGAACGTGCCCAGGACGCCGACGACCGCGACGAGCGCGACGAACGGCTCGGGGCGGAACGCGAGGGAGGCGACGAGCAGGAGGATGAGCCCGACGCCGACGGGGATGGCCCGGCTGAGCTCGCGCCCGGCCCGCGGCCCGGGCTTGACCGGCGGCCCGGCGGCGGGCGGCGGCGCCGTCGTCGGAACGTCCATGCTGGTGAGACCCTCGCAGTCAGACCTCGAGGAGGTCCTTCTCCTTGGCCTCGACGATCTGGTCGATCGTCTCGACGTGGCGCTTCGTCAGGGCGTCGAGCTCCTTCTCGGCGCGTACGCCCTCGTCCTCGCCGACCTCGCCGTCCTTGACGAGGCGGTCGAGCTCCTCCTTGGCCTTGCGGCGGACGGCGCGCACCGAGATGCGGGCGTCCTCGGCCTCGTTGCGGGCGAGCCGGACGTAGTCGCGACGGCGGTCCTCGGTCAGCGACGGCAGAAGGACGCGCAGCACGTTGCCGTCGTCGGTCGGGTTGACGCCGAGGTCGGAGGCCCGCAGCGCCTTGTCGATCGCCGCGGAGGCGCCGCGGTCGTACGGGGAGATGAGGACGGTGCGCGCCTCGGGGATCTGCAGCGACGCGAGCTGCTGCAGCGGCGTCGGGGCGCCGTAGTAGTCCACGAGGATCGCGTTGAACATCGCGGCGTTCGCGCGGCCGGTGCGGATGTTGCCCATCCGGTCGCGGGCCACCTCGACGGCCTTGTCCATCTTGTCCTCGGCCTCGAGCAGGGTCTCGTCGATCACGTGGTCACTCCTTGCTTGTCTCGCCGGCGGTCACCAGCGTGCCGATCTTCTCACCCAGCAGGGCGCGGGTGACGTTACCGGCCTCGGTCATGCCGAACACGCGCATGGCCAGCCCGTTGTCCATGCACAGGGCGAACGCCGCCGCGTCGACGACCTTGAGGCCGCGCGCGAGCGCGTCGGCGTAGGTGAGGTGGTCGAGCCTGACGGCGCCGGGGTCCGTGCGCGGGTCGGCCGTGTAGACGCCGTCGACACCGTTCTTGCCGACGAGCACCTCGTCGCAGTGCGTCTCCAGGGCGCGCTGCGCGGTGACGGTGTCCGTCGAGAAGTAGGGCATGCCGGCACCCGCGCCGAACACGACGACGCGGCCCTTCTCCATGTGCCGGATCGCGCGGAGCGGGATGTAGGGCTCCGCGACCTGCCCCATCGTGATGGCGGTCTGGACGCGGGTGCGCACCCCCGACTGCTCGAGGAAGTCCTGGAGCGCGAGGGCGTTCATCACGGTGCCGAGCATGCCCATGTAGTCGGCGCGCGAGCGGTCGAGCCCGCGGGCGCTCAGCTCGGCGCCGCGGAAGAAGTTGCCGCCGCCGACGACGATGGCGATCTCGACGCCGCGGCGGTGGGCGTCGGCGATCTCGCGGGCCACGCGCAGCACGACGTCGGGGTCGAGCCCGACCTCCCCGCCGCCGAAGACCTCGCCGGACAGCTTGAGCATCACGCGCCGCGGCCGCGGCTCACCGCCGGGTCCGCCGGCAGGCGGTACGGGGCTCGCGTGGGGGTCGGGGGTCACGGTCATCGTGGCTGGGCTCCTTCGTACGCGCGGGTCGGTGGACGGGGCTCGGATAGGCGGGTGGCCCCGGACCATGCGGTCCGGGGCCACCTCTCACACCTGGTCAGGCTCCGACGCGGAAGCGGGCGTAGCCCGTCACCGTGCCGCCCGAGGCGCCGACGACCTGGGCGACCGTCTGCTTCGGGTCCTTGGCGAACGCCTGGTCCAGCAGCACGTTCTCCTTGTAGAAGCCGTTCATCCGGCCCTCGACGATCTTCGGCAGAGCCTGCTCCGGCTTGCCCTCGGCGCGGGAGGTCTCCTCCGCGAGGCGTCGCTCGTTCTCGACGGTCTCGGCGGGGACGTCCTCGCGGCTGAGGTAGGTCGGCGAGTATGCGGCGACGTGCAGGGCGACGTCGTGCGCGGCCTCGGCGCCCGCGGCGTCCGTGGCGACCATGACGCCGACCTGCGGCGGGAGGTCCTTGGCCGTGCGGTGCAGGTAGGACGCGACCTTGGCGCCCTCCAGCCGCTCGACCCGGCGGACCTCGATCTTCTCGCCGATGGTGGCGGCGAGGTTCTCCACGGCGTCCTTGACGGTGCCGTCGCCCGAGGGGGCGGCCAGCAGCGTCTCGACGTCCGTGGCGCCGGAGGCCACCGCGGCGGCGAGCACGGCGTCCGCCAGCGCGACGAACTTCTCGTTCTTCGACACGAAGTCCGTCTCGCAGTTGACCTCGACCATCGTGCCGATCTCGCCCGCGCCGCCGGCGCTGACGTCGATGGCGACGAGCCCGTCGGAGGCCGCACGGCTCTCGCGCTTGGCGATGCCCTTCAGCCCCTTGACGCGGATGATCTCGGTGGCCTTCTCCTTGTCACCGTCCGCCTCGACGAGAGCGTTCTTGACGTCGAGCATGCCGGCGCCCGTCGACTCGCGCAGGGCCTTGATGTCGGCCGCGGTGTAGTTGGCCATGGGTTCCTCTCTGTGCAGGTGGACGTCAGTTGGCGGTGGTGTCGGTGGAGCCCTCGGAGGCGGGCTCCTCGGTGGCTCCCGTCGCCCCGGGGGTCGGCGCCGCACCGGCGGCGGGCGCGACCTCCTCGGCCGGGGCTGCGGCCTCGGCCGGGGCCGGCTGGGCGGTCGGCTCCTCGGTGGCTACGGCCTCGGTCGGTGCCGAGCCCTGCTCGACCGGCGCCGCCGGGGTGGCGGGCGCGTCGGTGGCGACGGCCGCGGTCGGGGCCTGGGCGGCGGTGGCGTCGGCCGCCGGCGCCTCGGTGGCGGGGGCCGCGGTGGCCGGCGCCTCGGTGGCGGGGGCCGCCGTGGCCGGAGCTGCGGCGTCGGACTCGTGAGCGGCGAGGAGCTCGCGCTCCCACTCGGCGAGCGGCTCCGCGCCGTCGGCCTCGGCACCCTTGGCGCCACCGTGACGAACGACGAGGCCGTCGGCCGCAGCGTCCGCGATCACGCGGGTGAGCAGCGCGACGGAACGGATCGCGTCGTCGTTGCCCGGGATGCGGTAGTCGACCTCGTCCGGGTCGCAGTTGGTGTCGAGGATCGCGACGACCGGGATGTTGAGCTTGCGCGCCTCGGAGACCGCGAGGTGCTCCTTCTTGGTGTCGACGATCCACACCGCCGACGGGATCTTGCCCATGTCGCGGATACCGCCGAGGGTGCGCTCGAGCTTGTCCTTCTCGCGGCGCATCATGAGCAGCTCCTTCTTCGTGTGGTGGGAACCCGCCACATCGTCGAAGTCGAGCTGCTCGAGCTCCTTGAGCCGCTGCAGGCGCTGGTGCACCGTGGAGAAGTTGGTCAGCATGCCGCCGAGCCAGCGGTGGTTGACGAAGGGCATGCCCACGCGGCGGGCCTGCTCCTCGATCGCCTGCTGCGCCTGCTTCTTGGTGCCGATGAACAGGATGGTCCCGCCGTGCGAGACGGTCTCCTTGACGAACTCGTAGGTCCGGTCGATCTCGGCGAGCGACTGCTGAAGGTCGATGATGTAGATGCCGTTGCGCTCCGTGAGGATGAAGCGCTTCATCTTGGGGTTCCAGCGGCGCGTCTGGTGACCGAAGTGGACACCGGACTCGAGCAGCTGACGCATGGACACGACGGCCATGGCTCTTCCTTTCGGCGCGGGATCGCCCGCGCGCGTTCGGCCCCGACGCTCGGCGGCGGGGCCCTCTCCGTGGTTGTCGGTCGAGACCGGGTGGTCACGACCCCTGGTGCCCGCGACGTCGGCGCCCGCCAGGCGGGACCGCTGCCGATCGCCCCGTCGACCGAGGCCGTCCGCGCGAGGCGGGGGCTGGTGCGACGGTGTGCAGGCACGCGAAGTCGACCGGCCAGAGACCGGTCGCCCACTCATCGTAGCGGAGCGCGGCACCGCGCCGCTCGCCACCTGGTGCGTCGTGCGACTCACCCGGGAGTCTCCGCAGGGCGCCGACAGACCCACACCCCCTGTCGCCGCAGGCCTGTCCACCGCCCGTCGTACGGCTGCGGACGCACTCGGCCCTCGCGTGCTCATCTTTCTGGCATGACCGCGCACCGACCACCCCGCCCCGGCCGCGACGACGCACGTCGCGCCGTTCTCGTTCTCGCCCTCGCGCTGTGCCTGAGCCTGCTCGGGGCACGCGCGCCCACGGCGTCGGGAACGCTCGGCACGGAACCTTTCCCCGACGTCGGGCCGGCTGCCGGCCGCTCCCTCCCGCTGGGGCCTTCGCTCGCACTCGAGGTCGCCGCGCGCTATGCGGCCTCCGACGACACCGGAGCCCCAGGACGTGCCGGTGCCGTCGGGAGTGCGGGGGCCTTCGGTGGTGGCGCCGCCGTCGGCAGTGCCGGTGCTGGTAGCGCGCCGTCCAGCGAGGCCTCGAGCTCATTGGTGAACTACGACTGGCCGACCGGTGGTCCCGTCCGCGTGGTCGCCCCCTTCGAGGGGTCGGCGACGCCGTACGGCCCCGGACATCGTGGCGTGGACCTGGATGTCCGGCCGGGGACGGTCATCCTCGCGGCAGCCGACGGGATCGTCGCATTCAGGGGCTCCGTCGCCGACCGGCCGGTGATCTCCATCGATCATGCCGACGGGATCCGGACGACCTATGAGCCCGTCAGCAGCTCCCTGTCCACGGGGGACGCGGTCGCAGGTGGTGACCCGATCGGCACCCTTACGGCCGGCCACTGCCCGCCACCCGGTTGCCTGCACTGGGGTGCTCGGCACGGGAGCCACGACTACGTCGACCCGATGTCGCTGATCGGGGACGCGCCGCAACCGGTCCGACTGCTGCCGTTCGGCGGGTGACACCGGTCGGCGCACCGATTGCGCGGTCGTCGTAGCGCCCACCCTGCAACGTGCGGTGACTTGCGTGCGGTCGGGAGTTCGCCGACGTCCGGCCACTCATTCACCGTGGGCCCGCTCGCGGGTGGTGGTTGTCGTGGGCACGGTTTTTCCCCAGGTCAGGGTGGGTGGTGGATGTGGCGTAGTTGTCCACAGATTCGGGCATTTCGCTTGTCCTCGAATATGTGTTCGAGTAGAATTGGGGTAGTCGGTTCGAGTGGCACGAGGAGGTGCGGGGGCAGTGGCTGAGGACGTGAGTGTGGACCAGGAGTGGTCGGCTCTGGAGGAGCTGCTCTCCGCGCAGATCGAGGCCTGGCTCGCCACGAAGGCAACCCAGAACGACGCCGCCTCTGAGACCGACCCTGATTCCGATGTCGCCGGGGCCGGGGAGGTCAGCGACGCCGTCGGGTGCGATGCCGATGCGGGCGCCGACGCCGACGATGCCGATGCGGACGCCGAGGACGTCGCCGGTACCGATGCCGCAGTCGAGGACGTCAACGACGAGACCCGTGGCTGCGCGGTCACTGACAGTGACGACGACGGGGCAGACCTCGACGAGGACGGGGCAGACCTCGACGAGGAGGAGCACGACCTGCCCGCGGCGCCCACGCTCATCCACGCTGACGCCGTCGAGCGGGGCGTCGTCGGGCACGTTCGTGAGCCTGTGTCGTCGGTGGGTGTGGTCGGTGGGGTGCGGGAGATCGTGGCTCAGCTCGACGAGCTCAGCCAGGCTCGCGTGGGGGACCTGTCCGGGCAGGAAGCGATCGAGGTGTTGGAGAGCATCGAGGCCGCCGAACGACGACTGACCGCGCTCCGGGCCGCCGCCACCGCGAAGGTCGAGGCCGATGGTGTGTGGGCGTTGGAGGGGCAGCGGTCGTTCCGGACCTGGTTGCGGGACCGGACCGGGACCAGCGTGGCGGTGGCGGGTCGGCAGGCCCGGCAGGCGCGCGCGCTGCGCGACGATCTGGCCCTGGCGCATGGGGCGCTGTCCGCGGGGCGGATCAGTGTCGAGGGGTCTGCTGAAGGTTTCGTTGACTTCGGGGTTAGGCCGCCAGCGCGACGGCCTGGTGGTGGACGAGTTCGTATTCAACCGGAGTGAGCTTGCCGAGTCGACGTTGCCGTCGGCGACGGTGGTAGGTCCGTTCGATCCAGTGCACGATCGCGAGCCGGAGCTCGTCGCGGGTGGCCCATCGCTTCCGGTCGAGCACGTTGTTCTGCAGCGTGGCGAAGAAGCTTTCCATCGCCGCGTTGTCCCCGGCAGCCCCGACCCGGCCCATGGAACCGATGAGGCCGCGATGCTTGAGAGCGAGCTGAAATTTCCGGGAACGAAACTGCGAGCCTCTGTCACTGTGGACGATGCAGCCAGCCACCGCGGCCGCTCCCTGGCGGCGCGCGACCGCGTCTCGTACGGCTGCTACGGCCAGGTCGGATGTCATGCGGGCATCGAGGGCGTAGCCGACGATTCTCCCCGAGCAGGCGTCCTTGACGGCACAGAGGTAGACCTTGCCCTCACCGGTGCGATGCTCGGTGATATCGGTCAACCACTTCGCATTGACGCTCTCGGCGGTGAAGTCCCGCTCGAGCAGGTCATCGCATACCGGCGGGCCGGGCCTGCCGTAGCGCTTCTTCCGTCGCACTGTGGCAGAGAAGAGCCGCTGCTGGGAGCACAGCCGCCATACGCGCCGCTCCGAGACCACGTGACCGGCGGCCTGGAGCTCGTCGGCGATGAACCGGTGCCCGAACTCCGGATCGTCGGCGTGGATGTCGTAGGCCGCATTGAGCAGATACGCCTCGTCGACGTCCCGAGCACTGACAGGGTTCGCGCGCCACTGGTAGAACCCCTGCTTGGAGAAGCCGAGCACCCGGCAGGTCACCGCGACCGGGATTCCGGCAGCAGCAAGGTCAAGGACCAGCGGGTAGATCATTTTGGGCGCGACTGCCCAGGACCGAGATTGGCCCGCGAGAGATACGCGGTCGCCTTGCGCAGGACCTCGTTCTCCTGCTCCAGCTCCCGGATCCGTTTCAGCATCCGCGTCTGCTCACCACCGTCCCCGGCGCTCTGCCCGCGAGCTGGCTCGAAGCCGCGTTCTCGCAGGCGAGACTCGTTGACCCAGGCCTGCAGCGCCGACTTCGACATCCCGAGGTCGTGACAGACCTGCTTCTGAGTCATTCCCTGATCCAGCAGCTCCAACGCGCTGGCCTTGAGCTCTTCTGAGTAGATCTTCGGCACGAGGACCATCCTCTCCGCTCCGCAGAGCAGTCAGGAAGTCAACCGAACCCTCAGCAGACCCGA
>NZ_JBNDNA010000007.1:0-205283 GCF_049856175.1 Georgenia sp. Z1491
TGTCCCCGCGGACCCGCTCTGGTCGGGTCCTGGGCCGGCCCGACTCGCAGCGAGCGACGCGCAGGTGGCCCATGAGCACCGGGAACATCGGCGCATCACCGCCCTGGCCCGGGCCCACCAGCACGACCAGCGGAAGCCCGCGGCCATCGACGAGGTGGTGGATCTTGGTGCTCAACCCTCCACGGGAGCGTCCGACTGCGTGGTTAGCGGGCTCGATGAGCAGATTCGTGTAGTTCGACGGTGCCCCCTGTGTCCCGCGGGAGGTTCGTGGCGTGCTGATGGGCGCGATTGACCGTGGCGTCCACGCTCACCGCCCAGTCGATCTCCCCGACCGCGTCGGCCTCGGCCAGCAGCACCGCATGGATCTGGTCCCACGTGCCGTCGCTACTGAACCGGCGGTGCCGCTTCCACACCGTCTGCCACGGTCCGAAGCACTCGGGCAGGTCCCGCCACGGAGAGCCCGTGCGGAACCGCCAAGCGATCCCTTCCACGACCTGGCGGTGGTCCTGGAACGGACGACCTCCCTTGCGAGACGGGGCCGGCATCAGCGGTTCGATCCGAGCCCACGCAGCATCCGACAACACACGAGTCCGCGACATGACCCCCACCCTGCCGCCCGCAACCCCAACCAGTTAGGAGACACGCCCTAGGCGCTGCGCGTCAGGAGCTGGGCTCACCAGGCAACGCGTGGTTCGCAGCGTCACTCAGGGCGGCACCGAGCTCGCGCAGCGCTCCGGGCAGAAGGCGGTAGTGCACCCAGGTACCTCGGCGTTCCCCCTCGATCAGCCCGGCCTCACGAAGGACCTTCAAGTGGTGGGAGACGGTCGACTGGCTCAGCCCGAGCGGCTCGGTCAGGTCACAGACGCAGGCGCTGTCCCCAGGGTGTCCGCCGATACTGGCAAGGAGACGCAACCTGGTCGGGTCACCAAGGGCCTTGAACGCCCTGCTCAGGGCGGCCACTTCCTCGACTACTACGTGCTCACGCACCACTACCGGGCAGCAGTCGTCGGCCGCGGCGAGCGGAGCAGCCAACGTCGTCGGGTTCGTCATGCTCCCAGTATGGCCCGTGAATCGACAGCGGTCGATCTAAGGGTTTACGCTCGTCCTTGCATCGATCAATCTCGATCCATCTAGGGAGTCATCATGAGCACCATCGAGGTCTACGAGTCGGCCATGTGCTGCAGCACGGGCGTGTGCGGTCCTGACGTCCCGCAGGAGCTGGTGAACTTCTCGGCCGATGTGGACTGGCTCAAGAACCAGGGAGCCACCGTGAACCGCTTCAACCTCGGCAGCGAGGCACAGGCCTTCGCCGAGAATCCCCAGGTCCTGCAGTTCCTCAAGGTCTCCGGCTCCGAGCAGCTCCCGCTCGTGCTCGTGGACGGCACCGTCGCACGGACGGGCGCCTACCCCGCCCGTGCAGAGCTCGCCCGCTGGGCCGGCATCGAGGACGACGAGACCGCCGCTCCGGCGCCCAGCGGGCGGCCCGAGCTGTCGATGGTCCCGGCCAGCGGCGGCTGCTGCGGCGGCGGATCCACCGGCTGCTGAACCGCCGTCCCTCGCTGCCCCGACACTCGACCAGAGCTCCTGAAAGGCTTCTAGTGATCCCGACCTTCCTCACCGACGCCCCCCGCTACCTGTTCCTCACCGGCAAGGGCGGCGTCGGCAAGACGTCGATCGCTTGTGCCAGTGCGATGCACCTCGCCCGGGCCGGACGGTCGGTGCTCCTGGTGAGCACCGACCCGGCCTCCAACGTGGGTCAGGTGTTCGACACGGCGATCGGCAACACGATCACCGAGATCGCCGCCGTGCCCGGCCTGTCCGCGCTCGAGATCGACCCCGCGGAGGCCGCGACCACCTACCGGGAGAGCATCGTCGGGCCCGTGAGGGGCATCTTGCCCGAGCCCGAGGTCGATCTCATCGAGGAACAGCTCTCGGGGGCGTGCACCACCGAGATCGCTTCGTTCAACGAGTTCACCGGCCTGCTCACCGACACGCAGACCACCGCCGCGTTCGACCACGTCGTGTTCGATACCGCCCCGACCGGCCACACGATCCGCCTGCTTCAGCTTCCCGGGTCATGGACGGACTACCTCGACGAGGGCAAGGGGGATGCGTCGTGCCTGGGGCCGCTCTCCGGCCTTGAGCGCCAACGCTCGACCTACGCCGAAGCCGTCGACGCTCTCGGAGACCCGGCACGCACCCGTCTCGTGCTCGTCGCCAGGCCGCAGACCGGCGCTGTCACCGAGATCGCGAGAACCCACGGGGAGCTTGCCGAGCTCGGTCTGCGTCAGCAGCACGTCGTCGTCAACGCTGTGCTGCCGCCCCCGGGCGACGGCGACGTGCTGGCACGCGCCGTCCACGACCGCGAACAGGCCGTGCTGAACGACCTGCCCAAGGCGCTGCGCGGCCTCCCGACCGATCTCCTTCCGCTCAGGGCCGACAACATGGTCGGCCTCGACGCGCTCACCAGACTTTTCGACGAGGCCAGTACCAGCCGCGAGGCACCCATCGAGGAGGCCCCGGCCGGACTTCCTGCCGGCACCGACGACCTCGAAACCCTCGTCGACGAGCTCGCGCAGCAGGACCATGGCCTGCTCATGTTCATGGGCAAGGGCGGGGTCGGCAAAACCACCATCGCCTCGGCCGTCGCCGTCGCCCTCGCCGAACGGGGGCGCGACGTCCACCTCACCACGACCGATCCGGCCGCCCACCTGGCTGACACCCTCGACGAGGCGGTGGACGGGCTTCAGGTCTCGCGCATCGACCCGGACGAGGCCACGCGCACGTACCGTGAGACGGTGCTCCGGAACCGTGGTGCGGCGCTCGACGAGGCCGGCCGGGCCGCGCTCGAGGAGGACCTGCGTTCGCCGTGCACCGAAGAGATCGCCGTCTTCCAGGCCTTCTCCCGGGCCGTCAACGAAGCGCGCCGGCGCTTCGTCGTCATGGACACCGCCCCCACCGGGCACACCCTCCTCCTGCTCGACGCGACCGGCTCCTACCACCGCGACGTCGTACGCCAGATGGGCGACAGCAACAACGTCATCACCCCGATGATGCGCCTCCAGGACCCCGAGCACACCAAGGTCGTTGTGATCACGCTGCCTGAGACCACACCGGTTCTCGAAGCGACGCACCTGCAGGACGATCTGCGGCGCGCGGGCATCGAGCCATGGGGATGGGTCGTCAACAACTCCCTCACCGCCGCACAGACCACCAACGCCCTGCTCCTCAAGCGCGCAGGCAACGAACGCGCAGAGCTGGAGCAGGTCCTTGCCACCGCCGAGCGGTGCGCCGTCCTGCCGCTCCTCCCAGCCGAGCCCATCGGTATCGCCGGACTTCGCGAACTCAGCCAGCGCGATCGAACCGTCGAGATGGTGCCCACGTCGGCGTGACGTGTCCAGGAGCGACGCCCGGCGGGCCAGGCCGGGCGTCGCTCGGACGAAACACGAGCCGGCGATAGCGACTCCCCCGTGCGCGTTTCGCGACCGAGGACCTACGGGCCGCCGACCACCGTCACCCCATGTCCCCTGGTTCGACTCGCTGTCGCTGTCGCTGTCGCTGCCCGCCTCCGCCAGCACCTCGAAAGGTGACTCGACGTCGCCGCGCCAGGCCCCGATGCCTGTCCTGTTCGCAGTGTCAGAACAGAGAACCCGGCACGTCTCGATACGCAGGGGTGCCAATAAGAGTGAGGCCCGCCCTCCTCCGACCGCCCGGCCGAACTGGCGTCAACCGGTCCCGGCACCACTCCGGTCACGCCGCTGGTCCCAGCCCGTCGAGGAAGGCGACCGCACGCTCGACGACGAGCCTGGTCGCGTCGGCGTCGAACCCTGCTGACGACGAGTCCGTGAACAGGTGGGCGTTCCCCGGGTACGTGAACAGCTCGCCGCTGTCGGGACCGACGGAGCTCACGATCGCCCGGGCCGCGTCGATGTCACCCTCGTGCGTGAAGAATTCGTCGTCGTCCATCCCGTGGATCTGGACAGGAACGCCGGTCGGCCAGGGCCCGGTCGCCCACTCCCCCGACACAGGCAGAGCGCCCTCGAGGAAGAGCGCACCGCGAGCGTCCCCACGCTCCTGAAGCACCCGCTGCGCGGCCATCACCCCCAGCGAGATCCCCGCGTACACCGGCCGCGGTACCTGAGCGACCGCGCGCGCCGCACGGGCCAGCACCTCGTCCTCGGCGATCGCGGAGAACGCGGCGAAGCCGTCCTCGATGCTCGAGAACGTCCGGCCGTCGAACAGGTCCGGCGTTGTCACCGAGTGCCTGCCGCCGGCCCGCAGGCGTTCGGCAAGCTCCCGCACCCCCTCGGTCAGCCCCAGGACGTGGTGGAACAGCACGACGTCGACCATGACGACCCCCTCGCCTCGGCGCGGCCACCGGGCGGGTCGCGTCCGGGCGCGACGATACGCCCGAGCACCGACAGTCGTGCGCCTGAGCGTCGCCGCCACCAGGGCACCCGCGGGCGGACCACGACCGGCCGTCCGGATCTCATACCAGCGGACGATGTTTCGGCTCATCGTCCGGGCCTAGATTGATTGACTGCCAGGAAAACGCTTTCCACGCTAGGAGCGCGACGATGACGTCCACACGGCAGAACTCCACCCGGCACCACAGACGGCCCCGACGACGGCGAACGGCGGTGACGATCGCTGCCGGCGCTGCCATGTGCGCCACGCTCGTATTGGCGCCCGCCGCCCAGGCGGACGAGCCCGTCGGCGATCCTCTGCTCAATCCCCTTCCCGACCCCACCCTGACGACCCTCGCCATCGAGGTGGAGGAGCTCGTCCAGCTCCCCGAGTCCTCCCCCACCCCGGAGCCCACCGACGAGCGGCTGATCCGGCACAACCGGATCACCCACCTCGACGAGGTGCCCGACGACTCCGGCCGGCTCATGGTCGTCGACATGAACGAGATCCTGTACCTGGTCGACCGAGACACCGGCGAGTACGTGGACTACCTCAACGTCCGGGACCACTTCGCGGACAACTTCCACAACCACGCCGGCCTCGGCACGGGCTTCGGCTTCGCGGAGTTCCACCCCGACTTCGCCGATAACGGCATCTTCTACACAGTGCACACCGAGGGCGGCACCGCGCTCACGGAGGACGAGCCGGACTTCCCCGAGTACGGCGGTACCGCGTTCCACAGCGTCATCACCGAGTGGACGGCCGACGATCCGTCGGCCGAGACGTTCTCCGGGACGAGCCGCGAGCTCATGCGGATCCCGTTCGCCGGCCGCGTCCACACGGTCCAGCAGATCGCCTTCAACCCCACGGTCGAGCCGGGAGACCCTGACCACGGGATGCTCTACATCCTCGTGGGCGACGGCGGCAACGGCGTCGACAACGGCAATCCGCAGGACCTCGCGACCCCGCAGGGCACGATCTTCCGCATCGACCCGCTGGGCGAGGACAGCGCCAACGGGGAGTACGGGATCCCGGCGGACAATCCCTTCGTCGGCACCGAGGGCGCGCTCGAGGAGATCTACGCCGTCGGCATGCGCGACCCACACCGCATCAGCTGGGACACCGCCGGCGAGCACGCGATGTACCTCGGGCACATCGGTGAGTGGCAGGTGGAGTCGATCTACGAGGTCGAGTCCGGGGACAACTTCGGCTGGTCCGAGCGCGAGGGCTCCTTCCTCGCCCACGACCGCCAGATCTACCCCCTTCCCGACGACGACGCCGGCTACACCTACCCGGTCGCCGCGTACGACCACAACCGCGACCCGGGCCAGACCGGCGATGCCGGCGTGGCGGTCAACGGCGGGTTCGTCTACCGCGGGTCGATCCCCGAGCTCCAGGGCAGGTACCTGTTCACCGACCTCGTCCGGGGGTGGATCCTCTCGACGAACGCCGACGAGATGCACCGCAACGACGGGGACCCACACGACCTCGCACCGATCGAGGAGCTCCGCGTCATCCACGAGGGAGTCGAGACGACGTTCGCCGAGCTCGTCGGTGACACGCGTGTCGACCTGCGCTTCGGCGCCGACGCCTCCGGCGAGCTGTACCTCGTCTCCAAGGCCGACGGCCGCATCTGGAGCGTGACCGGGGCCCACGAGGTGCCGGAGACCAACGTGCTGCCCGAGCTCGCGCGCAACGTGGTCAGCCACTACACGTTCGACCACCCCGTGGCCGACGCGCCTGCGTGGGAGGACGACCTGGGCCGCTCGGGCACGGACATCGAGCTCGTCAACGGCGGGGAGCTCATGCGCGTCGCCGACGCGGCCTACCCCGGCGCCGGACTCGCGCTGCAGACCCAGCAGCTGAGCCCGGACACCGCGTCGAACGACGACTGGAAGGCCGGCGTCTACGACCCCGAGGGGGTCGACTCGCTCGACGCGCTGGCGGACGCGGGGCAGATATCGATTATGGGCTGGTTCAAGCCCACCGGCGACCACCCCGTGCCCAACTCCGAGTCCACGGACCCGGACGACGTGTTCAACGCGATCGGTCTCGCGGGAGTGCTGTCGGGCGACTCGGACGGGCACGGCGTCCGCGCCCTGCTCGAGGTCATCGAGGTCGACGGCGAGCTGAGGCTCGTCGCGCTCGGCCGCCGCGTCGACGGCGCCGGATCGTGGACCTACGCCGCCACGATGCCGTGGGACGAGATCCTCGCCCGCAACGAGTGGGTGCACCTCGCCGCGACCTTCGACTACGAGGCCGGCGAGATGCGCCTCTTCATGAACGGCGAGGAGCTCGAGGGCGAGTACACCGCGGACAACCCGTGGGGCGAGGGAACGACCTCGGGCACCAACCCTGCCGGCATCAAGATCGGCGGCAGCTTCCCCCAGAACGACCGGGAGCGCAACGCGTTCGACGGCCGCATGGACGACATCGTCATCCTCGACGCCGTGCCCACGCCGGAGCAGATAGCGGCGCAGTACGCGGCCTACGGCGCTGAGCCCGTCGATCCACCGTCCACGCCCGAGTGCACCTTCGACACCGAGGTCACCGGCCTCATGGCCGAGGAGAACTGGACGCCGCGCACGCCGGAGATCTGGGACTTCCCCGGCGACATGATCACGATGACCGGTCCCGGCACCGACCCGGGCGACGGCATCCGCCGTCCGTTCGAGTACGCCCTGCTCGCCGCGGGCGACCCGGTCGGAACGGTGCAGGTCGAGGCCGAGGTCCGGCTGGATGCACCACCGTCGGTCAACAACCGCGACATCATCCTCGTGTTCGGGCAGCGGTCCGACACGGAGTACTACTACGCGCACCTGTCGCAGGACAACACGATCTACGCGCACAACGGGATCTTCCTCGTCGACGGCGCCGATCGTCTGCGGATCGACGACCAGTGGGACGAGGAGGCCTCGGTCGGCGCTCCTCCGGCGATCACCGACGACGCCTGGCACGACGTCCGCCTCGTGCACTGCGCCGAGACCGGCGAGATCGCGGTCTGGGTCGACGGACTCGACGACCCCCTCATGACGGCGACCGACACGACGTTCGGCTCCGGTCGCGTGGGGTTCGGCTCGTTCGACAACACCGGGAGCATGCGTGACCTCGTGGTCTCCACGCAGTCCGACGACGAGGAGCCGCCGGTGGAGCCGGAGCCGGTTCCGCCGTCGGCGGGGCGTGGGTTCTACCTGAACGACGGGTGGGGGATCTGGGCGGATCACGAGT
Source organism: Georgenia sp. Z1491 (assembly GCF_049856175.1). Classification (GTDB taxonomy): domain Bacteria; phylum Actinomycetota; class Actinomycetes; order Actinomycetales; family Actinomycetaceae; genus JB111. Next base: position 7,636 of record NZ_JBNDNA010000007.1, read on the forward strand.
TCAGCTTCGGTCGTCCGGGTGACGAGGTGCTCGTGGGTGACTGGGACGGCGACGGTTCCGACACGCTGGCCGTGCGCCGTGGGAACGCCTACTACCTGTCCAACTCGCTGTACGGCGGGGCGGCCGAGGTCGAGCTGACCTACGGACGGGCCAGTGATTCGGTGCTGGTGGGTGACTGGGACGGCGACGGCAGTGACTCGTTCGCGGTGCGCCGGGGGAACAGCTACTTCCTCACCAACAGCCTGACCGGCGGCAACGCCGACGCGGAGCTGGACTACGGCCGCGCCGACGACACCGTGCTCGTCGGGGACTACGACGGCGACGCCGTCGACACGTTCACGGTCCGTCGCGGGAACACGTACTACGTGTCGAACTCGCTGAGCACCGGTTGGGCGGATAGCGAGCTCGACTACGGGCGGGCCGGTGATCAGGTGCTGGTCGGTGACTGGGACGGCGACGCCGTGGACACCTTCGCGGTGCGCCGGGGCAACCTCTACCTGGTGTCGAACTCCTTGACCTCGACGGTGGCCGACACCGAGGTCCGGTACGGCCGGGCCGGCGACGAGGTGTTCGTCGGTGACTGGAACGGCGACGGCTCCGACACCCTCGGAGTCCGCCGCTGACCCAGGACCCGGTGCCGATAGCTGGCGAGTGAGCGGACTTCTGCTCCACCAGTGAGCGGAGTCCTGCTCCACGGATAGGCGCCGCCCGGATCTCGGTCCGGGCGGCGCTCACCGGTCGGGCGGGCCCCGCACCCTGATGGGGTGCGGTGCCCGCCCTTCGCCGTCGTCGCGATGCCCGTCGCCGGGGCGGTGTGGTCGGTGAGTCAGCGGGGTAACCATCGAGGCAGTGCCCCCGGAGGACTGACTCAATGGTTACCTGATTGACTGGGTGACGGCGCCTCGGCACGACACGGCGCAACCGCTCCCCAACCGGCAGAACCCCGCTCACTCGCCACACGGAACGGACCGAACCCCGCTCACTCGCCACACGCGCCGGGCAGAAGTCCGCTCACTCGCCGGCACGGACGTGCGTATGTGCGCGACGACGCCCGTGCCGTGACCTACCGTGGAGGCGTGCCACGCGCGCCTCACGCGCCGCGCCGATCCGATCGAGGAGGACACGCCATGTGGCCGTTCAGTCGTCGTACCGGCAGTGACGGTCGTGACCGGACGCCGCGCGAGCGCGGGAGGGGTGCGGCGGACGCACGGTCCGGACGGTCGTCGGGTCTGGACGCCGTCCCGGCCGGTCCCTCCCCCGCCGACCTTGCCGACGACGCGCCGCTCACCCGGCAGCTGGCCGCCCTCGCCGCGATGGGTCTCCACCTTCGGGAGGGTGTCAGCCACGACGACCTCCGCCTCCGACTCGCCGCGGCCGACCGCGCCCCCCTGCCGTTCCAGCTCCTCCTGCACGGTGCCGGCGCATCGTTCGACCGCCCGGTGCGTGAGCTCGTCGTCGGCGATGCAGTGCTGCCGGCCACCGCCACGGAGGACGAGGTCGCCGCGTCCGTGCACCGCACCCTGCACATGGCGGAGGACGCGCTGGGCGCGTCGGGGCACGTGGGCACGGTCGAGGTCATGCTCGACGACGGCGCCTCCGGCTCGGTCACAGTCACCCTCGGCGGCACCCCCGTCGCCGTCCCGCTCGAGGGCCGGGAGATCGCCCCCGTGCTCGACACTCTCCTCGACCGGATGGTCCCGCCGAGGCTGGTGACCATCCCCCTGCTGCGCTCCGACTCCGACCCGGCCACCGTCCCGGACGCCTCCGACGCGGGACCGAGGAGGGGCGCCACGTACCGCCGACTCGTCGTGCCGAAGGAGCACGGTCAGCAGGCCCGGTCGATCGCCGTGCGCCTCTCCCGCGCGCCCGAGGTCCGATTCGCGCTCGCCGACGTCCCCCCGTCGATCAGCGAAACGACCGAGGACCCGACGATCGGTGAGGCCGACCGTCCGCCCGGGACCTCCACCCGCGCCACGTCCACGACGCCGCCCGCCGTCGTCGACGCCTCTCCGGCCGACCTCGGAGCGACCGCTGCCGGATCCACCGCGGACGGCACGAGCGCGCCCGTACCCGTCTCCCCCGACGTGGCCGGCGCCCCGGGTACCGCATCCGGCCCCGCCGGGCCCCGCCCGGGTGGAGCTGCTCGTGGCGCCGACGCAGCACCTCCCGACCCGGAGACCGTCGAGTCCAACCGCCGCAGGCTCTCCGCGCTCGTGGAGTCGGGCCTCCGCCTCGATCCGAGGCTGTCCGTCGACGACGTCGCCGGAGCCGTCGTACCATCCGCCGACCCGGCCGACTGGGACCCGTTTCTCGACGCCGTCGTGCACCACCCGGTGCGCGGCGACATCCGCGCGTGGGCGAACGTGTACCGGTTCCCGCCGGAGGACACGATGACCGACTCCTCGGACGACTGGATGCGGGTCGTCGGGGACATCGCGCGCACCGCGGGCACGTGGGACCGGCTCACCGAATCCCGCGTGGTCTACGAGGCGTCCGGCGAGATCCCCGCCGGCATCGACCTCGTGCTCGGGGGCACCCGGCTCCGGGTCGAGGCGGACGTCTGGGGCGCACTCATCGATCTCGTCGCGGTCGCACGGCTGTGCGAGGCCCTCACGCCGAACGGCCGTGCCACGGTGCACCTGCCCAACCATGCCGCCTGGGTTCAGCCTCGTCGTGCGGAATCCCTCTCGCGGCTCATCGGCGACTACTGACCGGCCGTCGCCGGGGGCCGCTGGGGAACGGCCGGCAGGGCCGACCGCGGTTCGCGACCGGGCGCTGATCGACGGCGATCACAGGCCCGGGGCGAGCAGGAGCCCGCACCACGCGGCCCCCACGCACGACGCGAGCATCCCGGCGCACAGGCACGACGCAGCGACGGGTCGCCGGGCGCCAAGGACACGCACGACGTCGACGCTGGCGGTGCTGAAGGTGGTGAACCCGCCGAGGAAACCGGTCCCGGCGACCAGCCCGAGCTCCGGGGACACGCCTCCGGTCCCGGCGACCAGCCCGAGCAGGAAGGACCCCAGCACGTTGACCACCACGGTCCCCACGGGCAGTGCCGGTCGCAGGGCCACGGTGAGGGCGCCGTCGAGCAGGAACCTCGTACCGGCGCCGAGGCCGCCCGCCAGCGCGACGAGCAGCCACGTCATGCCGTTCCCCCGCCGTCGCGACGGCGCTGCGCGCGCACGACCCGCAGCACGCCGACGTGGGCGAGGTAGGCCGCGAGGACGCCCGCGACGACGGACCCCACGGCATAGCCTGCGGCCACGGCCGGTCGTCCCGCCTCGGCGAGCTGCACCGTCTGCAGGGCGAGGGCCGAGTACGTCGTGTAGCCACCGAGCACGCCCGACCCCAGCACCACCCGTGCCCGGCGTGCCCGCTCGTCGTGCATCGTGGTGAGCACGGCGAACAGCACGCCCAGGAGTGCCGCGCCGGTGACGTTGATGCCGGCGGTCGCCCACTGCACGTCGGCCGGGCCGGACCCGGCCAGCTGGTCGATAGCGGCACGCGCGCCGGAGCCGAGCGTCCCGCCGAGCACCACGAGCGCGAGGATCCCGGGCCGCAGGTGCTCCGGCCGCGGGCGGCGAGCTGGGTGAGGCACGCGGCGAGGATAGACCCGCCGGACCCACATGCCCGCGGGGTCCTCCTCGGTGCCGTGGACGCCGGCCGGAGCCGCACCCTTCGTAGCGGCGAGCTCGTGCCCGCCGGCGGACGGCGATCAGTGATCGGTGTAGATCACCGACGTGTCGCCGGCCTCCTCCCGCCACATGCTGACGACGACGAGCGTCGGCGAACCGGTCGGAACCTCGACGTACGCGTCCCGGTTGGACATCTGCGCGCCGATCTCCGAGGGCGCGTCGTAGGCGCCGTCGTCGTTGTTGACGACACCGCTGCCGTCGGTCGGGAACGCGACGAGCTGCGGGTCGGAGTCACCCTCGCGCAGGGTATGGACCGAGCCCGACGGTCCGGCGGGTTCGGTCGCGAGCAGGGCGACGTCGTCGACGGCGACGGACACGTCGACGGGAGCCCCCGGAGAGAGCGTGCCCGCCAGACCGGAGCGGAACTCGAAAGGCACCGTCCCACCGCTCTGGCGCCAGTCGGTGACCTCGACCGTGTAGGTCCCGGGCTCGAGCACCAGGCCGACGGCGGCGTCCAGTCCCGACGAGCCGCCGAGGGGGGCGAGGTCGCTCGACGCGCTCCCGACGTCGTCGACGTCGACCGACACCCCCTCGCCGGACACGGCGATCTGAGGATCCGTGTCACCGGAGGCGGCCAGTGCGAGGAACCCCGTGCGCTCGGTGACCGTGAGGGTCCCGGTCCACGCACCGCCGGCCGGGACCTGCACCTGGCCGGACTCCGGCACCTCCGCGCCCGACGAGTCGGTGAACGTCAGGGCGTCGGCCGGGGCAGGGCCGGGGACCGGGGCGGACGGGTCGCCCCCGGGGCCGCCCGCCGTGGGGTCGTCGTCGCCCGAGAAGAACATGAAGTACGCGCCGACGCCGAGCACCGCGACGATCGCCAGCACGAGTGCACCGGCGAGGAGCGGAGAGAGTCCGGACCGCCTCTGCTGCGACTGGTAGCCGCCGGGGCCCTGCGGACCGGCGTAGCCGGCCGGCCCCTGAGGCGCGCCGTAACCGGCCACCTGCGGCGGTGCTCCGAAACCACCGGGGCCCTCCGGGGACGCTGCCCACGGCGCTCCGGCGCCCTGGGGGTAGGCGGCGGTGCCGCCCGACGGGTAGCTGCCGGCGCCGGCAGCGGCGTACCCGCCGTATCCGTCACCGAGCTGAGCCGTCGACCCGGACTCGACGACGGGACCGGTCGACCCCGGGGAGCCCGCGCCGGGGATGCCGTAGAAGCCCGGGCCCGTCTGACCGGCCCAGCCGGCCTCGGCCGAGGATCCGGCGGACCAGCCGCTGCCCGCGGTGAATCCGCTTCCGCCGGACGGCGTGCTGCCGTGCGGACCGGCCGCGCCCTGCCCGAGCGCACCGACACCGTAGCCCGCAGCGGACGGAGCCGAGGGCGGCATCTGGCCGTAGCCCGGTGCGGACGGGGCCGACGGCGGCATCTGGCCGTAGCCCGGAGCGGACGGGGCCGACGGCGGCATCTGGCCGTAGCCCGGAGCGGACGGGGCCGACGGGGGCAGGCCCTGGTCGGCCGGTGCGACGTCCTGTGCGCCAGCCACCGCACCGGACGACTGCCCGGCCTGCAGCACGGACGACGGGGCAACCGTGTGGTCGACAGGCGGAGTGGGGTCCTCCGCACCGTGCACGTCGTACTCCGAGTCCTCGGCGTCGTACTGTTCGTCGGTCCACGTGACGCCGTCCCAGAAGCGGATCTTGCCGTCCTCCCAGGGGTCGGAGTACCAACCTGCTTCGACGGTGCTCAACGATTCCTCCGTGGACGAGCGTGCGACGGCGTGGGGCTCCCCACGGTCCGGACCTGTCGAGGGTAGCCACGGCGAGGGCCCATGCCCGGCATTCCGCGCGGGGAGAGCGACCCACGGCGGCAAGACTCACACCCGCGAGGTGGCGCGCGCTACCCGATGGTGGCGTCGGCGACCATCCTGCCGCCCTGCCCACCGAACGTGGTGACGATGACGACGTGCTCCCCCTCGTCGCCGGAGACGGTGAGTCCGGAGTCGAGCCAGTCGGGCAGGTCCTCGCCGTCGTAGCTCGTCGAGCTCTCCCAGTCGTCGTTCTCCGTGATCGTCCCGTCCGGCGAGGCGATCATCAGCAGCGGGTCCGTGTCCTCGCCGGTCAGTGTCACCGTGAGCTCCTGGTCCGCCTCGAGGTCCACCGCGTACAGGATCGCGTCGTCGGGCTGGACGTCGACGTCGAGCTGGTCACCGTCGGCGAGCGTCGTGCCGTCGCCTGCGACCACCTCGAGCTCGAACGCGCTCGGGTCGCCGTAGTCGGACGTCACCACGAGCTCGTAGTCGCCGGGCTCGAGGACGAACGCGCCGGCGGGGTCGAGGCTCGACGGGAATCCGCTGAAGTCGAGGAAGTCGAAGACGTCCGCCGAGTCGGTGAGCTCGTGGTTCACGCCGTTGCCCTCGATCGTGATCGAGAGGGTCGTGTAGTCGGGCGAGTAGCCGGCGACCACCACCGGCACCCGCTCGATCACCCGCAGGGTCGAGGTGTACTGGCCGTCCTGCGGGAACGCGCCGTCGACGCCCGCCCCGAGGTCGTTCCCGGACGTGTCCACGAGATAGGCCAGGCCGGAGACGTCGCCGTCGCCCCCGGCGGAGCCCTCGGTGCCCGCGGGGGGCGGGGTGGTCGACGGCGGATCGCTGGGATCGTCGGTCGGCGGCTCCGTGCTCGGCGACGGAGTCGTCGGCGGCCGGTCGGAGGTCCCCGGCCCGCCGTCGTCGGCCGTGTCGTCACCTCCGACGAGCCTGGAGATCCCGAAGGCAGCCAGGGCGACCACGATCACCGCGACGAGCGCGAGCACGGCCACGACGGGTCCTCGCCCCCGCCCGCCGGGCCCTCCGGGAGATCCGTACGGCCCGGGCCCCCCGGGCCCCCGGCCGTACCCACCCGGCCCGTACCCGGACGCACCGGCGGTCCCGCCGGGGCCCGGGGCACCGGACGGCCCTCCCGACCAGTGCGGCTGGGAGTGCCCGAAACTTCCTCGCGGTCCGCCCGCGTGGGGCTGGGCCGACCCCTGGGGCGCAGCACCTGCCTCCAGCGGCTGCTGCCACGTGGCGGTCCCCGGGTCCACGGGCCGGCCCCGGTAGGGGTCGATGCCGCCGGAACGGTAGGCGCCCGCCCCGACGGCCGCGTACCCGTCGTAGCCGCCGTCCGGCTCCTGTACCGCGTAGGTGCCCGTCGTCGTCTCGACGTCCACCTCGTCGTCGCCCCAGCCACCCGCGACGCGGTGCTCCCCCGTCGGGACCGGGCTGGACGAGCCCGGGTAGCTCATGGCGCCCGCGTCCCCGTAGCCGAGGTCGCCGTACGCGGTGGCCCGTGACTGTCCGGTCCGCCCCTCCGCGGGCCTGCGCACGGTGTCGCCGTGCTCCTCGTCCCAGTCCGCGCCGTCACGCCCGTCCTGCTGGGCGTCGTGCCGCCAGGGTTCGCCGTGCTCGGGGCTTCCGCCCTGCCTCGTCGCCATACCGCCTCTCCGTCCGCGATCAGCGCGGAGCGATGTGGACGACGGCGTCGGTCGGGTCTCCCCAGAAGGTGCTGGCGACGATCACGCTGTCCCCCACCGGGATCGGGTCGGTGTCGACCGAGGCGTCCAGCGGGTTGCGCGGCTCGTGCTCGGGCGGCGCGTCGTCGTTGTGGTAGACGAACAGCTCCGGGTCGACGACGTAGATCATCGTGTCCTCGTCCCCGTGGACACCCGCACGGATCGGGGTCTCCTCGCCGACGTGGAGGATGAACACCGACGGACGACCGTCCTCGATGGTCACCGGCGTGTCGGACGGAACGCCGACGACCAGCGAGCCGGAGTGGACCTCCATGACGACCTGCGAGGCGTCCCCGCCGTACTCGTCGACCGTGAACTCGTAGTCCCCGGGCTCCATCACCCAGGCTCCCGCCGGGTCGAGGTACGACTGCGGGAAGCCGAAGACGGGCATGAGGGCCCGGGAGTCGTCACCGGTGAACTCGCCGCCCTCGCCGGACGCACTGAACCGCAGGTCCTCGCCCTCCGGAGAGTGCCCGCCGAAGATCACCGCCGAACGCTCCTCGATGCGGAGCGTGAGGGTGAGCACCTGGTCGTCGGCGATCGCGGACTCGAAACGGGTGCCGAGCGCCTCGCCGTCCGGGTCGACGAAGAACGCCGTGCCGGTCTCGCCGTTGCCGACGAGCTCGCCGGGCGCGAGGGACGGCTCCTCGGTGGTCGGCTCCTCGGTGGTCGGCTCCTCGGTGGTGGGGTCTTCCGTCGTGGGCTCCTCCGTGGTCGGCTCCTCCGAGGTGGGCTCCTCCGTGGTCGGCTGCTCGATGGTCGCCGGCTCGGTGGCGGGCTCACCGGTGGTGGCCGGCGGCGGCGTGGTCCCGCCGGCGGTCTCGTCCTCGCCCGAGACCGCGTCCCAGATCAGGTATCCCCCGACGCCGACGACGGCCACACCAAGGATCGACAGCAACGCGATGAGCGCAGGACTGCGATGCTTGTCCGGCTCCCCGCCAGCACCGGGACCGCCAGGGCCGGGACCCCCGGGACCCCCAGGACCACCGGGACCGCCCGGTCCGTATCCCCCGCCGGGACCGCCGGTGCCGTACGCGCCCGCTCCCCCGTAGGCGCCGGCCGGGCCGTAGCCGGATGAACCTGCACCGCCGTAACCGGGTCCGGCCGCAGATCCCGGTGAACCCGCGCTGCCGTAGCCGGCTCCGGCCGCAGCTGCGCCGAAGCCGGCCGCGGATCCCGGCGAGCCGGCTGTCGGGCTGCCCGGACCGGGATGACCGTGGCCGGGCTGGGTGCCCTGCTCCGCGGACTGCTCCGTCCACGTGGTTCCGTCCCAGTACCGGAGTCTGGCGTGGTCGTAGGGATCGGTGTACCACCCGGGCGCGACACTCATGAGGGGCACTGTAGTGCCGCGCAGGTCACGTTCTGGTCACTGTCGAGCGTGATCCGCAGGGCAGTTCTGCCCCGGGACCGCGCGCTCCGCGAGGAGTCGGGCGACGCCGGACCTCGACGTCCCGGTCGAGGAGCGCTCAGCTCACCTGGCGGTTGCGCGCGGCGCGCCGGCGGGCGAGCTCGTCGGGAACGTCCTCGGTCTCGGCCCGCTCGGTCGGCAGCTCGGCGAGACTCCCCTCGACCTCCCGCCACACGCGGCTCACCGCGATGCCGAACACACCCTGGCCACCCTGGACGAGGTCGATCACCTCGTCGTCGGACGTGCACTCGTACACCGAGGCGCCGTCGGACATGAGGGTGATGCCCGCGAGGTCCTCGACGCCCCGCTCCTTGAGGTGCCCGATCGCCACGCGGATCTGCGGCAACGAGACGCCCGAGTCGAGCAGGCGCTTGACGACCTTGAGCACGAGGATGTCGCGGAAGCTGTACAGCCGCTGGCTGCCGGAACCGTTGGCACCGCGGACGGAGGACTCGACGAGACCGGTACGGGCCCAGTAGTCGAGCTGTCGGTACGTGATGCCCGCCGCGCGCGAGGCCGTGGGTCCGCGGTAGCCCGTGTCCTCGTCGATGTCCGGGAGCGTCTCGCCGAACAGCATGCCCTGGGACAGCTGCGGGCCGCGCGCGTGCGCGCCGGTGGCTTCCGTGGGACTCACGGTGGGCTCCGTTTCTCGTGGCGGGACCGGGTGCGTGGTCCCGGTGACACCGTCACGCTAGGGCGCCCCGTGACCGGGGTCAACGACGCCGGTCGGCGGGTCGCTCACCAGTTTACCGCTGACCTCCGACGTGGCTCGTGGTGCGGGTGAGGCACGCACCGACGGACGGCCGCGCGACGATCAGCTCTCGCTGCGTGGGTCCCCGAAGTCGTTCGGACCGAGCCCCTCGAGCTCGCGACGCAGCTCGGCCACCGCGTCCTCGATCGCCGCGCCGTCGGTACCGCGGGACCGTCCGCCCCCCGTCGCCGGTCCCCCTCCCGTCGCCGGGGCGGCCCCCGATCCGGGTGCCGCGCCGCGCGCCGGGGTCGTCGCGCCGAGCTCCGGCAGCAGCTCTGGCGCGCACCGGATCGCGGCACCGGCCCGAAGGGCGAGCGCGACGCCGTCGGACGGGCGGCAGTCGATCCGCTCGCCGGACGAGAGCACGAGCTCGGCGTAGAAGACGCCGTCGAGCTGTGCGGTGATGACGACCGCGACCACCTCCGAGCCCAGCGCCCGGATCGTCGACAGCAGGAGGTCGTGGGTCAGCGGCCTCGGCGGGACCAGCCCGGCCTGGACGGACGCGATGGCGGCGCCCTCCCGGGCACCGACGACGATGGGCAGCACCCGTCCGCTGGGTGGGTCCCTGAGCAGGAGCACGACCCGGCCACCGTCGAGCGTCACCTCGACCCCCTGGACCTCCATCTCATGCACGCCCCGAGCATATTCGACCGGGACTGCGAGTATCAGGTTCCGAGGACGGCGGTCGGCCGAGCCGGGCTCAGGACTCCGAGATCGCTCGTCTGAGCAGCTCGGCGTGCAGCTGTGCATAGAGCTCACCCATCTCGCGCGCGCTCGCGTGGGCGCGTTCGAGGTCGGCGCCCGAACGGCCGGCGCGCAGGGGTGCCAGCGCGGCGGCGATCGTCCCCGCCTCACGCTCGGCCGCCTGCCGGACGGTGCGCAGGTGACGCGGATCGACTCCGAGCCGGCCGAGCGCCGTCGCTGCCACGACCACCGGAACGGCGGATCCGGGGTGCCGCCCGCGCGCATCCGCTCCGACGAGACCGGCCTCGACCAGCGCCTCGACGTCGGAGACGCTCGCGCCGGTGGCGTCCGCGAGCTCGACGGTGGTCATGCGCGACCCGGCCGAGGGCGTGACGACCTGGCCGTCGCGGGCCACGAGCCGAGCGAGCGTGGGGTCCTGCACGCCGCGTCCGGCGTCGAGGTCGTCGAGCTGGTCGCGGATCACCCGCAGCGGGAGGAACGCGTCCCGCTGGGCGGCCAGGGCGAAGCGCAGCCGTTCGACGTCGGCCCGGGAGTACTTCCGGTAGCCGGACGGGGCCCGGTGGGGCCGGACGAGATCCTGGTCCTCGAGGTAGCGCAGCTTGGACAGGGTCATGGCAGGGAACTCGTCCTTGAGGACCGCGAGGACCTGGCCGATCGCCATGACCGGGGTCGTGCTCACCCCGGGGGGCCAGCTCGTCGAGGCAGCGACGTCGGGACGCTCGTCACCGCCCGGCTCCGGCCGGGAGGCCCTGGACCGCGCGGCGCTCACGCCTCGCGAGCCTCCTCGCCGCGGACCTGGCTCGGGTGGTAGGTCAGGCGGTACTTGCCCACCTGCACCTCGTCCCCCGCGCGGAGGCGGACGGCGTCGATGCGCGTGCGGTTGACGTAGGTGCCGTTGAGCGAGCCGACGTCGCGCACGTCGACACCGCCGTCCCGGACGAGGAACTCGCAGTGGTGGCGCGAGACGGTCACGTCGTCGAGAAAGATGTCCGAGCGTGGGTGCCGGCCGACCGAGGTGCTGGCGGCATCGAGCAGGAACCGTGCGCCGGAGTTCGGACCGTGCTGCACGATCATCAGCGCGCTGCCCGCCGGCAGGGCGGCGACCGCCTTGGACTCCTCGGCGGACAGGCCGGGGAGGGACGGGTCGGCCGACGGCTCACCGAGCATCCCGAAACGCGCGGTGGAGTCGGCGCTGGTGCCGTCCTCCTCGAGGTGCAGCCGCGGGTCGTCCCACGGCTCGGGTGCGGGAGGCGGAGGGGTGGACATCGCGGTGCCTCCTTCGGCGGGGTGCATCCGGCCCGCGGGTCGCGGGGCCGTCGTGCCATCGTAGTCTGATCGTGACCTTTCGTGTCACCGTGGTGACAAGCTCTGATCAGGTCGTACGGCACAGCCACCGCTGTGCGCGCCCAGAGCCGGACGTCGGGTCTCAGTCCTCGACGACCCGCGAGTGCTCCAGCTCCTGCGGCTCGGCGACGGAGAGGATCTCCAGCCGCTCCCGCTCGACGAGCTCGACCTCCGCGCCGCGGCCGCGCGTGGTGGACATCGCCCCGCCGGGGATCTCCAGCGCGACCCGCATCGTCTGCGGATCGCCGATGGCCCGCACGACGTACGGCGAGGCGATCGTCGTGCCGTCGACGACGAGGCCACCGGTCTGCCGAACCACGTACGAGGTCGCCGTCAGCCGGACGCCGTCGACCTCGATGGCCTCGGCACCACCGTTGCGCAGCTCCTGGACCAGCGTGACCATCGTCTGCGCCCGCATGGAGTCGTCGGGGTCGGTGACGACGATCTCGACGCCCGGTCCGGCCGTCGGCACGGTACCCGCGAGCACACCCTGTGTGCCCGCGAGCTCGGCGGCGGCATCGGCGGCCGCCTGCGAGGAGTCGGCCGCGGTGCGCAGCTCGTCGAGCTCCTCCTGCAGCCGGTCCTGCTCGTCGACGAGGTCGATGTTGCGCCGGTCGAGCTCGTCGAGCAGCCGCACCAGGTCGTCCTGGCGGAGCGCCGCGAGCGGATCCTCCTGGGTGTGCCGCACCTGTGCCACGAGCGCGATCCCCAGCATCGCGCACAGGATCACCACGAGGAGGTCCGAGGCCCTGCCCTGCCACCAGGGCCGCCGGGCCGGGTCGGGCGCGGCGTCATCGACGTGGGCCCGGTCCTCGCCGTCGTGCGCCTGGTCCGTCATCTCGTCGGACCGGTCCTCCTCGTCCGGGGTGCGTTGCTCGGCGTCGGGCCTGCGGTCCTTCTCCCGGCGCTCGTGCGACTCGTCAGGCACCGTGCTCACGCCTTGAAGATGTGGCGACGGATGGCGGCCACGTTGGAAAAGATCCGGATCCCCAGCACGACGACGATCGCCGTCGTCATCTGACCGCCCACGCCGAGCTGGTCGCCCACGTACACGAGGAAGGCGGCGACCACCGTGTTGAAGAGGAACGAGGTGATGAAGACCTGGTCGTCGAACACGCCCTGGAGACGGGCACGCAGGCCGCCGAGCAGGGCATCCATCGCGGCGACCACGGCGATCGGGAGGTACGGAACGAGCCACGCGGGCACGGTCGGGTCGAGGACCACCCCGACGACCACGCCGATCGCAAGTCCGACGATCGCGAGCACTACCGCTCCCCCTGCCCCGTCGGGCCGCCCGTGGGATCCAGGGGCGTCGCATAGGTGGTGGTCCGCGGTGGGAGCGCCGGGAGCGTCGCCTCGTCGAGGTCCGCGTAGGACACGTCGATCTCGTACCGGTCGGACAGCTGCTGGAGGTGCTGGCCTGCGGTGCCCGTGCGGAGCGAGTCCCGCAGCTCCTCGGGGTCACCGAGCGCGACGACCGTGTAGGGGGAGCTCGTCGCCTCGAGGTTGACGAGGATCGCGCGCCCGGCGGCCCGGATCGCGGAGGTGGACGCGAGGCGCCTGCCGTCGATGCTCACGCCCTCCGCCCCCGCCGCCCAGAGGCCGTTGACGACGGTCTGAAGGTCGGTGTCCCGCACCCGGCCGTCGTCGGCGTCCGCGACACCCGCCGCGGCGTCCTCGGAGTCGGACAGCACGATCTCGATGCCGGGACCCGAGATCGCGTACTGGGCCGAGCCCCCGAGCGCGACCCGCGCCTCCTCGCCGAGGTCCGACGGCGCGCCCTCGACGATCTCGTCGCGCAGCAGGTCGACCTCGGTGGCGAGCTCCTGGTTGCCGGTGGACAGCGCCGCGGCCGCCTCCTCGGCTCCCTCGATCTGTGCCGCGAGCTCGGCCCGGACCGGGTCGCGCCCCTCCTCCGGCGCGGCGAGCTCACGGCCGGCCACGACCAGCCCGACGCCGACCGCGAGGACGGTCGTCCAGGTCGCGACCCGTAGGACGGGGCCCGTGCTCGTCCCCTCCTTCTCGCGGCGCGCGGCGGCCTCGGCATAGCCGGCGTCCAGCGGGTGGTCGATGAGGGCCCGCAGCGGGGACTCCCACGACCGTGGACGCGGCTCCTGCCGCCGCACCCCGCTCCCCTTGTGCGCCATCGGGCCACTGTAGGTCCGGGTGCCGCCCCCTCCGCCGCACCGCGCCGGAGGTGCCGGTTCGGTGCGCGGTTCACCGCCGTCCGCCGGGGCATCGCCGTGCGCGGAGGCCTCGCTGTTCGCGGATCGTCACGGTCCGCAGGGGCCTCGCTGTCCGCGGATCGTCACCGTCCGCGGGTGGTCAGGTTGGCCCACGCGTCCCGGCGGCGGTCCCGCGGTATGTCCACCACCGCACGAGCGCCTCGAACGGTCCACGCCGATCGCCGCGGGCGAGGACAGCGGCGACGGCGAGGCCGAGGACCCAGGCACCCATCGCGACACCTGCCGCCTGCAGGTTGGTGATGTCCCGTCCCAGCGCGAGCGGACCCCACGGGACGAGCACGACGACGAACACCAGCGTCTGCAGGAGGTAGCCGCTCATCGACATCCGGCCCAACGAGCTGATCGCGGTGGTGAGGGCGCCGCCCCGGGGACGGCGAGCCGCGGTCCGACCAGGCGTGACGAGGCCCTGTGTGGCGGGACCAGGCGCAGCGGGACCGCCCTCCGGATTGTGCGCGACCCGCGTCGCGACGAGCCCCAGGAGAGCGGCGTAACCGATCCCACCTGCGTAGCCCCCGGCGCCGTGGAGCAGGCCCATGAGTGGGGCGGCCCCCTCCGACGGCGGCCCGACCGCGCCCGCGGCGACGAGCGCGTACCAGGCGCCGAGGACGACCGCCGCGCCGAGACCGAAGGCCGCGCAGCGCACCAGCAGAGCCCGGTGCCCGGCGGGCTGCTCGAGCACGCGGTGGCGGGCAGCGAGCACGCCCAGCGGCACGGTGACGCTCACGCCGATGGCGTTGGACAGGACGCCGCCGGTCGGCCAATCGACGAGGTGCTCACGCACTGCCGGGCCGAGCTCGGCAGGGATCGGGTCGGCGACGGCCCCGAACGATCCCGAGCCCGCCAGGAGCAGGACCACGAGGACGCCGGCGATTCCGGCCCAGGCGAGCAGGGCGGCGTCGTGTGCGCGGACCATGGCGCCGGGCAGGAGCAGCAGGAGCAGACCGTAGGCGGCGAGGATCTCACCGGGGAAGAACAGGATGCCGTGGGCCGCACCGATGCCGACGAGCACCACCGACCGACGTCGGAGGATCCCGACCACGGTCGCTGCGGAAGCACCGTCGTCCAGGCGACGCGACGCCAGCTGCCAGACTCCGTAGCCGAAGAGGAGCCCGAACAGCGGGTAGGCCCGTCCGTCGACGAGAACGAGCTGGAATGCGGCGACCACGTCGTCGAGCACTGTGGTCGTGGCCGGATCCGGGTAGCCACGCAGACCCTCTCGCGGTACGTCGACGAACGCCCGCACGTTGGCCAGGGCGATGAGCAGCAGCATCGCGCCACGCGCAAGGTCGGGTGCGAGTGCGCGTTCGGCGAGCGGGGTCGGTCCGCGCTCTGCCGGTCCGATGGGCTGCGACATGTCGGAATGGTCGCAGAGCGCGTCGGCCCGGCCGCGACGGATTCGCGATCCAGTCGTGATGGTCGTCCCATCCGGATTCATCATCGCGCGGGTTACTCTCAGGTGCCGCCCGGCGCACCGCCCGGGACGGGCGGTGTCCGGAACAAGGAGGTTTCGCGTGTCGGTGGACCGGGGCATGACAGACCGCCTGCGCATCCGCGAGGTCGTGGAGAGCTGGGCGTTGTGGCGTGACGCCGGCCTGTGGGAGCGGTTCGCCACCGTCTGGCACTCGCAGGGATACATGACCGCCACGTGGTTCCAGGGATCGGCCACCGACTTCATCGGGGCGAGCCGCACCGCGTTCGAGGAGGGGGTGTCGATCCTCCACTTCCTCGGCGGGACCTCCGTCGACGTCGCCGGAGATCGAGCGACGGCACAGACCAAGATGACGATCTCGCAACGCGCCCGCGTGCACGGCGTCGAGGTGGACGTCGTGTGCACGGGTCGGTTCTACGACTTCTTCGCCGTCGAGGACGACGACTGGAGGATCGTGCGACGTCAGCCCGTCTACGAGAAGGACCGGCTCGACGTCCTCGACCCGGGTGCCGGCCTGACGCTCGACGCCGACGTGCTGGCCGCGTTCCCGCTCGGCTACCGGCATCTCGCCTACCTCCAGCAGGAGGCCGGCTTCACCATCAAGCAGGGCCTGCCGGGCCTCACCGGCCCCGCCGTCGAGACCCTCTATGCCGAGGGTGCGGCCTGGCTGGACGGGTCGCCCACCGCGGGTACCCCGCTCTGAGACGAGAGGCGCACCCGTGACGAACCGCCCGCCGTGCGACGGACCTCGTGACGAGGCCGGCCTGCGCGACGCCCCCACCACACACCCGCTCATCGATCGCGTCAGCAGCACCACACCCCCAACAGCAAGGAGCACCATGTCCCCCCTCCGATCACGTCGTCGCAGCTACGCAGCCGGCGCCACCCTCGCCGCCTCGGCTCTTGTCCTCGCCGCCTGCGGCGGTGGCGACTCCGAGGGTGAGGGTGGTGGCGACGGGGACGAGCTGACGCCGATCACGGTCGGCGTCATCCCGATCATCGACGTCGCCCCCCTCTACATCGGCATCGAGGAAGGCATCTTCGAGGAGCACGGCCTCGATGTCACCGCCGAGTCCGGTCAGGGCGGTGCGGCCATCGTCCCGAGCGTGGTCTCCGGCGACTTCGACTTCGGTTTCGGCAACTCGATGTCGACCGTCATCGCCGCCTCGACCGGGATGCCCCTGCAGATCATCGCGTCCGGCGTCTGGTCGACGGGCGACCCCGAGGAGGACGGGTTCACCATCATGTCCGCCGACGAGAGCATCCAGGGTCCCGAGGACCTCGAGGGTGCCGTCGTCGCGACCAACACGCTCAACGCCATCGGTGACTCGGTGGTCATGGAGTCGGCCGAGCTCGCCGGCGTGGACCCCACGACGATCGAGTTCGTCGAGATGCCGTTCAACTCGATGCCTGCCGCGATGGAGAACGGCGACGTCGACGCGGCGTGGATCGTCGAGCCCTTCGTCACGGTGGCGATGGAGGACAGCGGGGCTCACGTGGTGACCGCGGTGCTCCTCGACATCGCCGACGAGTGGGAGATCGCCACCTACTTCACGACCGACACCTACGCGAACGACAACCAGGAGACCGTCGAGGCGTTCCAGGCCGCGATCTCCGAGGCCAACGCCTACGCGCAGGAGAACCCTGACGCGGTCCGGGAGATCCTGCAGTCGTACCTCGATCTGCCCGACGGTCTCGAGGACCGGGTGATCCTGCCGGGTTGGCAGCCTGAGGTCTCGCGCGAGACGGTGCAGATCTACCACGACATGGCCGACGAGCGTGGCCTGCTCGACCAGGAGGTCGATCTCGACGCGCTCCTCGAGCACGCTCAGTAAGGGGCGGTCCGAGCTGCCACGCGGCCGGTAGCCGCACCTCGCGGCTCCGACGGCCGGTGAGGACGTACGACGGCGGGGCCCAGGGATCTGTGTCTCTGGGCCCCGCCGCGTTCGGGCGGACGGGCCGGTCGGTCGAGGTGGTAGGTGTGTCGGATCGGTCGAGCCGGTCCTAGCGCCGGTCTGCGGTCCGGCCTACGGCGCACGCCGGCCGACCTGGAATGATGCGCAGACACCTGTGTCCATAGCCAAGGAGATGACATGACCTCAGTCGCCAGCTTCCGGCGCGCACCCGTTCTTGCCGACCTCGTGCCAGGTACCCGTCTCAGGGACGTCGCCCTCGTGCTGGCGGGGACGGTGTTCGTCACTCTGGCCGGGTGGGTCGCGGTCCCGCTTCCCTTCACGCCGGTCCCGGTGTCCCTGGCGACGTTCGCCGTCCTTCTGACCGGTGCGGCGCTGGGACCTGCACGGGCTGCCGCGAGCATCCTCGTCTACCTGGCGGCCGGCACCGCGGGCGCACCGATGTTCGCCGAGTTCAGCTCGGGATGGGCGTTCGCCTCGTACGGCTACGCGCTCGGGTACCTCGTGGCCGCCGTACTCGTGGGTGAGCTGGCCCGTCGCCGGGCCGACCGGTCGGTCCTGGGCACGGCCGCTCTCGCGGTGGCGTCAACGGCGACGATCTACGCGATCGGTGTCCCGTGGCTCGTCGTGTTCCTCGGCGTCGACCTGGCGACGGGGCTCACCCTGGGCGTGGTCCCGTTCCTCGTCGGCGACGTCATCAAGGCGGCAGCAGCCGCACTCCTGCTCCCCGGAGCCTGGTCGATCGTCCGCCGCGTGCGCCAATAGAGCGAGAGCGGGTGGCGCACCCGGCGCGCTCTTCGCCGGGCTGTGCCGCGGACCAATCCATCTGAACGGCGCAGGTGGGGCGGCACGGATATCGGCCGGTGACGTCGTCGCTCGGTCCTCGCCTTGCGGCCTCCCCGACCATCGACCCGGCTCGTGCCCCGCGCCTGAGGGCGGCGGTGCACCTCTACTCGCGCGGGCGTCCTCGTCGGGTGACTCCCCGGGCGGTGGTGCGCTGTCACTCGCGCTGAGGTAGCTCGTTGCGTCGGGTGGGTTCGATGGGGCGGCCGTGTTGGTCGTGGAAGTGCCATCGGCCGCGCGTGCGGGTGATGGTGATGTTGCGGGCGTGGATGAGGTCGTGGTGGTGCCAGCACAGCAGGATGCCGTGTTCGATGCTGGTGGGGCCGTGGTCCTTGTACCAGTGCAGGCAGTGGTGGATCTCGCCGAAGCCTGGTGGTTCGTCGCAGCCGGGGTATTGGCAGTGCTGGTCGCGGGCGTGGATGGCCCGGGTCATGTTCGCGGGGAAGATTCGTTTCTCCTGTCGCGCGTCAAGATTCTTGGCAGGGCTGTTGAGTCAGTCCTGAAGGAGAATCAGAACCATGGGAAGACCCCCTTCGATTCCGGTCGAGAAGAAGACTCGGATCGTGTTGAGCGTGCTCGCTGGTGAGCTCACGATCGCCGAGGCCGCGGGCTGGGTGCCGGTCATCACGCGGGGGTCGATCGCGGCTGAGATCACGTGATCCTCACCCGGCTGCCACGCGGTCAGCCACTGCCGGGCCTCGTCGGACAGCTCAAAGACTCCCGCCCCACCCTCGCTCGCCGGCCTGGGGGCGCTGCCATCGTGGTTCGCCGCCCCGGGGGCGGTGACGGACGCAGCGCCAGCGCTGCTCCCGGTGTGGGTGCGGGTGTGGGGGTCGCGGGGTCCGCCGGGCGCGGTCAGGGACTCCGCCGCGGTGATCGGGCCGACGACCTGCCCCTCGGGCAGGCCCGCGTAGGCCCGGACCGCATCGGGGGTGAGGTCGTGGGTGGCGTTCCAGCCGGCGGTCGCCGACGCGGGTGGGATCACGGACCCGGTCGCCCGGGTGAGAGCGGTCAGGGTCTCCAGTGTCGCGGTGATCGTCACATGCGGCCGGACCCTGGCGCCGGCCAGCTGCCCGCCTCGGTCGAGAGACTCATGGGCCAGGGCGACCAGTGCGCCGGCCCGGCGCTGTGCCGGGCTCCGGTCGTCATCGGCACCTTTGCGGCCAGCGTGAGCGGTCAGGGCGGTGGTCACGACCTGTCCGGACAGCTCGTCGAGCCAACCGGTGAGGTGGTACCCGCCCGTGGTCGGAGCGATGGTCAGCTCCTCGCGGGCGTCGTCCTCACGCCAGGCCTTGTCGGCTCCCGCGGGATCGGCCCGGACCTTCCACGCCGCGACCAGGCGAGCGAAGTCCTGGGCGTGCATGACCTGGGCCTGAGCGACCAGGAACCCCTCACCCATCTCCGTGTCGGCGAGCTGGGTGCGCAGCCGGTCCGTGGACAGGGTCTCGCGGACCAGGACCTGCACATGCTCGACACTGATCCGCCCCACACACAGCGCCCCATGGGCCAGCGGCAGGTCGTCGCGCAGTGCGCGGGCCTGCCGGGCCTGCCGACCCGCGACCGCCGCACTGGTCCCGGTCCGGTCCCGCAACCACGTCCGGAACGACCGCTGCCCATCCAACGCCCACAGACCATCCGTCTCGACCTTGGCGGTGGTGGTGGCGCGTAGTGCGGTCAGTCGTCGTTCGGCGGCCTCGATGCTTTCCAGCAGGTCGATCGCTTCCTGCCCGGACAGGTCGCCCACGCGAGCCTGGCTCAGTGCGTCGAGCTGAGCCACCACCCCTCGCATGCCACCGACCACACCCACCGACGACAAGGGCTCGCCAACATGCAAGGCGACGCCCTGCTCACGAGCGGCGGCGGCGTCGGTGAGCGCAGGCGCCGCGGCCGGGTCCTGCTCATCCTCGTCGTCGCCGGTGAGCGTGACCGCAGCGGGCAGGTCGTGGGTCTCCTCGTCAAGGTCCGCCCGGTCGTCGTCACTGTCAGTGGCCGCGCCGGCGCCGGTGCCGTAGGGGCTGTCGAGCTCACGGTCACCGACGTCCTCGACGTCCGCATCGGCGTCGGGATCGGTCTCGGCATCGCACCCGACGGCGTCGCTGACGTCCTCGGTCTCGGCATCGGCATCGGACTCCGAAGCGGCATCGTTCTGGGCTGCCTTCTTAGCGAGCCAGGCCTCGATCTGCGCGGAGAGCAACTCCTCCAACGCCGACCACCCCTGGTCCACACCCACGTCCTCAGCCACCGCCCCCGCACCTCCTCGTGCCACTCGATCCGACTACCCCGATGCTACTCGAACGCATATTCGAGAACAACCGAAATGCCCGAATCTGTGGACAACTACGCCACATCCACCACCCACCCTGACCTGGGGAAAAACCGTGCCCACGACAACCACCACCCACCAGCGGGCGAGCGGCGAGCGGCGAGCGGCGAGCGGCGAGCGAGTGACCGCACGCCGGGGCCCAACCGCACACCGGGGCCCCACCGACGGCAGGCCCGTCACCGCCCGTCGCCCTGTGACCATCCGCGCACGCCGGAGGGTCCGCGAGGCCCCCCGATCGTGGACGTGCCACTCTTGTGCCCATGCAGCACTGGCCAGGCCACCCTTACCCCCTCGGCGCGACGTTCGACGGCGCCGGCACGAACTTCGCGCTCTTCTCCACGGTCGCGGACCGGGTGGAGCTGTGCCTGGTCGACGACGACAACGGCGAGGTCCGCGTCGACCTCACGGAGGTCGACGCCCACGTCTGGCACGGCTACTTCCCCGGGGTCAGGCCGGGCCAGCGCTACGGCTTCCGCGTCCACGGCCCGTGGGATCCCTCTCGGGGGCTGCGCTGCGACCCGACGAAGCTCCTGCTCGACCCCTACGCCAAGGCCGTCGACGGTCAGATCGACGGGCACCAGTCCCTGTTCTCCTACGACTTCGACGACCCGAGCCGCTTCGCGCCGCAGGACTCGCTCGGCCACACGATGGTCTCCGTCGTCGTCAACCCGTTCTTCGACTGGGGCAACGACCGTCCGCCGGGCCACGAGTACCACGACTCCGTCATCTACGAGGCCCACGTCGCCGGCCTCACGCGCCTCCACCCGGATGTCCCCGAGGAGCAGCGCGGCACCTACGCGGGCCTGGCCCACCCGTCGATCATCGAGCACCTCACGTCGCTGGGCGTGACCGCCGTCGAGCTCATGCCGGTCCACCAGTTCGCGCAGGACCCCCACCTCGTGGAGAAGGGGCTGTCCAACTACTGGGGCTACAACACGATCGGCTTCTTCGCCCCGCACAACGCCTACTCCTCCCAGGGCAGCCGGGGCGAGCAGGTCGACGAGTTCCGGACCCTGGTCAAGGCGATGCACGAGGCCGGCATCGAGGTCATCCTCGACGTCGTCTACAACCACACCGCCGAGGGCAACCACATGGGTCCCACCCTCAGCTTCAGGGGCATCGACAACCCCCAGTACTACCGGCTCGTCCACGGCGACGAGGCGCACTACTTCGACACGACGGGCACGGGCAACTCGCTCTACATGCGTAGCCCCCACACGCTGCAGCTGATCATGGACTCGCTGCGCTACTGGGTGCAGGAGATGCACGTGGACGGCTTCCGGTTCGACCTCGCCTCCACGCTCGCGCGCGAGCTCCACGAGGTGGACAAGCTCTCGTCGTTCTTCGACATCATCCAGCAGGACCCGATCATCTCCCAGGCCAAGCTCATCGCCGAGCCGTGGGACGTGGGTGAGGGCGGCTACCAGGTCGGTGGGTTCCCGCCGCTGTGGACCGAGTGGAACGGCAAGTATCGCGACACGGTCCGGGACTACTGGCGTGGTGAGCCCGGCATGCTGGGCGACCTGGCCTACCGGCTCTCCGGCTCCTCGGACCTCTACGAGCACTCGGGTCGCCGCCCGGTGGCGTCGATCAACTTCGTCACCGCCCACGACGGCTTCACGATGCGCGACCTCGTCAGCTACCACGAGAAGCGCAACGAGGCGAACGGCGAGGACAATCGCGACGGCGAGTCGCACAACCGGTCCTGGAACTGCGGCGTCGAGGGCCCCTCGGACGACCCGGCCATCAACGCGCTCCGCGCCCGCCAGCAGCGGAACATGCTCACCACCCTGCTGCTGTCCCAGGGCGTGCCGATGATCTCGCACGGCGACGAGATCGCCCGCACCCAGGGCGGCAACAACAACGTCTACTGCCAGGACAACGAGATCTCCTGGGTGGACTGGGACCTCGACGAGGACGCGCAGCACCTGCTCGGGTTCACGCGTGAGCTCGTCGAGTTCCGCCTCGAGCACCCCGTCCTGCGGCGCCGCCGGTTCCTCACCGGCGAGCCGCTCGCCGAGTCGCCGGACGGACTGCCCGACCTCGCCTGGTTCGCCCCCGACGGCGCCCCGATGGCCGACCACGACTGGGGCGGCGACGCCAAGACCATCGTCTGTTTCTTCAACGGCGAGGCCATCGCCGAGCCCGACGCGCGCGGCGAGCGGATCCTCGACGACTCGCTGCTCATCATCCTCAACGCCTCCCACGAGGACGTCCTCGTCACGCTGCCGCTCGCCGAGTGGGGGCCGACCTGGTCCGTCGTCCTGGACTCCGCCGGGGAGCGGACGCAGTCCGGCGATCTCGCGGCGGGTTCGCAGGTCACGGTGGTGGCCCGGTCGACGGTCGTCCTCCTGAGCCCGCAGGGCTCCCGTGAGGCGGCCCCCGCCGACGCCGTCGGTCGGACCGTCACGGGACGCATCCCCACCTCACCGGCGTGGGGCGGAGGCCGCCGCCAGACGGCGGTCACCGCCGACGAGCCCGACGACAGCCCCTCCCCCGACGACGACGGGAACCCCGAGTCCGACGCCGCCGCCGACACACCCGAGTAGGACCGGTCGGCCGCCCCCTGCCCGCTCCCGGAGCCGGCGGGCACGGACCTCCGCGACCGGGCAGACTGGACCCGGACGAGTCGACGACCCCGGAGGATGCACGTGACCACGCACCACGAGGCCAACGACACGTCGGCCACCGACCACCCGGCCACCGATCGCTCGGCCGTCGAGGCCACCACGAGGGCCGCGGCCGCCGCGCACCTGCCCGGTCCCGGCAGGCGTACCCCGGTGAGTACGTACCGTCTGCAGCTCGGTCCGGACCTCACGTTCGACGACGTCGGCAGACAGCTCGACCACCTGTCGAACCTCGGCGTCACGGACGTCTACCTCTCCCCCGTGCTCACCGCGGCGCCGGGCTCGACGCACGGGTACGACGTCGTCGACCACACGACGATCTCCGCCACGCTCGGGGGCCGTGACGGCCTCGAGCGGCTGGCCCGCGCCGCGCACGAGCTGGACATGGGCGTCGTCGTCGACCTCGTGCCCAACCACATGGCCGTGCCGACACCCGCCTGGCACAACCGCGCCCTGTGGTCGGTCCTCGCGCTCGGCCCCGACTCGCCCTACGCCTCGTGGTTCGACGTCGACCTGTCCGAGGGAGGTGGCGGCGTGCTCATGCCGGTCCTCGGCCGCCGCATCGGCGCCGCGCTCGCGGACGGCGAGATCGAGCTGACCACTGCCGTGGTGCCCGGCGAGGAGGACGCCGGCGAGCAGCACGTCCTCACCTACTACGACCACGTCCTGCCGGTGCGGGCCGGGACCGAGCAGCTCCCGCTCGCGGACCTGCTCGACCGCCAGTTCTACCGCCTGGCCTACTGGAAGGTCGCCGACGAGGAGCTCAACTACCGGCGGTTCTTCGACGTCGGCTCCCTCGCGGCGATCCGGGTGGAGGACGAGGCCGTCTTCGACGCCACGCACGGCCTGCTGCTCACGCTCCTCCACGACGGCGTCATCGACGCGCTCCGGGTCGACCACCCCGACGGCCTGGCCGACCCGCGCGGATACTTCCGGCGCCTCCACGAGGCCACCGGGGGCGCCTGGGTGGTCGCCGAGAAGATCCTCGAGGACGACGAGGACCTGCCCGGTGACTGGCAGGTCGCCGGCACCACGGGCTACGACGCCGCCTGGCGGCTGCACGGCATCCAGGTGGACCCGGCCGGTCTGCCGACCACCGGTGCGCTCATGCAGCAGATCGCCGGCGACGCGCCCGGCGACTACGAGTCGGTCCGGGACGCGGCCAAGCGGCAGATCGTCGAGGGCTCCCTCTACGCCGAGGTGCACCGCCTCGCCACCCTGCTGTCCGACGTGTGCGACGACGACGTCCGGCTCCGCGACCACTCGTTCCGGCCGCTGCTGGAGTGCGTGCGCGAGCTCGTGATCGCGGTGCACCGCTACCGTGCCTACGTCGTGCCGGGCGAGCCCGCGCCGCCGGAGTCGGAGGCGTTCGTCGAGGATGCCGCCGCCACCGCCCGGACCCGGCTGGACGCCGACCGGCACGAGACCCTCGACGTCGTCGTCGACCTGGTGCTGGGCCGCGAGGTGGGCTCCGCGGGGCGGACCCGCGAGGCCCGCCGGGACGAGATCATCGTGCGGTTCCAGCAGGTCTGCGGTGCCGTGACCGCCAAGGGCGTCGAGGACACGACCTTCTACCGGTGGACCCACCTGCTCTCGCTCAACGAGGTGGGCGGCGCACCCCAGCGCGGCTCGCTCTCGGTCGACGAGCTGCACGCCTGGGCCGGGCGCACACAGACGTTCTGGCCGGCGACGATGACCAACGGATCGACGCACGACACCAAGCGCAGCGAGGACGTCCGGGCACGCATCGGAGTGATCTCCGAGCACGCCGCGGCGTGGCGCTCCCTGGTCGCCGACCTGCGCGAGCTCACGGCCGAACGCCGCCCCGCCGACCTCGATGGGCGCACCGAGAACCTCGTCTGGCAGACGCTGGCCGGGACCTGGGGCCCCGACGGCCCGATCGAGGCCGTCCGCCTGACCGACTACCTGCTCAAGGCGGTCCGCGAGCAGAAGACCTGGACCACCTGGACCGACCAGGACGCCGCGGGCGAGGAGGAGCTCACGGCCTGGGTCGCCGCCATGACGGCCGAGCCGGCCGTGCGCGAACGGTTCGCCGGCTGGGTCGCGGACACCGCGCACTCGCTGCGCACCTCGGTGCTCGGGACCAAGGCGCTCCAGCTCACGCTCGTCGGGGTGGCCGACGTCTACCAGGGCACCGAGCTCCTCACCGACTCGCTGGTCGATCCCGACAACCGTCGCCCCGTCGACCACGGCGCGATCGCGGCCACCCTCGCCGAGCTCGACGCCGGCCGCACCCCGGGCGACCTGGGCGAGGAGAAGCTCGCCCTGACGGCCGCCGTGCTGCGCCTGCGCAGGCGCGTGCCGAACGCGTTCGTCGGCGAACGGTCCGGGTACGCGCCGCTGCCCACGACGACCCAGCACGCCGTGGCCCTCACCCGCACGATGGACGGCGAGCCCCGGGCCGTCACCGTCGCCACGCGCCTGGCCGAGGGGCTGCGTGCGCTCGGGGGGTTCCACGAGCACACCGTCGTCCTCCCGCCCGGCACCTGGACCGACGTCCTCACCGGCACCCGCCACGAGGGAGGCGCGACCCTGCTCGCCGAGCTCCTCGCCCACCGTCCCGTCGCCGTCCTGGAGGCCTCCGCATGATCCCCGACCCGCAGGACGCCCGGCCGCGGCACCCTCGCCCGCCGCTCGGCGACCGCGACGCGGAGACCGACGCCCTCGTGCGCCACCCGCTCGTCCCGGCCGTGTGGTCGCCCGACGCGAGCAGCATCGACGCCGTCGTCACCGCGGTCGGACCGGCCGACGGGGAGCAGCAGGCCGCGGCCCCCGCGGTCGGCCGCCACCGACTGGTCCGGCGGTCGGGCGGCTGGTGGACGGCCGACGCCCCCTGGCCCTCCGGCACGGAGTACCTCTTCTCCCGCGACGGCGGCGACCCGGTGCCGGACCCCCGCTCCGCCCACCAGCCCGACGGCGTCCACGGGCCCTCGCGGCTCCACGACCCCTCCACCTTCGACTGGACGGACATGGGCTTCGCCGGGGTCGCGCTCCCGGGATCGGTGATCTACGAGCTGCACGTCGGCACGTTCACCGCCGAGGGCACGCTCGACGCCGCGATCACCCACCTCGGAGGGCTGGCAGAGCTGGGGGTGACGATGATCGAGCTCATGCCGCTCGCCGCCTTCCCCGGCGTCCGGGGCTGGGGGTACGACGGCGTGGGCCTCTACGCGGTCCAGGACTCCTACGGCGGGCCGGCGGCGCTGCAGCGCTTCGTCGACGCGGCGCACTCCCACGGCCTGGGGGTGTGCCTCGACGTCGTCTACAACCACCTCGGTCCCGACGGCAACTACCTCGGCGTCTTCGCCGACTACGTCACCGAACGCCACCAGACCCCGTGGGGGTCGGGTCCGGACCTCGACGGCGAAAGGTCCGCCGAGGTGCGCGCGTTCTTCCTGGAGAACGCCCTGCGCTGGCTGTCGGACTTCCACGTCGACGCCCTGCGGCTCGACGCGGTGCACGCGATCGAGGACACCTCCGAGCCGCACCTGTTGGCCGAGCTCGCCGACCGGGTGCACGCGCTCGGCGAGAGCCTGGGGCTGCCGCGCACGCTGGTCGCGGAGTCGGACCTCAACGACCACGCGATGGTCACCCCGACGGCCGAGGGCGGCCTCGGTATGGACGCCCAGTGGGTCGACGACGTCCACCACGCCCTGCACGCGTGGCTCACCGGTGAGGGGGAGGGCTACTACGTCGACTTCGGCGCCGGGAGCACGCTCGCGCACGCGCTCACGCGCGTGTTCGTGCACGACGGCGGATGGTCCACCTTCCGCGGGCAGGACTGGGGACGGCCGGTCGACGACGACGTGGACGGCCACCGGTTCGTCGTCTTCGGCCAGAACCACGACCAGGTCGGCAACCGCGCCGTCGGGGACCGCCCGAGCGTCGTGCTCGACGACGCGCAGCTCGCGGTCTCCGCCGCGATCGTCCTGCTGTCCCCCTACACGCCGATGCTGTTCATGGGCGAGGAGTGGGGCGCACGCACGCCCTTCCAGTTCTTCACCGACCACATCGACCCCGACCTCGGCCGCGCCGTCACCGAGGGCCGTCGCGCGGAGTTCGCCCGCCACGGCTGGGGCGCGGACGGCGAGCAGCCCGAGGTCCCGGACCCCCAGGACCCCGCCACGCGCGAAGCCTCGGTCCTCGACCGGGACGAGGCGACGACGGAGCGCGGCCACCGCATCCGGGCGTTCTACGCCGCCGCGCTCGCGCTGCGGCGCGCGGAGCCGGACCTCGCGAGCGGGGACCGCTCGGCGACGGCGGTCGCGGTCGACGACGAGGCCGGCTGGCTGCGCATGTCGCGCGGCGGCATCGACGTCGTCGCCGTGACACGTGCGACGCCGGACGCGCCGACGACCGTTCCCCTCGCCGGCGCCGACGCGATCGGCGACCGGCCCGGCGCGGCCCCGTCCGAGCCCGGCGCGACCGTGGACGGCCCCGAGGTGCTGCTCGCCTGGGACCCGGCCACGACCAGCACCACCGCCGGGGCGGTCACGCTCGACGGGCCGGGCGTCGTCGTCGTGCGACGAACGGGCGCCTAGTAGTAGACCGCGAGGCGTCCGTCGGGGCCGTCGATGACGCGCACCGGGGTGTCGAACACCCGCGTGAGCACCTCGTCGGTCATGATCTCCTCCGACGTGCCGAAGTCGCAGACCATGCCGTCCTTCATCGCGCAGATGTGGTCGGCGTACTTGCCGGCGAAGTTGATGTCGTGCAGCACGATGACGACGGTCCGGCCCAGCTCGGTCGCGGCCCGGCGCAGGTGCTTCATCATCTGGACCGAGTGCTTCATGTCGAGGTTGTTGAGCGGCTCGTCCAGCAGCACGTACTCGGTGTCCTGCGCGAGCACCATGGCCACGTAGGCGCGCTGTCGCTGGCCGCCGGAGAGCTGGTCGAGGTAGCGGCCCTCGAGCTCGGAGAGGTGGAGGAAGTCGATCGCCTGGCTGATCAGCTCCTCGTCCCGCCTGGTCAGTCGCCCCTGCGAGTAGGGGAACCGTCCGAAGCCCACGAGCTGGCGCACCGTGAGCCGGGTGATGAAGTGGTTCTCCTGGCGCAGGACGGACACGATCTTCGCGAGGTCGCGGGACTTCGTGCTGGAGACGTCGTAGCCGGCGATCTCGATCGCGCCCGAGTCCATGCCGAGGAGCCGGCCCACCATCGTCAGCGTGGTCGACTTGCCGGCACCGTTGGGGCCGACGAGGGCCGTCACACCGCAGGCAGGGATCTCGATGGTGACGGGACCGATCGTCACCTCTGAGCTGTAGTCCTTGCGGACGGCGTCGAGCGTGATCACAGGCGCCCCTTCCTGAGGATGACGACGAGAAAGACGATGCCGCCGACGAACTCGATGAGGATCGAGACCACGCCGGCCGCCGAGAAGATGTTCCGCATGACGAAGTAGGCGCCGGACAGGACGACGAAGCCGGTGAGGCCGGCCATCGGCAGGGTGTACCGGTGGTCGTGCGTGCCGGAGAACTGGTAGGCGAGCGTCGCCACGAGGAAGCCGAGGAACGTCATCCGGCCGATCATCGCGGTGGAGACGGCCATGAGGATCGAGACGAGGAACAGCACCTTGATGATCTCGGCCCGGTGGTTGACCCCGAGTCCCATGCTGATGTCCCGGCCGAGGGCGACCACGTTGAGCCGACGGGCGCGCAGCAGGATGGCGCCCGTGGCGAGGACGCACAGCGGGATCGCGAGCGGGAGGTAGTCGGCGTCGGCGTTGGACACGGAGCCGAACAGGCGTGCGGTGAGGACGTCGAACTCGCTCGGCGTGAGCAGGCGCTGCATGAAGGTCGACACCGAGCCGAGCCCGGCGCCGATGATGATGCCGACGAGCAGCATGACCTGAAGGTTCGCGTACCTCCCGGACAGCAGCCATCCGTAGAGGAACAGCGCGAAGACCACCATGAGGGCGACCTGCAGCGCGAACTGGGGCACGCCCTGGACCGCGACGACCCCGGCGACGCCGAGGAAGTAGACCGCGGAGGTCTGGACCGCGACGTAGAGGGACTCGAAGCCCATGATCGACGGCGTGATGATCCGGTTGTTCGTCACCGTCTGGAAGGCGACGGTCGCGATCGCCTGGCACGTGGCCACCAGCGCCATGACGACGACGTCGGTGGCACGCATCCGCGCGATGATCCAGAACCGGTCGTCGGAGATCGGGACGGGGTTGTCGTAGGCGAGCAAACCGAAGCCGAAGCCGACCGACAGCAGGATCATGAGCGACAGCACGAGCCAGTAGCGCACCTGCTGGCGTCGCGTCTGGAAGGAGCCGGAGGTGCGCCGGGCGCTGCGGGGGCGCATCGGCGCCGTGATCTCGGGCGGGCCCGTCACGTCGTCCTCACCGGTGGTCGGCCCGGGGTCGTGGGCCGTCGTCGGGCTAGCCACGACGACGCTGCCGCAGGAGGAGGGCGATGAAGACGATCGAGCCGACGACCCCGAGCACCAGCGAGACCGGCACCTCGAACGGGGAGATGATCGTGCGACCGATGAGGTCGCAGACGGTGACGACGGCGATGCCGAGCAGGCACACCCACGGCAGGTTGCTGCGCAGGTCGTCGCCCCGGACCATCGAGACGATGTTGGGGACGATGAGCCCGAGGAAGGGCAGGTTCCCGACGACGACCGTCACCACCCCGGTGGCGATCGCGACGAGCGTGGTGCCCAGCAGGATGATCCGGTTGTAGTTGAGCCCGACGCTCGTCGAGATCTCCTCGCCGAGCCCGGCGACCGTGAACCGGTCGGCCACGAGGAACACGGCGACGCCGACGAGCGCGACGAGCCACAGCAGCTCGTACTGCCCACGCAGCACGGAGGTGAAGCTGCCGGCGAACCAGACACCGAGGTTCTGCAGCATGTCGGTCGTCAGCGCGACGAACGTGGAGACGGCGCCGATGACCGCGCCGAGCATGATGCCGACGATCGGGACGATGAGGGAGGTCTTGAGCGACACCCGGCGCAGGAACAGGAAGAAGATCATCGTGCCGACGAACGCGAAGATCACGGCCCCGGTCATCCGGCCGAGGATGCTCGCGCCCGGGAACAGGATCATCACCGTGAGGAGGCCCAGACCAGCCCACTCGGTGGTGCCCGTGGTCGTCGGCTCGACGAACCGGTTCTGCGTGAGGAGCTGCATGATGAGCCCGCACATGGCCATCGCGGCGCCGGCCAGCACGAGCGCGACCGTGCGCGGCACCCGGGTGATGGCGAACATGTCGACGTCCGTGGGGTTGTCGCCGAAGATGTCGTACTCGCCGGTCAGCAGGGACGCGACCAGCAGGAGCGCCACGACGGCGATGCCGACCGCGAGCCTGCGGTCGGCGAGCTTCCCCCTCGTGCGCGCTCGCGGCGCAGTGTCGGTCGTCGTCATGGTGTCTTTCGTCGAGGACGTCGTGGCTCGTGCCCCGCGCGGCCCGCGGGGCGAGGAGCGGCGGTGGGCCGGGTGGACGGGCCGGCCCACCGCCGCTGGTTCATCGCGGGATCAGGCAGCGCCCTCGAGGGCGTCCGCGAAGTCGTTGAGGAACTCCGTGTAGGTCTGGATGCCCTCGTTCGTGTAGGTGTCCTCGGGCATGTAGACGATCTGGTCCTCCTGGACGGCCGTGACGCCGGACAGCGCCTCGGAGCCGGTGAGGAGCTCCTGGGCCGGCGTGTAGCCCTCCTCGTCCGCCCCGACGGCAGCGTCGCGGTCCATGACGAGGATCCAGTCGGGGTTGGAGTCGGCGATGGCCTCGACCGAGATGTCGTCGCCCTGGTGGTCGTCGGACGCGTCGTCGATCTCGAGCGCCGGGGTCAGGCCGGCGATGTCGAAGACCGGGCCGAGCGTGCGGCCGACGGTCGGCGCGAGGTAGCCGATGTTGCCGCCAGAGGTGTTGACGGCCATGACCGTCTGCTCGGGGTCGTACGCGGCGGTGACCCGCTCGACGGCGGCCTCGAGCTCCTCGACCAGCGTCGCGGCCTCGTCCTGGTGGCCGAAGATCTCGCCGAGCTGGGTGACCTGCCGGGCGAGCTCGGCGTCGAACGGCTCGCCCTCGCGGGGGTCGAGGTCGGTGACGACGGCGTTCGGCGCGAGCTCGGCGAAGTCCTCGGCGTACTGGGTGAAGCGCTGGCCGTTGACGATGATGTCCGGGTCGGCGACGACCACGGCCTCCAGGTCCGGCTCGCGGTGGTTGCCGAGGTCGACGATCTCGTCCTGGTTGGGGAAGGTCACCGTCTCGGGCATGAGCGAGACGGCGGCGGCGGTGGGCTCGATGCCCCAGTCGGCCAGGGTCTCGAAGCTGCGGTTGTCGGTGACGACGATCGACTCCGGCGCGGAGTCGAGCGTGTGCGTACCGTTGTTGTCCTCGAACTCGACGGCGCCACCGGCGGCCGGGTCGTCGGAGCCTGCCTCGTCCGAGCCCGCCTCGTCGGAGCCGGTCTCCGACCCGTCGGAGCCGGCCTCGGGCTCCGTGTCGACGCCGCCCTCCTCCTCGGGGGCCTCCTCGCTCGTGCCGTCGTCCTCGGGCACCTCGCTCGACTCGTCGTCGGCGGACGAGCAGGCGGCGGTCGCGAGCAGTGCGAACGCGGCGGACCCGCCGATCAGGGTGCAGCGCAGGGTGTTCATGAGCTCTCCATCGGTCTAAGTGGTACGGGCCTCGCGCAGTGAGGTAAGGCGACCCTAACCGATATATAGCCAACGCGGAGGTGCCGAAAATCAGAAACAGGTGGAGAGATTGGTGAGTTGACTCTCACCCGACGAGTGTCGTCCACAGGGTCGACGGGACCGACCCAGAGGATCAGGCGTCAGCGGCGGCGTCTGCGTCGGACGTCGATCGGTGGAGCGCCGAGCGCACCGACGCCAGCGCGGCGACGGCGCGCCGCTTTCCGGCCAGTGCGGCCACGAGCGCCCGGTAGAGGGCGGGCCGCAGCGGGACGTCCCACGCTCCCGGCACCTCGGTGACGTCGTCGGAGAACTTGGTCTTGAAGTCCCGCACGCCGGTGAGGCGCGGTGCGCGCGGGGAGTCGATGCCCATGAGGTCGAAGGTGCGCACCCCCTCGGCCTGCAGGGTGGCCGCCATGTGCCAGACGAGCAGGTCGGGCGCGCCCGCCCGGCGGCCCGCGTGGCTCGATGCCGCGTAGTAGTACGTGGCCAGCCCCTCGCCGACCGTGACGATCCCCCAGCACAGGGGCTGCCCCTCGCGGTCGCGCACGACGAACAGCCGGGCGTGCTCCGGGCCGAGCGAGTCGAGCATGGTCGTGTACTGGCTCGAGACCGCGATGCCGAAGCCGTCGCGCTCGGCGGTCTCCTCCAGGAGCGCGTAGAGCTCGGCGAACCCGGCGGCGTCGATCCCGGTCTCCTCGCCGGGGACCAGGTCCTCGTTGCGGCCGGCCTTGCGCACGTCGCGCCGGCCCCGCTTCTTCATGCCGGCCAGGAGCGTCTCGGCGTCGCCGGTGCCCGCGAGGTCGAGGACGACGGTCCGGTCGTAGGTCACGGACTGCAGCAGCTCGAACAGGTCGTCCGCCGGGTGGCGGGCGTGCAGCCGGACGAACGCCGCCCGCGGCTCGGCGGCGCGGAGCGACCGGGTGAGCGCCCGGCGCAGCGCGTGCTCCGCCTCGGGGGTGTCGGCGGTGAGCCAGACGGGTCCGTGCCGGGCCCACAGGTAGGTGAAGCCGCGCCCACGCAGACGGGACAGCGCGAGGACGGCCTGCGGTTCGCCGTCGAGCAGCCAGGCCAGCCGGCCGGCGGGCTCACGCCCCGGCATCGCCGCGTCGTACGCGTCCCACGCCTCGGACTGCTCGACGGGGAGCTCGCGGCCGGCCGCGGCGACCGCCTCCTCCAGCGCGCCGGGGGTCAGCGGGACGATCTGCGAGCGGGGCACGGCACCTCCGGGTGCGTCGGGGAGCGGTGGGCGGCTCACGGGCGCCGGACACCGCACACCATACGCGTCGGCGATAGCCTGGCCCTGCCCGACGACCCGCGGGCGCCCATCCACCGGAGGTCACGTGACGCTTCAGCTCCGCCCCTGCGACGACGTCGAGTACCGGCGGCTCACCGCCGACGCCGCGATGCCCGTGGAGCAGACCATCGAGTGGGACGACTACGACGCCACCGTGGCCGGCCGCACCCCGTGGGGCCGGCTCGCGGCCTGGGAGGGGCGCGAGGCCGTCGCCGTCGTCTCGTTGTCGAAGGTCTCGGTCGGCGCCGGCGTCTCGTGGCTGTGGGCGAAGTTCGGGCCCGTCTGGCTCGACGAGCCGACCCCCGAGCGGGAGCGAGCGCTGCGCGACCAGCTGGCGGCGTCGCTCAGGCGCGTGGACCCGGGGGTGGCGTTCGTCCGGCTGCACGCCCGCTACGACGACGTCGACCTGGTCCCCGTCATGCAGGGCATCACGTTCGACTCGACGGTCGTCGTCGACCTCACCGGGACGGCCGAGGACGTTCTGGCGCGGATGAAGAAGCGCGGCCGGCGCGACGTGCGCAGGGCGGAGCGCGAGGAGGGCCTTACCGTCACGGAGGACACCGGGCTGGACCGGGCGGCGTTCGACGAGCTGTACGCGCTGTTCGAGGAGACCGGCGAGCGCGCGGCGTTCGGCGTGCACCCCGCCGACCGGTACCACGAGATGATGCGCCTCGTCGGGCCGGAGATCATGCGGCTGTTCGTCGTGCGCGACGCCGGCCGACCCGTCGCGTGGGCACAGGTCAACGTCATCGGAGCGCACGCGACGTACTCGATCGGCGCGTCGGGCGAGTCGGCCCGGCACTCCGGCGCGCCCGACCTGCTCCAGTGGGAGATCATGCAGCGGCTCCAGGCCGAGGGGGTGCGCACCTACGACCTCGGCGGCGTCGGCTCGGCGGAGTTCGACTCGCTCGCCGGGCTCACCATGTTCAAGACGAAGTTCCACCCCGACGTCGTCCCGGCCGCCGCCGCACGCGACCTCCCGGTGCGTCCCGGCGTGTACCGCACGCTCGTCGCCGGCCGGCACCTCAAGCAGGCGGCCCGACGGCGGCTGGCCGGGCTGCGCCGCCGCTGACCCCCGTCCCCGCGAATGAGCGGACTTCTGCCCGCCGCACGTGCGCAGCCGGCCTAGAACCCCGTGGCCGTGGGCCGCGGGTAGTGGGCCGCGAGCGCGCGGAGCTGGTTGAGGCCCGCCTGGCGGGCGTAGAGCGACCGGCGCAGGTTGCGGTCCCTGCGGTAGAGCAGCGGGTTGACCGCCCGGCGCCTCGCGAGCACACCCAGCACCTCGCGCAGGAGCCGCCGGTCGCGCACGTAGCGCGGCAGCACGACGGTCGGCACGAACGCCATGACGCCGCGGCGGGACGCCACGCGCTCCGGCAGCGCACGGCCCTCGACCCGGTCGGCCACGAGGGCCTCCATGAGGTTGAGCCCGCCCACGTTGACGTAGTAGCCGCCCCGTCCGGCACGCGGGTTGACGTCGAGCAGCACCCGCCGGCCGTCCCGCGGGTCGATCTTCACGTCGATGCTGAACAGGCCCGTCAGGCCGAGGGCACCGATCACCCGGCGGGCGTCCTCGAGCAGGTCGGGGTGCTCCCGGACGTAGATGATCCCCGCGTTGCCGATGAAGCCCGGCTGGTGGAGCCCCAGCAGGACCTGCCCGGTGGCGGCCATCGTCATCCGCCCCGAGGAGTCGACGTAGCCGTTGACGACCCACGTCGTCGTGTCGTCCCCGGGGACCAGCTCCTGGGCGAGGAACGTGCCGGTGAACCCGGCGCCCCGCACGAGGCGCAGGACGTCCATCGCCTCTGCCCGGTCGGCCACCGGGTAGGCCTTCTTCCGGCCCTCGAAGAACAGGTTGGCGTACGTGGTCCCGCCGTCGGCGGGCTTGAGGATCGCCGGCAGCGGGACCTCCTTCAGCGCGGCCGCCCAGGCGTCCTCGTCGTCGGTGAGCGACACCTCCGTACCCCGGGGCGTCGGGACGCCGACCGACCGCGCGACCTGCTCGAGGTTCGCCTTGTCCGACGCAGCGCGCACGAGCTCGGCGGGCGCGAGCCCCACGAGGTAGTTCTTCTCGAGGCGCTCGCGGTGGGTGAGCATCATGTCGACGTCCTGGTCCATCGTCGGCATGAGGAGGTGGCGTCGGTCGGGGTGGGCGGCGGCGTGCTCCTCGAGGCGGTCGAGGACGAGCCCGGTGTCGAGCGTCCCTCCCCTGCCCAGGTAGAGCTGGTCGAGGATCGCGCTGTGGTCCACGGGTCCGCGCGGCTGGTTGAGCACGATCGTCGAGCGGACCGAGAAGGCCTCGTGGAAGGCGCGGGCGACCGAGTAGGTGCCGAGGTCGGATCCGAGGACGACGGGGCGCAGGTCCGGGTGGCTCACCGAAGGAACTGTGCCACGCCCGGCGCGCCGCCGACCACGTCCGCGGCGCGCGCCTAGCCTGTCGGGGTGAGCAGCACGGGCCGGGACATCCCCGCGGACTTCGAGCGTGCGCTGCTCTCGCTGCGCGAGCCCCGGCTGCGGCGGGAGGTGCACCTCGAGGAGGTGCCCCCGCCCGCCCGCCTGGCGCCCTTCACCGCCGCGCTCACCGCGGAGATCACCCACTCCCCCGGCGACCTCGACCCCGACGCCTTCCTCGGGCACGGACGGTTCGTCGTCCTGCACGACCCGGACGGGCAGGACGCCTGGGGCGGGACGTTCCGAGTGGTCGTCCTCGCCCGCGCCCGGCTCGAGGAGGAGATGGGGGCCGACGCGCTGCTCGGCGAGGTCGCCTGGTCCTGGCTGTGCGAGTCCCTCGTCACCCAGGGCGCCGGGTTCCGCCACCTGTCCGGCAGCGTCACCCGCGTCCTTTCGGAGTCCTTCGGCGGCCTGGAGCTCGCGGGAGGCGACGTCGAGATCGAGGTCCGGGCGTCGTGGACGCCCAACACTCCCGAGCTCGGTCCGCACCTGGCGGCCTGGGCCGACCTCGCGTGCACCGTGGCCGGTCTGGAGCCGGTGCCGTCGACGGTCACCTCTCTGGCGAGGCGCCGATGACCGCCGACGAGCAGGCCGCCGCACCGGAGCAGGTCGACGCCGAACAGGACGGCGCGTCCGCGCCCGAGCCGCTCACCGAGCCCTCCGGCGGCACTCCCCCGGTGGTCGACACGCCCGAGGCCCTGGCGGCCGCCGTCGAGGAGGTCTCCCGTACGGGCGGCGTCCTCGCCGTCGACGCCGAACGGGCGTCCGGCTTCCGGTACGGCCAGCGGGCGTTCCTCGTCCAGCTGCGGCGCTCCGACGGCGAGATCCACCTCGTCGACCCCGTCGCGCTTCCCGACCTCGCCACGCTCGCCGAGGTGGTCAACCCGCTGGAGTGGGTCCTGCACGCCGCCGACCAGGACCTCCCCTGCCTGCGCGAGCTCGGGCTCACGCCCGCCTCGCTCTTCGACACGGAGATCGCCGCCCGGCTCCTCGGTCGCGCCCGGGTCGGCCTGGCCGCCGTCGTCGCCGACGAGCTCGGCTACGCGCTCGCCAAGGAGCACTCGGCGGCCGACTGGTCGACCCGTCCGGTCCCCGAGGACTGGCGGCGCTACGCGGCCCTCGACGTCGAGCTCCTCGCTGCGGTGCGGGAGGCCCAGCTGGTCGCACTGGCCCGCACGGGCAGGCTCGCCTGGGCCCTGCAGGAGTTCGAGCACGAGCGGCTCGCCCCTCCCCCGGCGCCCAAGGTGGACCCGTGGCGCCGGACCTCGGGCCTGCAGGAGGTCCGGCGCCCGCGCGGGCTGGCCGTGGCGCGCGCGGTGTGGGAGGCCCGCGAGCGGCTCGCGAAGGACATCGACCGCGCTCCCGGGCGGGTCCTGCCCGCCGCGGCGATCGTCGCCGCCGCCCGTGAGCTGCCGGAGAGCCGACACGCGCTCACGTCGCTGCCGGAGTTCTCCGGCAAGGGGACGAGGCGCCGCGCGGACTACTGGTGGGCCGCCGTCGAGGAGGGTCTCGCCGCGCCCGAGGACGCGCTGCCGGGCCGGCGCCCGCCGCGGGACCCGGACGCCCTGCCGCAGCCGCGCTCCTGGGGGGACGCCCGGCCGGACGCCGCCGTCCGGCTCGACGCCGTGCGCACCGCGCTGCGGGCCCGCGCCGACGAGATCGGCATCCCCCAGGAGAACCTGCTCGCGCCGGCGATCCAGCGTCGCGTCTCGTGGGACGGGGTCGAGCCCGCCGAGCTGGACGACGCCCTGCGCGCGCACGGCGCACGGCCGTGGCAGATCGAGCAGGCCGGCGCGGTCCTGGCGAGCGCCCTCGCCGACGCCGCGCGCTGAGCGCAGGCGGCCCGCCGAGCGCAGGCGGCCCGCCGAGCGCAGCGCGCCGGTCCGACGGGTGTCACGTCCGAGCAGGAACCCGGTACCGTGAGTCTCACCTACCTACCCCCGCGGAGGCTCCACGTGCAGCACACCGAGTCGGCCGAGCGCGCGCTCGCCGTCACCCGTTCCGACCGAACCCACGAGCTCGGCACCGTTGCCGTCCTCACGATCGCCGCCCCCGACCCGGCGCGCCCGACGACGATCGGCGACCTGGGTCTCGCGCGGCTCACCGAGGCGGTCCGGGAGGTCGACGCCGACGGGCGGGCGGGCGCGGTCGACGCCGTCGTGCTCACCGGGACCGACCGGAGCTTCATCGCGGGCGCGGACCTCGACCTGCTCGAGTCCGCCGACACGCCCGAGCAGCTCGCACCGATCGCCACGGCCGGGCACACCCTGGCCACCGCGATCCGGGAGCTGTCGGTGCCCTCGCTCGCGCACCTCACCGGAGTCACCCTCGGCGGTGGGTACGAGGTCGCGCTCGCGTGCGGGTACCGCGTCGCCGCGTGCTCCGTGCGTGCGATCGGCCTGCCCGAGACCTCGCTCGGCATCGTCCCCGGGTGGGGCGGGTGCACCCTCCTGCCCCGGCTCGTGGGGCCGGAGACGGCGCTGCGCGTCATCCTCGACCTGCCCGCGAAGGACGCCACGCTGGACGCGGCCGCGGCCCTCGAGCACGGGCTCGTCGACGCCGTCGTCGAGCCGGCGGGAGACCTCGGCCTGGCCGCCGCGATCGACCTCCTGGCCGCCGAGGTCGCCGCGGGCCGCGTGAGCGCGGCCCCCGGCGGTGGGCGGTCCGACGCCGACCTCAGCCGGACCACGGAGGCGCTGGGGCGTCGTCGCTCGGCGGTCGCGCGTGCGGCCTCCACCGGGAACCCCGCGCCGCAGCGCGCCTGGGAGCTCGTCGGCGGGGCCGCCACCCTCGACGTCGCGACGTCCTTCGCCGCCGAGGACGACGCCCTCGTCGAGCTCGCCACGGGTGAGGCCGGCCGGTCGTCGATGTACGCGGCCCGGCTCCTGCGCAAGGCTCGCTCGACGGCACGCGCGGAGGCGCGGGCGGCCCGCTCCGGGCGGGGCGGCTCGCGGCCCGTCACCCGCGCCGGCCTGGCCGGTGCGGGCCTCATGGCGGCCCAGCTCGCGCTGCTGCTCGCCTCCCGGCTGCAGGTGCCGGTCGTCATGCGGGACCTCGACGAGGCCCGGTGCGCCGCGGGACTCGCCGCCGTCGACGCCGCGCTCGCCAAGGAGGTCGACGCCGGGCGCACGACCGCCGAGGCGGCCGCCGACGTGCGCTCGCTCGTCTCGGCGACGACCGATCTCGACGACCTCGCCGGGTGCGACCTCGTGATCGAGGCGGTGACGGAGCGGCTCGACGTCAAGCGGGCGGTCCTCGCCGAGCTCGAGGGGGTCCTCGCCGACGACACGATCCTCGCCACGAACACCTCCGCGCTGTCCGTCACCGCGATGGGCGAGGCGCTCGCCCGCCCGGACCGGCTCGTCGGCCTGCACTTCTTCAACCCGGTCGGCCGGATGCCGCTCGTCGAGGTCGTGCGCACGCCGGCCACCGACGACACGACGCACGCGACGGCCCGAGCGGTGGCGGCCGCCGCGGGGAAGATCGCCGTCGACGTCCGGGACGCCCCGGGGTTCGTCGTCAACCGGCTCCTGCTGCGCCTGCTCGCGGAGCTCCTCGGGGCCGTCGAGGACGGCACGCCGCCGGCCGTCGCCGACCGTGCGCTGGATCCGATGGGCCTGCCGATGCGGCCGTTCGCGCTGCTCGACCTCGTCGGTGCCGCCGTCGCCGAGCACGCCATCGAGGCGCTGCGCGCGGGCCTCGGCGACCGGTACCCCGCCTCGGCCGGCCTGCGCTCCCTGGTCGTCGACGGCGCCCGCGCCATGACGCCCGACGGGCGCCTGGCCGAGGACCTCGCGGCCCGGTTCGGGCACGGCAGCGCCGCCGACCCGGGTGCCGACGCGGACGGCGACCCCGCGGCGGTCACCGAGTCCGGGGTGCTCGACCGCGTGGTCGCCGCGCTCGGCGAGGAGACCCGGCTGCTGCTGGCCGAGGGCGTCGTCGCCTCCGAGGACGACGTCAACCTCGCGATGATCCTCGGCGCCGGCTTCCCGCGGCACCGCGGGGGTCTGACGCCCTACCTGCGCGGCGCCGGCGAGCTGCGGTAGGCCGAGCCGCGGTAGGTCGAGCCGCGGCGGGCCGCCACGTGCTCGGCGACCGATCGCGCGACGTCCTGGGCCCGTAGGCCGGCGGACTCGACGATCTGCGTGCGGGAGGCGTGCTCGAGGAACTCGGTCGGCAGCCCGTGGCTGCGCACCGGCACCTCGACCTCCGCGCGTGCCAGGGCGTCCCGCACGGCGGAGCCCACACCGCCGTCGGCGAGCCCGTCCTCGATCGTCACCACGAGCTCTGCCGACGCGGCCGCGCGCACGAGGGCGGGCGGCACGGGCAGCACCCACCGGGGGTCGACGACCCGCGCACCGATCCCCTGCGCGTCCAGCGCGCGGGCGACCTCGACGGCGACGCCCGCCATCGAGCCGACGCCGACGACGAGCACCTGGGTCTTCTCCCCCAGCTCGGCCAGCACGTCGAGCCCGTCCTCGACCCGGACCGCGTTGAGGGGGTCGGCGACGCTCCCCTTGGGGTAGCGCACCACCGTCGGCGCGTCGTCGACGTCGACCGCCTCACGCAGGGCGCGACGCAGCGTCGCCTCGTCGCGCGGGGCCGCCAGGCGCAGGCGCGGGACCGTGCTCAGCAGGGCGAGGTCCCACATCCCGTTGTGCGAGGCGCCGTCGTCGCCGGTGATTCCGGCGCGGTCGAGCATGATCGTCACGCCCGCCCGGTGCAGCGCCGCGTCCATGAGCAGCTGGTCGTACGCGCGGCCCAGGAACGTCGCGTAGACCGCGACGACGGGATGCAGGCCGGCGTAGGCCATGCCCGCCGCCGACGTCAGCGCGTGCTGCTCGGCGATGCCGACGTCGACCACCCGCTCCGGCATCCGCTCCGCGAGCGGAGCGAGACCCACCGGTGCGAGCATCGCCGCCGTGAGGGCCACGACGTCCGCACGCTCTCGGGCCACCTTGACGATCTCGTCCGCGAACACGGCCGTGTAGCCGAAGCGCGACGGCGCGACGGGCAGCCCCGTCTCGGGGTGGATCTTGCCCACCGCGTGGAAGCGGTCGGCGATGTCCGACTCGGCGGGCTCGTAGCCCCGACCCTTCTCCGTCTGCACGTGCACGACGACGGGGCCGCCGAACTCCTTGGCGCGCGCGAGCGCAGCCTCGACCTCGTCGAGGTCGTGGCCGTCGACCGGGCCGAGGTACTTCAGGCCGAGCGCCCCGAACACGCCGGCGCTCGGTGCGACGACGTCCTTGACCCCAGCCTTCATCGCGTGCAGCGCGTCGTACGTCATGCGCCCCGGGACGCCCGCGCGCTGCAGGCTGCGGCGGCCCCACCCCAGGACCTTCTCGTAACCGGGCGCGGTGCGCAGCCCGTCCAGATGGCGGGCCATGCCGCCGATCGTGGGTGCGTAGGAACGGCCGTTGTCGTTGAGGACGACGACCAGGGGCCGGTCGGGACCGTCGGCGATGTTGTTGAGCGCCTCCCAGGCCATGCCGCCCGTCAGGGCGCCGTCGCCGATGACCGCGACCACCGGGGAGTCGTCGCCCGCCAGCAGGCGCCCCCGCGAGATCCCCTCCGCCCAGGACAGGGAGGTCGAGGCGTGCGAGTTCTCGACGACGTCGTGCGGGGACTCCGCGCGGGAGGGGTAGCCCGACAGGCCGTCGCTCGTGCGCAGCGCACGGAAGTCCTGGCGGCCCGTGAGCATCTTGTGCACGTACGACTGGTGCCCGGTGTCGAACACGATGGTCTCGCGGGGCGAGTCGAAGACCCGGTGCAGGGCGATCGTCAGCTCGACCACGCCGAGGTTGGGCCCGAGGTGCCCGCCCGTGCGGGAGACGTTGTCCACGAGGAACTCGCGGATCTCCTTGGCGAGCACGCCGAGCTCGGCGCGGTCGAGGCGCCTGAGGTCCGCGGGCTCGCGGATCGACTCCAGCAGACTCATCGCGCTCCTTGACGTATCGGTCGGGACCTTCGGGCCCGACCAACTCTAGGCG
This sequence comes from Georgenia sp. Z1491, assembly GCF_049856175.1. GTDB lineage: Bacteria > Actinomycetota > Actinomycetes > Actinomycetales > Actinomycetaceae > JB111. Next base: position 48,813 of record NZ_JBNDNA010000007.1, read on the forward strand.
CGTCGCCGACACAGGTCGCGGTGATGCACCGCACCAGGCGCGTAGCCTGGGCCGATGAGCGCCGACGAGGTCGTCCCGCACGTCCGTCCCCACGGGACCTGGCCGTGGCCGGTCCCGGTCCACCGGCTCGCCGGCGGCACGCGGGTGGGCGAGCCCCGCCTCGACGACCGGGGCGCCTGGTGGACGGAGCAGCGACCCGCCGACGGCGGACGGACGACCCTCGTCCACCGCGGCCTCGACGGTGAGGTCTCCTCCCGCGCCGTCATCCGGCCCGACGGGACCACGCCCGACGTCGCCTCCGACGTCCACGGCTACGGCGGGCTCGCCTACGCGGTCGGCGGCGGCGTCGTCGTCGTGTCGGACCGGGGCGACTCCCGGCTGCACGGCGTCGTCGACGGGCACGTGCTCGAGCCCCTGACCCCCGACGACGGTTCCGCGTGGGGCGACCTCGAGCTCGACCTCGCGCGCGAGCGGGTGATCGCCGTCCGGTCGGCACCCGGCGAGGACGGCGGACGGCACCGGGCGCAGATCGTCGGCGTCCCGATCGACGGCTCGGCGAGCGACGACGCGGACCTGCTCGAGGTCCTGCTCGACGGCCGCGACTTCGTCACCTCGCCGCGCCTGTCCCCCGCCGGCGACGCCCTCGCCTACGTCGCCTGGGACCACCCGGAGATGCCGTGGACCGGCGGCGAGGTGTGGGTCGCCACGCTCGACGACGACGGCCGGCCCGGCGCGGCCGCGCGGGTCGCGGGCGGCGACGGTGTCGCGGCCTCGCAGCCGGTGTGGACGTCTTCCGGCGACCTGGTCCACGCCGACGACTCCTCGGGCTGGCAGAACCTCTACCGGACCGAGGCGCCCACGTCGCAGGAACGCCGCCTGCGGGACCTGCACCCCGTGGACTCCGAGTTCGCACCGCCCCAGTGGGGCCTGGGCCCCCGCACGATCACCGAGCTCGACGACGAGCACGTGCTGTGCACGTGGGTCACCGACGACCGCTGGCACCTGGGCACCGTGCGGCTCGCCAACGGGGAGGCCGAGGAGTGGGTGACGGGGCTGGAGGCCGTGGGGCCCGTCGCGGCCGGGTTCGGCCGGGTCCTCGCCGTCCTCGCGGGCGCCGACCGACCACCCGCGCTCTACGAGCTCACGCCCGGTACGGGCCGCTGGGAGCTCCTCGCCGGGGAGGCGACGGGCCCGCTCGCGCCGGGGGACGTCGCGCACGCCCGCTCGGTGGCCTGGACCGGGGACGACGGCGAGGAGGTCCACGGCTTCTACTACCCGCCGACCTCCGAGCGGTACGCCGGTCCGGCCGGCGAGCTGCCGCCTCTCGTCGTCGTCAACCACGGCGGCCCGACGGCGTCGACGACGGCGACCTGGTCGGGGTCGATCCAGTCCCTGACGACCCGGGGGTTCGCGGTCCTCGACGTCATCCACCGCGGGTCCACCGGGCGCGGACGGGCCTACGCGGACCGGCTGGACGGCCAGTGGGGCGTCGTCGACGTCGCCGACGTCGCCTCCGGGGCCCGGCACCTCGCCCAGAGCGGCCTCGTCGACGGCGAGCGGATGGCGGTGCGCGGTGCGTCTGCCGGCGGCTACACGACCCTGGCCGCGCTGGCGTTCACGGACGTGTTCAGCGCCGGCATCTCGCGCTACGGGATCGGTGACCTGCGCACGCTGGCCGAGGGCACCCACGACTTCGAGTCGCGCTACCTCGACCGCCTCGTCGGACCGCTGCCGGAGGCGGACGCCACGTACGAGGAGCGCTCCCCGGTCCGGCACGTCGACCGCATCACGGCGGCCGTGCTGCTCCTGCAGGGCTCCGAGGACCGGGTGGTGCCGCTCGACCAGGCGACCGGGGTCGCCGACGCGATGCGGGCCGCGGGCGGGGACGTCGAGCTCGTCGTGCTCGACGGCGAGGGGCACGGCTTCCGCTCCACCGAGGCGATCGTGCGCGCCGCGGAGGCCGAGGCCGCGTTCCTCGACCGCGTGTGGGGGCTGTCCGCGCGGGCCTAGGCCTCGCCGCGCGGGTCGCCGATCACGCCGTGCAGGAGGACCCAGCCGTCCTGGTCGACGATGCGCAGCGCGTAGGGCCGGTCGACGGTCATCTCCACCCGCTCCGGCGGCGGCTGGGCGGATCCGGTGCCGCCGATCTCGGTGACTGCGGCCGCGACCACACCCTCCTCGCCGACCTGGAGGCGGGCCTGCTGCACGGCCTGGTCCACCACGAGATCCTCCTCGAGGATGCCGCCGAGGTCCGGCGAGCCGCCGACGAGCTCGGCGGCCCCGAGCGTGCCGAGCAGGGGCATGAGGTCGAGGCTGGTCTCCACGTCGGCGCGCGGCAGGGCGAGCTCGACGATCGGCTGCTCGCCCTCGGCGAGCGCGTCGGACACGCTCGACCACTGCTCGGCGGTGACCTGCGTCGGGGCGGTCCCCTCGGCGGGCAGCAGGACCGCGAGGTCGAGACCGTCGAGCAGGTCGAAGGCGACAACCTGGTGGCCGTCGACCTCGGCATACGCCTGAGGTCGTTCCGCGTGCATCGTCGGCACCCGGACGACGTCGCCGCCCGGCAGCGTGAAGTCCTCCTCCGACGTCGAGGACTCCGAGAAGTTCGTCAGCCACGCGGAGGCCACGAGCAGCGCGTCCTGGACGACGAGCAGCGTGTCCTGGTCGGCATCGATGCCCGACTCCTCGACGAGTCCCGCGGTGTGGAGGTTCACCCAGTCGTCGAGGACCTGCTGGAGCTCGTCCTCGCCCGCGGTGACGACCTCCGTCCCGAGGCGCCCGGTCACGGTGTCGCTCCACGCCTGGTGGGGCTCGGTCCCCTCGGCGAGCACGACCTGGTTCGCGAGGTGGAGGATCGCGTGGTCGGGCAGCGGGTCGAGCTCGATCATGGCCGGGTCCTGGTCGAGGTCGGAGCGGGCGGCGCGCAGCGCCTGGATCGCCTCGAGCGTGGCGTCGACGTCGGCGCCGAGCAGGTCCTCGATCTCGCCGCGTGTGGCTCCGCCGGCACCGGCGCCGAGCATCGCGAGGGTCGTCGCCAGGCCCGCGGGTGAGACGACGAGCGTGTCCTGACCCGCCTCGGCCACGAGATCGGCGCCGAGGTCGGAGACGGCCCGCAGGTGGTCCTCGACGGCGCCCGCCAGGCCGAGCTCGACCGGCTCCGGCACCTCCGTGCCCTGGTCCTGCTCGCCACCGGGCGTGGTGGCCTCCTCTCCGGACGTGCAGGCGACGAGCACGAGGAGCGGGGCGAGGCCGAGCACGCCGAGCGTGCGGGGCAGGCGGGCGGGGCCGGGGCGGCGGGACATGTCCGCACCCTAGGGATCGCGGCCGTGTCGGCCGGACCGCTGACCCGGGTCGTCCTGACCGGGGAGGTCTGCCCCGCTCGGCCCCGCCCGGCGCGGTCCCGTCCGCCCTGGCCTACTCCTCGCCGCGGGGGTCGCCGATCGCGGCATGGAAGAGCACCCAGCCGGTCCCGCCGTCGACGATCCGCACCGCGTAGGGGCGGTCGACGACGAGCTCGACCTCCTCCTCGGGCGGCAGCTGGGCCGACTCGGCGACGGCGATCTCCGTGACGGCGGCGGCCACGACGCCCTCCTCACCGATCTGGAGCCGGGCCTGCTGGACGGCCTGGTCGACCACGTAGCCGTCGCCGGGCAGCATGCGACCGAGCTCGGGGGCCGGACCGAACAGCTCGACCACGCCGACCGGGTCGAGCACGGGGGCGAGGGCGACGCTCGTCTCGAGATCGGCCCTGGGCAGCGCGAGGTCGACCAGCGCGGGGGCACCCGGGTCCAGGGCGTCGGCCAGCGCGGCCCAGTCCTCTGCGGTGAGCTCGCCGGGCGCTGTGCCGTCGGCCGGCAGGACGACCTCGAGCACGAGACCGTCGAGGAGGGCGAGCTCGACCGCGCGGTGGCCGTCGACCTCGGCGTACGGCATCGGGCGCTGCCCGTGCATCGTCGGCACCTGGACGATGTCGCCGCCCGGCAGCGTGTAGTCCTCCTCGGTCGTGGCTGACTCGGAGAAGCCGTCGAGCCATGCCGAGGCGACGAGCACTGCGTCCTGGACGACGAGGACGGTCTCGGGTCTCGCCTCGATGCCCGACTCGTCGACGAGGCCGGCGGTGTGCAGGTCCACCCAGTCGTCGAGGACCTGCTGCATCGCCTCGAACGGTGTGGCGACGACGCCGGCACCGAGCCGGTGGGAGACGGCGTCGAGCCAGGTCTGCTCGGGCGTCACGTCGGAGCGGAGGACCACCTGGTTGGCCATGTGGACGATCGCGCGGTCCGGGAGGGGGTCGAGCTCGATCGTCGCGGGGTCCTGGTCGAGGTCCGCCAGCTCGGACCGCAGCGACTGGATCGCCTCGAGCACGTCGCTGTCGGCCCCGCCCAGGACCTCCTCGAGCTCCGCGCGGGTCACTCCCTCGGCGCCGGCGGCCATCATGGCCAGGGCGGTGGCCAGGCTCGACGGCGAGACGACGATCGTGTCGGTCTCCGGGTCGTTCAGCGCCTGGGTCACCGCGTCCGCGCCGAGGGCGGCCGTGGCGGCGAGGTGGTCCTCGAGCGCCGAGACGTCCTCGAGGGCGACCGGGGCCGGCTGGTCGTCCGGTCCGTCACCGGTGAGCTCGACCGCACCGCCGCCCGGGTCGGGCGTGCCACCCGGGTCGGGCCTGCCACCCGGGTCGGACGCGTCGCCGGGATCAGGATCGCTCACGTCGCCGGTCGGAGTCTCGCTCCCCGTATCGGACGCGGTGCCGCTCCCCCCGCCGCACGCGGCGAGCCCGAGCAGCACGAGGGCCGCGCCGAGTGCACAGGGGGCGGACCGCCGGGTCATGGCCGTGAGCCTAGCCCCGGGACCGGTCCTCGGCCTCCGGTGCCCGCCCGCGCCCTGCCTTCCGACCGCTGCAGGCTCCGGGGGCCGGCTCCCGACCGCCCCACGCACAGCCGCGGCCCCGGTCGACAGGACCGGGGCCGCGGGTGAGCCGTGTGGTCGCGGTCAGGCCGCGACGAGCGAGCGGAGCACGTACTGCAGGATGCCGCCGTGGCGGTAGTAGTCGGCCTCGCCGGGGGTGTCGATCCGCACGACCGCGTCGAACTCGACGCTCTCGCCGTCCTCCTTCGTGGCGGTCACGTGGACCGTCTCGGGCGTCGAGCCGTCGTTGAGGGCGGTGACGCCTGAGATGTCGAACGTCTCCGTCCCGTCCAGCCCCAGCGACTCGGCGCTCTCGCCCGACGGGTACTGCAGCGGGAGCACGCCCATGCCGATGAGGTTCGAGCGGTGGATGCGCTCGAACGACTCGGTGATGACCGCGCGGACACCGAGCAGCGCCGTGCCCTTGGCCGCCCAGTCGCGCGACGAGCCCGAGCCGTACTCCTTGCCCCCGAGCACGACGAGCGGGATGTCCTTCGCCTGGTAGGCCTGCGCGGCGTCGAAGATCGTCTCCTGCTCACCGGTGAGGAGGTTCTTCGTGAACCCGCCCTCGACGTCGTCGAGCAGCTGGTTGCGCAGCCGGATGTTGGCGAAGGTCCCGCGGATCATCACCTCGTGGTTCCCGCGGCGCGAGCCGTAGGAGTTGAAGTCGCGGCGCTCGATGCCGTGCTCGGCGAGGTACCTGCCCGCCGGGGAGTCGGCCTTGATGGCGCCGGCCGGCGAGATGTGGTCGGTGGTGACGGAGTCGCCGAGCTTGGCCAGCACGCGGGCGCCCGAGATGTCCGTGACGGGCTCCGGCTCGGCGGGCATACCGTCGAAGTACGGGGGCTTGCGCACGTAGGTGGAGTCGGCGTCCCACTCGAAGGTCGAGCCGTCCGGCGTCTCCAGGCTCCGCCAGCGCTCGTCGCCGGTGAAGACGTCCGCGTAGTCCTCGGTGAACATGTCCGAGCTCACCGACTCGGTGATCGTGCGCTCGACGTCCTCCGGGGAGGGCCAGATGTCGGCGAGGAACACGTCGTTGCCGTCCCTGTCCTGCCCGAGCGCGTCGTTCTCGAAGTCGAAGTCCATCGAGCCGGCGAGGCCGTAGGCGATGACCAGCGGCGGGGAGGCGAGGTAGTTCATCTTGACGTCGGGGTTGATCCGGCCCTCGAAGTTGCGGTTGCCCGAGAGCACCGACGCCACGGCCAGGTCGTGCTCGGCCACGGCCGACGAGACCTCCTCCGGCAGCGGGCCGGAGTTGCCGATGCAGGTGGTGCAGCCGTAGCCGACGAGGTGGTAGCCCAGCTCCTCGAGGTAGGGCCACATGCCGGCCTTGTCGTAGTAGCCGGTGACGACCTTCGAGCCGGGCGCCATGGAGGTCTTCACCCAGGGCTTGACGGACAGTCCCTTCTCGACCGCGTTCTTCGCGAGCATGCCCGCGGCCATCATCACCGACGGGTTGGAGGTGTTGGTGCACGAGGTGATCGAGGAGATGACGACCGCACCGTGGTCCAGCTCGGTCTGCGTGCCGTCCGCCAGTGTGACGGGGACGTTGGCGTGCGGGCGGCGGTAGCCGGCGGGCGCGGCGCCCGAGTGGTGCGGTCGGCCGAGGTCCGAGGAGGAGTCGTGCGCGTCGTGCGACGGCGCGTCGGACGCCGGGAACGTCCCGATGAGCTCCTCGTCCTGCGGGCTCTTCTCGATGCCGTGCCCGTTGACGACGTAGTTCTTCAGGTCGTTGACGAACTGGTCCTTGGACTCGCTCAGCGCGATCCGGTCCTGCGGGCGCTTCGGCCCCGCGATCGAGGGGACGACGCTCGACAGGTCGAGCTCGAGGTACTCCGAGTACTGTGCCTCGCGCGAGGGGTCGTGCCACATCCCCTGCTCCTTGGCGTAGGACTCGGCCAGCGCCACCTGGTGCTCGTCGCGGCCGGTGAGGCGCATGTAGTCGAGCGTGACGTCGTCGATCGGGAAGATCGCGGCGGTCGAGCCGAACTCAGGAGACATGTTGCCGATGGTGGCGCGGTTGGCGAGCGGCACCTGGGCGACGCCCTCGCCGTAGAACTCGACGAACTTGCCGACCACCCCGTGCTCGCGGAGCATCTCGGTGATCGTCAGCACGACGTCGGTGGCCGTGGCGCCGGAGGGGATCGAGCCCGAGAGCTTGAAGCCGACGACGCGCGGGATGAGCATCGAGACCGGCTGCCCGAGCATCGCGGCCTCGGCCTCGATGCCGCCGACGCCCCAGCCCAGCACGCCGAGCCCGTTGACCATCGTGGTGTGGGAGTCGGTGCCGACGCAGGTGTCGGGGTAGGCGCGAAAGACGCCGTCGACCTCGCGCGGCATGACGACGCGGGCGAGGTACTCGATGTTGACCTGGTGCACGATGCCGGTGCCCGGCGGGACCACCTTGAAGTCGTCGAAGGCCGTCTGGCCCCAGCGCAGGAACTGGTAGCGCTCACCGTTGCGCTCGTACTCGATCTCGACGTTGCGCTCGAAGGCGTCGGCGCGGCCGAACACGTCGATGACGACGGAGTGGTCGATGACGAGCTCGGCGGGAGCGAGCGGGTTGATCTTGTCGGGGTCGGAACCGAGCTCCGCGACGGCCTCGCGCATGGTGGCGAGGTCGACGACGCAGGGCACCCCGGTGAAGTCCTGCATGAGCACGCGGGCGGGCGTGAACTGGATCTCCACGTGAGGCTCCGCGTCCGCGTCCCACGAGGCCAGCGCCCGGACCTGGTCCGCGGTGATGTTCTTGCCGTCCTCGGTGCGCAGCAGGTTCTCGGCGAGAACCTTGAGGCTGTAGGGAAGCTTCTCCAGTCCCTCGACTGCGGAGAGACGGAAGATCTCGTACTCCGTGCCGTCGACGTCAAGCTGTCCGCGGGATCCAAAGCTGTCCAGGCTCATGTCCACTCCTTCGTCGTTCGCCGCCGACGCCCTGCGCCGGCCGGCCCGGCCCCATCGTGTCATGCCACACACCCGGCGGCCCGAGGGGCAATTATCTCGACATCAAGATACTTGCTGTCGTCGCGTCATGTCCAACCGCCGCGCCGGCGGCGTCGTCAGGCGCGGACGAGCGAGACGACCGCCTCGAGGTGGTGGGTGTGCGGGAACAGGTCGAGGGCGACGACCCGTTCCGCCACGTAGCCGGCCGCGCGGGCGGCGGCGAGGTCCCGGGCGAGCGCCGCGGGGTCGCAGGCGACGTGCACGATCCGCGCCGGGTGGAGGGCGGCGACCGCGGCCATGACCTCGCTCCGGGCCCCGGTCCGGGGCGGGTCGAGCACGACGGTGCCCCCGGTCGACCACTCCGGCTCCCGGCCGAGCGCCGCGACCGCGGACGCATCGACCGCTCCCGTCAGCGGCCGTGCCCACGGCGTGGGCGCGAGGGTGGCGCGCGCGTCGTCGACGGCGCGGGCGGCGCCCTCGAGCGTGACGAGCCGGCCGTCGGTCCCTACCGCCCGGGCGAGCGCGGCGCTCAGCAGCCCGGCACCCGAGTAGAGCTCGAGGACGCGGGCGCCGTCGAGTGCCGCGCGCACGCGGTCGGCGCGGGCCCTGGCGTCCGCACCGGCCTCGGTGGGCGGGTCCGCACCTGTTTCGCCGGCAGCGCCGGAGCCGTCCTCTGCGCGCGGCGCAGGATCGACCACGCCGGCCGGGGCGCCGGCCTGGTCCGCCTCCTGCCACGCCGCCGGGTCGGGCAGGCGTGGCTCGAGCCCGGCGGCCAGCGCGAGCACCACCTCGACGAGCACGGCCGGTGCGGCGTGGTGCACCTGCCAGAACCCGTCCGCGGCGACCGTGTAGTCGATGGTGCCGAGCAGCGTGGGGACCGACTCCGCGACCGACCCGGTCCCGGACAGCGGCGAACCGTCGACGAGCACGCGAGGCTCGGCGTCCGGCCCGGACCCGGACCCGACGACGGCCCGCACCCGCGCGCCGGGATCGACGCGCAGGGAACCCAGGAGCGAGCCGACGTCGAGGCGGGGGTCGGCGAGCGGGAGCGTCTCCAGCGCGAGGACGTCCTGCCCCCGGTGGCGGTGCATGCCGAGGCGGCCCTCCGCGGTGCCGGTGAGCTCGACCCGCGTGCGGGTGCCGGGCAGGGCCGGGTCGGCCACCGGGTGCACCGTCGTCGAGCCCGCCGCGGCCACGTCCCCGGCCACCTGCTCACCGCCGATCCTGCGCAGGGAGTCCGCGAGGACCGCGCTCTTCCACTCCAGCTGTGCGGCGGGCGAGACGTGTCCGAGCTCTCCCCCGCCCACGCCGCCAGGGCCGGCCTCGGGCCACACGTGCGCGACCCGCTCCCGGGAGCGCTCGACGACCTCGACCGCGTCCGCGAACCACACGCGCGACCGGCGGGAGGTCACCGCCACCCGGACCACCTCGCCGGGGATCGCGTGCCGGACGAGGGTGACGACCGAGCCGGCCCGCCCGACGACGAACCCCCCGTGCGCGGGGGACCCGACCGCGATCGGGTCGTCCAGCATCTCGGCGACCTCGGCGGGCCCCGGCCCGGTCCTGCCGCGGCGGGCGGCCCCACCGCGGCCACGCCGTCCCCGGCCGGTGCGCCCGCTCCCCCGACCGGATCCGGCGCGTCCGCGCGTGCGCCCGCGGCGCCGGTCGGGCCCTGGGCCCCCGGTCCGCCGGGCTCCGGGGCCCGCGTCGTCCTCGTCAGTCACGTGCGACCTCCTGACCGCCGACCTCGTCGGCGCGAGCGAGCTGGAAGGGGACGGTGGCGACGACGACGCCGGGCACGAGCCGTAGGCGGTCCAGCAGCCGCCGGGCGGAACCGTTGTGCAGCAAGCGGTACCACACGCGGGCCGCCACGTACTCGGGGATGTAGACGACGACGATCTCCCGCGGCGAGGCCCGACGCACCGCGCGGACGTGCTCGAGGACCGGCTCGGTGACGTCCCGGAACGGTGCGTCGAGGACGGTGAGCGGGACGGGTACGCGCACCTCGTCCCACCGGCGTCGGAGCTCGTCGGTGGAGTCCTCGTCGAGGAGGACCGTCACGGCCTCGAGGCTCGACGGGCGCGTGGCGCGGGCGTAGGCGAGGGCGCGGGCGGTGGGCTGGTTGAGCGTGGAGACCAGGACGATCGCGTGCACCCGCGCAGGCAGGGACCGCGCCTCCGCGTCGGCGGGCACGGCCGTCCGGCGGGCCACGTCGTCGTAGTGCCTGCGCACCGCCCCCATGAGGAGGAACACCACGGCGACGAGCAGCACCGTGATCCAGGCACCGCGGGTGAGCTTGGTGACCAGCACGACCACGAGCACCACGGCCGTGAGCACCGCGCCGACCAGGTTGATCGCGCGGGACCTGCGGGCGGCCGACCGCAGCGCCGGGTCGTGCTCCCTGCGCAGGACGCCGCGCCAGTGCCGCACCATCCCGGTCTGCGTCAGCGTGAAGGAGACGAACACGCCGACGATGTAGAGCTGGATGAGCCGGGTGACGTCGGCCTGGAGGACGACGACGAGGACGGCGGCCCCCGCGGCGAGGGCGAGGATCCCGTTGGAGTACGTGAGCCGGTCGCCGCGCGTGTGCAGGCGGCGCGGCAGCAGCCCGTCGCGGGCGAGGACCGACGCGAGGACCGGGAAGCCGGTGAACGCCGTGTTCGCGGCGAGGAGGAGGATCGCGCCGGCGACGACGGCGACGAGCGCGACGACCGGTGCCCACCCCCACAGGACGGAGTCCGCGATCTGCACGATGGCGGGGTCCTGGTGGTAGCCCGCGCCGACCGGGACGCCGTCGCGCAGGAGCTGCTCGGCGGGACGTTCGACCACGCGGACGTCGATGGCCGTGGCGAGCCAGATCACCGACATGAGCATGGCCGCGGAGATGCCGCCGAGGAGCAGCAGCGTCGTCGCGGCGTTCCCGGACCTGGGCCTGCGGAAGGTCGGCACGCCGTTGGCCACGGCCTCGACGCCGGTGAGGGCGGCGCACCCGGAGGTGAAGGCCCGCAGGACGAGGAACGCCCCGCCGAGGGTGGTCAGGGCCTGGTCGTGCGCCGGGTCGGGCACCACGGTCAGGCTCGCCGTCGCCGCGTCGGGCAGTCCGCCGCCCAGCAGCTCGCGCCCGGCCCCGACGAGCGCGAGCACGCCCACCGAGGCCATGAACAGGTAGAACGGCACGCCGATCACCCGGCCCGACTCCCGCGTGCCGCGCAGGTTGAGCAGGGCCAGGGCGGCGACGAGCAGGGCGGCGATCGGGACGCGGTAGGGCTGGAGGGGCGGCACCGCCGAGGCGAGGTACTGGACCCCGGAGGAGACCGACACGGCGACGGTGAGCAGGTAGTCCACGAGGAGGGCGGACCCGACCCCTCGGCCCGCGCGGCGGCCGAGGTTCGTCGTCACGACCTCGTACCCGCCGCCGCCGGAGGGGTAGGCGCGCACCGTCTGCCGGTAGGACAGGACGACGACCACCATGACGACGACCACGGCGAGCCCGACGGCGGGCGACAGCGCGGTGGCCGCGACGCCCGCGAGCGCGAGGGTCAGGAGGATCTCGTCGGGCGCGTACGCGACGGAGGACAGAGCGTCGGAGGCGAACACCGGTAGCGCGAGACGCTTGGGCAGCAGGGTGCCGCCGAGGCGTTCGGTGCGCACCGGGCGACCCACGACCAGCCGCTTGAGCGCCGAGGCGAGGTCGGGCACGCGGTCGATGCTAGACCGCGGTACCGTCACCGCGTGCACGTGGTGATCATGGGCTGCGGCCGGGTCGGGGCCTCGCTCGCCGAGCAGCTCGACTCCGCCGGGCACTCCGTCGCGGTCGTCGACCAGGACCCCGACGCGTTCCGCCGGCTCGGGGACGACTTCTCCGGCCGTCAGGTCAAGGGCGTCGGGTTCGACCGCGACACCCTGCAGCAGGCCGGGATCGAGGACGCCTACGCGTTCGCCGCGGTCTCCTCGGGCGACAACTCCAACATCATCGCCGCGCGGGTCGCCCGGGAGACGTTCGCCGTGTCCCGCGTCGTCGCCCGCATCTACGACCCCCAGCGGGCCGAGGTCTACCAGCGGCTCGGGATCCCCACGGTGGCCACGGTGCGGTGGACCGCGGAGCAGGTCCTCGCCCACGTCCTGCCCTCGCCCACCCCCGCCGAGCTCGTCGACGCCTCCGGCCTCGTCTCGATCGTCCGGGTCGAGCCGAACGAGGCCTGGGCGGGCCGCACGGTCGTCGACGTCCAGGACGCCACCGGCGCGCGGGTCGCGTTCCTCACCCGCAGGGGCGCGGGCACCGTCCCGCACGCGACGTCGGTGCTCCAGCAGGGGGACCTCGTCCACGCCGCGGTGACGACCGACCGGGTGGGCGCGGTGCGCCGCGCGCTCCACGACCCGCCGGAGCGCCGGCGATGAGGGTGCTCATCGCCGGCGCGGGATCGGTCGGGCGGTCCATCGCGCTCGAGCTCCTCGCGCACGGTCACACGGTCACCCTCGTCGACCACGAGCCCGGGGCCATGCGCGTGGCGTCGGTCGCGCAGGCGGAGTGGCTGCTCGCCGACGCGTGCTCCCCGCGGGCGCTCACCGAGGCCGGGGCGGGCGAGAGCGACGTCGTCGTGGCGGCCACGGGCGACGACAAGGCGAACCTCGTCGTCTCCCTGCTCGCCAAGTCCGAGTTCGCGGTGCCCCGGGTGGTCGCGCGCATCAACAACCCGAGGAACGAGTGGATGTTCACCGAGACGTGGGGGGTGGACGTGCCCGTCTCCACGCCGCGCATCATGACCTCGCTCGTGGAGGAGGCGGTCTCGGTCGGCGACCTCGTGCCGCTGTTCCGCTTCCACCGCTCGGGCGCCTCGATCCACGAGCTCACGCTGCCGGACGGCTCGCCCGTCGTCGGGCACCGGGTGGGGACCGTCGACCTCGGGCCGCACGCGGTGCTCGCCGCCGTCATGCGCTCGGGCACCGCGTACGGGGTCGAGCCGGACCTCACCCTCGAGGCCGGCGACGAGCTGCTGCTCGTGCTCTCGGCGCAGGGCCAGGACGACCTCGATCAGCTCCAGGAGCAGCTCGCGCCCCGTGCTCAGGACTGAGCGGGCGCCGTCCCCGGCCGCTCGCGGACGAGCGCCCACGTGAACCAGGCGGCCAGCGCGAACAGCGGGATACCCATGACGAGTCGCGCCACGCCGAGCGCCGCGACCTCGCCCGCGAGGTAGAGCGGCACCTGGACCGCGAGCCGGGCGGCGAAGACACCGACCCACAGCCAGGAGGCCGCGACGTAGCGTCGACGCAGCGGGGCCGCCTCGGGATCGGTCCGCCACTGCATCCCGCGCCCCTTGAGCAGCTCGACGAGCACCCCGATCGGCGCCCAGCGCACCAGGATCGCGATCACCAGACCGAGGGCGTAGGCGGCGTTGACGTACAGGCCCCAGGCGAAGAAGTCCTCCGCCTGGCCCGAGCGCCACGCCCACACCACGCCGATGCCCACACCCAGGAGCCCGGACAGCGCCTGCGTGAGCGGGGTGCGCTGCACGAGCCGGATCGCGCACAGCACGACCGCGACGGCGAGGGAGGCCACGAGCGGGATCGTCAGCTCCCGCCAGATGACGAACGCGACGACGAAGACCGCGCCGGGCGCGACCGCCTCGATGACCCCGCGCACGCCGCCGATCGAGTCGGCCAGGGAGAAGTCCTCGGCGGCGACCTGCCCCAGGCCGGACCGGCGACCGGCGAGCGCGGCGCCGGCCGCAGCGGCCGGGTCACCAGCGGCGTCATGGTCCTTAGCGTCGCCGCGGCCCTCCTCGGCCGGCGCGTCCGGCGCGCTCATCGGTGCCTGCCGTCGGCGGCGTCGATCTCCTCGAGCTCGGCCAGGGAGGGCCGCAGCTCGTAGGCGGGATCGACGAGGGTGGGGCCGTCGTCGTCGAGCACGACGCCCTCGGCGACCAGGCGTCGGCCCGGGACCACGCCGGGCACCCGGCGCCGCCCGCGCAGCACGAGCGCGAGCTCGCCGGTGCCGTCGAACAGGTGCGCCCGCAGGTCCGGGGCCGCATCGACCGGCGGGTAGGTGACCGACCGCAGGACACCCGTGACGCGGACCCGCTCGCGGGGCCGGACGGACCCGATCGGACGGCAGCCGTCCACCCGGGAGGACTCGCGCTCGTCGCGGGCGTCGAGCTCGGCGACGCTCGGGAGGAGCCCGCGCCGTGACGTCACCGGGTCTCCGTGGTCTCGGGGCCGCGCTGCAGGTCGCGGAGCGTGAGCGTGCGGCGTTCCGGCGCACCGCCCGTGTCGACCTCCGACCCGGCCTCGGCCGTGCCGGGCGCGGTGAGCGTGACGACCTCGCGCGGGGCGCGGGCCTCCGGACCCCGGTCGACGACGACGTCCGCGAGCACGTCCCGCAGCGGCTCGGCCGCGGCGTCGTCCGTGGCCGCGAGGCCGGAGAGCATGCCGCGCAGGAACCAGCGTGGCCCGTCGACACCGATGAACCGCAGCACGTTCATCGCGCTCGTACCGTCCGAGCGCGTGACCGGGAGGTGGACGACGAGCTCGTCGCCCCAGCGTCCGGTCGTCTCCTCGACCATGCCCTTCTGCTTCTCGACCGAGGCGGCGAGCTCCGCGCGGACCTCGTCCCACAGGCCGGCCGAGCGTGGGGCGGCGAACAGCTGCATCTGCAGGGCGGAGCCCTCGAGCGCGACCGACGTGCCGATGACCGTGCGGCGCTTCTTCTCCAGCTCGAGCCGCACCTTCATCCCCGACGCCCGGGGGATGCGCAGCGCGCCGAGGTCGAGGCGACCGTCGAGGTCGGGCCGGTCGGCCACGTCGAACGGGCCGGCCGCCTCGTCGGCGCTCTCCGCGTCGTCGGTACCGGTGGTGGCGTCGTCCTGCTCCGGCTCCGGCGTCTCGGCCGCCTTGTGCCGGCCGCGTGAAAACAGTCCCATGCGTTCCTCTCCTGCCCGCCGTCGCCGCGGCCGCGGCGCGCCCGGCGGACACCGCGTGCGAGCCTACCCGCGAGGCCCGGCCCGCTGCGGCCGGTGGTGCGTCACGGTCGTCCGGCGGTGGTCGGAGCCCGCCCGCGGTGGCAGGCTGGGGCCGTGACCACCACCTCGTCCCCGCTCTTCCGCGAGCGGCTCGTCCCCGGCCTCGTGCCGATGGTCCTGGCGGCCTTCCTGGGCCTGTCGCTCGCGCTGGCGGCGATGCCGTTCGGCGTCGTCCCGGCGGTCGTGGTCGGCGTCGTCTCGGCCGTGGCGGCGGGGGCCGGGCTCGTGCTCACGTCCCCGGTCGTCGAGGTCGTGGCGGAGGGGCCCGGTGAGCAGGGCGACGTCGGCGAGGAGGGACCGACGCTGCGGGCCGGAGGCGCCGCGATCGCTCTCGCCAGGCTCGGGGACGCCCACCCGCTCGACCGCGAGGGGATGCGGGCGATCATGGGGCCGCGCGCCGATGCGCGGTCGTTTCTCGTCCATCGTTCGTGGGTCCGTCGCGGCGTCGCGGTCGTCGTCGAGGACGATCGGGACCCGACCCCGATGTGGGTCGTCTCGACGCGGCGGCCGGACGAGCTGGCCGCCGCGCTGAGATCAGGTCAGGCCGCGCACTCGGTGCAGACGAGCTGACCGTTCTCCTCGTACGCGAGCTGGCTGCGGTGGTGGACGAGGAAGCAGCGCGAGCACGTGAACTCGTCCGCCTGGCGCGGGAGCACGCGGACGCTCAGCTCCTCGCCGGACAGGTCGGCGCCGGGGAGCTCGAAGCCCTCGGCCGCCTCGGTCTCGTCCTCGTCCACCGAGCTCGACGACTGCTCGGCGCGACGCGCCTTGAGCTCCTCGATCGAGTCCTCGCCCAGCTCCTCTTCGTTCTTGCGGGGTGCGTCGTAGTCAGTCGCCATGCTGGCGTCACGCTCCGGGTTCTACTCGTGGTTCGCGGGGTGGGATACGCCCCTGGATCGCGGTCAACGCATACCTGCGGAGATTGTTCCCGACCTTGGTCGGACGGATTGTGCACCACAAATCCTCCGGCGGCCACCCGGATCCACGGGTCGGCGCCCGGGGCGCGGCCGGCCGCGGATCCTCGCGCCCGTCTCCGCCGGTGCGCCGCCCCGCACCCGCGGCCGCACGCGGCGCACTGTGAGGCGTTCCACTGCCACCGGCGCCGGTGCCGGCCCCGGGGCCGCCGCGACCTCCCGCGCCCCCGGCTCGCTGGCACCTATCCTGTTGGCGCCCGGGCCCACGGGTTGTCGCCGAGGAGGACCCCATGGTCGATCTGACCGTCACCGGAACGTCCGAGTCCGGCGAGCACCTGCTCGTCGGCGGACCGGACGGCGCCGAGTACCGCCTGCGGATCGACGAGGACCTCCGCACCGCGCTGCGCCGCGCATCGGCCACCAGCCGGCGCACCGCCGAGCCGAGGCACCTCTCGCCCCGGGACATCCAGACGCTCCTGCGCGCCGGCCAGGACGTCGACGAGATCGCCGAGGAGCACGGGCTGCCCCGGGAACGGGTCGCGCCGTTCGAGCCCCCGGTGACGGCCGAGCGCGCCTTCGTCACGGAGCAGGCCCGCAAGCAGCGGGTCGGGCACGACTCCGACTCCCCCACGCTCGGCGACCTCGTCGTCGACCGGCTGGCGGCCCGCGGTGTCGAGGTCGAGCACCTGGCGTGGGACGCCCGGCGGCGCGCGGGCGAGTCGTGGCAGGTCGGCGTCACCTTCGTCGCGGCCCGCAAGGAGCGGACCGCGATGTGGACGATCGACCTGCAGGCGCGGACCCTGGTCGCCGTCGACGACGAGGCCAGGTGGCTCTCGGAGACCGACGTCAGCGCGGGCCGGCGTCCCGCGCGCAGCGACGGCCCGCTCGGCGAGGTCCGCTCCCGACCGGGTGCCGAGCCGCCGTGGGCCCGCGAGGACCGACCTGCCGGCGCCGCGGAACGGGCCGTCACCGACCGCGACGGCTCCGGCGTGGACGCGTCCGCCGCGGGCGGCACCCCTCGGTCCGCGGTGGGCGGCGCGACGGAGGACCCCGTGACCTCGCCCGCCGACCTGCCGGACGACGACGCCACGGAGGCGCTGCTGGACGACCTGGCCGCCCACCGCGGGACCCGGCAGGACATCGACGACCTGCAGGACGAGCTGGACCTGGACTCGCTCGACGAGGACGACGACGCGGACGAGATCCCGGCCGCGCACCCCCCGGCCTCCCGGCCCGACCAGGCGCGCGACGCCCAGGTGCTGTCGCTTGACGCCCATCGGCGCGCGCGGCCCGGCATCGGGCCGGACCCCGACGAGGTCGCGCTCGACCCGCGCGGCACACACCCCTCGGGGCGGGGCAGGCCGGCCCCGAGCGCGGACGAGGACGCGCGCGCGACGACGACGGCCCGCACGGCGGACGCCCGTGGGGAGGGCACCCGCACCGGTGGTCCGGCCGCGGGCGAGGCGACGGACGCACCCGACACGCACGCGTCGGACCCCGACGCGGACCCGCCGACCGACCACGGGGACGGTGACCCCGAGCACGACTCACCCGCCGCGGCCTCCCCCGACGCCGACGGCTCCGCCACGGAGGAGGACGCTCCCGCCCCGGCGAGGACGGCACGATCCCCACGTTCGTCCGGGCGCAAGCAGCGGCGGTCGGTGCCGTCGTGGGACGAGATCGTGTTCGGGTCGCGCTCGGATCCCACCGACTGACGACCCACCGCGTCAGGGCGGCGACCCACCGCACCAGGGCGCGGCCGACCGACGACGCCCCGCCGCTCCGGCGCGTCAGTCGCCCGCGAGGTCCAGCGTCGGTGGGCTCAGCTCGCCCACCCGGGCGCGCGCGGCCGTCAGCCCGCGCATGTGGTGGCTGCGGCACAGCACCTCGTACGCGACCTCCGCCGCGGGGGCTCCCGTCAGGTCGGCGGTGTCGCCGACGACGACCTGCTCGCCCTCGGTGACCATGACGCCGCCGACCGTGCGCGCGTTGTGCGTCGCCCGGGCACCGCACCAGCACAGCGCCTCGACCTGGAGGCGCTCGACCCGGTCGGCGAGCTCGACGAGCCTGGCCGCCCCGGGGAACAGCCGCGTGCGGAAGTCCGTCGTGATGCCGAACGCGAAGACATCGACGTCCATCTCGTCGGCCACCCGGGCGAGCTGCTCGACCTGCCCGGGCGTGTAGAACTGCGCCTCGTCGCAGACGAGGTAGTCGACCCGTCCACCCGCGGTGCGGCGCCGGACGACCTCCGCCCAGAAGTCGGTCTCGTCGCTGACCTCGACGGCCGGCGCTCGCAGCCCCAGCCGGGAGGAGAGGACGCCCGTGCCGCCCCGGTCGCTACGGCTGAAGCGCAGCCCGTCCAGACCGCGCGCGGCGTGGTTGTGGTCGACCTGGAGCGCGAGCGTGGACTTCCCGGAGTCCATGGTCCCGGAGAAGAAGACGAGCCGACCCATCAGGCGTCGGCCACCAGGAGCGGTACCTGCTGCTCGTCCGGCGTCGACGAACCGTGCACGCCGATCAGGGCGGTGGACCCGATCGATGCGGAGCCCTCCTCGAGGACCACGGTGGCACCGCCGAGGAGCGCGACGACCTCGCCGACGGCCCCGCGCCGGTCCTCGGGCACGTCGACGCCCAGCGCCCCGGAGGCGAGCAGCTCCTCGCGGGTGAGAACCGCGGAGTCGGGCCCGAGCACGTCCCGCCAGCGCCGTGCGACGTCGTCGGGGTGGGCGTCGTCGGTGAGGAACAGGTGGCACGCCCGCGGCTCGCCGGCCACCTGGGCGACTCCTCGGCACAGCTCCGGGTGCGCCGCGAGGTCGATGCGCTCGGCGACGTCGACCATGCCGTGGTCGGCCGTGACGACGACGAGCGTGCCGCGGGGCAGCTCCCGGGTGAGCCGGCGCAGCTCGGCGTCGGCCGCCATGAGCTCCTCGCCCCACTCCCACGACCCCCAGCCGTGCACGTGACCGACGTGGTCGACCTCCCCCCAGTAGAGGTAGGCCAGGTTCGCGTCGCCCCGCAGTGCGCCGACCGCGACGTCGACCCGGTCGGCGAGGGACTCCCCCGTGACGCCGCGGCCGCCGCGCAGGGCCGACCGCGTGAGGCCCGAGCCGACGAACCGTGCCGGCCCGATCGTCACGGCGCCGCGCGCGTCGCCGGTGCGGGCCGCCGCCTGCTCGAACAGGGTCGGGACGCGCTGCCACCGCTCGGCGGTCATCGGCGCGTCCTGCCAGGTGACGAGGTTGACGAGCTCGCCGCTGGGCGGATGACGCAGCGTGTAGCCGAGCATGCCCGTCAGGCCCGGGAGCTCGCCGGTGCCGAAGGTCGTCAGCGCGGCGGCCGTGGTCGAGGGCAGGCACGTGTCCAGCGTGACGGCGTCGGGCAGCAGCGAGCGCAGGAACGGCGCGTGCCCCCCGCGCTCGGTCAGCTGGGCGAGGCCGAGACCGTCCACGAGGACGACGCACACCTTGGTCGCCGTCGGCAGCCCCAGGTCGGCGCGGTCGAGCGCGGAGTCCCGGCCGGCCGAGGCGGTGGCCACACCGACGGAGTCGAACGCCGCCGGCAGGACCGCCCGCAGGTGGCGGCCGAGGTCGGGTGCGCCGGGTGCCCGTGCCCGCATCCGGTCCGGCCTCAGGACTGGCCGGCGGTCGCGCCGGACAGCTCGCGGGCGAACCGCAGCGCGCGGTCGAGCGCGTCCTGCCCGTCGGCCTGCGCCGCGACCCGGATGACGACGTCCTCGGGCGAGAGCGTGCCGGTCATCCCGTGGTCCGCCTCGCAGTCCGGGTCGCCGCACGACTGCCGCTCGAGGTCGACCCGGTGGATCGCCCCCCAGCCGACCGACAGGGTGAGCTCGGACGTGCTCCCGCGGCCGGCGGGGTCGAGGACGCCGTGCGTGAGTGCGACGGTGCGGATCTCGTGCAGGGCGACGGTCTCGGACGTGGCGAGCGCGCCCGGGCCGGACTCCTCGTCCGCGACGTCGTCGACGTGGACGACGACGAACCTGCTGCGGGTCAGCGCGAGCACCGTGAGGTGGCGGCGCAGCTCGTGGTCGAAGGTCGTCTCGGGGTGCACGAGGTGCGCCGTGACGGCCTCCCCGGCGAGCGCGACGTCGAGCACGTCCGCGACGAGCTGCGGGTAGAAGCCCGCGTCGTCGAGGTCTTGGCGCAGTGAGCTGGTCCGAGGCACCGTCTCATCCTGCCACCCCGGCCGGACCCGCATGGGCGGGCGTGGCCCCCGGCGCTCCTCGCGTCGGATCCTCACCCCTCGTCGTCCGGCGTGGACGGCCGGGGCAGCGCCCGTCGGCCGGCGTCCATCCGGCTGGGCGCCCGCAGCGCCACCCGCGCACCCGCCACGGACAGGGAACGGCGCCCGACGATGACCGGGTTGAGCTCGATCTCCGCGATCGAGGGCAGGTCGTCGACGAGGGCGGCGACGCGACCGAGGACGTCGGCCAGCGCGCGGGTGTCCACCGCGTGCAGGCCTCGGTCGCCGGTGAGTCGGGCGGCCGCGCGCAGGTCGGTGATCATCGTCGCCACGTCCCTGGCGGTGACCGGCGCGACCCGGTAGGTGACGTCCCCGAGGATCTCCGAGGCGTCGCCGGCCACGCCGAGCGAGATCACCGGACCGTACACGGGGTCCTCCCCGCCGCGGACGACGACGGCGACGCCCGGGGCGGCCATCGCCTGCACCTCCAGGGCGGACTCCCGGCCCAGCACGTCGCGCGAGCGCGAACGTATCTGGCGGACTGCGGCGCGCACGTCGTCGTCGTCGAGCAGGTCCAGGCGGACGCCGCCCAGGTCCGTGCGGTGCCGCAGCACGTCGTCGAACGCCTTGACCGCCACCGGGTACCCCACCTCCCGGGCGACCGTCACCGCGTCGGCGGCGATG
Organism: Georgenia sp. Z1491; assembly: GCF_049856175.1. Taxonomy (GTDB): domain Bacteria; phylum Actinomycetota; class Actinomycetes; order Actinomycetales; family Actinomycetaceae; genus JB111. The sequence continues at coordinate 69,472 of NZ_JBNDNA010000007.1, forward strand.
TCGTCGTCGGTCGTGGCCGGCCCGGACCCGACCGGGTGAGCGAGCAGAAGGTCGATGCCGTAGGTGCCCAGGAGCGCCGCGACGCGGTCGGGCGTCAGGACGACCGTCTCGCCGCTGGTCGCGGTGGGCAGCACGTCGAGGACCGCGGCGCGCGCGGCGAGCGGGTCGGTGCCGTCCGGCTCGAGCAGGGCCCCGACGTCCGCGTCGCGCCGCGCCTGGGCGGCGGCGCGCAGCGCGACGGACCGGGCGGCCACCTCGAGCGAGCCGACGGCGGGCAGCGCGTGCTCGCCGGAGCGGAGCCGCTCGTCGAGTCCGTGCAGCCCGGAGACCCAGGCGACCCAGGGGCGGTCCGCGTCGGCGGCTGCGGCCGCTGCGACGACGGCGAGCAGCTCGTCGTCGACCCCGCCGAGCACGTCCGCGACGGCGACGACGACGGCGTCGACGTCCTCGTCGAGGACGACCCCCTGCAGCCGCTCGCGGGCGGCGACCGGGCCGGCGTCGAGGACGGCGACCGGGCCGACGGGCGAGAGTCCGGCCGCCCGGGCGGTCGCCGACAGGGTGGCCGCGAGCGAGTGGGACGTGGCCGCCAGCGCGACCCGCACGCCCGCGGGTGCCGGCTGGGTGAGGGCCACGGCGGCCAGGTCCAGCGCCTCGCGCACGGAGCGGGCGGGCAGGGCGCCGGCCTGGGCCAGCACGGAGTCGATGACGGACGGCGGGAGCGCGGAGGTGGCGACCGCGTGCCCGGGCAGCGTGGCGACCGCCGTGGTCGCGGACGTGAGCACGACCAGGGCGCGCTCGGCGGACAACCGCCTGGCGACGCGCGTGAACTTCCGGGCGTTGCCGAGCGTCTGCAGGTGGACGATGCCGACCCCGACCCGGTCGTCCGCGGACCAGCCCTGCATCGTGTCGTTGCCGGAGACGTCGATGCGGTTGCCGGCGGCCACGACCGCGACCTCGGGCAGCCGGCGGTTGGCGGCGCCCTGCCGGAGCGCGAGGGCCGCCTCCCGGGTCTGGGCGAAGATCCCGAGGCCCCGGCCACCGACCTCCGGAGCGGGCCCGTCGGGGCCCAGGCCGAGGCCCGGGTCGGCGAGGGTGAGGTCGTAGGCGCCCGCGTCGCCCCTGCCCAGGACCCCGTAGGAGGCGGGACCGAGCACGCGCAGTCCGGCGAGGCGCGTCGCGCGCAGCAGGTCGAGCTGGTGCTCCCGGCCCGGACCGAGAGCGAACCCGCCCGTGAGCACCACGAGCGAGCGCACGCCGAGGGCGCGCAGCCCGGGGACGCAGGCGACGACCCGGGCCGGCTCGCCGGCGACGACGGCGAGGTCGAGGTGCTCGGGCAGGTCGACCTCTCCAGAGGAAAGGGCGTCGAGGTCGCTCACGTGCTCCGCGCCGCCCGGGTCCAGGGGGCCGACGGCCACGAGCGGGATCGTCCCCTGCGCCCCGGCCGCGGCACGCGCCCGCGCGAGGATCCTCGAGGCCATCGGCCGGCCCGCCTCGTCGAGGGCGACGACGACGGCGCCCCGCGCGGCGGTCAGGGTGTGCATGGACAGCGCCTCCGCGCGCCGCTCCCGCTCGGCGAGGACCTCCCAGGAGCGGCCCGTGCTGCGCAGCGGGATCTCGAGGCTGACCACCCCGTCGTCGTAGCGGGAGCGGACCTCGTAGCCGGCGTCGGAGAAGACCCGGATCATCTGGGTGTTCTCCGGCAGGACGTCGGCGACGAACGTGTGGACGCCACGCTCCCGCGCCGCCGCCACGACGTGCTCGAGAAGGATCGAGCCCAGTCCGCGGCCCTGCTCTGCGTCGGAGACGGCGAACGCCACCTCGGCCGTGCCGGGCTCGACGACGTCGTACCGACCCACGCCCCGGATCACCGGCCCCTCGGTGAGGACGAGCGCGACCCGCCCGACATGGTCGACGTTGGTGAACCGGTGGGCGTCCTGGGGCGAGAGCCGCGGCATGGGGGCGAAGAAGCGGAAGTACTGCGAGCGCTCGGACTGCGCGGCGTGGAAGTCGGACAGCGCGTCGGCGTCCGCCGGCGAGATCGGCCGGATGTGCATCGTGGCCCCGTCGCGCAGGACCACGTCCGCCTCCCAGCCCGCGGGCGCCCCCCGGTCGGTCCCGGCGTCCCGGTCCTCGGTGGCCTCAGGCGTTCCCATGGGTCCAACCTAGTGCGCGACGTGACGCGCCCCACGCGGCGGCAGGGCCGGGGGCGCGTCCGGCGGCGTGCCGTACGCCGCCCACCGCCCGCCGTGGTGCGACGATCGTCGGCATGCCGCGCACCGCACCGCCCGTCGTGGACGAGCACATCGTCGACATCGACGTCGCCGCCGAGATGGAGGGCTCGTTCCTCGAGTACGCCTACTCGGTGATCTACGCCCGTGCCCTCCCCGACGCCCGCGACGGGCTCAAGCCCGTCCAGCGCCGGATCCTTTACCAGATGGACCAGATGGGGCTCCGGCCCGACCGGGCGCACGTGAAGTCCTCCCGGGTGGTCGGTGACGTCATGGGCAAGCTCCACCCGCACGGCGACACGGCGATCTACGACGCCATGGTGCGGCTCGCCCAGGACTTCGCCATGCGGCTGCCCGTCGTGGACGGGCACGGCAACTTCGGCTCGCTCGACGACGGCCCCGCCGCCCCCCGGTACACGGAGGTGCGCCAGGCGCCCGCCGCCGTCGCGATGGTCGCCGACCTCGGCGAGGACGTCGTGGACCTCGTGCCGAACTACGACGGCTCGACGACGCAGCCCGAGGTGCTGCCGGCGGCGTGGCCGAACCTGCTCGTCAACGGCGCCTCGGGGATCGCCGTCGGGATGGCGACCAACATGGCGCCCCACAACCTCGTCGAGGTGGTCGCCGCGGCGCGGCACCTCGTGGCCCACCCGGACGCGAGCCTGGAGGCCCTGCAGCGGTTCGTCCCCGGCCCCGACCTGCCCGGCGGCGGACGGATCGTCGGCCTCGAGGGCGTGCGCGAGGCGCAGGCCGGTGGCCGCGGGTCGTTCCGCACCCGGGCGACCGTCCGGGTCGAGCAGGTCACACCACGCAAGAAGGGCATCGTCGTCACCGAGCTGCCCTACATGGTGGGGACCGAGCGCGTGATCGGGAAGATCAAGGACGGGGTCGACGCGCGGCGGATCGAGGGCATCACCGGCGTCGTCGACCTCACCGACCGGCACCAGGGGCTGCGGCTCGTCATCGAGCTCAAGACCGGGTTCAACCCGGACGCCGTCCTCGAGCAGCTCTACCGGTACACCCCGCTCGAGGAGTCCTTCAGCATCAACAACGTGGCCCTCGTCGAGGGTCGGCCACGGACCCTCGGGCTGAAGGAGATGCTCGAGGTCTACGTCGACCACCGGCTCACCGTCACGCGGCGTCGTTCCGAGCATCGCCTGCGCAGGGCTCGCGAGCGCTCCCACCTGCTCGAGGGCCTGCTCGCCGCGGTGCTCAACATCGACGAGGTCGTCCAGCTCATCCGGTCGGCCGAGAGCGCCGAGGCGGCCCGGACCGGACTCATGACCGTCTTCGACCTCACCGCCGAGCAGGCGACGTACATCCTCGACCTCCAGCTGCGCCGGCTCACGCGCTACTCGGTCCTGGAGATCGAGGGCGAGCACGAGGAGCTGCTGCGCCGTGCCGCCGAGCTCGAGGAGATCCTCGGCTCGGACCAGGCGCTGCGCTCGCTCGTCTCCGCGGAGCTCGCCGAGGTGGCCAAGGCCCACGGGACACCGCGGCGCACCGTGCTGCTCGAGTCCGCCGGGGGCGCGCCGAGGTCCGGCGCCGAGGCGGCCGCGGTGCCCGCCCGCGGCCGGAGGGGGGCCACCGCGGCGCCCCTGGAGGAGCCCGACGACCCGTGCTGGGTCCTGCTCGGGGGCACCGGGCGGATCGCCCGGACGCCGGGCGAGGACGCCCCGCCGCGCACGGGCGACCGGGTCGCGCACGACGCCGTCACCCACGCGGTCGCGACGACCGCACGCTCCGACGTCGGGATCGTCACCTCCGCGGGCCGGGTCGTCCGGCTCGAGGCGCTCCACGCCCCCGCCCTGCCCGGGACCACCACCGCGCCCGGGTTGTCCGGCGGGACCGCCGTCGAGGAGCTCGTCGCGCTGGAGCGGGAGGAGACGGTCGTGGGGCTCGTCGGCCTCGGCGACGACGCGCCGACCGTGGCCCTCGCGACCGCGTCCGGCGTGGTCAAACGGGTCTCCCCCGCCGACCGCCCGGCCAGCCGTGAGTCCTGGGACGTCATCGCCCTCGCGGACGGCGACTCCCTGGTCGCCGCCCGCCACGCCGGCGACGACGACCAGCTCGTGCTCGTGTCCTCCGACGCCCAGCTGCTCCGGTTCGACGCCTCGCTCGTGCGGCCCACCGGACGCTCGGGCAAGGGCGTGGCGGGGATCCGTCTCGCCGCGGGCGCACGGCTCGTCCACATGGGCGTCGCCCCGACGTCGGACCTCGGCTCACGGGCCGTGGTGACGATCGCGGGGCCCGGGGGCGCGCTGCCCGGGACCACGCCCGGGAGCGCCAAGGTCACCCCGCTGGACCGCTACCCCGCCAAGGGCCGCGCCACCGGCGGCGTGCGGGCGCACCGGTTCCTGCGCGGCGAGGACGAGCTCCAGCTCGCCTGGGTCGGTCCGATGCCGGTGCGCGCCGTCGGGGCCGGCGGGCAGGCCGTCGACCTTCCCGAGGTCGACGAGCGCCGCGACGGGTCCGGCCACGCGCTGTCGGTGCCGGTCGCTGCGATCGGCTGACGGCCGGGAGGCCCGCCGGCCGGGGAACGGGGACGGCTCGTACGCGGGCCGCCCACCCACGTCGTCCCTGCTCAGCAGGCCGTTGGTCCCGTGACTCGCGGCCCGTGCCGTGCTGTGCTGGTCCCACGCGGACCGGACAGGTGCCGCGCTCGAACAACCAGGGAGGACCAGATGTCAGTCATCGACATGTTCAGCCTCGACGGGAAGGTCGCCTACGTCACCGGCGCCGCACGGGGCATCGGGGCAGCCCTCGCGGAGGCGCTGGCCGAGGCGGGTGCAGACGTCGCGATCGTCGACATCGACGAGGACGCGGCCCGCGCGACCGCGGACCGGCTGGCGGAGGCGACGGGCCGGCGAACGGCGGCCTACCGCATCGACGTCACCGACCCCGCACAGGCACAGGTGCTTGTCGACTCCGTCGTGGCGGACCTCGGCTCGCTCGACATCGCCTTCCACAACGCGGGGATGGCGCACAACGAGCCGGTCGAGGAGCTGACGGTCGAGGACTGGCAGCGGATGATGAACCTCAACCTCAACGCCGTCTTCTACGGCACCCAGGCGGCCGGCCGGCACATGCTGGCCAACGGCGGGGGCGCGATCGTCAACACCGCGTCGATGTCCGGCCACATCGTCAACGTCCCCCAGCCGCAGGCCCACTACAACACGTCCAAGGCGGGCGTCATCCACCTGTCGAGGTCGGCGGCGACCGAGTGGGCCCAGCGGGGCGTACGGGTCAACACGATCAGCCCCGGGTACATCGGGACCGAGCTTCTGCAGGCTCCCGCGCTCAAGCCTCTCCTCGAGGAGTGGGCGAGCCTGACGCCGCAGCGCCGCGTCGGCACCCCGGAAGAGCTCAAGGGCATCGCCGTCTACCTCGCGAGCGACGCGGCGAGCTACACGACGGGTACCGACGTCGTCGTCGACGGCGGGTACACGCTCGTCTGATCCCCACCTCCGGGCCTCGGCTTCGACCCACCCGCGCGGCTCCGCCCCCCTCCGGGAGCGGGGCCGCCTCGCATCGCGCGCAGCCGTCGAACCAGCACCCCGATCCCGAGGAGAGTGCGGCCCCGACACTCTGAGATCCCTCTCGCTCGTGGAGCAGAGCCGCGCTCACTCGTCCGGCAGACTGCCGCTCACTCGCCGGGAAGAACCGCCCTCACCCACCGAGCACAACTCCCCTCACTCGCCACCGAGTGGGCAGGCGACCGTGGCGAACGACCCGCGCGACACGCCGGGGGTTGTGTCGTCACCGCTGCGCACCTACTCTGCGGAAAGCGCTTTCGCGCATGCACGTTCCGAACAAGGAGGCTCGGATGTCGACGAAGATCTTCAGGCTCGCCGCGGTGACCGCCGGCGCAGCCCTCGTGCTCGCCGCGTGCGGCGGATCGGACGACGAGGGAGGCGGCGAGGACACCGACGACCCCATTGTCATCGGCGTCTCGCTCCCCCTGACCGGCGACTTCGCCGAGCCGGGTCTCGGCGTCCAGCGCGGCTACGAGGTGTGGGCCGAGGTCGTCAACGACAACGGCGGCCTGCTGGGGCGTCAGGTGGAGCTGCGGATCCTCGACGACGCCTCGGACGCGGCCCGCGTGGTGTCGGACTACGAGTCGCTCATCGCGCAGGACGAGGTCGACCTCGTCTTCGGCCCCTTCTCCACCCGCCTCGTGGTGCCCGCCTCGCGCGTCGCCTCCGAGTACGGGATGCTGTTCGTCGAGCCGGCCGCCGCGGCCGCCGAGGTCTTCGAACAGGGCTTCGAGAACATCTTCTACGCGGCGCCCGCCATCGCCCCCGACCACTACAACAACCTGGTCGAGTACATCGGCCAGATGCCGGAGGACGAGCGGCCGGAGACCGTCGCCGTCGCCGCGATGGACGACCCGTTCGCCCAGGGCACCGCGTACGGCCTGCGGGACGGTCTCGAGGAGCTCGGGCTCGAGATCGTCGTCGACGAGGTCTACCCGCCCAACGCCACCGACTTCTCGGGCATCGCGGCCCAGATCGCCTCGGCCGACCCCGACGTCGTCATCGGCGGCACGCAGTACCAGGACGCGGTCAACCTCATCCTGGCCCTGCAGCAGCTCAACTACCAGCCACGGCTGGCGGCCTTCTCCACCGCGCCGACGAACCCCGAGTTCGTCGAGGCGATCGGCGGCAACGTCGAGGGCATCATCGCCCCGACCGGATACACCCCCGAGGCCGAGTTCCCCACCAATGCCGAGTTCGTCGAGGCCTACACCGAGATCCACGGGCACGCGCCCGGCGAGGACGAGGCCAACGCCTACACCACCGGTCAGGTCGTCGCCGCCGCCGTCGAGGCCGTCGGCTGCGCCGAGCAGGGTGACTGCCAGCAGGACCTCATCGACTGGCTCCATGAGAACTCGGTCGACACGATCGTCGGCACCCTGTCCTGGGACGAGGCCGGCCGCCCCGACGGTGCCCACCTGATCCAGCAGTACGTCGACGGTGAGATCGCCATCGTCCTGCCCGACGAGACCGCCACGACCGAGCTCGTCTACCCCAAGCCGGAGTGGTGAGCGGATGGTCTCCGGAACGCTGCTGTTCCAGTCCCTGATCCTGGGGATCCTCCTCGGCGGCCTCTACGCCCTGCTCGCCGCCGGGCTCACGCTGTACTTCGGCATCATGCGCGTGGTCATGCTCGCGCACGCCGCGTTCATCGTGCTCTCCGCCTACATCGCCTGGCGCTGGCACATCGTCACCGGCTGGGACCCGCTGCTCTCGCTGGTCGTGACGATCCCGCTGTTCTTCCTCCTCGGGTTCGTCATCCAGCGGTTCCTGCTCAGTCGGCTCCGTCCGGCGACGATGACGATGATGTCGGTGCTGCTCACCTTCGCGATCGCCCTGGCGATCGAGGGCGGGCTCGGCATGGCCTACACCGGCACGCAGCGCCGCATCAACCTCTCCTACGGGTCGGAGAGCCTCGAGCTCCTCGGCGCCCGGATCCCGGTCGTCCAGATCATCTCGTTCGGGCTGGCCGTCGTCGCCCTGCTCGTCCTGTGGTTCATCCTGCAGAGGACCCGCACGGGTCGGGCGCTGCGGGCCACGATCCAGCACCCCCAGGCGGCCAAGCTCGTCGGCATCGACACCGACCGGGTCGCCGGCCTGGGCTTCGGGCTCGGACTGGCCACCGCGGCCGTCGGCGGTGCCGCGCTCTCGCTCCAGGCGACCATCTTTCCGTCGCTGCACTGGCACTGGGTGGGACCGCTCATGGCGATCATCGTCGTCGGCGGGCTCGGGTCGATCCCCGGGGCGGCCGTCGCCGCCCTCGTCCTCGGCGTCATGCGGCTCATGCTCGAGATCCCCGTCGGCTCCACGTGGGCCCAGACGATCTTCTACCTCGCGCTCTTCCTCACCCTGATGTTCCGTCCGCAGGGACTGTTCGGAGGCCGTCTTGCCCAGCGATTCTGAGACCATCACGGCGCCCGCCACCGTGCGTCGCGCCACGCGCCCGAACGAGCGCTCCTCCGGGGTCCGGCGGGCGCGCAGCCTCGGTGCGATCGCCGTCGTCGTCGCCCTGCTCGCGCTCTGGCCGCTCCTGGCGCCCAACGCCTACATGCTCTCCGCCGGCGTCATCGTGCTCAACTACGCGGTGCTCGCCACCGGCTGGAACATCATGGGCGGGTTCACCGGGTACATCTCGCTCGGGCACATCGCGTTCTTCGGCCTCGGCGCCTACGGGACCGCGCTGCTCGTGCGCGACACCGGGATGGACAGCTTCGTCGCCATGGGCGTGGCCGCCGTCATCGTCCTGCTCGTCTCGATCCCGGTCGGCTACGCCGCGCTGCGGGTGCGCGGGGCGTCCTTCGTCATCGTGACGATCGCGCTCGTCCTCGTGCTGCAGCTCGTGTTCCAGTCCTGGCGCTCCTTCACCGGCGGCTCCGAGGGCCTGCCCGTGCCCCGGCCGTTCGAGGGCATGCTGCGGCCCGAGATGCACCAGACGTTCTACTTCCTCTTCCTCGGTCTGCTCGCGCTCGCTCTGGTGGTCTGGGCGCTGATCGACCTCTCGCAGTTCGGCTCCGGGCTCAAGGCGGTCCGCGAGGACGAGGACAAGGCCGAGTCGCTCGGCGTCCCCACCGCGGGACTCAAGCTCGTGGCGTTCACGATCTCCGCGTTCGTCGTCGGGCTCGCCGGCGGCCTGTACGGACTGTGGTTCGGCGACCTCGACCCGATCTTCCAGTTCGACGTCGTGCTCAGCTCCCAGGTGGTGCTCATGGCGCTCCTGGGCGGGACCCGGTTCCTCTTCGGCCCGCTGATCGGCGCGATCGTCGTCGGCTCCGCGCTGGAGTACCTCGTGCTCGAGTTCGGGCAGAGCCAGTTCCACCTCGTCGCCACCGGCCTCCTGCTCGCGATCGTCGTCCTCTTCGTGCCCGACGGCGTGCTCACCGAGCTGCAGAGCCTGTGGCGCCGGGTCCGCCACACCGGCGAGACGTCGATCCGCGAGATGACCGCCGAGGAGCTGCGCGACGCGCAGACCCCGACCACGGGCACGACGACGGGTGCGTCACCCGCACCCGAGGCGGGGCCCGACGACGCGACGGACGACAGCGCCGACGAAGGGAGCGGGCGATGACCGCGACGAGGACCGAGGAACGCACGACCACCGGCGCGGCGGTCCTGCGCACCGAGAACCTGTCGAAGTCCTTCGGCGGCGTGCACGCCGTGGCCGAGGCGTCGGTGACGTTCCTCGACGGGAAGATCAACGGGCTCATCGGCCCCAACGGATCAGGAAAGACCACGTTCTTCAACTGCGTGACCGGCATGATCCGACCCGACTCGGGCCGCGTGACCATGCGCGAGCAGGACATCACCGGCTGGGCGCCGCACAGGATCGCCCGCGCCGGCCTCGGGCGCAGCTTCCAGCTGTGCCGGGTCTTCCCGCGCATGACCGTGCTGGAGAACATGCTCGTCGCCGTCCAGCCCCGCTCGCTCGGCCAGTACCTGAGCGGCAGCACGTCGCCCGCCACGGTCGAGCGGGCGCGCGCCATGCTCGCCCGGGTCGGGATCGACCACCTCGAGCGCTCCGAGGCCAGGGACATCTCCTACGGCCAGCAGAAGCTCCTCGAGCTGGGGTCGACCCTCATGTCCGACCCGCCGTTCGTCATGCTCGACGAGCCGGCAGGAGGGGTGAACCCCTCGCTGATCGAGCGCATCGCCGTGCTCGTGCGCGAGCTGAACGACGAGGGCACGACCTTCCTCGTCGTCGAGCACAACATGGACCTCATCATGCGGCTGTGCGACCACATCGTCGTGTTCGACCGGGGTGCCCCGATCGCCGAGGGACCGCCGTCCGTCGTCCAGTCCGACCCGCGAGTGCTGGAGGCCTACCTTGGTGTCTGAGTCCGACGTCATCCTCGACCTCGACCGCATCGAGGCCGGCTACGGCAGGGCCGCGCTCGTGCTGCGCGGGCTGTCGATCACCGTCCGCCGCGGCACCGTGGTGTGCCTCGTGGGACCCAACGGCGCGGGCAAGTCGACCGTGCTCAAGGTGGCCAGCGGTCTGCTGCGCCCTCGGTCCGGGTCGATCACGCTCAACGGCGAGGACGTCACGGGCAAGGGACCGCAGCCGCTGCTGCGCCGCGGGCTCAGCCATGTCCTCCAGGGCCACTCCGTCTTCAAGGAGATGACGGTGGAGGAGAACGTCATGCTCGGCGGCTACTCGGTCAAGGACCAGTCCTCGCTCGCCGACCGGGTGGAGTTCGTCCGCGGAGTGTTCCCGATCGTGGCCGAGAAGTGGGGGGCGGCGGCCGGGCTCCTCTCGGGCGGCCAGCAGAAGCAGGTCGAGTTCGCGCGCGCGCTCATGGTGCGGCCCGACGTCGTGCTCCTCGACGAGCCGTCCATGGGCCTGGACCCCAAGCGCACGACCGTCGTCTTCGAGGAGGTCGCCCGCATGCGGGACGCGGGGGTCGCCGTGCTCCTCGTGGAGCAGAACGCGCGGCGAGCGCTCGAGATGGCCGACATCGGGTGCGTCCTGGACCTGGGGACGATCTTCACCACGGGACCCGCGCCCGAGCTGCTGGCCGACCCGAAGCTCAGCGAGCTCTACCTCGGGGGCCGGCCGGCCGCCTGATCCCGACGCGGGGCGGTCGTGAGCCGCGGGGACGCGGGCGGCCGCCCCGGGAGCCGTCGTGAGCCCCGCGGGCGCGGTCGGGCCGAGTGGGCTAGCGTCACGCCGACCGGTGCCCGCCGGCTCGGCAGGTGCCGCGTCCGAGTTCGAGGAGGCTCGATGAGCGAGGAGGAACCCCCGCGTCCGACGTCGGCGCGCGCGGGGCACGGCCGGGTCACGCTCTCCCAGGTCGCCGAGGCGGCGGGCGTGTCCCTCGCGACCGCCTCGCGCGCCATCAACGGCAGCTCGGAGCGCACCGTGCGCGCCGAGCTCCGGGAGCGTGTGCTGGCCGCGGCGGCGCGCCTGGACTACTCCCCCGACGCCAACGCCCAGGCGATGGCGCGCGGCCGCACCGACACGGTCGGGCTCATCGTCCAGGACATCGCCGACCCCTACTTCTCGGCCATCGCCGCCGGCGTCATCGCCGCCGCGGACACGGCGGGCTGCGTCGTCACGCTCGCCACCACCCACCGCGACCCCGCCCGAGAGCTCGACTTCATCGCCACGCTGCAGAACCAGCGCGCGCGGGCGATCGTCATCGCCGGCGGTCGCATCGACGACGCGGACGTCAACGAGCGCCTGCACCGCGTCCTGCACGCCTACCAGGACCGCGGGGCCGGGGTCGCTCTCGTGGGGCAGCCGCTGCCCGGGCTGAGCACGGTCGTGCCCGACAACGTCGCGGGCAGCACGGACCTCGCCCGGGCCCTGCACGCGATCGGCTACCGGGAGATCGGCATCCTCGCCGGACCCACCTGGCACGTGACGGCCCGCGACCGCGTGGCCGCCTTCCGGAGTGCGCTCGGGGAGCTCGGGGTCGAGATCCCCGCGACCTGGGTCGTGCCCGGCGACTTCACCCGCGACGGCGGACACGCCGCGATGACGACCCTGCTCGCCGGGAGCAGCAGGCCGCGCCTGGTGTTCGCCGTCAACGACGTCATGGCCGTCGGCGCGATGTCGGCCGCGCGCGAGGCCGGCCTCGACGTCCCCGACGACGTCGCGATCGCCGGGTTCGACGACATCACCACGCTGCGCGACGTCGCCCCCGGCCTCACGACCGTCGCCCTGCCGATGGAGCGCATGGGTCGGCTGGCCGTCCCGCTCGCGCTCGAGCCCGACGACGGCCCGCGCGAGATCCTCGTCGGCGCGGACGTCGTCCTGCGCGAGTCCACGCCGGACCTGCGCTGACCCGACGCGTCGGCGTGCCGGGCGAGCCCGGACACGGGTCGCCCGAGCCCGGCGCGCAGTGCCCGAGCCCGGCACGCGTTCTCAGCCACGCCCCGGACACGCGTCGGCCCCGCGTTGACACCCGGGTAGCCTGGACATAATCTGGAAAGCGCATTCCGCCTCGTACTCGATGGAGAGACCATGACCACTCGCACGCTCCGCATCGCCATGAACGGCATCACCGGTCGCATGGGCTACCGCCAGCACCTCGTGCGCTCGATCCTTCCGCTGCGGGACGCCGGGGGCGTGGTGCTCCCGGGCGGCGACCGCGTCCAGGTCGAGCCGATACTCCTGGGCCGCAACGCCGAGAAGGTGGCCGAGCTCGCGCGTCGGCACGGGGTCGAGCAGTGGTCCACCGACGTCGAGGCCGTCCTGGTGGACCCCACGGTCGACGTCTACTTCGACGCGCAGGTCACGTCGCGGCGGGTACCGGCGATCACGACCGCGCTCGCCCACGGCAAGCACGTCTACACGGAGAAGCCGACCGCGGAGACGCTGACCGAGGCCGTCGAGCTCGCGCGCCGGGGCGCCGACGCCGGCGTGACCGTCGGGGTCGTCCACGACAAGCTCTACCTGCCGGGCCTGGTCAAGTTGCGCCGCCTCGTCGACGAGGGATTCTTCGGCCGCATCCTGTCGATGCGCGGCGAGTTCGGCTACTGGGTGTTCGAGGGCGACGTGCAGCCCGGTCAGCGCCCGTCGTGGAACTACCGCAGCGAGGACGGCGGCGGTATCACGACCGACATGTTCTGCCACTGGAACTACGTGCTCGAGGGCATCGTCGGGACCGTCGACACCGTGACGGCCCGGACCGTCACGCACATTCCCGCCCGGGTCGACGAGCTGGGCGCGCGGTACCCGGCCACCGCCGACGACGCGGCCTACGGGATCTTCGACGTCACCACACCGGGCGGAGACCCCGTGGTGGTGCAGATCAACTCCTCGTGGGCCACCCGGGTGCATCGCGACGAGCTCGTGGAGTTCCAGGTCGACGGCACCCACGGGTCCGCCGTCGCGGGCCTGCACTCCTGCGTGGCGCAGCAGCGAGCACACACCCCGGCCGCGGTGTGGAACCCCGACCTGCCGGTGACCGAGTCCTACCGCGACCAGTGGCTCGACGTGCCCGCGAACGCCGAGCTGGACAACGGGTTCAAGGCGCAGTGGGAGGAGTTCCTCGCCGACGTCGTGGCGGGCCGCCCCCATCGCTACGACCTGCTCTCCGCCGCGCGCGGCGTGCAGCTCGCCGAGCTCGGCCTGCGGTCGTCGGCCGAGGGGCGCCGCCTCGAGGTCCCCGTCGTCTCGCTCGACGACACCGCCGTGGGAGCGCCCCGATGAGCGCGGCCCCCTCCTCCACGCCCGCCGTCGCGCTGCCTGCGGCCGACGGGACCGTCACCGAGCACCGCCTCGCCGCGGCGCGCGACTGGGGCCGCCCCTCGGCGCCGTTCACGTCCCGGGTCGCCTACGCGGCGGCCCACGTCGTGCCCGCCGTGGGCGCCGACAGCACCCCCGGATCGCCCGCCGTCCTGGACTGGGACGCCACGCTGGGGTTCCGCCACCACCTGTGGTCGCACGGGCTGGGGGTCGCCGAGGCCATGGACACCGCCCAGCGCGGCATGGGCCTGGACTGGCCCGCCGCCGCGGAGCTCATCCGCCGCTCGACCGCCGAGGCGCGCTCGGTGGGGGCCGTCATCGCCTGCGGCGCGGGCACCGACGAGGTCTCTCCCGCGAGCCTCGCCGACGCCGACCACGACTCGGCGCTGCGCACCGTGACCGACGCCTACCGCGGCCAGCTCGCCGTCGTCGGCGAGGCCGGGGCCCGCCCCATCCTCATGGCCTCGCGCGCGCTCGCCGCCACCGCCCGCGACGCCGACGACTACCGCTCGGTGTACTCGACGCTGCTCACGGAGAGCTCGACCCCGGTGATCCTCCACTGGCTCGGCGAGGCCTTCGACCCGCAGCTCGCCGGCTACTGGGGCCACGACGACCCGTACGCCGCCGCCGAGGTCGTGCTCACCCTCGTCGCCGAGCACGCCTCTCGGGTCGACGGCATCAAGATCTCCCTGCTCGACGCCGATCTGGAGGTCCGGGTCCGGGAGCGCCTGCCCGCGGGCGTGCGCATGTACACCGGCGACGACTACAACTACCCCGACCTCGTGGTCGGCGACGAGCGGGGACACTCCGACGCCCTGCTCGGCGTGTTCGCCGCCATCGCGCCGGCGGCGTCCCACGCACTGTCCGCGCTCGACGCCGGCGACCCCTCCCGCGCGCACGAGACGCTGGCCGCCACGCAGGCGCTGGGCCGGCACCTCTTCGCCGCACCGACCTACTACTACAAGACCGGCGTCGCGTTCCTCGCGTGGCTCGGCGGGCACCAGCCCGGTTTCCAGATGGTCGGCGGGCTGCAGTCGGGACGTTCCGCACCCCACCTCGTCGAGCTCTTCCGGCTCGCCGACACCGCCGGCCTGCTCACCGACCCGGACCTCGCCGCCCACCGCATGGGCCGGTTCCTCGAGGTCACCGGCCTCACCCCGGCGGGTGCACGATGAGCGCGCCGGACCTCAGCCGGTTCTCGCTCAACACCGCCACCACGAAGGCATGGACGCTCGAGCAGGCCGTCGAGGGAGCCCTCGCCGCCGGGATCCCCGCCCTCGGCCTGTGGCGGGACCGCGTGGCCGAGGTCGGGCTCGAGGACGCCGCGCGGCTCGTGCGCGAGGCCGGGCTGCGGGTCTCCTCCCTGTGCCGCGGCGGGTTCCTCACGGCCCCGGACGAGGACGGGCGGCGCGCCGCGCTGGCCGACAACGCGGCCGCGATCGTCGAGGCCGCCACCCTGGGGACGCACGAGCTCATCATCGTCGCCGGCGGGCTGCCCGCGGCCACCGGGCCCAACCGGCCACCCGCCCCGGGCGGCGACCGGGACCTCGTCGCCGCCCGCGCTCGCGTGGCCGACCGGATCGCGGAGCTCGTGGACGTGGCCGCCGAGCACGACGTCCGCCTCGTCCTCGAACCGCTGCACCCGATCTTCGCCGGGGACCGGGCGGTGCTGTCCACGCTGCGCCAGTGCCTCGACCTCGCGGCGCCGTTCCCGGCAAGCACCGTCGGCGTCGTCGTGGACACCTACCACGTGTGGTGGGACCCCGACCTGCGCGAGCAGATCGCGCGTGCCGGCGCCGAGGGCCGCCTCGCGGCCTACCAGGTGTGCGACTGGAACCAGCCGATCGCCGCCGACCCGCTGCTCTCCCGAGGCTTCCCCGGCGACGGCTTCGTCGACTTCCGGTCCGTCTCGACCTGGGTCGCCGAGGCCGGCTACAGCGGTGACGTCGAGGTCGAGATCTTCAACCAGCAGATCTGGGACGCCCCGGGAGAGGTCACGCTCGCCACCGCGAGCGCGCGGTACGCCGAGCTCGTCGAGCCGTACCTGCGCGCCGGAGGTTCCTAGGGGGCCCCGAGCTC
The DNA here is from genome assembly GCF_049856175.1 of Georgenia sp. Z1491. Lineage (GTDB taxonomy): Bacteria > Actinomycetota > Actinomycetes > Actinomycetales > Actinomycetaceae > JB111. The sequence continues at coordinate 85,005 of NZ_JBNDNA010000007.1, forward strand.
GAGGACGTGCAGCGCCGACCGGCTCGTGGGCACGTAGTCCAGGCTCGTGTACAGCGCCATCATCGAGTGCGGCTCGGGGTGGTCGACGTCGAGGGCGAAGTCCACGTCGACGTCGAGGCCGGCGTACTCCATGCCGTCCGCGGCGTACGCGCGCATGGCGGCGCTGAGCAGGGCGCTGCCCACGTGCTTGCCGCGCCACTCGGACAGCACGCCCAGGACCTCGGTGTAGCCCTCGGTCCAGCCGAGCGCCTCCCAGTCCTGCTCGTACCGGCTGGAGACGATGTAGCCCGCGATCTTCGCCCGGTCCGAGGAGCGGTCGAGCGCGACGAAGCTCCAGCGTGGCTCGAACGCGGTCGCCTCCGGTCCCCACAGGTCCGACCCGCGCTCCATGGCTCCCTCGGGCTGGTCCGCGAAGGCGCGGCCGTGCGCGCGGCGCACCTGCTCGGCCAGGTCGGCCGTCCACGGCTCGACCGAGACGTACTGCGGCAGCGCGATGCCCGGGATGTCCAGGGCGAGGCTCCGGCGCATCTGGACGTACCAGCGGCGCGGCCGGAAGCCGTGCTCCTCGAGGAGCGCCCTGAGGTCGGTCTCGGTCTCGTCGACGTGCACGACGACGACGCCCTGCTCCGCTCCCGAGGACGCCAGCAACGCACGGGAGGTCGACACCTGCCAGTCGACCAGCGCGAAGCCGGCGCCCTTGAGGCGCAGGGCGTCGTCGACACCGCCCGAGCACGTGAACGACTGCATGCCCTCGACCTGGCCCTTCGGGCGGACCAGTCCGAACGCTCGCATGACGCCGTCGCCGTCGTCACCGGCGACGGCACGGAAGCCCTCCCGCTCGGCGAAGTAGCTCTCCACCTCCTCGGCGGAGGTACGCACCGGTGTACCGTCGGCGGTCTCGATGCGTGAGACGAGCGCGGCGAGCTCCGCGGCTCGGGGGGCGTCGAGCACGGACCACACCAGGCCCTCGACCTGCCGCGGCAGGAGGTGGTCGTCGAAGGAGCTGACATCGCCCTCGTCGCCGAGCAGGGGCATCGCCCGGGTGTCGCCCGTGGGGTGCCGGGTGGAGGTGCGCAGGCCGGTGAGGGCGGCACGCAGACCGCGTCCCGCAGGCTGGTTCACAGCGTCACCGCGAACGTCGTGCCGGGTCCCGAGGGCTCCGGGGCGAAACCGGCGGCGGCGTAGAGCCGACGACGGTCACCCTGGTGCAGCCCGACGTCGATGACGATGCGTGCCGGTCCCGCCGGGGCGCTCGCGGCGAGCAGCTGCCGGGCGCGGTCGTCCTGCCACCCCAGGAGTGCCTTGCCGATCCCTCGTCCGCGGGTACCCGGGTCGACGGTGGCACGCAGTCGCACCTCGGCGGTGTCCGCCCGGCTGGTGAGCACGAGCGCGGCAGCAGCCCGCAGGATGCCCTCGGGGTCGAAACCGCCGAGCGTGTCGCCGGAGCGCGCGGCGGCGCGCAGGGTCTCGTCCAGCTCCCCGCGCGTCGTGCTGTCACCGTGGACGTCGACCGCGTCCGAGCGGTCCCACAGAGCATGGACGTCCGCGCCGTCGCCCGGGTCCAGGGTGCGCCAGGTCAGGCCCAGGTGCGGGCCCGGCAGGGCTGCGGAGGCCGGTGCGTCGAAGCGGCGCGCGGAGTGCGCGCCGGGCCTCGCCGAGGACACGATCATGGCTCCGAGTCTACGTCGGCGCACCGCGGAGGCGGCCCGGCCGCGACCCTCAGGCGTCGATCCGCTCGCGGTCGACCTCGGCCGCGCCGGCGACGATGAAGTCCCGGCGGGGCGCCACCTCGCTGCCCATGAGCAGCTCGAACACGGACTCGGCGCGCGCGACGGCCGCCTCGTCGGCCCCGGTGATCCGCCGCAGGGTGCGCCGGGCGGGATCCATCGTCGTCTCCGCCAGCTGGTCAGCGTCCATCTCACCGAGCCCCTTGTAGCGCTGGGGCGTGTCCTTGAGGCGCTTCCCGGCGCGCTCGAGCTTCCGCACGAGCGCGGCGAGCTCGGCGTCGGAGTAGGTGTAGTGCACCTCCCCCTTCTTCCCTCCGGACCCGGCGACCTCCACGCGGTGCAGCGGCGGCACCGCCGCGAAGACGCGGCCGGCCTCCACCAGCGGCCGGCAGTACCGGAAGAACAGCGTGAGCAGGAGGGTGCGGATGTGCGCGCCGTCGACGTCGGCGTCCGTCATGAGCACGACCTTTCCGTAGCGCGCGAGGTCCAGGTCGAACGTGCGCCCCGACCCGGCGCCGAGCACCTGGAAGATCGTCGCCACCTCGACGTTGTTGAGGATGTCGGCGGTCGAGGCCTTCTGGACGTTGAGGATCTTGCCGCGGATCGGCAGCAGCGCCTGGAACTCCGAGCTGCGCGCGCGCCGGGCCGTGCCCAGGGCCGAGTCGCCCTCGACGATGAACAGCTCGGAGCGCTCGACGTCCTTCGTCCGGCAGTCGACGAGCTTGGTCGGCAGCGAGGAGTTCTCCAGCGCGTTCTTGCGCCGCGAGATGTCCTTCTGGGTGCGGGCGGCCACCCGGGCGCGCATCTCGCCGACCATCTTCTCCAGCAGCGCGTTCGACTGCGACCGGACCGCCGCCCTGCTCGACGTGAGGATGTCGGTCAGCTCGGACTCGACGACCTTGGCGACGACCTGGCGGACCTGGGCGGTGCCGAGGACCTCCTTCGTCTGCCCCTCGAACTGCGGCTCGGGCAGCCGCACGGACACCACCGCGGTGAGGCCCGCCAGGACGTCGTCCTTCTCGATGCGCGGATCCTTGGCCGTGACCTTCAGGCGCCTCGCGTTCGCCTCGATCTGCTTGCGCGCGACCTTCAGCACGGCCTGCTCGAAGCCGGCCATGTGGGTGCCGCCCTTGGGGGTGGCGATGATGTTGACGAAGCTGCGCGCCGTCGTCTCGAAGCCCGTGCCCCACCGCACCGCGACGTCGACGAGGCACGTGCGCTCGACGTCGACGGGGCGCAGGTGCCCCTGGCGGTCGAGCTGCTGGACCGACTCTGTGAACGTGCCCTGCCCCGTGAGCCGCCAGACCTGGGTGACCGCCGGGTCCGGGCCGAGGTGCTCGACGAAGTCCGACGTCCCGCCGTCGTGCCGGAACTCCTCGCTCGTGTGCTCGGCCGGGTCGGCGGCGCGATGGTCCGAGACGACGATCGTCAGGCCCGGGACGAGGAACGACGTCTGCCGCGCGCGGCCGAGCACCTCCTCGAGGCTGAACTCCGCGGTGGCCGGGAAGATCTGCGGGTCCGCCCAGTAGCGCACCCGGGTGCCGGTGACGCCGCGCCGGACCTTGCCGACGACCTCGAGCGTCGAGCCCTTGTCGAACGGCTGGAACGGGGAGTCGGCCGCGGGCCCGCCGTGCGGGTCGTCGAAGGTGCCGGGCTCACCGCGTCGGAAGGTCATGCGGTGCGTCTTCCCGCCCCGGTCCACCTCGACGTCCAGGCGGGCCGACAGTGCGTTGACCACGGAGGCCCCGACGCCGTGCAGACCCCCCGAGGCGGCGTAGGAGCCGGAGTCGAACTTCCCGCCCGCGTGCAGCTTGGTGTAGACGACCTCGACGCCGGACAGCCCGACGCCGGGGACCTCGTCGACCGGGATGCCGCGCCCGTCGTCGCGCACCTCGACCGAACCGTCCGGGTGCAGGACGATCTCGATGCGGCCCGCGTGGCCGCCGAGCCCCTCGTCGACCGAGTTGTCGACGATCTCCCACAGGCAGTGCATGAGGCCGCGCCCGTCGGTGGACCCGATGTACATCCCGGGGCGCTTGCGCACGGCGGCGAGGCCCTCGAGGACCGAGAGGTGCCGTGCCGAGTACTCGGCGGCTGAGGTGGGGTTCACCGAAGGATCGTACGGCCGGCCCGGCCGGCAGGCCCGGAGGCGTGGCCGTGGTGACCCGGGCGACACGCGGGTACGCCGGGGGCGAACTCCCCCGCCACCTGGGCACGGATCGCCCACGTGGATGGTTACATGCTGGCGTGACCACTACAGCCACCGCACCCCAGCTCACCGCCGCCGACCGCTGCGACGCCTGCGGCGCACAGGCCTACGTCCGCGTGACCCTGCGCTCCGGCTCGCTGCTCTTCTGCGCGCACCACGCGCGCCGCCACGCCGAGAAGCTCGGCGAGGTCGCGACCGAGATCCACGACGAGAGCGACCGCCTGCACGACGCGAACGCCTGATCCCCCCGACGCCGCACGGCCGTCGTCCCCTCGCGGGGCGGCGGCCGTTCGCCGTGCGGCCCCCGGTGCCGGATGCTTCGATGACCCCATGAGCAACGGATCGACCAGGGCTCGGGTGGACGGGGTCGCGCGGGACGCCCAGGCCTCCGCCCGCGGTGGACGGCTCCACCGTCTGGGGCAGGTGGGCTTCGCGGCCCAGGGCGTGGTGTGGCTCGCCGTCGGCTGGATGGCGATGCGTCTCGCGCGCGGCTCCGGCTCGTCCGAGGAGGCCACGACCTCCGGGGCGATCGAGGAGATCGGCAGCACGCCGCTCGGGCTGGCCCTCCTCGTCGTCATGGTCCTCGGCCTGCTGTGCTACGTCGCCTGGCAGGGCGTGCTCGCCGTCGGCGGCCACCCGGGCGAGAAGGGCCTCAAGGGCGTCGCGCGCCGGATCGGCTCGGCCGCCAAGGCGGTCGTCGCCCTCGCGCTCGCGGTCACCGGCGTCGTCGTGCTCCTGCGCGGCAGCTCGGGCTCGGGCCGCACCGAGGAGGAGGGGGCGAGCACGCTCATGTCCCAGCCCGGCGGCCAGGTGCTGCTGGGTGCCGTCGGGGTCGGTGTCGTCGTGCTCGGCGCGTGGTGGGTGTGGAGCGGGATGACGGCGCGGTTCGCGAGCAAGCTCTCCCCCGGCGTGTCCCGGGCGGTGATCAACGCGGGCCGGATCGGCCACGCGTCCCGCGGCGCCGCGTTCATGGTCCTCGGGGTGCTCGTCGCCCTGGCGGCCCTGCGCGCCGACCCCGACCAGGCGGGCGGCACGGACACCGCGCTCGCCACGATCCTGGGCTGGCCGGGCGGGACCGTCCTCGTCGGTGCCGTGGCGGTGGGGCTCATGCTCTTCGGCGTCTTCCAGGTGCTCGCCGCCCGGCACGTCGTCAAGGACTGACCCGGGGCCCTCGGGGCACGTCGCCGGCGCCTGGTTCGAGGGCGCTTCGGGCGGGCCACCGGCGCCCTACGCTGGGCACGTGAACCGACCCCGGCGACGCCTCCTCGGCGCGCTCGCCTCTCTGCCCGCCCTCGCGCTCCTCGCCGGCCTCGCCACCTCACCGCCCGAGGCCGCGGCCTCGGGCGAGGTCGGTGGATCCGGCACGGAGTTCTTCCTCGACGACGAGCTGGACGGGGTCGCGGACCGGCACCTGGTGTACGGCCGTACGGACGACGACGTCCTGGTCGGCGACTGGGACGGGAACCGCACCGACACCCTGGCCGTCCGGCGCGGGCAGGTCTATCACCTGCGCAACTCGCTGACCTCGGGCCCGGCGGACCGGCAGGTCGCCTACGGGCGCGCGACCGACGTCGTGCACGTGGGCGACTGGGACGGGGACGGGACCGACACCCTCGCCGTGCGCCGCGGCAACCGGTACTTCCTGTCCAACTCGCTCACCTCGGGCGACGCGGAGATCGAGCTCGACTACGGCCGCGCCGGCGACACCGTCCTCGTGGGCGACTGGGACGGCGACGGGACCGACACCCTCGCCGTGCGCCGCGGCACCGTGCTGCACGTGAGCAACACCCTGGCCGGCGGCGACGCCGAGACGTCGGTGTCGTTCGGCCGCACGACGGACGCCGCGTTCGCGGGCGACTGGGACGGCGACGGCGCGGACACGTTCGGTCTGCGCCGTCCGCCCGCCGCGCCGACGCCGCCGCCCGAGCCGCCGACGAACGGCGGTCTGGTCGGTGCCCCGCCGTGGTCCGGCTCGGGGACCTTCGCGGTCGTCCCCGGCCATGTGCCCGCGCCCGGCGACGCCGCCCGGACCGTGCGCGTGCGCGTGGAGACCGAGCGCGGCATCTCGGTGGACCGCCCGGAGTTCGGCGGCCTCGTGATGACCACCCTCAACGCCTCCCGAGGCTGGGGCCGCCACGGTGCGGTGACCTTCGCGCGGACGGACGGACCCGCCGACGTCGTGCTCCGGCTGACCACCCCTGCGACCGTCGACCGGCTCTGCCACCCGCTCAACACCAACGGATACACCTCGTGCCGGGTCGGCTCCACCGTGGTCATCAACGCCCACCGGTGGGCCTACGGCGCGGCGCCGTTCACGAACGCGGGCGGCTCGCTGACGTCCTACCGCGACTACGTGGTCAACCACGAGGTCGGGCACTTCCTCGGGCACGGGCACGTCGGCTGCCCCGCTCCGGGCCGGCTCGCCCCGGTGATGCAGCAGCAGACTCTCGGCATGCAGGGTTGCGTGCCCAACGGGTGGCCCTACCCCTGAGCCCGGTCGGCGCGCGGCCGGCCGGGTGCCGGGCGCCCCGGGGCGCCGGTGCTGCCGGCGACGTCCGCGCCGATGCTGCCCGGACCGGTGCCGAGCGGCCGTCTGTGCCACGCTGAGGCACGCACGACGACGCGAGACGAGGAGCCCGAGATGGAACAGCGCGAACCAGGCTGGCACGCGGACCCCTGGCAGGAGGGCCTCGAGAGGCGTTGGGACGGACAGCGGTGGACCGCGGACGTCCGCGACCCGGGCGCTGGGCCCGAGGAGAGCGGCTCGCCCGGTGCGTACGGGGCGTCGGCCACCCCGGTGCCGGCCGCCGACCGGCCCGCGACCGACCCCTACGGTGCGTCCGACGTGTACGGCGCCACCGATCCCGGCGGCGCGTCCGCACCCTCCGGGTCGCCGGACGAGCAGGCCGAGCCCCGACCGTCGCGCATCAGCGACGCGGAGCGCGCCGCGGCAGCCCACGAGGGGCGCGCACCGGGGGATCCCACGTTCGCGGGCATGCCCTGGGGACGCTACGACGACGACCCACGGTCGCGCCGGACCACGGCGCTGCTCATCCGCGCGCTGTGGGGCATCGCCATCGCCTTCGGCGTCCTGCTCATCATCTGGCTGATCATCTGAGCAGGGCGATCGTCCGGCCCGGCTACGGCACCGCGGGCCGGCCGATCGTCGCGACCGATCAGTCCAGGTAGTCGCGAAGCACCTGCGAGCGGCTCGGGTGGCGGAGCTTCGACATCGTCTTGCTCTCTATCTGCCTGATGCGCTCGCGCGTGACCCCGTAGACCTTGCCGATCTCGTCGAGCGTCTTGGGCTGACCGTCCTGCAGGCCGAACCGCATGGAGACCACGCCGGCCTCCCGCTCGGAGAGCGTGTCGAGGACCGCGTTGAGCTGCTCCTGCAGCAGGGTGAAGCTCACCGCCTCGGCCGGCACGACCGCCTCGGAGTCCTCGATGAGATCACCGAACTCGGAGTCGCCGTCCTCGCCGAGCGGGGTGTGCAGGGAGATGGGCTCGCGGCCGTACTTCTGGACCTCGACGACCTTCTCCGGTGTCATGTCGAGCTCCTTGGCGAGCTCCTCGGGCGTGGGCTCGCGGCCCAGGTCCTGGAGCATCTGCCGCTGGACGCGGGCGAGCTTGTTGATGACCTCGACCATGTGCACCGGGATCCGGATGGTCCGGGCCTGGTCGGCCATGGCGCGCGTGATGGCCTGACGGATCCACCAGGTCGCGTACGTGGAGAACTTGTAGCCCTTGGTGTAGTCGAACTTCTCCACCGCGCGGATGAGCCCGAGGTTGCCCTCCTGGATGAGGTCGAGGAAGAGCATCCCGCGGCCCGTGTAGCGCTTGGCGAGGGAGACCACGAGGCGCAGGTTGGCCTCCAGGAGGTGGTTCTTCGCCAGGCGGCCGTCGTTCGCGATCCACTGCAGCTCCCGGGAGAGCTTGCGCTCCATGTCCGGGTCCTGGGCCAGGCGCTCCTCGGCGAACAGACCGGCCTCGATGCGCTTGGCGAGCTCGACCTCCTGCTCGGCGTTGAGCAGCGCCACCTTGCCGATCTGCTTGAGGTAGTCCTTGACCGGGTCCGCGGTCGCACCGGCGGTGACGACCTGCTGGACGGGCTGGTCGTCGTCGTCGGAGTCCGAGACCACGAACCCGCTCGAGGTCGTCTCCTCCTTGCGGCCGCCGGTCTCCCCGCTCGGTACCGCGTCCGGGACGACCGCCAGCTTGGCGCGGCGGGAGGCGCGTCCGGAGGCCTGGACGGGCGCCGCGTCCTTCTCGTCGTCCTCGTCCTCGGGCTCGTCGACCTCGTCGGCGCTGTCCGCCGCCTCGATCGCGTCGTCGGCCTGGTCGTCCGTCTCCAGGGCTGCGTCGTCGACGTCCTCGGGGGTGGCCGTCGTCTCCTCGTCCTCGTCCACCTCGACGGGGGGCGTCGCGGTGGACGCCTTCGCCCGGCCCTTCGCCGGGTTCGCGGTCGTCCTCTTCGCAGCAGGCTTCTTCGTGGCCGCCTTCTTGGCAGCGGGCTTCTTGGCAGCGGGCTTCTTGGCAGCGGGCTTCTTGGCAGCAGGCTTCCGTGCGGCGGTGGTCGCGGGTGCTGCCGTCTCGGTCGTGGCGTCGGCGGCGGTGTCCGTCGCGGGCGTCGTCGTGGGGGTGCTCATGCAGGGGGCCTTTCGCCGGGGTTCGGGGCGTCGAGGTGTCAACGCGCCGGTCGCGCCGGGTGTTCCTACCGACCCGCGGGACCGGGCCGGGGCGGCGCGCGCCGTCCCTACAATTATAGCCGACACGGACATTACACCATCACGCGTGCGACGTCACCCCCGACCGCCTACCCCTGCGCGAACGCCTCCGGCGGAGGGCACGAGCACACGAGGTTCCGGTCCCCGTAGGCGCCGTCGATCCGGGCCACGGGCGGCCAGTACTTGCCCTCCTCGCCGGCCGGGAACGCGGCCTCGGCCCGGGTGTAGGGGTGGTGCCACTCCCCCGCCAGGCGTGCGGCCGGGTGCGGGGCGCCAACGAGCGGGTTGTCGTCGGCCGGCCACCGGCCCTCGGCCACCGCGGTGGCCTCGGCGTGGATCGCGAGCATGGCGTCGACGAAGCGGTCGATCTCGCCGAGGTCCTCGGACTCGGTCGGCTCGACCATGAACGTGCCGGGCACGGGGAAGCTCATGGTCGGCGCGTGGAACCCGTGGTCGATGAGCCGCTTGGCGACGTCGTCGACCGTGATCCCGGTGGCCGCGCGCATGGGCCGCAGGTCGAGGATGCACTCGTGCGCGACCGCGTCGCCGGGCCCGCGGTAGAGCACCGGGAACGTGTCGCCGAGCCGTGCGGCGACGTAGTTGGCGGCGAGGACGGCGTCCTCCGTCGCGCGGCGCAGCCCGTCGGCGCCCATGAGCCGGATGTAGGCCCAGGTGATCGGCAGGATCGACGGCGACCCGTACGGCGCGGCGGAGACGGCCCCGTCGGAGCGCATCTCGCCCTGCGCGAGCGGGTGGCCCGGCAGGAACGGGGCCAGGTGCGCCTTCGCGGCCACCGGCCCCACCCCCGGACCTCCCCCGCCGTGCGGGATGCAGAACGTCTTGTGCAGGTTGAGGTGGCTGACGTCGCCGCCGAGCTCACCCGGCCGGGCGTGCCCCAGCAGGGCGTTGAGGTTCGCACCGTCGAGGTAGACCTGACCGCCGTGCTCGTGCACCACGTCGCAGACCTGGCGCACGTGCTCCTCGTACACGCCGTGCGTGGACGGGTAGGTGAGCATGATCGCTGCGAGGTCGGCAGCGTGCTCCTGAGCGAGCGTCGTGAGCGCGTCGAGGTCGATCGAGCCGTCGTCCGCCGACGGGACGACGACGACCGACATGCCGGCGAGGACCGCGGACGCGGCGTTGGTGCCGTGCGCGGAGGCGGGCACGAGGCACACGGTGCGCCCGTCGTCGCCCCGCGAGCGGTGGTATCCGCGGATCGCGAGAAGTCCGGCGAGCTCGCCCTGGGAGCCCGCGTTCGGTTGCAGCGACACGGCCGCGTAGCCCGTGAGCTCGGCGAGCCAGCCCTCGAGGTCCGCCACCAGCCGCAGGTACCCGGTCACGTCCTCGGCCGGGGCGAACGGGTGGATCGCCGCGAAGCCCGGCCAGCTGATCGACTCCATCTCGATCGCCGCGTTGAGCTTCATCGTGCACGAGCCCAGCGGGATCATCCCGCGGTCGAGCGCGTAGTCCTTGTCCGCCAGCCGCTTGAGGTAGCGCAGCATCTGGGTCTCGGAGCGGTGGGTCGCGAACACCGGGTGAGTGAGGAAGTCCGTGGTGCGACGCATCGACGCCGGGATGCCGGTGGCGTCCTCGGGTGCGTCCTCCGCGCGGACCGCGGCGCGGTCCGCACCGCCGGCGTCGGCCGCGTCGGCGGAGTCGGTCGCGTCGGCGGCACTCGGGTCGTTCCCGTCCCGGCCCGCGACGGCGCGCACCACCGCGGCGAGGTCGGCCGGCGTCGTCGTCTCGTCGGTGGAGATCCGCAGCGTGTCCGCGTCCTGCTCCCACAGCAGCACACCGAGGTCGCGTGCGGCCGCGGCCACCGTCGCCGCGCGCCCGGGCAGGCGGACCTCGACGGTGTCGAACCGTCCCGCGGTGGTGACCTCGCCGCCGACGGAGCGCAGCCGGCGCGCGAGGTCGTCCGCCGTGCGCGCCGCGTGCGTGGCGATCGCCGTCAGGCCGTCCGGCCCGTGGTACACGGCGAAGGACGAGGCCATGACCGCCAGGAGCACCTGGGCGGTGCAGATGTTGCTCGTCGCCTTCTGCCGCCGGATGTGCTGCTCGCGCGTCTGGAGCGCGAGCCGGTAGGCCTGCCGGCCGTCGGCGTCGACCGAGACGCCCACGAGACGTCCGGGCAGCTGACGCTCCAGGCCCGCCCGGACGGCGAGGAAGCCGGCGTGCGGCCCGCCGAGGCCCATCGGCACGCCGAGCCGCTGGGAGGAGCCCACCGCGACGTCGAACCCGAGGTCGCCGGGCGCGGTCATCAGCGTGCAGGCGAGCAGGTCGGTCGCGGCGACGGCGAGCGCTCCGGCGGCATGGGCGGCGTCGACGACGCCGCGCAGCACGTCGGCCTCCGGGATGCGTCCCGAGGCGCCCGGCACCTGGACGATCACACCGGCGACCCCGTCGAGGTCCGGTAGCTCACCACCGAGCAGGTCCGCGGGGACGAGCTCGATCCCGACCGGCTCCGCGCGGGTCTCGAGCACGGCTGCGGTCTGGGTGAACAGGTCGGTGTCGACGACGACCCTGGGCCCCGCGCCCTTGGCGGCGCGACGCGCCAGGAGCATGCCCTCGGCCACGGCGGTCGCCTCGTCGAGCATGGACGAGCCGGAGACCGCGAGCCCGGTGAGGTCCGAGACGAGGGTCTGGAAGTTGAGGAGCGCCTCGAGCCGGCCCTGGGAGATCTCCGGCTGGTAGGGCGTGTAGGCCGTGTACCAGGACGGGTTCTCCAGGACGGTGCGCCGGACGACTGCCGGGGTGTGGGTCCCGTAGTAGCCCTGGCCGATCATGGACCGCCGCACGACGTTGGCGGCGGCCAGCTCCCGCAGCTCGGCCTGGACCTCGGGCTCGCTCGCCGCCGTCGGGACCGACAGCTCGGCGACCAGCGCGTCCGCGTCCTCCCGGATGCTCGGCGGCAGCGCCCTCGACATCAGCTCGCGGGTCGAGCGTGCCCCGACGGCGGAGAGCATCACCTCGCGCGCGTCCGCGCTGACGCCGAGGTGGCGGTCGACGAACCGGGTCACGCGCCGGCCCCGTCGGCGAGCGCGGCGTACGCCGGGGCGTCGAGCAGGTTCGCGGGGACGTCCGAGACGGCGACCTCGTAGAGCCATCCCTCGCCGTGCGGGTCGCCGGTGACGATCGCCGGGTCGGCGTCCGCGGCCTCGTTGACGGCCGTCACCTCGCCGGAGACCGGGGCGATGAGGTCGGAGACCGACTTCGTCGACTCGATCTCCCCGCAGGCCTGGCCGGCCACGACGGAGTCCCCGACCGCGGGCAGGTCGACGTAGACGGCCTCGCCGAGCGCGTCGGCCGCGTAGCGGGTCAGGCCGACCCGTCCGGTGGGGCCCTCGACCGAGATCCACTCGTGCTCGTCGGTGTACTTCCGGTCCTCGGGATAGGTGCTCACGACTCTCTCTCCTCGCGGTGTGACGGTGCGACGCGGTAGGACGTGCTGTGGCGGTGCGACGGTCCGGCAGATCAGCCGGCTCGTCGGTAGAAGGGGCTCTCGACGACGGTCATGGGTTGGCGCCTCCCACGGACGTCGGCCTCGACTGTGGTGCCGGGCTCGAGCGCCCGGTCGACGAGGGCGAGCGCGATCGGGTGGCCGAGCGTCGGCGAGAGCGCCCCGGAGGTCACCTCGCCGATCCGGTCCTCGCCGAGCAGCACCGAGGACCCCGCGCGGGCGGCACGGCGTCCCTCGCCGGTCAGGGCCACGAGCGCCCGGCCCGTGGGCCGCTGGCGCGCGGCCTCCACCGCGGCCCGTCCGACGAACGCATGACCGTCGGCGAGGTCGACGAGGCGGGCGAGGCCGACCTCGTCCGGTCCTGTCCTGCGCGTGAGCTCGTTGCCGTACAGCGGCATACCCGCCTCGAGGCGCAGCGAGTCGCGCGCGGCGAGGCCCGCCTGAACCAGTCCGTGGGCCGCCCCCGCCTCGAGCAGGGCCTCCCACAGCCTGGGCGCGTGCGCGGCACCGAGCATGAGCTCGTAGCCGGTCTCGCCGGTGTACCCGGTGCGGGCGAGCAGGAGCTCCACCCCGGCGACCGTGGCCGGACGTGCGCGGAAGTACCGGAGCGTCGTGAGGTCGTCGTTCGTGAGCGCGGCGAGCACCTCCGGCGCTGCGGGTCCCTGGACGGCCACGAGCGCGCGCGCCGTGGTGCGGTCGTCGACCGAGACGCCGTCGAGGCCTTCGGCGCGGCGTGTGAGCTCGTCGACGACGACCAGGCGGTTCGCTGCGTTGGCCACGACGAGGTACTCGTGTCCGGCGGTCCGGTAGACGACCAGGTCGTCGACGATGCCTCCGTCGGGCGCCAGCAGCACCGAGTAGCGGGCGCGCCCCACCTCCGCGGTCGAGGGCCTGGTGACGAGCGCGCGGTCCAGCGCCTCGGGCGCGCCCGGCCCGGAGACCACGACCTGGGCCATGTGGGACAGGTCGAACAGGCCGGCCGCGCTGCGGACGGCGCGGTGCTCCTCGAGCTCGGCGGTGTAGCGCAGGGGCATGTCCCAGCCCGCGAAGGGGGTCATCGACGCTCCGGCGCGCACGTGCGCGGCGTGCAGCGGGGTGTGCAGGACGTCCTGCTCGGTCACGGCGATCCTCCGTCGGACGGTGCGGGTGCTGCTGCCAGCCTACGGCGGTGACGGCGTCCCGGAGCGGGTTCAGGGATGGACGAGGAGGGGTTCAGGGATGGACGACGAGGACGGGGCAGGGCGACTCGAGCAGGACGTGCTGGGCGCCGGAGCCCACGCTGAGGGTGCCGGTCGCCGGCCGCCGCGCGAGCCCGAGGACCACGAGGCGCGCACCGGTCTCCTGGGCGGCCCGGACGATCTCGTGGCCGGCGTCCTGACCGAGACCGACGTATCGCATCTCGTACGCGACGTCCGCGTCGTCGAGCCGGTCGCGTGCCGTGTCGGCGTCGACCTCGACGACGGTCTGGTTGTCGTCCTCGGTCCTCGTGCGGGTGAGGACGACGACCACGCGTTCGTCGGTCTCGGTCACCGCGGACAGGGCGTGGGTGAGTGCGGCCTCGCCCTCGGGCGTGGCCAGGTACGCGACGACGACGTGCATCGGGTCCTCCTCGGTGCGCCGCCGGTGCGACGCGCGCACGGGCGACGCTACCCGGACCGCCCGTGCGGTGCCCGGGAGCAGGGCCGCCCGCCCACCGTCGCCCGCCCCCGCTCAGCCGCGTACTTTCCCGGTCAGCCGCGTCCGTCCTCGCGGGGCAGCTCCGCCTCGTCGAGCAGCGGCTCGTCCAGCAGGTCCTCGTCGAGCAGGTCGTCGCCGAGCAGCCGCTCGTCCAGCAGGTCCTCGTCGATCAGGTCGCCGTCGAGGAACCGCTCGCCCGGGAGGTCGTCGTCGAAGGCGGTGAGGTCGGACCAGCCCAGGCCGTCCTCGGGCCCGTCGTCGCAGAGCCACTCGTCGACGTCCCGCGGGGGCACCGTGCCGGACGCCTGGAGGTCCGCCACGAGACGTGCCAGGGAGTAGCCCGGGCGATCGGCGAGCGCGAGGTCGGCGAGCACCGCCGCCCGGGGGCCCTCCCCGCGTCGCCAGGCGAGCATGGCGAGCATGGCGAGCGCCGGGGCGGCGGCACCGTCCGGGGCGTACCGGGCGAGGACCTCCAGGGGCAGCCGCCGGTCGGCGGTCTCGATCGGTCCGCCCATCCACAGCGGGCCGACGATCTCCGGCTCGGCCAGGAGCTCGGTGGGCAGACCTTCTCCCACGAGCACCCGGGTGAGCACGGCGTCGCGCACCTCGAGGCGCTCGAGCCCGACGAGTAGGCGGGCGAGCAGCTCACGTTCCTTCATCGGGAGCGCTCCGCTCGCGGTCGTGCGGCGCCGCGCGAGCAGCTCGTCGTACGCCCGGACGGAGAGGCCGATGCCCGGGGCCCTGCGTCGCATCCTGGCGGCGACGGCGTCCAGGAGCAGGCGTCCGTTCGGCGAGCCCGGCTCCCGCACGACCCCGAGGTCGGCCCGGACGCCGAGCGGTGCGGACCCGGTGAGGACGAGCTCGGCCACGGCGCGCGCCTCGACGAGGTCGTCCAGGGACCGTCGACCGGGCCGGTCGTCGAACGGCGCGTGCCCCGGCAGGCGCTGCCACCCGTCGGCGGCGACGACCCACGCGCCCACGCGGTCGTCGTCGAGCGCCCGGACCCGCCGCACTGCGGTGAGGACGGTCGGGGACTCCCGGGCGTCCCGGAGCGGTGCGTCGGTGTGCACGACCGCCGCGTAGATGCCGAGTCGCTCACGGGCGAGCCGGCGAACGACCCCGGCGACGAAGGGCTCGCCGTCCGTCGCTCCCGCGTCGGCGAGGTCGAGGCGGGCGGCCGGTCCGACGGCGCGGCCACCGGCCACCTTGGGGGTCGTCAGTAGCGTGAGCGAGTCCTCGGGCCGGAACCCCAGGAGGTGCGGGACGGCGCCGACGAGGTCGGCGTCGCAGGAGAGTCTGAGCGTCATGGGTGTCATGCGGCCACGCTGGCAGCCGGGGCCCACGCCGCGTCCGGCACCTGTGCACGGACACCGGGTCGACCCGCCTGTGGACCCGCGGCGGTCGGTACCGCCCGCCCGCCCACGTACCCTCGTGCCATGGCCCCAGCCCCTCTTCCCGAGCCCCTCGAGGACGTGCGCGCCGCCGTCGACGACGCGACCCGGACGGGGTTCGAGTCCGCGATCGAGCAGCTGGACGGCCTCGCCGATCGGCTGGACGACCTCGCCTCCCCCGGGCGCGCACTGCTCGCCGGCGGCAAGCGGTCGCGGGCGCTGCTCGCCTACGCAGGGCACCGCGCCGCCGGGGGTGCGCGCGACGTCGCCGCCCCGGACCCGATCGTGCAGGCGGGCGCGGCGCTCGAGCTGTTCCAGCTGGCGGCCCTCGTCCACGACGACGTGATGGACGACGCCGACGTGCGCCGTGGCCGGCCCGCCGCGCACGTGGCCATCAGGGCCACCCACCGAGCCCAGGGGCTCGACGGCGACCCGGAGTCGTTCGGCGTGGCCGGCGCCATCCTCCTCGGCGACCTCCTGCTCGCCGCCTCGTCGAAAGTGATGGACGGCGCGCGCGCGTCGGTGGCGACCGATGCCGGCGCGGCCGCGAGGCACGTGTACGACCACATGTGCGCGGAGGTCGCCGCCGGCCAGTACCTGGACGTGCGGGCGGCCGCGACACCGCTGCGCACGGACCCGGACGGGGCCCTGGACCGCTCGCTCACGGTGCTGCGGCACAAGTCCGCCCGCTACTCGGTCGAGCACCCACTCGTGGTGGGCGCGTCGCTCGCGGGCGCCGGGAGCGAGACGGTCGCGGGCCTGCGCGCCGTCGGGGAGCCGCTCGGCGAGGCGTTCCAGCTCCGGGACGACGAGCTCGGGGTCTTCGGCGACCCGCTGGTCACCGGCAAGCCCGCGGGCGACGACCTGCGCGAGGGCAAGCGCACGGCCCTGCTGGCGCTGACGTGGAGCGCCGCCGGGCCCACCGACCAGGCCGTCCTCGAGGAACTCGTCGGGGACCCGGCGCTCGATGCCGCGGGGGTCGACCGGCTCAGGGAGATCATCACCGCCACGGGGGCGCGCGACGCCCACGAGCGCCTCATCGACGAGCGGGAGCGGGCCACGCGGGCCGCTCTCGGCCGGCTCCAGCTCGACGACGAGCCGCGCCGCCTGCTCGACGCGCTCGCCGACGCGCTGGTCACGCGCGCGGCGTAAGGCGTAGCGCGACCGCTCGGCGCGCGCCGCGTAGCGCTACCGCTCAGAAGGCCTGGGCGAGGGCCACCCGGCGCACCGCGTGCACGTGGCCGGCCCGCAGGGCGTCGATGGGCGCCTCGCCGAGCTCGTCGTCGTGCTCGAAGAGCCACGCGACGACCCCGGCCTCCGACATCCCGCCGTCGGAGAGCAGCGTGAGGGTGCCGGGCAGACCGTCGACCACGGCGGGCGGGTCGGCCGCCAGGTCGAGCATCTCGCGTGCCACGCCGGCAGCGCCGGTGCTGGAGCGGACGGTGACGAGCCGTCCGTCCCGGACGAGCTGGCGCACGTCTCGGTCGCGGACCCCGAGCGCGTCGGCGGCGTCGGGGACGGAGATCCAGGTCGGTCCGGGCATGCCGGTCAGCGTAGTCGCGCGCGGTCGACGGCCACGGACGCCGTCCGCCGCTCACGGCTCACCGCCCGCGGTTCGCAGTTCACCGCTCGAGCGGGCCGGAACGACGGACCCCGGGTTAGACGTGAGCCCCATCAACCACTAGTGTCCCAATCGTTACACGAGTAACACAGGTCCATCTGTTCACACCCGTCACCTGGGGGGGCATCTCGCAGGGGTCGGTCGCGTACCACTTCCCGGAGGACACATGCCCGCCGTCGCACATGCGCACCGCCGCAGCACCCGACGTCCGCTCACCCTTGCCACCCTCGCCACGACGGCGATGGGCGTGCCGACGCTCCTGGCCGTCCCGGCCGTGGCCGACGCACCGGCCCCGATGGCCCCGCAGACGGCGATGCCGTACGCGGCGTCCGTCCGCTCAGAGGCAGCCGCGGTCCAGACCGTGCGCACCGCCCCGGCCGCCGCGACCACGCCGACCCGGGCCGCCACCCTCACGCCGGTGCGCCTCTCGCCCGAGGAGTCGAGCTACACGGTGCGCCGGGGAGACACCCTCATCGGCATCTCCCGGCAGCTCGGGACGACCGTCCGTGCCCTGCAGCAGGCCAACTCGCTCACGGGCTCGCTCATCATCGACGGACAGGTCCTCACCGTCCCCGGCGCCGCGGCTGCGGCGCGGACGGAGCCCTCGGCCTCGTCCGGCTCGCACCAGGTCGTGGCGGGCGACACCCTCATCGGCATCGCCCGCGCCCACGGCACCACCGTGCGCGAGCTCCAGCAGGCCAACGGCCTGACGGGCACCGTCATCCGGACGGGACAGACTCTCACCCTCCCCGGTGCGGGCGCGTCGGCGTCCTCCGAGAACGCGGCGTCCGAGTCGTCGTCCACGGGCGGCAGCTACACGGTGCGCCCGGGCGACACGCTCACGCGCATCGCCCGGGCCAACGACACGTCGGTCCGCGAGATCGCCGAGTCGAACTCGATCGGCTCCGACGGTCGGATCTACGTGGGTCAGCGGCTCACCCTCCCGGGTGCGGCCGCGGCCTCCGGCCCGGCCACGTCCGACCCCGGCAACGACTCGGCCGGCATCGGGTCGACGTTCGCCGGACGCACGTACCCCGAGGCCGTCGTGGGTGCGGCCAACGCGAACCGCACCGCGCTCCTCGAGGCCGGGGTCCCGTCCCGGGCGTCGATGCAGGAGCTCGTCCGCAGCACGGCGGTCTCGATGGGCGTCGACCCACGCCTGGCGCTCGCGCACGCGTTCGTCGAGTCCGGCTTCAACCACGCGTCGGTCTCCCCCGCGAACGCGGTCGGCACCATGCAGGTGATCCCGTCCTCCGGCGAGTGGGCCTCCCAGCTCGTCGGTCGCCCGCTCAACATCATGAGCCCGCAGGACAACGTGGTGGCCGGCGTCGCGATCATCCGCGCGCTCCAGTCCTCCGCCGAGGACTCCGACCAGGGCATCGCCGCGTACTACCAGGGCCTGGGCGGCGTCCGGGCCCACGGCATGTACCCGGACACCGAGCGCTACGTCGAGACGGTGCGCGCCGCGATGAACCGGTTCTGACCAGGCACCACATCCGTTCCGCGCCGGGCCGGCGCCCCGCCCTCGTCGGCGGGATGTCCGGCCCGGCGCGGGTCCACCCCGGGATCACCCGGCCCGGATAGCATCCGCCCGTGGACACCCGCGCCGACCCGCTGGCCGGCCACCTCGTCGACGAGCGCTACCGGATCATCGAGCGCATCGCCCGGGGTGGCATGGCCAGCGTCTACCGTGCGCAGGACCTGCGGCTCGAGCGGGTCGTCGCCGTGAAGATCATGCACCCGCACCTCGCGGAGTCCCCCGACTTCGTCCGTCGCTTCCGGCGGGAGGCCCGGGCGGCCGCTCGGCTGTCCCACCCCGGCGTCGTCGCCGTCCACGACCAGGGCGTCGCCGGCGAGTCCTCCTACCTCGCGATGGAGCTCGTCGACGGCCCCAACCTGCGCGACGAGCTCCGGGCCCGCGGATCGCTCACGCTCGGGCAGACGCTCGACGTGCTCGACCAGGTGCTCGACGCCCTCGCCGCGGCCCACCGCGCCGGCCTCGTCCACCGGGACATCAAGCCCGAGAACATCCTCGTCACCGCGGACGGCCGCGTGAAGGTCGCCGACTTCGGGCTCGCCCGGGCGATCAGCGAGACGACCGCCGCCACGTCCGGGACCGTGCTCGGGACGGTGGCCTACATCGCGCCCGAGACGGTGCTCGACGGGGTCGCCGACCCGCCGGCGGACGTCTACGGCGTCGGCGTCGTCGCCTACGAGCTCCTCACCGGTGCCCAGCCCTTCTCCGGCTCCACCCCGGCCCAGGTCGCGTTCCAGCACGTCAACAGCACGGTCCCCGGCCCGGGCGCCGAGCTGACCTGGATCCCGCGCGAGGTCGACGACCTCGTCGCCGCCCTCACCGCGCAGGACCCGGACGACCGGCCCGCCGACGCCGGCGAGGCGCTCGCCCTGCTGCGCCGCACCCGCACCGTGCTGCCGGCCGAGGTCCTCGACCGGCGTTCCGACGTCGAGCCGCGCCCGCCGGCCACCTTCGACGACCAGGGCGACCACGACACCACCGGCCCCGGCTCTAGCTCGGCACCGCCCGCACCACCGTCCGCGCCCACCCCGCCGGCCACGCGCGACGAGGCCGATCCCGCCGGTCGGTCCGTGGCCATCCCGATCGGGGCGATCCGACCCGACGGCCGTCCCGCGCCACGCCGCAGCAAGGCGCCGGCGGCCGGTTCCCGGCCCGCAGCGCCCCGGTCGGCGAGCTCCGCGGCCCCCCTGTCCGCGGCGTCCGCGTCCGCCGCCGCACCGGCGGAGCCTGCAGCTCCGCCGTCGCAGGCCGCGGGGGGCGTCCCCGTCCGGGACGACACCCCCGTCCATCCGGTCACCCGCCCGGAGCGGGCCACCACGGCCGACACCAGCGACACCCGGCCCATCCCCGTGCGCCGCGACGGGGACGACGGCCGGTCACGGCCAGGCTCCGCCCAGTCACGCGCACAGCGGGGTCGACGACGGCGCACCGGCCTCGTCGCACTCCTGCTCGTGGTCCTGGCGGCGACCCTGGCCGGCGCGTGGTGGCTCCTCACCGCGGGGCCGCTCGCCGGCACCCCGGTCCCCGACGTCACCGGCAGGCCGAGCACGGCGGCCGTCGCCGCGCTCGAGGAGGCCGGCCTGGACCCGGTGCTCGAGGAGGCCTACTCCGACGACGTCGCCGAGGGCAACGTCGTCTCCACGTCGCCCGACGGCGGGGAGAGGACGCGGGACGACGCCGTCACGGTCGTGGTCTCGATCGGCGTGGAGACCCTCGCCGTCCCCGACGTCGTCGGCCAGACGCAGGAGGAGGCGGAGTCGGTCCTGTCCACCGCGCGGCTGACGGTCGGCGAGGTCACCCGCGAGTACGACGACTCGGTCCCCGCCGGCGAGGTGATCGCCACCGACCCCGAGGCGGGCGAGGTCGTCCCCCACGACGAACCGGTGGCGCTCGTCGTCTCCGACGGCCGCGAGCCGACCACCGTCCCCGACGTCACGGGCCTGGGCCGGGCGTCGGCGGTCGACGAGCTCGAGGAGGCGGGGCTCGGCGCCGACGTGCTCGAGGAGTACTCCGACACCGTCGACGAGGGCTCGGTCATCTCGCAGGACCCCGCCGAGGGCGACGCGTTCGTCGGCGACGACGTCGAGCTCGTCGTCTCGCTGGGACCCGAGCTCGTCGAGGTCCCCGACCTGCTCAACATGCAGGTGGAGGACGCCGTCGACGAGCTCGAGGCGCTCGACCTCGTCGCGGAGCGGGAGGACGTGCTCGGCGCCTTCTACGGGACCGTGCGCGACCAGACTCCCGAGGCCGGCTCGATGGTCGAGCGCGGCACGACCGTCACGCTGCGCGTGGTCTGACCGGCCGCCACCGCCGTCACCCGGCGCATGGACCTACGGGTCGACCCGGGCGCCCGCGCGCCCCGGTGCGTCAGCTCCGGAGCATCTCCGCGACCTCGAACGCCATCTGCAGGGACTGCTGATGGTTGAGCCGCGGGTCCACGAGGGTCTCGTAGCGCCGGGCGAGCCCGGCGTCGTCGATGGGGTCGGCACCGCCCATGATCTCCGTGACGTCGTCGCCCGTGAGCTCGACGTGGAGACCGCCCGGCACCGTGCCCAGCTGCTGGTGCACCTCGAAGAAGCCACGCACCTCGTCGAGGATCGTGTGCATCTCGCGCGTCTTGTAGCCCGACGGCGAGGTGATCGTGTTGCCGTGCATCGGGTCGCACACCCAGGTCACGGGGCGGCCGTCGGCCACGACCGTCTCCACGATGCCCGGCAGGGCGTCCCTGACGTTGCCCGCACCCATCCTGGAGATGAAGGTCAGCCGCCCGGCGAGACCGTCGGGGTTGAGCCGGTCGATGAGCGCCCGGACCTCGTCGGCGGTGACCGACGGGCCCAGCTTGACGCCGATCGGGTTCCGCACCCGGGAGAGCAGGTCGACGTGCGCGCCGTCCGGCTGCCGGGTCCGCTCCCCGATCCAGAGGAAGTGCGCGGAGGTGTCGTACGGCTGCCCGGTGCGGTGGTCGATGCGGGTGAGGGCGGCCTCGTAGTCGAGCAGCAGCGCCTCGTGCGAGGAGTACATGTCGACTGTTCGCAGGGCGTCGAAGTCCACGCCGGCGGCCGCCATGAACCGCAGCGCCCGCCCGATCTCGCCGGCGAGCGACTCGTAGCGGCCGTGGGCGGGGTTCTCGATGAACCCGCGGTTCCACTCGTGGACGAGCCTGAGGTCCGCGAAGCCGCCTCCGGTGAAGGCTCGGATGAGGTTGAGGGTCGTCGCGGAGCGGTGGTACATCCCCAGCAGCCGCTGCGGGTCCGGCACGCGGTCGGCCTCGGTGAAGCCGTGCGCGTTGACGGCGTCGCCCCGGTAGGACGGCAGGGTCACGCCGTCGCGGGTCTCGAGGTCGCTCGAGCGCGGCTTGGCGTACTGGCCGGCCATGCGGCCCATCTTGACGATGGGCAGGCTGGCGCCGTAGGTGAGGACGACGGCCATCTGCAGGACCGTGCGGATCTTGTTGCGAATCCGGTCCGCCGTGGACTCCGCGAACGTCTCGGCGCAGTCGCCGCCCTGCAGGAGGAACGCCTCGCCGCGGCCGGCCGCCGCCATGAGACCGGTCAGCCGGTCGGCCTCGCCCGCGAAGATGAGCGGCGGGCTGGCCTCCAGCTCGGCCACGACGGTCTCGAGCGCGGCGGGGTCGGGATAGCTCGGCTGCTGGGCGGCGGGCACGCTCCGCCACTGCTGCAGTCCGGCCAGGGTCTCCGCGGTGGGCTCGACGTTCACCGCGCCATCGTAGGCGGCGGGCCGCCGGCCCAGGACGCCGTGGCCGGCACACGGACGTGACGTGTGCCGCGCCACGGCGGCCGGGCCGGTGTCAGTGCTCCGCGGGGGCGGCGGGACGGACCGGCTGACCGATGCCGGCCATGAGGTCGGTGAACCACTCCTGGGCGATGTCGAACGCCTTGCCGCCGCCGACCCGGTCGTGCTCGATCGCGCGCAGGAGCCCGTCGCGCTCCTCGTCGTGGCCGATGAGTCCGGAGCCGCCCTCGAGCGCCACCTGGACGGCGAGGTCGGTCATCGACTTGATGAGGCGCAGGTCGTCGGGGTCGGCCGCGGCGGACCGCGAGAAGTAGCCCGACTTCTGGACCATGACCTTCTCGGCGCCGAGCTTCTCGGCGAACTGCTTCGCGAACCAGTCGCCCGGGTTGATCGTGTCGAGCTTGACGTGGCCGAACGGGTCGCGCTCGACCTCCTCGCCACGGGCCTCGAGCTCCGCCACGATCTCCGGCACGCCGGCGCCCTCGGAGAGGAAGATGTTGACGTTGCCCTGATCGTCCATGATCGCTCGCAGGCGGTCGGCCTCGGCGTCGATGTCGAGGTGCACCTCGGGCAGGAAGACGGCGTGGACGTCCCACCGCTCGCGGGTGAGCCCGAGCGCGGGCGCCCACTCCTGCGTGTCGAGCCACGTCCGGTAGCGGCGCGCCGCCGCCGCCGTGAGGTAGCCGCAGTGCCGGCCCATGACCTCGTGGACGATGAGCATCCGCGGGTTCGAGCGGTGCTCACCGATGATGTTCGATGCGAACCGCGCCGCCTCGCCCGCCGCAGTCCAGGCCCCGAGGGACTGCCGCACGGGCACGATGTCGTTGTCGATCGTCTTCGGCAGGCCGACCACCGTCATGTGGTGGCCGTTCGCCTCGAGGTAGGCGGCGAGGTCGGCAGCGGTCGTGTTCGTGTCGTCGCCGCCGATCGTGTGGAGCACGTCGACGCCGTCCGCGACCAGCTGGTCGGCGGCGACCTTGAGCGGGTCCGCCCCCTCGGGCGCGAGCCCGCGCTCGACGAGGTTCGCCACGTTCGTCAGCTTGACGCGGGAGTTGCCGATCGGGCTGCCGCCGAAGCGGTGCAGGATCGGAGCCTGCGACCGGGCCTCGGGCGTGATCGTCACCGACGTGCCGGTGAGCAGCCCGTGGTACCCGTGCTGGTAGGCGATGATCTCGACCTCGGGGGCGATCTCCGTGTACCGCTCGATGAGACCGCCGACGGCGGAGGACAGGCACGGGGCGAAGCCGCCCGCGGTGAGCAGGGCGACGCGGCGGACTGACATGAGTGACCTTTCGACGGCGCGGACCACACGTAACTCCCCCATCCTAGGAGCGCCGCCGGTGGCCCCGTGGCCCCGGTGGGCGGGTCCGGGTCTACCGTGGAGGCGTGACCATCCGCCCTCCGGACCCCGGTGACGACGACCCGACGCCGTCGCACGACCCGGGTCGGTCGCGCCGGCCGCTCGACGACGCCGAGGTCGACCGGCGCTTCGCCTCGATCCTCGACCAGCTCGGCGTCGGCCCGGGCGACGCCGGACCCGACGACGCCGGTCCGGCAGGTGCCGGGCGCACCACCGGCCCCACCGACCCCGGGGCCGACGGCGACGCACCCGTCGGCACCGACCGTCTCGGCGCCCGGCCGGCCGTGGGCCGCGGGCTGGGACCGCGCGACCACGTGGTCGAGGAGCACCCCGAGGACCCCGAGTGGGGCATCGACGGCTTCGTCGAGCCGGACCCGCCGGGGCCCGACCTGTCCGACCCGGGCGCGATCCTGGGCTGGACGTGCGCGATCGCGCCGATCGTCCTCGGCATCGTCCTGGGGGTGCTCGGCCGTCCCCCGTCGGTCGCCCTCATGCTGCTCGGTCTGGCCGTGACGGTCGCAGGCATCGTGCTGCTCGTGCGCCGGCTGCCCGGGGAGCGGGGACACGGCTCGGACGGTGCGGTCGTCTGAGGCCACCCCGGCGCCTACTCTTGTCCCACCAGTACGGCAGGGCGGCCGCGGTCATGGTCGCCCGCCAGGACCAGCGCCGACGGAGGCCCCCATGTCCAGCGAGACCACCCCCCGCCCGACCGCCTCGTTCCCCCGCGCGGTCGAGGTGCCCGCCGACTCCTCGATCACCACCCTCCTCGTCGACCACGCCCGTGAGGCGCCCGGCCGGGTGCTCTTCCGGGAGAAGGTCGCCGGCGAGTGGGTCGACCGCGACGCGGCCTGGAGCCTCGCGCGCGTCGAGGCGCTCGCCAAGGGCCTCATGGCTTCCGGGGTCGCCGCGGGCGACTCGGTGGCCATCATGTGCCGCACGCGCCTGGAGTGGACCCTGCTCGACCTCGCCGCCTGGTACGTCGGGGCCGTGCCCGTACCGATCTACGAGTCGTCCGCCGCCGACCAGGCCCAGTGGATCGTCAGCGACGCCGAGGTCACGGTGGCCTTCGCGGAGACCGAGGCCAACGCCGAGGTCCTGCGCGAGGCGGGCGGTCTCGAGGGTGGCACCCCGACCCTGCGCGAGGTCCTCGTCATCGACTCCGGCGCGCTGGAGACGCTCGCGGAGCGCGGCGCCGAGGTCTCCGACGACGAGGTGCGTGAGCGCCAGCGGGCCGTCCACCTCGACGACCTCGCGACCATCATCTACACGTCGGGCACGACCGGCCGGCCCAAGGGCGCCGAGCTCACGCACGAGAACTTTGCCGTCCTCGCCGTCGAGGCCGTCCACACCCTGCGCGAGGTCGTCTCCCAGCCGGGCTCGTGCACGCTGCTGTTCATCCCCCTGGCGCACGTGTTCGCCCGCTTCGTCGAGGTGCTCATCCTCGCCGCCGGCGTCCCGCTCGGGCACTCCCCCGAACCGAAGGAGGCCGTGGCCGACCTCGCCGTCTTCCGGCCCACCCTCCTGCTGTCGGTGCCGCGCATCTGGGAGAAGGTGTTCAACTCCGCCGAGCAGAAGGCGGGCAGCGGCATCAAGCTCCGCCTCTTCCGGGCGGCGGCGAAGGCCGCCGAGGACTACTCCCGCGCCCTCGACACCTCGAGCGGCCCGTCGGCGCTCCTCAAGGCCCGCTACCGCGTCCTCGACCGCCTCGTGCTCGCCAAGCTCCGCGCGGTCATGGGCGGACGCCTGCGGTACGCCGTCTCGGGCGGCGCGCCGCTGGGCGAACGGCTAGGCCACTTCTACCGGGGCGTGGGCCTGGTCGTGCTCGAGGGCTACGGGCTCACCGAGACGACGGCGCCGATCGCCGTGGGACGCCCGGACTCCCTGCGGATCGGCACGGTGGGGCTGCCGATGCCGGGCACCGAGATACGCATCGCCGAGGACTCCGAGATCGAGGTGCGCGGCCTGCCCGTCTTCCGCGGCTACCGCGGCGGGGTGGGCGCGGACGCCATGACCGAGGACGGGTTCTTCCGCACCGGGGACCTCGGCTCGCTCGACGACGGGCACCTGCGCATCACCGGGCGCAAGAAGGAGATCATCGTGACGGCGGCCGGCAAGAACGTCGCCCCCGCCCTGCTCGAGGACCCGCTGCGCGGTCACCCGCTCATCTCCCAGTGCCTCGCGGTCGGGGACCAGCAGCCGTTCATCGCGGCGCTGATCACGCTCGACGAGGAGATGCTGCCGGGCTGGCTCGACAACCACGGTCGCGAGCCGATGACCGCCGACCAGGCCCGCACCGACCCGTTCGTGCGCGAGCGGCTCCAGCAGGCGATCGACCGGATCAATACCAAGTTCTCGCGCGCCGAGCAGATCAAGGAGTTCGTCATCCTGCCCGAGGACCTCACGGTGGAGAACGGGTACCTCACGCCGTCGCTCAAGGTGAAGCGCGCGGCCGTCCTCGCCGACCACGCCGAGCTCGTCGACTCGCTGTACTCCGACGCCCGGGCCCGCCGGGCGGCGGCCACCGGCGCGGACGCCTGACCGGCCCCGGGCGGCCCGGCGTCCACGGCACCTCGTCCCCGGTGCGCCGCGCC
Organism: Georgenia sp. Z1491; assembly: GCF_049856175.1. GTDB lineage: Bacteria > Actinomycetota > Actinomycetes > Actinomycetales > Actinomycetaceae > JB111. The sequence goes on from NZ_JBNDNA010000007.1 coordinate 111,058, forward strand.
GACACCGTGGTCGCCGACCACGGTGTCGGCGTCCGTCCGTAGCCTGTCCGCGTGTCCTCGTTGCTCGCCCCGCCTCCCGGCCGCCGGCTGGTCGACGACGGCGACGCTCGAGGCGGCAGCGACGCGCAGGGCCACGGCCGCCCGTACCAGGTGGGGCTCGACGAGCTCGGCACGCCACTGAGCGAGGTGACGTTCGTCGTCGTCGACCTGGAGACCACCGGCGGGGCCGCCAGGTCGGACCGGATCACCGAGATCGGCGCGGTCAAGGTGCGCGGGGGCGAGGTGCTCGCCGAGCTCGGCACGCTGGTCAACCCCGGCATCCCGGTCCCCCCGCAGATCACCGTCCTGACCGGCATCACCACGGCGATGGTCGCGCCCGCCCCGCCGATCGAGGAGGTGCTCCCGACCTTCCTGGAGATGGCGGGGTTCGACCGCGGCTCCGTGCTCGTGGCGCACAACGCCCGGTTCGACGTCGGGTTCCTCAAGGAGGCGATGCGCCGGCACGGCCGCGAGTGGCCCGCGCCGATGGTCGTCGACACCGTGCAGCTGGCCCGGCGCGTCGTGACCAACGACGAGGTCCCCAACCGCAGGCTCGGAACGCTCGCCGCATACTTCGGGGCGACCACCACGCCCGACCACCGGGCGCTGTCCGACGCCCGGGCCACCGTCGACGTCCTGCACGCCCTCATCGGGCGTCTCACCCCGCTCGGCATCACCCATCGCGAGGACCTGCCCACTCTCGCCGAGAAGGTCCCCGCGCACCGCCGCCGCAAGGCGAGCATCGCGGACGGGCTCTCCCGCGGCCCGGGCGTCTACCGGTTCGTGGGGCCCGGCGGGCAGGTCCTGTACGTGGGGCGGGCGACCAACCTGCGCCAGCGCGTGCGCTCGTACTTCACGAGCGCCGAGCGCCGGGCCCGCATCGGCGAGATGGTCGACCTCGCGGCGAGCGTCGAGGAGATCCCGTGCGCCACCGTGCTCGAGGCGCGGGTGCGCGAGCTGCGCCTCATCGCCGAGCTCGACCCGCCCTACAACCGACGCTCGAAGCGACCGAGCAGGTTGCCGTGGGTCCGGCTGACCGACGAGCCCCACCCGCGCCTGACGATCGTGCGTTCCCTCGACGCCGCCAGGCTGGGCACGGCGCTGGGCCCGTTCGGCTCGCAGCGGGCGGCGCGGCTCGCGGTCGAGGCGCTGCAGTCGGTGGTGCCGGTGCGCCGCTGCACCGCCCGCCTGCCCGCCGTGCCCCGGGCGGACGCCCGTGCGTGCGCGCTCGCCGAGCTGGGCCAGTGCTCGGCGCCGTGCGCGGCAGGGCCCGCGCTGCTGCAGATCCGGCCCCGCACCCTGGCGACCGGGACCGAGGAGCCCGTGGACCACGACCAGGCCGTCGCCGGCCTGCGCCGCGCGCTCGCCGGTGACCTCACGGCCGTGCGGACGGCCCTGCTGAGCAGGATCGGTGACCTGGCGGCCCGGCAGCGCTACGAGGAGGCGGCCACCGAGCGCGACCGGCTGCGGGCGCTGCTCGTGGCAGCCAGGCGCACCGAGCTGCTGCGGCCGCTCGTCGCCACCGCCGAGATCGTGGCCGCGCGGGCGAGGCCGGCCGGCGGCTGGGAGATCGTCGTGGTGCGGCACGGCCGGCTCGCCGGCACCGCGATCTCTGCGCCGGGCGTCGACCCGATGGCCACCGTGGCGGACCTGGTCGCGACCGCCGAGCACGTCCCCGTGCCGACGTCGACGTGGGGAGCCGCGTCCGCGGAGGAGACCGAGATCCTCGCCGAGTGGCTGTGGCGCGGCGGCACGCGGATCGTCGACCGCACGGGGGACGTCCCGCTCGGCTCCCCGGTCGGCGGCGCCGGCTCGCTGCCCCTGCCGCCGGGACCCGACTCGCTCATCGGGGATGATGGGGGTCGGCGCCGCTGACGCCGTCCCAGCCCCGGCCCGCCCATCGGCCGCCCGACAGCCAGGAGGAGACATGCTCACCGCCATCGTCATGATCGAGGCCGACGTCGCCCGCATCCCCGAGGTCGCCCAGCGCGTCGCCGACCTCGACGGCATCTCCGAGGTCTACTCCGTCACCGGTGACTTCGACCTCATCGCCATCGCCCGGGTGGAGCAGCACGAGGACCTCGCGGACGTCGTGTCCGACCGTCTCGGCAAGATCGAGGGCGTCACGGGCACGACCACGTACCTCGCCTTCCAGGCGTACTCGCGCAACGATCTCGAGCAGGCGTTCCACATCGGGCTCGACTGAGCCCGCCAGAGATCAAGGAGTGAGCCTGGATACGATAGTATCCAGGCTCACTCCTTGATGACCGGGTGGCGTCGTCGCGCGTCAGCCGGCCGTCAGCTCGATCCAGCGGTCGAGGCGGGTGCGCGCCGCGCCGGAGTCGACGGACTCCCGGGCGTGGTCCAGCGCGATGCTCAGGCGGTCGACGAGGCCCGGGTGCTCCGCACGGTCCAGACCGGGCAGCGTGCCGTCCGCGACGAGCGCGGCCGCCGCGTTGAGCAGCACCGCCTCCCGCACCGACCCCGCCTCGCCCGCGAGGAGACGCGTGGCCACGGCGGCGTTGTAGGCGGCGTCCTGCCCACGCAGGTCCTCGACCGTGCTCGGCGCGAGCCCGAGCTCGGTCACCGCGTCGATCTCGTGGGCGACCACCTCACCGTCCGCGACCTCCCACACCTGGTTGACGGTCGTGGTGGACAGCTCGTCCAGTCCGTTGTCGCGCCCGCGGAACACGAGCGCGGACGTCCCGCGTGCAGCCAGCACGCCGGCCACCAGCGGGGCGCTGCGCACCGGTGAGACACCGATCGCCCCCGCGCGGGGCCGCGCCGGGTTCGTCAGGGGCCCGAGGAGGTTGAATGCCGTGCCGATGCCGAGCGCGCGCCGGGTGGGCGCGGCGTGCCGCATCGAGGGGTGGAACATGTTCGCGAAGCAGAAGGTCAGCCCGTTCTCGTGGAAGACCCGCTCCACGGTGGGCACGTCGAGGTCGAGGTCGACACCCAGGCTCTCGAGCACGTCGGCCGAGCCGGACGCGGACGAGGAGGCCCGGTTCCCGTGCTTGACCACGCGCACCCCCGCGCCGGCGATGACGAGCGAGGCCATCGTCGAGATGTTGACCGTGCGCAGGCGGTCACCCCCGGTGCCGACGATGTCGACGACGTCGGAGGGGACGTCGACCGGCAGCGCGTGCGCGAGCATCTCGTCCGCGAGGCCGCGCAGCTCGTCGACGGACTCGCCCTTCGTGCTCAGCGCCGCGAGGAAGCCGCCGAGGACCACCGGGTCCGTCGCCCCCGTCATCACCTCGTTCATCGCCCACGCGGTCTCCGGCGCGGACAGGTCCTCGCCCGCGACGACCCGTGCGAGCAGGTCGGGCCAGCGGACCGCGCGGCCCGACCTCACGAGAGCCGCTCGCGCAGCAGGCCCGAGAGCGCCTCCTGGAGCGCGCGGGGGTCCACGGGGTAGGTCGCGACCGCGTCCGCCTCCGACCACGTGGCGAGCCACCGGTCCTCGGGCCGCGCGATCATCAGCAGCACCGGCGGGCAGCGGTAGACGCTCGTCTTCAGCCGGCGGGACAACGACATGCCGCCCTCCTTCGGCGACTCTGCGTCGAGCACGAGCGCGTCCACGCCGCCGGCCTCCACGCGCGAGACGACCGCGTCGGCGGTCGCGGTCTCGACCAGGTCCACGAGCGGGAGGTCCCGTGCCGGACGGCGCCCCACCGAGGAGACGATCTGACTGCGTGTGGCGGAGTCGTCGGAGAAGACGAGGACGGTCATCCGCGCCTCGCCGACCTCCCCGGTCGACTCGGCGCCCTGGTCGGTCCTGGTCACGGTCATGTCCTGCTCCTCACGCGTCCGATGCTCGGCACGGCGGCCCGGCCGCACGCCCACCACATCGTAGGCCCGGCGCGGATGTGACCGTCCTGACCGGCAGGCGCGCCGACGGGAGAGGTCCGCACCACCCCTGACGTGGGCCATAATGACCAGGTGTCGTCTACCTCTGCACCCGCGCACGCACCGGGAACGGTGAACCGGCCGAACCCGCTGTCGGTCGGCGTCATCGTCTGGCTCGCCTCGGAGCTGATGTTCTTCGCCGGCCTGTTCGCGATGTACTTCACGCACCGGTCGGTCGCCGGCCCCGAGGCCTGGGCGGACGAGGCGTCCGTCCTCAACTTCCCCTGGGCCCTGAGCATCACCATCATCCTCGTGGCCAGCTCGTTCACCTGCCAGATGGGTGTGTGGGCCGCGGAGCGGTTCCAGCAGCGCCGCACCGGCGGCCTGCTCGACGTCCGCCGGTGGGGCATGAACGAGTGGTACTTCCTCACCTACGTGCTCGGCGCGATCTTCGTCGCCGGGCAGACCACCGAGTACATCGAGCTCATGCACCACGGCGTGACGATCCAGGCCAGCTCGTACTCCTCGGTCTTCTTCATCACCACCGGCTTCCACGCCCTGCACGTGCTCGGCGGGCTCATCGCCTTCCTCTACGTCCTCGGCCGGTCCTACCAGGCCAAGACGTTCGGCCACCTCGAGGCCGGATCGGCCGTCGCCGTGTCGTACTACTGGCACTTCGTCGACGTCGTCTGGATCGGCCTGTTCATCATCATCTACATCATCAGATAGCGTCGCCGGGGCGCGGCACGGAACGGTCCGGACCTGCCCCGACATCCCACGGCCCCCACCACCGAAATCACCACCGAGAGGTCGAGAATCGTGAAGGCACTCGCCGCACGCAGGAGGAGCCGGTACGCACCGGTGATCCTGCTCCTGCTCGCGCTGATCATGACGGGCGGCGTCCTCGCCCTCGTCGACGCGGGCACCGCCGACGCCACCTCAGCCGAGAGCGCCTCGGAGGACGCGGAGGCCGGCGAGCGCTTGTTCCAGGCCAACTGCGCCACCTGCCACGGCCTCGACGCGACCGGCACGGACATCGGCCCCTCGCTCGTGGGCGTGGGCGCGGCCAGCGTGGACTTCCAGATGGCGACCGGCCGCATGCCGATGCGCATGAACGGCCCCCAGGCGGCGGAGGGCAACCCGAGCTTCACGCCCGAGCAGATCAACCAGGTCGCGGCCTTCGTCGCGGGCCTCGGCCCCGGCCCCGCGATCCCCAGCGCGGAGCAGGTCGACCCGGAGCTGGGCAACGCCGCCAACGGCATGGAGCTGTTCCGCACGAACTGCGCGATGTGCCACAACGCCGTCGGCGCCGGCGGCGCCCTCTCGGAGGGCCGCTACGCGCCCGACCTGTCCGGCTCGACGCCGACGGAGATCTACGAGGCGATGCAGACCGGCCCGCAGTCGATGCCGGTGTTCAACGACGCGAACATCACTCCCGAGGGCAAGCGCGACGTCATCTCCTACCTCGTCGCCCAGCGCGACGTGTCGGTCGGCGGACTGTCGCTGGGCTCGGTCGGCCCCGTCACCGAGGGCGTGTGGGTGTGGATCGTCGGCATGGGCGTCCTCGTGGCCGCCTCGGTCTGGATCGGAGCGAGGTCCTCGTGAGCACCACCCCGCCCAACGACAACGGCAACCACGACGTGGCGCGCGCGGAGCACCGCTCGGGGGACGTCGCGGTGGACGACCGGTTCGAGAATCCCGGTCTCGAGCCGCACCGGCACCGCCTCGGCGACTCCGACCCGGCCGCCGCGAAGCGGTCCGAGGCCATCGTCGTCATCCTGCTGGTCCTGTCCGTCATCGCCTCGATCGCCGGCGTCGTCCTGTACGTCGTGCTGCCGCTGAACGCCGAGATGATGAGCGTCCGGACCTCCAACCTCGCCCTCGGTCTCGGCCTGGGCATCGGTGCGCTCGGGATCGGCCTCGCGGCCGTCCACTGGGCCAAGTCGCTGATGAACGACGAGGAGCAGGTCGAGGAGCGCCACATGCAGGCCTCCGACGCGGCGGGCCGCGCCGAGGCCCAGGAGATCCTCCGCCGTGGCGCCGCCGACTCCAACATCGCTCGTCGCCCGCTGCTCAAGGGTGCGCTCGCCGGGGCGCTGGCCCTCGCGCCGCTGCCGTTCGTGGTCCCGCTGGTCGGCAACCTCGGCCGCGACTGGGACGTCGACAAGTTCCGCCACACGATCTGGGGCGACACGCCCGAGGAGGCCGACCCCTCCTTCTTCGGCGAGACCGCCGACGGACGCGTCGGGCGCCGCCTCGCGATCGACCCGACCGGCGACCCGCTGCCGGCCGCCTCCGTCACGCGCGGATCGGTCTTCCACATCGTCCCCCACGGCATGGAGGCCGAGGAGCACTACTACGAGGAGAAGGCCAAGGCCGTCGTCATCCTCGTCCGGATGGATCCCGAGCTCCTCGTCGAGACGCCCGAGCGGCAGGACTGGAGCTACGACGGGATCGTCGCCTACTCCAAGATCTGCACGCACGTCGGCTGCCCGGTCGCGCTCTACGAGCAGACCACCCACGAGCTGCTGTGCCCCTGCCACCAGTCGACCTTCGACATGACCGACGGCGCCAAGGTCGTCTTCGGCCCGGCGAAGCGGGCGCTCCCGCAGCTGCCGATCGCCGTCGACACCGAGGGCTACCTCATCGCGACCGCCGACTTCGACGAGCCCATCGGGGCGAGCTACTGGGAGCGTCTCAAGTGACCACGACCGCCACCCCCGACGCACGGCGCGCGCCCGCGCCGACGACCCTGGCCGGCAAGACCGGCGTGGTCCTCGACGAGCGGATCGGCGCCGCGAAGCTCGTCAAGGAGTTCGCGCGGAAGATCTTCCCCGACCACTGGTCGTTCCTCCTGGGCGAGATCGCGCTCTACAGCTTCATCACGCTCATCATCTCGGGCATCTTCCTCACGATGTTCTTCGTCCCCTCGATGGGGCACACGACCTACCCCCTGGACGCCCTGCCGGTGTCCCACCAGGGTCTGGAGATGTCCGAGGCGTACGCCTCGACCGTCTACACCTCGTTCGAGGTCAAGGGTGGTCTGCTCATGCGGCAGATCCACCACTGGGCCGCCCTGCTGTTCATGGCCGCGATCGTCACGCACATGTTCCGCATCTTCTTCACGGGCGCGTTCCGCAAGCCTCGCGAGATCAACTGGGTCGTGGGCTTCAGCCTGATGATCCTGGGCCTGCTCGCCGGCTTCTCCGGCTACTCCCTGCCCGACGACGTCCTGTCCGGCAACGGCCTGCGGATCGCCGACGGCGTCGCGAAGTCGATCCCCATCATCGGCTCCTACGCGAGCTACGGGCTGTTCGGCGGCGAGTTCCCCGGCACCGACATCATCCCGCGCCTGTTCACCGTGCACATCCTGCTCATCCCGGGCCTGATCCTCGCGCTCGTCGCGGTGCACCTCATGCTCGTGGTGGTGCACAAGCACACCCAGTACCCCGGCCCGGGCCGCACCGACAACAACGTCGTCGGCTACCCCCTCTTCCCGGTGTACATGGCCAAGGCCGGCGGGTTCTTCTTCATCGTGTTCGGCGTGCTCGCGCTCATGGGCTCGCTCATGTCGATCAACAACGTGTGGAACTACGGGCCGTACGACCCCTCCCCCGTGGGCGCCGGCGCCCAGCCCGACTGGTACATGCTCTTCCTCGAGGGCTCCCTGCGCCTCATGCCGGGCGAGACCGAGGTGGTCATCGGCGGCTTCACGATCCCGTTCAACGTGCTCGTGCCCGGTGTGATCATCCCGGGGCTGATGTTCGGGATCCTCGCGCTGTGGCCGTTCATCGAGCAGCTGGCCACGAAGGACACGCGCGAGCACCACGTGCTCGACCGGCCGCGCAACGTGCCGGTGCGGACCGCGGTCGGCGTGATTATCATCGCCGAGTTCTTCCTGCTCAACGCGGCCGGCTCGAACGACATCATCGCGACGCACTTCGACCTGTCCATCAACCAGATCACCTGGGCGTTCCGGATCGGCTTCATCGTGCTGCCGTTCATCCTGTTCCCGCTGGTGAAGCGGATCTGTCTCTCGCTGCAGCGCCGCGACCGCGAGCTCGTGCTCGAGGGGCACAACACCGGTCGGCTCGTGCAGCTCCCGGACGGCTCGATGCACAGCTGGCACCGGCCGCTCGACGAGCACGAGCGCTGGACGCTGGTCGGCTACGAGGCCGGCCGCCCGCTCGTGGCGGAGCCCGAGGTCGACGAGAACGGCGTGGACCGTCCCGCGGGTCAGAAGGGCCCCGGCAGGATGCGGATCGCCCTGTCCCGGTGGTTCTACGAGGACCGTGTCGAGCCCGTCACCCCGGCCGAGCTGGCCGAGGCCGAGCAGCACCGCCACGGGCTCGTCGAGGGCACCGACCCCGCCGAGGAGCACTACGAGGAGCCCCCGCGCTCGGAGTCCAGCGCGCGGCTCATCCGCGACTGAGCCGGCCACAACCCGACGACGAACGGCGTCACCCCGAGCGGGTGGCGCCGTTCGTCGTCGGGCCCTGACACGCGCGTGCGCCGGATCACGGAACGGGGAACAATAGGGAGCACGTGCTGTTGCACCCAGTGAGCGGGCCGGCGGCCCGTGAGCACGACAACCCCCCGGCGAACGGCCGGAGAGACGATGGAGGACACGCATGACGTACACGCTTCCCGAGCTGCCCTACGACTACGCGGCGCTCGAGCCCCACATCAGCGGCAAGATCATGGAGCTCCACCACTCCAAGCACCACAACACGTACGTGACGGGTGCCAACACCGCGCTCGAGAAGCTCGCCGAGGCCCGGGAGTCCGGTGACCTCGCCGCGGCGCCGAAGCTCGAGAAGGACCTCGCGTTCAACCTCGGCGGACACATCAACCACTCGATCTTCTGGAAGAACCTCTCCCCCGAGGGCGGCGGGCAGCCCGAGGGCGAGCTCGCCGAGGCGATCAAGGACTCGTTCGGCTCGTTCGAGAAGTTCCAGGCGCACTTCACCGCCGCGGCGACCTCGATCCAGGGCTCCGGCTGGGCCGTGCTCGCGTACGACTCGGTCTCGGGCCGCCTCGTGGTCTTCCAGATGTTCGACCAGCAGAACAACGTGCCCGTCGGCACGCTGCCGCTGCTGATGCTCGACATGTGGGAGCACGCGTTCTACCTCGACTACCTCAACGTCAAGGCGGACTACGTCAAGGCGTTCTGGAACATCGCCAACTGGCAGGACGCCTCGGAGCGCCTCGCGAAGGCCACGGCCAACGCGAGCGGCCTCGTCGTCGCCTGACGGCCGCGTACGACAGCGTGACGGGCCCGTTCCCCTGGGCAGGGGGTGCGGGCCCGTCGGCCGTTCCTGGGGCTCCCGGGGGCCCGGAGACGGCTCGGGCCCGTGCCCCTCGACGGAGCACGGGCCCGGTCCGGCGGTCGCCCCGCGGTGTCAGTGCGCGTGGATGCCCCGGTTGAACTCGTACATCTGACCGGCCACGCCCACCAGCGCGACGACGAGCCCGAGCCCGGTGATCCACCATCCCGCGGCGATCCCGAGGAAACCCAGGGTCGCGGCGACACCCAGCACCAGCGGCCACCACGACTGCGGCGCGAACTGGCCGATGTCCCCGGCACGGTCGGCGATCTCGGCGTGCGGGTCGTCCTCCCACCGCGCGGCGGCGTCGGTCGTACGGGCGGTGAGCCACAGGTAGAAGGCGATGAAGCCGTTCATCCCACCGAGCAGCAGGAACCCGACGGTGCCGACCGACTCGAAGTCCGCGACCGCCGCGTAGACCACACCGCAGAGCGTGAAGAACACCGTGAGCGCGGCGAACATGACGATCTCGACCCGCATGGGCCGGATCCTCGTCTGCTGCTCCTCGACACCGATCGGATGCGTGTCGCTGCCGTCGGGCATCTGTGCGGTCATCGCCGCTCCTCCAGTCGGGTGGTGGACGGCCCGCCCCTGCCGGCGGCCGCCAGCACGGCCTCGTCGGGAGCGGTGTGCTCCATCGCCGTGACCTCGGGGTGGTGGAGGTCGAACGCCGGCCGCTCGGAGCGGATACGGGGCAGGGACGTGAAGTTGTGCCGCGGCACGGGCGAGCCGGTGGCCCACTCGAGGGAGTTGCCGAAGCCCCACGGGTCGTCGACGAAGACGGTGCGCGGCCCGCGCATCGTCACGTACACGTTGATGAAGAAGAAGATCGTCGAGCTGGCGAGGATGAACGCGCCCACGGTCGAGATCTGGTTGTAGAGCTGGTAGCCGTCCTCGACCATGTAGTCCGCGTAGCGACGCGGCATGCCCTGCGCGCCCAGCCAGTGCTGCACGAGGAACGTCGTGTGGAAGCCGATGAACGTCAGCCAGAACGTGATCTTCCCGAGCGTCTCGTTGAGCATCTTGCCGGTCCACTTGGGGAACCAGAAGTGGATGCCCGCGTACATCGAGAACACGACCGTGCCGAACACGGTGTAGTGGAAGTGCGCGACCACGAAGTACGTGTCGTGGAGGATGAAGTCCAGCGCCGGGGAGGCGAGGATGACGCCGGTGACGCCGCCGAAGACGAAGGTCGTCATGAACCCGAGCGCCCACAGCATCGGCGTCTCGAAGGTGAGCTTCCCGCGCCACATCGTGCCGACCCAGTTGACGAACTTCACGCCCGTGGGCACGGCGATGAGCATCGTCATCAGTGAGAAGAAGTCGAGCATGACGCCGCCGGTCGTGAACATGTGGTGCGCCCACACGGTCATCGACAGGGCGGCGATCGCGATCGTCGCGTAGACGAGGGTCTGGTACCCGAACACCGGCTTGCGGGAGAAGACGGGGATGACCTCGGAGATGATGCCGAAGAACGGCAACGCGATGACGTAGACCTCGGGGTGGCCGAAGAACCAGAACAGGTGCTGCCACAGGAGCGCGCCGCCTGCCTCCGGGTTGAAGATCTGGCCGCCGAGCACGCGGTCGAAGCCGAGGCCGAACAGTGCGGAGGCGAGCACCGGGAACGCCATGAGCACGAGCAGCGAGGTCACCAGCGTCGTCCACGTGAAGATGGGGACGCGCATCATCGTCATACCCGGCGCGCGGTAGCAGATGATCGTCGCGATGAAGTTGACCGACCCGAAGATCGTGCCGAAACCGGTCATCGCGATGCCGACGACCCACAGGTCACCGCCCAGGCCGGGCGAGAAGGCCTCCGTGGACAACGGCGTGTAGGCGGTCCAGCCGAAGCTCGCGGCGCCCTGCGGGGTGAGGAAGCCACCGATCGCGAGGAGCCCCCCGAACAGGAAGAGCCAGTAGGCGAACATGTTGAGCTTGGGGAACGCGACGTCCGCGGCACCGATCTGCAGCGGCACCATGATGTTGCCGAACGCCGTGAACAACGGCGTCGCGAACAGGAACAGCATGATCGTGCCGTGCATGGTGAAGAACTGGTTGTACTGCTCGGCCGACTGCAGCATGAGGCCCGGCGAGAACAGCTCGAGCCGCATCACCAGTGCCAGCAGTCCGCCGATCGCGAAGAACGCGAACGACGTGACGAGGTACATGTAGCCGATGACCTTGTGGTCGGTCGACGTGATCCAGGAGACGAAGAGCTTCCCCATCGACTGCTTCCGCGGCCTCAGGCCGGGGACACCCTCACCCTCGCCGGCGTGGGCCGGCTGCTCGATCGTCGTTGCCATCAGTTGCCCTCGCTCGCGCTCTCGACCGGGTACCGGGGCAGGTCGTAGTTACGTCCCAGCTCCGGGGGCAGGTCGCCCTCCCACCCGTTGTCCCGGTACTCCTGCATCATCGCGTCGTACTCCTCCTGGGGCACGACCGCGACGTTGAACAGCATCTCGCTGTGGAACTCGCCGCACAGCTCGGCGCACTTGCCCGAGTACACGCCCTCACGGGTGGGGGTGACCTCGAAGCTGGCGGTACGGCCCGGGATCATGTCGACCTTGTAGAGGAAGGCCGGGATCCAGATCGAGTGCGCGACGTCGCGCGAGTGGACGACGATCTCGGCCGTCTGGCCCTCGGGCAGGTACAGGGTCGGGAGCGTCTCCTCGACCCCCTCCTCCCCCGTGAGGCTCATCCGGTCCCCGGAGAAGTAGACGCCGTCGGTCGTGTAGACGAAGTCCCAGCTCCACTGCTTGCCGTAGATGTTGACGACGAGGTCCTCCTCGCCGTCCGTGTCCTGCATCGTCGCCGTCGAGGCCTGCGAGAAGTAGAAGAGCGTCCCGACCAGGAACACCGGGATGACCGTGAACATCATCTCGAGCGGCACGTGGTACCGGGTCTGCACCGGGAGGCGGTCGTCGTTCTTGCGCTTGCGGTACACGACGATGCAGACCAGCGTCATGATCCAGACGGCGGCGCCGACGGCGAGCGCGGCCAGCCACGTCCCGTTCCAGAGGCTGATGAGCTGGTCGGTCTTGTCCGTCATGTCCCGTGTGGACGGCAGGAAGCCGACGTCGAGACCCATCCCCTCCTCCGAGGGCCCGCGGTCGCCCGCACAGCCGGCGAGCAGCACGCTCACGAGCACGGCGGCGGCGAGGAGCGGCGTGCGCCGCTTGTGGGACTGAGTACTGCGCACGGTGGACCTTTCCCGACGTCTTGACAGCTGGGCCGGCCGTCCACGCGCAGGTGGGCTGGGCAGCCCTTCGGCGCGTGAAACCTCGGCCCGTAGCCGCCACCTTACCCCGCCGTCACGACGGCGCGTCGCCATCGACCGAATGGTCCGTTCCCGCGTGTTGCACCCGGTGGGAGGGGCCGCCCGGCTCCGCGACGCTCGCGTCAGGAGGCGCTCTCGGACGGGCTCTCGCCGGACCCCGACTCCGAGCCCGACTCGCCGGGCATCCCCTCGATCGGGGGACCCTCGACCGCGCCGACGACGTCGAAGACGAAGGCCGAGGCCGGGACGCCCTGCTCGGCCAGCGCCGGGGCGAGGACGACGACGCGCGAACCGACCGGGACGCCGGTGAGCTGGTCCGCGACGCTGCCCGCGCCGACGGCCTGGGACATGACGGAGCCCAGCTCCCAGGTGGACTCGGTGGTGGTGCCGTCCCACGAGGCGGCCGCGTACTGCATGACCACCGTGCTGCCCGGTGTCTCCGGGACGGGCTCCCCCGTGCCCTCGGCGATGACGTGCGTGGTCATCTCGGAGGGCTCCTCGGCGCCCTCCTCGACCGTGATCGTGGCGGGGCCGCCGAGCTCGCCGTCGATCGTCACCGGCAGGTCGGGCGCCGGCTCCACGGGCGTCGCGTCGGCCTGCCCCTGCGCGTCGGGGGCGAACGTGTCGACGACGTCGACGACGAAGAGCAGCGTGTCGTCACCCTCGATGCCCGCGCCGGGCTGGCCCTGCTCCCCGTAGCCGTCCTCCGGCGGGAGGGAGAGGACCACCCGGTCGCCGACGTGGGTGCCGGTCAGGCCCTCCTTCCAGCCGGGCACGACCTGGTTGAGGGAGAACGCGCTGGGCGCGCCCCGCTCGTAGGAGGAGTCGAACACCTCGCCGTCCCAGATCTGGCCCTGGTAGTGCGCGACGACGACGTCGTCCGTACCGACCTCTGCGCCGTCGCCCTCGACGATCACCTCGGACTGGAGGGTCGCGGGAGCACCGCTGCCCGGGAACTCCACGACCGGGGTCTCGCCGATCTCGGTGCTCACGGTCGGCAGGTCCTCGCCGGGCGGTGTCGCCGCCTCGCCGTCGCTCGCCTGCTCCGACCCGGACTCGTCGGAGCCCTCGTCGGAGCCGGAGCAGCCGGCGAGCACGAGGGACGCCCCGAGCAGGGCTGCGGTCACGAGTCGGGTGGGTCGGCGCACAAGGTCTCCGTCGGGTTCGGTGTCGTGGGGTCGTCCGGGCAGCACGACGGCGCGCCGACCTGTGCGTCGGCGCGCCGTGGCCGTTGTCAGTGGAAGGAGTCGCCGCAGGCGCAGGAGCCGCCCGCGTTGGGGTTGTCGATGGTGAAGCCCTGGCGCTCGATGCTGTCGGCGAAGTCGATCGATGCGCCGTCGAGGTACGGGGACGACATCTTGTCGACGACCACCTCGACACCGTCGAAGTCGCGGAGCAGGTCCCCGTCGAGGACACGCTCGTCGAAGTGCAGCTGGTAGATCAGTCCGGAGCAGCCGCCCGGCTGCACCGCCACGCGCAGGCGCAGGTCGTCCCGGCCCTCCTGGTCGAGCAGGCTCTTGACCTTGGCGGCGGCGCCGTCGGTCAGGATGACCCCGTGGGTGGCGTCGATCGTCGTGTCCGTCATGGCACGTCCTTCCTCAGGTTCTCGTCCCGGGCCCACCGGGGCGTGGCAGGGTCAACGCGGATCGGTCCCGCGCTGTTCCCGCGGTCCCAGGGTACGTCCACGCCTGCCTCCTCCGGGAGAGGCGGATCCGTCACGTCGCGCGCGGCAGCCCCCGCGCGCCGCGGGCCTCAGGGCCGCGACCACGTCCGAGCAAGGCGGGTGCCCCGGTCGACGAGCGCCGACCGCAGGGCCGCCGGGTCGTCCGCGGCGGGCGGCTCGTCCGGGTGCCGGCCCGGGACCAGGGCGGCGCTCGCGGACACGCCGGCAGGCGCGAGCTCCCGACGCGAGGACGTGACGGTGCGCCCGACGGCCACGACCGGGAGCGCCCGGGTCGCGGCGGCGCGTCCGACGGTGGCCATGACCGACCGCCGAGCCTCGTCGGGGCCGACCTCGCCGGCCGAGGTCACCACGAGACCGACGCCCGCCAGCCGGTCGAGCGCCACGCCGAGGCCGAGCTCGCTCGCCACGACGTCGGCGCCGTCGAACGCCCGCGCACCGAGAGCGAGGAGCGCGAGCGCGGTGCCCCCGCCCGCGCCGCCTCCGTCTGTGCGCGTGGTCAGCCGGCTCGCGGGCGCCCCCTCCCCCGTGGTCCCGTGGCCCGCGTGGCCGCCGCCCGCGTGTTCGTGGCCCGCATGGCCGTGCCCGAGCAGCGGCAGGGCGGTGCGCCCGCGACGATCACCGGCGGACCGGAGGATGCGGTCGGCCGTGCGACCGGTGCGTCCGTCGAGCTCCTGCGCCCGGGCGGGATCGATGCCGTGCCGCTCGGCCAGCTGCGCTCCTGTGCCGTGCAGTCCGGTCAGGGGCTCGTCCACGGCGAGGGCGAGGACGACGTCGAGCCCCTCGAGCCGCTCGGCCGCCCGCGGCACGTCGTCAGGGCCGCCGCCGAGCTCGGTGAGCAGCCCGGCACCGGCGTCGTGCACCCCGGCCACGCCGAGCCCGACGACGACCCGGCCCGCTCCCGAGTGTGCGGCGTGCGCGAGCAGTGCCCCGAGCCCCGCGCTCGTCCCCTCCTCCAGGCACTCCGCGACCCGGCCGGGGGCGAGGCGGGCGCCGAGGACGTCGTCGGCGTCGATCCAGACGGTCCGCCCGGCACGGACCAGGCTCGCGGGGACGGGCTCGCCGAGGGGGCCCGGAACCACGACGATCTCCCGCCCACCCGGCGGCAGCACGTCCAGGACACCGGCGGAGCCGTCGGACAGGGCCAGCTCCTCGAGCTCGTCGTCCGGGCGCTCCGCCGCCCAGCCCTGCGTCAGCGCGGCCGCCACCTGCACGGCCGGCAGCGCCCCGACCCGGTCGACGGCGAGCAGCACCCGCACGGCTAGACGACCCCGCCGAGCCGCGCGAGCAGGAGCGCCTCGGCGAGGACCGCCCGCGCGTGCTCGCCCACGTGCAGCGACTCGTCCTCCGAGTGGGCGCGGGACTGCGGGTCCTCCACGCCGGTGACGAGGATCTGCGCCTGCGGGAAGACCTCCTTGAGGTCGGCGATGAAGGGGATCGACCCACCCATGCCCTGGTGGACGGGACGGGTACCCCAGGCGCGGGCGAGCGCCCACTCGGCGGCCTGCAGCGCCGGACCGTCGCCCGCGCCGTCGAACCCGGGTCCCGCCTCCACCACGGTCGTCGTCACCTGAGCGCCGAGCGTGGCGTGGGACTGCAGGTGGTCGGTGAGGGCGCGGGCCGCCTCGGCGGGGGCCTGACCGGGTGCCACCCGCAACGAGATCGCGGCGCGCGCCGCCGGGATGAGGGTGTTCGACGACGTCGCGACGGGCGTGGCGTCGAGGCCGATGACGGCGATCGCCGGCATGTTCCACAGCCGGCCGGCGAGCGGTCCTGAGCCGGCGAGCCGCACCTCGTCGAGCATGCCGGACGAGGCCCGGAAGTCCGCCTCCGGGTAGTCGACGAGCTCCGCGTCCGAGGTCTGCAGCCCGGTGACGGCGACGTTGCCGTCGTCGTCGTGGAGCGTGGCGATCAGGCGGGCCAGGGAGGTGACGGCGTCGAGCGACGGTCCGCCGAAGAGACCGGAGTGGACCGCGTGGTGCGCCACGCGGACCTCGACCTCGACCTGGACGACGCCGCGCAGGCTGGTCGTCAGCGCCGGTGTACCGATCGCCCAGTTCGACGAGTCGGCCACGGCGATGACGTCGGCGGCGAGCGCGTCGCGGTGCTGCTCGAGGAAGTCACGGAAGGTCGGGGAGCCGATCTCCTCCTCGCCCTCGACGAACACGGTGACGTTGACCGGCAGGTCGTCGCCGAGGATCCGCAGCGCCCCGACGTGGGCCATGATCCCTGCCTTGTCGTCGGCCGCGCCCCGGCCGTAGAGGCGGTCGCCGCGGACCTCGGGGACGAACGGGTCCTCCGTCGACCAGGCGGCCGCGTCGCCGGGGGGCTGCACGTCGTGGTGCGCGTACAGCAGCACGGTCGGTGCCCCGGGGACGCCCACCTTGTGCCCGAGGACGGCGGGGCGGGAGACCGCGCCACCGGGCGTGGTCGCCTCGGCGATCCGCACGTCCTGCATCCCGGCACCGCGCAGCAGGCCCGCCACCGCCTCGGCGCTCACGCGCACGGCCGACTGGTCGAACGCGGGGTTGGAGACCGAAGGGATGGTCACGAGCTCCTGTAGCTCGGCGAGCACCCGGGGGTAGTCCTGCTCGGCGCGGGCGATGAGGTCGTCGATGTTCACCCCTCGAGGTTAGCGACCCAGCGCCGGTCCCCCACGCGCCGTGCCTCGAGCAGAGACGTACCCTCCCCGCTCGATCCGTCCCTCGAGCTGCGACCTGCCCTCCCCGCTCGATCCGTTCCTCGAGCTGCGACCTGCCCTCCCCGCTCGATCCGTCCCTCCCGCCCCGAGCTGTGCCTCGGGCCACCGGGCCGCCCGGCCCGGCGCCGGCGGGCGTCCACTATCCTGCTGGGGTGAGAGTCCGCCGCACCGACGCGTCCCCCGAGGCACCCGAGCACAGCGAGGGCGCCGACGACCTGGCCGCGGACGAGCGGTCGGCGCCGGGCGCCACGCCACGCAAGGGCCGCCCCACCCCGACGAAGGCCGAGGCCGCCGCGCGCAACCGCCAGCCGCTGGTCGTCAACGACCGCAAGGCGGCCCGCAAGCGCGCCAAGGAGCAGCGCAACAAGAACTTCGCGCTCCAGCAGCAGGCGATGCGCACCGGCGACGAGCGCTACCTGCCCGCCCGTGACCGCGGCCCCGTGCGCCGCGCCGCGCGCGACTGGATCGACTCCCGCTTCCTGCCCTCGCAGATCTTCCTGCCCGGCGCGTTCGTCATCATGCTCGCGATGCTCGTCGTCGGGCAGTTCCTGCCCGGGTACGAGGCCGCCATCGTCATGGCGATGTACCTCCTGCTCGTCCTGTCGATCATCACGTCCGTCATCGCGGTGCTCATCCTCAAGCGGCGGCTCGTCGCCGAGCACGGCGACCGGTACGTCAAGGGCACGGTCTGGTACGCCTTCATCCGCTCGATGTACCCGCGCTTCCTGCGCCAGCCCAAGCCGCAGGTGCGCATCGGCGGCGGGCCGGTGCAGCCCAGGCAGTAGCGGGCGGGCTCAGCCCAGGATCGCGGCGATCCCGACGATCGCCGGGAACGAGAGCAGGGTCGTCACGACGATCCCGTCGCGCGCGAGGTCCTCGCCGCGGCCGTACTCGCCGGCGATGACGAAGACGTTCTGCGCCGAGGGCAGAGCACTGACGACCGCGACGGCGAGCGTGGCCGAGCGGTCCAGACCGAGGGCGAGAGCGACCCCGACCGCCACCGCGGGCATGGCCACGAGCTTGACGACCGTGATCCAGGCCACCTCGCGCCAGCGGCCCGCACCGATCGACGGGCCGAGCCGCAGCGAGACGCCGAACCCGATGAGGATCGCCGGGATCGTCATCGACCCGATCATCTCGAGCGGGGTGGCCAGGACCGTGGGCAGGTCCCAGCCGGTGGCGGACAGCACCACCCCGAGGGCCGTCCCCAGCAGGAGCGGCTGGACGAGGGTGCGCGCCGCCGCACGCACCGGACCTCCCCCGGTCCCCGGCCGGGACCGCTCGAGGACGGCGATCATCAACGGCTGCACGAACAGCAGCTGGATCAGCACCATCGGCACGATCGCGGACGCGTCACCGAGCGCGAGGATCGCGAGCGGGAGCCCGAGGTTGAGGGCGTTGACGAACCCCACGAGCGAGGAGGCCACGGTGGTGCCCACGAGGCCGTGACCCCACACGAGCCGTGCAGGAACCGCCACGAGGGCCATGCCGATGACGACGGCCAGCAGCTGCGCGAGCGCGCCGACCGAGACGATGTCGGCAAGGTCCGAGTCCCCGACGACCCCCACGAGCAGTGCAGGGGCCGCCACCCAGAACACGACCTTGCCCAGCGCACGCTGGACGGAGACGTCGACGATCCGCAGGTGCGCGAGCAGGAAGCCCGCGCCGATGATGACGCCGATCGTGCCGAAGGCGTTGAGGACCCCGGTCATACGAGTCGGGAGAGCCGTCCCGGCAGCAGCGGTCCCTGCTCGACGAACGCGGAGTAGACCTGGATGAGGTCCGCCCCGGCGCCGAGCATCGCGCGGGCGTCGTCGACCGAGCCGATGCCGCCCGTGCCGATGATCGTGGGCCCCGGTCCCAGGCGGTCGCGCAGCCGCGCGACGACCGCGCGCGACCGGAGCGTGAGCGGCGCTCCCGACAGCCCGCCGGGGCCGAGGTCGTGGTCGATGGTGGTGTTCGTGGCCGAGACGCCCGCGAGGTCGAGGTCCCCGGCGAGGTCGGCGACGGCGTCGACGTCCTGGTCCGCGAGGTCGGGGGCGATCTTCACCAGGAGCGGCACCCGCCGGTCCGCCGCGTCGTCGGCCACCGCCCGGACGCCGCGCAGGATCGGGCGCAGCTGCTCGACGGACTGCAGGCTCCGCAGGCCCGGCGTGTTCGGCGAGGACACGTTGACGACCAGGTAGTCGGCCCAGCGCGCGAGCACCCGGGCGGAGCGCTCGTAGTCGTGGGCCGCGTCGTCGACGGGCACCACCTTGGACTTGCCGATGTTCACCCCGACGACGACGCCACGCCCCCGGCGGGTCGACCGCAGCTCGCGCAGCCGGGCGGCGAGCGCGTCGGCCCCGAGGTTGTTGAAGCCCATGGCGTTGCGCAGCGCGTGCAGCTCGGGGTGGCGCCAGGCGCGGGGCCGCGGGTTGCCCGGCTGCGGGTGCGCGGTGACGGTGCCGACCTCGACGAAGCCGAAGCCGAGCGCGTCGAGGCCGAGCACCGCGCGACCGTCCTTGTCCATGCCGGCGGCCAGTCCCACGACGGAGGGGACCTGGCGCGCGAGCGGGCCGTGCGGTGCCGGGGCGACCGGGACCGCGGGCCGGCGCCCGAGCGTCGCAGCGAGCAGTCGTCGGGCGGGCTCGAGGCGACCGGCGAGTCCGATCGCCCGCACCGCGGCGACGTGGGCGTCCTCGGCGTCGATGCGGGAGATGAGGTGGCGGTAGGCCGCGGGGTACGGGTCGGGCAGGGGCACGCGCGCAGCGTAGGCGCCACGTCACCGGGGGCGCATCGGCGTCCTACCCTGGGGCGGTGACCACACTCGATCTCAGCCACAAGTCCGCGACCTCGATCACGGCCGACGTCGTCGTCGTCGGGGTCGGCACCACCGCCGACGGACCCGCCCTCGTCGGGGGCGACGCGCTCGGCAGGCACGCCGGGGCGCTGACCGGCCGGCTCGCCGCGCTCGGCGTGACCGGCCGAACCGACCAGGTCGTGCGCGTCGCCGCGCCCGACGCGTGGAAGGCGCCCGCGGTCGCCCTGACCGGCGTCGGTCCGGTCGACGACCTCGACGCCGAGGCGCTGCGCCGCGCGGCGGGTGCCGCCGCCCGCTCGCTGACCGGCGTCGCGCACGCCGTGCTCGCCCTGCCCGCCGACGAGCCGTCCCGCGCGGGCGCCGTCGCCGAGGGGGCGCTGCTGGGGGCGTTCGCCGTCGGTTCGTACCGCTCTGAGCCGGAGGCCCCGGTGGCCCGCCTGACGCTCGTCGCGGGCAAGGGCAAGGAGGTCGACGCCGCCGTGTCCCGCGCCGGCGTGGTCGCCGCCCACGTCAACGCCACCCGCGAGCTCGTCAACGCCTCGCCGGGCGAGCTGTTCCCGGCCTCGTTCGCGGACCGCGCCAAGGAGCTCGCGAGGAAGACCTCGATCAAGGTCCAGGTCCTCGACGAGGCCGCGCTCGAGGCGGGCGGCTACGGCGGCCTGGTCGGCGTCGGCAAGGGGTCGCCCCGCGGGCCGCGCCTCGTCACCCTCACGTACTCGCCGAGGCGTCCGAAGGGCCGCTACGCGCTGGTGGGCAAGGGCATCACCTTCGACTCCGGCGGTCTGTCGCTCAAGCCGCCGAAGTCGATGGAGACGATGAAGTCCGACATGGCCGGGGCGGCCGCGGTGCTGCACACGGTGCTGGCTGCCGCCGAGCTCGGGCTGCCCGTCGCCGTCACCGGCTACCTGCCGCTCGCCGAGAACATGCCGAGCGGTACCGCGCAGCGTCCCTCCGACGTGCTCACCCAGCGCGACGGGACGACGGTCGAGGTGACGAACACCGACGCCGAGGGCCGTCTCGTGCTGGCCGACGCCCTCGTTGACGCCGTGGCGGCCTCCCCGGACGCGGTGCTCGACATCGCCACGCTCACCGGCGCCCAGGTCGTCGCGCTCGGCGACCGCACCGCGGGGGTCATGGGGACCGACGCCGCGCGCGAGCAGGTCGTCGCCGCGGCCCGGGCGGCCGGCGAGGACGCCTGGGCGATGCCCCTGCCGCCGGAGCAGCTGGACGGGCTGAAGTCCCCGGTCGCCGACCTCAAGAACTCCGGCGAGCGCGCCGGGGGCATGCTCACCGCGGGCGTGTTCCTCCAGCAGTTCGTCGGCGAGACCCCGTGGGCGCACATCGACATCGCGGGCCCCAGCTACAACTCCGCCGCCGCGTACGGCTACACGCACGTGGGCGGTACGGGGTACGGGGTGCGCACGATGCTGTCCTACCTCGAGGCCCGCTCGGCCGCCTGACTCCGACGCAGCGGGCCCTCGCCGAGCGTCGGGGGCCCGCTCCGTGACACGATCGACCCGAAGGCGCCCCGAGGCCCGGCTCCCGCGTGCGAGGCGGGCCGCGCCGGGCGACTACGGTTGGACCTGTTGACATGGCGGTCCCGTCAGGTGGACCGCCGAGCCTGCGGCAAGGAGAGGCACGTGGCAGACCAGGAGTACGACATCGTCATCCTCGGAGCGGGCAGCGGCGGTTACGCCGCAGCCCTGCGCGGGGCGCAGCTGGGGCTGAGCGTCGCGCTCGTCGAGGCGGACAAGCTCGGGGGCACCTGCCTGCACCGCGGCTGCATCCCGACCAAGGCGCTGCTCCACGCGGCGGAGGTCGCGGACGAGATCCACGGCTCCGAGCACGTGGGCGTGAAGGCCTCCTTCGAGGGCATCGACATGCCCGGCGTCAACGGCTACCGGGACGGGGTCGTCGGGAAGCTCTACAAGGGCCTGCAGGGCCTGGTCTCGGCGTCGTCGATCGAGTACGTCACCGGCTGGGGCACGCTGGTCGCGCCCAACACCGTCGAGGTCGACGGGCGTCGCCTGGTCGGCCGCAACGTCATCCTCGCCTCGGGCTCGTACTCGAAGTCCCTCCCGGGCCTGGAGCTCGGCGGCCGCGTCATCACCTCCGAGCAGGCCCTCACGCTCGACCACGTGCCGAGCTCGGTGGTCGTCCTCGGCGGCGGCGTCATCGGCGTCGAGTTCGCGTCGGTCTGGAAGTCGTTCGGCGCGGACGTCACCATCATCGAGGGGCTGCCCAACCTCGTGCCCAACGAGGACCCCGCGGTCTCCAAGGCCCTCGAGCGCGCCTTCCGCAAGCGCAAGATCGCGTTCCACACCGGCGCCCGCTTCTCCGGCGTCACGCAGACCGACTCCGGCGTCACGGTGACCACCGAGGACGGGAAGTCGATCGAGGCCGACTACCTGCTCGTCGCCGTCGGCCGCGGCCCGGCCACCTCGAACCTCGGCTACGAGGAGCAGGGCGTGGAGATGGACCGTGGTTTCGTCCTCACGAACGAGCGCCTCGCCACGAACCTGCCGAACGTGTACGCCGTCGGCGACATCGTCCCCGGTCTGCAGCTGGCCCACCGCGGATTCCAGCAGGGCATCTTCGTGGCCGAGGAGATCGCCGGGCTCGACCCGGTCGTCATCGACGAGGCGGGCATCCCCAAGGTCACCTACTGCGAGCCGGAGGTCGCCTCCGTGGGGCTCACCCAGCCGCAGGCCGAGGAGACCTACGGCAAGGACAACGTCGAGATCGTCGAGTTCAACCTCGCGGGCAACGGCAAGTCACAGATCCTGCGCACCACCGGGTTCATCAAGCTGGTCCGCGAGAAGGACGGGCCGATCGTCGGCTACCACGCGGTCGGCACCCGGGTCGGTGAGCTCGTCGCCGAGGGCCAGCTCTTGGTCAACTGGGAGGCCTACCCGGAGGACGTCGCCGCGCTCGTGCACGCCCACCCCACCCAGAACGAGGCGGTCGGCGAGGCAGCGCTCGCGCTGGCCGGCAAGCCGCTCCACTCGCACAACTGAGCCCGCGCCCTAGGAGAAAGCACACATCATGTCTGAAGCCGTGAAGATGCCCGCCCTGGGCGAGTCGGTCAGCGAGGGAACGGTCACCCAGTGGCTCAAGGCCGTCGGGGACACCGTCGAGGTCGACGAGCCGCTGCTCGAGGTCTCCACCGACAAGGTCGACACCGAGGTGCCCTCCCCCGTGGCCGGCACGATCGAGAAGATCCTCGTCGAGGAGGACGAGACCGTCGAGGTCGGGACCGACCTCGTGATGATCGGCGACGGCTCCGGCGGCGGGTCGGACGACGCACCCGCCGACGAGGCCCCCGCCGAGACCGACGAGGCCCCCGCCGAGGCTGAGGAGCCTGCCGAGCCGGAGTCCGAGGAGCCTGCCGAGGAGCCCGCTGAGGAGGCGCCCGCCGAGCAGGAGGCCGAGGAGGCCTCGGAGTCCGCTCCGGCGTCCGCGTCCACCGGTGGTGGTGGGGGCCAGGAGGTGACGATGCCCGCGCTGGGCGAGTCGGTCAGCGAGGGAACCGTCACCCAGTGGCTCAAGGCCGTCGGGGACGAGGTCGCCGTCGACGAGCCCCTGCTCGAGGTCTCCACCGACAAGGTCGACACCGAGGTCCCGTCCCCGTTCTCGGGCACGCTCACCGACATCAAGGTCGGCGAGGACGAGACGGTCGAGGTCGGGGCCGTGCTCGCGATCATCGGAGGCGACGCCGACTCGTCCGCCGCCGCGCCGGCCGAGGAGGCCGCCCCGGCACCGTCGAAGCCGGCCGAGGACAAGCCCGCCGAGCAGCCGGAGGACGAGCCCGAGCCCCCGAAGGAGAAGGCCGCTCCGCCGGCCCCGCCGGAGGACAAGCCGGAGCCCCCGAAGGAGAAGGCCGCTCCCCCGGCCCCGCCGGAGGACAAGCCCGAGCCCCCGACGGAGAAGCCAGCCCCGCCCGCGGACGCCGCCGGCGCGACCTCCTACGTGACGCCGCTGGTGCGCAAGCTCGCCCGCGACCTCGGCGTCGACCTCGACACGGTCTCCGGGTCCGGCGTCGGCGGCCGCATCCGCAAGCAGGACGTCGAGGCCGCCGCCGAGGCGGCCAAGGCACCCGCGGCCGCGTCCGCCGCTCCGGCCGGTGCGCCCGCCGCCAAGGCCCCGACGACGGTCCCGCCGGCGTCGACCCTGCGCGGCACCACGGAGAAGATGTCCCGCACCCGCAAGGTCATCGCCAAGCGGATGATGGAGTCGATGCAGACGACCGCGCAGCTGACGACGGTCGTCGAGGTGGACCTCACCCGCATCGCCGACCTGCGCACGCGGGCGAAGTCGACGTTCCAGGCCAACGAGGGCGTCAAGCTCACGTACCTGCCGTTCCTCGTCAAGTCCGCGACGGAGGCGCTCAAGGCGCACCCGAAGCTCAACGCGCAGATCGACGGCGAGAACGTGATCTACCACGACGTGGAGAACGTCGGCATCGCGGTGGACACCGAGAAGGGCCTCATGGTCACGGTCGTCAAGGACGCCGGCGACCTCACGCTCGGCGGCATCGCCAAGCGCATCGCCGAGCAGGCCGACCGGGCCCGCACCGGCAAGGTCACACCGGACGACGTGAGCGGAGCGACCTTCACGGTCACCAACACCGGCTCCGGCGGCGCGCTGTTCGACACGCCGATCGTCAACCAGCCCGGCGTCGCCATCCTCGGCACGGGGACCATCACGCGCCGCCCCGTGGTCGTGAAGGACACCGACGGCAACGAGGCGATCGCCATCCGCTCGATGATGTACCTGGCGATCAGCTACGACCACCAGCTGGTCGACGGCGCCGACGCCGCCCGGTTCCTCCAGACCATGAAGGCACGCCTCGAGGAGGGCTCCTTCGAGGGCGACCTCGGTCTCTGACACCGGCAGCACCGGCGGGCCCCGTCACCCCTGCGCAGGGGGTGACGGGGCCCGCCGTCGTCCGCCCTGCGGCCACGGTCTGTCCAGGTGGACGCGGAGCTTCGCCGCACGGTTAGCATCGAGGGTATGGATCTGCGCAGGCTCGATCTCGGCACCACCCTGACCGACTACGGCACGGCGTGGGACCTGCAGCGCGAGGTGCACGCCCGGGTCGCAGCGGGCGAGTCCCGCGACACGCTGCTCCTGCTCGAGCACGCCCCCGTCTACACCGCCGGCCGGCGCACGGCTCGGTCGGACCGGCCCACCGACGGCACCCCGGTCGTCGACGTCGACCGCGGGGGCCGCATCACCTGGCACGGGCCCGGCCAGCTCGTCGTCTACCCGATCGTCCGCCTCGCCGAGCCCGTCGACGTCGTGGCCTACGTGCGGGCCCTCGAGGACGCCGTCGTCGAGGCGTGCGCCGAGCTCGGGCTGAGCACCACGCGCGTGCCGGGCCGCACCGGCGTGTGGGTGCCGGGCACGGACGGTGGCGTCGACGCGAAGATCTGTGCGATCGGCGTGCGCGTGGCCCGGGCCACGACGATGCACGGCATCGCCCTCAACGTCGCCCCCGATCTCACCTCCTACGACCGGATCGTCCCCTGCGGCATCCCGGACGCCGGCGTCACCTCGCTGAGCGAGGCCCTCGGCCGGTCGTTGACCCTCGCCGAGGTCGCCGACGTCGTGGAACGTGCGCTCGTCCGGCACCTGCTGCCGATGACGGCCGCCCACACCCTGCCCGACGTCGCGGCCGACGCCGTCACCGCCCCGCCCGCACCGGCCCCGGCCGCGTCCCGGTCCGGCGGGAACGGGGAGTACGTCAAGGTCGACCTCGGCCTGCAGGCCGTCGGCGCCACCGGGGGCCCGTGCGGCTCGGGTGGCGGCTCGTGCGGCTGCGGGGGCGGCGGGTCGTGCGGCTGCGGCGGGCACGGCGACGCGAAGGTCGACGCCCAGCCGGCCCCGGCCGCCTCGGCCCCGCCGGTGCGCCCGCGAAGGACCGCGCCGGGCGAGCGCAAGATGCTGCGCGTCGAGAAGCGCAACGCCGAGACGCCCATCGGTGCGAAGCCGGCGTGGATCAAGACGCGCGCGACGATGGGACCGGAGTACAACGAGCTCAAGGACCTCGTGCACGGCCAAGGACTCAACACGGTCTGCGAGGAGGCGGGCTGCCCCAACATCTACGAGTGCTGGGAGGACCGCGAGGCGACGTTCCTCATCGGCGGGTCCCAGTGCACGCGCCGCTGCGACTTCTGCCAGATCGACACCGGCAAGCCGGCCCTGTTCGACCGCGCGGAGCCGCTCAAGGTGGCGAGCTCGGTGCGCCGGATGGGCCTGAGGTACTCGACTATCACCGGCGTGGCCCGCGACGACCTCGACGACGGCGGCGCCTGGCTCTACGCCGAGACCGTGCGGCAGATCCACCGTCTCAACCCGGGCACCGGCGTCGAGCTGCTCATCCCCGACTTCGACGCGGACCCCGACCAGCTCGCCGAGGTCTTCTCCTCGCGCCCGGAGGTGCTCGCGCACAACGTCGAGACCGTGCCGCGCATCTTCCGGCGCATCCGTCCCGGCTTCCGCTACGACCGCTCGCTCTCGGTCCTGCGCGCCGCACGCGACGACGGCTTCGTCACCAAGTCCAACATCATGCTCGGCATGGGTGAGACGTTCGACGAGGTCGTCGAGGCCCTGCGCCTCATCCGCGAGGCAGGCACCGACCTCATCACCATCAACCAGTACATGCGGCCCTCCCTGCGGCACCACCCGGTCGACCGCTGGGTCAAGCCGCAGGAGTTCGTCGAGCTGTCCGACATCGCCACCGAGCTGGGCTACCTCGGCGTCATGGCCGGACCGCTGGTCCGCTCGAGCTACCGGGCCGGGCGCCTGTGGGGCCAGGCGATGACGAGCCGCGGCGAGGAGGTCCCCGAGCAGCTCCGCCACCTCACCGAGGAGGGCAGCTCCCGCCAGGAGGCATCCTCCCTGCTCGCGCGGCTGGGCTGACGTGACCACCCGCCGGGAGGACCAGGACGGCCGGCTCGCCGTCGTCGCCGGTTCGTCCGGGCTCGTGGGGAGCGCCCTCGTCGATGCGCTGGACCGGCGCGGCTGGCGGGTACGTCGGCTGCTGCGGCCGTCGTCGGGACGCGCCGGACGGGACGACGCCACGTGGGACCCGGCGAACGCCCTCCTGGATGTGGCGGCGCTGGACGGCGCGGACCTCGTCGTCAATCTCGCGGGGGCGGGGCTCGGCGACAAACGGTGGACCGAGGCCTACAAGGGCACGGCCCTGCTGTCCCGCACGTCGAGCACCTCGCTGCTGGCGACGACGCTCGCCCGCGCCCTCGAGGCCGGTCGGACGGCCCCGGGGGTGCGCTACCTGCAGGGCAGCGCGGTCGGCTGGTACGGGGACCGCGGTGAGGAGGTCCTCACGGAGGACTCCCCCGCCGGACGCGGGTTCACGGCCGACCTGTCGGCCGCCTGGGAGGCCGCGGCGGCGCCCGCCGTCAAGGCCGGGGTGCCGACCGCGTTCCTGCGCACCGGGATCGTGCTGGCCCCCCGCGGCGGCGCGCTCGGCCGGATGCTGCCCCTGCTCAGGGCCGGCCTGGGCGGGCCGCTCGGCGGCGGGCAGCAGTGGTGGCCGTGGATCACGCTGGAGGACCACGTCCGGGCCCAGCTCCATCTCGCAGGCTCCGCGCGGGTCGGCCCGATCAACCTCGCGGCGCCCGGCGAGGCGCGCCAGCGCGAGGTGCTCGCTGCCCTCGCGCACGAGCTCCGCCGGCCGTTCGGGCTCCCGGTGCCGGGCCTCGCGCTGCGCGCCGTGCTCGGCGAGTTCGCTGCCGACGTCCTCGCCTCCCAGCGCATGCGCCCCGAGACGCTCGTCGCTGACGGCTTCGAGTTCGCGCACCCGGACGTGGCCTCCGCCGCGCGGTGGCTGGTCGGTCCGGGCGGCTCGCGAACGAGCTGACCCCGGCGACCTACCGGCCCTCCGGCATGGACGCGTGCTCGCCGGCGTGGCGGCGCGGGGGCGGGACGAGGCTCGCGAGAACGGCGGAGACCAGGGCGCTGACCAGCCCGAGCACCAGGGCCGCACGGAAGCCGTCGATGCCGGGCGCCTCCACGCCGTCCACGCTGGTCGTGGACCGGGCCAGGACCGCCGCCACGACGGTGGCGGCCGAGGTGGTGCCGAGGCTGCGCATGAACTGGTTGAGGCCGTTGGCCGCGCCGGTCTCCGTCGACGGCACCGCGCTCATGACGAGCGAGGGCATCGCCGCGAAACCGAGGCCGATCCCGACACCGGCGAGCAGATTGACGAGCAGCACGAGGCCGACGTCCAGGGGCGCCACGACGGAGAGGCCGTAGCCGAGCGCGATGACGAGGGCCCCGGAGACCAGCAGCGGCTTGGGGCCGAAGCGGCCCATGAGGCGTCCTGCGACGGGTGACATGACGAGCATGGCCAGACCCAGGGGCATGAGGACCAGCCCCGACTGGATCAACGACAGCCCGAGTCCGCCGCGCTCCCGGGGCAGCTCGAGCAGCTGGGGGAAGACGACGTTGGCGGTGAACAGGGCGAACCCCATCGCGACGGACGCCAGGTTGGTCACGAGCACGGTCCCGCGGGCCGACACCCGAAGGTCGACGAGCGGGTTGGGGACCCGTAGCTCGAACACGCCCCAGGCAAGCAGGACGGCGACGCCACCGAGCGTGAGCCAGATCGTGAGCGGGGACGTCCAGCCCCAGTCGTTCCCGCGTGAGACAGCGAGCAGTACACCGGTCAGCCCGGCGGTGAGCCCGACGATGCCCACGACGTCGAGCCGGCCGCCCGTGCGCAGCGTGCTCGGCGGAACGACCCACGCCACCAGTACGAGCAGGACGAGACCGAGTGCGGAGGCTCCCCAGAACAGCACGTGCCAGTCGGCGTACTGGGTGACGGCCGCGCTGATCGGCAGGCCGAGCGCGGCACCGACGCCGAGGGTGGCGCTGACGAGGGCGATGGCCGACGGCAGACGGTCGGGGTGCAGGACGTCGCGGAGGACGGAGATGCCGAGGGGAATGACGCCGAGACCCGCCCCCTGGAGCGCGCGACCGACGATGAGGGGGACGACCGAGTAGGCCAGCGCGGCGACGACCGAGCCCGCCACGAGCGCACCCACGAGGAGCAGGAGGACGCGCCGCTTGCCGTACATGTCGCCGAGCCGTCCCGAGATCGGCGTGCAGATCGCCCCGGCGAGGAGCGTGCTCGTGATGGCCCAGGCGGTGTCGTCGCGGGTGGCGCCGAGCAGCTCCGGCAGCTCCGACTGGATGGGGATGAGCAGCGTCTGCATGAACGAGGCCGTCATGCCCGCCAGGGCGAGGACCGCGACGACACCTCCGCCGCTCGGCGGCGCCAGTCGTCCTCTCGTCACCGTGGCAGGCTATCCGCCCTGGTCGGCGGGGCCGCACCTGTCCGCATCGGCCACCGCCCAGCGGTCGTCGACCCGCTCGAGCGTGAGGAGCCGGCACGTCTCGGCAGAGGGATAGACGCGTTCCCCCGTGGCGTCCGAGGCGCGCCACTCCTCCTGACGCAGCGAGACCTCCGCCACGAACCTGTCGTCCGTCGCCCCGCCCTCGGTGAGGACGACGGACGTCACGTCGGTCGACAGGTCGGCGATCGTCGTCGTTCCCAGGGCACGGGTCAGAGCGGCGTCGGCGGCCCGCGCGGGCGAGCCGTCGACGGTGGCGTCGGCGAGGGCGGCCGCGTCCCCGGCGAGCAGCGCCCGCTCCCGGGCGTCGACGACCTCGGAGACGACGTCGAACGCGTCCGCCGCGGTGCCGCGCGCGCTCTCGGTCGTGACCTCCGGCGATGTCCCCGTCGTCGACCCCGAGGGCGCCGGGGCCTGCGACTGACCCGCGGAGGGCTCCTGCGTCGCTGCGGGTGTCCCTGCGCCCGTCGCGTCGGGCGCCTCGGCCTGGGAGAGGATCGTCCGCGTCGTGACGAACCCGCCCAGTACGAGGACGACGGCCGCGACGCCGAGCACGGCGACCTTCCCCCCAGCCGTCAGCGCGGGGAGCCGGCCCGCACCGCGTGCCCGCTGCTCGGGCCGCACGGACCGAGCTCGACGCCCGCCCCGGGCACCAGGTCCGCCTCGCGCCCGCCGGCCGGCCCGGCCTCCCGAGCCCGGACGGACCCGGGACCTGCCCGCCGGCACGTGCGCCGTGGCCTCGCGCAGCGCACCCTCGCGAAGGAGGGCGCCCGCCATGTCCGCACCCGCGGGCAGCCGCACGCCCGAGCGCCCGCCCAGCTCGGCGGCACGCGCCGCGAGCGCGCGGGCGGTGGGCCGCACGGCCGGCTCGTCGCTGCACGCCTGGGTGGTCAGCTCCTCGACCTCGAGGTCGCCGGGGGCCAGGCCGCGCACGAGCATGCCGAGGGCGTAGACGTCGGACGCCGTCGACGCCGGACCCCCGGCGATGCGCTCGGGCGCCACGTGCCCCGGCGTCCCCTCCTCGTGCCGCACATCCCCGACGAGGTCGACGAGGACGACGGTCCCCGTGGTGTCCACCACGACGTTGGCCGGAGAGACGTCGCCGTGCACGATGCCGGCGGCCGCCAGGTGGGCCAGCGCGGAGCCGATGTCGGTGAGGACCCCCGCCACCTCCGGCACCGAGAGCGCGCCGCGGGCCACCCGCACGGCCGCGAGGGACGCCCCCGGCACGACCTCGGTGACGAGCGCCGCCCGCCCGTCGGTCAGGTCGACGACGTCGAGCACCCGCGGCAGGTGAGGGTGCGGGGACGTGCGCAGGCCCGCCAGGCGCCGGCGCATCGCGTCGCCGGAGCGCCCCTCGGGCAGGTCGACGACCGAGACGATGACCGGCGAGCCGCGCTCGTCGGACGTCGCGCTGTACACCCGTCCCGATCCGCCGCCCAGCGACCGAGAGATCCGGTAGCCCGGCACCCGCACGCGTCCGTCGTCGTCTGCCCGCCCCATGGACCGAGCGAACCAGGTCCCCTCAGCCCGTCGCGGAGTTCTCCACAGGTGCGGCCACGGCGGTGGTCGCGGGGTCGGGCGTGGCCTCACCGCGCTCCTCGTCGTCGTCGGGGAACCGTCCGTGGCGCGGCCACCAGACGGTCTTCCCGATGTCGTGGACGAGCGCCGGCACGAGGAGGGTGCGGACGACGAGGGTGTCGATGAGTACGCCGAGCGCCACGATGATCGCGAGCTGGAGGAGGAACAGCAGCGGGACCACGCCGAGCGCGGCGAACGTCGCGGCCAGCACCACGCCGGCCGACGTGATGACCCCGCCGGTGACGGACAGGGCCCGGCGCACACCCCTCCGGGTCCCGATGCGCAGCGACTCCTCACGGGCGCGGGTCATGAGGAAGATCGTGTAGTCGATCCCCAGCGCCACGAGGAAGACGAAGCCGAACAGCGGAACGGTCGGATCGGCCCCGGGCAGGTCGAGGACGTGGTTGAACACCACCGCCACGATCCCCATCGCGGTGGCGAAGCTGAGCACGTTCGCGGCGAGCAGCAGCAGCGGTGCGAGGACCGAGCGCAGCAGCACGACGAGCGTGAGCAGGATGACGAGCAGGACGGCGGGGATGATGACCCGCAGGTCGCGCTCGGCCGTGTCCCGGGTGTCGAGCGTCTCGGCCGCGGCGCCGCCGACGAGCGCGGCCGGGTCCACCTCGTGCACCGCTGTCCTCAGGTCGGCGGCCGCGCGGACGGCCTCCTCGGTGTCCGCCGACGCCTCGGTGGTCGCCTCGACGTGGACACGGCCGTCGACCACGAGCGGCGGTGCGTCCTCGGCGGGCGGTCCCCCCGCACCGTTTCC
Organism: Georgenia sp. Z1491; assembly: GCF_049856175.1. GTDB lineage: Bacteria > Actinomycetota > Actinomycetes > Actinomycetales > Actinomycetaceae > JB111. The sequence continues at coordinate 142,465 of NZ_JBNDNA010000007.1, forward strand.
GTCCTCGCTCCGGCCGCCGTCGCCCGGCCCGCCCTGCTGCGACCCGTCCTCGGCAGGCGGGCCACCCGGCTCCTGGCCCCCCTGCGCAGCCTCCGTGACCACGGTGGCGGACGCGATGCCGTCGGTCGCCTCCGCGGCGGCCACGACGTCCTCGGCCAGGTCGGCATCGGCCACGACGTCCAGCGGCTGGACCGCGCCCGCGGGGAAGTGCTGCGTGAGCACCTCCTCGCCGTCCACGGCGTCGGACTGCGCGAGGAAGACCTCGGAGTCGGAGGTGCCATCGGCGTCGAGGGTGGTGACGAGCCCGGCCGCGGCGAGCAGGGCGACAGACGTGATCACCCAGGTGCGCCGGTCCCGCCGTCCCACGAGCCGCGCGATCCGGCCCCAGATCCCGGACGCGTCCTCGGGCGCCCGCCGCACGTCCTCGGCCCCGCCGGCCTCCACCTCCTCGTCGGGCACGCGGGGGATGCGCGGCCAGAACACCGCCCGGGAGCGGCGGCCGCCGAGGAGCAGGAGCGCGGGCAGCAGGGTGAGCGCGGCGACGAATGCGGCGGCGATCCCGACCGCGGCGACCGGTCCGAGCGCGGCGTTGGACCCCAGGTCCGAGAGCAGGAGGCACAGCAGGCCGAGGGCCACGGTTCCGGCGGAGGCCGAGATGGGCGCGAGCGAGGCCCGCCACGCGATCCGCATCGCGTCGAACGGGTCGCGGTGGCGGCCGAGCTCCTCACGGTGCCGGGCGACCAGCAGCAGGCAGTAGTCGGTCGCTGCACCGATGACGAGGATCGACATGATGCCCTGCGTCTGGCCGCTCAGCTGGACGACGCCGGCGTCCGCGAGGAGGTAGACGACCAGGCCCGCCAGCGCCAGCGCGAGCACGGCGGTGAGCAGGACGGTCAGCGGCAGCAGCGGCGAGCGGTAGACGAGCAGCAGGATGACGAGGACCACGACGAGCGCCGTCGCCAGGAGGACCAGGTCGACGGACCCGAACGCCGAGCTGAGGTCGGCCGCGAACCCGCCGGGACCGGTCACCCAGCCCTGCAGCCCGGCCGCCTGGAGCCCGTCGCCGACGGCGGCCCGTACCTCGGTGACCACGGATCCGACGAGGTTCTCGCCGTCGGGCAGCAGTTCGTCGGTGAGCGAGGTGTCGATCCCCAGCACCACCATGGCGGCCTCGCCGTCCTCCGAGGGCACGACGGCGGTCGGGGCCGTGAGCACCTCCTCGACCGCGCGGCCGTCGCTCAGTGTGGCGGAGCCCGCGGACCGGGCGAGCTCGTCGGCCGCCTCGAGGTCCTCGGGGCTCATCGGTCCGCCGTCGGCGGGTCGCAGCACGAGCAGCACGGGAAGGGTCGAGGTGTCGGTGAACCCGGCGACGGCGTCGGACGCCCGGACGGACTCGGCCGAGGTCGGCAGGAACATCGACGCGTCGTTCTCCTGGACCTCGGAGAGTCGACCCAGGAACGGTCCGCCGATCCCACCGATGGCCACCCAGAGGAGAACGACCACGGCGGTCACGAGGCCGCGTCCCCGGTACGCCGTGCGACTGCCGTGCCCTGCCATGCGATACCCCGTCCTCGAGAAAGTACTCAGCATGCTGAGTAACTGGGTCAGTATGGGGGCTCGTCCTGCGAGCCGCAAGAAGGATCGTGGTGCTCTGCCACCATGAGGGGGTGTCCGAGGCCGAGGAGAACCACAGGGCCCTGAGCGGCGCGTCCGGGCAGGGCCCCGGAGTCGCCGAGGATCCCTCCAGGTGGCCGACGGGTCGGCTCCTCTCCTCGGTCGCCCGCCAGGCGGAGCGCGAGCTCGACGAACGGCTCGCCGTGTTCGACCTCAGCCACGCGACGATGCCGGTTCTCGCCGTCCTCGCACCGGGTCCGCGCAGCCAGCGGCAGACGGCGCAGCTCGTCGGGGTCACCGAGCAGACGCTCGCCCGGCACCTCGTCACGCTCGAGCGTCAGGGCCTGCTCGTCCGACGCGCGGACCCGCACGACGGCCGGCGCCGCGTCGTCGCGCTGACGCCGGAGGGCCTGGGCGCCATCGCGTCCGTCGTCGAGTCCCTGAGCGAGCCGACGCCGATCGAGGCCACTCTCGACGCCGAGGAGGAGGCCGCGCTGCGTCGACTGCTGCTGACGATGATCCGTCGCACGCGCGGCGGGACCTAGGCGGGCCACACCGGCCGGTACCCTGACCCCATCATGGCCCGCACCAAGAAGACCGCCGACGACGGCGCACCCACGACCCCGAAGCCCAAGAAGAAGCGCTGGTACCACAGCTTCGCCGAGGCGTACCGGATCACCGCCGAGCACCGTCCGGCGACGCCGGTCATCCTCCTCGGTGTGTTCGTCGCCGTGCTCGGCGTCATGGTCGGCATCGGCTTCGTCATCGGCCACCCGATCTACCTCGGGATCCTCGGGGTGCTCATCGGCATCATCGCCGTGCTCATCGTGCTCGGCAGGCTCACCCGAGTCGCCGCCTACGCGCGGGTCGAGGGCCAGCTGGGGGCCGCGTCCGCCGCACTCGGCCAGCTGGGACGCGGCTGGTACGTCGAGGAGGAGCCCGTCGCCTTCACGCCGAAGCACCAGGACCTCGTGTTCCGGTCGATCGGCAAGCCGGGCATCGTGCTCGTCTCCGAGGGACCACCGCACCGCGTGACGCGCCTGCTGGAGGAGGAGCGCAAGAAGGTCACCCGCGTGGCTCCCGGCGTCCAGGTCCACCTCGTCCAGGCCGGCCGTGCCGAGGGGCAGGTGCCCCTGCCCGACCTCGTCCCCACGATCAAGAAGCTGGGTGGCGCCAAGCTCACGTCGGCCGAGATCGCCGCCGTCACCAAGCGCCTCAACGCCCTGGGCGGCATCCGGCAGTCCGTACCGAAGGGCATCGACCCCAACAAGGCGCGCCCCGACCGCAAGGGCATGCGCGGCCGCTGACCACGCCACCGCCAGCCACCGCGCTCCGCACCTCGCTCCGAGGGCCCCGTCGTCGACGGGGCCCTCGTGCATGACGCCAGGGCCACGGCCCCGCCCACGGAACGACGACTATTCTGTTGGACGCATTTACGTTCTTCCGTATGATCGACGTATGAACGTCATCGACGAGCTCCGCGCCACGGTGGAGGCGCTCGAGGCCCGGGTGGTCGCCCTCGAGGCATCCGCTTCGACCGAGCCACCTGCCACCCCTGACGCCTCCGCCTCCACGAACCCCCAGGGACCGGACCCCGAGACCTTCTGGGCCCTCACCGGCCTGCGCGAGCGGCGCGCCGCGCATCCCGTGACCGAGTCCGGCGCCGTCATGCTCGTCGGGTCGCTCACGCTGCCGGACGGAGCCCCTGTCGAGTGGCAGCAGGCCGGGGCCACCGACGCCCTGCTGGAGTCGGACTGGTCCGAGGTTGCCGAGACGCTCGGTGCGCTCGGCCACCCGGTCCGCCTCGAGCTGCTCCGACTCATCCTCGGCGGCACCGCCACCACGGCCGAGCTCGCCGAGGCCGACGGGCTCGGCACCACCGGACAGCTCCACCACCACCTGCGCCAGCTCGTCTCGGCCGGGTGGGTGCGTCAGGCGGGCCGGGGCCGCTACACGGTCCCGGCCGCACGCGTGGTGCCGCTGCTCGCCACCGTGGTGGGGGCCGAGCGATGACCGCACTCCTGCGCGCCCTGTACCGCGTGCGCGTCCCGTTGTTCTACGCCGCCGTCCTCACGACCACCGGCACCGTCCTGCTGCGACGCCTGCTCCCCGAGGGGCCGGCCGATCCCGCGCTCGCCTGGATCATCCGTGCCGGCCTGGCGGTGATGGCGGTCTGGCTCCTCGTCGTCGTGCTCGGCGGACGCGTCCGCACCGAGCGCGGCCTGCGCGTCGTGCACTCCCCCGTGACCGGGCGCTGGCTGGCGATCAACAGCCCGGCGTCGAAGGTGCCGAGCCACGGGGTGCGCGGCTACGGGCAGGCGTACGCGATCGATCTCGTGGCCGAGCCGGAGGGGGCGCTCCGCCCGCAGTTCGGCGACGGACCCGGGATGCGCCCCAACGCCGACTACCCCGCCTTCGACGAGCCGGTCCGGGCGATGGTCGACGGCGTCGTCGTGGCCGCCACGGACCGGCGCCGAGACCACCTCTCGCGCTCGAGGGCGTGGGCGCTGTACTACATGCTGCTCGAGGGGATGGTCCGCGAGCTCGGCGGGCCGGGCAACGTCGTCGGCAACCACGTGACGATCAGGGCCGACGACGGGACGTACGCCCTCGTCGCCCACCTGAGGCAAGGCTCGGCCACCGTGCGGCGGGGCGACACCGTCCGCGCGGGCGACGTCGTCGGCCGGTGCGGGAACTCCGGCAACAGCTCCGAGCCGCACGTCCACGCCCAGCTCATGGACCGCCGCTCGCTGTGGACCGCCGCCGGAGTGCCCATGGCCTTCGCGCGCATCTCGATCGGCGACGCCGACTCCCCCGTCGACGCACTGCCGGGCAACGAGGAGCACATGACGGCGACCGAGCCGGTGACCTCCGCCTAGCAGCGGCAGGACGCGCGTCCTAGGCACGCACGAGCCTCGTGCGCGCCAGGTCGTCGTGCAGCGGCACGCCCTCGACCGTGCGCCAGAGCGCCGGCAGGACCAGGCACAGCAGGATCGTGCGCACGACGACTGCCACGAACGGGGCGCGGCCGCGGCTCACGTGGACGAGGCGCAGGCCGGTCAGGCGGTGGCCGATCGACGCGCCGGCCAGGCCTCCCACCAGGGCGCGCTCCGCGGCGAAGATCCCGAGGATCGCCATCGCGTCCCCGCCGGCGAACCCGTAGGCGATGGCCATCGCGATCGCCCAGTCGATGAGGAGCGCGCCGAGGCGCCGCCCGAACGGGGCGAGCTCCGAGGCCCGGACGGGACCGCCCGCCGAGCCCGGTCGCGCGGCACCAGGTCGCGTGGCACCGGGCCGTCCCCCCGATCGGGGTCCGCCCGCCCGCGCGGCCGCGGAGCTCGCGGGGGCGGGATCGACGTCGGGCACCGGTCCAGTCTAGGTGGCGTCGCATCCGGCGTAGCACTCGCCCCGTAACATGACCGACACGCCCGGGAGACGGCAGGGAAACTCCGCGGGTCTAGCGTCACACCCGTCCAGCCGGCACCGCCGGTGCACGCGAACGAGGAGCCACGGATGTTCTCAACCCCCGAAGAGGCGATCGCCTACACCCGCAACGAGGACGTCAAGTTCGTCGACGTCAGGTTCTGCGACCTGCCAGGGGTGATGCAGCACTTCAACATCCCGGTCGAGACGTTCGACGAGGACGCCTTCACCGACGGCCTCATGTTCGACGGCTCCTCTATCCGCGGGTTCACCGCCATCCACGAGTCCGACATGAAGCTCGTGCCGGACATCGGGTCGGCCTTCATCGACCCGTTCCGCGCGCAGAAGACGCTCGTGCTCAACTTCGCGATCGTCGACCCCTTCACCTCACAGGCCTACGACCGCGACCCGCGCACCGTCGCCTCGAAGGCCGAGGCCTATCTCCGCTCGACCGGCATCGCCGACACCGCCTTCTTCGGCGCCGAGGCGGAGTTCTACCTCTTCGACGACGTGCGGTTCCAGACCTCGGCCCAGTCGAGCTTCTACCACATCGACTCCGAGGAGGCCGCGTGGAACACCGGCCGCCGGGAGGAGGGCGGCAACCTGGGGTACAAGACCCGGTTCAAGGGCGGCTACTTCCCCGTCCCGCCGAACGACCACTTCGCCGACCTGCGCGACGAGATGGTGCGGGTGATGACCGACGTCGGCCTCAAGGTCGAGCGCGCCCACCACGAGGTCGGCACCGCCGGCCAGCAGGAGATCAACTACCGCTTCGACTCCCTGCGCGCCGCCGCCGACGACGTCATGAAGTTCAAGTACATCGTCAAGAACGTCGCGTGGGAGCACGGCCGGTCGGCGACCTTCATGCCCAAGCCGCTGTTCGGCGACAATGGCTCGGGCATGCACTGCCACCAGTCCCTGTGGAAGGACGGCGAGCCGCTGTTCTACGACGAGCAGGGCTACGGCGGGCTCTCGGACATCGCCCGGTGGTACATCGGTGGTCTCCTCCACCATGCGCCCTCGCTGCTGGCCTTCACCAACCCCTCGCTCAACTCGTACCACCGCCTCGTGCCCGGCTACGAGGCGCCGGTCAACCTCGTCTACTCGGCGCGCAACCGCTCGGCCTGCATCCGCATCCCCGTCACGGGATCCTCGCCGAAGGCCAAGCGCGTGGAGTTCCGCGTGCCGGACCCGAGCTCGAACCCCTACCTCGCCTTCTCGGCGATGCTCATGGCCGGCATCGACGGCGTGAAGAACCGCATCGAGCCGCCGGAGCCCATCGACAAGGACCTCTACGAGCTCCCGCCCGAGGAGCACGCGCAGATCGCCCAGGTCCCCGAGTCGCTCGGTGCGGCGCTGCGCGCGCTCGAGGAGGACAACGACTACCTCACTGAGGGCGACGTCTTCTCCCCCGAGCTCATCGAGACGTGGGTCGACTACAAGCGCACGCACGAGATCGACCCGATCCGCCTGCGCCCGCACCCGCACGAGTTCGAGCTGTACTACGACATCTGAGCCGATTCGCTCTCAAACGAAAGGCCCCTGACCTGCATGTCTGCAGGATCAGGGGCCTTTCGGCTGCCCGCGTCCCCCGCGAGAAGACACTGTTGGGAGGTCAGCTTCCTAGGGAGGCTCTTTTGGTCGTGGCAGGACGACCCACACATCAGTCCGTTCGAATGACGACCTCCCGGTTGGCGCCCACCCACTGATTCCCCACCTAACCTGGAGAGCGACGATCGGCTCGCGAACGATGGCGATCCTCTCGTGGCACTCGCTGGCTACCCCGTGGAGGCGGATGATGACCGTCCCGACGTGGGACCAGTACATGGCACCGTCCCTCCGTGTTCTCCTCGACGGCGGGACCCACCGGTCTCGGAACATCATCGCGGCCGCTGCTGACCTGCTAGGTCTCACCCAGGAGCAGCGCCAGGTCCTCATCCCTTCCGGTCAGGAGCAGTTCCGCAACCGTGGTGCCTGGGCGCTGTCCTACCTGGCGCGAGTAGGCGCGGTCGAACGCCCGAGCCGCGGCAACTATCGGATCACCGAAGTCGGACGCCGACTCCTGTCCGATCACCCGGAAGGTGTGACGGAGAGGCATCTCCGCGCTCTCTCGGGCAATCCTGACGCACCGCACACCTGGAAGGCGTTCCCGACACCCTCGTCACGAACAGCAACTGCCATCGAAGAGGTGTCAGCACTGGATCCCGAGGAGCAGATCGCAGCAGGCGTCGCGAGAATCAACGAGGATGTCGCCGACCAGCTCCTGACGTTAATTCTTGCCCGCGAACCGGTGTTCTTCGAACAAGCGGTGCTCGACCTGCTCATGGCGATGGGATATGGGGGTGCCGAAGGAAACGCGACTCGCACGCAGCTCTCCAGCGACGGAGGGATCGACGGCATCATCGACCAGGACGCCCTCGGCCTCTCCCGCATCTACGTGCAAGCCAAACGCTACGCGCGCGAGAATACTGTCGGCAGAGAGGCGATCCAAGCATTCGTCGGCGCGCTGGCAGGTAATCAGGCGAACCAGGGTGTCTTCATCACCACTAGCCAGTTTGCGCGTACAGCGACCGCGTACGCCGAGTCCGCGTCGCTACCCGCGTCATCCTCGTCGACGGTGAACGTCTGACCCGGCTGATGATCCAGTACGGAGTCGGTGTGCAGGTGAAAACGCGCGTCGAGGTAGTCGAGATCGACGAAGACTTCTTCGAGTAACTATCGGGCCAGCGACTGACTGACAGGGCACTGAGCCTTCCAAACGCGAAAGAGCACCTCGACGAGGACGATTCCGGCCACCGTGCGCTACCACGACCCAGGACTCGACTATCGGCCGTAGGCTTCACCTGCGCAGGCGCCACGCTCGGGCCCCTTGTGCCCCGCATCACCCGGTCATACGGTTAGCGCACGCTGTCCCGTCAACGTCGACGAAGGGTGATCGCCATGAAGGCAGTGCGCGTGCACGCGTACGAGGAGATGCCGAAGCTCGATGACGTCCCGGAACCCGAGATCACGGGCCCGTGGGACGTCATCGTCAAGATCGGGGCGGCCGGCCTGTGCCGCACCGACCTGCACATCATCGAGGGTCAGTGGGACCCGATCCAGAACCCCACGCTGCCGTACACGATCGGGCACGAGAACTCGGGCTGGGTGCACGCCGTCGGCTCGGCCGTGTCGAACGTGGCGGTGGGCGACACGGTGATCATGCACCCGCTCGTCACCTGCGGGCTGTGTACCGAGTGCCGGCGAGGCAACGACTCGCACTGCTCGAACGCCTCCTTCCCGGGCCTCAACGCCGAGGGCGGGATGGCCGAGTACATGAAGACGAACGCGCGGGCCGTCGTCAAGCTCGACCCCTCTCTCCAGCCCAGGGACATCGCCGCCCTCGCTGACGCGGGCCTCACCGCCTACCACGCGGTCCGCAAGGCGGCCCCGCGGCTGCACCCGGGCACGCACGTCGTCGTCATCGGCTCCGGCGGGCTGGGGCACATTGGCATCCAGTCCCTCGTGGCTCTCACCCCTGCGGAGATCACGGTCCTCGACCGCTCCGAGCAGGCCCTCGAGCTCGCGACGTCGATCGGCGCCCACCACACGGCCCTCGCCACCGACGACACCGACGCCGTCACCAAGCAGATCCACGACATCACCGGCGGAGGCGCGCACGTCGTGCTCGACTTCGTCGGCGAGCAGGGCATGGAGCTCCTCGGGCCCAACCTCATCCGCAACCAGGGCGACTACTACGTCATCGGCTACGGCGGCATGGTCCAGCTCGAGACCATCGGGATCATCTCCCGCGAGATCAACGTCATCGGCAACCTCGTGGGCACCTACGAGGACCTCGACCAGCTGATGATCCTCACCGCCCAGGGCAAGATCTCGCTGCACACGTCGGTCTACGACCTCGCCGACTACGCCACCGCGATCGACGACCTCGACAACGGCCGGCTGGTCGGTCGCGGGATCCTCGTCCCGTAGCGACCTCGCGCAGCGACGCACCACCGACGGCGGCGGGCACCCGGTCCGGGTGCCCGCCGTCGTCAGGTCTGGATCACCAGCGGTAGTTCGTGTCGTACGCGAAGTTCGTGTACATCCCGATGTGGGTGTAGAAGTTGATCGCACCGAACAGCAGGAGCGCCACGCCACCGAGCAGGAACGCCCAGGCCGACCACCTCAGCAGGCCGGGCCGGCCTGCCAGGTAGGAGATCGCGAAGAGCAGCGCGCCGAGGGCGATGACGCCCCAGAGCCCGCCGAGGAACAGTGCTTCGATCCAGGGAAGGTGGCCGAACCGACCGGTGATCGGCTCCTCCGGCGGGGCCGCACCGAGCTGGAAGCGGACGAACGTGATCGCCAGCACGCCCATCGCGAGGCCGACCGCACCGACGAAGATGCTCACCGGGCGGAAGGCGCGCAGCGCGGTCTCGCGGGCGATCTCCTGATCGCCGGCGAACAGGCTGCGGCTGCGCCACAGGTAGACGGCGGCGACCAGGAGCAGCGCGCCGAAGGCGGCGGCCGGCTGGCCGAACGCGATGTTGTAGTACTCGAACCCGGGCTCCTGGTAGGGCCAGGTCACGGTGAGGTGCAGGCCGAGCGCGAGCAGCAGGAGCCCGGTGACGCCGAAGAACGCGGCCCACCCCTCGCTGTCGACCGCCTTGCGGCGGAGGAGGACACCCAGGAACTGGGCAAACCCGATGAGACCGGCCCCCGCCGTGATGGCGATGAGCTCGTTGTAGACGACCATGCCGCCCACCCTTCTTCGTCAGCTGGTCCGGGCGCGGGCGGATACGGCGCGCGCACGCGGAGGGAGTGGCACGCGCTCCCTGCGTCACCAACGTCCTGGGCAGTGAGGTATTCCCGACGATGAACGAACGCAATCCGCCGCGGGTGGCTCATCGCACGCGGCGGAACTCCTCGGCGCTCGGGCTCAGCCCCGGGGCCCATCCCGTGGCCGCGATCCGGTCGAGAGCACTCATCTCGAACTCGTACGCCCCGGGCGTGAAACCGTCCGCCACCCGCGCTGCGGTGTCGGCCGTGACGCCGCCGGTGTAGACGACGGTGCGGCAGTCCTCGGTCTCGACGAGCACGCGCCATCCCGCGCTGTGCACCCGCTCTCCCTGCGCAGCGGACGCGCCGACCACCTCGCACCGCACACCGTGCACCCCCACGCGTCCGAGAACGGGCATCGACAGCAGCACGAGGACCACCACCGAGGTGGCGATGATCACGACGCGCCATGCCCGCGTGGACGTGGTCTCTCCCACTCCAGGGCGGCGCGTCCTCACTCCTGGGCGGCGCGTCCCGCCACGCCGAGCGCCTCCGGGTGGTTCGCGTCCGGGTACCCCGTCGGCCCGTCGTGCTCGACGTCGGACACCGACGGTCCGCCCAGCGCGTGGGACTCCCAGCGCACGAGCTGCCAGCCGTCGTCCGGGTTCCCCTCGATGATGACGACCCCGGTGTTCGAGATCGAGCGGCCGAGGAACTCGCGCGGCACCTCGACGGTCGTGGCGGCCCACGAGACGATGACGGCCCCGTGCGAGACGATGACCGCCGTCTCGTGGCCCGTCGCGGCGATCTCGGCCACGACCGCGTCGTAGCGGTCCTTGACCTCGCGGCCCGTCTCGCCTCCGGGGATGCGCGAGTCCGGGTCCGCTACCCAGCCCATGATGCCCGCGAGGTACGTGCGCACGGCCGCCTCGCTGGTGGCCATCTCGAGGTCGCCGGCGCGGATCTCGCGCAGCCCCTCGCGCTCGATCGGGGTGAGCCCCGTGGCCTGGGCGAGCGGCTCCGCGGTCTGGTGCGTGCGCACGAGGTTGGACACCCAGATGGACTCCACGTCCTCGTACGCGAGCTCGGGCACGAGGGCCTCCGCCTGCCGGCGGCCGAGCTCGGTGAGATCGGCGCCGGGCGCCTCGGTGTCGATCGCGTGGATGACGTTGGAGTCGGTCTGACCGTGCCGGACGAGAATGAGCCGCATATCGTCCAGTGTCCCAGGTGTGCCGTGCGGGCGCTGTGACGCGTCACGTACATTGCACGGATGCCGCCCGACGAGGACGTCCCGACGACGACCGACGAGCAGGACCCCAGCCCCAGGCCGCCGAGCCGCTGGCGGTTCGTCGTCACCCTCCTGGTCGCGGCGGTCGTCTTCGCCGTGGTCGTCTGGCTGGTCGACCTCGCCTTCGACTCCTGAGCATCTGCTCCCTGCGCCCGTGAGGGCCTACTCCCAGAAGAGCCGCTCGACGACCGCCCGGGAGCGCCGCGCCGCCCGCAGGTAGTCCTCCTCGAGCTCCTGGCGGTGTCCGGACGGGTAGCCGAGCATGCGCGCCACCGTCTCCAGCCGTTCGACCCCGTGGGGCAGGACGTCGGTCTTCGGCCCCGTCGTGCGCCCGGAGACCTGCACGACGGCGTCGCGCACCTGCCCGGCCAGCGTCCAGGCGTGCAGGAGGGTCGCCGCATCAGCGTCGCCGACCAGCCCCTCGGCGCGCAGCGCCTCGAGGGCCTCCTCGGTCGAGGTCACCCGCAGCGCGGGCACGTCGCCGGCGTGCCGCAGCTGCCACAGCTGGACGGTCCACTCCACGTCCGTCAGCGCGCCGGGGCCGAGCTTGAGGTGCCGGTTGGGTGGCACGCCGCGTGGCATGCGCTCCTGCTCGACCCGGCCCTTGACCCGGCGGATCTCCCGCTCGGCGGCCGCACCGATGCCGCCGGGCACGTACCGCACCGCGTCGACGAGCGCCATGAACCGCTCCCCGAGCGCACGCGAGCCCGCGGCGGGGCGGGCCCGCAGGAGCGCCTGCCGCTCCCACACCTCCACCCACCGCTCGTAGTACTCGGCGTAGGAGGCGAGGGTGCGTACGAGCGGGCCGGAGCGCCCCTCGGGCCGCAGGTCGGCGTCGACCGGGAGCGCGGGCTCGTCGCTCGTGGCGCCGAGCAGCTCCTGGACCGACGTCGCGACGTCGCGGGCCCAGTCCGCAGCCACCTTCTCGTCGACCCCCTCGGCGGGGTCGTGGACGAAGAGGACATCGGCGTCGGAGGAGTAGCCGACCTCGCGGCCGCCCAGGCGGCCCATGGCGACGACGAGGAACTCCCCCGGCGGCTCGTCGAGGCCGGCACGGGCCGTGGCGTCGCGGGCGGCTACCCTCACCGCCGCCTCGAGGGCGAGGTCCGCGACGTCGGCCAGCTCCCGGCGCCGCGACCGCGGGGCCTGCTCGAGCACGTGGGCGATCGCAGCGCGCGTGGTCTCGCGCCGACGCAGGTAGCGGGCCTGCCCGACGGCGTCGGTCGCGTCCTCGCGGCGACGCAGCATCGCGTCGATCTCGCCCTCGAGGTCCTCGCGGCGGCGCGGGGCCAGGCCCTGATCGCCGTCGAGCCACTTCACCGCCTCGGGCAGCTGGAGCAGCAGGTCGCCGACGTACCGCGACGTGGCGAGCACCGTGGCCAGCGCCTCGGCGGCAGCGGAGGAGTCGCGCAGGAGGGCCAGGTACCAGTGGGTCGTGCCGATCGTCTCCGACAGCCGCCGGAAGGCGAGCAGGCCGACGTCGGGCATGGGCGCGTCGGCGAACCAGCCGAGCATGACGGGCAGGAGCTGGCGCTGGATCGTCGCGCGCCGGGACACGCCTTCGGTGAGGGCCGCGATGTGACGCAGGGAGCCCTTCGGGTCGGCAAAGCCGATGACCTCCATCCGTGCCGCGGCCGCGTCGGGGGCCAGGGAGGCCTCGGCCGGCGACAGGCGCGCGGTCGCGGGCAGCAGCGGTCGGTAGTAGATCTCCTCGTGCAGCCGGCGGACCTCGCGGCTCACCGCGCGCCAGGCCTTCTCCAGGGCGTCACCGTCCGTGATGCCCTCCGCGCCGAAGGCACGGCCGAGGATCTCGAGGTCGCCCGCCGAGCTCGGCACCACCTGGATGCGGTGGAGGCGCCACAGCTGCATGCGGTGCTCGAGGACGCGCAGGAACCGGTAGTGGTGGTCCAGGGTCGCGGCGTCGGTGCGCGCGACGTACCCGCCCTCGGCGAGGGCCTCCAACGCCTCGAGGGTGGTCCGCGACCGTAGGGTCTCGTCGGTGCGGCCGTGGACGAGCTGGAGCAGCTGGACGGTGAACTCGACGTCCCGCAGCCCGCCCTTGCCGAGCTTGAGCTGCCGCTCCGCGTGGCGGGCCGGCACGTGCGCCTCCACGCGGCGGCGCATCTTCTGGGTCTCCTCGACGAAGTTCTCCCTCGAGGCCGCGCTCCAGACGAACGGCGCGACGGCGGCGCAGTACTCCTCACCGAGCGCGAGGTCCCCCGCGACCGGGCGCGCCTTGAGCAGGGCCTGGAACTCCCAGCCCTTGGCCCAGCTCTCGTAGTAGCTGACGTGGCTGGCGAGCGTGCGCACGAGCGGTCCGTCCTGCCCCTCCGGCCGCAGGTTCGCGTCCAGCGGCCACAGGGCCGGCTCGGGGCCGACGCCGCCGACCGCGTCCGCGAGCGTGCCGGCCAACCGGGTCGCCACCTCGATGGTCTCGTCCTCGTCGCGGACGGGGGCGCCGTCGGCGTCGAGCTCGGGATCGGCCACGTAGACGACGTCGACGTCGGAGATGTAGTTGATCTCCCGCCCGCCCGTCTTCCCCATCCCGATCACCGCGAGCCGCACACCCGCACCGTGGTCGGGCAGGCCGGCGCGGGCCACCGCGAGGGCGGCGTCGAGCGCACCGGCGACGATGTCGGCGATCGACGCAGCCACCAGCGGGAAGCTCTCCAGGGAGTCCTTACCCGTGAGGTCCGCGGCAGCGATCTCCAGGAGGCGGCGGCGGTAGGTGCGCCGCAGCGCCGCGATGCCCTCCTCGCCGGTGACCGTGGCGACGGGGTTGGTCTGCGCCGGGTCGGCGCCGACGGCCTCGAGCGCCTTGGCCCGCTCGTCGCGCGGCTCGAGGTGGAGCACCGGGACCTCGCCGTGCCGGTCGTGGAGATGGGCGACGTCCCCCGGCCGCGCGACCAGCGAGTCACCGAGCGGCCGGGAGGCTCCGACCACGGCGACGAGCCGACGCATCGCGACGTCGTCGCCGGTGAGGGCCGTGCGCAGGGCGGCGTCGTCCCCGCTCTCCTGCGCGCTCTCGGCGATCCGCACGAGGGTGAGCAGCGCGTGGTCGGGGTTCCCGGCCGAGGCGAGGTGGCCGAGCAGCCGCTCCGCCACGCCCTCGGCGGCCAGGTACGGGGCCAGGGCCGGGTCGTCGAGCAGCGCCTCGGCGCGGCGCGGCTCGTGGATGCCGACGCGCCGCAGCTGGGTGAGCCGGGAGACGACCCGTCCGCCGGCCATCAGTGCGAGGGGATGAACTGGGCCAGCTCAAAGTCCGTGACCTGGTCGCGGTAGGCCTCCCACTCCTCGTGCTTGTTGCGCACGACGAAGTCGAAGGTCTCCTCCCCCAGCGTCTCCGCAACCAGCTCGGAGCCCTCCATCGCGTCGATCGCGTCGGCCAGGGAGGCCGGCAGCGAGACGATGCCGAGCGCGCGGCGCTCGCCGCGGGACAGCGTCGAGACGTCGGTGTCCGCCGGGTCGGGCAGGTCGTAGCCCTCCTCGATGCCCTTGAGCCCGGCCCGCAGGATGATCGCGAACGCGAGGTAGGGGTTCGCGGCGGCGTCCAGCGCGCGGAACTCCACGCGGCTGGACTGCGGCTTGCCCGGCTTGTAGCCGGGGACCCGCACGAGCGCGGAGCGGTTGTTGTGGCCCCAGCTGACGTAGCTGGGCGCCTCGCCGCCGCCCCACAGGCGCTTGTAGGAGTTAACGTACTGGTTGGTGATGGCGGCGAACTCCCGGGCGTGCGTGAGGACGCCGGCGATGAACCTGCGTCCCGTCGTGGAGAGCTGGTACTCCCCCGCCGGGTCGTAGAACGCGTTGGAGTCGCCCTCGAACAGCGAGAAGTGGGTGTGCATCCCCGAGCCCGGGTGGCCGGGCATCGGCTTGGGCATGAAGGTCGCGGTCAGCCCCTGCCGCATGGCGACCTCCTTGACCACGGTGCGGAACGTCATCACGTTGTCCGCCATCGACAGGGCGTCGGCGAAGCGCAGGTCGATCTCGTTCTGCCCCGGGCCGCCCTCGTGGTGGGAGAACTCCACCGGGATGCCCATCTCCTCGAGGGTGGTGATGGCCTCGCGGCGGAAGTCGTGGCTGGACCCGCGGGCGACGTGGTCGAAGTAGCCCGCGCGGTCGGCCGGGACGAGCGGCTGCCGGGGGTCGTTGATCTCGTCGAACAGGTAGAACTCGATCTCGGGGTGCACGTAGGGCGTGAAGCCGGCCTTGGCCGCGTGCTCGACGGCGCGGGCCAGGACGTTGCGCGGGTCCGATCGGGCGGGCTCGCCTCCGGGGGTGAGGACGTCGCAGAACATGCGCGCCACGCCGTGGTGCTCGCTACGCCACGGCAGGACCTGGAAGGTCGTCGGGTCGGGCCGCACGAGCATGTCGGACTCGAACACGCGGGTGAGGCCCTCGATGGCGGAGCCGTCGAACCCGATGCCCTCCTCGAACGCGCTCTCGAGCTCGGCCGGCGCGATGGCGACCGACTTCAGCGTGCCGAGGACGTCGGTGAACCACAGCCGGATGAACCGGATGTCGCGTTCCTCGACGGTTCGCAGCACGAACTCCTGCTGGCGGTCCATCCCGCCTCCTCCCGGTCGGATCAGTGCTCCCACATTGTCACCCACGACGCCCGACTACCCTGACAGCATGCCGCTGCCGATCGCGATCGCCCAGGTGGACCCGTGCGCCGGGGACCTCGCCGGGAACTCCGCCCTCGTCCGTGACGCGGTGCGGGGAGCGGCCGGGAGCGGCGCGCGTCTCGTGCTCCTGCCGGAGATGACGCTGCCCGGCTACCCGGTGGAGGACCTCGCGCTGCGCGCCTCGTTCCGTAGCGCCACCGAGCGGTCGCTCGAGACGCTCGCCCGGGACCTCGCGGACGACGGCCTGGGCGACGTCGTCGTCGTGCTCGGCACGCTCGGCACCTCGGCCCAGGGCCGTCCGACGAACTGCGCCGCCGTGCTGGCCGGCGGCGAGGTGGGACCGACCTACGTCAAGCAGCACCTGCCGACCTACGGGGTGTTCGACGAGATCCGCATCTTCGAACCCGGCGCGGATCCGGTCGTCCTCGAGGTCGATGGCCGCCGGCTCGGGCTCGCGATCTGCGAGGACATCTGGGTCGACGGCGGGGCGGTCGACGCGTACACGGGCGCCGGCCTCGACGCGCTGCTCGTCCTCAACGGCTCGCCGTACGAGTACGGCAAGGGCGCGGTGCGGCTCGGGATCGTGCAGACGCTCGCGGGCCGGCTCGGCTGCCCCGTGCTCTACGCGAACCTCGTCGGCGCCCAGGACGACCTCGTGTTCGACGGGCACTCGTTCGTCGTCGACGCCGGCGGCGCCGTGGTGGCCCGCGCCCCGGGGTTCGAGCCCGGGACCGTGCAGGTGGAGCTCACGGGCGGGGCCGGCCAATCCGGCGTGGTCGCGTCCGGCGCACCCGCCGAGGAGGCCCCGGACGCCGCGCAGATGTACGCCGCGTGCGTCCTCGGGCTGCGCGACTACGCGCGGAAGAACGGCTTCCGGTCGGTCGTGCTCGGCCTGTCCGGCGGCATCGACTCGGCGCTGGTCGCCGCGATGGCGGCCGATGCCCTGGGCCCGAAGAACGTCGTGGGCGTCTCGATGCCGTCGAGCTATTCCTCGGAGCACTCCAAGGACGACGCCGCTGCCTCCGCCGACGCGATCGGGCTCGACTACCGGGTGCAGCCGATCGCGCCGATGGTCGAGACGTTCCTGACGAACGTCGAGCTCACCGGCGTAGCCGAGGAGAACCTGCAGGCGCGCGTGCGCGGGGTCATCCTCATGGGCCTGTCCAACATGGAGGGGCACCTCGTGCTCGCCACGGGCAACAAGTCCGAGCTCGCCGTGGGCTACTCGACGATCTACGGCGACGCCGTGGGCGGGTTCGCACCGATCAAGGACGTGCCGAAGACGAAGGTGTGGGAGCTGGCGCGGGCCCGCAACCAGGTCGCGCTCGACGCCGGCGAGCCGGTGCCGGTCCCGTGGAGCTCCATCGAGAAGCCCCCGTCGGCCGAGCTGCGGCCGGGTCAGCAGGACTCGGACTCGCTGCCGCCCTACGACGAGCTCGACCCGGTCATCCAGGACTACGTCGAGCGGAACCTCGGCCGGGCCGAGCTCCTGGTGGCGGGTCACGCGCCCGAGGTGGTCGACCGGGTCCTCGGTCTCGTCGACCGCGCCGAGTGGAAGCGTCGGCAGTACCCGTTGGGGCCCAAGGTGACGGCGCTGGCGTTCGGCCGCGACCGCCGCCTGCCGGTCACCTCGCGCTGGCGGGAGCAGGACGAGCGACAAGGAGACGAGCAGTGAACGACAGCCCGAGCCGACCGAAGCGGGTCCGCGTCCACCACCTCGCGCAGATGAAGGAGCGCGGCGAGCCGATCACGATGCTCACCGCGTACGACGCCATGACGGCCCGCGTCCTCGACGCCTCGGGGATCGACGTGCTGCTGGTGGGCGACTCGATCGGCGACAACATGTTGGGTCACCCGACGACTCTGCCGGTGACCGTGGACGAGATGGTCGTGGCGACCCGGGCGGTCGCGCGCTCCGTCACGCGCGCGCTCGTGGTGGCCGACCTGCCGTTCGGGAGCTACGAGTCCTCGCCCGAGCAGGCGCTGGCCACGGGCGTGCGGCTGATGAAGGAGGGCGGAGCGCACGCGGTGAAGCTCGAGGGTGGAGCCCACCGCGCCCCCCACGTCCACCTGCTCACGCAGGCGGGCATCCCCGTGGTGGGACACGTCGGCTTCACCCCCCAGGCGGAGCACCTGCTGGGCGGCAAGCGCATCCAGGGGCGCGGCGAGGGCGCGGCGGAGCGACTCGTCGCGGACGTCCGTGCGCTCGAGGAGGCGGGCGCCGTGGCCGTCGTCCTGGAGATGGTGCCCGGACCTGTCGCCGAGCAGGTCACCCGCTCGGTCGCGGTACCGACGATCGGCATCGGGGCCGGCTCCGGGACCGACGGGCAGGTGCTCGTGTGGATCGACATGGCCGGCATGTCCGACTGGTCGCCGAGCTTCGCCCGCCGCTTCGCCGAGCTCGGCGAGGCCCTCGGTCGCGCCACGGGCGAGTACGTGGCCGCCGTCAAGGACCGCACCTTCCCCGGCACGGAGCACACGTTCGACTCGTAGGCCGCCGCGCGCCCACGACTCCCTGGTGCGCTCGACGCCGACTTTCAGGAGGCTCGGCCGTGCGACGCCCCCGCCGGACTCCCCGACGCACCGTCCGTCAGCCGGCGTCGTCGCCCTCGCCCCAGGTGCGCCACTCCTCCTCCGCCTCGTCGACCTCCTCGTTGCGCTCCGCGGCGCTCTGCAGGGCGGCCGCGGCGGCCGCGGGCGTGTCGTAGGGGCCCATCCGGTCCGCGACGGGCGAGACCTGTCCCCTCTCGACCTGCTTGGTGCGCAGGTTGAACCAGTAGTCGCCGGTGCTCATGTCTGCTCCTCGGGGCTCGGACTCTCGTCCACGATCCGTAGACTGGGGCACCATGCTCGCCGATCGCGCCCCGCGGGGCACCCTGACCAAGGGCACCGTCTCCCCCGTCCGCGAGGTCCCCGCCTCGATCGAGCGCCCCGAGTACGTGGGGCGCACCGGACCCGAGCGCGTGACGGCGGGCGAGGTCAAGAGCCCGGAGACGATTCTGCGGATCCGCCGGGCCGCCAGGATCGCGGCGCAGGCGCTCGAGCTCACCGCCGAGGCCGTCCGACCGGGCGTCACCACCGAGGAGATCGACCGGATCGGCCACGAGTTCCTGATCTCGCAGGGTGCTTACCCGTCCTCGCTGCACTACCAGGGCTTCCCGAAGTCGCTGTGCACGTCGATCAACGAGACCATCTGCCACGGCATCCCGGACTCGACTGTCCTGACCGAGGGCGACATCGTCAACATCGACATCACCGCCTACATCGGCGGCGTCCACGGCGACGCCTCGGTGATGGCGCTCGTCGGCGAGGTCGACGAGGAGTCCCGCCTGCTGGTCGAGCGCACGAAGGAGGCCATGCTCCGCGGCGTCAGGGCGGCGCGGCCGGGCCGCCAGGTCAACGTCATCGGCCGCGTCATCGAGTCCTACGCCAGGCGGTACGAGTACGGCGTGGTCCGCGACTACACGGGGCACGGCGTCGGCGAGGCGTTCCACTCGGGGCTCATCATCCCGCACTACGACTCTGCGCCCCACTTCGACGACGAGATCGTGCCCGGCATGGTCTTCACCGTCGAGCCTATGCTCACGCTCGGTGACCCCGACGGCGAGCAGTGGGACGACGGCTGGACCGTGGTGACGAAGGACCGCTCGCGCTCGGCCCAGTGGGAGCACACCATCCTCATCACGAGCGACGGCCCGGAGATCCTCACGGTCGTCTAGAGTCCTGCACGTCCCCCTTCTTTTCGACGACGAAGGAAGTCCATGCCCACCACTGACCACCTCGCCTTCGGCATCGACATCGGCGGCTCCGGCATCAAGGGTGCCCCGGTCGATCTCACCACCGGTGAGCTGACGACCGACCGCGTGAAGATCCCGACCCCGCAGCCCTCCACGCCGGCCGCCGTCATCGAGGTCCTCGGGCGCCTGCTCGCGGAGTTCGACGAGGACGACGACGCGCCCGTCGGGCTCACCTTCCCCGCGCCCGTGCTGCACGGCGGGTTCCCGTTCGTGGCGAACCTCGACCAGAGCTGGGTCGGCATGAACATCGAGGACGAGGTGCGCAGGGAACTGGGCCGCGAGGTGGTCGCGATGAACGACGCCGACGCCGCCGGCGTCGCGGAGGCCCACTACGGCGCCGCGAAGGGCGTGCCCGGCGTCGTCCTGCTCACCACGCTCGGGACCGGGATCGGCTCAGCACTGCTCGTGGACGGCACGCTCGTGCCCAACACCGAGCTCGGCCACCTGGAGATCGACGGCCGCGACGCCGAGTCGCACGCCTCGTCGGCGGTCCGCGAGCGCGAGGACCTGTCCTACCCGAAGTGGGCGAAGCGGTTGCAGCGCTACTACGAGGTCGTCGAGAAGCTGTTCTCCCCGGACCTCATCGTGGTGGGCGGCGGCGTGAGCCGGAAGCACGAGAAGTTCCTGCCGCTCCTGACGACCCGGGCGCCCATGGTCCCCGCGAAGCTCCGGAACAACGCGGGGATCGTCGGGGCCGCCTACCGGGCCGCCGAGCTCACTCGCTGACGTCCCATCGCCGGTGCCGGCATCAGGACAGGGCATCCGGGCCCGGCCGAAGCGTCACGCCGTGGTCAGGGGACCTGTCCCCGCCGGTTCCTGGCCCCTGCGCGCCCGTCACTTGTAACCTCGTGATCGGCCGGGCGCCCGCCCGGCCGTTCCAGGTTCCGCGCTCCGCACCGAGGCAGAGGAGGCGCCGTGCCGCGGTTCAACCCGCCCCCTGGCTGGCACGTGCCTCCGGGCTTCGCGCCGCCGGTCGGCTGGCGCCCTGACCCACGCTGGCCCCCGGCTCCTCGGGACTGGCAGATGTGGATCGTGGACCCGGTGGAGCCCGTCGGCGCCGACGACGACCCCGAGGACACGACCCGACGCTCCGCCCGGCTCGAGCAGGACGACCTGCGCGAGACCCACGCCTGGTCGCCGGACCAGGGACGCTCGTTCGTCGGTACGTCCTCCTCGGCCGCCTTCGGGATGCAGGCCGCGGCCGGCCACCCCACGGCCTCCCCGCCGCACGCGCCGTCCGCGCCCTCCGGGCCACCGATGGCCTCCCCACCGTCCGCGCCCTCCGGGCCACCGATGGCCTCCCCGCCGCACGCACCGTCCGCGCCCTTCTCGCCCTCCGCACCACACGCGGCGGCGCCGTACGGACCGTCTCCCCCTGCTCCGCCGGCTCACCCCGCCGCCCCCTACGAGCCATCGCCCTACGCGCCGTCGGGCCACTCCGCCACGCCGCCGACAGCCACGTCCTCACCTCCGCCCGCTCCCGAGCGCCGCGGACCCTGGTACACGCGGGCCGCACCCGCGGCGGTCGCGGCCTCCACCTGCGTGGCGCTCGTGGCGGTGGCGATCTGGGCGTTCGTTCTGCGCGAGCCCGCCGCGCGCGAGGAGGACGGTCCGGGGAAGTTCGACGTCGAGCCCCCGCCGGAGCCCGGAGGCGACCAGGCCGGGGGCGGCCACGCCGACGGGCAGCCGACGGACCCGTCCGACCTACCCGACGAGACCGGCACGGACGACGCCGGTACACTGGCCGGGCTCCGGCCCGAGGACACATTCCCGCGCGGGCAGGACCAGAGCGCGCACACCGGTCCCGACGGCGTCCCCACCAACACCGAGCCACTCGCCATGCTCGGGGAGCTCGAGCTCGAGAACGCGACGCCGTTCGGCCGCTCCTCGGTCATGCCGTGGACGTTCGACGACACCGGTGAGCGGATCGACGCACAGCTCGTGGGCCCCACCGACTGGGACGCGACCGACGAGGTCATGGCCCACGAAGCCGGTAACCCCCCGCCCCCGGACGGGCACGTCTACGTCACCCAGCGCGTCCGCGTGACGGCGGAGACCGCGGACCCGTTCGTGCCGTTCGCCTCCCTGCTCGTCTACTGGACGACGAGATCCGGCGATGTGTACGGCGCCACCTCCGCGGTCGCCCCCGACGATCTTTTCCACGCCGAGGCGATCAGCGGCGGCGAGTCGGTCGAGGGCAACCTCGTGCTGTGCCTGCCGGAACGGGTCGTGGAGGACGGCAACTGGATCATCGCGTTGAACCACTCGTCCAACGGGTACGTGCTCACGCCCTGACCGCCCGTGCCGCGGGTCAGCGGTCCGACATCTCGCCGCCCAGGGCGCGGAACATGCTGTAGACGACGCCGGCAGCGAGGACCGCGACAGCCACCCAGGCGGCGGTACCCACGGCGCTCGAGCGCTCCTGGCCGACCGCGAGCTCCAGCACCAACCAGGTGAGGAGCCCCAGCACTATCGCCACGCCGGTCGAGGCGCCCATCACCGCCAACGACTGCTGGATCGGTCCCGGGCGCTTCCCGCCGGTACTGTCGTCGCTCGTCACGATCGCCTTCTCCTCGCCGTGGCTGCACATGCCCTGACCTGGTCGAACATGACGATAGCAACGTTGCCGCGAGCCGGCTCGCGGGGGCGGAAGAGTCGGCCTGTACGCCGGGTTCTGTCCCGACGGGTTGCCCCGCCGGTGGCGACCATCCATCTACGACGCACGTTGCCGTACGCCTCCAGCGACCTACCCGCAGGCATCGGACGGGCCGTCCTCGAACGCCTGCTGTCTGGTCTTGCTCCAGGTGGGGTTTGCCGAGCCGCCACGGTCACCCGTGGCGCTGGTGGGCTCTTACCCCACCGTTTCACCCTTGCCCCTTGCGGGGCGGTCTGTTCTCTGTGGCACTGTCCCGCGGGTCACCCCGGGTGGGCGTTACCCACCACCTTGCCCTTCGGAGCCCGGACGTTCCTCGGGGCGCGAGGGCCACGCGGCCGCCCGACCGACTCTTCCGCAACAGGTGAGTCTACCCGTCGGACCTCCGCGGGGACGAGCATCGTGCCCGGTTAGGCTCCCGTGGTGCTCGTGCTGCTTCCCCCCTCCGAGGGCAAGACCGCCCCCGACGACGGACCCCCGCTCGACCTGACCGCCCTCGCGTTGCCCGGGCTGACCCGTGCGCGCTCCACCGTGCTCGACGCCCTCGTCGCCGTCAGCAACCGGCCCGACGCGCTCGAGGTCCTTCGGGCACCGGCATCGGCCGGCGAGGAGGTGGCGGCGCAACGGCGGATCCACGAGCTGCCGACGGCGCGCGCCGACCGAGTCTTCACGGGCGTGCTGTTCGACCGTGCCGGGATCGCCGACCTCGACGGGGCCGCACGCGAGCGGGCGGACCGCGACGTCCTCGTCATGTCGGCCGCGTTCGGCGCGCTCTCCCCGGCCGACCGGATCCCCGCCCACCGCCTCGGGGCGACCGCCACGCTCCCCGACCTCGGCGGGCTGGGCGCCTTCTGGCGCGGGCCGCTCGCGGCCGAGCTCGACGATCGGGCGGCCGGCACACTCGTCGTGGACTGCCGCTCGGGCGGCTACCGGGCGATGTGGAAGGTCCCGCCGACGGCGCAACACGTCGAGGTGGGAGCGGTCACGGTGCGCGGGGGCCGCCGCTCGGTGGTCTCGCACGACGCGAAGTGGTTCCGCGGCCTGCTCGTCGGTCACCTCCTGCGCCGGGGCGGCGCCGCCCCGGCCACACCGGACGAGCTCGCGGCCGCGGCGGGAGAGCTGGTGGGGACCGTCCGCGAGGCCGCCGCACCGCCCCGCAAGGGGGCGGAGCGCACGACCTGGACGCTCACCGACGTCGAGCTGACGCCCCCGGCCCGCACGGGCGGACCGACGGACCTGACCATGGTGCTCACCCAGCGGCCGTGAGCCGTCAACCGACGCCCTCGCTCGGGGCGCCGACGTAGTTGATCTGTCCCTCGAACCGGCCGTCGGGGTCGATGCCGCTCACGCCCAGCATCGTCACCGACCCCGGGCGCACACGCACCCGCCCCCAGGCGCGGGGCTCGATGCCGGCCACGAGCGCGACGGCCGCGCGGACGACGACGGCGTGCGCGACGAGCACGACCGTGCGCCGCTCGGTGCCCGCCACCTCTTTGAGCACCCTCGCCACGCGGGCCCCGACCTGGCGGTGGGACTCCCCGTCCGGGGCCGTGACGTCGATGTCGGCCCGCCACCGCGCCCACTCGCCCGGCCAGCCGTCCTCGATCTCCGCGGTGGTCAGTCCGTGCCACCGGCCGAACTCGACCTCGCGGAGCCGGTCGTCGACGACGGCCTCGCCGAGGCCGGCCGCGGCCGCCACCTCCTGCGCCGTCTGCCGCGTGCGCACCATCGGCGAGACGCGGACCTCGGCCGAGGACAGGTCGGCGTCGTCGTCCGTCGCGAGTGCGCGCAGGAGCGCGCCCGCACGGCGGGCCTGCTGCCGGCCCAGGTCGAGCAGGTCCGGCCCGGGGGTGTCCGAGCCGGACTGCCGGCCGCCGACGGTCCACTCGGTGACGCCGTGCCGGACGAGGTACACGCGCGTGGCCCCGCCTGACCGGTCGACGCCGGCGGGGCGGGTCGCGGAAGCCGGCGCCGCGGCGGGCGCGGCACGTGTGCCGTCGGTAGGCGCCGGCTCGCTGATCTCGAACAGTGCGGTCGCCGGTTCGTCGGACTCCGAGCCGAGCTCGGCCGTCGGGGTGCGGCTCGTGAGCCACTCGTCGGTGTCCGCGTCCTCGCGCGCGTCCATCGCCTTGTTCGCCAGGGCGTCGGCGGCGGAGTTCTGCGCGCGCGGGATCCACGTGTAGCGGACCCGGGGGGCCGGGAAGGCGTCGCGCGCCTCGAGGGCGAGCCTGCGCATGTCCTCGTGCTTGATCTTCCACCGGCCGGACATCTGCTCGACCACGAGCTTGGAGTCCGCCCGCACCTCGACCTCGGCGTCGGGGTCGATGCGCGCCGCGGCGCGCAGGCCCTCGACGACCGCGGTGTACTCGGCGACGTTGTTCGTCGTCTCCCCGAGCCAGCCGCTGCGGCTCGCGAGCCGCTCGCCCGTCCCGGCGTCGGTGAGCACGGCCCCGTAGCCGGCGGGCCCGGGGTTGCCGCGGGCGCCGCCGTCGGTGTGAAGGACGATCCGGCGGGTCACCGGCGGTCCCCCACCCGCACGAGGATGAAGCCGTGGTCCTCGCTGACGAGGATCTCGTCCTCGGCGGCCCGGTCGATCATCGACTGCTCGGCGAGGGTGAAGTCGACCGCGACCCCCTCCGCCCGGTGCCCGCGGACGGCCACCGCCCCGAGCCCCCCGGTCTGGCGGCGCGCCGCCTCGTACTCGTCGAGCAGCGGCCCGGGCAGCGTGCCGGCGAGCTCGTCGCGCTCGGACCGCCGGGCGGCGACGTCGGCGTCGATCCGGGTGAACGCCGCGTCGCGCTCGGCGCCGAGCGACTCGAGGTCGGTCGCCACGGAAGCGGACTGCTCCTTGAGCGCCGTTACCCGGGCGTCGGTCTCCTCCGCAACCTCCATGGCCTCGAGCTCGGCCTCCTCGAGGGTGGCCTGGCGGCCGGCGAGGTGCTCGAGCTCCTCCTGGAGGGCAACGAGCTCGCGGGAGAGCCCCTGGCCGGAGTCGAGCCGCTCCTGGTTGCGCCTGGCCCGCGACCGGACCTGCTCGACGTCGGCCTCGGCCTTGGTCAGCGCACGGCGTGCGTCGCCGGCGGCGGAGGCGGCGAGCACGAGCTCGTCGTGCAGGTCGTCCGCGCGGCCGGTGAGCTCGGCGATCTGGGTGAGAACCGGGAGCGAGCGCCGCTCGTGGCCGAGCCGAGCGATCGTCGTGTCGAGGTCCTGCAGGTCGAGCAGCCTCAACTGGTCGACGAGTGGTGCGGTAGGCATGTCAGCTCCCTTCGGTTCGGTCGGCCCCGTGGCGCGCCGCCCACGGGTCGGTGACGAGGTCGGAGACCGTGATCTCGAGCCCCGCGTCCTCGCGCCCCATGTCCTCGCGCAGCAGGCGGGCGGCGACGTCGAGCCACGGACGTTCGGTCGCCCAGTGGGTCGCGGAGACGAGGTACGGCCGGCCGCCCGCCAGGTGCTCGGAGGCCGGGTGGTGGCGCAGGTCGGCGGTGAGGTAGACGTCGGCCCCGGACCGCCGGGCGTCAGCGAGGAACGCATCGCCCGAGCCGCCCGAGACGGCGACCGTGCTCACCTCGGCGGCCAGGTCACCACCGACGGTGAGGCCGGCAGGCGTACCGGGCAGCCGCTCGGCGGCGAGGTCGGCGAACTCGTCCAGCGTGAGAGGTGCGGGCAGTCGTCCGACGCGTCCGTGGCCGGTCGTCGGGGCGGGTGACGCCCCGTCGTGGCGGAACAGCGCGTAGGAAGGCTCCTCGTAGGGGTGCGCCTCGCGCAGCGCCCGCAGCACGTCGCCCTCGCGACCGGCGGGCACGAGGATCTCGAGGCGGTCCTCCTCGACCTCCTCCACGTCTCCGACGGCGCCGATCGTCGGGTGCGCACCCGGCAGCGGCCGGAAGGTCCCGGTGCCCCGGGAGGTGAACGCCGCCCGCTCGTAGTCGCCCTGCCGCCCCGCGCCGGCGCGGGCGAGCGCGTCGAGCAGGAGGCGCGTGTGCGTGGCCGGCACGTGGACGACGAGGGTCGCGGCCGGTCCGTCGGTCGGCACGAGGGGCCGCTGGTCGACGAGCCCGAGGAGGTCGGCGAGCGCGTGCGAGACGCCGGCGACGGCGATGTCCGCGTTCGTGTGCGAGGTGAGGAGCGCGCAGCCGCCGGTGATGAGCCGGTGCACGAGGCGACCCTTGTCGCTCGTGGTGGCCATCGTCGTCGTGCCCTTGAGGAACAGGGGGTGGTGGACCCACAGCAGGTCCGCGCCGAGGGCGAGTGCCTCGTCGACGACCTCCTCGGTCGGGTCGACGGCGAGGTGGACGCGACGCACCGGCGCGGCGGTGTCGCCGACGACGAGCCCGACGGCGTCCCACGCCTCCGCGGTCCCCGGCGGGTAGCGCCGATGGACGGCGTCGACGACGTCGGCGAGCGTGGAGGGCATGGGCCGAGACTACTCGGGACGGCCGGGTGGGCCGGGTCGGGTCAGGGCTCGTGGTGGCGCCGGCAGCGCGCCACGTAGGTCTCGGTCCCGCCGACGTGGGCCGGCGTGCCCTCGAGCGGATCCGCGCCCGTGCCGCCGCGGAGCCGTTGGTGGAAGACCGCGTCCGCGCCGCAGACCGCGCACACCGCCGTCAGACGGGTGACGTCCTCGGCGATGGCCATGAGCGTGGGCAGGGGCTCGAACGGGCGGCCGTCGAACGTCACGCTCAGGCCCGCGACGACCACGGTGGTCCCCCGGCGCACCAGGGTCTCGACGGCCGGGACGAGATCGGGGCCGAAGAACTGGGCCTCGTCGACGGCGAGCAGGTCGAGCTCACGGTCCCCGACGGCCGCGAGCAGGGCCGCTACGTCGGTAGCCGACGTCGACCCGAGCGAGAGTCCCGCGTGGGAGGTGACCTCGCCCGTGCCGTATCGCTCGTCCCAGGCGTGGTTGACCAGGGCGACCTCGAGACCGGCGAGCCGTGCACGCCGGACCCGGCGGAGCAGCTCCTCGGACTTGCCGGAGAACATGGGGCCGGCGACGACCTGGAGGCGGCCGTACCCGTCGGTGCGCATGCCCGTGAGCCTAGGTCCGGTCAGCCGTCCGCCCAGCCGGGTCGAGGTACCGGACGAAGTCCGCGCGACGTGATCGCACCGTGAAGCCCTGTCGCCCCAGCGTGGCGCGCACGGGCGCGTTACCGACCGCGACGCTGGCCGTCGCCAGCGGCACCTCTGCCTGCGCCGTCGCGGACAGCATCGCGGAGGTCAGCGCCGCCCCGACTCCCCTGCGGCGGCCGGCCGGGACGACGCCGAGGTAGCCGAGGCACCAGTCAGTGTCGAAGCCCTCGAGCGCGGCCACGCCGTCGAGGCCGGATCCGGTGCTGTGGCCGAACCAGGGCACGGGGCGACGTCCGGAGGAGGCGAGCATGTCGCGGTACGCGAGGGCTGCCGCGACGGGGCCGAGCTCGGCGACCTGGACCCGGTCGTAGTCGTCGAGGCTGTCCGCCATGGCAGCGCCGAGCACCTCGAGCACAGCAGGGTCGGACGGGTCGACCTCCACCACCCCGGCCGGCAGGTCGCGCAGCACCGGGACTGCGGAGAGCTCGAGCCGGTCGCCGTCCGGCAGCCAGCCGGCCGCGGCAAGCGCGGTGCGTCGGGCGTCCGGCGCAGAGTCGTCGTCGGTGACGACCGCGTGCACGCGCACGGCCCCGGTGGCGGTTGCCCGCGCCGCGACGGCGTCGAGCAGGAGCCGGACGAGCTCGACGACGTCCGGGTGAGCGGCGTCCAGACGGACGGCCTGCATGACGCGCGTGCCGTCCTCGAGCGTCATGAGGAACGCCCGGCCGACGTCTGCCGCATCGTCCGTGACGACGAACAGATCGTCCGGCGTGACCCGGCCGGAGTCGATGACCCGCCGCACGCGGGCGAGATCCGCCTCCGGGTCAGGGCCAAGGCGGCTGAACCGGTGGGGTGACGACGTCGTCACTCGAAGTGTCATGCGGCGAACCGTAGGGGCGCCACCCCGGCGCCACCACGACATTTCCTCACCCGGCGAGAGTGCCCTCGAGGGCGGCGCACTCCTCAACCAGCACGTGCGCGAGGTCGGCGACCCGCTCAGCCGGCATCCGGGTGCTCGGCCCCGAGATCGACAGGCCGAGCCGGCCGGCCGACCCGTGGACGGCCACGGCGACCGAGGAGACCCCCTCCTCGACGTCGCCATGGTTCTCCGCCCAGCCGCGCGCACGTATGGCTGCAAGCATGGCGTCGAGCTCGCTGCGGGAGTAGTGGACACCGCTCGGGAGTGCCGGTGGCCCGGTGCCGGGGTACATCGCATCAAGATCGTCCGGGTCGAGCTCGGCGAGCATCGATCGCCCCATCGAGGTGCCGTGCGCCGGCTGCCTGATGCCGACGCGCGTGGTCACGCGGAGCACCGCAGGCGAGTCGATCGCGTCCGTGTAGAGGATGTCGGTGCCGATGAGAGACCCGACGTGCACGGTCTCCCCGCACCTCGCCGCGACTGCCGCCATCGCCGTCCGTACCGGTTCCGGGGTGTCTCGCCTCAGCACCGTTCCGCGCGCGAGCGCCGACAGCGCGGGGCCCTGCGCGTATCGGCGGTCGTCGAGATGGAGGGCATAGCCGTGGAAGACGAGCATCGCGAGCAGACGGTGCGCCGTCGACGCCCCGATCCCCAGGGCCTCCCTGAGCTCGGCGACCGAGACGCTCTCGGCGGCGGCGAGGACCTCGAGTGCGCCGAGCGTGCGCGACACGCCGGCTACGGGGTAGCCGGGGACGTGATGGCCCGGTTCATGAGTCACGGTCGGGGCTCACCTCCTTGAGATTCCTCTGAGGAGAATACGTCGGTTGGCCGTTGCCTGTCCCAGCCCTAGCGTCCTCATCACACATCGACGTGTGACCGATACGAGGGAGCGCCGTGACCAGGACCGACCCGAGCGCGAACGAGCTGCGTAGGCAGATCGTCCAGGCGAACCACATCCTCGTACGGCACTCCGTGCTGGATGCCTTCGGGCACGTCTCGGCCCGCCTGAGCGGGGACTCGTTCCTCCTGTCCCGCAACCTTGCGCCGGGGCAGGTCTCCACCGACGACCTTCAGGTCCATCACCTCGACGGCACCGTCGACGACGACCGTGCCCCGTACCTCGAGAGCCACATCCACACGGAGATCTACCGTGCCCGTCCCGACGTCGCCGCGGTCGTGCACTCGCACTCGGCCGCGATCCTGCCGTTCGGGCTCACGGACGTCCCGTTCGTGCCGGTCATGCACATGGCCGGTTTCCTCGGCTCTCGCGCTCCGGTCTACGACCAGCGCAACGAGGTGGCCGACGGAACCGATCTGCTCGTCACCGATGGGGACCGGGGGGCTGCCCTCGCGCACGTGCTCGGCGATCGGCCGCTCGTGCTCATGCGGGGGCACGGGTCGACGGCGGTCGGCGGCTCGGTCCCGGAGGTCACCTATCGGGCGATCTACGCCGAGGTCAACGCCTCCGTGCTGCTCGCCGCTCTGCCGCTCGGCTCGCCCGTCCACCTCACCCGCTCCGAGGCGGCCACCGCCACGACCTCGATCGGCGGCCAGATCCGCCGTGCCTGGGACGTCTGGTGCGCCCAGATCCAGAGCTGAATCCACTCTCCACACCGATCAAGGACATGACATGACCACTCCACGACGCGTCCGGGCCACCGGCATCGCCCTGGCCTGCCTGCTCGTCCTCTCCGCCTGCGGGAGCAACGATGAGTCCGATTCGCCCGACGGCCAGGACGGGCCGACACCGGTGACCATCTCGACGCAGCCGATCGTCGACTCCGCACCGCTCCACCTGGGCCTCGAGCAGGGCTTCTTCGAGGAGGAAGGCATCGACCTGACGATCGAGTCCGCCGCGGGCGGCGCCGCGGTCATCCCCTCGGTCGTCTCCGGCGAGCACGAGTTCGGCCGCGGCAATCTCCTGTCGTCGATGATCGCTCGCGAACAGGGCCTGGACATCCAGTGCATCGCCAACGCCAACACCGCGCAGGGCGACCCGGACTTCTCGGCGGTGCTCGTCATGCCGGACTCGGGCATCGAGTCGCCGGCCGACCTCGAGGGGCGGACCGTCTCCGTCAACACGCTGAACAACATCGGCGACACCATCATCCGCACCGCGATCCAGCGCGACGGCGGCGACGAGTCGACGGTGGAGTTCATCGAGGTCCCGTTCCCCGAGGCGCCCGCCGCGCTGGAGACCGGTCAGGTCGACGCGGTCTGGGCGGTCGAGCCGTTCGTCACCGAGGCGCTGGACATGGGCGCGACGGTGATCTCGTGGCCGTTCGCGGAGATGCACCCGGATCTCGACGTCAGCTGCGTGTTCACCTCCGGCGCCCTCATCGAGGACGACCCCGAGCTGGTCGACGCCTTCGCTCGAGCCGTCGACCGGTCGCTCGAGTTCTCCGAGGAGAACCCGGACGAGGTGCGGCGCATCACCGGCACCTACACCGAGATCGACGAGGATGTCCTCGAGCGGATGGTGCTGCCACGATTCGTTCCCGAGATGAGCCGCGAGGCCGCCGAGTTCCTCGCCGAGAAGGCGATCGAGTTCGGCACGATGTCCGAGCAGCCCGACCTCGACCTGCTGCTGCCGTGAGCCGGCTGCACCTGTCCTTCGCCGCCACGCGCTGCGACCGGTTCGCCGCGCTGCGCGACGAACGAGTCCGACCCGAGGGCATCGAGCTCACGATGCTGTCCATGCCGGTCGAGGAGGTCTTCTTCCGCCAGCTCGGGCACGCCGAGTTCGATGTGAGCGAGATGTCGCTGTCCTCCTACACCCTCGGGCGGGACGGGGGCGACGACCGGTTCGTCGCGCTGCCGGTCTACCCGTCGAGGTACTTCCGGCACCAGAACATCTACGTGCGCACGGGATCAGGGATCACTCGGCCGGAGCAGCTCGACGGCCGGCGGGTCGGGGTCCCCGAATATCAGATGACCGCACCCGTGTGGCAACGCGGGATCCTCGGCGAGCACCATGGGGTCGACCTCGACTCGATCACCTGGGTCACCGGTGGGGCCGAGAGCCCCGGCCGCACGGAGAAGATCGCGCTCGACCTCCCGGACCGGGTGCAGCTGGAGACGGCTCCGCCCGACCGTTCGCTGACCGACCTGCTCGCCACCGGGGAGCTCGACGGGCTGATCACGGCGCACTCCCCCGGGGCGCTCGCGGACGGCCTCGTCGAGCCGCTGTTCCCTGGCCACCGGGACGTCGAGGTCGCCTACTTCCGCGCCACCGGGATCTTCCCGATCATGCACGTGCTCGTCGTGCGCCGGGAGATCCTGGAGCGGAACCCGTGGGTGGCCACCTCGCTCGTCGACGCGTGCCTCGCTTCCCGCGACGCCGCGATGGACGACCTGCGCTACCGATCCGCCCTGCTCGTCGCGCTCCCCTGGCTCGCCGCCGAGCTCGACCGGACGGTCGCACTGCTCGGCGAGAACTACTGGAGCTACGGCGTCGAGGCGAACCGGCACGTGCTGGAGACCTTCCTGCGATACTCCAGCGAACAGGGACTGGTCAGCGGGAGACTCACGGTGGAGGACCTGTTCGACATGTCCACCGAGGCCCGTTACTCGATCTGAGCACGCACGCAGCCGCGGCACGGTTCGTCCGTGCCGCGGCGCGGGTAGCGTGTCCGGATGAGTCGCCGGACCGCCCGCTTCCTCACGGTGCTCCTCGCCGGAGCGGGGACGATGCACTTCGCGGTTCCCGGCACGTTCGACCAGATCGTTCCGCCCCGGCTGCCGGGCAGCCCCCGGGCCTACACCTATGCCTCCGGCGTGGCCGAGCTGGCCGTCGCCGGGCTGATCACGCTCCCCCGGACACGCCGGCTCGGCGGCGCCGCGGCCGCCGCCCTGTTCGTCGCGGTCTTTCCGGCGAACGTCCAGATGGCCGCGGACTGGCGGCGCCGGTCCCCGCCGTGGCGCGCCGTCGCCGACGGGCGCCTTCCGCTGCAGGCGGTCCTCGTCGCACAGGCCGTGCGCGTGGCTCGCGGCCCCAGATAGCGCACGGTCGCTCGGCTCCCCCTCGACCCGGATCCCCCTCGACCCGGAGCGGTGACCCGCGCGACCACGCCTGACGCGGCGCGCCCGTCGAGGCGTGCGCCTGGCCTGTACGACCATGTCCCACGTGTCGCACTCCCACTCCACTGTCACGTCGGAGCTGCCCGAGGGCCGCCGCAGGCGCGTACGCAGGCTGCTCGCCGCACTCGTCCTGCCCCTGCTGGTGGCAACGATCGTGGGGCTGGTCGCGCTGTGGCCGCGCGGCGAGAGCCCGATGGGTTCGCTCCCGTTGCTCCAGGACGGGACGCAGATCGTCTCGGCCGAGGTGATCGAGGCGCCCGACCCGGACGACCCCGCGAGCGAGATGCTCGCCCGGGTCACGGAGGGCGGACACGACGGGCACGAGACCGCCGTGGCCCCGCCGCACCCGTCGGTGGCCGCGCACATCGACGTCGGCGACCGGGTCCAGCTGCTCTACGTCCCGAGCAACATCGGGACGGGAACGCTGTACTCGTTCTGGGAGTTCGAGCGCACGGTCCCCGTGGCCTGGCTGACGGTGCTCTACCTCGCCGCGGTCCTCGCCGTGGCGCGCTGGAAGGGGCTCGCCGCCGTCGTCGGCCTGCTCGGCTCCCTCGCCGTCGTGGCGCTGTTCATCCTGCCCGTGCTCATGCTCGGGTCCTCGCCGGTCCTCACCGCGCTGGTGGGCTCCTCGGCGATGATGTTCCTCGCCGTCTACCTCGCGCACGGGGTATCGATCCGCACGACGACGGCGCTGCTCGGCACGTTCGTCGGGCTCGCCGTCACGGTGCTGCTCGCGATGTGGGGCACCGGGGCGGCGAACCTCACGGGGGCCGCCGAGACGGGTCTCATGCTGTTCCAGCAGTTCCCCGGGATCTCCCTGGGCGACCTGCTCATGTGCGGCATCGTCATCGCGGGGCTCGGCGCGCTCAACGACGTGACGATCACGCAGGCGTCGGCCGCGTGGGAGATCGCGGCGGCCGACCCGGGGGTCTCCCGGCGTCGCCTGTTCGTCCGGACGATGCGCATCGGGCGGGACCACATCGCCTCGACGGTCTACACGCTCGCGTTCGCCTACGTGGGGACGGCGCTGCCGCTCATCATGCTCGCGTCGCTCGTCGAACGGCCCGTGGCCGACACCCTGCTGTCCGGCGAGATCGCCGAGGAGGTCGTGCGCACGCTCGTGTCGTCGATCGGCCTCGTCCTGGCCATCCCCGTGACGACGGCGATCGCCGCGCTGCTGGCGAGCTCGGGGACCGGGGCGGACGACGAGACGGACGCCGAGGTCAGTCGTCCGTCGTCGCGGTATCCGGCTCGTTCGTGCGGGTGAGCTCGTCGGCCAGCGCCTCGAGGACGAGCGCGACGCCGTGCTCGACGTTCGTCGCCGTCTCGTCGACGGCCACCTCCTTGACCTCGGGACGCGCGTTGCCCATGGCGATCGGGACGCCGATGCGGCCGAGCCACTCGACGTCGTTGCCGCCGTCGCCCATCCCGAGGCAGTGCTCCGGGTCGACGCCGTGGCGGGCGAGCATCTCCGTCAGCGCGTTCCACTTGGTGGCCGCGTCGTCGACGAACTCGAAGAAGGTGTCCATCGACCGGGTCGCGTCGGGGAAGCGGGAACGAATCGTGTCCGCCGCGTCGTCAAGCTGCTCGCGTGTGCCGAACAGCATGACCTTCGTGACCTTCTCCGGGAGGTCCTGCGTGTCGCCGACCTCGACGAGGTCGCCGTTGAGCCGGCGCAGGAGGTCGGCCGCGGCGCCCTCGTGCTCGACGTAGATCGCCTCCGTCGTCCACCACGTGATGTCGAGGTCGAGCTCGGCGGCAAGCTCGACGAGGCTGCGGACGTGCTCGCGGGCCATCGGTCGCACGGCGACGTCCTCGCCGCGCACGGGGTCGAGCAGGACTGCGCCGTTGTCACTGGTGACGATGTTGGGGATCCTCAGGTCCCGCGCCAGGCCGAGGGTGTTGGCGCGCGCCCGCCCGGTGAGGAGGAAGACCGGCAGGCCGAGCTCGACGATGCGGGTGACGGCGGCCGCGGTGCGGGGCGCGACGGCGTGGTCGTCGCCGGAGATCGTGCCGTCGACGTCGAGACTGACGGCGCGGACGGTACGAAGGATCGCGGGCGCGACCATGGGGCCTCCTCGAAGATGGCGGGCGGCGTCAGTCTAGGCAGCGCCCCCGGTACCGGGACGCCCGGTTCCACGGATGGACAACCTCGTCGACGTCGCTCTTGACAGATCTTTTTGTCAAGCGCACGATCGCTCCCGTGCTCGACATCGACCTCATCGACGACGCGGCCACCGCCGCGGCCGCCCTGGACCCGGTGCGCTCCCGGGTCCTTGCCGCCCTGGTGGAGCCCGGATCGGCGACGACGCTCGCCGCCCACCTCGGCCTGCCGCGCCAGAAGGTCAACTACCACCTGCGCGTGCTCGAGGAGCGCGGCCTCGTCGAGCTCGTCGAGGAGCGCCGACGCGGCAACTTCACCGAGCGCGTCGTGCGCTCGCGGGCCGGGTCGTTCGTCATCTCGCCCGAGACGCTGGCCGAGGTGCAGCCCAACCCCGACCGGCACCCGGACCGGGTCTCGGCCGCGTGGCTGCTCGCGCTGGCCGCCCGGCTGGTCCGCGACGTCGGCGCGCTGGTCACCGGTGCGCGCCGGACGGGCACCCGGGTGGCGACCTGGGCCGTCGACGGCGAGGTCCGGTTCGCCTCGGCCGCCGACCGGGCCGCGTTCTCCCGCGAGCTCGAGCACGCCGTCACCGACCTCGTGCGGCGCTACCACTGTCCCGACTCCGACGGGGCGCGCACCCACCGCCTCGTCGTCGCCGTCCACCCCCACGTCCCCACCACCTGAGGAGAACGTCATGTCCGACCGGTTCGAGATCCGCAAGGAGGTCGTCCTCCCGGCGACCCCGGCCCAGGTGTGGCACGCCGTCGCCACGCGCGAAGGGCAACGCTCCTGGTCCCCCGACCCCGACGCCATGGAGGCCGAGGGGATGCAGGTCGAGCGGCAGGAGAACGAGCGTCTCTTCGTCCGTACGCCCGACGGCCCCGACGGGGCGTTCCATGCCTACGAGTACCTCATCGAGGCGCGCGACGACGCGACGACGGTCCTCACGTTCGTGCACAGCGGCTTCCTCGGCGACGACTGGGGCGGCGAGTACGACTTCGAGACGATGACCGGGTACGGGTGGGACCTGTACATGGTCAACCTCGCCCAGTACCTCACCCACTTCGCCGGCCGGGACGGCACGTTCGTCACCGGGCAGGGCCCGCAGTCGCAGACCTCCCCCGCGGCCTGGGCGCCGGTCGCGGCCGCGCTCGGTGTCACCGGCACCCTCGCCGTCGGTGACGAGGTGACACTCACGCCCGCGGGTCTCGAGCCGATCGTGGGCGTCGTCGACTGGGTCGTCCCCACCGACGACTTCGTCGGCGTCCGCGCCGCGGACGGCCTCTACCGCTTCCACAACAACACGGTGATGGGCATGCCGGTCGCGTTCGGGCACTACCTCTTCACGGACGCCGACGCGGAGGCAGAGACGAAGAAGTGGGAGGACTGGCTCGCCGCCGTGTACGCCTGAACGGACGACTGATGGTGCGGATCCTGCTCACCGGGATGTCCGGCGCCGGGAAGTCGACTCACTTGGCCGAGATGTCGCGGCGAGGGCACCGCATGGTGGACACGACCCACGGTGGTTGTGAGGTGACCGCCAACACCTACCGCCAGTCGCCGAAGCACCGGGTCGCGATCTGGCGTTACGTCGACGAGGCGGATCCCCTGCTGACGCGCGGTGCGAGCGTCGAGCTCGACGGGTGCCTTCCGGCCACGGAAGTCGCCGACGCCGTAGGGAGCCCGTTGTCAGACGGGGATGTCAATGGTCCCGTCGTCGGGTATTGGAAAGAACGGGTTGTGCGCGACCTCCCAGAGGTGGCCGTCCGGGTCGGCGAAGTAGCCGGAGTATCCGCCCCACTCCGTGGGCTCGGGCACCTTGACGGGTCGTGCGCCGACGCCGACTGCATGGGCGAACGCCGCGGCCGCCTCGTCGACCGAGTCGACGTTGATCGCCAGCGTGATGCCGCGGTAGGTGGTCGGCGGATCCGCGGGGAGGCCGACGTCATCGGCCAGTGCGTCGTGGTCGAGCAGGCCGATCCACGTGCCCGACGTGCGGAACCAGGTGATGCCCGCGGACTTGTCGCCGCGCTGCTCCCAGCCGAGCGCCCTGTAGAAGTCGACACTCAGGTCGAGGTCGGCGACTCCGAGCGTGACGATTGCGAACTGGGCTGGAGTGGTCATGACGCCAGGGTCCAAGACCGGGCTCCGCGGGACAAGGCGCGCGTCGCCGGATAATGACGACACGCCGTGCCGAGACTGTTCTCACCCACTTCTTGGTGCCACCGGGGATCGACTGGCTGCGCACCGTGATCGTCGCCGCATCGCGCGATCTCGTGCCGCCCGCTGCGGGACGAGCGTGACCGAGGTTGCGGGTGCCCACACCCGCGCTCATCGCGGACGTGGGCACCCGGACCCGGTTCTCACTCGTTGAACAGCATTTCCGCCACGTCGACCGCACCGTTGGTGATGCCGAAGTCGTTGGCCAGGTCGGCCTGCCACTGCAGCTCCTCGATGACGAACTCGCCGCCGAACCGGGGTAGGTGCATCCGGTTGAGCACGTCCTCATCGATCTCCGTGTAGGTGCCAGTTATGCGTCGAACCTCGTCGGGGTTCTCGTCGGCGTAGGTCCGGGACTCGTCGAGCGCGGCGACGAACGCCTCGACGGTCTCGGGGTTGTCTGCCTGGTACTGCTCCGTGGTGAAGTAGCCCGCGACGAGGAAGTTCGGGTCGGTCTCGACCCAGTGCCATAGGACGACCTCGGCACCCTCGTCCTCGGCGAAGGTGACGAATGGCTCGACGACGACGCCTGCATCGACCTGCCCGTTCGCCACGGCTGCCGGCATCTCGGGCCACGGGATCTCGACCCACTCGATAAGGTCCGGATCGCCCCCGTCCTCCTCGACCGCGTGGCTGATCGTCATGACGAAGTTGTTCGCCAAAGTGTTGGTGGCGATCGTCAGGCCCTCCAGGTCGGCGGCACGTTCAATGTTGGCTTCGGGCAGGGCGACGACCCCGGCTGCGTCGTCGCCCTGCTCGCCCGTGGTGAAGACGCCCGGACTGACGGAGAGCAGCGGGAGATCCTGGCTGACGGCGTTCACCTGCGAGGTGAAGTTGGAGAATCCGAACTCGTTCTCGCCCGAGATCACTGCCGGGATGAGTGCCGCGCCTCCCTGCCCGGTGACGAGCTCGACGTCGAGCCCTTGCTCCTCGAAGAACCCCTGCTCGACCCCGAGGTAGATCGGGGCGACGTCGACGATCGGCAGGACTCCCACGGTGATCTCGGTGAGCGCCTCCGAGGCGCCGTCGCCACCCTCGCTGCCACCCTCGCCCTCGCCGCCGCCTTCGTCGGCGTCGTCAGTCGTGGCGTCGTCATCGCCTCCCCCGCAGGCCCCGAGCAGCAGGGCGGCGGCCGTCGCGACGGGGAGGATTCGCATACGCATTCGTGTGTTCATGGAGTGACTTCCTTGTCAGGGGGAGATGAACGGGAGAAAGAGTGGCTTGAGTTCAGTCGGTGGCGGCCTTGAGGACGGATCGGACGTCCATCGGGGTCCACCAGGGCGTGAGGCCGAGGTCCTCGGCGATGACGCGCGAGGCGATGTAGCCACCACCTCCGGAGATACCGCCACCGGGGTGGGTGGGAGACCCGGCCATATAGAGGTTCTCGATGGGCGTGCGGTAGCCGAAGTGGTTCCACATGGACTGCTCGCCGGCGAAGGAGCCGACGAAGATGTCGCCGTTCACCATGTTCGTGAACTCGCGGTGGTAGTCGTTCGCGGTGTAGGTGTAAACGTGCAGGATGTTGTCAGGCGTCAGGTTTGGCGCGTACTTCCGCCATTCGTCGAGCACCTTCTGCGCGATGTCTGCCTTGACGGCCTCGATGTTGTTCGGGTCCCCGCCGGGTGCGAACGGCATCGGGTACCAGGCGTAGGCAGTGTGATTGCCGGGGGGTGCCTGGCTCGGGTCGAACTGGGTGATGTGCCCGGTTCCGAACGAGACCAGGTCTGGGATCTGGCCGGCGGCCACCTGACTGTGCAGGCCGAACAGGTCCTCCATCGTCTCGGCGCCCACGTTGTACTTCAGCGACTTGTTGATGTTGGGGTTGAAGTCTGCTCCGACGTACTGCGGAGCCTCCTTGAGCGCGAGGTGAACGCCGAACAAGGTCCAGGCGGTCTGCTTGAAATTGTCGACCTTGGTGCGGTACGCCTGCGGAAGCTGGTCCTGGCCGACGAGCTTCGTGAACGTCTGGGGGACGTCGATCGTGCTGGCCACGAACTGGCGGGCCTTGAAGGAGCGCCCGTCCGAGAGCTCGACGCCGGTCGCGCGTCCGCCATCGACCACGATGCGCGAGACCTCGGCGTGGTTGATGAACGTGCCGCCGGCCTGGAGGAATCGCTCGTGCAGGCCGCGCGCGAGGTTCCAGCTCCCGCCGACGCACACCTGGTAGCCGGCGCTGAGGTCGAACCCTCGGACAGCCGAGCCCATCGGGCTCTTCTCCGAGACGGCGTCGTAGAGCACGGTGCCGAACAGAGAGAGCTTGAACAGCATGAGGAGCTGGATCCGCTCGTTGTCGAACAGCTCCTTGACGAGGTCGAGCGGCTGGTGGTCGATGATCTCGAGGAAGTCCCGGCCGATCGCGGTGCGGGAGAGGAGCTCGTTGCGCTCCGCCTCGGCCAGCGGCTCGGAGTAGCGTTCAGCGAGGAACACCATGTTACTGATGGCGTCGGCGCGTCGGTTCCAGTCGCGGAAGGTCTCGGCGTCCTTCTTGGACATCTGGGCTAGGGACGCGATGGTCTCCTCGGCGTCGCGGGAGATGACGAGCGATGTGCCGTCGAGGTGGGGTTGGGCGAACTCGTAGCGCGGCGTCACGTAGCGGACCGTGTCCGCAAGTCCGAGGTCCGTGAACCAGGGGCTGTCCGTGATGTTGAAGTGGTTGATCGAGTGCGGATTCTGGTAGAAGCCCGGCGGCCCCGGCTCGACCGTGCTCAGGCCGCCGCCGAACATGTTGCGCCGCTCGAGCACAGCGACCTTGAGCCCGAGCCTGGCCATGTAGGTCCCTAAGATGAGGCCGTGCTGACCCGAGCCGATGATGAGTCCGTCGTACATGTCCGTCATGTCGGTCAGTTCTCCGTCCGGATGAAGATGTTCTTGGTCTGGGCGTAGGAGTAGAGCTCGCCGAGGTCCTCCTCGCGCCCCACGCCGCTGTTCTTGGCGCCCCCGAACGGCGCACCGGGGATGTGCTGCGAGCTCGCGTTCACCCACACGTAGCCGGCCTCGAGGTCGCGCACTGCCGCGGTCGCGATGTCCAGCGAGGACGTCCATACGCTGGCGGTCAGTCCGAGCGGGAGCGCGTTGGCGTGGGCGATCACGTCTTCGTAGGTGTCGAAGGGGACGACGGCGAGGACGGGGCCGAAGATCTCCGTGTCGAGGATGCGGGAGTCGTGGGCCGCATCCGGGAACGAGAGCACCGTGGGTCGGACGAACAGACCGGACTCCGGCAGTTCCCCGTCTCCGGCGATGACCCTGGCGGCGGGGTCCTCCCGCCCCTCCGAGATGAACCGGCTCACGCGCTCGTGGTGCGACCGACTGACAAGGGCACCCATCTGCGAGTTCGGGTCGAACGGGTCGCCGACTACGAAACTGTTGAGCGCCTCGCTGAGCCCCGCCTCGACCTGCTCCACCAGAGAGCGGTGGACGAACAGGCGGGAGGTCGAGCCGCAGGACTGGCCCTGCCAGGTGAAGTTCATGCCATTGATCGCGCCGCGGACGGCCTCGTGGACGTCGGCATCGGGGAAGACGATGAGCGGGTTCTTGCCGCCGAGTTCAAGGGTGACGACCTTGACGACCTCCGACGCCGCCTGCCGCTGGATCTGCAGGCCCGTCTCGACGCTGCCGGTGAAGGCCACACGCGGTACGCGCGGATGCGCGGTGAGGCGGGCACCGACGTCGGCGCCAAGACCGGTGACGACGTTGACCACGCCCGCGGGCAGGATCTCCGCGGCCAGCTCGCCGATCCGGAGCGCGGAGAGCGAGGTGTGCTCCGACGGCTTGAGCACGACGGTGTTGCCGGCTACGAGCGGGGCACCGACGCCGCTCGCCGCGAACATCAGCGGGTGGTTGAAGGGGACGAGTCGGGCGACGACGCCGTACGGCTCCATCCGGGTGAAGTCGATCCCGCCGTCGGCGGGGATGGACTCGCCACGCAGCTGGAGGGCGAGTCCCGCGTAGTAGCGCAGGCGCTGGACGGCGAGACCGACGTCCTTGCGTAGGAGGTGGAGCGGGGTGCCGTTCTCCAGGGCGTCGATCGCCGCGAGCTCCTCCCCCGCGGCCTCGACGGCGTCGGCCAGCCTGGAGACCAGCCGGCCGCGTTCGATCGCGGGCACCCTGCGCCACGCGGCGAAGGACGCGTGCGCAGACTCGACGGCGCGGTCGACGTCGATGCTCGTCCCGTGGGGGAACGTCGCGACGATCTCGCCGGTCGCCGGCGCGACGACGTCGAGCTCTCGCCCGGACTCCGACGGCGTCACACGCCCGTCGATCACCATCCCCCAACGGCGCCGCACCAGTGCCCGCGCTTCCTCCAGGGTCGTCATCGACCCACCTCCGGTTCATCGAACGCGATCTGTTCGGCTAGACCGAACCTTGTACCGCTTGAACGAACATGCGTTACCGTACGCATCGAGAACAGCGACGTCAACCACATCTGAGCGACGCCGCCACAGCACCGCTCAACGACGGGAGACACCATGACCGCGACGACGCACGACGCCGCATCGGGCGGCGACGCTCGCACGGGCGCGCCACCGCCCTTGCCCCTCGAGGGGCAGGCAGCGATCGTCACCGGTGGCGGGCAGGGCATCGGCCGCGCGTTCGCCCATGCGCTCGCGAACGCCGGCTCAGCCGTGGCCGTGGCGGACGTCGACGAGCGGGCGGCGCGTTCCGTGGCCGCGGAGCTCGCCGGCCTCGGGAACGGCTCCCTCGCCATACAGGTCGACGTCACCGACGAGGAGGCCGTCGCGATCGCCCTTCGCCGGGTGCTCGATGAGTTCGGCCGGATCGACACCCTCATCAACAACGCCGCGGTGTTCTCGAGCCTGACGATGAAGCCGTTCGAGGAGATTGCCGCCGACGAGTGGCGTCGGGTGCTCGACGTCAACCTCACCGGAATGTTCCTCACGACCCGCGCGGTCGCACCGGTCATGCGCGCGCAGCGGCGCGGATCGATCATCAACGTGTCGTCCGGGACCGTGCTGAACGGACGGCCGCTCTACCTGCACTACGTGACGTCGAAGGCCGGCGTCATCGGCATGACCCGGTCGCTCGCCCGCGAGCTCGGGACCCACGGCGTGACGGTCAACTCGATCTTGCCGGGCTCGGTCGACACCGGGATCGAACGCGCCTCCGCCCCGCCGGGCCCGAACGAGGGGATCCTCGCCGCACAGTCGCTCAAGTGGCGGCTTGGACCGGACGACATCACCGGCACTGCGGTCTTCCTCGCGAGCGACGCGGCTCGCGCCATGACCGGCCAGAGCCTCGTCCTCGACGCAGGATCGAGCTTCGTGTGAGCGCCGTCGCCGGGCCGGTCGAGCTCACCCTGGCCATCAACGACTCCGACCAGATCCGCGACCTGGCGACCGGACGGGTGCGCGTCGAGGGCGTCTCGCTGCGCACGGTCCACCACCCCGTCGAGGAGATCTTCTTCCGGCACACCCGGCATCGGGAATGGGACGTCTCCGAGCTCTCGATGGGTAAGTTCGTCGCCCTACGCAGTCGCGGGGACGACTCGCTCGTCGGGCTGCCCGTGTTTCCGTCGCGCGCGTTCCGCCACTCGGGCATCTTCGTGGCAGCCGACGGCCCGGTGGACGCGCCCGAACGGCTTGCCGGCGCGAGGATCGGGTTCCCCGAGTGGACCGTCACCGCCACGATCTATCAGCGCGCGCTGCTCCAGCACGAGTTCGGCCTGGACCTCACGGTGATCGACTGGGTGCAGGGCGGGATCAACGCACCTGGACGGATCGAGACCCTTCCGGTCCAGGTGCCCGAGGGAATCCGCATCCGCCCGGAGCGGGAACGCACGCTCAACGACCTACTGATCGACGGCGAGCTCGACGCGATCATCGTGCCGCACCCGCCGGAGGGCGCCACCGACGGAAGTGGGAAGCTCGTGCAGCTGTTCAGCGACAGCGCGACCGTGGAGGCCGAGTACTTCACTCGCACCGGGATCTTCCCGATCATGCACGTGGCAGTCCTCGACGCCACCGTCCACGAGCGCCACCCATGGGTGGCGGGCAACCTCGTGTCGGCCTTCACGAGGGCGAAGAACAACAGCCTCGCTCGGCTGCTCGACCCGACCGCACCGCAGTTCCCGCTGCCGTGGGGCGCCGACAGGGCGAGACAGGCTGCCTCCGTCGTCGGGGATGACTTCTGGCCCTACGGCGTGGCAGCCAACCGCACCACTCTCGAGGCCTTTCTCTCATACACCCACGAGCAGCGGCTGACGGAACGGCGGCTCGCGGTGGAGGACCTGTTCCCGGCGTCGCTACTGGAAACGTTCCGGGTGTAGGTCAGCGTCCGGCGGGCAGCAACTCGCCGATGCGCCGGGCGGCTGTTGCGAGGACTGCGGCTCGAGTGGGCGCCATGTCCTCGCGGAGACGCGCGGGCGGCGCCGACAGGGCAAGGGCAGCGAGCGGAGCGCCAGCAGCGTCCAGCACCGGGACCGCCACGGACGCGACGTCCTCCTCCGTCTCTCCGAAGCTCGTCGCGTAACCACGGTCGCGAGCCTCGTCGAGCAGGTGCTCGATACGTGTAGCGTCGGTGATGGTCCGGCTCGTCACAGCCGTCCAACCGGATCGGGGCGGACGACGTCGATCGTCGTCGTCGGGAAGGAACGCAAGCGCGACGCGTCCGGCGGCCGTCGCGTAGGCCGGCAGGGTGCCGCCCGTGCGTATGCCGACTCGGAGGGTGCGCGAGCTCTCCACGGAGTGGACGAAGAGGATCTGCGTGCCCTGCAGCACCGAGAGGTGCACGGTCTCGCCCAGCTCTTGAGCGAGGTCGACCATGATCGGGGCTGCTACGGACCGCAGGTCGAGACCGTCCACGAGCGTGACGGCAAGACCGACAAGGGCGGGCCCCGGGCGGTATGCGCGTCCCTCGTCCTGGACGGCGAAGTCGTGTGCGCTGAGCACCTGAAGGAGCCGATGGGCGGTCGACCGCGCGACGCCGAGCTCGGCCGCGGCATCAGTCACCCGTACGACCTGCTGGCCCCGGAACATCTCGAGAAGGCGCAGCGCGCTACCGACCGAACCCGTCGAGGCACGCGAACCGCTGCGCACACCGTCCACCCCGTCGTTCGGCGTCATCTGTCTCCCTTGCGTATTCGGCACAGCGGGCCGCCGTGCTCTCGCCGAGCGTAATGGCGCTGATCGCGCAGCATCCGGTCGACGATGCTTCAGAAGCCAGACCCGTCGGAGGTCGAGCACTGTGCGAACCTTGCCTACGATCTCGACGCGCGAGCTCTCGGGGTTCTCTCGAACCTTCACCGGACCGACATCGCGGGCCTGACCTCCTGGAACGTGCTGCACGACTACGTCGCGCCCCCTTCCGGAGGGCGTCGGCTCGACGACGTGCCGGCCGAGGTATCTCTGGCCACGCCGGCGCCGGGTGGAGGACACGCGCACTCCTGCTTTCCCGTCGTCTTGAACGGCACCTCAGGGGTGGATGTGGTCTCGTACAGGCCTAACCTTGACCATGAGCACTCTCACGACAGACCACCTGCTCGCCCTCGAGCATCGGGGCTGGGACGCCCTGTGCAGCTCGACCGGCGGGAGCTTCTACGGCGAGCTGATGACTCCCGAGGCCGTGATGATCCTCGTCAACGGCATGGTGCTCGACCGGGCGACCGTCGCGCGGTCCCTCGACGAGTCACCTCCGTGGTCCTCCTACTCCCTCACGGGGGCGCGCGTCGTGCCGACGGGCGAGCGGTCGGCCGCCCTGGTCTACACGGCGACGGCGTCCCGTCAGGGCGACGAGACGCCCTTCGTCGCCCTCATGGCGAGCCACTACTGCGTGGTCGACGGTGAGACGCGGCTGGCGCTCTACCAGCAGACGACCGTCACGCACTGACCAGCGGCAGGTCCTCGGCGGCTCTCCCGCCGCAGCCCGTACTCGCAGTTTGGGCAGCGGAAGCGGCAAGGGGTTACGGCTCGAGCGTGCCCCAGCGCTCGATCGCGACCCGCAGGTCGTCGTCCTCGGCCGCCGCCTCGTGGACGTCCAGCCCGGCGACGGCGGCC
This sequence comes from Georgenia sp. Z1491, assembly GCF_049856175.1. Classification (GTDB taxonomy): domain Bacteria; phylum Actinomycetota; class Actinomycetes; order Actinomycetales; family Actinomycetaceae; genus JB111. The sequence goes on from NZ_JBNDNA010000007.1 coordinate 187,025, forward strand.
TCGATCGCGGCGTGCATCGCCCGCACCCCGGCCGCCGCTCCGCCGGGGTGGCCCTGGATGGCACCCCCGACGCCGAGAACCACGTCGGCGCCGACCTCGTCGACGTAGCGTCGGACCGTCCCCGGGTGAACGCCACCGCCGATGATCGGCGCGGTGCGGCGCAGTCCCGGGCGGTCGGACGTCAGCTCGGCCGCGGTGCGCCGGTAGGCCACGGGTGAGATCGGGTAGCCGCCGTACGGGGTGTTGACGAGCGAGAGGTCGGCCCCGGCCAGTCGTGGCAGCAGGCCGTTGGCGAGGTCCGAGGACATGCCCGTCGTCGGGTTCTCGTAGTACGGCGCAGAGCCGGCGAAGTGGCCCAGCACCGGGACCTCGACGGCCTCGGCGAGCGCCTGCATCGAGCCGTAGCCGGCGTTCGCGTAGGCCACCATCACGCCCTCGGCGCCGGCGTCGACGGCCCGCCGGGCGGTGTCGAGCATCCGGTCGGGCCGGTCGGTGACGTTGACGAAGTACAGGGCGCGCCGACCGGTCTCGTCGGCGGCCCGGTCGATGGCCGCGGTGTAGGCGCGGACGCGGTCGACGACCGGGGAGAACTCGGTGTTCCCGAGCAGCTCGTCGTCCTTGATGAGGTCGACGCCGCCGAGCGCGGTGCGGTGGACGATCTCCGCCCCGGCCTCCGGGGTCAGCCCGGTGCACGGCTTGACCATGTTGAGCAGGAGCGGGCGGTCGTGGATGCCGACGCGCTCGCGCAGACCGTCGATCCCGTGGCGCGGGCCGGCGAACCGGGCGAGCAGGTCGGGCGGCAGGTCGAGCCCGACGAGCTTGGCCTGGACCGACGTCGACGCGTCGTTGCCGATGACCGTGGTGAGCAGCTGCGGGATCGAGTCGCCGACGTTGACCGACGGCACGGCGATGGTGGCCAGGTACCAGCTGCCGGCCGACCCGTTGTCGACGAGGTCGGCGGCGGGGACCGGCTGAAGGTCGAGCACGCGGGCCTCGTGCGCCGCTCGGAGCTCGTCGGTCAGGCCGGGCACCGGCAGCCAGGTGCCGGTGGACTGCCCGACGGCGAACCGACGCACCACCTCGTACGGGTCCGTGCCGGCGTCGATCCACAGGACGTAGGACGCGCCGACGTCGCTCATCGCGGGCTCCTCGCCGTCAGCTCGCCGCTCAGCTGGTCCGCGAGCGCCTCGAGCACCACGGCCACCCCGTCCTCGCTGTTGGCGGGGGCGACCGCGGACGCTACTACCTTGACCTCCTCGCGGGCGTTGCCGACCGCGACCGGGATGCCGATGCGCGTGAGCCAGGGGACGTCGTTGCCGCCGTCGCCCATGCCGAGGACCGCCCCGGCCGCGATGCCGTACCGCCCGAGCAGGTCCTCGAGGGCGTGCCACTTGTTCGCGTCCTCGGCGACGAACTCGAAGAACTCGTCCATCGATCGTGTGCCGCGGGGGTTCCTGGCAAGGATCACGGGGGTCGCGGCGTCGAGCTGCGCGGCGGTGCCGAAGAGCATCGTCTTGGTGACCACCGGCGGGACCGAGCTCGTGTCACCGACGACGACGCCGTCCTCCCCGAGCATCCGGAGCATGTCCGCGCAGTCGCCCTCGCGGCTGACGTAGATGTCCGTCGTCGTCCACCACGTGACCTCGAGGCCGAGCTCGGTGCCGAGGTCGAGCAGGTCGCGCACCTCGCCGCGGTCCATGGGGCGCAGCGCGACGTCGGCGTTGGTGACCGGGTCGAACGTGATGGAGCCGTTGTTGCTCGCCACGAGGTTGGTCAGGCCCAGCCGCGTGGCGAGCTCGAGGGTGTTGCGCCGCGCGCGACCGGTCAGCAGGAACACCGGCACGCCCAGCTCGGCGACCCGGGAGATCGCCGCCGCGGTCCGGGCCGAGACGGTGTGGTCGTCCCGCGAGATCGTGCCGTCGACGTCGAGCCCGACGGCGCGGACGCCGGCCAGGGTCTCTGGGGCGAGCATGTGAACCTCCTTGGTCACTCCCACGACGACAGGCTAGGCCGTCGCTCCTGCGCCTAGACAACCATAGACAGGCGTTGACATGCCAGGTCGGACGCACCTACCTTGCGTTCGGACGCAACGAGGCGACCGCCATCGACAATGAGGTGAGTGAGCATGGCCAGGTACATTCTCGGGATCGACGAGGGCACCACCAGTGCACGGGCGTTCGTCATCGACGACGACACCAACGTGGTGGGATTCGCCCAGGCGGAGATCACCCAGCAGTACCCACGACCGGGCTGGATCGAGCACAACCCCAAGGAGATCCTCAGTACGCAGCTCGAGTCGATCCGTGCGGCGCTCCGGGACGCGAACCTGCAGCCCTCCGACCTCAGCGCGGTCGGGCTGACCAACCAGCGCGAGACCGGCATCGTCTGGGACAAGGAGACCGGGGAGCCGATCTACAACGCCATCGTGTGGGCCTCCCGCCACTCGGTGGAGGTCGTGGAGAGGTGGGTCGCCGACGGCCTCGGCGACCTCATCCAGCAGCGCACCGGCCTCATCCCGGACGCCTACTACACGGCGTCGAAGATCCGCTGGATCCTCGACCAGGTGCCCGGCGCCCAGGCGCGCGCCGAGGCGGGCGAGCTGCTCGCCGGAACGGTCGACACCTGGCTGATCTGGAACCTCACCGGCCGCAAGGAGTTCGTCACCGAGACGTCGAACGCGTCGCGGACCATGATGATGAACCTCGAGACGCTCGACTGGGACGACGAGCTCCTCGGCCACTACGGGATCCCCCGCCACATGCTCGCCCGCATCGCCTCCAGCGGCGAGGTCTTCGGCGACATCAGCGCCACCTTCGGCGCGCCGGTGCCGATCGGCTCCAACCTCGGCGACCAGCAGGCCGGACTGTTCGGTCAGGCCGCCTACCGCGAGGGCCTGTCGAAGATGACCTACGGCACGGCCGGCGTGCTCAACATCAACTCCGGCTCGAAGCCGCGCCCGATCGAGGGGCTCACCCCGTCCGTGGGCTGGACGATCGGCGGGGAGACGACCTACGAGATCGAGGGCGTCCTGTTCGCCATGGGCAAGACGATGCAGTGGCTGCGCGACGACCTGCAGCTCATCCACTCGGCACCGGACTCGGAGTGGTACGCCGGCCAGGTGCAGAGCACCGAGGGCGTCTACCTGGTCCCGGCGTTCACCGGACTCGCCGCCCCCAACTGGGACCCGCACGCCCGCGCCGCGATCATCGGCATGAGCAACGCAACCACGCGGCTGCACGTCATCCGCGCCGCCGTGGAGTCGATGGTCTTCCAGACCCGCGACGTCGTCGAGGCGGCCGCCAAGGGCGAGCTCGGGGTGAGCATCTCCGAGCTGCGCGTCGACGGCGGCGCGGTACGCAACAACCTGCTGTGCCAGATGCAGGCGAACATCCTCGGCATCCCGGTGGTGCGCCCGAAGAACGCCGAGGCGACGATCTTCGGCGCCATGCTCCTCGCCGGCCTCTCGACGGGCATCTACGCCGACCTCGAGGAGCTGGAGTCGAAGTGGGAGGTCGACCAGGTCTTCGAGCCGACCATGTCCCGCGACCAGGCCGACTCGCTCTACGAAGGCTGGCAGCGGGCGGTCGAGCTCACCAAGGGCTGGAACCGCCCCCGGTCCTGACCAGGAAGGCACTCAGCAGGAAGGCACTCAGATGCGCGCACTGGTCAAGTACGCGTCCGGCCCCGGGAACGTCGAGCTGCGCGACGTGCCAGCACCGACCCTCGCCCCGGGCACGGTCCTGCTCGACGTCGACGCCGTCGCGGTCTGCGGCACCGACCGGGCGGCGATCGAGGGCGGTCACGACTTCCGTGTGCCGCGCATCCTCGGCCACGAGGTCGCCGGCACCGTCGCGGAGATCGGTGCCGGCGCGGACCGTCCGGACCTCGCGGTGGGCGACCGGGTGACGGTCGAGACCGACGCATACCTGTGCATGCGCTGCGCGTACTGCCGGGCCGAGCAGTACAACCGGTGCCCGCACCGGCTCGGTATCGGCACCACCACCGACGGCGGGCTCGCCGAGCAGCTCGTCATGCCGTCCCGGGCGCTGCATGCGCTGCCCGAGAACGTCTCGCAGGTCGTGGGGGCGCTCACCGAGCCGACGGCGGTCGCCGTGCACGGGGTCGTCGAGCAGAGCCCCTCCCTGGCCGGCGAGGTGGTGGTCGTCGTCGGCCCGGGGGCGGTCGGCATGCTCACCGCCCAGGTGGCCCGGGCGGTCGGCGCCACGGTCGTCCTCGTGGGCCGAGCGCGGCACGCGGACAAGCTCGCCGCGGCGAGTCGGACGGGTATCCAGCACGCCGTCGACGCCGACACCACCGACCTCCCGGAGCTCGTCTCCCGGCTCACCGGCGGCTACGGCGCGCACAGCGTCTTCGAGTGCAGCGGCGGCGAGGGCGTGATCGAGTCGTTGCCGCCGCTGCTGCGCCGCGGGGGCCGGATCGTCCTGCTCGCCTTCTACCGGACCCCGCCGACGCTCGACATCGACCGGGTGACCAACCACGAGCTGGAGGTCGTGGGGTCCCGCGGCAAGCGCGCCTCGAGCTTCCGCACGGCGCTCCGCCTCATGGCCTCAGGCGCGGTCGACCCGGGTGCGGTCGTCGAGGAGGTGCTCCCGCTCGAGGAGTGGGAGCGCGGGATGGAGCTCGTCGGACGGGGAGCCAAGGTGGTGCTCCAGGTCCGCTGAGCGGACCGCCCGGCACACGGCAGCATGGCGAGGGGCCCGACCGGTCGGTCGGGCCCCTCGCCATGTCCACCCGTCACACCAGCATGGTCAGCGGATTCTCGAGGAGCTCGCGGAGCCGGGCGAACCAGGTGGCGGCCAACGCCCCGTCCACGGGCCGGTGGTCGACCGACAGGGTGAGTCCGACGACGGTCGCCGGCTCGAGCCCACCCTCGTCGGTGACGGCCGCGATCTTCCGCGCGGCGCCGACCGCGAGGATCCCCGCCTGGGGCGGGTTGATGATCGCGGAGAACTCGTCGACGCCGAACATCCCGAGGTTCGTCACGGTGAACGACCCGCCCTCGAGCTCGTCCTGCTTGAGACGACCCTCGTTCGCCCGCTGCGCGAAGTCCTTGACCCGGGCGGAGACGGTCGTGAGCGGGAGCTGGTCGGCCCCGCGGATCACCGGGGTGACGAGGCCCTTGTCGCTCGCGATCGCGACGCCGACGTCGGAGCGCTCGTAGGACCGGACGTAGTCGTCCGCCCACGTGACGTTGACGTCCGGGACGTCCTGCAGCGCGCGGGCGACGGCCTTGACGAAGAAGTCGTTGACCGAGACCCGCACCGGTGCGCCCTCGTTGATCTCCGCGCGGAGCGCGAGCAGCCGGTCCACGCGCACGTCGCCGCGCAGGTAGAAGTGCGGGGCGACCTGCTTGCTCTCCTGCAGGCGGGCGGCCACGAACCGGCGCAGCCGGCTGTGCGGGACATCCGTGTACCCCTGCGCACCCGCCGCGGCGGGTCCCGCCGGTGCCGCTGCTGCCGACGGAGCTGCGGCGGCGGGTGCCTCCGCCTGCTGTCTCGCCTGCGACAGCGCGGCCTCGACGTCCTTGCGGACGATACGGCCGCCCGGACCGGTCCCGGTGAGCGCACGGATGTCCAGGTCGTTCTCCCGGGCGATCTTCCGGGCGATCGGGCTGGAGAAGATCCGCCCGTGCTCGTTGCCGCCGGTCCCCCGCCCAGTGGCCGGGGCCGTGGGAGCCGCCTCGGCCGGCGCCGGTTGCCCCGACGCGGCCTGCGCGTCCGCCGCCGCGGGCAGCGCGGCGGGCTCGGCCCCGTCGGCGTCGGTCTCGGGGGCGATCGCCTCGGCGGGCACCTCGACGTCCGTCGGGGCGGAACCGCTCGGGGCGGCCTCGTTCGCGGCCCCCGGGCTCGCGTCGTCGCCCTGCGCTGCGCCACCGGCCGGCGCGCCGCCGAGCTGCGCGAGCAGGTCCTCGGCCGCGGAGGCGTCCTCGCCGACGTCGAGGAGGACCGCGATGGGGTCGCTGACCCCGACCGTGGCACCGCCGTCGACCAGGAGCGTGTGGACGACCGCGGCGTCGTCGGCCTCGATGTCGACCACGGCCTTCTCGGTCTCGACCTCGGCCACGACGTCGCCGGCGGCGACGGTGGCCCCGGCCTCGATCGACCACTGACTGAGTATCGCGGCGTCGGCGTCGGCGGAGACGCCGGGCATCCGGAGGAACTTCGCCATGAGTTCTCGCCCTCTCTCGTCGGTGGCGGGTCAGACGGACCTGAGTGCGGACACGATGGCGTCCGTGGACGCCAGCGCGGCCCGCTCGAGGATCTTGGAGATGCTCGGCGAGGACTCGCTGCCGTGCACGCGGGTGACCGGGGCGTCGAGCCAGTCGAAGAAGCGGCGCTGGATCTCGTCGCTCAGCCAGCCCCCGTAGGAGGTGCCGATCGGCCCCTGCTCCACGATGACGACGCGGTTGGTCTTGCGGATCGACTCGCCGATCGTGCTCCAGTCGATGCTCGCCATGTCGAGCCAGCGCAGGTCGATGACCTCGCCGTCGACCCCGGCGGTCTCGACGGCCTCGAGCGCCCGGCGGACCATCGACAGGTAGCTGATGACCGTGACGTCGGACCCGGTGCGCCGCACGGCGGCCTGGCCCACCGGGAGGCAGAAGTCGAGGTCGTCGACGGGCGCGGGCCCCTCGGTCTTGTACAGGTCGGCGTCGTGCTCGAGCACCGCGACCGGATCCTTGAGGCGCATCGCGCTGTTGAGCAGCCCGACGTACTCCAGCGGAGTCGACGGCGCGATGATCCGCCAGCCGACCGACGTGGCGAGAATGCCGGCGGGGTCCATCGAGTGCTGCGACCCGTAGCCGGTGCCCGTGCCGATCTTGATGCGCATGAGCAGCGGCATGTCGTGGTCGCCGCCGAACATGTGGCGGGCCTTGCCGATCTGGTTGAAGATCTGGTCGGCCGCGACCCAGATGAAGTCGGCGTACATGAGCTCGACGACCGGGTAGTAGCGACCGTCCAGCGCAACGCCGCCGCCGAGGCCCGTGAAGGCGGCCTCGCTGATCGGGGTCCCGAGCACGCGGTCGGGGAAGTCGGTGGCCAGGCCCTTCGTGGCGCCGCGGGACCCTCCGTTGAGCTTGTGGACGTCCTCGCCGAGCACCATGATCGACTCGTCCTCGGACATCCGCCGGTGCATGACCTCGGCGACGACCTCGACGAACTTGCGGTCCTCGACCTCGTCGGGGCCGAAGTCGGCGGTCTCGCGCACCTTGGCCGACCCGAGGTCCTCCGGGCCGCGGATGCCGACGTCGATGAAGTCCGTGTCCGGCCACAGCTCGGGCCGGATGCGCTGCGTGCCCGGCTTGCCGTCCGGGTCGGGCTCGACGAGCTCGGCGGAGATCTCGGCCATCGTGCTCTTGGCGCTCGACCGGAGGGCCGCGGTCTCGTCCTCGGTGAGGATGCCGCGGCGCAGCAGCTGGGCGTCCATCTGCCGGATCGGGTCGCGGTCCTTCCAGTGGGTCTCCTCCTCCTTCGAGCGATACCCGAAGGCGCTGCCCGGGAACGGGCCGTTCTGGTGGAAGTGCCGGTAGGTGTCGACCTCGATGACCGTGGGGCCGCCGCCGGAGCGCATGACCTCGAGGGCCTCCTGCATGGCCAGGTAGACGGCGACGGTGTCCATGCCGTCGACCTTCCAGCTGGGGATGCCGAAGCCGGGGCCGCGCCCGGAGAGCCGGGGCTCGCCGGTGGCCTCCTCGGCCGTGGTCGAGACGGCGTACTGGTTGTTCTCGATGAAGAAGCACACCGGGAGCTTCCACGCGGCGGCCAGGTTGAGCGTCTCGAGCACGGAGCCGATGTTGACTGCGCCGTCGCCGAAGTAGGTGACGGACACGTTGTCGGAGCCCGCGTGCTTGTTCGCCCAGGCGAACCCGGAGGCGAAGGGGACGGCGCCGCCGACGATGGCGTTGGTGCCCATCGCGCCGGCCTCCTTCCACTGCAGGTGCATCGACCCGCCGCGCCCGCGGCAGTAGCCCTGCGCGAGGCCGGCGATCTCGGCGAGGCTGCGGCGCAGCACGGTGCGGATGTCGTCCGGGACGCCGTCGCGCAGGTCGAACCCGTCGGGACGCACGAAACCGAACGCCTTGGCGAGGAACTGGTGGTGGCCCCGGTGCGAGCCGTTGATGTGGTCGGCGCCCACGAGCGGGAAGATCGAGCCGACGGCCCCGCCCTCCTGGCCGATGCTGGAGTGCGCCGGACCGTTGATGAGCTTCTGCCCCGCGAGGTCCAGCACCTCCTCCTCGAAGGCCCGCACGAGGTGGAGCTGGGTCGCCATCGCGACCAGGACGTCCGGGTCGATCGCGTCCCAGTCGTCGTCCGTGCTGGTCAGCTCGACCCAGTCGACCGAAGGCTCGAGAGCTGTCTTCTTTGGCATGGTGCACTCTTCTCGATCTGCTCGTGGTGCCGTCGTTGGCCGGTCGCACGCCGCCGCCTGGCCGTAGCATGGCGTTCCGAGGAGGCCCGTGGAACCGGGTCGCCCCGGCACCGCGGCCGCCTCGGTCGCGAGCGCGACATTACCTTCACTATACATCTCTAGACAAGTTGTAAGGAGTGCGTGACGCTTGACCTGTAAGGACACGTCCTGCCCGGCCGTCGTGGGCCGTAGAACTGGAACCGAGAGATGACCGAGACCCTCAGCCGTACCGGCCCCATCCCGATGTACGTGCAGCTGACGAACATCCTGCGCGAGAAGATCGAGGCCGGCGAGTGGCAGTCCAACGAGAAGATCCCGTCGGAGAACGAGCTCAACAGGCTGTACGGGATCTCCCGGATGACGGCCCGCCAGGTGCTCGCCCAGCTCGTCAACGAGGGCCTGCTCTTCCGCGTCCAGGGCAAGGGGACGTTCGTGGCGCCGAGCAAGATCGCCACGCGCTCGCCGTCCTACAAGGGCATCCGCGAACAGCTCGAGCAGATGGGGTACACGACCAGCACCCGCCTGCTCAGCGAGGAGCTCGTCGTCGCCGACCGCCACCTCGCCGAGCGGCTCGCCCTGCCCGACGGCGCCCCGGTGCACAAGATCCGCCGGCTGCGCACGGTCGACGACGAGCCCATCAGCCTCCACGAGTCCTACATCCCCCAGCGCCTGGCCGAGGACCTCCTCGAGCACGACGCCGCCCAGCAGCAGCTGTGCGTCATCCTCGAGCAGCACTACGACCTGGTCATGGGGCGCATCGTCGAGACGCTGGAGTCCGGGACGCCGAGCCCGGCCGACGCGAAGCTGCTCGGCGTGGGGCGCAACGCTCCCCTGCTCGTGCTGCGCCAGGAGATCTCCACGCCGTCGGGCCAGCGGTTCGAGTACTCCAAGGTCACGTTCCGCGGCGACAAGGTGCGGCTCACCTTCGAGTACGAGATCTGACCCCCATCTCGCCCGACCGCCTCAGGGGGCGAGGAGCAGCGCCTCGAGGGAGGCGACGTCGACGACCCCGAGGTTGAGCACGTCCGCGCCCGCACGCACGGCGGTCGCGTCGTCCGGCTCGCCCAGGTGGTCGACGACGACAGAGGCCGCGGGGAAGTCGTCGTCGCGCGTGAAGTGGCTGAGCGTGACGACGTGGGTGAGTCCCGCGGCTGCGGCGGCCTTGGCGCCCGCCTCGGAGTCCTCGACGACGACGGCCTCGCCGCGCTCGACCCCGAGCTCGCGCACGGCGAGCTCGTAGATGTCCGGCGCGGGCTTCTTCGCGGGCACGACGTCCCCGGCCCACACGCCGTCGACGCGCGCGTAGAGGTCCTCCCCGACGACGGACCGCAGGACGGCGCGCACGCTCTTCTCGGCCGAGGTCGAGGCGACGGCGACCTTCCAACCGGCGTCGAGCGCCTCCCCGATGAGGCGGCGCACGCCCGGCCGGCCGGGCAGCGCCCCGGCCTCGACGAGCTCGACGTAGATCTCGCTCTTGCGCCGGTGCGCGGCGGCGACCGTCTCGTCGACGTCCGGCGCGGACGCGACGTCCAGCTCGGGGTGCTCGGCGAGGTAGGCGCGCATGCGCTCCTTGCCGCCGCCGACCTTGAGCAGCCGCGCGTACTCCTCGGCGCTCCAGCGGAAGGGCAGGCCCAGCTCCTCGAAGGTCTGGTTGAAGGCGACGAGGTGACCGTCGAGCTCGGTGTCGGCGAGGACGCCGTCGCAGTCCAGGATCAGCGCGCGGGCCATCACGCGGCCCTCCCCGCGGAGCGGAAGATCTCGGCGTGCTCGGTGAGGACCTTCGCCACGTCCTCGGCGATCGCGGCGAAGAGCTTGACCGGCTCCCACTTGCCCGTGCGCTCGCACTCGGCGAGGTGCGCCTGCGCGCCCTTCATGTAGGCGAGCTTGAGCGCCGTGGAGATGTTGATCTTGGCCACGCCGGCGTCGATGAACGCGTGGAAGTCCGCCTCGGTCAGGCCCGTGCCGCCGTGCAGGACGATCGGCACCTCGGTCTTCGAGACGAGCTCGGCGGCCCGGTCGACGCGCAGCTCCGGGGACGCCGTGTACAGGCCGTGGGCGGTGCCGAGCTGCGGGGCCAGGGTGTCGACCCCGGTGTCCTCGGCGACCTCGATCAGCTGGTCGACCGTGTAGGCGTGCACGGCCTCGTCGGAGCCGACGCCGTCCTCGACCCCGATGATGTTCTCGATCTCCGACTCGACGGCGACGCCGGCCGCGTGCGCCTCGGCGACGACCTCCGTCGTCTCCGCCCAGGCGGTCTCCAGGGGGCGGTCCGAGGCGTCGAACAGGACGGAGTCCCAGCCGTGCCGGATGCACTCGGTGATGACCGCGCGGTCCGGGCAGTGATCGAGGTGCAGGGAGACCGGGACCGACACGTTGCGCGCCGCGGCGTGCGCGGCGAAGGCGAGCTGCTCGGCGCCGATGAGCTTCACGGTCTTCACCGACGTCTGGAGGATGACGGGCGAGCCGACGGACTCGGCCGCGTCGACCACGGCGCGGATCGAGTGGTCGTCGACGATGTTGACCGCGGGGACCGCGTACCCGCCCTCGCGGGCGGCCCGCACGAGATCGAGCGTCTTGGCGATGGTCATTGGAGTTCCTTCCCGATGGCGCCGGTGCCGGCGCGGCGTCGAGCCGACCCGAACGTTGCCCGACCTCTTGGACTATACATGTCCATACAACTCTGTGGCACCGTTTCGCACCGCCGGGTCAGGGGCTCGGGGCGCTCGCCCGCACCTCGTCCACGCTCGCGAGGAACTGGGCGGGGTCGAGCCCCCCGCGCCCCAGGAAGATCCCGTCCGGCTCCTGCGCGCGGTTCCGGGCCGCGGCGACGATGTCGGCGTACGTCCCGGGCACGGCCGAACCCCCGTAGACGATCCGGAACGAGGACACGGTCGCCTCCAGGACCCCGCGCAGCGCCTCGACCGTGGCGGCGACGTGCTGCGCGGGGGCCGGCTCGGGCTGGCCGATCGCCCACGTGGGCTCGTAGGCGGCGATCACCTCGGCGCCGTCGGGCAGGCCGCCGAAGTAGGTGGCGACCTGCTCGGTGAGTGCGGGGACCGGGTCGTCGTCGCGGGTGGTCTCCCCGCACACGAGGATCGGGACGATGCCGGCGTCGACGGCCGCCTCGATCTTCGCCCGCACGACCTGCTCGGACTCCCCCAGGTGACGGCGCCGTTCGGGGTGGCCGACCATCGTGTAGCGCGAACCGAGCGCCGCGAGGAGCTCCGCAGTGACCTCGCCCGTGTACGGCCCGGCGGGGAAGGCCGAGACGTCCTGGGTGCCGATCTCGGTGCCCAGCGGTCCGAGCGCGTCCCGGAAACGCTCGACGAGCGGGAACGGCACGCAGATGTAGGTCCCCTCCCCCGCACCCCGACGTATCCCCAGGCCCCGTGCCACGGTCTCGATCCATGCCTCGGCCTGCTCGAGCGTGAGGTAGCTCTTCGAGCTGAAACCGGTCAGTCTCTCGGGAAGCACGGGTCGGGTCCTTTCGGGCGGGACGACGGGTGGGAGGAAGGGGCCTCGGTCAGCTGACGAGCGCCTCGGCGATGACGTCGACGACGATGCCCGCGGAGACGGCGCCGGGGTCCGGCGTGCCCACGGAGCGGTCGGCGAGCGGGCGTGCGCGGCCGATCCTCGGCCGCATCGGCGCGGTCTGCTCGGCGAGCTGCCGGGCCTGGACGGCGGCCCGGGACCAGGCGGATCCCGGGTTGGCGCCGTCGGCGACGGCCTTCTCGAAGGCATCGACGACGGGCACGACGACGTCGACCATCGTCTTGTCGCCGAGCTCGGCCCCGCCGACCCGCAGGAGCGCGTCGGAGGCGGCGCGCAGGGCGGCGACGGCGTCGTCCGAGGCGGGCGCGCCGGTGTCGCTCAGGCTGCCGCCGGCGGCGAGGATCATCGCACCCCACAGGGCGCCGGAGGTGCCGCCCGCGTCGTCGGACCACGCCTGCCCGGCGCGGGTGATCACCGTGCTCAGGCCGGCGCCGGCCTCGGACGCGGCCCGGGCGGCGGCGAGGGCCGAGGTCGCGCCGCGCGACATGCCGATGCCGTGGTCGCCGTCCCCGGCGACGGCGTCGAGACGGCCGAGCTCGTCGGACTCCCGTCGCAGGCGATCGGCGATGGCCGAGATGGCGTCGACGGCGACCGCCCCGGCGGCGCGGGAGGCGTCGTCGGACTCGGGGATCGCGGCCACCTCGTCCTCGGCGACGGCGCGCTCCTCCTCGCTGAGCACCTCGTGCTGCGCCATCGACCCGAGCTTGAGCGCGGGGGTGTCGACGGGGGCGAGCCAGAACTTCTCGAGCTCGTCGTCGAGCCAGACGAGGGTGAGCGAGACGCCGCCCATGTCCAGCGAGGTGACGAGCTCGCCGACCACCTGGTCGACGATCGTCACGCCGGCCTCCTCCAGGGCGTCGCGCACCCCGTTGTAGGTGACGAACAGCTCCTCGTACTTCGCCGTCCCGAGCCCGTTGAGCAGGGCGACGACCCGGCCGTCCGCCCCCTCGGGGCGTTCCTTGAGCAGCTCGGTGACGAGCAGGCGGGCGACCTCGTCGGCGGTGCCCATGTCCATCTCGTCGATGCCGGGCTCGCCGTGGACGCCGAGGCCGAGGGACAGGCGCCCCTCGGGGACGCTGAACAGGGGTTCCTTCGAGCCGGGCAGGGTGCAGCCCGAGTAGGCGACGCCGAGCGTGCGCGTCGCCTCGTTGGCCTTGTCGAACACGCGGCACACGCCGTCGAAGTCCAGGCCCGCCTCGGCCGCGGCTCCGGTGATCTTGAAGACGGGGACGAAGCCGGAGATGCCCCGGCGCCTGGACTTCTCGTCGGGCCCGGCCGAGGCGACGTCGTCGGTGAGCACGAGCACGCTGGCCTGGTGCCCCTCGGCCTTGAGCTGCTCGACGGCCGCCCCGAAGTGCAGGACGTCGCCGGCGTAGTTGCCGAAGCAGATCACCGTCCCGCCGCCGTGGTCGGCGGCCTTGGCGACGCTCACGGCCTGGGAGGCGGACGGGGAGGAGAAGATGTTGCCGGTCACGGCACCGTCGGCCATGCCCGGGCCGACCCAGCCCATGAAGGCCGGGTAGTGGCCGGTGCCGCCGCCGACGAGCACGGAGACCTTGCCGGGGGTCGACCGCGTGGCGCGGGCGACGCCGCCGGGGACCGCGCGCACGTGGCGGCTGTTCGCGGAGACGAACCCGGAGACCAGCTCGCGGGGGAAGTCGTCGGGGTTGTTCACAAGCTTCGTCATCGTCAGTCCTTCGGTGAGGGGTGGCCGGGCGTCGATGCCCGAGGGCCGGGTCGTGGAAGCTGGGTCCTGGAGGCTGCGCGGCGGGGGCGCGGTGCAGCGGGTGGGAACGGACGGTCGGGCTACGCACCACCCCCGGCCCGTGCGGCGCGGTCGAGGACGGCGTCGAGAAGGTCGTCGTCCCACGCGTCGTTCATGACGAGCAGGTCCGCGAGCGTGACGCGGTTGCGCATGAACGGCAGGGCGGAGAGGACCCAGCGGGCGCGCTCGGGCGCGACGGCCGGCTCGAGCTCGCCGAACCGGGTGGGCGCGCCCCACGCGCGCAGTGTGGCCGCCACCTCCTCCGGCGGTCGCAGCAGCGCGCGGAGCCGATCGAGGAACGCGTCGTCGAGCGGGCGTCGCGTCGCCCGGCCCTGCTCCCAGGCCGCGACCTTCTCCCCCACCGAGGCCCGGCAGGTCGCACCCAGGCGGCCCGTCGGGTCGACCACGCGCCACGTGCGCTCGACCCGGTGCTCGACGTCGTCGGGGAAGGCCGTCGCGTCGTCGATCCGCACGAGGTCGCGCTCGAGGGCCTCCTGCCACAGGGCCGTGGACAGGACCGTGGCGACACCGACCTGCCGGCCGTGCAGGTCGTGCGGGGCGTCGGCGGCCATCGCCGCCATGTCGAGGATGTGGCTCGTCAGGTGCTCGCAGCCCGAGAGCGGTGCGGTGCTGCCGACGACCCCGATCGACAGGCCCCCGTAGGTCAGGGCGTCGACGAGCGCGGTCATCGACCCGTCGGCCGACCGGCCCGTGCGGAGGTCCGCGACGGCGCCGAGCAGGTCCGCGAGCACCGCCGGGTCGGCGGGCCCGCCGGCGCCGAGCCGGGCGGCGAGCACCCAGTCGGCGACCGAGGAGGCCACGGCCACGGCGTCGCCGACGCCGGCCCCGACGAGCAGGTCGGGCGAGTGTTCGAGCGCGCCGGCATCGACGAGCAGCGCGTTCGGCCACCGGGTCGGCACCGTCGACTTCGCCCCGCCGCGCACGAGCACGCTCAGCGGGTCGGCGTATCCGTTGACGGACGGCGCCGACTGCACGGCGACGAGCGGGACCCCGGTCGGCGTCGCGGCCTTCGCGAGATCGGTGACGGTGCCGGAGCCGACCGACACCACGGCGCCGGCACCGGCGAGCGCGGCAGCCGCCTCGTCGACGGTGGACTCGTCGAGGACGACGCCGTGCGGCCCCGTGCACGGCGTCGCCCGCGCGACGTCGTACCCGGCGCGGCGGACGGCTGCCACCGCGATCTCCAGGAGGTCGCCGTCGCCGGTGGGTTTGGGCACCGTGTCGGCCAGCACCGCCACCGTGCCCCGGGCCCCGAGCGCGGCGAGCACCTCGCCGGCCCGGGCACCCGCGTCGACCCCGTACTCGAGGTGCTCGAGCTCGCCGCCCGAGGCGGCGGCCGCGACCTCTCGCCTGTGCTGTGCCGTCACGAGACCTCGAGGGCGGTGACGTCCTGCAGGTCGTCCCACAGTGGCTGGAGCGCCTCGCGGGTGCGCCGGTAGAGGGCGAAGTACCGGTCGTACACCGCGGTCTTCGCGCGGTCGGGCTCGTAGGTCCGGACGATCGTCACCGTGGCGTCGACTCCCGCCGCATAGCTCTCGAAGACACCGGACCCGACGCCGGCGACGATCGCCGCCCCCTTGGCGCCGAACTCCGTGCCCGCGGGGACCACGATCCGGCGACCGAGGACGTCGGCGAAGATCTGGCACCAGGACTCGGAGTTCGCCCCGCCTCCGGCCATCCGCACCGTCTCGACGGTGGTGGGGATCGAGTCAAGACAGTCGCGGATGCCGTAGGCGACGCCCTCGTAGACGGCACGGAGCATGTCGTGCCGGGTGTGCGAGCCGCGCAGCCCGAAGAAGGAGCCGCGTGCGCTGGGCTTGACGAACGGCGCCCGCTCACCGCCCGGCGCGAGGTACCCGTGGAAGATGAGGCCGCGCGCCCCGACGGGGGTGTCGGCGAGGACGTCGTCGAGGTACTCGAACAGCTCCATGCCGCGGGTGCGCGCCTCGAGCCGGAGGACGTTGCCGGGCTCGTCGAGGAACCAGTCGAGGTTCGGGGTGCAGAAGTTCATGCCCATCGACCGGATCCACGTGTCCGGGCTGTGCGGGATCACCCAGCCGGAGTCGGCCGGTGCGAACCCGTTCTCGAGGGAGTCGGTGGCGACGGTGACGATGCCGGCGGTCCCGATGACGGCCATGCAGTCACCGGGCCGGGCCACGCCGACCCCGAGCGACGAGGCGGTGATGTCCATCTGGCCCTTGTAGACGGGGGTGCCCGCGACGAGCCCGGTCTGGCCGGCGGCCTGCGTCGTCACCTCACCCGCGAGGTCGGTCGCGGCCTTGATCGGGGGCAGGACGTCCTTGATGCCGTCGATGCCCCACGTCCGCAGCACGTGGTCGGACCACGTCCGCGTGCGGACGTCGATGCCGGCGAGGCTCGCGTCGGAGGCGTCGGTCGACACGTCTCCCGTGAGGTTGTACTCGACCCAGTCCTTGCACCACAGCTGCGTGGCTCCCTCGAGGATCTCCGGCTCGTTCTCCAGTCGCCAGCGCAGGATCGCCGATGCGGTACCGGCGTACGGGCCGAGCCCGCTCGTGTCGAACTGCCTGCTGACCGTGCCGTCCTCGTACCAGGTGTCGATGACCTTGCCCGTGCGCCCGTCCGTCCAGAGGATGGCGTTGCCGGCCGGCCTGCCGTCCTTGCCGATCAGCCAGCTGCCGTCCCCCTGACCGGTGACCGACACGGCCACGATCTCCTGCGGACGGACGGACGAGCCGGTGATGGCGTCCCGGATGGCCTTGGCGGCGGCCGCCCAGACCGTGTCCATGTCCTCCTCGGCCCTGTCCGGGTCCGGCGAGATGATCGGGACGTTGCCCGCACCTCGGCTCATCTCCGTCCCGGTCTCGTTGAACACGGCAGCCTTGATGACAGACGTCCCGGCATCGATGCCGAGCAGGTATCTGGACATGTGCCCTCCACGGTGAGTGCTGATTCGTCAGCGAATCGTGGGTGGACCGTATCGCCTCATGTCCGTACTTGTCTACGCATGTCTGGCAGACCGGACCCGACGCCTCACCGTCGGGCCGGAACCTCGATCGTGCCGTCGTCCGTCACCGGGAAGAACGGGTTGAACGCGACCTCCCACAGGTGCCCGTCCGGGTCCGCGAAGTAGCCCGAGTAGCCGCCCCACTCCACCAGCTCGGGCTCCTTGACGAGGCGGGCGCCGACGCCGGTCGCGTGCGCGAGCGCGGCGTCCACCTCCTCGGCAGAGTTGACGTTGATCGCGAGGGTGACACCGCGGTAGGGCGGGGGCGGACCGGCGGGGATGCCGACGTCGGCGGCGAGGTCCTCGTAGCCGAACAGGCCCACCCACGTGCCCGATGTACGGAACCAGGTGATGACCGCATCGTTGTCCCCGCGCTGCTCCCACCCGAGTGCGCGGTAGAACGCGATGCTCCGCGCGAGGTCGGCGACACCGAGGGTGACGATGACGAAGTTGGCCGGGATGCTCATGCGGTCAGCCTCCACCCGTCGCGCCCGCGGCACAACGGTGTCGGCGCTGATCCGTAGCCTCCGCGGGAGGGGCCGACGCCGGATCTCCCGGAGGGGTCGTGGGCGACCCGACCTCCGCCGCTATGACGGCGGCCTGATCTCACTGCGCAGGAAGTCCTTCTGCCGGTCGTTCAGGTCGCGTTCGGCCAGGTCGAGGATGACCTGCAGCTGCTCCTCGGTCAGCGACGGCAGTCCGGCGGCGACCTCGCCGACCAGTGACTGTGCCTGCGACATGAGCTCGCGGAGCTCGCCGTCGGAGGTGGCCTCGTCGATGGCGTCGAAGCGCTCCTGCAGGGCCACCAGCTCCGACCGCACCTGCGGGTCGAGCAGTGCATCGGTGAGAACCTCGGTCTGCGGATGCTCCCGGAGGAGATGGGCGACCACGACGGTCACCGGGATGTCGGCGGGCGTCAGGCTCAGAGCTGCTGCTGTCCTCGAGAGCCCGACGTGGTGTCCGGCGCGTGCCCGGGCCAGCCGATCGCGTTGTTCGGTCAGGGCCGCGATCTTTGCCTCCAGGCCCGCGGGCGTGTCAGATGGTTTGTGTAAGGGGTGGGGTCAGCGTTCGAAGGAGAACATGCTGTGACCATGACCAAGGAGAGTCCGGAGCGTGCGGAACGCAGACGGCGGCAGAAGGAGATCGCGGACGGTCTGAAGGGCTCTGGAGCGTTGGACGACATCTTCGCCAAGATCGATGCCGGCGAGCCGCTCACGGGTGAGCAGGGCCTGCTCGGCGGGATGCTCAAGGCCGCGCTCGAGCGGGGTCTGGGTGCCGAGCTGACCGAGCACGTGGGCTACGACCGTGGCGACGCGGACGCTGCCGAGCACCCGAACTCGCGTAACGGGACCAGCCCGAAGACCGTGGCGACCCAGATCGGGGACGTCGATCTGGCCGTCCCCCGGGACCGGGACGGGACGTTCACGCCGATGCTGGTGCCCAAGGGGCAGCGCCGTCTCGATGGCCTGGACGGCATGATCATCAGCCTCTACGCAGGCGGGATG
>NZ_JBNDNA010000008.1:0-187545 GCF_049856175.1 Georgenia sp. Z1491
TCGACTCATCGATCCGTACCACGTACTCGTCGATATATCTGCCATCGATCGCAAGTTCTTCGGTCGAATCAACCAATGACGAGCAGTATCCGCAGTCGTCACCCGACACTTCCACGAACGGTCCGGTTACGCCGGTTTCAGTCAGGTGCTCGATGAGCTCGAGGAAGTGATGAGCCGCCGCCAGCGCGCCGGCCTCGCCGTCGTCGTCCATCTCCGGGGGCGCTTCGGGCGCGGGCCGCGCACGGCGCTCGAGCTCCCACTCGGTCCACTCGATGTCCTCGGTGCTGACCTCGGCCCCGGCTGAACCGGACTCACGACCGCTCGACGACTCCGACGGTGTCTCCGTCATCCCGTCGGACGGTGTCTCCCCGGACTCGGCCTCGTCGTCGGGTCCGACACGCACCGGTGGTCGCTGCGTCTCGTCCGCGTCGTCGTCGCCCTCGCCACCGCAGCCGGCCAGTCCCATCGCACCGACGAGCAGCAGTGCGGTCAACCGACGCCGACGGCGCCCCCCTGGTCGCGTCATGCAGCCGAGGCTAGCGGCCCGGCCCACGCGGTGGGCGGTTACCGCTCACCCTGTGCACAACCTGGGCCGTCCACACCCGCAGGCGCCCGCGCCGTCCCCGCCGAGATGGAGCCCCGACGAACCGCAGGTTCGACAAGCCCAACCGCACGCTCGAGGGTCGAGAACCGCACACTCGATGACGTCGAGGGCTACTGGTTGCGGGCGTCCTCGAGCACCGAGCGCAGCTCGGTCACGACGGCGGCGCTCTCCTCGTCCTCGTGCGCGTCCAGGAGCTCGAGGTACTTCTCGGCGTCCTCGTAGCGCTCGGACTCGATCGCGGCCAGCACGATCTGGCGGCCCGCTGCCGGCACGTGCTGCTCGGCGTCCCAGTGCGCGGTCGCCAGCGCGTGCGCATGCGTGGGGTGGCCGGACTCCCGCAGCACCCACAGCGACTCGGCGAGCGCGAGGCCGGTCTCCTCGCGCGCGCACGCCGCACCGAGCCTCCGGTTCGCGCCGTCGAGGTCGTCCTCCACGGAGAGCCGGGCGAGCTCGATGAGCGGGTACCAGGCGTTCGGCCGACCGGCGAGCTCCTCGGCCAGCGCCCACACGGCGAGGTCGGCCGAGCGCGGGTCCGACTGCGGGACGTCCGCGGTCAACGGGTCCGCCGCGCGGGACTGGGAGCCGTGGCGGCGCACGATCTCCGCGAGCTCGTTGAACGCGACCGTGTCGTTCGGGTCCTCCTCGAGCCGCGCCCGCAGCTGCTCCTCGCGTGGGTCGGGCGCCTGCTCGTGGGCGGGCCGGTGGTGGCCGTGGTCGGTCGTGGCGAGCAGCAGTGCGAGCAGGAGAGCAGGACGGCGCGCGAGGGACATGCTCCTCAGGATAGCGGCCACGACCGAACTCGCTCGGTGAGCGAGTGCTCCCGGTCTCACCCACGGTGTCGCCCGTTCGGAGGCCCGTACCGGTCCCCGCGGCGCAACCCCCTGCGAGGCGTCCGACACGTAGGCGGAGCCCTGACCTGCCGTCGCTCCGGCGGTAGGTTGGCCCGATGATCGCTGTGCTCGCCCCAGGCCAGGGGGCCCAGACGCCGGGCATGCTCGCCCCGTGGGTCGAGGACCCCAGCTCCGCCGCTCTGCTCGACGAGCTGTCCTCCGCCGCGGACCTCGACCTCGCCGACCTCGGCACGCACGCCGACGCGGAGACCATCAAGGACACGGCGCTCGCCCAGCCGCTCATCGTCGCCTCCTCGATCCTCGCGTTCCGGGCGCTCGAGGCCCGCTCGCCAGGGTTCGTGCCGTCACTGACCGCCGGCCACTCCGTCGGCGAGCTCGCCGCACTCGCGATCGCGGGCGTCCTGTCCGACGTCGACGCCGTGCGTCTCGTCGCGGTCCGCGGCCGGGCCATGGCCGACGCCTCCGCCGTCACGCCCACGGGCATGTCCGCCTGCGTGGGAGGCGACGCAGAGGAGGTCACCGCCGCCATCGAGGCGGCCGGGCTGACCGCCGCCAACGTCAACGGGAGCGGCCAGATCGTCGCGGCCGGCACCCTCGAGCAGCTCGCCGCGTTCGCCGAGCAGCCGCCCGCCAAAACCCGGGTCGTGCCGCTCGCCGTCGCCGGCGCATTCCACACCGAGCACATGCGTCCCGCCGTCGACGTCGTGGGCTCCGCCGCGGGCGGCCTCGCCGCGGCCGACCCGCGCGTGACGCTCCTGTCCAACCGGGACGGCGTCGAGGTCACCTCGGGCGTCGAGGCGCTCGAGCGCGTCGTCGCCCAGATCGCCCACCCGGTCCGGTGGGACCTGTGCTGCGAGACCATGCTCTCCCGCGGGGTGCGCGCCGCCGTCGAGCTCGCCCCTGCCGGCGTGCTCACCCGACTGGCCAGGCGCACCCTTCCGGGCGTCACCGCCCGCGCCCTGTCCACCCCGGACGACCTGGCCGCCGCCGTCGAGCTCGTCGACACGGACACCGAAGGAGCCTCATGAGCCGCCCCGCACTCAGGACCGCACCGCCGAACCCTCACGCGAGGATCCTCGGCGTCGGGGGCTTCCGCGGCGAGAACGTCGTCCCCAACGACGACATCGTCGAGCCGATCAACTCCTCCGACGAGTGGATCCAGCAGCGCACGGGCATCGTCACGCGCACCTACGCGAACCCCGGCACCACGGTTGCCGACATGGCGTCGTCGGCGGCCGAGGCGGCCCTCGCCTCGGCCGGCGTCCCGGCGACGAGCGTCGACGCCGTCATCGTCGGCACCGTCACCTGGTTCACGCAGACGCCGTCGCTCGCGGGCATCGTCGCCGACCGGATCGGCGCGAACCCGGCGGCCTCCTACGACATCTCCGCCGCGTGCGCCGGGTACGCGTACGGCATCGCCCAGGCCGACGCCCTCGTCCGCTCCGGCACCGCCGAGCACGTGCTCGTCATCGGCGTGGAGAAGATGAGCGAGTACATCGACCCCACCGACCGGTCGATCAGCTTCATCCTCGGCGACGGTGCCGGCGCCGCCCTCGTCGGCCCCTCGGACACCCCGGGGATCGGTCCGACGGTGTGGGGCTCGGACGGGTCCAAGGCCGACGTCATCGCCCAGACCCACCCCTGGTCCACGTTCCGCTCGGACGACCCGGACGCGGACCGCTCCTGGCCGACGCTGCGCCAGGAGGGGCCCACCGTCTTCAAGTGGGCGAGCTTCGAGATGACGAAGATGGCGGGCCGGGCGATCGAGGCCGCGGGTCTGCGCCCCGAGGACATCGACGTGTTCGTCCCTCATCAGGCGAACATGCGGATCATCGACCACATGGTGAAGTACCTGGGGCTGCGCGACGACGTGGTCGTCGGACGGGACATCGCCGACACCGGTAACACCTCGGCCGCCTCGATCCCGCTCGCGCTCGAGCGCCTGATCCGCGAGGGACAGGCGAGCAGCGGCGACATCGCGCTGCAGATCGGCTTCGGCGCGGGCCTCGCCTACGCCGCACAGGTGGTGGTGGTGCCGTGATCCGGTGCCCGCGCCTGCCACACTGACCCCCGTCCACGTTCAACCCAACCAGGAGAAGCACATGGCACACACGGAGGAGGAGGTCCTCACGGGCCTCGCCGAGATCGTCAACGAGGAGACCGGGCTGCCGGTCGAGGACGTCAAGCCGGAGGCGTCGTTCACCGACGACCTGGACGTCGACTCCCTGTCGATGATGACGATCGCGACCCTCGCCGAGGAGCGCTTCAGCGTCACGATCCCGGACGACGAGGTCGCGAACCTCAAGACGGTCCAGGACGCCGTGAAGTACATCGTCGGGGCCCAGTCCTGACCACCGGTCGGGGGCCCCGCCAGGCGCCCCCGACCGCTCCCCCGCGAAGGGGGCCGAACCATCGCGCCGCTCCGGCGCGCACCCGAGGAGGAACCGTGCCCGAGCAGTCCACCGCACGCCGCCAGGTCGTCGTCACTGGCATGGGGACGACGAACCCCATCGGCGGCGACGTCGCGTCGACGTGGTCCGCCGCGCTCGCCGGCACCTCCGGCGTGGCGACCCTCGACAACGACTGGACCGAGACCTACGGGACGACCGTCACCTTCGCCGGCACCGTCAAGGTCGACCCCCTCGAGGTCCTGCCGCGCCCCGAGGCGCGCCGGCTCGACCCGTCGGGCCAGCTCGCCGTCGTCGCGGCGGACGAGGCGTGGGTCGACGCCGGCGAGCCCGACGTCGAGGGCGAACGCCTCGGCGTGGTCGTGGCCACCGGCATCGGCGGAATCCACACGTTGCTGAACGCGTGGGACACCGTCCGGGAGAAGGGCGCCCGCCGCGTCCTCCCGCTCACCGTCCCGATGCTCATGGCCAACTCCCCCGCGGCCAGCATCTCCGTCAAGCGCGGCGCACGCGCCGGTGCGCACGCGCCCGTGTCCGCCTGTGCGTCCGGCGCCGAGGCCGTCGCGTACGGGGTCGACATGATCCGCAAGGGCATCGCCGACGTGGTCATCGCCGGCGGCACCGAGTCCGCGATCCACCCGGTCACCATGGCCTCGTTCGGGAAGATGCAGGCGCTCTCGACGCGCAACGACGACCCGCAGGCCGCCTCACGCCCCTACGACGTCGACCGCGACGGCTTCGTCATGGGCGAGGGCGCCGGCATCGTCGTGCTGGAGTCGGCCGAGCACGCGGCCGCCCGCGGCGCGACCGTCCACGCCGAGGTGCTCGGCGTGGGGATGACGGCCGACGCGTTCGACGTCGCTCCCCCCGACCCGTCGGGCCAGGGGCAGGAACGGGCGATGCGCATCGCGCTGGAGGACTCCGGGCTCGCGGCGTCCGACGTCGTGCACGTCAACGCGCACGCCACCTCCACCCCGGTGGGAGACACCATCGAGGCAGAGGCCGTCCGTCGGCTCTTCGGCGAGCAGGTCACGGTCTCGGGGACGAAGTCGATGACCGGGCACCTGCTCGGCGGGGCCGGGGCGCTGGAGACGATCTTCGCCGTGCTCGCGGTCAAGGAGCGCACCGCTCCCCCGACGATCAACATCGAGAACCTCGACCCCGCCGTCAACGTCGACGTCGTCCGTGACACGCCCCGCGATCTGCCCGGCACCGGCCGACTGGCTGCCCTCAACAACGCGTTCGGGTTCGGGGGCCACAACGCCGCGCTCCTCGTCGGCAGCGTCTGACGGCCGGCGCTCACCGCACCTCGCTGTCCGTCCCGACGTCGAACGCCAGTCGGGGCGGCTGGCCGTTCACCACCCCGACGAACCGGACCTCACCGGACGGTGACCGGCCGAGCCGGCAAGCGCCCTCGACGGCCTCGTCCTCCAGGGCGCGGTCGCGAGCACCGGCCTGATAGAGCGCGAGCACCTTCGGAGCGGCGACGCGCGTACTCGGAAGCTCGATCCGGATGACGGGGATGACCGACCGCCCTTCCTCCTCGAGTTCCGGTCGCACGTCTTCAGGTCGCGGGACGACGTACCGCATCGTACGCTTCCCGGCATGGCCGTCAGAAGCGGTTTTCCCATCCTCACGAGCGACGCCATCGAGCCGCTCGTCGCCTTCTACGAGGCAGCGTTCGAGGCGACGAAGACGTACCGCTACCCGGGCGAGGACGGCCGGGACGTCTACGTCGCGCTCGACGTGGGTGGCATGCAGCTCGGCATCGGCGTCAGCACCGAGCTACCTCCGCCGGACCGGCGCACGGAGCTGTGGTTCTACGTCGACGACGTCGACGAGAGCTATCGCCGGGCTATCGACGCCGGTGCCGGCGACGAGGGCGCACCGAGCGACATGCCCTGGGGCGAGCGCGTCGCCCACGTGCGTGACCCTGACGGCCTGGTCATCCACCTCGGCGCACAGACCGCACCGGCGTGAGGTGCGGAGCGGACCTTCGGACCCGTGGACTCACGACGGCGCCGGCTCCGTACCGACGAGCTCAGCCCAGGCGCGCCCCGGCGTCGAGGGCGTGCTCGATGCCCGTGACGTACCGCCCGCTGTCGGAGACCAGGTAGAGCACCGCCTCGGACGAGTCGTCCGGCTCGAGCGCGGCCGTCGGCATGATGTTCATCTGCCGCGCCGCCTCCTCGAAGTCCTCGCGCGTGGGGCTCTCGAGATCGGGGCGGAAGAGCTTGTACGTCGGCTCGTTGAGAATCATCGGGCTCGCGAGCGTCGTCGGGTGGATCGTGTTGACCCGGATGCTCTGCGGGGCGAGCTCCTTTGCGAGGACCTTCATGAGCCCGACGACGCCGGCCTTCGCCGCCGTGTAGTGGGCGATGTTGGCGTTCGCCTTCATCGACGCGAGCGAGCTCGTGATGACGATCGCCCCACCGTTGCCGCCGGCGACGATGTGCGGCGCCGCGGCGCGGACCGTCTTCCAGACGCCCGTGAGGTTGATGTCGATCATCGTCTGCCACATGTGCTCGTCCATCTCGAGCGTGGGCGACATCGTGTTGATGCCGGCGTTGGCAAGGATGATGTCGAGGCGGCCGAGCTCGGCCACTCCCTCGTCGACGACGGCGGTCAGCGCCGCGAGGTCGCGGACGTCGACCTCGCGAGCGACGATGCGCCGGTCGAGCGCCTCGACCTGACGCACGGTCTCGGCGAGGTCCTCGGCGGTCGCGGTCGGGTACGGGACCGTGTCGATCTGTTCGGAGACGTCGACGGCGATGATGTCGGCGCCCTCCTGCGCGAGACGGACGGCGTGGTTGCGGCCCTGTCCCCTCGCTGCTCCGGTGATGAAGGCGACCTTGCCCTCGAGACGGCCTGCCATGGCGTGCTCCTTCCGTCGGCCCGGCGGGCGTCGGTGCCTGCCGAGGCATGTCCCAGCAGGCTATGGCACGCGGTGCCATTACGGAAGGGCGTCGGCCGCTGGTGCCGGTGCGCTCCGGGCGGCACGCGGCGTCCGGCGGGTCGCCTCACCCGGGGTCACCCCACCCGGTGCAGCCAGCGCACGGGCGCACCGGCGCCCGCGTACCGGAACGGCTCGAGCTCGTCGTCCCAGGCCTGGCCGAGGGCGAGGTCGAGCTCGTGCCGCAGCCGGGAGGGGTCGGTCCCGTGCTCGAGCGCTGCGCGCACGCGGTTCTCGGGCACCACGACGTTCCCGTGTGAGTCCGTCTGGGCGTAGAAGATGCCGAGCTCGGGTGTGTGCGACCACCGTCCGCCGTCGGAGCCCGGTGCGGCCTCCTCGGTGATCTCGTAGCGCAGGTGCTGCCAGCCGCGCAGGGCGGAGGCGAGGCGCGCGCCGGTCCCGACGGGGCCGACCCAGGACCGCTCGGCGCGCAGGAGTCCGGGCGCGGCGGGCTGCTCGGTCCACTCCAGCGCCACGCGCGCGTCGAGGACCTGGCCGGCCGCCCACTCCACATGGGGGCACAGCGCACGGGTCGCGGAGTGCACGAAGACAACGCCGCGGGTGTAGGCACCACTCATGTCGAGCCTCCTGGTTCGTGTGCGAGGGACGTCTTCCCCAACGGCCTCACGAGGAACCGGGCTGAACATGATCCACGGCGGAACAGCACCAGGATGCACGAGTCGGCGGCATTGCGCCAGAGTCGGGACGGACGGGTGTGGTAGATGGGGATAGTGCGACGCGAGTGACGAATTCAGGCCTCCGAGCGCCCCCGGTCGCTCGGGACGTCGTCCCGTGCCCCCGCCACGTCGATGATGCGCGCGACGAGCCGCTCCCGCACCGGGGGCAGGAGCTCCTCGGAGGTCAGCGCCTCGTAGAGCCAGAGTCCGTCGGCGGCGAGGCGCGCCACGAACCGATCGACTGTTGCGTCGTCGTCCGGGTCCGGGGCGGCCGGCGCCCACTCCTCCAGCACACGCCGCCACGGCAGCAGCAGGCCGTCCTCGTCGGCCGCTTCCAGGAGCAGGCGCAGCTCGGCGCGCGTCGCCGACGCCGCCGTGCTGCGGACGTAGGCGGCAAGCCGGGCCTCCTCGGCGCGTGGGGCACCGGTGGTGCCGGCCGGCGCGTCACCGACAACCGTGCCGGCCGAGTCACCGGCGGCACGACCCTCCGACGCCTCACCGGCCGCTCCGGCGCCGCGTCCCGCGTGCCGGCTCATCTCGGTGTGCCACTGCTCGCCGACCCTCTCGTGCATCGCCTCGAGGAGGGCCTCTCGTGAGGGGAAGTGGTAGAGCAGGCCGCCCTTGGTCAGGCCGGTCTCGACCGTGAGCGCCTCGTAGGTGAGCGCACGGACGCCGTCGCGGCCGACGATCGCGAAGGCGGCGTCGAGGACGGCGGCACGCTTGCTGGACCGGGACATCACTCGTTCCCCTCGTAGGTGCTGGCGCGGGAGCCGCGGCCGTGGTGACGCAACATCCGCGCCGTCGCGACCGCGGTCGTGGCGAGGGCCAGGGTGACGACGGCGAGCACCACGGCGTAGGCGTGGTCGAAGGCGGCGGAGGCGGCCTCCATGAGGCCGGGGGTCGTACCGGCGACCTCTCGCGCCTCTCCGATGCTCGATCCGGCCGCCTCGGGCGCACCGGCGGGCAGGGAGACGCGCGCCGTGTAGAGCAGGGAGGACAGGCTGCCGAGCACGGCGACGGCCACCAGTCCGCCGAACTCGTAGCTCACCTCCTCCACGGAGGCGGCCATGCCGGCCCGCCGCGGCGGGGCGTTGCCGAGGATCGCCGTCGAGGCGACGGACATCGAGGCGCCGAGCCCGAGGCCGGTGATCACGAGGCCGACGACGAGCAGGGCGAGGCTCGAGCGGGCCCCGGCGAGCGTCACGACCAGGCCCAGGGTGGCGATCGTGAAGCCGCCGGAGATCAGCAGCCGGAGCCCGGCGCGGTGGAGGATCATGCCGCCGAGAAGCCCGGTCGGCAGCGAGCCGGCCGCGACGGCGGTGACGAGCAGCCCGGCCTCCAGCGGCGAGTAGCCCGCGACGAGCTGGAAGCGCTGCGTGGTGAGCAGCTGGACGCCGCCGATGACGAACATGGCGGTGACGGCCGCGAGCACCCCGGCGGAGAAGGCCGGGTTGCGGAACACCGTGAAGTCGAGGAGCGGGTCGGCGAGGCGCCGCTGCCGGCGGACGAACAGCACACCGCCGACGACGGCGACGGCGGCCGCCGCGGCGACAGTCCCCCAGGCCTGGGGCTGGTGGAACGCCTCCTTGATCGCGAGCACGGCGCCGCTGAGCATGACCAGCGCCAGGATCGAGGAGGGGACGTCGAACGACTTCGACGGGTCCCGCGGCGCGCGCGGGGCCACGAGCGGGGTGACGATCAGCGCGACGACGACCACGGGCACGTTGATGAGGAAGACCGATCCCCACCAGAAGTGCTCGAGCAGCAGGCCACCGATGATCGGGCCGATGCCGAAGCCGATGATCGAGATGCTGCCCCAGACGGCGATCGCGAAGTTGCGCTCTCGGACGTCGTCGAAGCCGAGGCGCACGAGCGCGAGAGTTGCCGGCATCATCCCCGCGGCGCCCACCGCGAGGAAGGCCCGCGCCGCGATGAGGACGCCCGCCGTCGGGGCGAAGGCGGCCGCGAGGGAGGCGACGCCGAAGACGACGAGGCCGCCGAGGAACATCGTCCGGTGGCCGATCCGGTCCCCCAGCGCGCCGGAGCCGAGGAGGAGGCCCGCGATGACGAGCGGGTAGGCGTTGATGATCCACAGCGCCTGCGATGCAGACGCGTCGAGCTCGGCGGTCAGGGTCGGCAGCGCCGTGTAGAGCACCGAGTTGTCGAGCGTGATGAGCAGCAGGCCGACGCTCACGGTGGCCAGCAGGAGCCAGCGCCGCGAGGCTGCGGTGGTGGAGGTGCGTCCGGTCATCGTCACGACCCAAAACTGTACCGTCCGTACGGTTCAAGTCACCGTGTGGACCCAGTCACGGAAGCCGGGGGCGGGCCCGGGCGACACCGGGCTTGTCAGACCATCATCTCGCGCACGGCCTTCATGGCCTTCTTCTTCACCGAGCGCTCGAGGCGGTCGAGGTACAGCATGCCGTCGAGGTGGTCGAGCTCGTGGAGGATGCAGCGCGCCATGAGCTCCTCCCCCTCGACGACGACCTTCTTGCCGTCGACGTCGATGCCCTCGGCACGCGCGTACCAGGCACGCTCGGTGGGGTACCAGAGGCCGGGGACCGACAGGCAGCCCTCCTCGCCGTCCTGGTAGTGCTCCTCGTCGACGGCGACGAGCGTGGGGTTGAGGATGTAGCCGATCTCGTCCTCGATGTTCCAGGAGAACGCCCGCAGGGAGACCCCGATCTGGTTCGCGGCCAGGCCGGCGCGCCCCTCGTCGTCGACGGTCTCGCACAGGTCCTCGACGAGCTGCTTGACGGTGTGGTCGATGTCCGTCACGGGGTCGCACACGGTGCGCAGCACGGGGTCGCCGACGGTCCTGATCTCACGCATGGCCATGGGGCTCATTGTTTCACCGGCGCGGGGGCGCGCCCGGCGCTCGTCCCCCACCCCCTGGGTCCGGCTCGGTGAGTCTGCCCACAGGTCGCCCGCGGGGCGGGATTCTGCCCCTGGGGCCGCCCCCGGGTTTGTTAGAGTCGGTCGTCGCACGATCCCGCGTAGCTCAATGGCAGAGCATTCGACTGTTAATCGAACGGTTGCTGGTTCGAGTCCAGCCGCGGGAGCCGAGAAGGCCCGGGACCACCACGGTCCCGGGCCTTTGTCGGTGCCCGGCCCGGAATGTTCTCGCCCCGCCATCGGTTCGGTCGTAGGGTCGTCCGCGGCCCGCCGGTCCGTGCCCGGCTCACGCCCCGCACCTATCGGGCCACCACCGTCCGTCGACGTCCCGCGCCGACCTCCGACGCCTTGCCGCTCCCGGCCACGAGCGGCGAGCGCCGCTCCGCACCGCCCGTCCTCCTGGAGGTCCCATGTCACCCGCCGCCACCACCTCCTCACGCCCGGACGAGGCCATCGACCC
The DNA here is from genome assembly GCF_049856175.1 of Georgenia sp. Z1491. Taxonomy (GTDB): domain Bacteria; phylum Actinomycetota; class Actinomycetes; order Actinomycetales; family Actinomycetaceae; genus JB111. The sequence goes on from NZ_JBNDNA010000008.1 coordinate 10,849, forward strand.
GCAGGGCATGAAGGTTATCTGGCTGCTGCTCGTCGCCGCCTTCGTCGCCATCCTCAACGAGACGACGATGGGCATCGCCGTGCCCGACCTCAACAGGGACCTCGGCCTGGACCCCGAGCTCGGGCAGTGGCTGACCAGCGCGTTCATGCTGACGATGGCGGTCGTCATTCCCACCACGGGGTTCGTGCTCGAGCGGTTCACCACCCGCCAGGTGTTTCTCGCGGCGTCGAGCCTGTTCGCGCTCGGCACCCTGATCTGCCTCGTGGCACCCGGATTTCCGCTGCTGCTCACCGGCCGCGTCGTACAGGCCACCGGCACCGGCATCATGCTCCCCTTGCTGATGACGACGATCATGAACGTCGTCCCGCCGGGCTCCCGCGGGCGGATGATGGGCCTGGTCGGCATGGTCATCTCGCTCGCCCCGGCGATCGGCCCCACCCTGTCCGGCGCCGTGCTGGAGGCGCTGAGCTGGCGCTGGCTCTTCGCGATCGTCCTGCCCATCGCCCTCGTCTCGCTGTTCCTCGGCGCCCGCTGGATGACCAACCTCGGCGAGACGTCGAGGCCGTCGTTCGACCCACTGTCCGTCGTTCTCACGGCCCTCGGTTTCGGCGGCACCGTGTTCGCGCTCAGCCAGTTCGCGGCCGAGGGCGAGGCGGGGCTCGCCGCTCGGGTCGGGATGTCGACGACCGGGTTCGCGCTGACGATCCTCGCCGTCGGGCTCGTCGTGCTCGCCCTCTTCGTGTGGCGCCAGCTCGCGCTCCAGCGGTCGGACCGGGCGCTGCTCGACCTGCGGGTGTTCACCTCGCGGAACTTCACCGTGGCCGTGGCCATCATGGCGATCGTCGCGCTGGCCATGTTCGGCACGCTCAACCTGCTGCCGCTGTTCCTGCGGGACGTCGCCCAGCTCGACGCCCTGCAGTCCGGCCTCGTCCTGCTGCCGGGCTCGCTCGTCATGGGGCTGCTCGCGCCGGTCATCGGCCGGGCGTACGACGCGCGCGGCCCCCGCGCGCTGCTCGTCCCGGGCACGACCCTGCTGACGGCCGGGCTGCTCTTCTACGGGACCATCGGCCAGGCCACGCCGGTGTGGCTGATCGTCGTGGTCCAGACCGGCATCTCGCTGGGCCTGGCCATGTCCTTCACGCCGCTGTTCTCGGCGTCGCTCGGGTCGCTCCCCCGCGCGCTGTACCCGCACGGTTCGGCGGTGCTCAACACTCTGCAGCAGGTGGCCGGTGCCGCGGGCGTCGCGGTGCTCGTCGGCCTGTACTCCGCCGTCCTCGGCGCGGGCACGGACGACGGGCTCCCGAAGGCCGCCGCAGGCGAGCCGGGCGCCCAGACGGGCTTCCTCGTGGCCTCGGGCTTCGCGCTCGTCGCCGCGGTGCTGGCCTGGTTCATCCGGACCCCCACGGACCAGGAGGAGCACGACGACGCCGGACGAGGCGAGGGATCGCCGATCGCGGAGGGCGGCCCGGCCCCGACGACGGGCCCCGCCGGGAACGCGGACGTCCCGCACGGCCCGACCGATCGAGCGCGTGCTGACCGTCCGCGCGACCCGACCGACCGGGGGCCGGCCGACGAGCGTCACGTGCCGGCCGACGTCGTCGGCTGACCTCCCGAACGCAGCGCGACGGACGGCCCTCGGTGCTCCGGTTTCTACCGGGGCACCGAGGGCCGTCCGCTTGCCGGCCGCCCAGCTGACCGGTCGCGTGCTACGCCAGGGCGTCGAGCCGCGCGCGGATGTCGTCCTTGACGGCGGGCGGCGCCCAGGAGATGTCCACGGCGTTGCGCTCCAGCTGGAGGAGCTCGGCTGGCGTGAACCCGGCCTCCTCCGCCAGCACGGCGAGGTTCTCCTGGACGTAGCCGCCGAAGTAGGCCGGGTCGTCGGAGTTGATCGTGATCCTGATGCCGAGCTCGAGGCAGCGCCGGATCTCGGCGGCCTTGGTGCCGTCGCCGCAGAAGGTGTTGGAGATCGGGCACGAGGTCAGCCCGATGCCGCGCACGATCACCTCCTGCGTCAGCTCCTCGTCCTCGAGCACGTTCGTCCCGTGGTCGATGCGCTCCACGCCGATCTCGTGGAGCACCTGACGAATGTGCTCGATCGAGTTCTCCTGGTCGACGTCGCAGTGCATCGTCAGCCGGTACCCCTCGCGGCGTGCGCGAGCGAACACCTTTGCGAACTTCTCCGGAGGGTTCCCCTTCTCGTCTGAGTCCAGGCCGACCCCGACGATCCACTCGCGGTACGGCAGCGACTCGAGCAGCGTCGCCATCGCGTAGCCCGCCTCGAAGTCCCGCAGGAAGCACATGATGAGCGCGCTACGGACGCCGAGACGGTTCTCGGCATCCATCTGCGCACGCCGCAGACCCCGGATCACGACGTCGAACGGCACGCCCCGCGACGTGTGCGCCTGCGGGTCGAAGAACATCTCGACGTAGGCCACGTTCTGCGCGGCGGCGCGTTCGAGGTACTCCCGTGCCAGGTCGTAGAAGTCCTCCTCGGTGAGCAGCACGTTCATGCCCTCGTAGTAGACGGCGAGGAAGGACGGAAGGTCGTCGAAGTCGTAGGTCTCGCGCAGCGCCGCGGGGCTCTCGAACGGGTTGGCCAGGTTGTTGCGCTCGGCGAGCCGGAAGCGGAGCTCGGGCTCGAGGGTGCCCTCGATGTGCAGGTGAAGCTCCACCTTGGGCAGGGCGGTGAGGAAGTCGTCGTCGACAGTCATGCCTCGTACTTTCGCGCTCCCGCGAGCCGGTGTCGAGCCGACACGACAGGTGGCAGCCTCACTCACCCAGGCCGACGGCGCCGCGCGCCTCCGCCTCCGCCGCGAGGATCGCCTCGGCCTCCGCGGTGTCACCGGCAAGCGGGCCGGTGGTCGTCGTCTGGGAGATCAGCTCGCCGGCCTCCCCGCGCCGGACGTGGACCTGGACCTCGGAGCGGTTGGGCAGCTCGCGGCGGACCGTGTGCACCAGCGAGGAGGTCACTCGTTCGCGGAGAGCGTCGGCGAGGGCCTGGACGTCGTCGTCCTTGGTGCGCAGCTCGGCGGCCGGGGTCGTGGTGTCGACGTAGGTCACCGTGAAGACGCGTGTCTCTCCGTCCCAGCGGGCGTGGAGGATCTCGTGCCACGGCGTGCGCGAGCGGACGGCCTCGGCGTCGACGAGCGTGAGGGCCGACGGCGTGGCGACGGCCCAGGTGCCGTCCTCGAGCTCGGCGGCCGAAAGGACGGGGGCCTTGGTCAGGTGGGCACGGATCTCGGCGGGCGGGAGCGGGCGACGACGGCGCATGGTCCCAACCTACGTGGCGCCGGCGTTGCCGGCGGTGCCGGTGCGGCGCCGCACAGCGCCGGGACCTCACGACGAGGGGCGGGCCTCCGCCGCGGCAGCGATGTCCACGAGGTCCTGCCTCATCATCTTCTTCGCCATCATCAGGCCGAGCCGGTTCGGCACCGTCATGAGGACGCGCTTGATCAGGCCCCCGTCCGTCTCCTCCCCGCCGAACTCCATGGTGAGCCGCGTGCCCGTAGGGATCGGCTCGAGGTGGAAGGTCGTCCCGTAGGTGGCGCCGCGCGCTTCGGCGGCGAGGACGGTCGAGCGCGGCTCGTCGACCGCCGTCACCCACATCTCCTCAGTCTCCGAGCCGCCCATGAAGGAGCGGGTCTCCTTCCAGCGGGTTCCCACGCGATAGGGACCGTCGGTGAGCATCTCGATGGAGCTGACGCCGCTGAGGACCTGCTCGCTGCCGGCGGGGTCCGTGAGGATCTGCCAGACGGCGTCGGGCGGCGCGGCGATGTCGCGCGTGAGCGTCAGGGTGCGGGTAGCCATGTCGGTCTCCGTCCAGGTCTCGGGCGCTCTCGCGTGGACGCCCGGCGCTCAGAGTAGGCCCCGACGACGGACCGGAGCGGGCCCGCGTGGCCGGACGTGGCGCGGGGCCAGACGTGGCGCGGCGTCGGACGTGGCGTGCAGGGCCGGGGTCACCGCGCGGGGCCGGACGCGGTGCGCAGGTCGTCGCACAGGAGTCCGTCGAGGTGGGCGCCCGGACCTCCGTCGCCGAACTAGGATGGGCCGCCGTGGCCGACGAGGTCCGCTCGCGCGGATCGGTGGCGGCCATGCGCCCCTGTAGCTCAGCCGGTCAGAGCAGCGAACTCATAATTCGTCGGTCGCGGGTTCAAGCCCCGCCGGGGGCACCGGTTTCTACGACCCGCTGTAGCCACCGGTATAACCACGGCGCGTCCGCGGCCCTCGTGTCGGCCACGGTCGACCGCTACGACCGCTCGAGCAGGCGGTCGAGCCCCTCGCCGCGGGCGTAAGAGGCCTGAGTCCCACGGCGCGTGACGGAGTCCGACGCCAGCGTCGTGCCCAGCCTGATCGCGTCCGCCGGCGAGGCGCCCCCGGCGAGCGCGTACGCGAACCCGCCGCAGAAGGCGTCCCCGGCACCGGTGGTGTCCACCGCGCGGACCGCGGGCGCCTCGAACCTCTCGGCCACGCCGTCGCGGACGAGCAGCGCGCCCCGCTCCCCCAGCGTGACCACCAGCGACGCGTCGATCCGGTCGGCGAACGTGAGGGCGTCGGCCTCGAGGTCGCCCACGGTCCGCCCCGTCTCGGCCTCGAGGAGGATGGCGAGCTCGGTCTCGTTGGGCACCACCCAGTCGGTCACCCGCAGCAGCTCGGGATCGACCGGGGCGGCGGGGGCGGGGTTGAGGACCGTGGTCGCACCGCTTCGACGGGCGCGCTCGAAGCCGCGGCAGATCGTCTCCTGCGGGACCTCGAGCTGGCTGAGCACGAGATCGGGGGCCGGCGAGCCGTCGAACGCGGCATCGACGTGGTCCGGGGTGAGCAGCTCGTTGGCACCGGGCGCGAGCACGATCCGGTTGTCGCCGTCGGGGTCCACGAGGATCATCGCCAGCCCGCTGTGGGTGTCGTCCACCTCGACGATGAAGTCCGTGCCGATCCCGGACGACCGGAAGTTCTCGATCGTGTCCCGGCCGAAGGAGTCCGTCCCGACGGCACAGACCATCGTCACCTGCGCGCCGAGGAGCGCGGCCATCACCGCCTGGTTGGCACCCTTTCCGCCGAAGCCCTGCGCGAAGTCCTTGCCGAACACCGTCTCCCCCCGGTCCGGCATGCGATCGAGGTAGGAGACGAGGTCGGTCATCGTGCTGCTGACGATCATGATCCTTGGTCCGGGCACGGCGTTCTCCTTGTCGTCGTCGACGATCGATGCACCTCGCACGGTAGCCGCGGCGGGGGCGGGCCCGCAGCGCGACGAGACCCACGGGACCCCGGACGGGAACATCCCTGCGGCGCTGGTCAGCGGCACATATCGTTGGCAGGCATCCGTTGCCGACGGGGGCCGACCGGAGGGCCGGGCTCGGGTGCAGCACACGACGACGTAGGAGGGCACGATGTCGAACGACGGGTCGTGGGGCCAGCCCGGCGGGAACCCGCAACAGGGCGGCTTCGACCAGGGGGCCGGGTACCCGGCCAACGGTGGATGGGACCAGGGCGCGGGCGCTGCCGGGCAGGGCGGCTACGGGCAACAGCCCGGGTCCGGCCAGCAGCCCGCGTATGGCCAGCAGCCCGGGTACGGCCAGCAGCCCGCGTACGGCCAGCAGCCCGCCTACGGCCAGGCCGGAGGCTATCCGGCCCAGGGCGGCTACGGGCAACCCGGCTACGGGCCCGGACCTGGTGGGCCCGGTGGCCCCGGCAGCCCTGGTGACGACGGGCCGGATTCTGGGGGCTCAGGCGGCAAGGGCTGGCTGTGGGCGATCATCGGCCTGCTCGTCGCGGCCGCGCTCGCCGTCGGCGCGTACTTCCTGTTCTTCTCCGGCGACGACGACGAGAGCGCGACCGGCGGGCCGACCGACGAGGCCACCTCGTCGGCGCCACCGGAGGAGGGCACGGACGAGCCGACCGACGAGACCGAGGAGCCCACCACGGAGGACACCGAGGAGCCCACCACGGACGAGACCGAGGAGCCCACCACGGACGAGACCGAGGAACCGACCACGGAGGACACCGAGGAACCCACCACGGAGGAGACCGACGCACCGCAGGGCGGCACGTCGACCGTCCAGCAGTTCGAGGTCGGTCAGTGCCTCGACATGGACGCAGCAACCAGCGGCGGGGAGGGCACCGTCTCCGAGCTCCCCGTCGTGGACTGCACCGAGGAGCACACCGGTGAGGTCTACGTCGTCCACACCTTCGAGGGCGACGAGTTCCCGGGTGCGGAGCAGGTCGCCAGCGAGCTCGAGGCCGAGTGCGAGGCGGCGTTCGAGGAGTACGTCGGCATCGACTACGCCACCAGCGTCTTCGCGGCTCAGCTGCTCACCCCCACCCAGGAGACCTGGGACCAGGCGAACGACCGTGAGGGCATCTGCATCCTCACCACCCCCGCGGGAACGACCGGTTCGGCCGAGGGCAGCGCACGCTGACCCGTACCCGACCATGACATCGGCGCCGCACGCCCAGCGTGCGGCGCCGACGTACGTCCGGGCCCGCCGCGGGTGAGGACTCCCCATCGGGCTCCGGCCCCCGCCACCCGGCGCAGACATACCGTGGCGCTGTCCGCCGGGAACGGTGGGCGGCGTGCGACGGGCCGAGGCCCGGCCACGGCACGACGAGGTGTGGAGGACCAGACGTGTCGAACGACGGCCAGTGGGGCCAGCAGGGCGACTACCTGCAGCAGGGCGGGTATCCCGACCAGAGCGGCTATCCGCAGCACGGCGGCTACCCGCCGCAGGGCGGCTATCCGCCGCAGGCCGGGCCGGGCGGCCAGCAGCCTCACGGGTACGGTCCCCCGCCCCAGGGCTACGGGCAGCCCAGCGGCTACGGGCAACCCGGCGGCTACGGGCAACCCGGCGGCTACGGCGGACCCCAGCAACCCGGAGGTCCCGGGTCCGGCGGATCGAAGAGCTGGCTGTGGGTGCTCGTCGGGGTCGTCGTCGTCGCGGCCCTCGGCGTCGGGTCGTACTTCCTCTTCTTCGCGGGTGACGACGAGAGCGCGCAGGAGCCGCAGCAGGAGGGCGGTCTCCCCGCGCTGCCGGAGGATGGGGTGCCGGAGGGCGAGATGCCGGAGGGCGGGATGCCGTCGATGCCCGACGACCTGCCGACCGACATCCCCGAGCTGCCGGGCGGTGACGGAGGGGACGGCAGCGACGCCCCGTTCCCGGAGATCCCCGGCGGCAGCGGCGAGTCCGAGGCCACCGTCGTCGACGTCGAGGTCGGCGCACCCTTCGAGACCGCCGAGGGCCACACCATCACCCTGAACTCGTTCGAGCGGGACTTCCAGTGCGACGGCCAGCCGCTGACGACCGACTCCTTCGTGGCGCTGGAATTCACCGTCACGGCCGCGGGCTCGACCCAGGCGACCTCCCCGTCGGCGGGACTCACGCTGCAGTCGCCCGAGGGCGACATCAACTCCTTCGACGCGATCGGATGCCTGAGCGACACGAGCCAGGAGCTCGAGCCGTTCGTCGACCCGGGCGCCACCGAGACCGGTCTCGTCCTCCTCGTCCCGCCGGCCGACGGGCCGTTCACCCTCGAGTACGACCCGATGATGGGGATCGCCATGCCGGGCACCGACCTGTCCGTCGCCCGCTGGACGATCGACTGACCCTGCGCCGTCCAGAGCCGTCCAGGAGCGTCGAGATCCGGTCGGACCAGGCCGGTCCCCGGCCCCACGTGAGCCACACCGGGCTAGCGTGGCGGCGCCACCCGCCGCCCGGCGGGCCGCACTGCGAGAGGATCGCGGTGCCGGAAGCGTCGGCGCGGAGGTCGGCATGGTGGACGAGGAGCACCGGCTGGCCCGGGCCGGCTATCTCGAGGAGTTCTTCCACGACCAGGACGGGCCCGGACGGTACGCCGACGGCCGGTTGCCGCCCCACCTCGACTTCCACGAGGGCCACCTGACACAGACCGGTCCCGACCGAGCACGCCCGGACCCCGCCACCGCCACCGCCCCTGTGGGAGCGGGGGGTGGTCGGCACGTCGCTCGTTCGCACGACTGGCCCTGGCTCGTCGTCGGGGCGGCGACGGTCGTCCTCGCGGCCGTGGTCGGCTACTGGGTCGTCGATACCGCCGAGCGCGACGGGCTCCCCCTGGACGCCGTACGACCGCCACCCGCCATGACCGCGAGTCCCGCGCCGACAGTCCCACCCACCGCACCACCGACCACGCCCGCGCCCGTCCCCTCACCGACGCCGTCGCCCACGCCCCCGCCGGACGGCCCGGACTCGCCGTTCCCCTTCCCCTTCCCGCTCCCACCGGGGACGCCCGGAGCCGGGGGCGACCTGCCCGCCGGCATCGCCCACGCGTTCCCTCTCACGCAGGGCTCGGCCGCCGCCGGGGACGACGCCGTCGTCGACGTCGTCGCCATCGGCGAGACGTGGACCGGGCCGGACGGGACCACCCTCACGATCGACGACGTCGAGCGCGACCTGCAGTGCTCCGCCGCCTGGGCGCCGTCCGGAGAGGTCGTCGCGCTCGAGGTGACGATGACCGTGCCTGCCGACACCCGGGCACCCGCCCTCACCCTCGTCCCCGGCGTCACCCTGAGCTCGCCCGGCGGCACGCTCACGGCCGTGACGCCCGCATGCCTGGCCGGCGGCTCGACGGCCCTCCCGAGCACGGTCTCCCCCGGCGAGACGGTGTCGGGCACGGTCCTCGTCCTCGCCCCCGGGCCGGGGCGGTTCGACGTCGAGCTCGAGCCCGGCATTCTCGACGACGCCGGCCCGCAGACCTTCGTCCGCTGGACGATCGACTGAGATCGGTCCTCCGACAAGAACCCGGGCACCCCTCCCCGTTTCCGGTCGCGCTGCCGGGGCGCACCGCGCCCGTAGGCTGACGCGCATCGCCCGGCCGGGCGGCAGACCTGGGAGGACACGATGAGCAACGAGGGACGCTGGCGCCACGAGGGGAACGCGTTCGAGCAGCCTGGGGCCGACGCCACCCGGCCCGTCCACGCGGGCGACGCGCCGCGCGCCGACGGCCCCGGCGCCTACGGTCCGGTCTCCGGCAGCCAGGGCTCCGCGGGGCACGGCACCTCGGCGTACGGCTCCGACCACGGGCGCGGAGCCCAGGGCGCGTCGGCTTACGGCTCCGACCGCACGGGCGGAGCCCAGGGGGCCTCGGCCTACCGCGGTAGTGAGTACACGGCCGGCGGGGCCGGAGCTGCCCCCACCTACCAGCCCTCCTACGGCGGCGGATCCGGCGGCGACCTCCCCCCGGGCGACGGCGGGAGGACCCCGCGCGGCGGAGGATTCCCCTGGCTGGCCGTCATCCTCGGCGTCCTCGCCGTGGCGGCGGCCGCCGTCGCGGTGTGGTTCTTCCTCCTGCGCGACTCCGGCAACGAGGAGGCCGCGACCGACGATGCCGACGTCGAGGTTCCCAGCGGGGAGTCCGGCTCCGACTCCGCCCCGCCGACCGACGAGGACCCCTCCGGCGACGAGACGCCGAGCGACGACCCGACCGAGGAGGGGACCGGGCCCGGGGACGAGTCCGACACCGACTCGCAGGACGAGTCCGAGACCGACGACGGGTCGGAGGACGACACCGGCGGCGCGGAGTCCCCGAGCGACGACGACGCCGACGGGCCTGGCACCCCCGACGACGCGACGCTCCTCGAGATCGGCGAGACCCACACGCTTGAGAACGGCATGGAGGTCACCCTCGACGCGGTCGAGCGCGACGCCGAGTGCGCCACCTCCCCGGGCGACCCGTTCACCGCCCTGACGTTCACGGTGGTCGCGCACGACGACGAGCTCGTCCCCGCCGTCCCGCCGCTGCCGGGCATCACGGTGTCCACCTCAGAGGGCGACATCAACGCGGTCGACGTCCTCGGGTGCATCGACGACTCCGAGTCCCTGCCCCCGGTGGTCGGCCCCGGCGAGGAGGCCACCGGCACCGTGCTCGTGCCCGATCCCGTCGAGGGTTCCTACGACGTCATCTACCAGCCCGTGACGAACATCGTCTCGGGCGGCGAGACCGAGGCCCTGGCCTGGACGATCGACTGACGCTCCCGACCGCGACGCTCGCCGGGTGCGCTACTGCGGGCCGCGGCGGGCTACGGCGGGCCGAGCGAGCGTCGCCTCGACTCCAGCTCCATGAGGGCGGCGAACCGCTCCGCGTAGGCAGCGTCGTCGGGGTCGGTGCGCTGCAGCGCACCCTTGGCGTCACCGATGAGCCGGGTGAGCCCCATGCGTACCAGCGCGACGACGACGCCGCGCGCGTAGTCCTTCAACGCCTCGGGGCGGTCCTCCGGGAGCGGGGCCACCGCCATGCCGGTCACCGAGTCGGCCACCGGTCCGACCGCGTTCTCCCGCACGGCCTCCACCCAGTGCGCGGCAGCCTCGCGCTGGGCCGCCTGCTCGCCCGCCCCGGCGCCGCGCCGCTCGGCGAGGTGCGTCGCGAAGGTCGCGACCCCGCCGGCAGCCCGGATCGCGTCGTGCGCGGCACGGTAGGAGGGGACGGTGAAGGTGTCGGCCGAGAGTGAGTCGAAGCCGGCTGCGGCCGCGTCGGCGGGCAGCTGGAGCGCGACCTCGAGGACCTGTCGCTCGAGCCGCGCGACCGGGTCCTCCGGGCCACGGTGCCCGACGGCGCCGCCCGCCGTCGCCCCCCACGAACCACCCTGACCGGCGAGCTGCCCGTCGGGACGGCCTCCGCCCGGTTGCCCGGGCCCGCCGTCGTACGCGGGCGAGGCTCCGCCGTCGGGGCCCGGTCTTCCTTGTCCTCCCTGTCCCCCCGGTCCTCCTTGTCCTCCCGGGCCTGACCGTGCCGGCGGGGCCGCGCTGCGCCGCGCGCTGCTCTCCGCGGACCGGACGGCCTGGCGGACGCTCACGTCGTCCATCCCCAACCAGCCGGCGAGCTGCCGGGCGTACTCGCCGCGCAGGGCGCGGTCGCGGATCGCGGCGACCACCGGCGCGGCCGAGCGCAGGCCCGCCACGCGTCCCTCGGCGGTGCCCAGGTCGAGGGAGGCCAGCGAGGAACGGATGACGAACTCGAACAGCGGCTCGCGGCCGGCGACCAGGTCACGGACCGCGGCGTCGCCACGCTCGAGCCGCAGGTCGCACGGGTCCAGGCCACCGGGCGTGACGGCGACGAAGGTCTGGGCGGCGAAACGCTGGTCCTCGTCGAACGCGCGGATGGCAGCCTTCTGCCCGGCGGCGTCGCCGTCGAACGTGAACACCACCTCACCGCCGCGCGCGGACCCGGCGGTCATCACGCCGGACGCGGCGTCGCCGACGTCCCCGAGCAGGCGGCGCACGATGCGCACGTGGTCCTCGCCGAACGCGGTGCCGCAGGTGGCCACGGCCGTGGTCACGCCGGCCAGGTGCGCGGCCATGACGTCGGTGTACCCCTCGACGACGACGACCTGCCGACCGCGCCCGATGTCCTTGCGCGCGAGGTCGATGCCGTACAGGACGTGCGACTTCCGGTACAGCTGCGTCTCGGGGGTGTTGAGGTACTTCGGCCCCTGGTCGGACTCCAGCAGCCGGCGCGCGCCGAAGCCGAGTACCTCCCCCGAGGTGGAGCGGATGGGCCAGACCAGGCGGCCCCGGAACCGGTCGTACACACCCCGCTGCCCCTGAGAGACGAGGCCGGCCGCGAGGATCTCCTGGTCGGTCAGCCCGCGGCTGCGCAGGTGCTTGAGCAGGTGGTCCCAGCCCTCGGGGGCGAACCCGACGCCGAAGTGCGCCGCGGCGGCCTGGTCGAAGCCCCGCTCGGCGAGGAACGCGCGGGCGGGCGCGGCGCCGGGCGAGGAGAGCTGGTCGACGAAGTACTCGGCCGCGATCCGGTTGGCCTCCACGAGACGGCGACGACGGCCGGGCTCGGTGCCGGACGACTGACGGGAGCGACCCTCGCCGTCCTCCCGGCGCAGCTCGAGGCCGACCCGGTCGGCGAGCATCTCGATCGCCTCGGCGAACGACAGGCCCTCGATCCGCTGGACGAAGCTGACGACGTCGCCACCCTCGCCGCAGCCGAAGCAGTGCCAGACGCCCACCTGCGGGCGGACGTGGAACGAGGGGGTGCGCTCGTCGTGGAACGGGCACAGGCCCTTCATCGACCCGACGCCGGCGGACCGGAGCGTGACGTGCGCGCCGACGACCTCCTCGATGCGGACCCGCTCCTTGACCGCCTCGATGTCCTCGCGGCGGATCATGCCCGCCACTCAGTACACCTCGGAGAGCATCCCGCACAGCCGGGCGTGCCACTGCTGCGCGGACGTGTCGGTGAGCGACGCGATCTGGTCGACGACCACGCGCAGGCGCTCGGCGTCCGAGCCGACGGTTCGCCAGCGCTGCGCCAGGTGCGGCTCGAGATGCTCGGCCCCGCCCGCGCTCAGCGCGTCCGCGAGGTCGAAGAGGATCGTGCGCTGCGCCAGGTAGAGCGGCTCGGTCTCCCGCGGCGCCATGACGTAGTGCGCCGCGACCCCCTTGAGCGCGAGGATCTCGGCCTCGGTGCCCGGCGGGACGACGAGGTCGGCGGCGTACCGGGTGAGCGGGTCCTCGCCGTGGCGCTCCCGGGTCGCGTCCTCGGCCGCGGCACAGAACCGGCCGATGAGCTGGCTCGCCATGTCCTTGAGCGCCGCGAGGCCCGCCCACGAGTGGTCGAAGCTCCGCGGGACGACCGGAAGTGCGAGGACGCGGTCGAGGGCGGCGCCGATCTCGTCGTCGCTCAGCGCCGGGTCGTACCAGGAGCGCACCTGGGCGACGACGCCGTCCTGCACGCGGTCGGCTCGGACGCCCGCGATGTCGACGCGGCCCCCGGCCACGGCATCCTCGACGTCGTGCACCGAGTACGCGACGTCGTCGGCCAGGTCCATGACCTGGGCCTCCAGGCAGCGGCGCCGATCGGGGGCCCCGTCGCGCAGCCAGGCGAACGTCTCGGCGTCGTCGGCGTAGACACCGAACTTCGCCGTCGTCGTGCCGTCGGCGCGGCGCGGGCCGGCACCCGTGGCCCACGGGTACTTCACGGTGGCGTCGAGCGTGGCGCGGGTGAGGTTGAGGCCCACGCCGGTGCCGTCGTCGGTCATGATCTTCGGCTCGAGCGAGGTGAGCAGCCGCAGCGTCTGGGCGTTGCCCTCGAAGCCGCCGATGCCGGCGGCCACCTCGTGCAGCGCGCGCTCGCCGTTGTGGCCGAACGGCGGGTGACCGAGGTCGTGGGAGAGGCAGGCAGCGTCGACGACGTCCGGGTCGCACCCCAGCGCCTGACCGAGCTCGCGGCCGACCTGCGCGACCTCGAGGGAGTGCGTGAGACGCGTGCGGACGAAGTCGTCCGAGCTCGGACCGAGGACCTGGGTCTTTGCGCCGAGACGGCGCAGCGCCGAGGAGTGCAGCACGCGGGCGCGGTCCCGCTGGAACGGGGAGCGACGCGGATTCTTGCCCTCCTCGGGCCACCATCGGTCGGCGTCGGTGGCGGTGTACGGGGCCGGGACGGACCTCGTCCGTGCGACCTGCTCCGCCGATGCGCTCACGGATCAAGTCTAGGTGGCCCGGTCCCGCGCTGCTCCCGCCCTCCCCAACCCGGCGAGTGAGCGCGGTACTGCCGGCGCTTATGACGAGTGAGCGGACCTCTGCCCGTTCCGTGTGGCGAGTGAGCGGACTTCTGCCCGCTGGGGAGCGGATTCCGGTGTCGCGCCGAGGCGCCGTTGCCCAGTCAATCGGGTAACCGTCGAGGCAGTCCCCCGGGGGCACTGCCTCGATGGTTACCCCATTGACTCACCGACCACACCGAGCCGAGCACCGAGCATCGCGACGACGACGGGCGGGCCCCGCACCCCATCAGGGTGCGGGGCCCGCCCGACAGGTGAGCGCCGCCCGGACCTCGGTCCGGGCGACGCTCACCGGCGGAGCAGAACTCCGCTCACTCGTGGAGCAGAGCAGAGGTCCGCTCACTCGCCGATGATCGGCATCAGGTTCTGGTCAGCGGCGGACTCCGAGGGTGTCGGAGCCGTCGCCGTCCCAGTCACCGACGTACACCTCGTCGCCGGCCCGGCCGTACCGGACCTCGGTGTCGGCCACCGTGGAGGTCAGCGAGTTCGACACCAGGTAGAGGTTCCCGCGGCGCACGGCGAAGGTGTCGACCGCGTCGCCGTCCCAGTCACCAACCAGCACGTCATCACCGGCCCGGCCGTAGTCCAGCTCGACGTCCGCCCAGCCCGTGCTGAGCGAGTTCGAGACGAAGTAGGTGTTGCCGCGGCGGACGGTGAAGGTGTCGACGGCGTCGCCGTCATAGTCCCCGACCAGCACGGTGTCGTCGGCGCGGCCGTAGTCCAGCACCGCATCCGCGTTCCCACCGGTCAGGGAGTTCGACAGGAAGTAGCTGTTCCCACGACGCACCGCGAACGAATCCGCGCCGTCCCCGTCCCAGTCACCCACCAGCACCGCATCGTCCGCACGCCCGTAGGTCAGCTCGACCTCCGCCGCACCGCCATACAGCGAGTTGGACAGGAAGTAGGCGTTACCCCGACGCACGGCCAGCGTGTCGGACCCGTCGCCGTCCCAGTCACCGACCAGCACCTCATCACCCGGACGACCGAAGCTGAACTCGTGATCGGCCCAGATCCCCCACCCGTCGTTCAGGTAGAACCCACGCCCCGGTGACGGCGGCACCGGCTCAGGCTCCGGCTCGGGGTCCGGACGAGGCTCACCCGGCTCCTCGTCGTCGCCCGGCACCGTCACCTGGCCGGCCACGGCCTCCGAGCGACGCTCGCCGAACCCGTGGGTGAGGCCGAACTCGTGGGTGCCGGTCGCCGTCGGGTCCGCGAGGGCACCCTCGAGGGTCCAGGAACCGTCCTCCGCCACGACGGCCTCACCGGTGACCGCGCCGGTGGCGACGACGGTCGCGCCCGGCTGCCCGGTGCCAGTGAGCGCCGGGAGGACGCCGTCGGCGCCGGACTCGAGCTCCGCCGTCGGGGCCGTGAAGGCCTCGACCTCCGGGCGGTCGATGAGCCACTCGCCGGGCTCGGTGGCGCGGTCGATGACGCGGACCTCACCGACGCCGCCGTGCCAGCCGGCCCCGACCTCGTCGTCGCTCAGGGCGGCGCCGATCATCCACGGGTAGCCCTCCTCGAAGGACATGCCGTTGCCGTCGCTGATGTTGCGCAGGATCGGCATGCCGTCCACGTACATCGTCACCGAACCGTCCTCGGGGTCGTTGACCATCGCGAGGTGGTACCAGTCGTCGGAGGTGATCTCGCCGGACCATGCGGTGCGGTCGCCGGTGGTGGGGTCCTCGGGGACGACCGTCCACTGGAACTCGCGCAGGTTGGAGAAGCCGATCGACGCCGGCGAGTCGGTGTAGTCCCAGATCTGCGCCATGTCCGGGATGCGGGAGCGGTTGCCGGAGCGGGCCAGCGCGCGGGTCCACGCGTTCTCCTCGGCGGTCCACTCCTCCGAGATGTTGATGAACGCCTCGATCGTGTAGCCGTCGTCGAACTCGACGTTGGTCACGGGCACGCCGTGCTCGGTGCTGAAGTAGCTGAACCGGTCGTCGCTGTTGGACGAGTTGTCGAAGCAGATGCCGCTCGCGGAGGAGGAGAAGGCGTGTCCCTCGCACAGGGAGACGTCCGCCTCCTGCGCCGTCGGGGAGGTGTCGATCGGACCGCGGGTCATCGCCTGGTCCTCACGGATGACGTCGGGCAGGATCGCGCCCTCGGGAAGCACCTCCCCGATCTCCGCGTCGACGAGGTTCGGCCGCCAGTGCGCGACCGTCCCCTCGGTGCGCACGAAGTCCTCGGTGGAGCCCGGAACCGCACGGTCGACCGGCGGCACGCCCTCGAAGCCGTCGAGGATGAGGCTGCGGGCGCGCTCCGTGAGCGAGGTGTCCTCGCCGTCGCCCGGCTCCCAGTCCGGGTTGAAGCCGGAGAACCGCTCGGCGAAGTCGATGTCGACCGTGTACTCCTCGTTGGGAGCGTCGAGCATCGGGCGGTCGTGGACGGTCAGGTCCTCGGGGTCCTTGCCGACGACCCACGGCGAGGGCGCCGACACGTGGATCGCGTCGCTCTCCAGGTCGAACTCGAGCAGGCCCAGGTAGCCGTTGCCGCCCTCGTAGTGCATCTGCCAGTCCTGGAGGATCTGGATGACCCCGTTGCCGTTGTCGTTCTCCACCACCCGGTGCGTCGACCCGTGGTTGTGGCCCGAGAGCGTGAGGAAGATCTGGTCGTTGTCACGGATCAGCCCGTCCCACAGCCGCTCCCCGTTCCCGCCCGTCACAGCGGTCACGCCGTCCGAGTCGACGCCGAGGATCTCGTGCGAGACGAGGATCGTCGGGAGCGTGGGGTGCTCCGCCATGACCTGGTCGGCCCACTCGAGCGTCTCGTCCGAGGTGCGCCAGGCGAGCGAGAGCACGAGGTACTCCTGCCCCTCGGCCTCGAAGACGTGGTACTCGCTGAAGCCGGTGGCGTCGCGGCCCGAGTCCGGGGACTGCGCGGCCGAGCGCTCCGGGGAGAACCACTGCAGGTAAGGCTCGTCGGGACTCAGCTCGGTGTCGTTCGACCTCGAGTCGGTGAGGTCGTGGTTGCCGGGCAGCACCGAGTACGGAAGGCCGGCGTCTTCGAGCACCTGGTGGGCAGCGTCCGGCGTCTCCCACTCGCGCTCGACGCCCGCACGGTCGACGACGTCGCCCACGTGCGTGACGAACGGGATGTTGAGCTCGTCGCGCACCTCGGCGAGCCACTCGGTCTGCGCCTGGTACGGGTTGCTGCCGTAGCGCGGCTCGAACTGGTCGGCCGCGTAGCGGGAGTAGAACTGGGTGTCCGGCAGGTTGGCGAGCGTCCAGCGGGACCCCTCCGCCGCCTGGTCGTTCTCGTCGGTCTGATCGTCCTGTGCCGCCGGGTCCGGGGGCGCCGGCTGCGCGAGCGCAGGTGCGGCGAGCGTCGCGGCGAGAGCGGCGGCGAGCATTCCGGCCGCCGCGGTGGACATTCTTCGAGCTCGTGCGCGCACGACTCTCCTCTTCCTCGCGTTCAGGGGGATGGTGGGTGCGCCGAGGGCGCATCCCTGCGGAGCAGACCAGCGCCCGGTGAACGGTGGCTGGATCTCCGGCGGCCGCCAGGTGAATCGCAGCCGCCGGTGCCGGGATCGCTCATCTGCGGGTACGCCGTGATGTCCGAGCACGACGGGCATGCCGGCGGCTGCTCGCTCGCCGGGCAGAACCACGCTCGCTCGCCGGGCAGAACCGCCCTCTCGCGCCGTGTGGGCTTGGTGGGCCGCCCGGGCGGGGCCACAATGTCCGTCTATGGCTCTCGCGACGATCACCACCGACGCCGCCACGACCGGTTCGCGCGCCACGCGGATGCTCCACCGCAGGCCGACGGACCCGCTGCCGTGGTGGTCGACGGCCGCGGTCTACGAGACCGCCGAGGTCCGCACGGTCGACGCCCTCGACGACGTCGCCGCTCACGTGCCGCACGTCGCCTCGCTCGGGTGCGACGCGCTCCTGCTCACGGCCCCCGAGCTCGATCCCCGGCACCCGCTGGTCGCCGAGGCGGTGGCCGCCGTGGTCCGCCGCGCGCACCGTCGCGCGCTGAAGGTCGTGGCCTCGGTGCTGCCGATCGAGATCTCGGACACGAGCGCCTCCCACCTCGCGCGGGTGGAGCGCTGGCTCGCCCTCGGGGTGGACGGGATCGACCTGGGCATCGCACGCGGCACCACCGACGCCCGCGCGCTCGGCCTGGACGAGCGGGAGACCGCCTCAGCCGGCGCACCCGCGCCCCGGACCTTGCTGCGCCACCCCCGCGGAGCGACCCCCGGTGCCTTGCACGCGGTCGTCGCCGAGCACGACGGCGCGCTCACCGGCGGCGTCCGGGCCCTCTCCCTCGAGGCCTACGCCGAGGTCCTGCACGAGGACTGGCTCCACGCCACGCGGGACGACCGGCTCGCGCGCACCGGCTGGGACACGGCCGCGATGGGTGAGGCGCTCACCGGGGTCTTCGGCGTCCACGAGCCGCTCGGCGCACGCCCGGCCTGGGCCCTGGCCACCGGTCGCGCCGCGGCCCCACCCCCGACCTGGGCCCACGCGCGCGACGCAGCCGAGAGCGCCCGGCGGGTCCGCTCCATGACGGCGCTGACGCTCATGCTGCCCGGTGCGGTGTACCTGCGTCAGGGCGTCGAGCTCGACCCGGACGACTCCCCCGCCGGCGGCTCCGCCGAAGCGGGTAGCTCGACCGGATCGCTCGGGGACCTGGTGGCGGCCCTCGCGCCCGTGCGGCACCAGGACGACTCGACCTACGAGCGCCTGCGCGCGTGGCTACGGCTGCGCCGCGAGCTGGGCACGGCGTCGGGCTACCTCGGGCTGCGCGACGTCGACACCGACGCGTTGGTGCTCGTGCTCGACTCCCGTCACCTCGTGCTCGCGCTCGGTCCGGATCCGGTCGAGCTCCCGCCCAACGCGCACGTCACCCACGCGTCGGCCGACGTGCGCGACGTCGACGGGGGGCATGTCCTCGAACCCGGCACGGCCGCACTTCTCCGCCTCGGCTGACGCGGCTCCTCGCCCGGAGGCCGAGACGGCTCGGACCGCCCACGCCGCCCGGCCCGCCCAGGCCGCCCACACGGAGGGAACAGCCGGGGAGAGCTGCCGGCGAGGGCAGCCGGAGACACGCGAAGGGCGGGCGAAGGACCCGTCAGGTCCTCCGCCCGCCCTCGGCTCCGCCCGCGTTACTCGGCGGGAAGGACGAGCTCCTGGCCGACGTGGAGCAGGTCGGGGTGGGCGACCGTGTCCTGGTTGACGGCGTAGATGCCCTGCCAGCCGCTCTCGATGCCGTGCGCCTCGGCGATGTCGAACAGGGTGTCGCCCGCGACGACCGTGTAGGTCTCGTCGGACGGCGCCACGTCGGGCAGCGCCGGAGCGGGCTCGGCCTGCTCCTGCGGGGCGGGCTGGGCCGGTGCCTGCTGCTGCGGAGCCGGCTCGGCCTGCGGTGCCTGCTCCTGCGGGGCGGGCTGGGCCGGTGCCTGCTGCTGCGGAGCGGCCTCGGCCTGCGGTGCCTGCTCGGCCGGTGCCTGCTCCTGGGGCGCCGGCTCGGGCGCGGGCGTGTCGCGAGGCTCCGCCTCGCCGGTGGCCCCGATCTGTGCGGAGCACGCCGGCCATGCGCCCCAGCCCTGTGTGGCCAGCACGTTCTCCGCGACGCGGATCTGCTCGGCGCGCGACGCGTCGGCCGGGTTCCCGGTCCCGCCGTTCGCCTCCCAGGTCGACTGGAGGAACTGGAGGCCGCCGTAGTAGCCGTTGCCGGTGTTGATCGACCAGTCGCCGCCCGACTCGCACTCGGCGAGAGCGTCCCAGGTGGCGTCGTCAGCCGCGTTCGCGGCCGTCGGCATGAGCATCGCCCCGGCGAAGGCCGCGGCACCCGCGGTGGTCATCAGTCCGCCGCGCAGGAATCGCTTCGATCGCCGTGCGCCGCTGGTGGTGGTCTGCTGCTGCATCACACTGAACTCCACGGCCCCGTCCCGGGATGCGCCGTCGACGCGCCCGACCGCCCGACCGGATCAGATCGATTCCATGTCACGAAGGACTCGCGGGGCGGATGCGACGGCCGTCCTTCGCAGTTCAAGGTCCCGACGCTACCCGCACATCACGAAATGGCAACAGTCGGCCGGCAGCTCCACGCGCACCCGGTCCGGGGCCTCGGACACGTGCCGCGACAGCAGGTCCGCCCGCTGCCGGTCCGCGGGGCGCAGCGCCGTCGGCCCTCGAAACGGCGCGGTGGCGCGGCGTATGCCGGTCCGGCCGCCCCCTGCCTGCTGCGCCCCCGCCCGCTCCCCGAGGCACTCGTGCGGTCCGGTCGAGCGAGTTTCCGTGAGGATGAGCACGCCTGTGCCCGTCCACCGCGAATACCACCCGCCCCACTCCGCTCAGATGAGCATCTCTTCCCGGCCCACTGCACCGCCCCTCTCCCCCGGACAGCACCCCGCGTAGGCTCAGACTCGCAGCGCACGGCGCTGAGAACTTCTCACATCGCGGTGAGCACGCGCTCATCGGGGTCGGTCCCCTCGCCCCCGTCGACGCCGCCTCCGCACGACGACGACGAGGTGTGGAATGACCAAGGCGAAGAAGATCATCAACGACCCGGAGAACCTGGTCGACGAGGTGCTCGACGGGCTCGTGCTCGCCTCGCACGGGTCCCTCACGCGCGCTCCCGGCTCCCGGGTGCTCGTGCGCGACTCGATCGAGGACGGCAAGGTCGGGCTCGTCATCGGCGGCGGCTCGGGGCACGAGCCGATGTACACGGCCTACGTCGGCGAGGGACTCGCCGACGCGAGCGTGGCCGGCAACGTGTTCGCCGCCCCCGCGCCGCAGCACGTCCAGGAGGCCATCGCGGCCGCCGACCGCGGCAAGGGCGTCCTCCTGCTGTACGGGAACTACGCCGGCGACGTCCTCAACTTCGACATGGGTGCCGAGCTCGCCGAGGACGACGACGAGATCGACACCCGCACGGTCCTCGTCAACGACGACGTCGCCACCGACGACCCGGACACCCGCCGCGGCATCGGCGGCGCCTTCTACGTCGTCAAGATCGCAGGCGCGGCGTGCGCACAGGCGGACTCACTGGAGGAGGCCGAGGCGCTCGTCGTCAGGGCCCAGCAGGCCACGCGCACGCTCGGGGTGGCCGTCCGTGCCGGCTCCCTGCCGGAGACCGGCGAGCCGACGTTCGAGCTCGGCGACGACGAGATCGAGATCGGCCTGGGCATGCACGGCGAGATGGGCGTCGAGCGCTCGGCGATGATGACCGCCGACGAGCTCACCGAGAAGATGGTCGACAAGCTGGTCGCGGACCTGCCCTTCTCCTCCGGCGACCGCGTCGCCCTGCTCGTCAACAACCTCGGGGCGACCACGCTCATGGAGCTCCTCGTGGTCAACCGCAGGGCCCGTCAGCTCCTCGAGGACAAGGGCATCGAGGTCGTGCGCACCGACGTCGGCTCGTACTTCACCTCCCAGGAGATGGCCGGCTTCTCGCTGACCCTCCTGCGGCTCGACGACGACCTCGAGCGTCTCCTGGCCGCGCCCTGCCGCTCGCTGCCCTACTCGCAGGCCTGAGCGATGGCGGACCAGCTGACGACTGCCGAGGTGACGGCCGTGCTCACCGCCGCGTGCGACGCGATCGTCGCGGCGAAGGACCGGCTCACCCAGGCGGACCAGGCCATCGGCGACGGCGACCACGGCGTCGGCATGGCGCGCGGGTTCACGGCCGGGAAGCAGGCCCTGGCCGAGGCCTCGCCCGGCTCCGCGGGCGAGGCGTTCAAGGCCGTGGGCTCCGCGGTGCTCGCCACGAGCGGCGGGGCCTCGGGCGCGATCTTCGGCACCCTGTTCCGGGCACCGGCCAAGGTCCTCGACGGCGACACCCTCGACGCCGAGGGGTTCGCCTCGGCGCTCGAGGCCGGTGCCGAGCAGGTGATGCGCCGCGGCAAGGCGCAGGTCGGGCAGAAGACGATGCTCGACGCGCTCGTGCCCGCCGCCGAGGCCGCCCGCTCGGCGGTCCCGGACGGGCTCACGGCGACCGCGCGCGCCGCGGCCGACGCCGCCGCGGAGGGCGTGGAGCGCTCCGCCGAGCTCGTCTCCGGGTTCGGCAAGTCGAAGTCGCTGGGCGAGCGCAGCGTCGGCCATCCGGACCCGGGCGCGATCTCGGTGTCCGTGCTGCTGGCAGCGATGGCGGACGCGATCGACGCGAGCTGACCCTGAGGAGCACGACGCCGGGGGGCGAGGTCCGTACGGACCTCGCCCCCCGGCGTCGTGCGGGCCCGTTCTTCCGGCCGGACGGATCAGGGCAGCGTGAGGATCTCGGCGCCGTGGTCGGTGATGGCGATCGTGTGCTCGGTGTGCGCGGTGCGGCAGCCGGTGGCGCTGCGCAGCGTCCAGCCGTCGTCGTCCATCGCGAGCTCGTCGGTGTCGGTCATCACCCACGGCTCGAGCGCGAGCATGAGGCCGGGCCGCAGCGGGAAGCCGCGGCCGGGCCGGCCGGTGTTCGGCACGTGCGGGTCCTGGTGCATGGTGCTGCCGATCCCGTGGCCGCCGAACTGGGTGTTGACGGGGTACCCGGCGTCGGACAGGACGGTACCGATCGCGTGCGAGAGGTCACCGATCCGCTGCCCGGGGCCCGCCGCGGCGATGCCGGCGTCGAGCGCGCGCCGCGTGGCGTCGATGAGGCGTTCGCTCTCGGGGTCGGTCGACTCCCCGACGACGAAGCTGATCGCCGCGTCCGCCGCCACGCCGTCCTTGAGGACCGCGAGGTCGAGGGTGAGCAGGTCGCCGTCGGCGAGGACCTGGTCGTGGGGCAGGCCGTGGAGCACAGCGTCGTTGACGGCGGTGCAGATGTGGTGGCCGAACGGGCCACGCCCGAAGGACGGCGCGTAGTCGACGTAGCAGGACGTCGCGCCGGCCATCGCGATGAGGTCGCGCGCCCACTCGTCGATCTCGAGGAGGTTCGTGCCCGGCACGGTCCGTTCCCGGACGGCGCCGAGGATCCCGGCGACGATCGCGCCGGTCACCCGGCCGCGGGCGATCTCTGGGGGTGTGAGGATCTCGATCATGTGCTCGCGATCCTACGGCTCAAGCACGAGCTTGAGGCTCTCCCCCGCCGCCGCACGGGCGAACCCGGCGGGCGCGTCGGCCAGCGGCACGCGGTCGGTGATGAGGCGGCGGAAGCGCCGCGGGTCGGAGGACACGATCTTCAGGGCCTCCGCGTTGTCCTCGGGCGTGTTCGCGGTGGACCCGGTGACGATCAGCTCGCGGTAGTGGACGAGGTTGGCGTCGAGGGCGATCTCACCCTTCCCCGAGGGCAGGCCGGCGAAGAAGTTCACCCGCCCGCCGACGGCGGCGGCGCGCAGGGCGTCGCCGAAGACCTCGGCCACCGGGGTGGCGACGACCACGCAGTCCGCGCCACGACCGCCCGTCAGCTCGAGCACGCGCTCGGTGAGGTCCTCGGCGCGCGGGTCGACGGTGTCGTCGGCGCCGAGGGCGGCGGCCAGCTCCCGGCGCGGCGCGGACGTCTGGCTGACGATGATGCGCTCGGCCCCGCGCATCCGCGCCAGCAGCACGGTGGTGAGCCCGATCGGGCCGGCGCCGCAGACGAGCACCGTGTCGCCCGGTCCGGGGTCGAGGGGGCGCAGGCCCCGCACGACGGCGGCGACGGGCTCGGTCATGACGACCTCGACCGGCTCGAGGCCCGCGTCGACCACGAGGACGTTGCCGGCCGCCACGCCGCGCGCCGGCACGCGGACGACCTCGGCGAACCCGCCGTCGAAGGTGAGGCCGACGCCGGCGTAGTCCGTGCACAGGTTGCTGCGGCCGCCCGCGCAGGCGTGGCAGGTCCCGCACCCGACGTTCGGGGCGAGGGCGACGAGCGTCCCGGGGGCGAACCGGTCGTCGCCGGAGCGGTTCTCCCGGACGTGGCCGACGACCTCGTGCCCCGGGACGCGCACCGTGCCGGGCGGGAAGAGCCGGTGCTGCCCGCGGGCGATCTTCAGGTCCGTCCCACACACACCGGTGGCGGCGACGTCGATCGTCACCTCGCCGTCGTCGGCGACCGGGACGGGCCGCTCGACGAGCCGCAGCTCGCCGTCAGACTGGAACTCGTAGGCCAGCATGCGCTCATCCTCTCGCGGCCCTACGGCCGTGGTGACCGGCGACGCCGGGACGCCGCCTGTCGTCGGGCCCCCGACGCCGTGACGCCGCCAGTCGTCGAGCCGGCGACGCCGTGGTACGCCGGTTGGTCGGCCGTCCGGCCGCCGCGTTCCTCGCAGCGGCCAAACAGCCCGTCGTGGGGTCCGGGTCAGGCGTCCAGTCCGTCGAGGACGGCCGCGGTGCCGGACAGGCCGAGGCGCGTGGCGCCGGCCTCGATCATCGCCAGGGCCTTCTCCGTGTCGCGGATCCCGCCGGAGGCCTTGACGCCGAGGCGTCCGCCCACCGTGCGCGCCATGAGCTCGACGGCGTGGGTCGTGGCCCCGCCGCTGGAGTGGAAGCCGGTGGACGTCTTGACGAAGTCGGCGCCGGCGCGCTCGGCGGCCTCGCAGACGGCGACGATCTGCTCGTCGTCCAGCGCGCCGGACTCGATGATGACCTTGAGGACCACGCCCGGGGCGGCGTCCCGGACCGCCCGGATCTCGGCCTCGGTCTCGTCGTAGCGGCCCGTGAGCGCGAGGGCGAGGTTGATGACCATGTCGATCTCGTCGACCCCGTCGGCCGCGGAGCGGGCGGCCTCGGCCGCCTTCACCTCGGCGGCGTGGGCGCCGGAGGGGAAGCCGCACACGACGGCGACCTTGAGGCCGGCGGGCACCTCGAGCGGGACGAGGTTCGGCGACACGCACACGGAGTAGGCGCCGAGCTCGGCGGCGTCGCGGACGAGGGCGGCGACGTCGTCGGGAGTGGACTCGGGCTTGAGCAGCGTGTGGTCGACGAGCTGGGCGACCTCGGCGCGGGTACGGGTGGTCATGACGTGCTCCTTGTCGTTCGGGATGGTCGTGGGGGTTCGGGTGGCAGGGAGGCGAGCAGGCCGGCGGCGAGGTCCTCGTCGGTGACGAGGATCTTGCACAGGCCGTTGGTGACGGCTGCGAGCGCGGCCGGGGTCTTGGCGACGCCGGCCGCGACGGCGATCGGCAGCCGGGACGCGCGCACCTCGTCGAGCGTGAGCCCGACCGTACGCGCGTCGATCGCCGGGTCCGCCGGGCGGCCCCGGGAGTCGATGAACCGGCCGAGCACGTCGCCGACGGCGCCCTGGGCGACGAGACGCTCGACCTCGGCCGCGCTGAGGTAGCCGGCCTCCACGAGGACGGACGTGCCGACCGGCTCACCGAGGGAGAACAGGAGCGCGTCGGCCTCCCGCGCCTGGTCGAGGACCCGCCTGAGCGAGGCGTCGCCCATGAGCGTGGCGGCCAGGTCCGGCGACTCGACGATCGCCGGGGCCTGGAGGAACACGGCCGTGCCCCGTGCCTGGCGGGCAAGCTCGGCGACGACCTGCCCGGGGTTGCTCGCCCCGGGCAGGGGCAGGCCGGCGTTCGCCTGCACCACCACCGTGCCGTCGGACCACGACGGCGGGATCTGCTCGGCGAGGTCGATCATCGTGCGCCCCCAGGACACCGCGAGCGTGCCCGGGGACTCCTTGAGGTCGGCGAGCAGCTCGCCGGCGGCACCGGCGACCCGGGCGCGCGTGGCGACCGGGTCGCGCTCGGGCGGGACGACGACGGCGGCGGTGAGGCCGGTGCGCGAGACGAGCTCGGACTCCAGGGCGTGCGAGCGCGCCCGTGGATGCACGATCTCGATCCGGACGATGCCGGTGCGGCGCGCCTCCTGCAGGAGGCGGCCGACCTGCCAGCGGGTGAGGTGAAGCCGTTCGGCCACCTCCTGCTGGGTCAGCTCCTGCTCGTGGTAGAGCGTGGCCACCCGCAGCAGGAGCAGGTCGCGCTCCTCGTCACCGCTGCGCACCGGCACCGTGCCTCCCCGTCGTCGTCGTCCTCGTCCGCGTCCGTGGTCCTGCCGGGCTCACAGCCCGTGCGGCAGGAACAGCACCTTCGAGCTGTGGATCGTGCGGTTGTACATCGCCTCGATCGTCTCGCCGACCTTCTCCAGCGGGAGCTCGTGGGTGATCATGAACTCCCACTTGAGCAGGCCCTGGTGCATGGCCTCGACCGTGGTCGTCCACTCGGTGCCCGGGAACGGCGCCGAGAACGAGTTCCACGAGCCCAGGATGTTGATCTCGAGGCGCATCATGCGCGCCCAGTTCGTGTCGCTGATCGTCACGTCGGCGTTGGGGATGCCGATGAGCACGACCTCGCCGTGGCGTCCGGCCAGGCCGACGGCCTGGTTCTCGGCGATCGGGTTGCCGGAGCACTCGACGACGATGTCGTAGCCGAGCCCGGCAGCCTCGGCGGCCTGCTCCGGGGTGGTGGCCGTGGCGGTGGCCCCGGCCTCGCGGGCGAGCTCCGCCTTCTCCGGGGAGACGTCGACGGCGAGGACGTCGAGCGCGCCGCCGAGACGTGCCCACTGGATGGCGAACAGGCCGATCGGGCCCCCCGCGCCGACGACGGCGACCCGCTTGCCCGGCGCGAGCTTCGTCCGCAGCAGAGCGTGCAGGGCGATCGCCGACGGGTCCACCATCGCCGCGGCCCGCGGGTCGAGGTCCGAGGGCACCTTGAGCAGGAGCCGCGCCGGGCCCGCGACGTACTCGGCGTAGGCGCCGTGGCGGCGCGAGCCGTAGTAGTCGTAGTCCTCGCACAGGCTGTAGTGGCCGGCCACGCAGGGAGCGCACTCGAAGCAGGGCAGCATCGGCGGGACCGTGACGAGGTCGCCGACGGCCACCTCGGTGACACCCTCGCCGAGCTCCTCGACCCACGCGGAGAACTCGTGGCCGCAGATCAGGGGGAGCTTGTGCGCCCCCTTCTTGAACATGCGGTCCAGGTCGGACCCGCACACGCCGCACGCGGCGACCTTGAGGAGGGCCTCGCCGGGTCCCGGGGTGGGCTTCTCGACCTCCTCCAGGCGTGCGTCGCCGACGGCGTGGAGCTGGACGGCCTTCATCGTCTCGGTCATGTGTGGCTCGGGTTCCCTTCTGGTGGTCGGGCGCTGCCGCGGGCGCGGCGCTGCCGGTGGTTCTGCGGTGGGCGTCAGGCCTCGTCGACGTGACGCGACATCGAGTTGGTCAGCTCCTTCATGGCCTCGTACGTGTCGATGTACGCCTCGAGGTTGTACTGGTAGGCCTCGTGCGCCTCGGTGTCCGGCTCGATGACATCCACGGTGCGGACCATCTCCCGGGCCGCGGTCGGGAGGTCGGCGTGGACGCCGGCGCCGACGGCGGCCATCATCGCGGAGCCGAGCAGGGGCCCCTCGCTCACGTCGGTGAACGTGATCGGCACGTTCGAGACGTCGGCGTGCATCTGCATCCAGAAGCGGCTCTTCGTGGGACCGCCGGAGACGACGACCTCCTGCGGCGGGAAGCCGCCCGCGCGCATGGTGCGGAAGATGTTCTCCGTGCCGAAGCAGATGCCCTCGAGGATCGCGCGGAACATGTGGCCCTCGGTGTGGCCGAGCGTGAGGCCCCAGAACACGCCGCGGGAGCGCGGGTCGGAGTAGGGCGAGCGGTTGCCCTGGAAGTGGTCGAGCAGGACGAGGCCCTCCGAACCGATGGGGACCTCCGCGGCGAGCTCGTCGAGGACCTCGTAGGCGGAGCGGTTCTCCGCCGCCGCGCGGTCGTTCGCCTTGCGGGCGAGGTGGTCGCGGAACCAGGCGACGACGGACCCGGTCGAGACCTGTCCGGCCTCGACGGTCCACTCGCCGGGGATGACGGCGTCGGTGTAGGAGCCCCACAGGCCCTTGGCGTGCAACGGCACCGGGGACTGGCCGATCATCACGTGGCTGGAGCCGGTGATGAGGGCCATCTTGCCGGGCTCGACGACGCCGAGCCCGATCGCTCCGGCGTAGGCGTCGATCGCGCCCTCCGCCACGGGCGTGCCGGCGGCGAGGCCGAGCTCGTCGGCGATCTGCGGGCGCAGGCCGCCCACCGCGGTGCCGACGGGCAGGACCCGCTCCGGGAACTTCTCGAGCAGGTCGGCCGCGCCGACCGCGTCGTAGAGGGACGTGGGCCAGCCCCCGACGGAGGTGTCGTAGAAGTACTTGCCCGCCGCGTGGTTGAGGGACATGGTCCACTCGCCGGTCAGGCGGTGGACGAGCCAGTCCGTGCAGTCCACGAGGAGGTCGGCCTCGGCGAAGATCTCGGGCTCGTTGTTCTTCAGCCACATCGACTTCGGGGTGCCCCACTCGGCGGACACGGCGCCGTGCCCGGAGTACTTCAGGGCCGGGTCGCCGGCCCGGGAGAGCTCCTCGGCCTCGGCGGCGGCCCGGACGTCCATCCACAGCAGGGCGGGTCGCAGGTGGCGGCCGTCCTTGGTGGCGGCCACGAGCGTGGAGCTGGTGGCGTCGACGGAGATGCCCGCGATGGCGTCGGCGGGGACCTTGGCCTCGGCCAGCGCGCCGCGGACGGAGGTGACGATGGACGACCACCACGTGTCGGGGTCCTGCTCGGCGCGGCCGGGCCGCGGGAAGGACGTCTTCCACTCGGTCGAGGCGACGCCCTTGAGCGCGCCGGCGGCGTCGAAGATCCCGGCGCGCGCACCGCCGGTACCCATGTCGATGCCCAGCAGGTAGGGGCCGTCAGTCATCGGGAACTCCCATGTTCTCGGGGGCGCACCGCGTCATCGACTTATCGACGACCGGTGCTCGGGTGCGTTCAGCCTGCCAGCGGCTCGCGCATGCGCGCAAATGCGGCGCGCTGTTCGCTCATCTGAGCACCAGGAGTGCGGGGAGTGCTGGGCCTGCGCCGGCTCGTGTCCCGGCGCGCTACCCCTTGACCGAGCCGGCCGTGAGCCCGCCGACGATGTAGCGCTGAAGGAAGAGGAACAGCAGGAGCACCGGGACCGCCGAGATGACGGCGCCCGCGGCGAACACGCCCCAGTTCTGGTTCGTCAGCGAGGAGACCAGGCCGTACAGCCCGAGCGCGAGGGTCCAGTTCTGCTCGGACTGCAGCACCACGCGGGCGATGACGAAGTCGGAGAACGTGGCGACGAAGGACAGCAGGCCGACGACGGCCAGCACCGGAGAGACCATCCGCAGGATGATCGTCCAGTAGATGCGGGCGTGGCTGGCACCGTCGATCTTGGCCGCCTCGTCGAGCTCCTTGGGGATCGTGTTGAAGAAGCCGTACATGAGGAAGGTGTTCGTGCCCAGCGCCCCGCCGAGGTACACGCAGATGAGCCCGACCCGCGAGTTGAGCCCGAGCGCCGGCACCACCTCGCCGAGCGAGAGCAGGAGGAGGAAGACCGCCACGAACGCGAGGAGCTGGGGGAACATCTGCAGCACGAGCAGGGTGTTGAGGCCGAACCCGTGCCCCCGGAACCGGAACCGGGAGAACGCGTACGCCGCGGCGGCGGCCATGATCACGGTACCGATCGCCGTCGAGAGGCCGACGAACATCGTGTTGCGGAACCAGGTCCAGAACAGCGTGGTGTCGGACAGCTGCGCATAGCTGCCGACGTCGAGGGACGTGAACAGCGAGTTCGAACCGGTCAGCGTCGCGCCCTGCCCGGCGAGGGAGGCCGAGAGCACGTAGACGATGGGGAACGCGGCGTAGACGACGAAGACGATGCCGACGACGTGCCGCACACCGAGCTCGGCGAACCAGCGACCGAAGCCCATGCGGCGCTGCGGGGCGATCTCCTGGCCCTTCCGGTCGACGACCGGGTCGGCGTCGGGGGTCGTGGTGGTCATCAGTTGTACTCCTCGAGCTTGCGGGCCTGTCGGAAGCCGATGACCGAGATCACCGCGACGATGACGAAGATGAGGATCGAGAGCGCGGACGCGAGCCCGTAGTCCTTCTGCGCCCCGCCGTCGATGCCGGCGATGTTGTAGACCATCGAGATGAGGATGTCGGTGTGCCCGACCGGCACGCTCGCGTCGTCCATGCGCGGACCGCCGCCGGTGAGCATGTAGATGAGGTTGAAGTTGTTGAAGTTGAAGGCGAACGAGGCGATGAGCAGCGGGGCCGTCGCCACGAGCACGAGCGGCATCGTGATGGACCGGAAGTGTTGCCACACGCCCGCGCCGTCGATCCGCGCGGCCTCCTTGAGGTCGCCGGGGATGGACTGCAGCGCGGAGGTCGCGATGAGGAACATGTACGGGAAGCCGAGCCAGAGGTTGACGCCGAGGACCGAGAGCTTGGCCAGCCACGGATCGGTGAGCCACGGGATCTCGGCGCCGAGCAGGAGGACGTTGTTGACGAAGCCGAAGCGCTCGTTGAGCAGACCCGACCACAGCAGGGCCGCGAGGAAGCCCGGGAACGCGTACGGGAGGATGAGCAGCGTCCGGTAGATCTTCTGCCCCTTGAGGCGCGGCTCGTTGAGGACGACCGCCAGGAAGAGACCGAGGAGGAAGGTCGTGACCACGGACAGGGCGGCGAACGCGACCGTCCACGCCAGGACCTTGAGCAGCGGGCCGGAGTACCTCGAGTCGGCGAACGCGTCGATGTAGTTCTCGGGGCCGACGAGCACCCGCCAGCCGGGGGTCAGCGCCTCGCCCTCCGCGGAGACGAAGCTGCCCCGGTCGTCCGGCCGGTACTCGACCCCGGACTCGACGTTCGTCACGACGTCGGCGTCCTCGTCGTAGACCAGGCGCGAGGTGGCCTGGAACGCGTTCGAGGCGTCGGTGGTGCGCAGCGACCCGTCGTTCGGGTCGTCCGAGAACGGGATGCGGATCTCGAGGATCTCGGCCTGATGGTCAGAGATCTGGTCGCGCGGGAGGATCTGTGCGCCGGGCACCTCCGTGATCAGGGGACGCGTGGCGTCCAGGTCGACGACGGCGTCCGGCACGTCCTCGAGCTCGCCCTCGTGGACGCCCATCCGTACGGTGCCCGACGCCTCGTCGTAGATCGCCAGCCCGAGACCGTCATCGGTCTCGACGACGACGGCGGGGAACGTCGTCGCGTCCGGGAGCCGTCGCTCGTTCTGCTCGAGCATCCGCTCGATCGCCGTCGGCTTGTCGAGGATGTGGCCGTCGCCGTAGTTCGTCAGCGAGACGTACCCCGTGTAGACGATGGTGAACACCTGGTAGATCGCGAGGAAGATCAGTCCGGGCAGGAGGTACTTCAGCGGGACGACCCGGCGCGAGAAGTACACCCAGTTGACGACGACGAGCACGACGACGGTGCCGCCCAGCAGCCACCAGGACTCGGCACCGACCGCCTGGATGACGATCGTGATACCGAGCGCGTCGACCAGCGCGACGAGCGCGAGCTTGACGAAGAACCAGACGTTGACGTCACCGCCGGCGGCGGGACGGGTGCGGGTGCCGCCGGTGCCGGGCGACGGGGCGGCCACCGGGAGCTCTGTCGCGGTCATGGGGCCCTTTCGGGGACGTGGGCACGACGTCGTGCCGACCTACGGTGCGGAGAGGAGTGCGATGCGCCGTGGGGCGCGAGGTGGGAGCGGCGCCGTGGCGCGCGGGGTGGAAGCGGCGCACCGCATGGAGCGGAGGTGGGAGCGGCGCACCGCGGGGCGCGGGGTGCGAGGTGGAGAGGTGCGAGGTGGGAACGGCGCACCGTAGCGACGCGTGGCGGGCGGGGCCATGCTGCGGGGCGGCGGCAGGTCGGCCGCCGCCCCGCACGGGCAGGGTCTAGCCGGCGTCGATCGCGCCCTGGATGTCGGCCACCATGGTCTCCCAGGCGGCGGCCGGGTCGGCCTCGGCGCCGGAGACGATGCCGGCCTCGGTCACGCCCCAGAACTGCCAGACCTGACCCATCGCGGGCAGTGCGGGCATCGGGGCCGCGTCGGCGCCGACCTCGCGGAAGCCGGCCTGGATCTCGTCCTCCGCCGCGGCGTCGGCCGACGCGGTCAGCGCGGGCAGGCGACCACCGGTCTCGAAGATCGTGGTCTGCGCCTCCTCGGTCGACATGTAGTTGACGAGGAAGTCGTTGGCGTTGAGCGCGTCCGCGGACTGCGCGTTGACGAAGAACGCCTGGACGCCGGCGAACGGCGTGGCGGCCTCGGGACCGGGCGCCGGGATCGGGTCGATCGCGACGTCGATGTCCGCGAAGGACTCGAGCATCCACGGGCCACCGACGATGAAGGGTGACTCGCCGTTGGCGAAGGCCTCGACGGCGACGTCGTAGGTGACGTTCGTGTCGAGGGCGCCCGTGCCGTTCTCGCCCTGCTCGGCGAGCCACTGCGCGAACGCCGCGCCGCCCTCCCCGCCCAGGCCGAGCTCCTCGGTGTACGCGCCCGCGTCGTCGGTCTCGAAGACCGGGGCGCCGAAGGACATCTGGAGCGGGTAGTACGTGTAGGGGTCGCCCTCGGTGCTCGTCTGGATGAGGATCGGGAACTCGGTGCCCGCCTGCTCGCCCGCTGCGAGCGCGTCGTCCCACGTGGCCGGGGCCTCCGGGGCGAGCTCCGTGTTCCGGATGAGCGCGATGTTCTCGATGGCGAACGGCAGCCCGTAGACCTGCTCGTCGTACGTGACGGCATCGATGGCCACCTGCTCGAACACGTCGGCGTTGGTCAGCTCCAGCGGCGCGACGACGCCGTTGACGGTGAGCTCGCCGAGCCAGTCGTGCGCACCGACGGTGATGTCCGGGCCCTCGCCCGTGGGCACCTGCGTGACGAAGTCGGCGCGGATGTCCTCGAAGTTGCGCAGCACGGTCTGGACCTCGATGCCCGTCTCCTCCTCGAACGCCACGGCGGCCTCCTCGACGGCTGCCTGGCGCGTCTCGTCGACCCAGACGACCAGGGTGCCGTCCTCGTTGGGCGTGACCTCGCCGGCCTCGGCGACCTCGTCCCCACCTGCGTCGTCGGAGGACGCCTCGTCGGAGGAGGACTCGCCACCGGCGTCGTCGGAGGACGCCTCGTCGTCGGTTCCGCCGGCGTCCTGGGCGGGCTCCTCCTCGGTACCGGTCGACTCGTCGTCACCGCCTCCGCAGGCGGCGAGGGTGAGGGCCACGGCAGCTGCTGCCGCGAGGGTGGTGATGCTCCGTCGCATCTCGGTCTCCAGGTGTGTGAAGGTGACGGGGATGTCTCCGCGGACGTGCTCATCGCTGCGCACCTCGCGGATCGAGGCACACAGTACGCAGCCGACTGGCGATCTGCAACCACTTGCAGTAACTTTCAGGAATCCAGACGGTGCCGTTGCACCTCTTCCCCACGACCGCGCGAGCGGGACGCTCGACGAGGAGCGCACGATGACCCTCCACCGCCCTCCACGGGGCCTACCGACCACGTCGACGACGGAGAGCGTCGCATGACGCCCCGGACGCGGCTGACCGACGTCGCCGACCAGGCTGCCGTCTCCACCGCGACGGTCTCCCGGGTGCTCAACGGTCGTCCGGGGGTGGCGGAGGCCACCCGGCGCGAGGTGCTCGCCGCCCTCGACGTCCTCGGCTACGAGCGGCCCTCGTCGCTCCGGCAGCGCTCGGCCGGGCTCGTGGGCCTGATCGTCCCCGAGCTCTCGAACCCGATCTTCCCGGCGTTCGCCCAGCAGATCGAGACGCTGCTGAGCAGCTCCGACCTCACGCCGCTGCTGTGCACCCAGTCCCCCGGTGGGACCACCGAGGACGACTACGTCGAGATGCTGCTCGAGCACGGCGTCGACGGGATCGTCTTCGTCTCCGGCCTCCACGCCGACACCTCTGCCGATCCCGCTCGCTACCACCGGCTCGTCGACCGGCGCGTCCCGTTCGTCCTGGTCAACGGGACGAACCCGGACATCTCGGCGCCGGCGTTCGCCGCCGACGACGCCGACGCCATGGATCTGGCCGTGCGGCACCTCGCCGCGCAGGGGCACCGTCGGATCGGCCTGGCGGTCGGTCCGACGCGCTTCGTACCGGTCGCCCGCAAGATCGACGGCTTCCGTGCGGCGGCGGCCCGGTACGTCGACGACCCGGACCCGGCGACGGTCTCGACCCTGTTCACGGTCGAGGGGGGCCGCGCCGCCGGCCTCGAGCTTCTCCAGGCCGGCTGCACCGCCGTCGTCGCGGCGTCGGACCTCATGGCGCTCGGGGTCGTGCGCGCGGTCCGCGCGGCGGGCCTGCGGGTGCCCGAGGACGTGTCGGTGGTGGGCTACGACGACTCGCCGCTCATGGGGTTCAGCGACCCGCCGCTGACGACCATCCGTCAACCGGTGCCGGCGATGTGCCAGGCGGCGGTGTCGACGCTCGTCGCGATGATCCGGGGCGGTTCGCCGAGCGCCGCCGAGCTGACGTTCGTCCCTGAGCTGGTGGTGCGTCGTTCGACCGGCGCGGCTCCGCCGGAGTCGCCGGCCGCGGCGACCGCCTCCCCGTCGCCCGCGTACCCGTCGCCCGCACCGGGCGCCGAGGCCCCACCCGCACCACCGACGAACCCGGCACAGGACGAGGACGGATGACCGACGCAGCCGCACCCCACGACCGCCCGGCGGGCACCCTCCTGCACGCCGCCGGCTCCGGCGGCGGTGACCACTGGTGGCGCGACGCCGTCGTCTACCAGGTCTACCCGCGCTCGTTCGCGGACTCGGACGGCGACGGCATGGGCGACCTGCCGGGGATCACCGCCAGGCTCCAGCACCTGGCGGACCTGGGCGTCGACGCGATCTGGCTCTCGCCCTTCTACCGGTCGCCGCAGAAGGACGCGGGCTACGACGTCGCCGACTACCGCGACGTCGACCCCGTGCTCGGTTCGCTCGACGACGCCGAGATCCTGCTGGTCCGGGCGCACGAGCTCGGGCTGCGGGTGATCGTCGACCTCGTCCCCAACCACACCTCCGACCAGCACTCGTGGTTCCGCGCGGCCCTCGCCGCGGGTCCCGGTTCGCCGGAGCGCGACCGGTACCTCTTCCGGGACGGCAGGGGCGACGACGGCGACCTGCCCCCGAACGACTGGACCTCGGTGTTCGGCGGCATCGCCTGGACCCGCGTGCGCGACCGGACCGACGCCCCGGGCTCCGCGTGGGCCAACGACCCGCAGTGGTACCTCCACCTGTTCGACGGCTCGCAGCCCGACCTCGACTGGGACCACCCGGAGGTCCGCGCGGAGTTCCTCTCGATCCTGCGCTTCTGGCTCGACCGGGGCGTGGACGGGTTCCGGGTCGACGTCGCACACGGCCTGGTCAAGGAGGCGGGGCTGCCCGACTGGCCCTGGCACCTGCGCATGGTCTCGGGCTCCGACGTCGACCCGGCCGACGTCCCGCCCGCGCCGATGTGGGACCGCGACGGCGTCCACGAGATCTACCGGACCTGGCGGCGCGTCCTCGACGAGTACTCCCCCGCGCGCATCCTCGTGGCCGAGGCCTGGGTCGACGACGACGAACGTCTCGCGCGGTACGTGCGGCCCGACGAGATGCACCAGGCGTTCAACTTCCGCTTCCTGTCCACCCGCTACGACTCAGGGTCGTACGCCGCCGCGATCCGGGGGTCGCTCGCCGCGGCGGACCGCGTGGGCGCGCCGTCGACCTGGGTGATGTCCAACCACGACGTCGTGCGGCACGCGAGCCGGCTCGGCCTCGCCCGCGAGGACACGGGCAAGGGGCCGAACGGGATCACGGCGGACGACCCGCAGCCCGACGCCGCCCTGGGGCTGCGCCGCGCCCGCGCGGTCACGCTGGTCATGCTCGCTCTGCCCGGCTCGGCGTACCTCTACCAGGGCGAGGAGCTCGGCCTGCCCGAGCACACCCACCTGCCGGCGCAGGCCCGTCAGGACCCGGCGTACGCGCGCACCGCCGGCGCCGAGGCCGGGCGCGACGGCTGCCGTGTGCCGCTGCCCTGGGAGGCCGACGCACCGGCATTCGGCTTCTCGCCGTCGGGCGCCTCGTGGTTGCCCCAGCCCGAGGAGTTCCGTGCGCTGGCGGCGGACCGGCAGGCGGGCGTGGCCGGCTCGACGCTCGAGCTCTACCGCGAGGCGCTGCGGCTGCGCCGCAAGCTCGGTCTCGGCCGCGCGTCGCTCGAGCTCGTCGACGCCGGTGGGCCGGGAGCGGTCGAGCCCATCGGCGCCGCTGGGCCGGGAGCGGTCGAGATGCCCGCGTCGGGCGGCGCGGAGGGCACGGCCGCCGGCGACCTGGACGGGCTCGACGCCCACGGCGTGCTCGCTCTGATCTCCCGAGGAGCCGACGGCCGGGAGGTCCTCGTCGTGCTCGTCACCGGCGGCGAGCCGGTCCACCTTCCCGAGGGCTGGCGGGTGGTCCTGGCCTCGCAGCCCGGGGCCGGCGAGGACGGGACGGTCCCGGTCGACACCGCCGTCTGGGCGGTGCGGGAGAACAGCGCGGACTGAGTACTGCCGGCTCCGGCACGTCGACGACGCGGTCGGAACGCCGAGGGCGCGGTTCGTCGTCGACGACGCGGTCGGGACGCCGAATGGACCCCCGGCGGGTGTCCACTCGGCGCCCCGACCTGACTCTCGGCGCGTCAACCGCGCTCTCGGCGCGAGGTCCGTCTCCTCAGCTCGCTCCAACCACGATCTCGGCGCCGAGTCCCGCGCCTCGCCTCAGTGCGCCGTGCCCGCGTGCCGAGCGATCGTGCGGACGACCAGCGCCGCGGAGACCGCGCCGGGGTCCGCGTGCCCCACGGACTTCTCCGCGAGCGGACGCGCGCGCCCGAGCTTGGGCCGCATCTGCTCGGTCGACTCCGAGCCCTGCTGGGCAGCCACCGCGGCGGCCGCCCAGTCGCCCTCGCCGAGGGCGTCGATCGCGGGCAGCAGTGCGTCGAGCATCGTCTTGTCACCCGCGACCGCCCCGCCCACGCGGGCGACGGCGTCCACCGCGGCCTTGGCGGCCCGAACGAGGTCGGCGTTGCTCGGCGACCCGGTGTCGGACAGCTCGCCTGCGGCCGCGTTGAGCAGTGCGCCCCACAGCGCGCCCGAGGTGCCGCCGGCTCGGTCGGACCAGGTCTCGCCGGCCCGGCCGAGCGCGGTGCGCAGGCCCGCTCCGGCGTCGACGGCCTCCCGTGCCGAGGCGAGCGCCTCGCTCGAGCCGCGCGCCATCCCCGTGCCGTGGTCGCCGTCGCCCGCGAACGTGTCGAGCTCACCGAGCTCCTCCTTCTTCGCGGCGAGCGCCTCGGACACCGACGAGAGCACCTCGACGAGGCGTGCCGCGGCGGCCTTCCCGGCGTCGTCGGCGTCGGGGATCGCCTGCTCGGCGGACTCGACCTGCTGGATCTCCTCGGCGCTGAGCTCCTCGCCGGCGATCTGCCCCATCTTCACGGTCGGCGTGTCGCAGGGGGCCTTCCACAGCCGCTCGAGCTCGTCGTCGACCCACACCAGCGTCAAGGAGACCCCGCCCATGTCCAGCGAGGTGACGAGCTCGCCCACGAGCCGGTCGACCACGGTGAGGCCGGCGGCCTCGAGCTGGCTCTCGATGGTGCGGTAGGCGACGAACATCTCCTCGTACTTCGCGGTGCCGAGCCCGTTGAACAGGACGACGACGCGTCCGTCGGCGCCCTCGGGACGCTCCTTGAGCACGGTGTCGACGAGGGTGGTGGCCACCTCGTCGGCGGTCCCGAGGTCCGTCTCGTCGATGCCGGGCTCGCCGTGGACGCCGAGGCCGATGCCGAGCCGGCCCTCTGGCACGGTGAACAGCGGCTCGGACGAGCCGGGCAGGGTGCAGCCCGAGAACGCGACGCCGAGGGTCCGAGTGCGGTCGTTGGCGTGGCGGAACACGCGCTCGACCTCGTCGATGTCCATGCCCTCCTCGGCCGCGGCGGAGGCGATCTTGAATACCGGGAGGTCGCCGGAGATGCCGCGGCGCTTGTCGATCTCGTCCTCGGTCGCGGAGGCGATGTCGTCCGTGACGACCAGCGCGCGGGCGTCGATGCCGTCGGCACGCAGGCGCTCGACGGCGTCGCCGAAGTGGAGGACGTCGCCGGCGTAGTTGCCGAAGCCGATGATGACGCCGCCGCCGCGCTCGGCCGCCTTCGCGACCGACACGGCCTGGGCGGCCGACGGCGACGCGAAGATGTTCCCGGTGACGCCGCCGTCGGCGAAGCCCGGGCCGACCCAGCCCATGAACGCCGGGTAGTGGCCCGTCCCGCCGCCGGTGAGGACGGCGACCTTGCCCTTCGGGGTGCGGGTGGCTCGGACGACGCCGCCGTACACCTCACGGACGTGGTGGGGGAACGCGGCAGCGAATCCGGCGACGAGCTCGGCCGGGAAGTCCGACGGGTCGTTGACGAGCTTGGTCATGACAGCTCCTTCGGTGTCGATCTGGTGGGGGTGATGGGTAGATGGGTGGATGGGTGGACGGACGTGCGGGGGCGGGACGTGGCTGGTCGGGGCGGGTCTGGTCAGGTCGGGTGTGCTCGGGTCGGTCAGGGCGCGGCGCCGGATCAGGTCGCAGCGGCGGTCGTCCCGCCGGGGACGACGGCGACCTTGAGCCCGCCCCGCTGAGCGGTGAGCTCGACGGCGTCGAGCGCGTGGTCGAGGTCGAACCGGTGGGTGACGTAGCGCGAG
Organism: Georgenia sp. Z1491; assembly: GCF_049856175.1. Taxonomy (GTDB): domain Bacteria; phylum Actinomycetota; class Actinomycetes; order Actinomycetales; family Actinomycetaceae; genus JB111. Next base: position 48,762 of record NZ_JBNDNA010000008.1, read on the forward strand.
CCGTCGACGGCGCCGGACGCCAGCAGGCCGACGGCCTCGTGGTAGTCGGACCGGCGGCAGTTCGAGCCGCCGGTGACGGTGAGCTGGCCGTAGTGGATGTCGTTCGGGTCGATGACGGCGGTCCCGCCCTTGGGGAACCCGGCGAACGCGCTCACGCGCCCGCCCACGCGCACGAGGCGGGAGGCCTCGTTGAACAGCTCGGGCGCACCGATGGAGATGACGGCGACGTCGGCGCCGCGGCCGTCGGTCAGCGCCCGCAGCTCGGCGTCGAGGTCGTCGGTGGCCGGGTCGAGGGCGAGGGTCGCGCCCATGTCGAGCGCGACCTGGCGCCGCTCGGCGGAGCGGTTGGTGACGACGACGTGGCGCGCGCCACGCAGGAGCGCCACCTGGAGGTGGAGCAGCCCGATCGGGCCGGCCCCCATGACGAGCACCGTGTCGCCGAGCTCGACGGTGTACTCGCGCAGCCCGTTGAGCACGCAGGCGAGCGGCTCGGCCAGCGCGAGGTGTGCGGGGTCCATGCCCGACGGGGCCGGCACGAGGTTCCCGCGCGCGACGGCGTCGGCGGGCACGAGCTGGTACTCGGCCAGGCCGCCGTCGACCTGGTAGCCGAACAGCCGGGCCTGCTCGCAGTGGTGCTCGAGGTCGCGGCGGCAGTAGAAGCACGAGCCGCACGAGATCGTCGGCAGGACCGCGACCAGGTCGCCGGCCTCCACCGCGGTCACTCCGTCGCCGACCTCGGCGACGACGCCGGCCGCCTCGTGGCCGAGCACGACCCCGGGCCGGGCGTCCTTCTCCCCCCGCAGCAGCCGCACGTCGGTGCCGCACACGGTGTTCGCGGCGACCCTCAGCAGCACCTCGCCGGGGCCCGGGCTCGGGGTCGGCACTTCCGTGAGGACGACGTCCCCCTTCCCGCGCAGGACGACGGCCCTCATCGGGCGGCCCTCGGGTCGGTGAGGATCTGGTGCGTCGTCGGCATCGGGATCTCCTTGGGTGACGGGGACGGGGCGGACAGGATGGTCAGGGCCGGCGGTGCGCCGGTGGTCGGCGGTCCCGCGGTCGTACCGTGGCCAGACGGCGCCGGGACGGCCCTTCGTGCGGCGGTCATGACACGTGGACCCGCAGGCCGAGGTCGCGCAGGTGCTCGACCCGCTCGGCGGACAGGGCGGAGGGGACGACCACGTCGTCGACCTGGGCGAGGTCGGCGACCCGGTGCATCGCGCGCCGGCTGAACTTGCTCGAGTCGACCACGAGGATCTTGCGCACCGACCGCGCGAGCATGGCGCGCTTGACCTCCGTGACGTCGCCGTCGGGGTGGTGCATCGCGTCGTCCCAGATCGCGGTGGCCGACATGACGCAGCAGTCGGCGCTGAGCTCGCGCAGCGCCGCCACGGTCGACGGGCCGTGGTAGGCCTGCGCCCACGGCGTCCAGCGTCCGCCGACCATGTGCAGCCGCACCCCCTCCATCGCCTGGGCTGCGGTGGCGACGAACTGGCAGTGGGTGATGACCGTGAGACCGCTCGTGGCGCCGAGCGCGCGCAGGACGTGCAGGCCGGTCGTCGAGTCGTCGAGCATAAGCACGCTGTCCGGGGCGACGAGCCGGGCCGCGACGGCGCCGAGCTCGTCCTTGACCTCCGTGTCACGCGCGAGCCGGTAGGCGGCCGACGCCTCGACGAGCGAGGTGACCACGGACGTCACCGTGCCGCGCGAGCGCGCGAGCAGGCCCAGCTGCTCGAGCGCCGCCAGGTCCCGGTAGACGGTCATCGCCGAGACGCCCAGCTCGGCGACAAGCTCCTCGACCTGGACGGAGCCGCGCTCGACCACGATGTCCGCCAGGCGGTGGCGGCGGCGGTTGAGCTCGCCGGCGCCCCGCGCGTCCTCCTGCGTCATCGGCCGCGCGCACCGGTCGCCGGCGGGCCGTCCGCGAGCACCCCGCTCACGGCAGCACCGCGGCCGCGACGCGTCCGGCCGGGTCGTCGGCGCCGTCGATGACGTCCGCGACGGCGGACAGCAGGGGCATGCGCTCGGTGAGGCCGCCGCCGACCTGCCGGGCGAGCCGGACCGCGAGACCGGCGGCGGGCACGCCCTCGACGGTCTGCTCGGCGGCCTCCATCGCGGCGAGGGCCTCCGTGGCCTCCTCGCCGGCGCCGATCCGGGAGCCGTAGACCTTGTTGCGTCCGGACAGACCGGTGACCTCGAGGTCGCCGACGCCGGCGAGCCCGTAGACGGTCTCGGCGCGGCCGCCGAGAGCCTGACCGAGGAGCGCGATCTCGCGCACCGCCTGGGCGAAGGTGGCGGCCTTGAGGTTGTGGAACGGCTCGCCGTGGGCCTCCTGGAGACCGTCGGCGAGCCCGAGGGCGATCGCGTAGACGTTCTTCATCGGCGCGCTGACCTCGAGCCCCACCTCGTCCGCGGACGGCTCGATCCGGTAGGTGGTCGAGCTGAGCGCCGCCGCCACCTCACGGACGACCGCCTCGTCCTTCCCCGCGTAGAGGGTCGCGGTCCAGCGGTCGGCGGCGACCTCGTTGGCCTTGCACGGGCCGCCGACGGCGACGATCGGCGGCAGGGGCGTGCCACTCGCCGCGGCGACGCGCCGCACGGCGTCGGGCAGGAGCTCGATGCGCCCCTCGGCGTCCGGGGCGAAGCCCTTGGAGGTGAGCAGGAGCACCCGTGCCCGTGCGATGCCGGACAGGGCCAGCTCGGCGACCTTCTCGACCCCGACGGACGCGACGGCGAGGACGACGTACTCGGCCCCGTCGAGGGCGGCCTCGATCTCGCCGGACCGGAAGAGCCGGGTGCCCTCGGCCACGGGGACCTGCGTGCGCGGGTGGGGCTCGCCCGCCTCGACGGCGTCGAGCAGGTGGTCGTCGAGCCAGGTCCCCCACAGGCGGACCTCGTGGCCCTGGGCGCGATAGGGCGTGGCGAGCGCGGAACCCATGGCCCCTGCGCCGAGGATGGTGATCGTCGTCATGTCGCTGCCTCGATTCGTCGGTGAACCTCGTCGGCCCAACCGCGAGCCGCCCGCATCATCCCACACTTCGGATGTGACAAACAACAGGCATCCCGTGAATCGGGTGGGCCCGTGGAGGCCGAAGCCGCGGGCCGGGACACTCCTGCCCCGGCCCGCGTCCGTTCACTCGCCCCCCAGCTCCCAGAGCCGCTCGTAGACCGGCTCGAGGTGCTCGTAGAGCGTGGCCTGGGCGTCGCCCCAGCGCGCGTACTCCTCGCCGCGACGCTCGTCGGGCTCGGTGACGTGGCCGGTCCTGGCCATGGCTCGGGCGGTGGCCGCGACGTCGCCGTGGACCCCCGTGTGGGCCATCGCGAGCACGGCGGCGCCCTGGGCGGAGACCTCGTCGACGCCGGAGGCGACGATCGGCAGCCCGACGGTGTCCGCGAGGATCTGCGTCCACAGGTCCGAGCGCGACCCGCCGCCCGTGGCCCGCAGCTCGGTGAGCCGCGTCCCGGTCCCCCGCTGCATGCCGGCGAGGTTCTGCCGCAGCTCGTAGGCCGTCCCCTCGAGGATCGAGCGATACATGTGGGCGCGCGTGTGGCTGCCGCCGAACCCGACCATCGCCCCGCTCGCCACGGGGTTCCACCACGGCGACTGCACGGCGTTCCAGTACGGGAGCGTGAGCAGGCCCTCGGCGCCGATCGGGACCTTGGCGGCCGCCGCCTCCAGCTCGGGGTCCGGCCGGCCGTCGAGCTCGGGCCGACCGAGCTCGGAGCGGAACCAGTTCGCGAGCACCGAGCCGGAGTTCTGCACGATCTCCAGGACGTACTGCCCGGCGAGCCCGGCGGCAAGGGTGCGGTACTCGCGCCCGTAGCGGTAGTCCGCGGAGTGCACCCCCGCGACGATCGACGTGCCGATGTTGATGTACGCGACCTCGGGCTCGATCGCGGCGGTGCCCAGGCCGGAGCCCTGCCCGTCGCCGAGACCGGAGATCACCGGCACGGTGTGCTTGAGCCCCCAGTGCTGGGCGACCTCGAGGTCCAGCTCGCCGACCACCTCGCCCGGCGCGGCCAGCTCGGCCATCTGCTCGCGCGTGACGCCGGCGAGCTCGAGCAGCTGCTCGGAGTAGTCGAGCGCCTCGATGTCGAACAGCGCGAGCGTGTCGGCCGACGCGTGGGAGGAGACCCACCGTCCGGTCATCGCATGGACGAGGTAGGCGTGCACGTCGACGACCTTCGCCGCGCGCTGAAAGATCTCCGGCTCGTTCTCCTTGAGCCAGATCATCTTGTACAGCGCGGGCGTCGTGTCGCCGGGTTTGCCGGAGAGCCGGTGGATCTCGTCCGAGCCGTGCTCGCGGATCTGCTTGGCGGCGCGCGAGTCGAGCCACAGCACGGCGTTGCGGATCGGACGGCCGGACGCGTCCACCGGCACGAAGCTCTCGCGCTGGTGAGTGATCGCGACGGCCGCGACGCGTGCCTTCTGATCGGCGCTCAGCCCGCCGACGGCCTTGCCGACCGCCGCGTCGGTGGAGAACCACCACTGCCGCGCGTCGTGCTCGTAGTGGTTCATCCTGGGCTGGAGCAGGTCGATGTCGGCCCGGCCCTCGCTGACGGTGGTGCCGCTGGGGTCCACCACCACGGCCTTGGTGGCCGACGTCGAGGAGTCGATGGCGATGACCAGCGGGTCGTCGGTCATGACCGGCCCCCGAAGAACTCGTCCCAGGGCAGCGAGATCGGCTCGTCGCGGGCGATGATCCCGTGGAGGTGGCGCAGCAGCGGGAACTCGTGCGCCTCGAGGACGCCCCGATCGATCTGCTTCTCGATCGCCGCGCCGACCACGCGGATGGCGTTGACGCCCTCGAGGGTGACGCCCTTCATCAGGGAGTCGCGCACCTCGGAGAACGGGACGCCGGAGCCGACATAGGTGCCGGCCTTGACGTTGCGCCCCCCGGCCGAGGTCACGTGCATGTCGCCCACGCCGGGCAGCCCCCACACCATCTTCGGGTCGCCGCCGAGGATCTCGTAGAACCGGTGCATCTCCTGGGCGCCCTGGGCGAAGATCGCCGCCGTGAGGTTGAGGCGGCGGTAGCGGTCGTTCGCGTCGTCGCCCTCGGCCCGCTGGAGGCCCTCGCCGAACCCGGCGGCGAACGCGTAGATGTTCTTCGTGGCGGCGCCGATCTCGGCGCCGAGGAAGTCGGTCGACGTCCACACGTGGTAGTAGTCCGTGCGGAACATGTCCGCCAGGCGCTCGACGACGTCCTCCTTGTCGCCGCAGAACACGACGGCGGTGTCGTGGCCGACCGCCAGCTCGCCGGCGATCGACGGGCCGACGATCGCGGCCCAGTCCACCTGGCCGGCGAGCTCCTCGCCGACGATCCGCTTGAGGGCGTCGGGGATCATCTCCAGGTTGCCGTCGTCGTCGGCGAGCATGCCCTTGGTGACCGACAGGACGGTCTGGCCGGGCCGCAGGAGCCGGGCCAGCTGCTCACCCACCCAGTCGACGCCGAAGGAGTTCACCCCCGACATCACCACGTCCGCGCCGTCGAAGGCCTGCTCGGCCTCCTCCAGCTGGTAGGCGGCGATCCCCTCCTCGACGACGAGGTCGAGGTCGGGGTGCCGGCCCGTGGTCCGGATCGACTCGATGATGTCCCGGTCCAGGTGCGTGCCGACGAGACGGACCTCGTGGCCGTTCTGGCGCAGCGGGTAGGTCAGCGCCGTGGCCATGATGCCGGACCCGAGGACGACGACGGTGGTCATGTGGGTGCTCCTTCGCGCGGGTGGTGGGGTTCTCAGTTCTGACCGTAGACGCCCTGGTAGCGCTCGTAGAGGCGCGTGACGGCGTCGTCGGGCACGGGCACGGGCTCACCGAGCTGGCGCGACACGTGGACGGTGCGCGCCACCTCCTCGCACATGACGGCCGCCTTGACGGCCGCCCGTGCGTCCTTCCCGATGGTGAACGGACCGTGGTTCTGCATGAGCACGGCCGGCGAGCGGTGGTCGCGCAGGGTCTCGACGATGCCGCGACCGATCGAGTCGTCGCCGATGATCGCGAACGGCCCGACGGGGATCTCCCCGCCGAACTCGTCCGCCATCATCGTGAGCGCGCAGGGCACGGCCTCTCCCCGGGCGGCCCACGCGACGGCGTAGGTCGAGTGCGTGTGCACCACTCCCCCGACGTCGGGCATGTGCCGGTAGACGTAGGCGTGCGCGGCCGTGTCCGACGACGGGCTGAGCACTCGGGACGCGTCCGGCTCGCTCAGCGCCCGGCCCCACAGGTCGGTGACGACCATGAGCTCCGGAGCGAGCTCGTCGTAGCTGACGCCGGAGGGTTTGATGACCATGAGGTCCTCGCCCCCCTCGACGGCCACACGTGCCGAGACGTTGCCCGCGGTCCACACGACGAGCCCCCAACGGGGCAGCTCGGCGTGCAGGGCGGCGACCTCCGCGCGCGCCCGGGCGACGTCGTCGCGCACCTCGGCCGGGAGGTCCGCCAGGGCGGGGACCTCCCCGCGCGGGGTGTCGACGTCCGCCACGGTCACCTCGTGGCGCCCCGGGCGGCCGCCCGGGCGCGGATCGCCTTGAGCCGGTGCATGAGCTCGTTGCCGCCCCGGCCGAAGTAGTCGTGCAGGGTGACGTACTCGGCGTAGAGCTCGTCGTAGAGCTTCGCGCGCGCCTCGCTGGGCAGGTAGGCGTTGCGGACCTTGCCGCCCATGGCCTCCGAGGCCTCCTGGATGGTGCCGTACTCACCGGCCGCGACGGCCGCGTGGACCGCCGAGCCGAGTGCCCCGGCGTGCGCCGCCGTCGCGACCGAGATCGGCAGGCGGGTGACGTCGGAGAACAGCTGCATGAGGAACTTGTTCTTCAGCAGGCCGCCGGCGGCGACGAACTCGGTGAGCTCGACGCCGTGCTCCTTGAAGGTGTCGACGATCATGCGGGCGCCGAACGCCGTCGACTCGAGCAGCGCGCGGTACTGGTCCTCCGGGCGCGTGGTCAGCGTGGTGCCGATCATCAGGCCGGACAGGTCCGTGTCCACGAGCACCGACCTGTTGCCGCCGTGCCAGTCGAGGGCGACGAGACCGTGCTCGCCGATCTCCTGCTTCGCCCCGAGGTCGGTGAGGTAGTCGTGGACCGACTTCTTCGCCTTCTTCGCGGCCTCGTGGTACTCGGGCGGGACGCTGTGGTCGACGAACCAGCCGAAGATGTCGCCGACGGCGGACTGGCCGCCCTCGAAGCCCCACAGGCCGTCGACGATGCCGCCGTCGACGACGCCGAACATGCCGGGCACCTCGACGAGCTCCGGTCCAGAGACGACGTATACGGCGGAGGTGCCGAGGATCGCGGTGAGCTGGCCGGCCTCGACGGCCTTGACCGCGGCGGCGGTGACGTGGGCGTCGATGTTGCCGACCGCGACCGCGGTCCCGGCGTCGAGGCCCATGAGCTTCGCGAACTCCTCGTTCAGCTCGCCGGCCTTCGACGCCAGCGGCGCGACGGGCGCGGACATCTTCTCCTCGAAGACACCGCCGAAGTCGGGGTTGAGCGCCTCGAGGTACTCGCGCGAGGGGTACTGCCCGTCCTGGTACATGCGCTTGTAGCCGGAGTCGCCGGCGGACTGGACGAGCGTGCCGGTCATCTTCCAGACGATCCAGTCCAGGGCGTTGACGAAGACGTCGGTGGCCGCGTAGACCTCCGGGTCCTCCTCGAGGGTCTCCAGGACCTTGGGCAGGAGCAGCTCGGAGGAGATGGTGTTCCCGTAGCGTCCGAGCCAGGTCTCGCCGCGCTCCTTGGCCACCTCGACGATGCGCGTGGCCTGCTCCTGGCCGCCGTGGTGCTTCCACAGCTTGACCCAGGCGTGGGGCCGGTTGCGGAACTCCTCGAGCGTGCACAGCGGGGTGCCGTCCTCCTTGGCGGCGACGACGGTCGCGGAGGTGAAGTCGATGCCCACCCCGACGACCTGGTCGGGCGTGATGTCGGCGTCGTTCATGGCCGCGGGCACGGCCTTCCTGAGCACGTGGATGTAGTCGTCCGGGTCCTGCAGCGCGAACTCGGGCGGGAGCTTCGAACCGTCCGCGGCGTCGAGCGTGCGGTCCATGACCGCGTGCGGGTAGTCGACGATGATCGAGGAGCCCTTCTCGAGGCCGTCGCTGACCCGGATGATGCTCGCGCGTCCGGAGAGCGTGCCGAAGTCGATACCGATGACGAACTTGCTGTCCTTGGTCACGATGATGCCTTCCTCCCGGCGCTCAGGATGACGCCGACGTGGGTGGCGGGAGCGGACGAGCGCGGTCGGCGGGGCCCGGCTCCCGCCGGTCCGGGCCCCCGACCGTTCAGCGTGCGTCGTCCCGGGCCCAGTAGCCGTCCGGCCCGAAGAGCTCCTCGACGCACTCCTCGAGCAGGCCGACCTCGAGCAGGAGGTCGAGGATCGTGTAGCGCGAGCGGATCGTCTGCGCGCGGTAGTAGGTCAGCCGGAACCGCTCCATGTCGATGTCGATCTGCTCCGGGTGGTAGACCGCCCCGACGGCCCGGAGCATCTCGCGGGCCTCGGCGGCCGGGACGAGCTGCTCGCGGCAGCGGCTGACGATGGTCGGCCACTGCTCGACGACGAGCTCGAGCCGCGCGCGCAGCTCCTCGGGCTCGAGGTACTTCTTCAGCGTCTGCTCCACGGCCGGCTCGACGAGCGGCGCGGCGCGCTCCGCCGTGTGCATGGCGCGCACCCGGGCCTCCATCTCCTCGCGCGAGGGCCAGGCGGTGACCAGGGCGTCGATGTTGATGCCGGGAACGTCCTTGGTGAGCGCCACCTCGAACAGGGCGCAGATGGCCACCGTGCCGAGGCCGACCTTGAACCCGTGCGAGAGGGGCGGCTCCCAGTCCAGGCCGTGGCCCTCCATCTCCCAGGTGTGGGAGAACTGGTGGCCCGCGCCGGAGGCCGGCCGTGAGCTCTGGTGGGCCTGCATCGCCAGACCGGACATCAGCAGGCCCTCGGCGAGGCCGGCGAGCGCGTCGGGGTCGGAGGTGGCCAGGTCGGCGGGACGCGAGAGGGACTCGCGCAGCGGGCCCTGGACCAGGCCCCACACGTACTCGTCGACGGGCTCGACCCCGAGGATGTCGGAGACGATCCAGTCGGCGCCGGCGGGGACCTTCTCGACGAGGTCGCCGAACCCGGTGGCGGTGAGGCGCTGCGGGGCCGTCGCCATGAGGTCGAGGTCGGCGACCAGGGCCGTCGGTGCCGGGCAGTTGCGGGTGATCTTGAAGCCGTCCTTGGTGATGGACGAGCCGAACGCCGCGTAGCCGTCCATCGAGGCGGCCGTGCAGACGTTCATGTAGGGGCGCTCGAGCTCGCCCGAGGCGAGCTTGACGATGTCGTTGAGCGTGCCCGCGCCGATCGAGCAGGCGACCGCGTCGGTGCCCCGCAGGTGCTCACGGATCAGCTCGACGTTCTCGTAGCCCGCGTACAGGGTCGGGACGCCCGGGAACACGTAGGGCTCGTCGAGGTCGATACCGGCGGCGCGCAGCGACGCCGTCACCGCCTCCCCGGCGAGGTCCCACGTGTTGCCGTCGGCCACCACGATGCCGCGCCGGCCCGGGAACTGCTCGGCGAACACGTCCCCGGTCCGGTCCACCACCCCTCGTCCGTGGACGATCGCCTTGGTGTCGGTGGCGGTGCTCAGTGCGGTGGCGATCAGGTCCTCGGTCATGACAGCTTCTCCTTCTCGGCGTGGGCTTGGTGGTGCGCGGCGGTTCAGCCGGCGACGTGGTCGACGGTGTCGTGGATGAGCCCCTGCAGCGCCGGGTACTGCTTCGCGTACTGGTCGACGTAGAAGGAGTACTCCTCGTGGCGGGCCTTGTTCGGCTCGAGCCGCGCGCGCGTGTGCACCATCGCCTCGGCGGCCTCCTGGACCGAGGGGTGCAGGCCTGCGCCGGTCGCGGCGAGGATGCAGGAACCGAGGGTGACGGCGTCGCCGACCTCGGTGAGCGTGATCGGCACGCCGGTGACGTCGGCGTGCATCTGGATCCAGTCCCCGGACTTCAGCGCGCCGCCGGCGGCGACGAACTCCTCGACCTCGAGGCCGCCCTCGCGCAGCCCCCGCATGTTGAGCTCGACGCCGTAGGCGACCGACTCCTGGACGGCCTTGTACAGGTGTGCCCGGGTGTGGGAGAGCGACAGGCCGGAGACGGTGCCGCGCGCCTTGGAGTCGGAGTACGGCGTGCGGTTGCCCTGGAAGTACTCGGTGAAGATCACGCCGTCGGACCCGGGCGGGATGTCGCGCGCCTGGGCGTTGAGCACGTCGTAGGGGTTGAGGCCGGTGCGCTCGGCGGCGTCGACGATGTCCTGGCAGAACTCGTCCCGGAACCACTTGAGGACGGAGCCGGAGGACGTCAGCGAGGTCTCGACCGTGTACTGGCCGGGGACCACGCCGTCGACGTACCCGCCGAAGAACCCCGGTCCCGAGATCGGCTCGGCGCTCTGGCCGGACATCACGTGGCTGGAGCCCGTCACGAGGGTCATCTTGCCGGGGCTGAGGACGCCCAGGCCGATCTGGCCGTGCCAGGCGTCGCCGCCGCCCTGCGCGACGGGCGTCCCCGGCGTCAGCCCGAGCTCCTCGGCGGCGTGGGAGGTGAGGCCGCCGACTGCCACGCCCAGGTCGTTGACGGTCTCGGGGAGCTTGTCGAACACGTCGCCGGCGCCGGCCGCCTCGTAGAGGTCCACCGGCCAGCCGCCGTTGTCGCGGTCGTAGTAGGACCGGTGCGCGGCCGTGTTGATGTTGAGGGTCCACTGGCCCGTGAGCTGGTAGGTCAACCAGTCGGGCGCGTCGATGAGACGGTACGCGGCGTCGTACGTGTCGGGCTCGTTCTCCTTGAGCCAGGCCGCCTTGAACGGGTACCACTCGGCGGTCGGCGGGAGCGTGCCGTCACCGGTGTACCGCGTGGCCGGCGAGGGGTGCCCGACGACGCGCTGGGCCTGCTCGGTGGCCCGCACGTCCATCCACATGATCGCGGGGCGCAGGGCCTTGCCGGTCCGGTCCATGGCGACGACCGTCATCGTCGTCGCGTCGTAGGAGATGCCCTTGATGTCGCGACCGGCCAGGCCGGACTCGCGCATCGCCTTGGCGGTCGACGCCTTGAGCGCCTCCCACCAGTCGGTCGGGGACTGCTCCGCCCAGCCCGGGCGGGGGTGGGTCGTGCGGTAGGTCGTCGCCGCGAAGACGACGGGCCGACCGACGAGGTCGAATATCCCGACCCGGCAGCTCTCGGTGCCGAAGTCGATGCCCATGACGAACGGGCCGGTGGGGGTACGAGCAGACATCGTCGCCTCTCTTCGCTGGACGTCCTCCCGCGCGACCTCGCGCGGGCGGTCGGTGGGGGTCGGCGCGGCCGCGCCGGATCTGGTCGGTCGGTGCCTGGTCAGTCGGTGTCGTCGTCGGTCCAGCCGAGCGCCTCCCGTTCGGCGGCGGGGATCAGGTGGTCGATGCGGCTCAGCGCGAAGGTGGGCTGCTCCTCGGCCGGCAGCGCCTCGGCGTCGTCGAGGGTGTTGTCACCGGTGAGGACGAGCGTGGACGCCATCGACGTGCGCACGGCCATGCCGATGTCGGTCGCGAGGCGGTCGCCGACCATCATGCAGCGCGACGGGTCGACGTCGAGGCCCACGAGGGCCGCCTCGAGCATCGCTCCCTCGGGCTTGCCCATGTTGGCCTGCAGCGTGGCCCCGGTCGTCGCCTCGATGGCGGCGACGATGCCGGCGGCGTCGGGCTCGCCACGGCCGCCCGGGAACGGGCAGTAGCGGTCGGGGTTCGTCGTGATGAGGAACGCCCGCTCGTGGAACCAGATCGCGTCGAACGCGATCTGCAGCTTGCGGTAGTCGAAGGTCCGGTCGTAGGACGCGATGACGATGTCGATCTCCGCGGGATCCTCGGATCGCCGGATCCCGGCGGCGTCGAGCGCCCGCAGGAGCGGGGGCTCCGCGATGGGGAAGACGGTCGCGTCGGGGTGGTGGGCCTGGAGCCACCGCACGGTCGTCACGACCGTGTTGGCGATCTCGTCGACCGGGGTCGGCAGCCCGAGGCCCTCGAGCTTGGTCGCGTACTCGGCGGGGTCCTTGGTGGGGTTGTTCGACAGGAACCGGACCGGGAGCTCGCGCCGGTGGAGCTCCTCGATGAGTCGCTTCGCACCCGGGAGGAGGTGGTCGCCCAGGTAGATCGTCCCGTCCATGTCGAAGACGTAGGCCTCGTAGAAACCGGTGGGACCGGCCTGGTCGATCATGTGGTGCTGCCCTTCTGCGTGTGCGGTACGGCGGACGTGGCCCGGCGGCGCGCGTCCCTGCGGTGCCGGGACGACTCCGGGGCGAGGGCCTCGGCCCCCGCCCCGGAGCGGTGATCAGATCGTGGTGACCAGGTAGATGAGCGTGGTCCCGATGAAGATCGCACCTGCCGGCGGGTCGATGTGCGTGTCGCCGCGGGCGTTGAAGATCCGCGAGAACGCCTCACCGAGGACACCGCCGAAGAGGCCGGCGAGACCACCGACGACGACGGCGACCCATGGGTCCGTGCCGACGACGGTGAGCAGCTGGACGGCCGCGAGGCCGGCGAGGATCGTCATGTGGTGCGTGACCGGGGTCTTCAGCCCCAGGCTGAGGAAGATCAGCGAGATGGCCGAGATCGCCCAGCCGATGAGGAACACCTGGCTGACGATGTTGGTGTAGGCCGGGTTGTCCGTGGGGACGTTGCCGATGAGCCACACGGCGACGAACGCGAAGAGCAGACCGGAGGTCAGGCCGTGCAGGGCCGACATGCTCCACTTCTCCTGGTGCTCGACCCAGTGCGTGCCGTCCTTGAGCGAGAGCGGGCTGTGCCCCTTGAACGGACCGACCAGCGAGCGCGACTTCACGCCGAACACGAGACGGGCGACGACGGCGACACCCACGACCGACAGGGCGACCGTGTCCGTGGTGAACAGCAGTCCCTCGCCCTCGGGGGCCCAGAGGCCGAAGAGCCAGATGAAGAACTGGTTCATGACGTAGCCGAGGATGCCGAAGACACCACCGACGATGAAGATGTCGGCCTTCGGGTAGCCGGCGAGCGGCGTGACGATGTCGCGGCCGTTCACTCCCTCGGGGAAGTATCCGCGCTTGGCCGCGTAGGCCGCCGCGGCCGCACCGCCGGCGAAGGCGATGTGCGGGCCGAAGACCGGGCCGAACGCGAACACACTGATGAAGTCCTGCGCCACCGGCACGCCGCCGAGCAGGGCGGAGAACCCGAACAGGAAGGCGAAGCCGGTGAAGATGAATGCGGTCTGCCCGCCGATGGCGGCGCCGAACGCACCTCCGGCAAAGGCGACGATCAACCAGACGATGTCGATTTCCACGTCGGTGGTACCTCTCTCTTCCCCCACGGCGTCGTGGGGAGTGTCGTGACTGCGGTGTCGGACCGCCGACGTCGGACGATGACGATGGCGGATCCGGGCCGCGCGGGGGGACCCTGCGACCCGAGGTCCGCGCCCCGACCGGTATACCGGTCGGGGCGCAGGGGTCAGGAGGCGGAGGAGCCCGCCTGCTGGTTCTTGCTCTCGTAGTCGCTGAGCACGGCGACCTTGTCGGCGGACGCCGAGCTCTCGTCGAACTCGTGGCCGAGCCACTCGCCGGCGAGCTTGCGCGCCAGCTCGAGACCGATGACGCGCTGGCCGAAGGTGAGGACCTGCGCGTTGTTGGACTTGATGAGACGCTCGACGCTGAACGAGTCGTGGGCGACCGAGGCCCGGATGCCCGGGACCTTGCCCGCGGCCATCGCCACGCCCATCCCGGTGCCGCACACCAGCAGCGCGCGGTCGGCCTCACCGCCGGCGACCTTCTCGCCGGCCGCCGTACCGATGTTGGGGTAGGGGTTCGCGTCGGCGTTGTCGCCGACGCCGACGTCGATCACCGAATCGACCCTGGGGTCCGCCTCGAGGTCGGCCTTGAGGGCCTCCTTGTACTCGTACCCGGCGTTGTCCGAACCGACAACTATCCGCCAGCCCATGTCGCCTCCCGTTCCGGCGCCTGCGCGCCTCTCGGGTGACGGTTCTCGGGCTCCGTCACCCGTCGCACCCGTGCGGCGCGATCTGCTTCGGGACCCTACCAAAGGGCTCGACAGATGCTCACCCATGGTGAGCGGAAGTGCACGGGTGTCGTCGATGCGTGCGAATCTGCGCGTGCCCCGTCCCTTCGGGGGTGCGGTTCGTGCCCGTCGGACCCCTCCCTCACACCGGGGGCAGCGGCCTGCCGCGCGCCAGCCCGGACCTCGAGATGCGCTCGGCGAGCGCCCGCAGGGTCGGCTCGTCGATGACGAGGTCGGTCACGGCACCCGCACGCAGCGCCCCGAGCGTGGGGCGGACCTTCGCACTGCCGGAGACCACGCACACGCGGCGGCCGATGCGCCGCAGCGCCGCGGGCGACGGCCCCGACGCGCGGGCGTTCGTCGCGATGTCCGCGTACGTACCGTCCTCCCGCAGCAGCACGGTGCAGATGTCGCCGACGACGCCGGCCGCCTGCAGGCTCGCGATCTCCGTCTGGTCGAGGTAGCCGCCCGCGTAGACCTGGGAGCTGAGCGACCCGGTGAAGGCGCCGACGCCGAACAGCGCGACGTCGGTCCGTGCCTGGAGCGCGCGGACCGCGGCGAGCGACCGTTCGCGCCACATCGCGAGCTTGGTCTCCGGGTAGTCGAAGAAGGCCGGCACCGGGAAGTGGTGCACCGAGGACTCGAAGGCCCGCGCAGCTGCCTCCATGATGGCGCCAGCGTACGGAATGCCCGTCGTCGTCGGGTTGGCCGCGCCGTTGAGCTGGACGACCGCCGACCGCGGCGCGGCGCGGGCGACGAACTGCGCGACCACGGCGGCGATGGTGTTCCCCCACGCGATGCCGAGCACCGAGCCGGGCTGCATCCAGCCCGACACCAGCCGGCCGGCCACGCGGGCCACCTGCTCGAGCCGCTGCACCTCGGTGGACGCCGGCCGCACCGTCACCACGTGCGTCTGCACGCCGAACAGGTCGCGCAGCACCATCGACTCCCGCGTCCCCATCTCGGCGGGCGGGTGCAGCTCGATGCGCACCATGCCCGAGGCGCGCGCCTGCTTGATCAGTCGCGAGACGGTCGAGCGCGACACGCCCGTGCGCCGAGCGATCGTCTCCATGGTCTCGTCCTGCAGGTAGTACATCGAGGCAGCCTCGAAGACCTCCCGCTCGCGGTCACGCTCGTCCACCGGTCCTCCGTCGTCGTGCACGTCCGCCCACCTGAGTTGTGCGGATGTGCGATGGCGACCATCCTAAGGATCAACACGACGCGGTGGACGCGATCCTCAGGCGTCGACGCACGAGCCGATGGAGGAGCGAGCACGTGAACACGACAGCACTCACACCCGAGTCGCGCCAGGACGCTCTGGAGCAGATGGCCACCAAGGAGCTCGACGTCCTGGTCATCGGGGGTGGAGTCACCGGGGCGGGTGTCGCCCTCGACGCCGCGACCCGCGGCCTGACGACGGGCATCGTGGAGATGCGGGACTGGGCGTCGGGCACCTCGCAGTGGTCGTCCAAGCTCATCCACGGCGGCCTGCGCTACCTGTACCAGCTCAACTTCGCCCTCGTGTCGGAGGCGCTGCGCGAGCGCGGCATCCTCCTCACCACCACGGCCCCCCACCTCGTCTCGGCCCAGCCGTTCCTCTGGCCGCTCAAGCAGCGCGTCATCGAGCGCGGCTACTCGGCGGTCGGCGTCGGCATGTACGACGCGTTGTCGATCATCGGCAACCGCGGCGCGACCGTGCCCATGCAGAAGCACTACTCGCACAAGGGTGCCCTCGACCTCGTCCCGAGCCTGGACCCCGAGACCCTCATCGGCGGCATCCGCTTCTACGACGCCCGCGTCGACGACGCCCGCCTGGTCATGACCCTCGTGCGCACGGCGCAGGGCTTCGGCGCCCACGCCGCGAGCCGCTCGCAGGTCACGTCGATCGTCACCGACGCCTCCGGGCGGGCCACCGGCGCGATCGTCCGTGACCTCGAGACCGGCCGGGCGATCACCGTCCGCGCCAAGCACGTCATCGGTGCGACCGGCGTGTGGACCGAGGAGACCGAGAGCCTCGGGGGTGCCGAGGGCGGGCTGCAGGTCCTCGCCTCGAAGGGCATCCACATCGTCGTGCCCAAAGAGCGCATCAAGGGCCGGACCGGTGTCTTCCTGCGCACGGAGAAGTCCGTCCTGTTCATCATCCCCTGGCAGCGCTACTGGGTGATCGGCACGACCGACACCAAGTGGACGGAGCAGGTCGACTCCCCCGTCGCGACGTCGGAGGACATCGACTACGTCCTCGAGCAGGCCAACGCCGTGCTCTCCGACAAGCTGACGCGCGAGGACATCATCGGCACCTACGCCGGCCTGCGGCCGCTGCTGCAGCCGGTGGACAAGGGCGACGGCGAGTCGACCAAGGTCTCCCGCGAGCACACCGTGACGAACCCGCAGCCAGGGCTCACGGTCATCGCGGGCGGCAAGCTCACCTCCTACCGGATCATGGCCGAGGACGCGGTCGACCACGCGCTCGGCAAGGCCCGCGCGAAGGCGAAGCCGTCGATCACCGCGACCACCCCGCTGGTCGGCGCACCCGGCCTGGAGGCCACCCGCCGCCAGCTGCCGCGCCTCAGCGCCCAGTACGACCTCAGCCGCGAGCGCGCCGAGCACCTCGTCTCGCGCTACGGCTCCGAGCTCCCGGACGTCCTCGCGACGATCGACGCGGACCCCACCCTGGCCACGCCCCTGGAGCACGCGCCGGACTACCTGCGCGCCGAGGTCGCCTACGGCGTCACGCACGAGGGCGCTCTCCACCTCGAGGACATGCTCCTGCACCGGGTCCGGCTCGACTTCGAGCTTCCGGACCGCGGAAAGGCGGCGGCCCCCGAGGTCGCCGAGGTCATGGGCGCCCTGCTCGGCTGGGACGACGCCCGGCGCGAGCGCGAGGTGCAGAGCTGGGTCGACCAGGCGGACGCGATCCTCGCCGCCCAGCAGACCGACAACGACGCGGCGGCCTCGGCCACGCGCACGGCGGTGCCCCAGCTCGTCCCCGTCGTCGAGATCGATCCGGCACACTGACCCCAGAGCGGGCGGGCGAGGGCCCTCCGGCCCCCGCCCGCCGTCGAACCCCCGAAGGACCGGTCGCCGGAAACCGCCGACGACCGGAAGCACATCGACATCGCCGTCGAAAGGAAACGCCCCCACCATGAGCGACCAGAAGTACGTCCTTGCCATCGACCAGGGCACGACGTCGTCCCGGGCCATCATCTTTGACCACTCGGGCCAGATCGTCTCGGTCGGCCAGCTCGAGCACGAGCAGATCTTCCCCCGCGCGGGCTGGGTCGAGCACGACCCCAAGGAGATCTGGAACAACGTCCGTGAGGCCGTGGGACTCGCCCTGTCCAAGGCCTCCCTCAACGCCGGCAACATCGCCGCCGCCGGCATCACCAACCAGCGCGAGACCACCGTCGTGTGGGACAGGAAGACCGGGGAGCCGGTCTACAACGCGATCGTCTGGCAGGACACCCGGACCGACAAGATCATCAAGGAGCTCGCCGGGGACGAGGGCGAGGAGAAGTACAAGTCGCGCGTCGGCCTGCCGCTCGCGACCTACTTCTCCGGCCCGAAGATCAAGTGGATCCTCGACAACGTCGACGGCGCCCGCGAGAAGGCCGAGGCCGGTGACCTCGTCTTCGGCAACACCGACGCCTGGGTGCTGTGGAACATGACGGGCGGCGTCGACGGCGGCCTGCACGTGACCGACGTGACCAACGCGTCGCGCACCATGCTCATGGACGTCACGACGCTCACGTGGGCCGAGGACATCGCGGCCGACATGGGGATCCCCGTCTCGATGCTCCCGGAGATCCGCTCCTCCTCCGAGGTCTACGGCAAGGGCCGCCAGCAGGGTCTGCTCGCCGACGTGCCGATCTCCGGCATCCTCGGCGACCAGCAGGCCGCCACGTTCGGCCAGGCCTGCTTCCAGGTCGGCATGGCCAAGAACACCTACGGCACCGGCAACTTCATGCTCATCAACACGGGCACGGAGCCGGTCTTCTCGGAGAACGGGCTGCTGACGACCCTCGGGTACAAGATCGGCGACCAGCCGGCCGTGTACTGCCTCGAGGGCTCGATCGCCGTCACCGGCTCGCTGGTCCAGTGGCTGCGGGACAACCTGGGGATCATCTCCTCGGCGCCCGAGGTCGAGGAGCTCGCCAAGACGGTCGAGGACAACGGCGGCGCCTACTTCGTCCCGGCGTTCTCCGGCCTGTTCGCGCCTTACTGGCGGTCCGACGCCCGCGGTGCCCTCGTCGGCATGACCCGGTTCGTCAACAAGGGGCACATCGCCCGCGCGACCCTGGAGGCCACGGCCTTCCAGACGCGCGAGGTCCTCGACGCCATGAACGCCGACTCCGGGGCCGAGCTGGCCGAGCTCAAGGTCGACGGCGGCATGGTCGCCAACGAGACGCTCATGCAATTCCAGGCCGACATCCTCGGCGTGGACGTGGTCAAGCCGGTCGTCGCCGAGACCACCGCCCTCGGCGCGGCCTACGCGGCCGGCATCGCCGTCGGGTTCTGGAAGGGCGAGCAGGACGTCATCGACAACTGGGCCGAGGACAGGCGCTGGAAGCCGCAGCTCGACGAGGCGGAGCGCGAGCGCACCTACCGCCTGTGGAAGAAGGCCGTGACGAAGACCTTCGACTGGGTCGACGACGACGTCAGCTGACCTCTGGCGAGCGACCCCCGCTCGACGAGTGAGCGGAGTTCTGCTCGACGGTGAGCGGAGTTCTGCTCGACGGGTGAACGCACTCGTCCAACGTGCGAGGGGCGCGCGGTCTTCACGGCCGCGCGCCCCTCGTGCGTGTTCGACCCGACCTCGTCGTGCCGGTCTCAGCCTCCTGAGACGGACAGCTCGGCCTGGGCGAGCACGGCGGCCCAGGCGTCGTCGACGTCGCGCGAGGCGAGCCAGGCGTCGGGCAGGTGGGCGCGCTTCGGCCCCCCGGCGCGGCCTCGCTGCCCCTCCGCGCCCTCGCCGGGATAGGGCGAGTCGAGGTCCAGCTCGGCGACCAGGGCGTCGAGCTCGGCGAGGGTCGAGACGAGGGCGAAGGCGCGCCGGGCGTCGCCGCCCACCGGGTAACCCTTGAAGTACCAGGCCACGTGCTTGCGCATCTCGCGCAGCGCGCGGTCCTCGTCGCCGAGGTGCTCGACCATCAGCTCCGCGTGGCGGCGCAGCACGCCCGTCACCTCGCGCAGCCCCGGTCGCACCCGGGCGGGCGAACCGGTCGCGGCCGCGACGAGGTCGGTGAACAGCCAGGGACGGCCCTGGCAACCGCGTCCGACGACGACGCCGTCCGCCCCGGTCGTCGCCATCATCTGCGCGGCGTCCTCGGCGGACCACAGGTCGCCGTTGCCGAGCACGGGCACCGTCCGCACCGCCTCCTTCAGGCGCGCGATCGCCTCCCACCGCGCGCTGCCCGAGTAGTGCTGCTCGAGCGTGCGCGCGTGAAGTGCCACGGCGGCGGCGCCGGCCGACTCGGCGGCCCGCCCGGCGTCGAGGTAGGTGAGGTGGTCGTCGTCGATGCCCATCCGCATCTTCACGGTCACCGGCACCTCGTGGCCGCGCCCCCTGCTCGCCGTGCGTGCGGCGTCGACGGCGCCGCGCACGATGTCGGTGAACAGGTCGGCCTTCCAGGGCAGCGCCGCTCCCCCGCCCTTGCGCGTGACCTTGGGGACCGGGCACCCGAAGTTGAGGTCGACGTGGTCCGCCCGGTCCTCCTCCACGAGGATCCGCACGGCGGCCGCGACCGTCACCGGGTCGACGCCGTAGAGCTGGACCGAGCGGACCGGGTCGGTGGGGTCCGGGGTGATCATGCGCATCGTGTCCGGCGTGCGCTCGACGAGCGCCCTGGACGTGATCATCTCGCAGACGTACAGGCCCGCGGGAGCATGCGTCCCGACGGCGTCGCTCACCCGGCGCTCGGGCGCCAGCGCAGCCTCGCCCGCCTCGCGGCACAGCTGCCGGAACGGCGGCAGGGTGACGCCGGCCATGGGGGCCAGGACGACGGGCACGCCGACGCGAACCTCCCCCACCTGGAGTCCCACCCCCTCGTCGAGGGTGCGGTTCGTCGTCGTCGACCGTCGGGTCCCCGACGGGGCACCCCCACCTGCCTCGGTCACCGTGCCGGTCATCCGCCCGCTCCTGCTCGTCCGTCCTCCGGGTCCGTCGCGCCCGACGGGCTCTCCATTGTGCGGCACCCCGCCGGCGCCCCGGGTGGGACGGTGCTCACGGCTCGTTGCTCACGGCTCGGTGCCCACGGCCACGCGGTCCTCACCTCGGTGCCCACGGCCGCGCGGTCGTCACCTCGGGTGGACGGCCACGCGGTCGTCGCGTCGCGCCGACCGCAGCCGGTTCGTGGGGCCGGGGCGGCACCCGGCGCTCATGTGCTCGTGGCCGCCGCCCGCCCGGCGTCGGGTGCGGCCAGGAGTGCGCGCAGCGCGGCGTCGAGCACGGCCTCGGGGTCGACCGCAGCGCGGTCGTGGTGGCGCGCATACGTCGGGGCGGCATCGTCGTCGACGGGGGTCGTCGGCTCCGTCCGGGCAGCGCCCGCGGTGAGGGCGCTGCCCAGCACGAGATTCGACACCGCGTAGGCGAGCGCGAGCGGGTCGCCCCGACCGCTGCTGCGCAGCCGGCGTACGAGCTCCTCCGACAGGGCCAGGTACGCGGGGCCCCGGGGCGGGCGGGCGGCGAGCACGTGGATGGCCCACGGGTGCCGCAGCAGGTGCCGGTAGAGCGCCAGCGCGAGCTCACGTACCTCGCCGGCGCCATCGACGGCCTGCCGCACCTGACCGGCGCCATCGACGGCCTGCCGGACGTCGGCGTCACGGGCGAGGGCGTCGTCGAGGGCGAGATCGTGGGCGTCGGCAAGCCCGTCGAGCCGCGAGTACAGGCTCGCGGGCGCCACCCCGAGCGCCCCGGCGAGCCCGCGCAGCGTGAAGCCGGCGAGGCCCGACTCGTCGAGCAGCCGGACCGACGCGGCCGCGATCGTGCCCGGGTCGATCGATCTGCGCCGCTGCACCGTGCGGACCTGATCCCAGTAACCCATCTCACCCCTTAACCATCGCGTGTTAGTTTAGCAGGATGATCGACGCACGGACCCTCCCCCTGGGCGACGGCTCCCGCACCCTGCGACCGCTCGCCGAACGGGACGCCGCGCGTTACGCGGAGGGCACGCGCGACGAGGCGGTGATCAGGTGGGCGCACCTGCCCGAGCCCACCTACACGACGACGTCGGTGGCCCGGATCGCGCGTGACGTCGTCCCCGCGGGACTCGCCCGCGGGGACCTCGCCCTCCTCGCCGTCGTCGACCAGGACGACCTCCTGGTCGGCAGCCTCGTGCTGTTCGGCGTCACGTCGACGACCGGCGAGGTGGGCTTCTGGCTCCGCGCGGACGCCCGCGGAACGGGGCACGCGGCGGGCGCACTCGCGCTGGCCCGCACCCTGGCGGTGCGCTGCGGTCTGACGACGCTGACGGCGCGTACCTCGCCGGACAACGCCGCTTCCGGCCGTGCGCTCGCACGCGCGGGGTTCATTCCCGTGCGCACGGACGTCGACCGGGCTCCGTCCGGCGCGTCGGTCCCCCTGATCCACCACGAGCTGAGGCTGACGGCGTCGTCGGACCAGGCACCGTCCGACGACGTCGCGGGATGAGCGCCGGGGTTCACTCGCCGGGCATGGGCAGAACCCCGCTCACTCGTCGGGCAGAACCCCGCTCACTCGCCGGAACGTGCGTCAGGCGCCGACGAGGCGCTGCGCGAGGTAGCCCGCGACCTGGTCGAGTGCGACCCGCTCCTGGGTCATCGTGTCGCGGTCGCGCACGGTGACCGCCCGGTCCTCGAGCGAGTCGAAGTCGACGGTGAGGCAGTAGGGCGTACCGATCTCGTCCTGACGGCGGTAGCGGCGCCCCACGGCGCCGGCGTCGTCGAAGTCGACGTTCCAGCTCTGGCGGAGCTCGGCCGCGAGGTCCCGCGCCATCGGGGACAGGTCGGCGTTGCGGGACAACGGCAGCACGGCGGCCTTGACGGGCGCGAGCCGGTGGTCGAGGCGCAGCACGGTGCGCTTGTCGACCCCGCCCTTGGCGTTCGGGGCCTCGTCCTCGGTGTGCGCCTCGACGAGGAAGGCCATGAGCGAGCGCGTGAGCCCCGCCGCCGGCTCGATGACGTAGGGCGTCCAGCGGGTGTCCTTCGTCTGGTCGAAGTAGGACAGGTCCTTGCCGGAGTGCTCCGAGTGCGTCGAGAGGTCGAAGTCCGTGCGGTTGGCGATGCCCTCGAGCTCGCCCCACTCCCCGCCGGCGAAGCCGAACCGGTACTCGATGTCGACCGTCCGCTTGGAGTAGTGCGAGAGCTTCTCCTCGGGGTGCTCGTAGTGCCGCAGGTTCTCCCGGGCGATGCCGAGGTCGGTGTACCAGGCGGTGCGCTGCTCGATCCAGTACTCGTGCCAGTCCTCGTCCGTGCCGGGCTCGACGAAGAACTCCATCTCCATCTGCTCGAACTCGCGGGTGCGGAAGATGAAGTTGCCGGGCGTGATCTCGTTGCGGAAGGACTTGCCGATCTGGCCGATGCCGAACGGTGGCTTGCGGCGCGCGGAGGTCATGACGTTGGAGAAGTTGACGAAGATGCCCTGGGCGGTCTCGGGCCGCAGGTAATGCAGGCCGGACTCGTCCTCCACCGGGCCGAGGTGCGTGCGCAGCATCATGTTGAAGTCGCGCGGCTCGGTCCAGCGCCCGCGGGTGCCGCAGTTGGGGCAGGGCAGGTCGGTGATCGCGACGTCGTCGGGGTTGTCGATGCCCTTGCGCTGCGCGTACTCCTCCTGCATCTGGTCCACGCGGTAGCGCTTGTGGCACTCGAGGCACTCGGTGAGCGGGTCGGTGAAGGCGCCGACGTGGCCGGAGGCGACCCACACCTTGCTCGGCAGGATGATCGACGAGTCGATGCCGACGACGTCGTCGCGGGACGTCACCATGCGGCGCCACCACTGGCGCTTGATGTTCTCCTTCAGCTCGACGCCGAGAGGTCCGTAGTCCCAGGCGGAGCGGGTACCGCCGTAGATCTCGCCGGACTGGAACACGAAGCCCCGTCGCTTGGCGAGGGCGATGACGTTGTCGAGTGCGGTGGCGGCCATGTGGTCTCCGTACTTCTGCCGCGCCGTGCGCGACGGTCGAGCCGCACCCGGGTGGTGCGGACGGGGACCACCGTAGACGCCGGGGCCGGGTGGGGCGACGCGCGTCCGGGCATCGCCGTCCCGTCCGTGCGTCACGCGCGGCAGCGCACCCGCCGCGTGCAGCTCCGGCGCGGGTAGAACCGCGCGGACGCGGATCGGACCGCCGCTACATGTCCTGGTACATCGACGGCACCTCGTCCGGGACGGCCAGCACCCGTCCGTCGCCGATCGCCAGCGTCGCGGGCCCACCGTCGGTCGAGGTGAAGGCGACCTGGAGCACGTCGACACCGGTCACGTCGAGCTCCAGCTCGACCGCCTCGCTGAGCGTGACCTCGCCGCTCCACAGCGTGGCGCCGTCGCCGATGACCTGGACACGGACGACGCGGGCGTCGAAGGCCGCCTCCTCGTCGGGCAGGACGTTCTCGTCGTCCCACCGGCCGATCGTGCCGATGAACGTGCGGAAGCCGCCGTCGAGGTCCCAGGCCAGCGTGTCCGCATCACGGCCGGCGCTCGTGAGGATGCCGTACGGGAAGTTCTCGCCGGCGATCTGGACAGCATCCGTCCTGGGGTAGCCGTAGCTCTCGCCGTCGGCGGGCTCCTCGAGCGACTCGAGGTAGAGCCGCGTGCTCGGCTGCGCCACCTCGACCTCCACCGTGCCGTGGTGGGTCTCCCCCGCCGCCGGCTCCTGGCCGACGATCGTGCCGACCGCCTGGCCGTCGGCCAGCACCTGGGTCGGGACGATGTCTGCACCGCCGAGCTCGCTCTGCGCCTGCTCGACCGTCTGACCCGTGAGGTCGGGCGTCTCGCCACCGCGCAGGAACACCAGCCAGACCACCAGCACGACGACGAGGAGCGCCACCAGAGCGCCACCGATGATCACCGGCATGCGCGACCGGGTGGCGCCCCCGGAACCACCGGTGCCCGTACCGCCCGCCGCACCCGGTCCGCCGTATCCGGTCGCGCCGTAGCCCGCGGCACCGCCGGGTCCGCCGGGTCCGCCGGGTCCGGACGGACCGCTCGTGCCGTACACCTGGCCGGTCGTGCCGGGTCCCGGCCCGCCGTACGGGGCCGATGCCGGCGAGCCGGCACTCGTGGCTCCCGGGCCCACCCACGGCTGGCCCGCCGCGCCCGGACCGGCCTGCCACGGCGCCGCCTGGCCGGGCATCCCCTGGGCCGGCCCACCCTGCGCAGGCTCCCCCTGGCCGGGCGTCCCGTGGCCAGGCACCCCGGGTCCGGGCGCGGCCTGAGCAGGCATCCCGGGCCCTGGAGCGACCTGCCCCGCGGGCGCGATGCGAGTCTGCCCCTCGCCCACCCGCTCCACGAGGGCGGGATCGACCTGCCTGGTCTCGTCGCCCCCGGTCGCCGCGGCGGCGGTGCGCCGGCCGAGGTCCGTCGTGCCATCCTCCTGCGGCCGCCGCGGGGCGGTCGGTCCGGGCGGTGGGGCGTCGAGCTTTCCCAGCGCAGGCAGGCCGCGGAGCTCCTCGGCCAGGTGTCCGAGCTCCTCCGCCACGTCGGCGGCGCCCGGCCGGTCGGCCGCGTCCTTGGCGACCATCCGCCCGACGGCGGTCCACAGCTGGTCGGGGAATCCCTCGGGCCGCCCCGGCAGGTTCTCGGAGTGCCGGCGCAGCACCCCGTACGTCCCGCCGGGCCCGGCGAACGGCGTCACGCCGACCACCATCTCGTAGAGCATGACGCCGAGCGCGTAGACGTCGGTGGCCGGGCCGGGCGGCTCCTCCTCGATGATCTCGGGTGCCATGTACAGCGGGGTACCGAGCATGGCGGTGGAGGTGGTGGCGTGGAGGGCCTGCGTGACGCGGGCGACGCCGAAGTCCGACACCTTGGGCACCATCGTCCCGTCCGCGCCGCCCTCGGCGAGCAGCACGTTGCCGGGCTTGACGTCGCGGTGAATCACGCCGCGCCCGTGGATCGCCTCGAGGCCGCGGGCGATGAGCCGGCCGTACCAGCAGGCCTCGCCGGGTGGGAGCGTGCCGCGCTCGTCGAGCAGTCCGCGCAGGTCCCCGCCGGGGACGTACTCCATGACGATCGCGAGGGTGCTGCCCTCGACCACCAGGTCGTGGACCTGGACGACGTTCTCGTGCAGGACCCGGACGAGGAAGGAGCGCTCCTGGATGAAGCGGTGGACGATCTCGGCGTCGTCGGCGTACTCGGAGCGCAGGATCTTCACGGCGACCTGCTTGCCGTCCTCGTTGCGGTGCCCCGCCCACACGGCGCCCATCGCGCCCTTGCCGACCTGCCGGTCGAGCGTGTAGCGGCTGCCGAGCGGCCGTGACGTCATGGATCCTCGAGTCTCGCTGGAGTGGGTCGGGTTCAGGCGAAAGGGTACCGATGCGCCGCTGCGGTCGCGGCGCGCCGCCACGGCGCGGCTCAGCCGTCGCCGTACCGCGCCGGCAGCTCGCCGGGCGGGGTGAGCACGCGGCCGTCACCCACGGCGAACGCCGCCGACGTCGAGTCGCCCCCGCTCGTCAGCGACCAGCTGATGACGAGCTCGTCGACCCCCTCGACGTCGAGGGTCACGTTCCTCGGCTCGTCGACGGTCACGGAACCGCTCCACAGGATCTCGCCGTCACCCGTGACCTCGACGGCGACGACCCGCGACTCGAACCTCTCCTGCTCCTCCGGGTCGGAGAAGCTCGCGGGCCACCGCCCGAGGGTCGCACTGAAGACGTGGAAGCCGGAGTCGAGGTCCCAGCCCCAGCTCCCCGACGGCTCGCCGGGCTCGGAGGTCACGCCGTGCAGGAACGAGTCGTCGCCGATGTCGACGGCCTCCTCCTCGAACCCGGAGTACTCCTCGCCCGTGAGCGGGTCGAGGTCCTCGACGCCCCGGCGGGCGCTCTCCCGGGCGATCGTCACCTCGACCTCGCCGTCGTGCTGCTCGTCGCGACGGGGCGACTGACTCATCACGGTGCCGACCTCGTGAGAGTCGGCGAGACCGTCCTCCACGACGACGTCGACGTCGCCCAGCTCCTCCTCCGCCTCCTCGAGCGTCATGCCCCACAGGTTCGGCGTCGGGCCCGGCTCGGGCTCGTCGAGGTACCGGGTGAGCCAGACGGCGCCCAGCGCGACGATCGCGACGACCACCAGAGCGAGCACCGCCGGCATCACGAGGCGTCGGCGGCTGCGCACGGGCGCGTCGTCGGGCGCCTGCACCACCGTGCCGCGCACCGGAAGGCGCGTGGCTGCCGCGGGGACGGACCCGGACGGCTCCCGCAGGACCGTCGCCTCGTCCGCGTCCTCGGGGACGGGCTCGCGCATGCCGCTCGCCGACGAGGTCCGGGCCAGGTCCGTGCCGGGCGACGGCGCACCGGACGGACGTGAGCCGGACGACGGCGTCCCCGTCGGCGGGTGCACGAGCCGCGTACGGGCAGGAAGGTCGGCGAGGGGGGCGACCAGGCCGTCGAGCTCGTCGGCGAGCCGGGCGGCGTCCGGCCGGCTCCCGGGCTCCTTGGCGAGGGTCCGTTCGATGACGTGCCACAGCTCGTCGGGCAGTCCGTCCGGACGCCCCGGCATCATCTCGGTCTGGCGCCGCATGACCCCGTAGGTCCCGCCGTCGCCCGTGAACGGGGTGATACCGGTGAGCATCCGGTAGAGCAGGATCCCGAACGAGTAGACGTCGCTCGCCGGGGTGGGCGTGCGCTCGTGGATGACCTCGGGCGCCATGTACAGGGGCGTCCCGACCACCATCGTCGCGCTCGTGGCCTCGGTGATCTCGCCGTGGGTCACGCGGGCGACGCCGAAGTCCGTCACCTTCGGCACCACCTCGTGCTCGGTGCGCTCAAGGAGGATGTTGGCCGGCTTGACGTCACGGTGGACGACCCCGCCGTCGTGGATCGCCGCCAGCCCGCGCGCCACGCCCGCCCCGTACGCGGCGGTGTCAGCCGGCGTCAGCGTCCCGCGCCGGTCGATCTCCTGACGCAGGTCTCCCCCGTCGACCAGCTCCATGACGATGGCGAGCGTGCTGCCCTCGGCCACGAGGTCGAGCACCCGCACCACGTTCGGGTGCACGACGTTCGTCAGCAGGGTCCGCTCCTGGATGAAGCGGCGGACGATCTCCAGGTCCTCGGCCACCTCCGCCCGCAGCCGCTTGATCGCGACCACAGTCCCGTCGTCGGTGCGGTGACCTCGCCAGACCGATCCGACGGCCCCGCGGCCGATCTCCCGATCGAGCGTGTATCGGCTGCCGAGCGGCCGACCGGACATGCAGCCTCTTCTCCGTGCTCCGAGGGCGCCCGCGTGCGCGGGCGATTGAATCGTGGACAGGGTAGCGACCAGGTCCGCAGGTCGCAGGCGGGGAGGTCGGGCGGCAGGGCCCGTGGGCGGGTGGCATGTGGCGGCGACGGGGCCCGATCGGTGCGGCGGCCGGAGGCGGAGAGGTCGGACACACGACGGTCCGTCAGATTGACACCCGTTCTCGAGCCTCATGAGAATGAGTCTCATGCTCCGTCCCTCCCGCGTGGTTCTCGCGTCCGCCGCGGCTGCGCTCGTGCTCGCCGGCTGCTCCGGCGCGGACCCCGACGACGACGCGGCGGTCGAGGTCGGCACCGCCGCGTACGCCTTCGAGTGGCTCGTGGAGCAGGTCGGCGGCGAGCGCGTCGCGGTGACGAACGTGACCCCGCCGGGCGCGGACGCGCACTCCCTCGAGCTCGCACCCGCGCAGGTCGTCGATCTCGAGCAGGCCGACCTCGTCGTGCACCTGCCGCAGTACCAGGCGGCCATGGACGACGCCGTCGGCCAGCTCGGAGAAGGCGCCGTGCTCGACGCCGCAGGCCCCACCGAGCCGCTCGCGCCCGAGGAGCTCGCGGAGCAGGGCGGCGACGACGCCCATGACCACGACGACGAGGACGAGGGCCACGACCACTCCCACGCCGACGCGGCCGACGACCACGCGGCCGACGACCACTCCCACGACGCCGAAGGTCACGACCACTCGGACCACGGCGCGGCCGACGACCACGCGGGCCACGACCACGGCGCGCTCGACCCGCACGTGTGGCTCGACCCGGAACGGATGATCGCACTGGCCGAGACCGTCGCGGACCGGCTGACGGAGATCGACCCCGACGGCGCCGACGCCTATGCGGACGGCCTCGACGCCGTGGTCGCCGACCTCGAGGACCTGCGCGAGCAGATCGCCGACCGGCTCGGGAGCTGCTCGGTGGAGACCGTCGTCGTCGGGCACCAGGCCTACGGGTACCTGCTCGCCCCGCACGGGTTCGTCGAGACCGGCCTCGCCGGGATCGACGGCGGCACCGAGGTCAGCCCGGCCCGCATCGCCGAGCTCTCGGCGCTCGTCGAGGAGTCGGGTGCCACGGCGATCTACCGCGACGCCAACGCGCCCGACGACGCCGTGCGCGCCGTCGCCGAGCAGACGGGCGCGGACGTCCAGGTCCTCGATCCGCTCGAGATCGCGCCCGCCGACGGTGACTACCGTGACGCCATGCAGGCGAACATCGACGCCCTCGCGACCGGACAGCAGTGTGGCTGAGGCGCCCCCCACCTCCGTCCGACCCCTCGAGGTCGACGACGTCCGCGTGACGATCGACGGCCAGCGCATCCTGCGTGGCGTGTCCCTGACCGTGGCAGCCGGTGAGTGCGTCGCCCTCATGGGGCCCAACGGGTCGGGCAAGTCGACGCTCGTCCGATCGATCGTCGGCGTGCGCCGACCGACGTCCGGCGCGGTCCGTCTCTACGGCCGGGACATGGCCGGACGCCGGAGCTCCGTCCCGTGGCCGCGCCTCGGGTACGTGCCGCAGCGCGCCTCCGCGGGCTCCGGCGTGCCGGCCACGGCGCGCGAGGTCGTCGCCGCCGGCGACCTCGCGGGCTGGCGCTGGCGACCGCGCAGCGGTGCGGACGCGCGTGCGCGGGCGGCCCTCGCACGCGTCGGCCTCGACGACCGCGAGAACGACCCGGTCCACGTGCTCTCCGGCGGCCAGCAGCAGCGGGTCCTGGTCGCACGGGCGCTCGTGCGCGACCCGGACCTGCTCGTCCTCGACGAGCCGCTGTCCGCGATGGACTCCGCGTCCCAGCGGGCCACCACCGACCTCCTCGCCGACTTCACCGCCCGGGGTGGCGCCGTCGTCGTCGTGCTGCACGAGCCCGGCCCGCTGGCCCCCCTCCTCGACCGGGCCGTCGTCCTTCGCCACGGGGCCGTCGTGCACGACGGCGCTCCACCACCGCCGGCCCCCGGGCACGACGAGCCCGACCACCGTCACCACCACCACGAGGACACCACGGAGGACGCACCTGCAAGGGCCGTCCTCGAGCCGGGTGCACCACTGCCCGCACCGAGAGGGGCGATCTGATGGGGATCGTCGAGACGCTGAGCGAGATGCTCGGCAGCCCGCTCATGCGCCGGTCGCTGGTCGTGGCGGTGCTCGTCGGGGTCGCGGCCCCGGTCATGGGCACCTACCTCGTCCAGCGCCGGCTCGCGCTGCTCGGCGACGGCATCGGTCACGTAGCGCTCACGGGCGTCGCGCTCGGCTGGCTCGTCGGGTCGCTCACCGGCGTCTCCCCGATCGACCGGTTCGCGGTACCGGGGGCGATCGTCGCCTCGGTCGCCGGGGCGCTGCTCATCGAGCTGGTCCGGGCCCGCGGCCGGACGTCCGGCGACGTCGCGCTGGCCATGCTCTTCTACGGCGGCATCGCGGGTGGCGTCCTCATCATCACGATCTCGGGCGGGTCGAGCTCGACCCTCACCGGCTACCTGTTCGGCTCGATCGCGACGGTGTCCTCGCTCGACATGTGGCTCGCGCTCGTGCTCGCGGTCGTCGTCATCGGGGTCGGGGTCGGGCTGCGACCCGCCCTGTTCGCCCTGTGCCACGACGAGGAGCTCGCCAGGTCGTCGGGCCTGCCCACGTGGCTGCTGTCCGCACTCGTGTCGGTGATGGCAGCCCTCACGGTATCCGTGTCGATGCGCGTGGTCGGCGTCCTGCTCGTCTCCGCGCTGATGATCGTGCCGGTGGCGGCCTCGCAGCAGCTCACGCGGTCGTTCGCCGGCACCATGCGCCTCGCGATGGGGATCGGCCTGGTCGTCACCGTCGCCGGGCTCGTCGTCACCTACGTGCGGCCGTGGTCGCCGGGCGCCACGATCGTCGTCCTCGCGATCGGGGCCTACGCCCTGGCGGCGGTCGCGCACCCCGTGGTGGAGGCGCGCAGGCGCCGCCGCGAGGCTCCGCGGGACCCGCACCCCGAGCACGACGACGACGTCACGGTCGGCGACGCGGCACCGGCTGCCGGCTGACCGGGTCGGCGACGCGGCACCGGCTGCCGGCTGACCGGGTCGGCGTTGCGGCGGTGGATCTCCTCACGTCGGCGTCCGGTGGGCGGCTCGACGGGTGACAATGACCGGGTGCCCGACTTCCTCAGCGGATGGCCCTTCTGGGTCGTCTTCGCCTTCCTCTACGCGGGGGCGACGCTGCGCGGACAGTCGATCTACTGGCTCGGCCGGTGGGCCACCCACCTGACGGTGAACCACACCCGCCCGACGAAGGGCTGGCAGCTGCGGGCGCACGGCTGGCTCTCCGGCGAGGGGCCGCAGCGAGGGATCGATGCCCTGCGCCGCTGGGGCCTCGTGATGGTCCCCCTCGGCTATCTCACCGTCGGTTTCCAGTCGATGATCATGGCCGGCGCCGGAATCCTGCGCATCGCCTGGTGGAAGTTCTCGCTCGCACAGATCCCCGGCTCGCTCGCGTGGGCGGCGATCTACTCGACGATCGGATTCGCCGTCTGGGGCGCCGTCATCGCCGCCGCGGCCGGATCGCCGCTCGGGATCGCGGTGATCGTCGCCGTTGTCGTCCTCCTGGTCGCGACGTTCGTCGCCCACAGGCTGCGGCGGCGGACAGCGACTCCGACGACCGGGGCGACGCTCGAGACCGAGGCCGGCACCGTGGTGAGCGCACCGGCCGCTCGGACCGAGACCACGGCCCTGGACGGCGCCGTGGCGAGCACGCCGGCCACTCGGAACCAGACCACGGACCTGGACGGTGCCGAAGCCGTGGTCGACGTCGACGAGAACGCCGCGGCCTCCTGACGCAGCCGCCCGCGCGCCTTACTCAACCTTGTGGTTGACAGCGGCCCCTGCACACCCCTAGCGTCTTCTTCAACCATACGGTTGACAAAGGAGTGCACGTGCAGGACGACAGGCTCGACAAGGTGTTCGCGGCGCTGGCGGACCCGACCCGGCGCGAGATGGTCGCCCGGCTCGCGGACGGCGACGCCACGCTCACCGAGCTCGCCGAGCCCCACGCGGTCTCGGTCCAGGCGATCTCCAAGCACCTCAAGGTGCTCGAGGAGTCCGGACTGGTCTCGCGCACCCGTGAGGCGCAGCGCCGACCGGCCCACCTCGAGGCGGAGGTCCTCTCCCTCATGACGAAGTGGATCGAGCGCTACCGCCGAGCGGCGGAGGAACGATTCCAGCGTCTCGAGGAGGTGCTGGCTGCCATGGACGACGACACCACCCGACACGCAGCAACCACGAAGGAGCAGGCATCATGACCACGCAGATCCACCACCCCGAGACCACCATCGAGGCGAACCCCGACCTGCCGACGATCCGGATCGTCCGCGAGCTCGACTTCCCGGTCGAGAAGGTCTTCCGCGCCTACACCGACCGCGAGCTGTTCGCGCGCTGGATCGGCCCCCGCTCGCTCACCACCGAGATCGAGCACTGGGACTGCACCACCGGCGGCGCCTACCGGTACTCGAACGCGGACGGTGACGAGAGGTACCGCTTCTACGGCTCGTTCCACGAGGTGCGCAAGGACGAGCGCATCGTCCAGACGTTCACCTTCGAAGGCTTCCCGGACGGGGTCTCGCTCGAGACCGGCACGTTCGAGGACATCGGCGACGGGCGCACGCGTCTCACGCTGCTCTCGGTCGTCGACTCGATGGAGATCCGGGACGCCATGCTCGCCTCCGGCATGGAGGTCGGGGTCGTCGAGGGCTTCGAGAAGCTCGACGAGCTGCTCGCCGAGGGCGCCACGTGAGGGACGACGATGCTCCCGCGGACCTTCACCGACAGGTGGCGGCAGGCTTCTCCGCCGTGGTCGACGGCGTCGCGCCGGGCGCGTGGGATGCGCCGTCCCCGGTGGAGGGCTGGGCCGCGCGCGACGTCGTCGGGCACCTGACGACCTGGTTGCCGACCATGCTCGCCGCGTCCGGCGGTCCGGCGCTGCCGGAGGGCCCGGACGCGGACATCGACCCGGCCGGCGCGTGGCACCACCAGCGCCGGGCCGTCCAGGCGATCCTCGACGACCCGGCCTCGGCCGACCAGGTCCTGATCAACCCCAACTTCGGCGAGGTCCCGCTCCCAGGGGCGATCAGCCGGTTCTACGTCGGCGACGTCTTCATGCACACGTGGGACCTCGCTCGGGCCACCGGCCAGGAGCCCGGGCTCGACGCGGAGCTGTCGGAGTCGCTGCTCGCCGGCATGGCGCAGATGGAGGACGTCCTGCGCTCGTCGGGCCAGTACGGCCCCCCGGTGCCGGTGCCGGGCGACGCCTCCGCCCAGGACCGGCTCGTCGGGTTCATCGGACGTGACCCGGCGTGGGAGCCGCCCGCCGACCGGTAACGGATTGCCGCCGACGCTCCCGTTCGCCCACCTGGACCGTGCCGGGTCGAGCTCGACGTCGCACGGTCATGCTCGACGTCGCACGGTCGTGCTCGACGCCGCACGGTGCGTGACGCTCAGGCCGACAGCTGCTCCGGACCGTTGTGGTGCCGGCCGATCGGCACCATGAGGGGCCGCCCGGTCACCGGGTCGGGAACGATCGTCGAGCCGATCCCGAACACCGACTCGACGCACTCCGACGTGAGCACCTGCTCCGGGCTTCCGGCGGCGTGCACGCGCCCGCCGGCCACCGCCACGAGGTGGTCCGCGTAGCGGGCGGCGAGGTTGAGGTCGTGCAGCACCATGACGATCGTCGTGCCGCGCTCGAGGTTGAGGTCCGTGAGCAGGTCGAGGACCTCGACCTGGTGGGAGACGTCGAGGAACGTCGTCGGCTCGTCGAGGAGGAGCACGTCGGTCTCCTGGGCGAGCACCATGGCGATCCACGCGCGCTGACGCTGGCCGCCAGAGAGCTCGTCGACGGGGCGGTCGGCGAGCTCGACGGTCTGCGTGGCGGTGAGCGCACGGGCGACGGCCCGGTCGTCGGCCTCGCTCCAGCGCGCGAGCATGCCCTGGTGCGGGTGCCGGCCACGACCGACGAGATCGGCCACCGTGATGCCCTCGGGCGCCACGGGGGTCTGCGGGAGCAGGCCGAGGACCTGGGCGAGGCGGCGGGCGGGGATGCGGTGGACGTCCTTCCCGTCGAGCACCACCTGGCCGCGGCTGGGGGCGAGCAGCCGGGACATCGCGCGCAGGAGGGTCGACTTGCCGCAGGCGTTGGCGCCGACGATCGCGGTGATCCGCCCCGGCGGGACCGCGAGGCTGAGGTCCTCGATGACCCCGCGGTCGCGGTACCCGACCCACACGTGGTCGGCGGTGAGCTGTCGGTCGGTCACAGGGAGCCTCCGGCCCGGTCGGTGCGTGCGATGAGATATACCAAATACGGCGCCCCGAGGACGCCGGTGATGACGCCGGCGGGGAACCTCGTGCCGAACGCGTACTGCCCGGCGAGGTCGGCGACGAGCACGAGGACCGCGCCGACGAGTGCGGCAGGGACGAGCAGGGAGCGCCCCGGCCCCACCACGCGCGCCGCGATCGGGCCGGACAGGAAGGCGACGAACGCGATCGGGCCGGCCGCGGCGGTCGCGAACGCGATGAGGCCGACGGCCGCGACGACCAGGGTCAGGCGCGTGCGCTCGACCCGCACGCCCAGGGCGCGGGCCGCGTCGTCACCGAGCTGCAGGGCGGAGAGGTTGCGGCCCCGGGACAGCAGCACCGGGCCGAGGACGGCCAGGGCGATCGCCACGGGGACGACGGCGGACCACGTGGTGCCGTTGAGGCTGCCGACGAGCCAGCGCATGGCCTCCTGGAGGTCCCACTGGGCCGCGTTGTCCAGCAGGTAGCTCGTCACGGAGTCGAGCATCGCCGCCACGCCGATGCCGATGAGGACGAGCCGGGTGCCGGCCACCCCGCCGCGGTAGGACAGCAGGTAGATGAGCACCGCGATGCCGAGACCCGCAGCGACGGCCACGACCGACACCTGCCCGCCGTCGAGGTCGAGCACGATGATCGCGAAGGCTGCGGCCGCGCTCGCGCCGGCGCTGATGCCGATGATGTCCGGGCTCGCGAGCGGGTTGCGGAGCATGGTCTGGAAGGTGACGCCGCCCAGTCCCAGGCACAGGCCGGCGACGACGGCGAGGGTCGCCCGCGGCAGGCGGAGCCGTCCGACGGTGAAGCTCGCGCCCTGGACCTCCTCCCCCGTCAGCACGCGCCACACGTCGGCGGGCGGGTAGAACGTACGGCCGACCACGAGGGACGCGCACCACAGCCCGACGACGACGGCGAGCAGGACGAGCGCCACGACGAGCCCACGGCGCGCGCGACGTCGGCGTGCGGCGGCGAGCGCTGCCACGGCGTCGTCGGACGGCGGACGGGTCGGGTGGTCCGCAGAGCCGGTCCGGCGTGCGGTCCGGACCTCTGCGTTCTCGGCGAGGGCGCTCATAGCTCGCGGATCCTCGTGCGGCGGACGATGGCGATGAAGACGGGGCGCCGACGATCGCGGTGATGATGCCGACGTCGATCTCGCCGGGGCGGGCGACGATGCGGCCGAGGACGTCCGCGGCCACGAGCAGCCCGGCCCCCGTCAGGGCGGAGAACGGCATGAGCCAGCGGTGGTCGACGCCCACGAGCAGCCGGCACAGGTGCGGGACCACGAGGCCGACGAACCCGATCGGTCCGGCGACGGCCGTCGCCGCCCCGGTGAGCACGACCGCGCCCACGGCGGCCACCAGTCGCGTGACGCCGACCCGGACGCCGAGGCCCGCCGCCACGTCGTCGCCCAGGGCGAGCGAGTTGAGGCTGCGTGCCGAGGCGAGGCACACGAGCAGGCCGACGACGAGGAACGGCAGCACCTGCGCCGTGGCCTCGTGGCTGGCCCCGCCGACGCCGCCG
This sequence comes from Georgenia sp. Z1491, assembly GCF_049856175.1. GTDB lineage: Bacteria > Actinomycetota > Actinomycetes > Actinomycetales > Actinomycetaceae > JB111. The sequence goes on from NZ_JBNDNA010000008.1 coordinate 84,019, forward strand.
ACCTGCCAGGAGCGGATGCTGCCGGCGATGTCGCCGCGCGGCAGGGCGACGGCGGTGATGAAGGAGGCGAGGGCCGCGGAGGTGGCCGCGCCGGCCAGGGCCAGGGTGAGCGGCGTGGCGCCGCCCCGGCCGACCGAGGCGACGACGTAGACGAACACGGCCGCGAGGCCGGCCCCCAGGATGGCGGTCCAGATCATGCCCGTCCGGGTCCACAGGCCGAACCAGGCCATGCCGACGACGACGGCGAGCGAGGCACCCATCGTCACGCCGAGGATCCCGGGGTCGGCGAGCGGGTTGCGGGTGACGCCCTGCATGGCGGCGCCCGCGACGCCGAGCGCGGCCCCGACGAGCAGGGCGAGGAAGGTGCGCGGCACGCGCGTGTAGACGGCGGCCTCGCCGATCGAGTCGGTCGAGCCCATGATCCCCGCGACGATCTCGGGCACCGTCACGCTGCGCGAGCCGATCGCGACCGACGCCATCGTCAGGACGACGACCGCGCCGAGCACGACCATGAGCCAGAGCAGGCGCGTCCGGGCCGGACGGCGGAGGACGCCGACGTCCGGCCCGGCACCGGGTGAGGAGGATGGAGTCCCCCCGGCCTCCTCGCGGGCGGGGGCCTGGGTCACTGGGACCCGGCTGCGGCCTCTGCGAGAAGCGCGACATAGTCCTCGAGGACCCAGGAGATGGACAGCGGCGTGGGGTTCGCCGCGGTGCCCATCGGGCCGGATCCGTCGAGGAAGACGATGGCACCGGACTCGACGGCCGGCATCTGCGACAGCAGGGGGTCGGCCTCGAGCGTGTCGACGAGCTCCTGGTCGCCGTAGGTGACGATGAGCTCGACGTCCTCGAACATGTCGACCTGCTCGGCGCTGATCGAGCCGGAGAACTCACCGGAGGCGGAGGCCTCCTCGACCGCGGCCGGCGTGCTCAGGCCCAGGTCCTCGAAGAAGGCGGCGCGGGTGTCGTTGGCCGTGTAGAAGTTCACGGTGCTGAGGTCGGAGACGTCGACGTGCGTCATGAACATGGTCGAGACGCCCTCGAGCTCGGGGTGCGCGGCGACGGTCTCGTCGATCTCGCCCTGGAGCTCGGTGATGAGCTCCTCGCCCTCCTCGACCATGCCGAGGCCCGCGGCGTTGTAGGTGATGACGTCCTGCCAGGAGGTGCCCCACGCGGTCTCGGGGTAGGCCACGACGGGCGCGATCTCGGTGAGCGTGTCGTAGTCCTCCTGCGTGAGCCCGGAGTAGGCGGCGAGGATGACGTCCGGCTGGGTGTCGGCGACGGCCTCGAAGTCGATGCCGTCGGTCTCGTCGAACAGGACGGGCGGCTCGGCGCCGAGGGTCTCGAGCTCCTCCTCGACCCAGGGCAGCATGCCGTTGCCGTCGTCGTCGCCGAAGTCCGCGGAGGCCATCCCGACGGGCACGACGCCGAGGGCGAGCGGCACCTCGTGGTTCGCCCAGTTGACGGTGGCCACGCGCTCGGGGACCTCCTCGATCACGGTGGTGCCGAAGGCGTGCTCGATCTCGATCGGCAGCTCGGCGCCGGAGATACCAGTGGCGCCCGCATCGCCGGAGTCGTCCGCGGCGTCGTCGCCGCCGTCGCCGGACGCGCTCTCGGAGCCGGACTCGGCGTCGTCGGAGGCGGACTCCGAGCCGGACTCTTCGTCGCCCACCGCCGGCCGGTCATCACTCTCTTCTGTCGTCGGCTCGCCCGTCGCGTCGTCGGAGGACTCGTCGGAGCCGCCGCAGGCGGCGAGGGTCAGTACCGCGACCGTGGCAGCAGCAAGGACGCGGAATCGGTGGTGACGCAAGTGGACCAGCTCTCGTTCGGGGCGGGCGCGGTGCCTGACGACGCCACGCCCGCGCATTACGCTAGGTTTGCGTGTCGAAAAGTTACCGACGCACAGTAGATCAGGCAAGCCTTACCTGCGTGATCCACCCCATAGGCGGGGGGCCGAGCCGGCGATTCACTCGGCCCGGTCCTGCGCTCGGAATCCCACAGCCCGGGCGCCCATGCTCCCCGAACGATTGTCAGCCGCCGGGCCGGGCCGCCGCGTCGACCGCCCCGCCCCACCGCCGGTCGCGGCGCGCATACTCCTCCACGACGCGCCACAGCGAGCGTCGGTCGACGTCGGGCCAGGCCTCGTCGGTGAAGACGAGCTCGGCGTAGGCGGACTGCCACAGCAGGAAGTTGCTCGTCCGCTGCTCCCCGCCGGTGCGCCACAGGAGGTCGACGTCCGGGACGTCGGGCTCGTCGAGATAGCGGGCCAGGGTCCGCTCGGTCACCCGATCGGGGTTGACCCGCCCCGCCGCGACGTCCCGGGCGAGGCCCGCGGCGGCGTCCGCGAGCTCGGCGCGGCCACCGTAGTTGACGCACATCGTCAGCGTCGCGGTGGTGTTGCGTCGGGTCATCTCCTCGGCGGTCTCGAGCTCGCGGATCACCGAGCCCCACAGTCGCGGCCGGCGTCCGGCCCACCGCACCCGCACGCCCCAGGAGTGCATCTCGTCGCGTCGCCTGCGGATGACGTCCCGGTTGAAGCCCATGAGATAGCGGACCTCGGCGGGCGAGCGCTTCCAGTTCTCTGTGGAGAACGCGTAGGCACTGATGTGGGTCACGCCGATCTCGATCGCACCCGCCACGACGTCGAGGAGCGACGCCTCCCCCGCCGCGTGCCCCTCGGTCCTGGGCAGCCCGCGGGCGTTCGCCCACCGGCCGTTGCCGTCCATGATGACCGCGACGTGCGCGGGCACGAGCTCGCGCGGAATCGCGGGCGGACGGGCACCGGACGGGTGCGACGGCGGCGGGACGGGCGAGGTCATGCGCGCTCCACGAACGGCAGGGAGCGCAGCCGGCGCTCGAGGTGGTACTGCAGGTGGGCGGCGACCAGGCCGGACGCCTCGGTGCGGTGGCGTGACACGGAGGCGTCGGCGACGGGCCAGTCGCCGGAGAGCAGGGCACCGAGCAGGGTCATCGTCTCCTCCGCGGGCGAGGCCGACCCAGGGGGCCGGCACGAGGAGCACATCGCACCGCCCATCTGCGTGGACCAGGCGCGGTGCGGCCCCTCGGTCCCGCAGCGGGCGCAGTCGTAGCAGCTGGGGGCCCACCCGGCGACCGCCAACGAGCGCAGCAGGTAGGAGTCGAGGACGAGGGTTGCCGCGTGCCGGCGCATGCTCATCGCGTGCAGGGCGCCGACGAGCAGGATGTACTGCTGCGGCGCCGGGACCTCCTCCGCCTGCGTGAGCTGGGTCGCGGTCTCGACCATCACGGTCGCGGACGTGAACAACGAGTAGTCGGCGGCGAGCGAGCGCCCGTAGGGAGCGATCGTCTCGACCTGCGTGACCGTGTCGAGGTTGCGGCCGCGGTGCAGCTGGACGTCGACGACCGTGAACGGCTCGAGCCGCGCGCCGAACCGCGAGCTCGTGCGCCGCACGCCCTTCGCGACGGCGCGCACCAGGCCGTGCTCGCGCGAGAGCATGGTGACGATGCGGTCCGCCTCCGACAGGTCGTGGGAGCGCAGGACCACCGCCTCGTCCCGGTAGAGCCTCACCGGTCCATTCTCCCCCCTCGGCCCGACATACCGGAGGACCACCACGGCACGCACCGCGCGTATCGATCACGCGAGGTGCATGGCTGGGGGTATGGCGCGTACAACGTTCGACCTGGACGACGACCTGATCGCTGAGGTCATGCGCAGGTACGACGTGCGGACCAAGAGTGAGGCGGTCGATCTGGCACTTCGCCGGCTCGTCGGACCGGTGATGAGCCGCACGGAGATGCTGTCGCTCGAAGGAACCGGCCGGGAACGTGACCTCCGGCCGATGCGGACCGACCGCGTGGCTCGTCAGTGATTCTGGTGCTGCGTGCAGGGTCGCCACGATCGGCGCCCCTGCACGCGGCACCGCGAGTCAGGCGGTGTGCCCACCCAGCTCCCGCACGTCCGCCACGATCGGCGACACCTCCGTGATGCCGCCGTCGACCGGGATCACGTGGCCGTTGACGAGCGCGGCCTCGTCGGAGGAGAGGAACACGACGACGTCGGCGATGTTCTGGGGTTCCGCGCCGCTCGTAGAGACCATGTGACGGAGATAGACGTCGGCGAACTCCTGCGAGGCGTACTGCTTGTTGTTACGCGTGTTGACGAAGGCAGGCGCGATCGCGTTGCAGCGGATCCCCTGCTTCCCGTACTGCACGGCCACCTGCTTCGTGAAGTGGATGACCGACGCCTTCGACATGCCGTACGCGCTCAGCGACGACTCGCCCGCCATACCGGACACGGACGCCATGTTGACGATGCTGCCCGCGCCCTGGTCGAGCATCGTCGGGAGCCCGTGCTTGGTCACGAGGAACATGCCGACCAGGTTCGCGCGGAACGTCTCCAAGAGGACATCGGGGTCGAGGCTCGAGATGTCCGCGTCGTTCGCCGTCAGGTCGAGGCCCGCGGCGCGGATCTCGGACTCGACGAGCAGCGAACGCTCCGCACGACCGACCGCCCACCCGGGTCGCACCTCCCGACGCCCGGACGCAGGATGGAGGAGGACCACCGAACGACGGCCACGAGAGGCGGCACCTCATGACCGAGACCATCGCCGGTATCGAGATCCCCGACAGCACGATGACGAAGGACGCCACCCAGCTCGTCCGCGACGTCGCCACTCCCGTCGTCTACCACCACTGCCGACGCGTGTTCCTCTTCGGCTCCCTGCGCGCCCAGGACCAGGGACTGAACCACGACCCCGAGCTGCTGTACGTCGGGGCCATGTTTCACGACCTCGGCCTCACCGAGACCTACCGCCGGACGGATCAGCGCTTCGAGATCGACGCCGCCGACGAGGCCCGCCGCTTCCTTCGCGGGTACGGCGTCGACGGCGAGGCCGCGGACCGGGTATGGACAGCCATCGCGCTGCACACCACCCCGGAGATCCCCCTGCACATGGCTCCCGAGATCGCGCTGGTCACCCGCGGTGTCGAGCTCGACGTCCTGGGTGTCGGCTACGACGCGATCACCGACGAGCAACGCGCGGCCGTCGTGGCGGCCCACCCGCGCCCGGACTTCAAGAACCAGATCCTGGCCGCGTTCACCGAGGGGCTCCAGGACCGGCCGGAGACCACGTTCGGGAACGTCAAGGCCGACGTGCTCGCCCACTGCCTGCCCGGTTTCGAGCGGATCGACTTCGTGGAGACCATCCGCGGCTTCGCCTGGCCCGAGTGACCGCGATCCGGCCCTGACGATCGAGCAGCCGCCGGTCGAGGAGCGCGCTCACCGACGCTCCGCCAGTTCGACCGTGTAGCGGCGTTCGATGTGGGCCGTGGCTCGGCCCCACTCGCTCGCCGCCGCACGCTCCTGATGGCCGGCGAACCCGGCCTCGTCGGCGAACAGCTCGACGACCTGCCAGACGAGTGGATCGCTGGTCGGGCGTACCTCGAACGAGAGGCAGGCGGGCCCGGACCGGGTGAGCGCCGTGTGCCCGGGCAGGTACCGCTGCACGAGCTCCGCCTCACCGGCGGACGCGCACACCAGCAGACCGCTCAGGCGCACCTGCGCCGTTCCACGCACCCGTTCCGTTCCGCTCACACCGTCGCGATCCCCCCGCCCGGCTCCGCCCGGACACTCGCGTGCGCCCCGTCCCCGCCCCGTCAGCGCGGCTCGCCGTCGACCGGGACTCCGCCCGTCACCCCGCGTGCCGCGCGGTTGACCGCGGAGATGATCGCCTGGAAGGAGGCGGTCATCGTCGACGGGTCCACGCCGACGCCCCACACCACCTGGTCGCTCGTCTCGACCTCGAGGTAGGCCGCCGCCATCGCATCGCCGCCCGCGGACAGGGCGTGCTCGGCGTAGTCGAGGACCTCGACCCCGACGTCGATGGTCGCCAGTGCGTGGACGAACGCGTCGATGGGGCCGTTGCCGCGGCCGGAGAGCAGCCGCTCCTCCCCACCGTCGTCGAGGACGACCGTGAGGTCGGCGTCCCCGCCCTCCCCGTGGGAGGTCAGCGAGGTGCTGCGGAGCGTGTAGCGGCCCCACGGCGCCAGGCCGTCGGTGGTGGTGTAGGGCAGGTACTCGTCGACGAAGATCGACCACAGCCGCTCGGCGTCGATCTCGCCGCCGTAGGCGTCCGTGTGCTTCTGGACGATGCCGGCGAGCTCGATCTGCAGGCGCCGAGGCAGGTCGAGGCTCCGCGTGGAGTGCAGCAGGTAGGCGACGCCGCCCTTGCCGGACTGGCTGTTCACTCGTACGACGGCCTCGTAGGTGCGGCCGACGTCCTTGGGGTCGATCGGCAGGTAGGGCAGGTCCCATACGACGTCGGCGTCCGCGCCGCCGGCCTCGGCGACCTTGCTCTCCCGGACCTGGAATCCCTTCTTGATGGCGTCCTGGTGCGAGCCGGAGAACGAGGTGTAGACGAGGTCGCCGCCGTAGGGGTGGCGGGCGTGCACGTCCATCTGGGTGCAGCGCTCGACCGTGCGTCGGACCTCGTCGATGTCGGACAGGTCGATCATCGGGTCCACGCCCTGGGAGTACAGGTTCATCGCGAGCGTGACGAGGTCGACGTTGCCGGTGCGCTCGCCCTGGCCGAACAGACAGCCCTCGACCCGGTCGGCGCCGGCGAGCATGGCGAGCTCGGCGGCGGCCACGCCCGAGCCGCGGTCGTTGTGCGGGTGCACGGACAGTGCCACGTGCTGACGGCGGGACAGGTGCCGGCTCATCCACTCGATCTGGTCGGCGTAGACGTTGGGCGTGGCCCGCTCGACGGTCGCCGGCAGGTTGAGGATGATCTCCCGGCCGTCCTCGGGCTGCCAGACACCCATGACGGCCTCGCTCACCTCGAGCGCGAAGTCGAGCTCGGTGTCGACGAAGATCTCCGGGCTGTACTGGTAGCCGAACACGGTCTCCTCCCCGAGCACCTTCTCCGCGTGGGCGAGGACCTCGCGGGTCCCGTCGACGGCGAGCTCGCGCGTCCCCTCGCGGCCGGAGCGGAAGACGACGTCGCGGAACACCGGGGCGGTCGCGTTGTACAGGTGCACGGTGGCCCGCGGGAACCCGACGAGCGACTCGACCGTGCGGTGGATGAGCTCGGGCCGCGCCTGGGTGAGCACGGAGACGGTGACGTCCTCCGGCACGGCGTCGTCGTCGACGAGTGAGCGGACGAAGTCGAAGTCGGCCTGCGAGGCGGCGGGGAAGCCGATCTCGATCTCCTTGTAGCCGAGGCGGACGAGCAGGTCGAACATCTCGCGCTTCTTCTCGGGGCTCATCGGCTCGATGAGGGCCTGGTTGCCGTCGCGCAGGTCGGTCGAGAGCCACCGGGGAGCGACCGTGACCTGCTTGTCGGGCCAGGTGCGGTCCGGGAGGTGGACCGGATTCGTCTCGGCGAACGACCGGTACTTGGTCACCGGCATGCCGGAGGGGCGCTGGAGGTTCGTGGTGCCGCGGGTCTTCATCGTCTGGGTCTCCTCGTCTGGGTCACGTGCGGCCAGCACGACGTCTCCCGCGACGAGGAGCCGGCCTCAGGAGGCCTCGCCGCGGCAGATAAGGAGCAGGAGCCCGGTGCGCACGGTCGTCACCCTACTCCTTCGGACGGCCGGTGGTCGGCGCGTGCCGGTGCCGCGCGGATGCGTGCCGGCGCCACACGGATGTGCACCGGCGCCGCGCACCCGGCCGCGAGGGGTCGCTCGGCGGGTCCCGCTCCCCTGGCCTGTCGGCCCGTCCGCCCATAGCCTGGCGGGCATGCCTTCGGAGTTCTCCCCGTCCGCGCGTGGCCCCTGGGGCCCGCTCACCGTGACGGTCGGCGCCGTCGCCGCCGGTGCGGTGGCCGCCTGCGGGGCCGCGGCCGCCTACCTGCAGCAGCGCGGGATCGTCAGCCGCCAGGTCCCGGTACACCGCGAGTACTGGGCGCGGCGCACGCACGAGGTGCGCGCCTCCGCCGTGCCGCACGCCTTCCACCTCGTGGTCGTCGGCGACTCCGCGGCCCAGGGCGTCGGCGTCCCGGACCCGGAGCACGGCTGGGTCGCCCGGGTCGAACGACGCCTCGCCGAGCTGCTCGGCCGGCCCGTGGTGACGACCAACCTGTCGGTCTCCGGCGCGACGACGAGCGACCTCATCGACGACCAGCTCCCCCTGCTCGAGGGTCTCGAGCGTGAGCCGGACCTCGTGATCTGCGAGATCGGTGCCAACGACGTCGCGCGTCGCCAGGTCGCGCTCCCCGGGTTCACCGAGCGGGTCGGGGCGATCGCCGACGCTCTCCCCCACGGGAGCGTCGTCGCCGACGTGCCCAGCTACGGGTACGGCCCGCACGAGATGTGGGTGCGTCGTGCCAACACCGCGATCCGGGAGACGGCCGAGGCCCACGACCTGCACGTCGCGCCGCTGCACGCGGCCACGCGCCCGCTGTGGCCGAGGATCGTCTTCACGCACATGGCGCAGGACCTGTTCCACCCGAACGCCGCCGGCTACGAGGTGTGGGCGGACGCCCTGTGGGAAGGCGTCGCGGAAGCGCTGCACGACCGTGGGCTGGTCGGCGCGGACCGGCTCCGGCACGACGCCGAGGAGCGTGCGCGGGCGCTGTCGGCCTGACCGCGCACAGCCGACCGCCACCGACCGCCACCACCGGTGCCGGGTCGTCTCCCACGGCCCCGACTCAGCGCCGCTCGAGCACCCCGCGGACGAACGCCGCCTGGCCGGCGTGCTCGAGGCAGTCGTCGATGACGCTGACGAGCCGCACGCCCATGGTGGTCGGCGGGTCCCAGCTCTCGTCGACGACCGTGCCCAGGTCCGCCTCGGTGAGCCCGCGGACGCACCGGAGCGTCTGCTCGTGCACGGCGTCGTGGTAGGCGAGCACGAGGTCGGCGTCGAAGCCGACGACCTTCGCGACGTCGTCAGCGGAGTGCCCGTAGCCGATCCCGGACACGTCCAGGCCGAAGCGGTCCGCCCAACCGCCGCTCGTCCACAGCTCGTCGACGCCGAACGCGCCGGCGACGTGGTCGTCCTGCACGCGCGTGAGGTGCCACAGGAGCCAGCCGATCGAGTTGGCGCCGGGGTCGAGGCGGGCCTCGAGCTGCTCGCGGGTCAGCCCCTCCCCCGCCCGGTGGACGGAGCCCGACACCCGTGAGAACGCGTCGAGCAGGAGATCGTGGACGGCGGCCATCAGCTTCCTCCCAGGTCGTTGTCGGCGAGCCACTCGGTCGCGATGGTCGCGGAGTCGAGCTGCTCGTCGACGCTGCGGGCGTTGAGCTCGATGAGCTCCTCGGTGGTGAGCACCTCGCTCACCGGGTCGAGCACCTCGCCGAGCTCGCCGGCGAGGTCGTCGGTCACGAGCGGGACGACGTTCTGCGCGAGGATCATGTCCTCGGGGTCCTCGAGCGTGACGAAGTCGCCGGACGCGAGGTCGGGGTCCGCGGTGTAGATGTCGCCCATCGTGATCGTTCCGTCGAGGATCGCCCCCTTGGTGAGCGGGCCGCCGCTGTCGCCGATCGCGACGAACTCGACGTCGACGCCGTAGAGCTCGGCGAGCCCGTCGGGCCCGTAGGGGCGGCTCTCGAGCTCGGCGTTGCCGCCGATCGTGATCTCGCCGTCGTGGTCCGCGAGGTCGGCGAGGCTCGTGATGCCGTGCTCCTCGGAGAACTCGGTGGTGACGTTGTAGGAGTCCGCATCCTCGGCGTCGGCGTACTCGAGCACGGCCATGCCGTCCGGGAGCGCGTCGGCGAGCTCGGCGGCGACGTCCCCGCTGGACCGCGCCTCGGTGTCCGGCGCGTAGAACTGCAGCAGGTTGCCCGTGTACTCGGGCAGGACGTCGATCTCGTCGTTCTCCATGGCCTGGAGGTAGACGTCGCGCTGCCCGATCTGGAACTGCCGCTCGACCTCGTAGCCCGCCTCCTCGAGGACCTGGGCGTAGATCTCGGCGACGATCTCGTTGGAGTAGTAGGCCTGCGAGCCGACGACGACGCTCCCGCCGGAGTCGTCGGAGCCCGACTCCGCCCCGTCACCGGCCGAGCCGGAGGTCTCGTCCTCCCCCTCGTCGAACGGGTCGTCCGACCCGCACGCGGTGAGCGCGACCGCGGCGACGAGGGACAGTGCCGCGGCGCGGCGGGTCGAGGAACGCATCAGGTACGTCCTTCCGTCGGGGATGTGGCCCCCAGTGTGCCTCGGCCTCCGCTCACCCGCAGCGCGAGCCGGGCGAGGAGCGCGAACACACCGTCGACGGCGAGGGCGAGGGCGACGATCGCGATCGCCGCGCCCAGCATCTCGTCGTAGCGCTGCAGCGAGATGCCCCGCTGGATGTAGATGCCCAGCCCGCCGAGCCCGACGTAGGCCGCCAGGACCGCGGTGGCCACGATCTGCAGGGCGGCGCTGCGCATCCCGCCGACCAGCAGCGGGAGGCCGAGCGGCGCCTCGACCCGGGTGAGGACCTGCCAGCGGGTCATGCCCTGGGCGCGGGCGGAGTCGACGACGGCGTGGTCGACGTTCTCCACCCCCGCGTAGGCGCCCGCGAGCACGGAGGGGACGCCGAGGACGACGAGGACCGCCGTCGCGGCGAGGGCGGCGTCGCCGACGCCGACGAGCAGCGTGAGGACGGTGAGCAGGCCGAGCGAGGGAAGCGCGCGGCCGGCCCCGGACAGGGCGACGACGAGCTGCCTGCCCCGGCCGGTGTGCCCGACCAGGTAGCCGAGCGGGACGGCGACGACCGTCGCGATCGCGAGCGCGAGCAGCGTGAGGACCAGGTGCTCGCCGAACCGCTCGGGCAGCGCCCCGGAGCCGGACCACTGCTCGGGCGCGGCCAGCCAGGCGAAGGCGTCGGCGAACAGGTTCATGCGCCCACCTCGGCCGGCCGGTGGGCGTCCGGGCCGACGCCCCCGCCGGCGCCCCGCTCGTCCTCGCGGCCCGCCCCCTTCGGCAGCCGGAGCGCGCGTCGCACCGAGCCGCCCCGGGCACCTCCCGACCGGTGCCACGGCATGAGCAGGCGACCGAGCACGACGAGCACGAGGTCGAAGAGCAGGGCGACGACGACGGTCGCCACGATGCCCGCGACGATCGAGGCGACGATCCCGCGCTGCAGTCCGTCCATGAACAGGTCGCCGAGGCTGCGGATGCCCACCAGGACGCCGACGGTCACCATGCTCACGGTGCTCACGGACACCACGCGCAGCCCGGCCAGCAGCACGGGACCGGCCAGCGGCAGCTCGACCGACCAGAAGCGCCCCGCGGTCGAGAACCCCTGGGCGGTCGCTGCGGAGCGCACGGCGGGATCGACGGCGTCGAGCGCGTCCGTCACGGAGCGGGTCATGAGGGCGACGGCGTAGATCGTCATGGCGATGACGACGTTGAGCTCGCTGAGGAACCCGATGCCGAGGACCGGCGGCAGCAGGACGAACAGGGCCAGCGACGGGATCGTGTAGAGCAGCCCGACAGCGGCGAGCACCGCACCGCGTGCGGCCGGGTAGCGCCACGCGAGGACGCCCGGCGGGAGCGAGAGGAGGAGTCCCGCCACCACGGGGATCACGCACAGGAGCGCGTGCCGCAGGGACAGGTCGACGATGAGGTCGATGTTCGCGGCGACCCAGGTCATCCGGCGCCGCCGTCCTGCACCGCGCCGTCGTCCAGCACCCCGGCGGGGCGGCCCTCGGCGTCGACGACGAGGCGCCGCCCGCCGCGGTGTTCGATCCGCAGCGCGCGCCTGCCCCGGTCCGCCCCGATGAACGAGGCGACGAAGTCGTCGGCGGGCTCGGCCAGCAGGTCGGCCGGGCTGCCCTGCTGCACGATGCGCCCGCCGTCGGCGAGGATCACCACGTGGTCGCCGAGGCGGAAGGCCTCGTCGATGTCGTGGGTGACGAGGACGATCGTCTTGGCGAGCGTGCTCTGCAGCCGCAGGAGCTCGTCCTGCAGCTCGGTGCGGACGATCGGGTCGACCGCCGCGAACGGCTCGTCCATGAGCAGGATGTTCGGGTCCGTCGCGAGCGCCCGGGCCACGCCGACGCGCTGCTGCTGGCCGCCGGAGAGCTGCGCCGGGTAGCGGCCCGCGAGGGTCCGGTCGAGCCCGACGGTGTCCATGAGCTCGAGCCCTCTCGCGGACGCGGCCGCCCTCGGGGTGCCGGTGAGCCGCAGGACCGTGGTGACGTTGTCGAGCACGCGTCGGTGCGGGAGCAGGCCGGCGCTCTGCATGACGTAGCCGATGCTGCGGCGCAGGGGCACGGGCGACCGGGTCGCGACGTCGGTGCCGTCGATCGAGACGGTGCCCGACGTCGGCTCGACCATCCGGTTGATCATCCGCAGGATCGTCGTCTTGCCGCACCCCGACGAGCCGACCAGGACGGTGATCTCGCGGGGGCGGATCACGAGGTCGAGGTCGTCGACGGCCCGGGTACCGCCCGGGAAGGCCTTGTCGACCGACCGGAACTCAATCATCGCGGCGGCCTCGTGCGTGTGTCATCTCCCGAGCGTAGGCTCGTGACCACCTCCCCGTCCCGACGAAGCGAGGGCCCCGTGTCCGATCCGCACCGGTCAGAGCAGCACCCGCCACCGTCGACGGCCCCCGACCCTCCCGCGGCCGGGCCGCACGGAGCCGGGGAGCACCCGGGCCTGGACGACCACGCCGACACGTGGGACGTCGTCGTGCTCGGCGCCGGCCCGGTCGGTGAGAACGTCGCCGACCAGGCCGTGCGGGGCGGGTTGTCCGCGGTGGTCGTCGAGGCCGAGCTCGTCGGCGGCGAGTGCTCGTACTGGGCGTGCATGCCCTCGAAGGCGCTGCTGCGCAGCGGGGAGGCGCGCCGGGCCGCCCTGGCCGTCGACGGTGCGCGGCAGGCCGTCACCGGAGGGCTGGACGTCGAGGCCGTCCTGCGGCGGCGGACCTCCTTCACGTCCGACTGGGACGACGCCGGGCAGGTCGACTGGCTGCGCTCCGCCGGCATCGACCTCGTGCGCGGCCGCGGGCGGCTCAGCGGCGTGCGGGAGGTGACGGTCGCGGCGCCGGGCGGCGAGGAGCGCGTCCTGCGCGCCCGGCACGCCGTCGCGCTCGCCACGGGCTCACGCCCGCACCTCCCGGACGTGCCGGGCCTGGCGGCGGCGCGGCCGTGGACCAACCGCGAGGCGGTGTCGGCGCAGGAGGTCCCGGGCAGTCTCGTCGTCGTCGGCGGGGGCGTCGTCGGTTGCGAGCTGGCGGTGGCATTCACGGACCTGGGGGCCGAGGTGACGGTCCTCGCGCGCTCCGGCCTGCTCGGCGGCTACGAGCCGTTCGCCGGTGAGGCCGTGGCCGAGTCCCTCGCGGAGCTCGGGGCAGACGTCCGCACCGGGGTCTCGGCGACCGAGGTGAGCCGCGGGTCCGACGGCGTCACGGTCCGGTGCGACGACGGGCGGACCGTGACCGCGGAGCAGATCCTCGTGGCGACCGGGCGCGAGCCGCAGCCGGACCTGGGTCTCGACGTCGCCGGCCTGCCCGAGGGCTGGGTGGAGGTCGACAGCACCCTCCGCGCCCTGGGTCCGGACGGCGACCCGCTGGCGTGGCTGTACGCCGTGGGGGACGCCAACCACCGCAGCCCGCTCACCCACCAGGGCAAGTATCAGGCCCGTGCGGCGGGCGCGGCGATCGTCGCTCGCGCGGCGGGCGTCGCGGTGGAGGACGAGCCCTGGGGCATGCACGCCGCGACGGCGGACGACGCCGCCACACCGCAGGTGGTGTTCACCGACCCCCAGGTGGCGAGCGTGGGCCGGACGGCGGCGCAGGCCGAGCGGGACGGGGTCCCCGTGCGCGTGGTGGACCAGGACCTCGGCACGGTCGCGGGGGCGGCGCTGCACGCCGACGGCTACGCCGGGCGGGTGCGGATGGTCGTCGACGAGGAGCGGGAGGTGATCGTCGGCATGACGTTCGTCGGTCCCGACGTCGCCGAGCTCCTGCACGCCGCCACGATCGCGGTGGTCGCCGAGGTGCCGCTGGACCGGCTGTGGCACGCCGTGCCCGCCTACCCGACGATGAGCGAGGTCTGGCTCCGGCTGCTCGAGGCCTGGTGAGACGGCTGCCGGGCGATCAGCGCAGGATCGTCTGCCCGGCCTCGTCCTCGTCCTCCGACCACGGGTCGTCCCACTCCAGGAGCGACTCGCCGACGCGCAGCACGGCACCCTCCGGCACCACGACCTCGCGCCACGGCTCGAGCCTGCTCACCGACCCGTCCTCGGCCACGTAGAAGGTGCCGTTCGTGGAGGCCCGGTCGATCGCGTGGAGGCCCGCGCCGGTGAGGCGGACCGACAGGTGCGTCTTGGACATCGACGGGTCCGGGACGACCATGAGGTTGTCGACGAGCTCCCCCGCCCTCGGCTCCGGGTCGCGGCCGACCAGGGTGATCCCGCCGTCGAGGAGGTAGCCGCCGACGCGCACGTCCGGCACCTCCTCCCACTCCCCCGTCTCCCGCCACGCCGGCGCGGAGTGCGCGCCGAGCGCGGCGTGGGTGCCCGTGGTGCGCGGGCCGGGCTCGGCGGTGACCGGCGCTGCGTCGGGGCTGACCGCGCCGGGCGGGGTCGCCGCGCGCGGCTCGCCCATCGGGCCACCGACCGGAGGGCCCGGGTACGGGTGGCCATGACCGTGCCCGTCGTAGGACGCGGCGGCGTGCGCGCCGGACGGCGAAGGGTCCTGCGCGCCGTGGCGCGCGGGGGCGTGCGAGCCGCTGCCCGGCGGGGTGACGTGCGGCTGCGGGTCGTAGCCTCCCGCGGGCGGCCACCCGGTGCCGGAGCCCGGGCCGCCGTGTTCCGCCGGGCCGCGGCCCGGTGCGCCGTAGCCGTCCGCGCCGTACCCAGGTGCGTAGCCGTGCCCGTGGTCACCGGGCCCGCCGTACCCGGCCGCGTAGCCGTGCCCGTGGTCACCGGGCCCGCCGTACCCGGCCGCGTAGCCGTGCCCGTGGTCACCGGGCCCGCCGTGATGGCGCTCCCCGTGGCCCTCGACGCCCGAGACCGGCGGCGCCAGCACGGGCGCGTCGTCCGACCACCGGTCCCCGGCACCGTCCTCGCGGGCGGAATCCCCGGCCCCGGTCACGTCGATGCCCGCGCGGCGCAGGGTCCACACACGGGCGCCCTGACCGCCCGGACCGAGGCCGCCGTTGCGAGCCACGGTGAGCCGCCATGCGCCCAGTCCTGCCGCGACGGCGAGCCACCAGCAGGCCACCGCGCGCACCAGCGCGGCCACCATGGCACCGAGGATGGCCTCGTTGGCGTAGGGGCGCGTCTGCTCGACGACCGGACCGATCGCCATCGCCGTGGCTGCCACGGTCGCGAGGATCGCCAGCCCCGCCCCGACCTGGCGCAGCCGCACCGGGCCGGGAGGCAGCAGCCGGCCGACCTCCTCGACCGCCTGGTGCTGCCGCGCGGTGAGCGGCCCGGCGCGCCGTTGGCGCCGGCCGTCCTCGGTCACCACGGTCGGGAGGACCGCCCAGGCGAGCGTGCCGGCGATCGCCGGGTTCCCGGCCCGCATGAGCAGGATCGCCAGGACCGCGGCGGCCAGGACGAGGACGATCCCGACGATCACGAGGACCGGTGCCTGGAGCGGGCCCCACGGCTCTCCGGCGATTCCCGGGCGCAGCATGAGGCTCCCGACGACGGCGAGCGCCAGCGCGAGAAGCCCACCGAGCGCGCGCGGGACCGACGTGGCGGCCGGGTACAGGTCTCGCAGCGCCGTCTGGCGCTGCATGAGGACCGAGCTGAAGGTGGCCCAGTCGCGCCGGACGGCGGACGGGTGGGCGGCACGGCGGACCGCCGACGTGGAACCAGGCATGGGATCAGTGTGCACCGACCTGCCCGCGTGCACGGTCAGGGCCTGGACCCCGGCTGCCGCCGGCCGCGACGCCGGCGCAGCGAGCGCGTGGACAGCCGCGAGCGCCACCAGCGCCGACGCCCCGCCGCCGCGCGCATGCGCTCGAGGGTCTCGTCGACCTCCGCCCACAGCTTCTCGACGTCGCGGTCGTCCGGCTCGCGGTACCCGAAGGCCTGTGCGTCCGTCCGCCTGGCCAGGCCGCGAAGGTCGACGGCGCTGAGGTCGATCGGGTTGGCAACCGCGGACCCGTCGCCGGCCGCGCTCCCGGGTTCTGCGTCGCCGTCCGGTGCGGTCTCGCCGCCGCCCGGGGCGGTCGACCCCGGGGGGCGCACCCGGTCGGGGTCCTCCCCGCCGCGACGTCGCGCGCTGCGACCGGGGTCCGAGACGGGCCGTCCCGTGCCCCAGGCCGCTCCCCCGGGACCGGTGGCGGTCCGACCGACGCTCGACGCCGCACCTGCGGAACCGGCTCCGACGCCGCCTGCTCCCGCCGCGGCAGCGCCCGGGCCGGTCGAGCCGGCGGGACCGGCTCCACCCGACCCCCCGAGCGAGCGCTCGACGGCTCCGGCCGCGACGGACCGGGTGGCGCCACCGGGCACGAGGGCACCGAGGTCGCGGGTGACGTCGACGATCTCGGACCACCCCCCGACCGCGCGGTGCGTGGTCGTGCCGCGGGTGCGACGGCGCCTGCGCCGCGTGGCCTTCCACGCGAGGATGACGACGACGGGCGCCAGCAGCAGGAGCAGCAGTCCGCCCCCGGCGGCGGCGACGATCACCCAGACGATCGACAGCCGGCTCTCCCGCTCGTCGGGCTCCTCGCGCACGTCGACGTCCTGGCGGGCGGCCGGCGGGGCGTCGGGCGGCTCGAGCACGGGCGGCGGCGGCTGGAGGACCTGCGGCTGGGGCTGCTCCTGCGGCTCGAGGTTCTGCTCCTGCCAGATGCGGTCCTCGTCCGGCGTGGGGAAGAAGGGCACCCAGCCGTACTGCTCGAACGGCACCTCGACCCAGGCCGTGACGTCCTCGCCGGCGACCTGGATCGCGCCCGTCCCGTTCGGCACCTCGAAGCCGATGACCACGCGCGCGGGGATCTGCATCGAGCGCAGCATGAGCGCCATGAGCGCGGCGTACTGCTCCTGGTCGCCGACCATCGCCGGCCCGGTGAGCATGGCGTCGAGCCGCGCGGCGCCGTGGCCCGCGAGCGACGGCGTGTCCCCCTCGAGCCCGTGGCTGAAGTAGCCCTGCCTAAGGCCGGACTCGACGGCCTGGATGCGGGCGAGTGTCGTCGTCGCGTCGGCGGCGAGGATCGAGGCCTCGGTGGCGATCGAGTCCGGCACCGTCACGGGCGGCAGGGCCCGGTCGTCGACGGGGGCGGCCGAGAGCGCGCCCAGGTCCGGCCGTTCGACGGGCGCCGCCAGGAGCGTGTACCGGTCCCCCGGGCGCAGCCCGGCCTCGACGAGCCCGACGCCGGCGACCGGGTTGACGTACAGCGACCGCGCGAGGTCCGTGGAGCGCTCGGAGGTGAAGGTGATGTCGGAGATCCGGCCCGCGACCGGCACCCACACGTCGCGGTACTCCCCGATCGTCACGTCGATCTCCTCCGCGCCGGGCAGTCCCTCCTCGACGGCGGCGCCGATGCGCTGGAACTCCCCGGTGCCCGCCTCGCCGCCCGGGGCCACCGTGAAGGCGGTGCCGTCGTAGGAGTCCATCGCGGCGAGCCGGACGAGCTCGCCGGGCTCGAGCCCGTCGACGGTGAGCACCGTGTCGGTGAGGTGGTCCTTGAGGTAGGCGCGGAACCCGGCGAGCGGGCTCGGGTAGTCGCGCAGATCCGGCGGCGGGGCCACGTGGTCCCGGACGACCGTGCGCCGGTCCTCGTCCTGCCAGAGCAGGCCCGTGACACCGCCCGCGACGAGCGCGACGACGAGGAGCACCGCCGTGGCGACCGGCCGCTCCGTGTGCAGCCGGTTCGACCGGCGCGACGCCCACACGAGCGCGACGACGGCGAAGGCGAGTCCGACCGGGACCGCGAGCCCGGTGTCCCGGGTGCCGAGCAGGACGCTGCCGGGCAGCACGGCCAGCGGCACGAGCGCGGCGAGCGTGGGCCGCCGGGTGCGTTGCGCGATCGTCATCGCGAGCGCCGAGCCGACCACGCCGACCACGAGCGGGACCGTGAGGACGGCCCCGGTCGCGCCGACGGGCGCGAGGATCGTCACCAGGTCCTTCCAGGAGGTGACGACGCCCTGGCCGACGGCCCCGATGCTCGCCGGGGTGGGCAGCCAGCCGACGAGTGCCTCCACCGGCGCGGCCACCCCGGTGAGGAGCACGAGGGCCAGCAGCACGGCGAGGAGCGTGACGAGCGCGCCCCAGCGCCGCCACGCGGACAGCAGGGCGATCCCGGACCCGGCGGCGACGGCCAGGAGCGCGAGCACGACGAACCGGCCGACCCCGTAGGCGGGCCAGAGCGGCGCGAGCGCGAGCAGCATGAGCAGCGGGACCGCGACGGCGTCCCATACGCGCATCCGGGCCCGACGCCGAAGTGCCGCACGGGTCGGTGCGTCGCCCCGGTAGGCGAGCGCCTCGCTGGCCTCCCGGGTCCGACGGCCCTCCTCGAGGGCGGAGGGGGCGTTCACAGCGCCGCCATGTGCAGCCCGCGGGTGAGCTCGTCGAGGTGGGGCACGGTGACGACCGTGACCGGCCCGACGGCGGCCACGCTCGGCTCGACGTAGGGGTCGGCGCGCACGGCGAGGGCCCGCATGCCGACGGGCAGCACGGAGCCGGCGGCCCGGATGTCCCGCAGCGGCACGGGCGAGCCGCACACCAGGACGGCGAGCGTGGCACGCGCGTGGGACAGGGCGATCTCGCGGGCCATGTCGACGACCTCGGTGCGGGTCGGCGTCATCGTCAGCCGGGTCAGGGCGTCGAGCAGCGCGCGCGGCGACACCGTCGGCAGCGGGCTGCCCGTGGTGAGGACGGTGAGCTCCTTGTCCTCGGTGATCGCCTGGAGCCCGAGCGAGCCGACGGTGGACACGACGGTCTCGAACTCGTCGGGCTCGTCGTAGTCGGCGGCCGAGGTGCTCAGGGCCACCACCACGTGGCTGCGCCTGGACTCCTCGAACTGGCGGACCATGAGCGTGCCGGTGCGGGCGGAGGTGCGCCAGTGGATGTAGCGCCGGTCGTCGCCCGGGGCGTACTCCCGCAGCGCGTGGAACGACAGGTCGGACTCGGTGAGCTCGGCGGTGGGGCGCCCCTCGAGGTCGTGCAGGAGTCCCGCCGACGCCGGCGCGAGGCGGACGGTGCGCGGGTGGACGTACATCTCGAGGACCTCGGTCCACGTGCGCGCGGAGCGCACGAGGCCCAGCGGGTCGCCGCGGACGGTGCGGGCCGGACCGATGTCGACCACTGAGCGCCGCTGCGTGGGCACGGCGAGGAGCTCCTCGACGGAGTCCCGCGCGGCGAGCCCGGGCAGCGGGATGGCGACCTGGCCGGGGCCGACGGGGATTTCCAGGCGCGCCGCCGAGGTGGAGCGCGCGCCGGTGTTGGTGACGATGACGCCGGCCAGCGCCCGGTCCCCCACCGTGACGCGGCGGTCCGAGAGCCGCAGGTCCACCGAGTAGCTCTGCCGTCCCACGGTGAAGGCGACCGCGACGGCGAACAGCGCCAGCAGCGCCACCCCGCCGGCCATCGCCTCGCCCCAGCCGAGCACGAGGGCGACGACGAGTCCGGCCAGGCCCAGGCCGAGCGCCGTCCAGCCGAGCGCGGAGACGCCGCCGAGGACGCGGGCGACCTCCCGGCGCGGGCCGATGGTGCGCTCGAGCGCCGTCGTCAGCCCGGGGATCGCGCCCACCCGGGCGCGGGCTGACGTGCGCCAGCGGCCCGTGGTGGAGCCGCCGGAGGTCATCGACCCGATCGAGTACGGCGAATGGGCCGAACCGGGCGAGGGACCGGTGGGCGGCAATCCGGTGTACGGGGAGGCCGCGGAGCCGGGACGTTCGGCGGGGTCGTGGACGACCGCGTGCCGCTCGACCGCCTCCGGGACGTCGGGGCGGGAGTCGTTCACGAGCGGTCGTGGTCCCCGGCGACCTGTCGGTGGGCGGGCGGCTCGACCTGCTCGAGGACCGTGCCGAGCGCGCCGGCCGCCGTCGCCCCGTCGAACTGGGCCTCGGCCTCCATCACCATGCGGTGACCGAGCACGGGCTCCGCGAGCTCGCGGACGTCGTCGGGCAGGACGTAGCCCCGGCCCTGGGAGGCGGCCCAGGTCTTGGCGCAGCGCACGAGCGCGAGCGCGCCGCGCACGGAGACGCCGACCTCGACGCCGGGGGCCGTCCGGGTCGCGGTGACGAGTCGGGAGATGTAGTCCGCGATCGCGGGGTCGACGTGGACCCGGCCGGACATCCGCACCATCTCGGTGACGACCTCGGCGGTGACGACGGCGCGCAGCTCGGCGGCCCGGTCGCGCACCGAGGCGCCCGTGAGGATGGCGACGGTCGAGTCGTGGTCCGGGTAGCCCACGGACGTCTTGATGAGGAAACGGTCGAGCTGGGCCTCGGGCAGGGCGTACGTGCCGGCCTGCTCGATGGGGTTCTGGGTGGCGAGCACGATGAACGGGTCGCCGACCTCGTGGGTGCGGCCCTCGGCGGTCACGCGGCCCTCCTCCATGACCTCCAGGAGTGCCGACTGGGTCTTCGGGGAGGCGCGGTTGATCTCGTCCGCGAGGACGACGTTGGCGAAGATCGGTCCCGGGTGGAACTCGAAGGTCTTCTTCTCCTGGTCGTAGATCGACACGCCCGTGACGTCGGACGGGAGGAGGTCGGGCGTGAACTGGATGCGCGAGCTCGTGGCCCGCAGCGTCTGGGCCAGCGAGCGGGCGAGCTGGGTCTTGCCCGTGCCCGGGTAGTCCTCGAGCAGGACGTGGCCGCCGGCCAGCAACGCGGTGACGACGAGCCGGACGACGCCGGTCTTGCCGACCACGGCCCGGCCGACGTTGTCGACGACGCGGTCGAACGTGCTCGCGTACCAGGCGGCCTGCTCCTCGGAGAGCTGCTCGAGGGTGACGGCGGTCATGGGGTCCTCTCGGTGGTGCGGGGAAGGGACGGACGGGGCGGCGGGCGGGTCAGCGGGTGGCGATGCGGGACGACCCGCGGCCGCCCGCTAGGGGACGACCCGGTGGGTATCTCGCGCCACCACGGCGCCGCTCGCGTTCTCGATCTCGAGCGTGAGGGTGACCGGGTTGCCCTGGTAGCGCTGGGAGTTCTCGCGCCCGCTGTCCCCGCTCGGGGTCCACTGCGACGGGTTCGGCCAGCCGTCCGTGGGCCTGATCGGGCCGTAGCTGCCGTCGTCGTCGTACCAGGTCACCGTGTACGGCGCCTCGTCGCCCCAGTGCTCGAACCCGTCGAACGTGAAGTCGAGGAACGCGCAGTCGTTGTTGTCCGGGAGGCACGGCGGCGTGCCCGGTTCGCCGCGGGCGTCCCGGTCGCGGACGATCGTCACGGTGCGGGTGGGCCGGTCCGGCTCGGCACCGGTGCGGGCGTTCGCGGTCGCCTCGCGCGTGGTGCGGGAGCCGTCGTCGCGCACGACCGTGATCGTCGCCCGGTAGTCGGTGCTCCAGTCGGCGGGGTTGATCGTGATGCTCGTGCGCTGGCGCGCGTCGATCCGGCTCTGCCCGGTGATCTCCACGTAGGCCTCGACGATCGGCCGGCCGTTGCCGTCGGGGACGCTCCAGCTGACGTCGACGGTGGCGGGCGTGCCGTACTGGGAGGGGGTGCTCGCGCTCGCCCGGATCGTCGGGTCAGCCATCGGCCCGAACGGGACCGCCGAGGACGAGGCGCCGGACGGGTCGCCGCAGTACGTGTTGCAGGCGCGCACGCGGAAGGTGTAGCTGCTGCCGTTGGTCAGGCCGGACACCGAGTCACCGGACAGGGTCTCCCAGCCACCGCCGTTCATCGAGTACTCGTAGCGCGAGATCTCGTCGCCGCGCGGGTCGGCGGCGCCGTAGTCGAGCGTGACCTGGCCGTCGCTGCCCGTCGCGGTGACGGTCGGGGTCCCCGGGGCCGTGGGCTGGATGAACGAGCGGACGGTGCCGGACCGGGGGCTCGCGGGCCCCTGGTCGACGTCGTTGGTCGCGGCGACCGCCACCGAGTAGTCGTGGCCCTCGGGCGCGTCCTGCGTGAAGGAGGTGTCCTGGGTCGTGAACCGGGAGAACTCCGCGCCGTCCTGGTAGATGACGACCTCGTAGCCGGTGATCGGCGAGCCGTTGGCGTCGGCCGCGCCGAACGAGCCCGTGATCTGGGCGGCGACGGGCGAGTCGACGCGCTGCACCTGCGGCGTCCCCGGCGCGCTCGGCGGGCCGGCCGGCACGACGGCCTGCGACCACGGCGACCATTCCGACGGCTCGTCGGCGCCGTTGTGCGCTCGGACCCGGAAGGTGTAGCTCGTCCCGTTGCTCAGCCCGCTCCACGTGTGGCTCGTCGAGGTGGCGGACACCTGGCCGCCGCCGGTCGACGGCGTCACCTGCACGTCGTACCGCTCCACCGGTGTGCCGCGCGAGACCGGGGTCTCCCAGGACAGCTGGACCTGGCCGTCGCCGCGCTCGGCGGACGGTGCCGCCGGCCGCTCGGGCCGCACGTCGGGGATCGCGGGGCCCGACGGCGCCGACGGCTCGGAGTCGCCGACGGCGTTGGTCGCGATGACCGTGAACGTGTACTCCTGGCCGTTGGTCAGCCCGGAGACGGTGCACGTCGTCGTCGCGCACTCCTGCCGCTGGCCCGCCGTGTCGACGGTGTACCCGGTGATCGGCGAGCCGTTCGCGACCGGGGCGGCCCAGGTGAGCACGACGGCCCCGTCCTGGGACTCCTGGACGCGCGGCGGCGCGGGCGTGCCCGGGACGCCGACGACGTTCATCGAGATGCGCGCCTCGGCCTGCCTGGTCGGCAGGCCCGTGGCGTCCTCGACCGTGACCCGCACGGTGAGCGGCCCGACGAAGTCCTCGCCCGGCGTCACCGAGACGTCGGTGAGCGAGTGCTCGACGCGCGCCACGCCCTGCTCGGCGGCGGCGGAGACCACGGTCAGCGGCTCGCCGTCCTCGGCGTACGGGTTGAACGCGCCCTGGAGGATGTCCACCACCTCGGTCTCGCCCTGCTCGACCTCGCCGAGGTCGACGTCGGGCACCGACGGCATGTCGCGGTTCGACGCGGTGACCTCGACGCGCACGACCCCGGGGACGGGATCGTTGACGGGGTCGGAGACGGTCATCGGCAGGTCGAGCGTCTGGCCGGGCACGACGTCGACGTCGGCCTCCACCGTGAGCGTGTGCCCCTCCACGGTCGCCGTCAGGCCGTCGGGCACGCCGTCCTCGACGACCTCCAGGCGCAGCGCGGAGAAGTCCTCCGGGTCGTCGATCGCCGAGCGCAGGTTGACCGACTCCGGGTCCTCGCCGGGGACGACCTCGATCTCGCCGCCGCGGAAGGTCGGCGGGATGTTGACGCCGTCGGGCACCACCGTGATCGGCAGCGTGAGCCGCGAGCTGAGGCCGTCCTGGGCGGTCTCGCCGTCGGTGACCTCGAACGTGATGGACGCGGGCCCGTAGTAGTCGGGCGCGGAGGTGAACTGCAGGGTCGTCGCGTCGACGACCGGGCTCGAGCCGTCCGAGCTCGTCGCCGTCACCTGGGTCTCGTCGGTCAGCCGGATGTCCCGGCCGGACGGGGCCACGACGTAGTGCTCGAGGTCGATCTCGATGCGCTCCCCGGAGTGCACCTCGATCGGGTCCACGTTCGTCCGCAGGACCGGACCGGTGTCCTCGGAGCCGGGCACGTCGATGAACGCGTAGCCCTCGAGGCCGTCCGGGTCCGTCACCCGGTAGGTGACGACCTGCCGGGTGGGCAGGACCGGGACCTGCACGTCGTTTCCCGCCACGCGCGCGCCCTCGGGCGGGTCGACGAGGGAGACGGTCAGCGCGTCGGCCGTGCCGTCGGGGTCCTCGTCGTTGGCGAGGACGGGGACGGTGACGATGTCGTGGCCGATGATGTCGGCCGGCGCGACGAGGTCGTCCCGCGCGAGCGGCGGCAGCAGCGGCGCGTCGGGCGTGACGTCGATCGTCGCCACCCCGGAGTCCAGCCCGCCGCGGCGGTCGGAGACCCGGTAGATCAGCGAGAACGTGGCCGGATCGGCCGGCGTGGACACGCGCACGCGCTGCTGCTCGGTGGCCTGCGGCGAGAGCTCGGGGACGTCGTCGAAGGGCCCGCCGTCGGGGTCGTCGGCGAGGTAGAGCGGGTCGCCGTCGGGGTCCGTGTCGTTGGACAGGACGTCGACGTCGACGGTGCGGCCGGGGCGCACCTGGACGGAGTCGTCCTGCGCCTGGGGGCGCGAGTTGCTCATGGGCGGCGGGACGACGGCGACGCGCACCTGCGCGGAGCCCACGGCGCCGAGCCGGTCGCGCACGGTGTAGGTGAAGGTGTCGGTGCCCGAGGACTGGCCGTAGGCCTCGTAGTCGAGGTAGCCGGAGCCGACCTCGACGATGCGGCCGAGCTGCGGGGCGGTGCCGGCGCCGAGGAGCTGGACCGAGTCGCCGTCCGGGTCGATGCCGTACATCGGCACCTGGATGCGCACGCGCTCGCCGCCGAAGGCCCTGGTCTCGACAGGCTCGGGCAGGGGCGCCGAGTTCGCGTCCGAGGCCGCCTGGACGCGGACCGTGATGAGCGCCGACGCCGAGTTCCCGTTCTCGTCGGTCACCGAGTACACGGCGTTGACGGTCTGGGGGGTCTCGGGTGCCCGGAAGCGGACCACCTGGTCGGAGGTGAAGAAGTGGCCGCGGGAGGACTCGGGCTCCTCGGACAGCTCGGCGTCGAGGGTGTACTCCAGGCCCTGCGGGTGCGAGTCGTTCTGCAGGACCGGGATCGTCACGTAGTCGCCGGCGCGCACGTCGACGACGTCGGGCTCGGCCACCGGCGGCTGCGGGGCCACGTCGGACATGATCGGCAGGACGACGACCTCGCCGGTGGCTGTGGCCGTGCCGTTGGAGACGGTGTAGGTCAGTCGCTGCGGTCCGGTGAGGGTCTGCGCGGCGGAGATCCGCAGCATCCGGTGCTCGAGCACGGCGACGACCAGCGGCGAGTCCTGCGGGACCTCGATCTGCTGGACCGCGAGCAGGCCGCCCGCGGGGTCCTCGTCGTTGGCGAGGACGTCGACCAGGACCGAGCCGCCGGCCGGCAGCAGCGCCGTGTCCCGCACGGCCACCGGGGGCGCCTCGGTGTCCGGGGCGACGACGTCGACGCGCACGAGGCCGGTGGTGTCCTGGCCTCCCGAGTCGGCCACCACGTACTCGAGGTAGTTCGTCCCCTCCGAGAGTCCCGTGAGGTGGACCTGCCCCGTGTCGTAGTCGGGGCGGACGTCGGCGACCTCGGCGGGGGTGACGGAGCCGAGCCGCAGCGGCTCCCCCTCGGGGTCGACGTCGTTGGCCAGCACCTCGACGACCGTCTCCTCGCCCACGCTGAGGGATACGTAGTCGTTGACCGCGCGGGGCGGGAGGTTCTCGGCGTCGTGCACCTCGACCGGGACGATCACCTCGGTGACGTCGGTGCCGTCCGAGACGGCGACGGTGACCTCCTTGACGCCGGAGCTCGTCCCGGTGTCGACGAACGTCAGCCGCCCGTCGGGCGTGAAGTGGACGACGTCGTCGGAGTCGGTCTCGGCGCGGGCGAGCAGCATCTCGTCGCCCTCGGGGTCGATCATCGACGCCAGGACGTCGATCTCGCCGGTGCCGCCGAGCGCGAGGTCCATGCGCGGGTCGCGGTCCTCGCGCACCTGCGGCGCGCTGTTCTCGGTGTCCGGGACGACCCGCAGGGTGATCGTGCCCTCGGCCTCGCCGTTCTCGCGGCCGTCGGTGATCGTGTACGGCACCGAGACCTGGCCGGTCGCCGTCTCGGGGACGGCGATCTGGAGCGCGCGGCCGCCCATGATCGAGGACAGCACCCCGGTCTCCTCGGGGACGTCGCCGAAGTCGGTGACGGTGAGCAGGTCGCCGTCGGGGTCGGTGTCGTTGGCCAGGACCTCGAGGACGGTGACCGACCCGGGTCGCACGCCGAGCGCGTCGTCGACCGCGCGCGGTGGCCGGTTCTCCTCCTCGCGGTCGAGCGGCTGGTCCTCGAGGCGGTCGTCGGTGGACTCCGTCTCCTCCTCGGACTCGCCCTCGGGCGGGGTGGTGTCGTCCCAGTTGTCGACCATCATCATGTCCTCCTGCGGGAGGTACACGGTGCCGGTGAGGGTGTCGTTGAGGACGACGAGGTCGTGGTTGGTGCGCAGGCGCAGCTCGTTGTCCGAGCCCTGCAGCGGGACCTGGGCGTCGACGGCCTCGGCGTCCCCGCACCGGACGAGGTAGGAGCCCTCGGCACCGGCCCACGCGCCGTGGACGCAGTCGCCCACGGCGATCGGCTCCGCGGGGACGCCGGCCATCTCCGAGCGGATGATCGTGGGCTCGTCGCCGTCGACCGGGAGGAGCACGAGGGCGTCGCGGGTGGCCAGGGCGACCTGTCCGGTGGCGGCGGACGGCTGCTGGAGGGCCACCTCGGTCAGGTCGAGGTCGTAGGAGGTGAGGTCGAGGGGCTCGCGGTCGGGGCGCAGGACGAGCAGCTGGGCGTGGTCCTCGGTGACGACGGCGCCCATGGGCTCCTCGCCGACGGCGGTCAGCGCCACGTGCTCGGCCTCGGCGAGCCGGTCGGGGCCCACGCCGAGGTCCACGGTGGGCAGTGCCTCGGTCGTCTCCTCCTCGCCCTCCTCGGCCTCGGGGGGCCCGGGCTCGTCGCTGGGTGCATCGCTGCCGGACTCGGCCGGGGCGGGGCCGCCGCCGGCGGGCTCGGTGCCCGCCGGGATCGTCACGACCGTGCCGTCGGTGACCGACATGCCGTGGACGGCGCCGTCGCGCCCGACGGCGAGCTGCCCGTCGGCACCGACGTGGGCGTTGGGGGCGGCCTCCGCGTCGCCGAGGAGGCCCACCTGGTCCACGGGGACCGAGCGCAGGGCGCCCGAGCCGGGCTCGAGCATGCCCACCGTGTCCCCGCCGAGGCCGAGCTCGGCGCCGCGCGGCAGGGTGACGGCGCCCGTCCCGGTGGACACGGTCGCGGGGTCGAGGGTCTGGAGGAGCGCGGCGCCGTGGTCGACGACGAGGACGGTGCTGCCCTCCTGGAGCACGTCGACGTCGGCGGAGGCGGCCGTCACCGAGCCGTCGAGCTCCTGGACCGGGTAGTTGACGCGTCCCACGAGCAGCTCGTCGGAGTTCGTCACCCACACGCCGCCGTCGTGCAGCTCGATGTCGGCGACGGGCTCGCCGTCGTAGGCGAGGGCGGCGGCGACGATGCCCGTGGAGGCGACCGCGAGGGCGGCACCGGCAGCGACGGAGCGCCGACGACGCCGCACCCGTTCGGTGCGCCGCGCGTCCGCGTCCGCGGCCTGCGAGGCGACGCCGCCGGTGGCACCCGCTGCGCGGGCGCCCGCTCGGCTGGTACCCGCTCGGGTGGTGCCGGCCGCCCGCCTGGCGGACCGGGTGGCGGGTCGGTGGGCGGGGCCGCCGTCGGTCTCGGCGGCCATCGTGGCCTCCGGCTCGGCCGCGGCCGACCCGCTCGCAGGGGCGGTGCGGTCTGCGGCCTCGGGACCTCGGGTGTCCCGGGCACGACGACGCCACCACGCCATGCCGGAGCCTCCCCGTGTCCGCCTCGTCGACCGGGCGCGAGGGCGCGCCGGACCGTCCTGGCGCAGACTATCGCCGGACCGCCGGCCGCGGCGCGGGGTGGACGACCTGCTCCGGTGAACCTGCCCACCTCGATCCGACCGCATGGGTCCGGACGGACAACACCGGGTGAACGCCCGGGATGGCCGGTGCCGTGGTCGCGAGAGCCGGCGTCACGACGGTCGACGTGGCAGGCGCCGATGTCAGGAGGGGCAGGGACGACGACCGGCCCCGGCCGTCACTCCGCGGCGGCGGCGTCCGCGTCCTGCGGTGCGTCGAGGAGCTCGAGCTCGTCGACCGTCACGAGCCGGGAGGCGACCGCGTGCTCGACGAGCCGGGCGCGACGGTTGACGGCCAGCTTGCCCTGTCCGCCGCGCAGCCCGCGCACTCCGTAGCGGGCGAGCTTGTCGCAGACGTTGTCGAGCTTGCGGTTGAACCGGGTCAGGGTCCAGCCGAGCCGGTTGGCGGCCTCGGCGGAGGTGGGGATCGACGTCGTCGTGCCCCGGCCCGACAGGACGGGCTCGGACAGGGCGAGGACGAGCAGCCGCTGCGAGGGCGTGAGGGAGACCGGACCGATGGTCGTCTCCCCCACCTCCATCTCGTCCTCGGGCCGGGTCGGGAAGTACGCGGGGTCGTCGTTGGCGACGAGCACCTCGTAGGTGGTCGGGCCCGCGGTGAACATCAGGGTCGTGCGCGCGTACACGAGCGGCAGCCGGGCACCCGGCGAGAGCCAGGCCTGCGTGTTGCCGTCGGGGTCGGCGACCGTCGCGGTCAGCCGCGTGCCGACGTTGGAGACCCACCACAGACCGCCCGACCGGGCGATCGTGAGGAACCGGCGGTGCAGGTAGGGGTTGTCGTCGAGCTCGAGCGGCCCCTCCCGCCCGACGACGAACGGCTCCTCGTCGTCGACCGGGAACCAGTCGCCGCAGAACTCCACCTGGATACCCATGGGTCATGCCTCCTCGTCGACGCACGTCGTCGCCGGCTCGTTCGACGTCCGGCCGTTCGTGAGCCGGATCTTCACCTCGATGCAGACCTCGCCCGGCTCCTCCACCGATGCTACGGGCTCCTCGGCCGAGGCGAGCGGGAACGATCCGTCCGTACGTTGCCACACGTAGGTCACGTCCTGCCCGTCCAGCTCGTCCGGGGCCGCCCACGTGAACTCGACCGTGGAGCCCGCACGGGTGCCGACCAGGTCGACCGGGGTAGGCACGAGGTCGGGGACGTCGATCGTCGTGGGGCCCGAGGCGTCCGCCGTGACCTCGCCGTCGCCGCTGCTCGTGTCGTCCCCGGTGAGCGTGCCGAACGCCCAGATCAGGGCGACGACGACGGCCATCACGCACGCGACCGCAGTGATGACGACGCCGGAACCGGCCCGTCGGGAGCCCGCCGGACCCGGCTGCGTGCCCTGACCGTGGCCGGGCGGGTGCATCGGCCCGCCGACCCCCGCGCTCGCCGGGCTCCCGGCGCCGGGGCTCATCGGCGCGCCGACGCCCGCGCTCGCGGGGCTCCCGGCACCGGGGAAGGCGCCGCCCGGGTGGCCGCCCTGGTCCGCGCCCTGCATGCCGGCCTGGAGACCGGTCCGGTGGCCCGCCCAGGCGGCGGCGCCTGCGTTGTCCGCCGACGCCGCCGCCGGGGGCCGGGCATCGGTCGACCGCGCGGGCGGCGCCTGCGGCGGCACGGCCCGGATGGAGTTCACCCGGGTGGGTTCCGCGGGCGGACGCGCCGCACCCTGCTGGGGGGTGCCGGCTTCCGGGCGCCCCTCGGATCCTCCGGAAACGGTCCCGCCGGCACCGGTCCCGGGCCCTGGTGGCGCAGAGGCACCTCGATCGCCCGAGGTGCTCTCGGGCGCCGAGGCTGCGCCCGCGGCGCGGCGCGAGCCGGTCGAGGGACGCGAGGACCCGGAGGACGTGCCTGCCGACGAGTCGGCGGAGGCCCCGGAGGCGTCGTCGGCGCGACGCGAGCCCTCCCGGTTCTCCAGCGCCGCCCGCGGTGCCTTGCGGCGGTCCTGCGGGTCGGGTGCCAGCCACGAGGTGTCCGGCATCTCGATCTCGGTCATCGGCAGGCGCATCTCCTGCTCGACGATCTGCAGCGCTCGACCGAGGTCGGCGGCGCTGCGGTAGCGCTGCGCGGGCTGCTTGGCCATCGCCTTGTCGAGGACGCGCTGCAGCGAGTCGGGCAGGTCCTCTCGCTCGATGCGCGGCACCGGGTCGCGCCGGATCCGGGTCGTGTAGTCCAGGCGCGTGTTCGGTCCCCCCGGGCGGGTGAACGGCGAACGGCCGACGAGCAGGGTGAAGATCGTGGCGCCGAGCGAGTAGACGTCTCCCTCGACCCCGGTGACCTGTCCGTCGATCGCCTCCGGGGGCGCCCAGGGGATCGACAGGCCCGCGGTCTCGGTGAGGGTGTTCGAGAGCAGGCCGGCGATGCCGAAGTCCGTCAGCGCCGGTCGGCCGTACTCGGTGGTCAGCACGTTGGCCGGCTTGATGTCGCGGTGGACGATGCCGGCGCGGTGCGCGGTCTCCAGCGCGCCCGACAGGCGCACGCCGATGCCGACCGACTCGGCGACCCCGAGCGGGCGGCGGCGGGTGCGCTCGGCGAGGTTGGGCAGCGGGCAGTACTGCATGACGAGGAACGGGCGCCCGTCCGGCGAGGTGCCCGCGTGGTAGATCGACACGATCGAGGAGTGCGAGGACAGCTGGGCCATGAGGTTGGCCTCGGCCGTGAACTGCTCCCGCGACTGCCCCTCGGCGGCCTCCTCGGTCATCACCTTGACGGCGACGTTGCGCCGGGGCAGGTGCTGGCTGTACAGGAAGACGTCGGCGAAGCCGCCCGAGCCGAGGAGACGGACGTGCTCGTACCCGTGCAGCTCGGGAGGCTCTCCCGCCGGACGCTTCTGGCTCACTGCTCGGGCACCTGCCCGGCAACGTCGACGTGGAACCCTGCATCCGTGCCCAGCTCGACGTACGCGCCCGGAGGCACGGGGACGCCCGTGCGCGGGTGCAGGCGGAATGCCGGCTGGTCGGGCAGGACGATGACCGTGCCGTTCGTGGAGTCCATGTCCGTGACCACGACCGTGTCGCCGGCCGGCCGGACCTCCACGTGCGTGGCCGAGACGTCGCGCTCGGGGCTGCGCACCTGGACGATCCGCGGGGCGTCGTCGCCGCTGAACCGCGCGGCGTCGGGCGCGCGACCGAGCAGGACCGGGCGGTCGACGAGGACACTGGTCCCGTCCGGCAGGACGAGGATCAGGCCCTCGGCGTAGTCGCCGACGGCGACCATGCTCGTCGCACCGTCGTGGTCCGGGCCGGCGACGCCGTCACCGGCGCCCTGGTCGTCGCCCTGGTGCTCGCCGTAGCCGTGCTGGTCGTAGCCCTGCTGGTCGTAGCCCTGCTGGTCGTAACCCTGCTGGTCGTAGCCGTCCTGGTCGGCGTGGGCGCCGCCCTGGTCCTGATGGTCGAGCTCGTACCCGCCGGCGGCCGGGGCCTGCTCAGCGGCGCCCTCGAGCGCAGCTCCGGATCCGGCGTCGACGGCGTGCGCGTCGACGGGCTGCTCCTCGACCGCGGGGACGTCGCGGCCGAGGCCCTCGTCCGCGGCGTCGTCGTAGATCTGGGTGTGCTCGGCGTCAGGGGCGTCCGTCGGTCCGAGGTCGTCACCCGCGCCCTCGGCTCCCGGCTCTGCTCCCGCCCCGGTCGCCGACGCTTCGTCGGACCAGGTGGGGACGTTGTCGATGAGGCCGTCGGCGTCGCCGTCAGTACTCGTGTCCTCCGGCCCCTCTCCCACGTAGCCGTCGACGGCGGTCGGCTCCGCCGTCAGCGCCACGTCGTCCTCCGCGGCGAGAGCCTCGGCCAGCTCGGCGTCGTCCGGGCGTCCGGGCTCGTCGGTGTGCGCGTCGACGTCCTCGCTCTGCTCGAGGGCCGCGCCCTCGTGGAACGGGTCGGCGAAGCCCTCACCCTCGACCTCAGCGGCCTCGGGGGCGTCGGGCGCACCGGCTCCCGGGGCGCCCTGCTCGTCGGCCTGGAAGGCGTCCTGGCCGCCGGACGTGGCGGCCCCTTCCTCGACGGCGTCCGGCTCCGTCTCCGTCGACGCCTCCACCGGCGCCTCGGGAGCCCCGGCCTCGGGGCTTCCCTCCGCGACGGGCTCACCCTCGGGGCCACCGTCCGCGGCACCCGCGTCCGCGACGGGCTCGCCCTCGGGGCTACCACCTTCGGCGGGCACGTCGTCCGGGACGTCGACGTCGGTCGGCACCGACTCGATCGGCTCGCCCGCGATCGCATCCGCGTCCACGAGCCCGGCGCCCTCGGCCGCCGCCTCTGCCTCCGCGTCCGACCGCGCCTCGTCCTGCGCCTCGACGGCGGTGACGCCCTGCGCTTCTGCGTCGACGTCGGCACCGGCGTCGTCATCGTCGCCGGAGGCGAGATCGGCGGCGACGGCCGCCCCGGCACCGGCGAGCCCCGCTCCGGCGAGGCCGGCGGCCGTAGCACCCGCGGCACCGCCGGCGTCAGCGACGTCCGACTGCGCGGGCTCGGCGGGCGCGCCGCCGGTGGTGTCGTCATCGGCGGTGCCGGCAGCGACCGCCGCGGCACCGGACCCACCGGACCCGGCCTCGTTCCCGTGCTCGTCCTCGGCGACGGTCAGACCGGCGTTGGTCTCCCCCGCCGGCGCGTGCGACGCGACGCGGGCGGCGAGGACGATGCCGGTCGTGACGGGCAGGGTCTCGTCGTCGTCGGAGGCCTCCGGCGCCGTGATCTCGAAGTCGGTGGCGCCGTGGACGACCTCCTCGTACCAGGTCGAGTAGCCGCGGCCGGTGACGGTGCGGGCGCCCGCGCGCACGGCCAGGTCGCCGCGCACGAGGACGAACAGCCCGTCGTCGCGGGCCTCGACGAGCGCGAAGGGCGGCAGAGCCGTGATGCCGCGGGCCGCGAGGACCTCGATCCATCGGCTCAGCCGGGATCCGTCCCGGTCGTTCTCCCACAGCCGCCGCGCGTCGTCGACGCCGAGGGACGGGTCCAGGAGCGCCACCGCGCTCTCCCCGACGACGGCGATCCAGCGTCCTGAGGTGTACTCGTGCATGTCAGCTCTCCGCGGTAGTGGGTGCCGGCGTCGGGGCCGGGAATGGTGTCTGTTCCGTGGGCGGCGCGTCGGGGCTCGGCGCCGTGAGGGCGTGGCTGCGCTCGCTGCGGGCGATCTCGTCGGCCTGCGTCGGCGGCACCACCTCCGCGCGCCCGTACCCGCTGCCGGTGGCGGTCGTCCCGACCGCGTCCTCGTTGTCGACGTCGACGACCACGGCGGTGATGTTGTCCCGCGCGCCGCCGTCGGCGACCGCCCGCTCGATGAGCTCCTCGGCGGCGGCGGTGGGGTGCATACGGGTCCGCAGGACGTCGGCGATCTCCTCCTCGCCGAGCTCGCCGAACAGGCCGTCGGTGCACACGAGGAGGCGGTCGTCGGCGCCCACGTGCAGCATCCAGTAGTCGACCTCGACGTCGAGACCGGTGCCCACGGCGCGGGTGATGACGTTGCGGCGCGGGTGCGTGCGCGCGGCGTCCGGGTCGAGCTCGCCCGCATCGACGAGCTCCTGGACGAGGCTGTGGTCGACCGAGACCTGCTCGAGGCGGTCGCGGGAGAAGCGGTAGACGCGCGAGTCGCCCACATTGAGCACGAGCCAGTACGGCTCGCCCCCGGAGT
Organism: Georgenia sp. Z1491; assembly: GCF_049856175.1. Classification (GTDB taxonomy): domain Bacteria; phylum Actinomycetota; class Actinomycetes; order Actinomycetales; family Actinomycetaceae; genus JB111. The sequence continues at coordinate 117,181 of NZ_JBNDNA010000008.1, forward strand.
GGGTGAGCACGACCCCGGCCACGGTGGTGCCCGCCATCACGTCCTGCAGGTCCGGGCCGAGGCCGCCCTGCCGGGCCTCCTCCTCCATCGTCTGCCGGATCTGCTCGGCGCCGGCGCGGACCGCGGCCGTCACGTCGTCCGGCGTGATGGATCCTTCGTGGTCCGCGAGCGCCCCGAAGGCGGCGACGACGGTGCGCGACGCCATCTCGCCCCGGGCGTGCCCGCCCATGCCGTCGGCGACGACGAACACCGGATGACGCGCGAACGCAGCGTCCTCGTTCATCTTGCGCCGGCCGCCCGCGTCGGAGGCGGAACCCCATTGCACCTGCATGCTCACCTCTCTCGGGCCTCGTGCGGAGTCCAACCTACCGGCCCGAGCCCGCCCCGCCCGCGCGGGGGCGGGGCGGGGTCCCCATGCCTGCGCGGTACGCCGGGCACCGGGACAAAGCACGACGTCGACTCTCCACCGCTACCACGAGAGCCTCGACGTCTTCCACACTCATCAGTGTTGATTTCACAGTGCGGTGTGATCGCCATGACAGTATCGGGGCATGAACGCCGCACCCGTCCCGATGAAGGACCGCCGGCAGCGCCTGGCGACGATGGCGGAGCTGGTGCTCGAGGCGGGCACGCTCTCCGTGGACGATATGGCCCAGCAGTTCGGCGTCTCGACGATGACCGTCTACCGCGACCTCGCCGAGCTCGAGCGCAGCGGCATCGTCACGCGCACGCGCGGCACCGTCACCGCGCGCGCCACGTCGATGTCGGAGGCCTCGGCCGCGTTCCGCAGCACCCTCAACCAGGCGACGAAGCGGCAGCTCGCCGCCCGCGCCGTGGAGGAGGTGCACGCCGGGTCCACGATCATGATCGACGACTCGACGACGCTGCTCGGCATGGTGCCGCTGCTCGACGACCGCGGGCCGGTGACGATCGTGACGCACTCCCAGGCCGTGGCCCGCGAGGCCGCGGCGCTGCGGTCCGTCCGCCTGTTCGTCACCGGGGGCCGCTACCGGCCCGAGCTCGACTCGCTCTACGGCTCGACCACGCTGACCACCCTGCGCTCGGTGCGCGCCGACGTGTGCTTCATGTCGACCACGGCGCTCGTCGGCGGCGAGCTGTTCCACCCGCTCGAGGAGAACGCCGACGTCAAGCAGGCGATGCTCGCCTCCTCGACCCGCGCCATCCTCGTGGCGGACGGCTCGAAGTTCCGGCACGCCGCCACCCACCGGGTCGCCTCGGTCGCCGAGTTCGACCTCGTGGTCGTGGACACCGACGCGCCCGCCGACGAGCTGGCGATCATGGCCGAGGCCGGCGTCGAGATCGCCCAGGTCGGCGGCGACGGCTGAGCGCGCAGGCCGGTCTCCGCCCGCCTGCACCGGACCACTGGCGGCACCCGGGGCGTCGGGCCGGGCGTGGACGGCCCAGGCGCGGACAGCGCCTCAGGGGTGGACGGCGACCTTGATGCCCTCTCCCCCGGCGGAGAACTCGATCGCCTCGACGGCGTCCTCGAGGGCGAACTCGTGCGTGACGAGGGAGGCGACGTCGATCGCACCGGAGGCGATGAGCGCGAGCGCGCGCTGGTGGTCGACCCGGCGCGAGTTCGACGCGCCCGTGACCACGAGCTCGTTGTAGTGCACGAGGTTCGGGTCGACCTCGGCGGAGACCCCCTTGGGGAAGCCGGCGAAGGCGTTGACCCGACCGCGCTTGCGCACGACCGTCAGCGCCTGCGCGAACAGGGCGGGGATCCCGATGGCGACGACGGCGACGTCCGCGCCGAGGCCGTCCGTGAGTGAGTGGACGTGCTCGCGCAGGTCGGTGACCGTCGGGTCGACGACGTCGGTCGCGCCGAGCGCGGACGCCACCTCGCGGCGGCCCGCCGACGGGTCGGACACGACCACCCGGCCGGCCCCGGCGAGCCGGGCGACCTGCGCGTGGAGCAGGCCGATCGGCCCGGCGCCGAGCACCACCACGGTCTCCCCCGGCGCGACCCCGTAAGACTCGGCCCCGCCGAGCACGCAGCCCAGCGGCTCGGCGAGCGCGATCGAGGAGTACGGGACGTCCGCCGGCGCGACGAACACGCCACCGCGGGAGATCGCCTCGGCCGGGACGGCGACGTACTCGGCCAGACCGCCGTCGAGCGCGTACCCGAAGATCTTCGAGTCGCTGCACAGGTTCTCCCGGCCGAGCCGGCAGTAGGCGCAGCGCCCGCACGGCACGGTCGGATTGATCCCGATGCGGTCGCCCACGGCGAACCCGTCCACGCCGGCGCCGAGCTCGACGACCTCGCCGGCGATCTCGTGACCGAGGACGACACCGACGTCGATGCCCGCCGACTTCTCGCCGCGGATGATCCGCACGTCGGTACCGCACACGGTGTTGGCGCCGGTGCGCAGGAGCAGTCCGCCCTCCGGCGCGGTCGGGGTCGAGACCTCCCGCAGCTCGACGATGCCGGGACCGCCGAAGACCGCCGCCCTCATCGGGCGTCGCCGGCCTGGTGCGTGATCCGGCCGAGGGTGGACAGGCGCTCCTCGAGGTCGCCGGCCTGCCACACGTTGCGGCCGAAGATCAGGCCGCGCGCGCCGGACTCGATGGCGCCGGCCGCGGCGGCCGCGACGTCGGCGTCGTCACCGGGAGCCCCACCCAGGGTGAGGACGGGGACGTTGCCGACCTCCTCGATGATGGTGCGCTGGGCCTCGACGTCGCCGACGTACTCGGTCTTGATAGCGTCGGCGCCCAGCTCGGCGGCGATGCGGCAGACCTGGCGCAGCCCCTCGGGGTCCTTTTGGTCCTCGTTGCGCAGCCCCCACAGGGTGCCCTCGACGATGACGGGCAGGCCGACGGCGTGGGCGCGGTCGATCGTCTCCGCGACGTTCGCGATGTTGTCGTAGAACATGCCGTCGGACTTCGGACGGGCGATGAGGTACATGCACAGGGCGTCGGCGCCGAGCGCGATCGCGTCGGCGGGGTCGACGAGCGGCCGGTAGCCCTCGCCCTGCTCCTCCTTCATCGCGGGGTCGAGCGTGGTCCAGTCGGCGCGCAGGATCGCGGCCGGTGCGCCGCGGTGGGCGAAGACGTGGGAGGCCTGCGCGAGCATGCCCTTGTTGAGCAGGATGCCGTCCGCGCCGCCGGCGGCCACGCGCTCGAGGAGCGCGACCGGGTTGCCGAGGCCGCCCGGGATGCGCAGCGACTGGCCGTGGTCGAAGGCCACCGTGAACGAGCGGCGGGTGTCCTTGTCGAACATGCGGCCGAGACGGATGTCGATTCCACTCATGGTGGGAGCTCCTTGGTTCGAGGTGGTGGTGCGGTTCGTGCGGTTCGTGCGGTTCATACGGTTCATGGGTGGTGCGCCGTGCGGGCGCGTGGCGGGGCGGTCGGGACGTCGGCGGTGCGGTGCGCCGTCGTCGGCCGTGCGCCGTCGCGGGACGAGGTCCTGCCTCAGTACTCCTCGTTGACGGCGGGGTCCTTGCCGAGTGCTACGCGGGGCATGGCGTCGATGCGCGCGATCTGCTGCTCGGTCAGCTCGATGCCGGGGGCGGCGAGGTTGGCGCGCTGCCGGCCGGCGTCGGCGGACTTGGCCAGGGCGGCGACGCCCTTGCCGACGGTCCAGGCGAGCGAGACCTCGATCGGGCTGACGCCGTGGTCGCGCCCGATCTCCTCCAGCGTGCCGTCGTCCATCATCCCCTTGCCGCGTCCGGCGACCCCCCAGCCCTGGGTGACGATGCCGTGCTCGGCGTCGAAGGCCCTGATCTCGTCCTGCGGCCAGCCCGGGTGGAGCTCGACCTGGTTGACCTCGGGGTACTCGCCGAACCGGTCGTGGACCGCGGCGAGGTGCTCGGGCAGGAAGTTCGACACGGCGATCGCGCGGATGAGGCCCTCGGCGCGCAGCTCCATGAGGATCTCGTAGGACTCGAGGTACTTCCCGAGCATCGGCAGCGGCCAGTGGATGTAGTACAGGTCGAGGCGGTCGGTCGCGAGGCTCTCCAGCGAGGCCATGAACGAGCGCCGCGTCTGGACGGCGCCCTGGTCGCCGCCGCGCAGCTTGGACACGAGCAGCAGCTCGTCGCGCGGGACGCCGGACTCGCGCACGCCCGCACCGACGGCCCGCTCGTTGTGGTAGCGCTGCGCCGTGTCGATGAGCCGGTAGCCCGCGCGAATCGCGCCGGCGACGGCGGTGCGGCCGACGTCACCGTCCATCTGCCAGGTCCCCAGCCCCACGGGCGGGATCTCGATGCCGGACCGTGTGACGAATCGACTCGTCGGCACGTGCCTCACCTCTTCGTCTCGAGCGACCGTGCGCTCCGGGCCTCCCGCCGCGCGGGACGATCCGGTGCTGACACCTGAACGTCTCAGACACTAACATGGTGTTGTGTTGATTTAACACCCCATAATGTTGCGTCGTCGGCGGTGCTGCGCCGCCACGACGCCTCGCACGGCGTACGCTCGGGGCCCGCGGTCGGGTTCGCGACGACGCCGCCCGGCAGGTCCAGCACGCTCAAGGGAGAGAGACGATGACTGCATCCACCCGCCCCGACGGTCCGTTCGTCATGGGCATCGACTTCGGCACCGAGAGCTGCCGGGTCGCGATCTTCAACCTCGTCGGCGACCCGGTCGCCTTCGCGGCCACGCCGTACAAGACCACACACCCCCGACCCGGCTGGGCCGAGCAGACCGAGGACGACTGGTGGGGCGCCATCGCGACCTCCAGCCGGCAGGCCCTGGAGAAGGCCGGCCTCACGGGCGCGGACATCTCCGGCATCAGCTACGACGCCACGACGATGACGGTCCTCGCGATGGACGACAGCGGCCGCGCGATGCGTCCGGCGATCATGTGGATGGACGTCCGGGCGGTCGAGCAGGCCGAGCGCGCGAGCAGCTCCAGCTCGAAGGCGCGCCGGTACAACGGCGGCGGCACGATGCCGGCGACGGCGGAGTGGTTCCCCTTCAAGACGGCGTGGCTCAAGGAGCACGAGCCGGAGACGTTCAACGGCGCGAAGTACCTCGTCGACGCCCCGGACTGGATCACCTACAAGCTCACGGGCGAGTGGACGATCAACATCAACTCGGCGTCGGCGCGGATGTACTACGACCGGGACAACGGCGGCTGGCCCGTCGACTTCTACGAGGACATCGGCGTCGCCGACGTGCTCGACAAGATTCCCGGGACGGTCAACGACCTCGGCGTGGCCGTCGGCGGGCTGACCGGCGCCGCGGCCGAGCACCTGGGGCTCGCCGAGGGCACGCCGGTGGCGCAGGGCTGCGCGGACGCCTTCGCGGGGCAGATCGGGCTCGGCGTCGTCGCGCCGGGGAAGATGGCGCTCATCACCGGGTCCTCGCACGTGTTCATCGGGCAGACCGACCAGGCGATCTCCGGCGAGGGATTCTTCGGCGGCTACACCGACTCGGTCATGCCCGGGCAGTACACGGTCGAGGGCGGGCAGGTCTCGACCGGCTCGGTCGTCAAGTGGTACCGGGACAACTTCGCCAAACACCTCGTGGCCGAGGCGGAGGAGGCGGGCCGCACGGCCTACTCCCTCATGGACGAGCGTGCGGCGGCGATCCCGCTGGGGTCGGAGGGGCTCATCGTCAACGAGTACTTCCAGGGCAACCGCACGCCGTACACCGACGGCCGCGCGCGCGGCATCCTGTGGGGCCTGTCGCTGCACCACGGACCGGCGCACTTCTACCGGGCGATCCTCGAGGGCGTCTGCTACGGCACGGAGCACATCGCGCGCACGATGCGGGCCGCGGGGCACAAGGTCGACGAGATCGTCTCGTGCGGCGGTGCGACGAACAGCCCGTTCTGGATGCAGATGCACGCCGACGTCACCGGCACGCCGATCACGCTGACGAAGGTGCCCGACGCCGTCGCGCTCGGCTCGTGCATCCTCGCGGCGACCGGCGCGGGGCTCTTCGACGACGTCACGGCCGCGGCCGACGCCATGGTCCACACGGCCGACACGATCGAGCCGGACATGGACGCCCACGAGGAGTACCAGTTCTACCTCGACAGCTACATCGACACCTACCCGCGCATGCAGGAGCCGATCCACAAGATGGTCGACCACATCAGCTGACCGTTCACCCCCGGTCGTCGAGCGTGCGGTTCTGACACCTCGAGCGTGCGGTCCGCGGCCACGTGGGCCGCACGCTCGACGACCGGGAACCGCACGCTCGACGACGAGGGGCCGCACGCTCGACGACCGGGAACCGCACGCTCGACGACCGGTGCGGCGCGCTGTCAGAAGCCCAGGCGGCCGAGCTGTCGGGGGTCGCGCTGCCAGTCCTTGGCCACTCGCACGTGCAGGTCGAGGAACACCCTCCGACCGAGCCGGGCCTCGATCCCGGCCCGTGCCCGCGTGCCGACCTCCCTCAGGCGGGACCCGCCGCGGCCGATGACGATGGCCTTCTGCGAGTCGCGCTCGACCACGACCGACGCGTGGACGGCGAGCACGGGCGGACGGTCGTCGCCCTCGGCCCGCTCGCGCTCGACCATCTCGTCGACGACGACGGCGATCGAGTGCGGCAGCTCGTCGCGCACACCCTCGAGCGCGGCCTCCCGGACGAGCTCGGCGATCGTCAGCTCGACCGCCTCGTCCCCGGTGGCGCCCTTGGGGTACAGCGGCGGGGACAGTGGCATGCGGGCGAGCAGCAGGTCCGCCAGGAGGTCGACCTGGTCGCCGGCCACCGAGCTGACCGGCACGATCTCCGCGAAGTCGGCGAGCCCGCTCACCTCGAGCAGCTTCTCCGCCAGCGCCCCGCGCCCGACCCGGTCCGTCTTCGTCACGACGGCGACGAGGGCGCCACGCATGCCCTCGACCTCGGTGAGCAGGTGCCGGTCGCCGGGGCCGATCCGCTCGTCGGCCGGCAGGCACAGCGCGACGACGTCGACGCCGGTGAGGGTCTCGCGCACGACGTCGTTGAGCCGCTCCCCCAGCAGCGTGCGGGGACGGTGCATGCCCGGGGTGTCGACGAGGACGATCTGGCCGTCGCCGCGATGGACGATGCCCCGCACGGCACGCCGGGTGGTCTGCGGGCGGTCCGAGGTGATGGCGACCTTCTCGCCGACGAGCGCGTTCGTCAGGGTCGACTTGCCGGTGTTGGGCCGCCCCACCAGGGCGACGAAGCCCGCGCGGTGGTCGTCGGGCCAGTCCTCGTCGACGAGGTGGCCGAGGTCGAGGTCCGCCAGGGCGTTGGTGTCCTCGCCGAGCTCGGTGCCCGACCCCGGTTCGCCCGGGAACGGGACGTCCGTCATCGCTCCTCCTCCTCGTCGGGGTCGGACCGGCGCGCGAGGATCGTCGAGACGCGGCGCCGCCGGCCCTCCACGCGCTCGGCCTCCAGGTGCACGCCGTCGACGTCCACCGACGCACCGGCCAGCGGTACCTTGCCCAGCACCTTGGCGAGCAGCCCGCCCGCGGTGTCGATGTCGTCGTCGTCGAGCTCGAGGTCGAACAGCTCGCCGAGGTCGCTGACCGGGGTGCGGGCCGGGACGCGCCAGCGACCGTCGCCCAGGTCCTCGACCACGGTCTCGGCGCGGTCGTGCTCGTCGACCATCTCGCCGACGAGCTCCTCGAGCAGGTCCTCGATGGTGACGAGGCCGGCGATGCCGCCGTACTCGTCGACGACCATCGCGATGTGCACGGCCTGGGTCTGCATCTCGCGCAGCATGTCGTCCACGAGCTTGGTCTCGGGCACGAAGAACGGCTCGCGCATGACGTCGGCGCACAGGACGTGCTCGGTGTCGGTGCGGCGGTGCACCCGCCGCATGACGTCCTTGAGGTAGAGGATGCCGCGCAGGTCGTCGAGGGAGTCGCCGTGCACGGGCACGCGCGAGAACCCGGACCGGGTGAAGAGGTTGAGGGCCTTGGTCAGCGGCTGGTCGCCCTCGATGGAGACCATGTCGGTGCGCGGGACCATGACCTCGCGGACGTAGGTGCGGCCGAGCTGGAACACGGACTCCAGCAGCTCGCGGTCCTTCTCCTCGAGCCGCTCGGCGTCGTTGACCCGGTCGACGAGCTGCTGGAGCTCGTCGGCGGACTCCTGCGCGAGATCCTCCTCGGAGCGCTCGCGCTCCGGGGCGAACGCGCGGCCGAGGCGACCGAACGCACCGGCGACGGCGGTCACGGCCGCCACCAGGACGGAGAGCCGCGCCAGGGTGCGCCCCGGGTGACGGCGGCCGAGGCGCCGCGGGCCGATCCCGGCCACGACGACGACCACCACCGCGCACGCGCCGACCGCGGCGAGCACGACGAGACCCCAGGGTTCGATCACCGTCGTGGCGGCGACCGTCAGCAGGACCGCGGTGGTCATCTCGACGAGCACGCGGACGAACATCAGGCCCGCGAGCCCGGTCTCGCGGCGCTCGACGAGGCCGGCGACGCGTGCCGCCGCGGGGTGGTCGTCGTGCTCGAGCTCCGAGACGCTCGACCGGCTGATGCGCGTCAGTGCCGCCTCCGCGGCAGAGAACAGCGCGGCGACGACGAGCAGGAGGGCCGCGGCTCCGAGCACGACGACCAGCGGTGCGTCGGACGCGGTCGCGGCCCCGGACGGGGCGGTGGCGAGCAGGGAGCCGCCGGTATGCGGAGGGGTCATGGCCGGGTCACCGCCCGGCCAGGAACGTCAGCAGGAGCCGACGCTGGAGGTCGAACATCTCCTTCTCCTCCTCCGGCTCGGCGTGGTCGTAGCCGAGCAGGTGAAGGATGCCGTGGACCGTGAGGAGGCCGAGCTCCTCGGCCGTCGAGTGTCCGGCCGTGCGGGCCTGGGCGGCCGCGACGCTCGGGCAGAGCACGACGTCGCCGAGCGTGCCCTCGACGGGAGGTTCGCCGTCGGCGCCGGGACGCAGCTCGTCCATGGGGAAGGACAGGACGTCGGTCGGTCCGGGCTCGTCCATCCAGCGCACGTGGAGGTCGGTCATGACGTCCTCGTCGACGAGCATGATCGACAGCTCGGCCTGCGGGTGCACGCGCATCTCCTCGAGCACGTAGCGGGCGAGCGCGGCGAGCTCCTCGGCGTCGGCACCGCTGCCGGACTCGTCGTTGACCTCGATGCTCACTGCTCGACTCCTCGGCGTCGGACGGGACGAGTGGTGCCGGCTCGCCCGCCGGCACCGCGGGTGGACCGGGCGGCCGCACGCCGCTCGCGCTCGCCGTCGGCCTCGGCCTGGGCGTCCCAGCGCTCGTAGGCGTCGATGATGTCGCTGACCAGGCGGTGCCGCACGACGTCGCGGGAGGTGAGGTGGCACATCGCGATGTCGTCGACCCCGGTCAGGATCTCCTGGACGACCTTCAGACCGGAACGGGTGCCCGAGGGCAGGTCGATCTGGGAGACGTCCCCGGTGACGACGATCCGCGAGCCGAAGCCGAGCCGGGTGAGGAACATCTTGATCTGCTCGGGCGTCGTGTTCTGCGCCTCGTCCAGGACGATGAAGGCGTCGTTGAGGGTGCGACCGCGCATGTAGGCCAGCGGGGCGACCTCGATGGTGCCCGCGGCCATGAGACCCGGCATGGAGTCGGGCTCGAGCATGTCGTGCAACGCGTCGTACAGCGGCCGCAGGTAGGGATCGATCTTGTCGGTGAGCGTGCCCGGGAGGTAGCCCAGCCGCTCGCCCGCCTCGACCGCGGGGCGCGTGAGGATGATCCGGGTGACCTCCTTGCGCTGCAGCGCGAGCACGGCCTTGGCCATGGCGAGGTAGGTCTTGCCGGTACCGGCCGGCCCGATGCCGAAGGTGACCGTGTGGGCGTCGATCGCGTCGACGTAAGCCTTCTGCCCCAGCGTCTTGGGCCGGATGGTGCGGCCGCGCGAGGAGAGGATGTCGGCGGTGAGCACGTCGGCGGGCCGGGTGTCCCCGGCGGTGAGGATCGCGGTGGCCCGGTCGACGGCGTCGGCCGTCAACGGCTGCCCGGCCGACGCGATGTCGACGAGCTCCGCGAGCAGCCGCTCGGTCAGGGAGACGTCGCCGTCCGGTCCGGTCATCGTCACCACGTTGCCGCGCACGTGGATGGCCACCTGGGGAAAGCCTCGCTCGACGGCGCGCAGCACCTCGTCGTTCGCGCCCAGCAGGAGCATGGGGGGCAGGTGGTCGGGGATCGTCAGGTGCCGGGTGTCGTCGCCCGGCGCGGGGCTTCCGTGGTCGGTGGTGCGGTTCATGGGTCGGGGACGGTGCCCTCGAGACTCCTGGGGGTCGGCGGGTGCGGACTCGGCCATCGTAGCGAGACCGGCGCTCACCAGCGGCCGAGGGCGGCGCCGAGCGCCGCGAGGGCCGCGGGCCCGGCGCTGGAGGTGCGCAGGACGTGCGGACCGAGCCTGACCGGGACCGCGCCGGCGGCCACGAGGGCGTCGAGCTCGGCGTCGGAGATCCCGCCCTCCGGCCCGACGACGCACCACACCTCGCCGGGCGCGGCCGCCGCGTGCTGGACGGGGACCTCCGGGGCGGCGGGACCGGGCGCGACCGCCGCGGGCCGGACGGGGACCTCCGGGGCGGCGGGACCGGGCGCGACCGCGCCGGCTGCGAGGAGCGCGGCGAGCCGCTCGGTGGCGGACTCGTGCAGGACGAGGACGGTGGCTCCGGATCCGGCGGCGCCGGGCGCGCCCGCCCCGTGCCCTGCGGTCCCCCCGGGCCCCGAGGCCTCCGCGGCCCCCGCCCCGGTGGCCCGCGCGACGGCGTCGGCGAGGCTCGCGGTGGTGACGACGGCGTCGACGGCGGGGACGCGGGCCCGCCGCGACTGCTTCGCCGCGCCCTCGGCGACCGAGGTCCACCGCGCACGGCCCTTGTCGGCCTTCGCGTCCCACCGGGACACGCATCGCTCGGCCTGCCAGGGCACGACCCGGTCGACGCCGAGCTCGGTGGCGGACTCGACGGCCTGCTCGTCCCGCCCGCCCTTGCCGAGGGCCTGGACGAGGACGAGCCGCGGCGTCGGGGCCGGCTCGTCGACCACGGTGGTGACCGAGACGGTGAGGCGGTCCTTCGCGGCGTCGGTGACGGCGCCGGTCACGCGGCGGCCCCGCCCGTCGACGACGTCGACCTCCTCGCCGCTGCGGATGCGCCGCACGCTCGCCGCGTGGTGCGCCTCCGGGCCGCGGACGTGCGCCACGCCGCCGGCACGCACGTCGGCGAGCTCGGCGGGCTCGGCGAGGAACACGGGCCGCGTCATGGGCGTCGCGGGCGGGTCAGCGGCCGACGAAGCGCTCGCGCAGGCGCGAGAACATCGAGCTGTCGGCGCTGGTGAGGCGGGCCTCCGGACGCTCCTCGCCCCGCGCGCTGGCGAGGTTGCTGAGCAGCTCGCGCTGCTCGTCGTCGAGCTTGGTCGGGACCGTGACCTCGACGTCGACGTGGAGGTCGCCGCGGCGTCCGCGGGCGCGCAGCCGGCCGACGCCCAGTCCCTCGAGCGTGATGCGCTCACCGGGCTGGGTGCCCGGCACTACGTCGATGTCCCGCGGCCCGTCGAGCGTCTCGATCGAGGCGAGGGTGCCCAGCGCGGCGGCGGTCATCGGGATGGTCAGGGTGCACAGCAGGTCGTCCCCGTGCCGCTGGAACACGGGGTGCGGACGCTCGCGCATCTCGACGAACAGGTCGCCGGGAGGACCGCCCGCGGGACCGACCTCGCCCTCGCCCTGCAGGCGCAGCTGCGTGCCGGTGCTCACGCCCGCCGGCACCTCGACCGAGATCGTGCGGTGCGAACGGACGCGGCCCTCGCCGGCGCACTCCTGGCACGGCTCGGGGATGACGGTGCCGTGCCCGGAGCAGGCCGGGCACACCGACGTCGCCATCATCTGGCCGAGGAACGAGCGGGTGACGCGCTGGACGGAACCCTGCCCGCCGCACGTGGTGCACGTGGTCGGGGAGGTGCCGGGCCGGCAGCAGGTGCCGTTGCAGGTCCCGCAGACGATGGCGGTCTGGACGGGGATCTCCTCGGTCGAGCCGAACACGGCGTCGACGAGGTCGATGTCGAGCACGATCTGGGAGTCGCGTCCGCGGCGGGCGCGCGGGACGGGACCACGCATCCCTCCCCCGGCGGCGCCGCCGAAGAACTGGGAGAAGATGTCGGCGAAGTCGCCGAACCCGGCCGCACCGGCCCCGGCACCACCGCCCCGCAGCGCGTCCTCGCCCCCGGCGTCGTACATGCGCCGCTTGTCCTGGTCACGCAGCACGTCGTAGGCGCGCTGCACGTCCTTGAACTGGTCACCCGCCTCCGGCCCGGCGACGTCCGGGTGCAGCTGGCGGGCGCGCTTGCGGTAGGCACGCTTGATCTCGTCGGGGCTCGCGTCACGGCTCACGCCGAGGATCGAGTAGTAGTCGCTCACAGGTCGCAATCTGTCGCAGTGGTTCGGTTCGGTGCTGGGTGCGGCGGGCCGGGTGCCGCGGCGTGCGGCCCGGCGCCGGTCGGTGGCCCGGGTCTACCCGCCGAGGAAGCGGGAGAGGTAGCGGGCGACGGCGCGGACCGCCGCCATCGTGCCCGGATAGTCCATGCGCGTGGGGCCGAGCACGCCGACCCGCGCGACGACCTCGCCGGAGGCACCGTACGCCCCCGCGACGATCGACGCCTCCGTCAGCGAGTCGTGGTGGTTCTCCGAGCCGATGCGCACGGTGAGCCGGTCCGCCTCCATCTCGGCGAACAGGCGCAGCAGCACGACCTGCTCCTCGAGCGCCTCGAGGACGGGGCCGATGGTGCGGCTGAAGTCTGTGCCGGCGCGCGCGAGGTTCGCGGTACCGCCCAGCACGATGCGCTCCTCGGAGTCCTCGGCCAGCACGCGGCTGAGCTCGGAGGCGACGACGTCGAGCAGCGGGCGCCGGCTCGGCTCGAGCAGCTCGGCGAGGTCGACGAGCGCGGGGCCGATGTCCCGGGCGGGCAGGCCGGCGCACACGAGGTTGAGCCGGGCACCGAGCTCGGCGATGTCCACGAGGTCCGACTCGGACGGGATCTCGACGGTGCGCTGCTCGACCCGGCCCGCCGCGGTGATGATGACGATGAGCAGCCGGCGCTCGTCGAGCGGGACGAGCTCGAGGTGGCGCAGCGAGGTGCGGCTGAGCGACGGGTACTGGACGACGGCGACGTTGTTGGTCAGCTGCGCGAGCAGGCGCACCGTGCGCTCGACCACGTCGTCGAGATCGACAGAGCGGCCGAGGAGTGTCTCGATGGCCGTACGCTCGGCCCCGGACAGCGGCTTGAGGGTGGCGATCTCGTCGACGAAGGCGCGGTACCCCTTCTCCGTGGGCACTCGGCCCGCGGACGTGTGGGGCTGTGCGATGTGGCCGGACTCCTCGAGGGCGGCCATGTCGTTGCGGATCGTGGCCGGCGAGACGTCGAGGTGGTGGCGCTCGACGAGCGCGCGCGAGGCCACGGGCTCCGAGGTGCGCACGAAGTCGCTGACGATGGCCTGGAGCACGCGCAGGCGGCGGTCCTCGGTCGACATGGCACCTCCTCGATCGACGTCCTCCCGGTCGGGCCGCCGACCGGCGCCCGCTCGGGTCGCTGAGGGTCGCGGGCCCGGCTCGACGCGGCTGCCGGGGGCGCGCCCGGCACCGTCGAGGTAGCACTCGACACCTCTGAGTGCCAATCGTACGCGGTGAGCGGCGGATGCCGCCGTGAACCGCACCACCGGGCTGGCGCCGCGGGGCGGGCTCCGCCACAGGTCCGCGGCGCGGCTCGTCCGGCACTCCCCCAGCGCGTGGCGACCCGCCCCGTGGGCGGGCTCCGCCGTCGGGCGGTGGTTGATACGTACCCTCGGCCGGTGACCGACCGATACGGACCCGACGTCCTCGCCTCCCCCCGTCCCGACCCGCGCCGGCGACCCGTCACGCGAGACGTCCCCGCCGAGCGGGGCCTCGTGGTGGAGGACGTGGAGACCGGGTTCGTCGGGGCGATCACCCGGATCGAGAAGTCCGGCGGGATGCACCTCGTGACCCTCGAGGACCGTCTCGGCAGGCGCCGCTCGTTCACGCTCGGTCCGGGGTTCTGGATCGACGGCGCACCGGTCCGTCTCGTACCGCCGCAGGTGTCGGCCGCTCAGGCACGGCCCGACGTCGCGCGCACGGCGGGCGGTCGCAACCTCACCGCGTCGGGCTCCCTCAAGGTCGAGGGCGGTCGCGCCCGGGTGGCGCGGGCGTCGCGGATCTGGGTGGAGGGCCGGCACGACGCCGAGCTCGTCGAGCGCGTGTGGGGCGACGACCTCCGGGTCGAGGGGGTGGTCGTCGAGCAGCTCGAGGGCGCCGATCACCTCGCGGACGTGCTCGCGGCGTTCCGGCCAGGACCGGCCCGACGGGCGGGCGTGCTGCTCGACCACCTCGTGGCGGGCTCGAAGGAGACGCGGATCGTCGACGACGCGCGCCGCCGGCTGGGCGGCGCCGCCCAGCACGTGCTCGTGCTCGGTCACCCCTATGTCGACGTCTGGCAGGCGGTGCGGCCCGAGCGGGTGGGGCTCACGGAGTGGCCGCACGTGCCGCGCGGGACTGACATCAAGGTGGGCACGCTCAGGGCCCTGGGGTGGCCGCACGCCGACCAGGGCGACGTCGCGCGCGGCTGGCAGCGCATCCTCGGCTCGGTGCGGACCTACGCCGACCTCTCTCCCCAGCTGCTGGGGCGCGTGGAGGAGCTCATCGACTTCGTCACCGGGGTGCCGGAGTAGGTGACGCAGGACGGTCCTCGGCCGGCCGCGCGGCCCTCATCGCGCGGCGCTCCTCGTACACCGCGCAGCGCCCGGGCCTCAGTCCGGGCCCACGGGGCCGACGGATGACGTGTCGGCGCAGAGGACGCCCCGGTTGCCGTCCTGGTCGGCGATGACAGTCAGGGCGGGAGAGGATGCGTCGTCGACGACGGTCCCGCCGGCGGCGAGGGCCGCGGCGATCCGTTGCTCGACCACGTCGGGCGCGACGTAGACCTCGAGGTGGAACCGCTGCTGCGCCTCGCCGTCGCCGAACCACAGGTTCGGCACCCGCCCGGTGGCGTCCCGGATCTCGTCGCCCGACGGCGTCCCGCGGCCCCGGTCCTCGGCGTTCCCGGTCAGCAGGGCGGTCCACACGGGCGCGACTGTGGCGGACCGGGTGGTGTCGAGACCGAGCTCGAGCTCCCCGACGGCGGTGGGGTCGGCCGTGACGGCGTGGCCGCCGGCGATGTCGGTGATGCGCCGGGCCAGGTCGAGGTCCTTGTTCGTCACCCACTCGACGACGTGCTCCTCGCCGTCGTCGTCACGAAAGACGGCGTCGTCGCTCACCAGCTCCAGATCGACGTAGCCCCTGCCGATCGAGACGCGCGGGTGGTGGCCGACCGCGTCGCCCGCCTCACCGATCGCGGCCACGAACCGCACGGCGGTACCGAAGTCGTCGACCAGGTAGCGGGCGTGCAGCCCCTGGGCGAGCTTGCGCCACTGCGCGAGGTCGGCCGCGGCGATCTGCTCGCCCATGAGCATGTCCATGCGGGAACGGTAGCGGCCGCGAGCGTGGGGCGCAGGGTCTACCTCAGACGCTGCTCGACGTAGACGGCCAGGTTGCCCAACGTCTGCCGACCGCCCTCGATCGCGCCGTGGCTCTCGACCGCCTCGTCGCGCAGGGCCGTGGTGGGGAACACCGTGCGCATCTCGATCAGCGTGTGCTCGACGTCGCCGTGCTCGGTGTCTGCACCTTCGGCATCGGCGCCGGTGCGACCGGCGGCGTCATCGACATCCCCGCCCCCACGGCCGAGCTGCGGCGTGAAGGTGAGGACGGACGTGAAGGAGCTCGGATCGTCGCGGTACTCGCCGTGGAGCAGCACGATCCGCGCCGGCGGGTCGATCTCGGTCCAGGTGATCCACTCGGGGTAGTCGGTCCCGTCCGGGCCGTGCATGACGAAGTCCCAGACGCCGCCGACGCGGAAGTCGAACGACCGGGTGGTCGTGGTGAACCCGTCCGGGCCCCACCACTGCGCGAGGTGCCGTACGTCGGAAAACGCTCGGAACACCAGCTCGCGCCGTGCGTGGATCAGGCGGGAGATGGCGACCTCGCGGTCGGCAGTGTCGGATCGTGCGGTCCCTGCGTCATCGGTGCTGCTCACGTCTGCTCCTCGTCGTTGTACGGCATCTCCGGTCGGACACGCTCCTCGTGCTCCGTGCGTTCGAGCTGCTGGACGTACGAGTCCAGCCGATCGAAGGACTCCTGCCAGAACTGCTCGAACCCGCCCGTCCACTCGTGCACCGGTCGCAGCCCGCGCGCATCGAGGGAGTAGATGCGCTGCTGCCCCGAGCGTCGGTCCCGCACGAGGCCGACCTCGCGGAGCACCCGCAGGTGCTTGGACGCCCCGGGCTGCGTGATGTTCAGCTCCGAGGCCAGCTCTGTCACCGGTCGTTCGCGCGTGCGGAGGAGCCCGAGGATGGCGCGGCGCTGCGGCTCGGCGATCGCGTTGAACACGTCCGACGTCGTCGCTGCTCGGGCCATGAGGTCGAATATATACCCGTATCGGCATGCATTCAAGGGGTGGCGACGTCGAGCGGGACGACCCTGCCTGCCGGAGTGCTACCGCACGGGGCGACCGCGCGTCGCGGGATAGTCAGCGCACGGGTCGACCGCGCTCCCGGAGCACCACGCACAGGCTCGAGCCGGCCTCGTGAGGCGCGTCGCACACGGCTCCTCTTCCGCTCGAATGATCGCGGCGGATCCACAGGCACGACTGCTGCAGATCCGTCCACAGGCGCGGAATTCCGGGGCTCCGATGTCAGTGGTGGTCGATAGGTTGGTAGCAGTTCGAACAGAGATTCGGCGTCTTGCAGCTCGAGGGTGAGGAGGTGATGGCGATGTCGACGACAGACGTGGACGAGCCTGACATCGACGACCCGCCTGCCCGCCGCTCCCCGACCGACGCCTCCGCCGCGGACGACGCCGCAGCGGTCGAGCACCTCACGGCCCACGACACCTCCGCGACGGGCACCTCCACGTCTGAGGACGGCGTGCCGCCGGGGGCGTCGTCGTCACCGGGCGCCGGTGAGATCCGCGGGATGCGGACCGTGCTGGCGGGGCTGCGTCGGGAGGACGAGGCTGACGCGATCGATCAGATCACCGCGCTGGAGGAGCTGGTCTCGGCCGCGCGTGCCGCCCAGGCGCGGGCCACGGCGGATCTGTGGCAGATGCGCACCGACCACGAGAAGGCCCTGGAGGTCCCGGCCGCGAAGCAGGGCCAGGGGGTCGCCGGTGAGATCGCGCTGGCCCGCCGGGAGTCCCCGGGCCGCGGCGCCCGCTACCTGGGACTGGCCAAGGCCCTCCAGGCCGACCTGCCGCACACGCTGGACCTCATGGAGAAGGGCCTGGTCTCGGAATGGCGGGCCACGATCCTCCTGCGCGAGACCGTGACCCTGTCCGCGGACGACCGGCGCGAGGTCGACGCGCGCATGGCCGTCGACCTGCCGACCATGGGCGACGGCCAGATCCACCAGCACGCACGCCGGCACGCCATGGAGCTCGACGCGGACAACGCGGCCGCCCGCCGTGCTCACGAGAACTCCCAACGCCGTGTCTCCCTGCGCGGCGGCCAGGGATCGATGGCCTACCTGACCGCGCACCTACCGATGACCGACGCCGTGCGCGTCCACGCCAGCCTCACCGCACAGGCCGCCACCCTGACTACCGACGGCAAGGCCGGCGGCCGGACCCGTCACCAGCTCGCCGCGGACCTGCTCGTCGAGCACGTCACGGGCACCGCCACCACCGAACCACGCGACGTGGCCCTGACCATCGTCATGCCCGCCGACACACTGGCCGGGGCCGACGTGCCCGCCTGGCTCACCGGCCACGGCCCCCTGGCCGCGGAGAGCGCCCGCGAGCATGTCCGCCACGCACGGACGGTGTGGTTCAAGAGACTGTGGACCGACCCCGACACCGGCGGCGTGGTCTCGATGGAGTCCCGCTCGAGGGTGTTCACCGGCGAGCTGCGCAAGCTGGTGCTCATCCGCGACGACATCTGCCGCACGCCGTACTGCACCAACCCCGTCGAGCACATCGACCACACCACCGACCACGCGCTCGGCGGCGCCACCAGCGCCGCGAACGCCACCGGGCTGTGCGCGTCGTGCAACTACGCCAAGCAGCACCCCGGGTGGCGCTACGCCACGAGCGACGACGGCCGGATCGACGTCCGCACCCCGACCGGGCACACCTACAGCGTCCCCCGCTCCCCCTTCCCCTACCAGCACCGCCCCGGCCCGGAGATGACCACGGACCGCTACCAGGCGCTCCGACGACGCGTCGCCGAGCGGGTCACCCGCAACCGGCGTTCCGAGCGCGACCCCCACGACGACGGCGGCAGCGACCCACCCACCGACCCGGACCCGTGAGCAGGCTCGCGCATGCCCATCGAGCCGCCTCGTTCAGGTACCCGATCACCCGACGTGAACCGACAACGCCCTCACCCGCGGGCGCGCCGCATCGCGCCCGCCTGCCCGGAGCTCGCTGTCAGTCGGTCAGCTCACGCACGACCGCGTCCGCCAGGAGACGCCCGCGCAGCGTGAGTCGCGCGCGCCCCTCGGCGGCGGGCCCCGGTTCGCACAGTCCCTCGGCGACGAGCCCGGCGAGGCGCGCGCCGGCGTCGTCGGGGGTGAGGCCCCCCTGCGAGGCGACCTCGACACCCTCGGCGAGCCGGACCCCCAGGAGCAGCCGCTCGAGCTCGCGCGACCCGTCGGACAGGACCTCCCGGCCGACGGCCGGCGAGAGCCCCTCGCGCAGCCGGGCCGCGTAGGGCGTGGGGTGCTTCCCGTTCCACCACCGCACGCCGCCGACGTGGCTGTGCGCGCCGGGGCCGACGCCCCACCAGTCGCCACCGCGCCAGTAGGCGAGGTTGTGCCGGCTGGCGTGGACGAGCCCCCCGGTCTCCGGGGAGTCCCCCGGCTCGACCCGCGCCCAGTTCGACACCTCGTACCAGCCGTAGCCGGCGCCGTCGAGCATCGCGTCGGCGAGCTCGTACTTCTCGGCCTGGTCGTCGTCGTCGGGCAGGACGAGCTCGCCGCGCCGCACCTGTGCGCCCATCCTCGTCCCGCGCTCCACGACCAGCGCGTAGGCCGACACGTGGTCCGGCTCCATCTCGAGCGCCGCCTCCATGGAGGTCCGCCAGTCGGCGACACTCTCCCCGGGGGTGCCGTAGATGAGGTCGACCGACACGTCGAGGCCGGCCTCCCGCGCCCACGCCACGGCACGGGGGACGCGGGCAGGATCGTGGGTCCGGTCGAGCGTCGCCAGTACCTCGGGCACGGCCGACTGCATGCCGAAGGAGACGCGCGTGACGCCGGCGGCCGCCAGGTCCTCGAGCGCCCTCGCGTCGACCGAGTCGGGGTTCGCCTCGGTGGTCACCTCGGCACCGTCCGCCAACCCGACCGTGTCCCGCACGGCACCGATCATCCGCGCCAGGTCCTCGACCGGCAGTCGCGTCGGCGTGCCACCACCAAGGAAGACGGTCGACGCCGGACGCGACACCATCCCGGACGCCGCAAGCTCGGGGTCGGCGAGCACGCGGCCCGCGAGCTCGACCTCCGCCACGGCGTTCCCGGCGTACTCCGCCGCCGAGCCACCCCCGCCGAGCTCGGCGTTCGTGTAGGTCGTGAAGTCGCAGTACCCGCAACGCACGGCGCAGAACGGTACGTGCAGGTAGACGGACAACGTCCGCTCCTGGGCGCCCGTTCCCGCGCTCGCGGGCAGTCGTCCGTCGTCGGGTGCGGGGTCACCCAGGGGCAGGTCAGCCATCGGGCATGTCCTCGACGCGACGGCGCACGGCCGTGAGGTCCGTGACCTCCCGCCCGTCCTCGACGCCGCGTCGCTCGAAGCGGGTGAGCGTGCGCCCGGGCCACCGCCCTGCCTCGACCGTCAGCTCGAACGCAGGGGCCGCGTCGAGGACGGTGATCATCTGCTGGGCATAGTTGGCCCAGTCCGTCGCCAGGCGCCAGGTCCCGCCCGGCGCGAGCAGGCCCGCGACGACCGCGGCGAACTCCGGCGAGACGATCCGTCGCTTGTGATGCTTGGACTTGCGCCACGGGTCGGGGAAGAAGGTCCACAGCTCGTCGACGGAGCCGGCGGGCAGCAGGATCGGCAGGGCCTGCTCGGCGTCGACGCCGAGGAGCCGCACGTTCGTCGCCCCCTCGTCGAGGACGCGGGCGAGCGTGCGCGCCAGCCCCGGCTGCCACACCTCGAGGCCGAGGAACCGCGTGCCGGGCTCGGCGAGCGCGGCGTGCACGATCTGCTCCCCCGCACCGCAACCGATCTCGACCACGAGGCGGCCTCCCGTCGTGAGGCCGTTCCCGAAGGCCCCGTCCAGGTCGAGGCGGGCATGGTCGGCCACGCCCGTCTCCGTCATCATCGGGACGTCCAGCACGACGTCGCCGCGCTCCTCCCAGACCTTCGCCAACCTGGGCTTGAGGCGGGTCCCGCGTCGGGTGAAGGACCGCACCCGTGCGTCGACGAACGCGGGTCCGTGCTCGCCGTCGCGCATCGTCCGGTCCGGTCCCGGCCCGCGGGAGGAGGCGACCGGCGGCTCGGTACGCACGCCGTCGTCGTGACGCCCGGAGTGTGCCACCGAGGCACGCCCGCCGTCGTCGTGACGCCCGGCAACTCCCGCCACCGCGCGCCCGTTGTCCGCCGAGCGCCCGCCGTCCCCCGTCACCGCGCGCCCCCGCCGAGGCCGCGGCCGGTCGAGCGCAGCTCACCGGGAAACTCACGCTCGTGGCCTCCGCGGCTCAGCGCGTCGAGCGCCCGCCGCACCAACGTCTCGTAGAGCACGGTCCCGCTCGCCTCGGCCCAGTCGAGCAGCGCCCCGGCCCGGTCGGCGTCCAGCCCGCGGAAGGCGTCGCCGACGCTCACGCCGTGCTCCGGCACGTCCTCCACGAGAATGTCGTCGCCGGCAGCGATCTCCCCGGTCTCCTCGACGCCCAGGTACGCCCCGCAGCGCCCGCCCGCGGTGAAGCGCCGCGACCAGTCCGGCTCGCCCATCCAGGCGGCGAACGTACGGCAGGGGGTGCGCGGCGACGTCACCCGCAGCACCGTGGTCCCGACCCGCCAGCGGGTCCCGATGACGGCCTCGTCGACGTCGATCCCCGACGTCACCAGGTTCTCCCCGAACGCCCCCGGCGGGTACTCCGTGCCCACGGCGTCGGCCCACGCCTGACGGGTCTCGCTCGCGTACGCGTACACGGCCTTGAACAGGCCGCCGTGGTTCTCCCGGTCGCCCTGCACGTCTCCCCACACGCCGTGCCGCAGCACGGTGAGCGGACGGTCGACGGGGCGCTTGTCGATGCCGCTCATCAGACCGCGCGAGCCCACGTGGAACAGCTGCGCCACCGAGCAGACGGCGGCCACGGTCGCGGGACCGTCCGTGAGGACCACGGGACCGAGCTCTGGACCGAGCTCACCCGCCGGCCGCGGCACCTGCGCGCGCGGGGAGGCGGTGGCCACGCCCCGCGGCCGAGGATCGTCGACCACGACCTACTTCTTGCCCGTGGGCGCGTCGGTCTGCAGCGCGGCGACGAAGGCCTCCTGCGGCACCTCGACCCGTCCGATCGACTTCATGCGCTTCTTGCCCTCCTTCTGCTTCTCCAGCAGCTTGCGCTTGCGCGAGATGTCACCGCCGTAGCACTTGGCGAGCATGTCCTTGCGCAGGGCACGGATGGTCTCGCGCGCGATGATCCGCGACCCGACGGCCGCCTGGATCGGCACCTCGAACTGCTGACGCGGGATGAGCTCCTTGAGCTTGCCGACCATCGCCACGCCGTAGCCGTAGGCCTTGTCCTTGTGTACGACGGCGGAGAACGCGTCCACCGGGTCGTGGTTGAGGAGGATGTCGACCTTGACGAGGTCCGAGGGCGCCTGACCGTCCTCGTCGTAGTCGAGCGACGCGTACCCCTTGGTCCTCGACTTCAGCTGGTCGAAGAAGTCGAACACGATCTCCGCCAGCGGCAGGCGGTACCGCAGCTCGACCCGCTCCTCCGAGAGGTAGTCCATGCCCAGCAGCTCTCCGCGCTTGCCCTGGCACAGCTCCATCACCGCGCCGACGAACTCGCTGGGCGTGAGGATCGTGCCCCGCACCATCGGCTCGGAGATCTCCTTGAACTTCTCCCCCGACGGGAACTCCGACGGGTTGGTCACCGTCACCGGGTCACCGTTCTCGAGGACCACCTCGTAGACGACGTTCGGCGCCGTGGAGATGAGGTTGAGGTCGAACTCTCGCTCGAGCCGCTCCCGCACGATCTCCAGGTGCAGCAGGCCGAGGAAGCCGCAGCGGAAGCCGAACCCGAGGGCGACGGAGGTCTCCGGCTCATAGGTGAGGGCCGCGTCGTTGAGCTTGAGCTTGTCGAGCGCCTCGCGCAGGGCCGGGTAGTCCGAGCCGTCCACCGGGTACAGGCCCGAGAAGACCATGGGCAGCGGCTCGCGGTAGCCGGCCAGCGGATCGGCGGCGCCCCGAGTGTGCGTCGTCACCGTGTCGCCGACCTTCGACTGCCGCACGTCCTTCACGCCCGTGATGAGGTAGCCGACCTCGCCGACCCCCAGGCCCGACGACGGCTTCGCGTCCGGTGAGATCACGCCGAGCTCCTGGAGCTCGTGGGTCGAGCCCGTCGACATCATCGAGATGCGCTCGCGCGGGTCGAGGCGCCCGTCGACGACGCGCACGTACGTGACCACGCCCCGGTACGTGTCGTACACGGAGTCGAAGATCATCGCCCGGGCCGGCGCCTCGGCGTCCCCCACCGGGGGCGGGATGTCACGGACGATCGTGTCGAGCAGGTCGACGACGCCCTCGCCCGTCTTGCCGGAGACCTTCAGGCAGTCCTCGGGGTCGCCGCCGATGAGGTTCGCGAGCTCCTCGGCGAACTTCTCCGGCTGCGCGGCGGGCAGGTCGATCTTGTTGAGCACCGGGATGATGGCGAGGTCGTTCTCGAGCGCCATGTA
Source organism: Georgenia sp. Z1491 (assembly GCF_049856175.1). Classification (GTDB taxonomy): domain Bacteria; phylum Actinomycetota; class Actinomycetes; order Actinomycetales; family Actinomycetaceae; genus JB111. Next base: position 140,060 of record NZ_JBNDNA010000008.1, read on the forward strand.
GAGGTTGGCGAGCGTCTGCGCCTCGATGCCCTGGGCGGCGTCGACGAGCAGCACGGCGCCCTCGCAGGCGGCGAGCGACCGGTTGACCTCGTAGGAGAAGTCCACGTGGCCCGGGGTGTCGATCATGTTGAGCGCGTACGCCGTGTCGTCGACCTGCCAGGGCATGCGCACGGCCTGGGACTTGATGGTGATGCCGCGCTCGCGCTCGATGTCCATCCGGTCGAGGTACTGGGCCCGCATGTCACGGTCCGCGACCACCCCCGTGATGCCGAGCATCCGGTCGGCCAGCGTCGACTTGCCGTGGTCGATGTGCGCGATGATGCAGAAGTTGCGCAGCTGCGCGGGCGGCGTCGCGGCCGGCTGGATCGTCGCGGCCTGCGACTCGTCGGGGATCGGGGGCACTGCTCACCTTCACGGGGTCGGGCGGGAGGGCCCATCGTCGCACACGGAGCCTCGCGGGCCGCGGGCCGTGCCGGTGCGTCCGGGCACCTCGCACAGCGCCTCGACGACGCAGCCACCCGCCCGAAGAACCGCCCGGTCTCGCATCCTGGACGCTCGTCGTCACCGCCGACGCGGCGGCCGCTCCCGTCCCTAGCGTCCCGAGCGTCATCGAGACCCAGGGGGGACAGCATGATCCTGACAGGACTGATCGTCGGCGGAGCGCTCGGCTTCGCCATGCAGCGTGGGCGATTCTGCGTCACCGGCGCGTTCCGGGACGTGTGGATCGGCGGACGGACGCGATGGCTCACGGCGTTCCTCGTCGTCGTCGCCGTGCAGAGCGTGGGGATCTTCGCCCTCGAGGCCGCCGGGATCATCCAGCTGGGCGCAGGCGAGCTCGCGCCGGTCGCCACCGTCGTCGGGGCCTTCATCTTCGGCTTCGCCATCGTCCTCGCGGGCGGGTGCGCCACGGGGACCTTCTACCGCTCGAGCGAAGGGCTCATCGGCTCCTGGTTCGCGCTCATCTTCTACGCCGGCTTCGCCGCCATCATGAAGTACGGGGCGTTCGCGGACCTCACGACCGCCGCCCGCGCGCAGACGGTGAACCTGACCTCCGTCCACGAGTCGCTCGGCGTCTCGCCCTGGTGGCTCGTCGGGATCCTCGTCGCGGCCGTCGGCTACGCCACGTACCGCCACCTGTCCGCCGAGCCGCGCACGGTGCTCGCCACCCTGCCGCCGCGTCGCAGCGGCCTGGCCCGCGTCCTGTTCGAGAAGCCGTGGCACGCCTTCGGCACCGCGGTGGTCATCGGGATCATCGCCATCGTCGCCTGGCCGCTGAGCACGGCTGCCGACCGCCCCGCGGGCCTGGGGATCACGACGCCGTCGGCGAACGTCGTCACCTTCCTCGTCACCGGCGACGTCGAGCTCGTGGACTGGGGCGTCTTCCTCGTCCTCGGGATCCTCGTCGGCGCGTTCCTGGCCGCGAAGGGTTCGGGCGAGTTCCGGCTCCGCGTGCCCAACGCCACCACGCTCGTGCGCTCGATCTCCGGCGGCGCCCTCATGGGGGTCGGCGCCGCGCTCGCCGGCGGCTGCACGATCGGCAACGCGATGGTGGGCACCGCCCAGTTCTCCTACCAGGGCTGGCTCTCGCTCGTGTTCATGATCCTCGGCACCGGCGCCGCCACGCACCTGTTCATCCTCCGGCACCGCGGCAGCGCCGCGTCGGGCGGCGATCAGGGCTCGTCGACCGGCGGCACCGCGAAGGTGCTGACGAACGCCTGAGCCGGCGGCAGCGCGAAGCTGCCGACCGACCACGGGCCAACGACCAACGACCAACGACCAACGACCAACGACCAACGACCAACGACCAACGACCAACGACCAACGACCAAACCAACCGCACCTGAACGAGAACCAGCACCAGCACCAGCACCAGCACCAGCACCGACGACAGGAGACATCCGTGCCACTGACGCTCGAGACCGACGGCCAGGTCTGCCCCTTCCCGCTCGTGGAGGCCAAGCAGGCCATGGCGAGCCTGGACGACGGCGACCACCTCGTCATCAACTTCGACTGCACGCAGGCCACCGACGCGATCCCGCGGTGGGCCGCGGAGAACGGCTACCCGGTCACGCACTTCGACCGGGTCGGCGACGCCGCCTGGACCATCACGGTGCAGAAGGCGTAGCGGCTCCCACCGCGCCGGACGCGGCGCCCGCCGACGCGCGCAGCCGCACAGCACGCGGCGCCCGACGACACGCGCAACCGCACAGCACGCGGTGCCGCACGACACGCGCAGCCGGACAGCACGCGCCGCCGCGCAGGTGTCGGGGCAGCATGCCCGGGTCGTCCGCCGTTCCCGCGGCGGACACCCGGGCTGTGTACCGTCGTCCGGTCGGAGGCGTCCTCCCGGACCGGCCGTCTCCCCGACCTCAAGGAGACCAGGTGCTTCCCGCCACGTTCCGCCGCCGGGCCTCGGCCCTCACCGCCGCGCTCGCCCTCGCCACCGTGCTCGCCGCCTGCGGAGGGGACGGCGACGAGACCACGTCGGGCACCGGGACGGCCGAGCCGGAGACGACCTCGGAGTCGGGGACGGGCGCGGAGTCGGACTCCGCGTCCGCGACCGAGCGCCCTGAGGTCCCCACGAGCGGCGCCATCCCGCCGAACGACCCCGGCCCGCTGCCCGAGGGCGTCGACCACGTGACGAACACCTCGAGCACCAACCGGATCGTCGCCGGCACCGCCGAGGCCGAGGGTGAGATCAGCGTCGAGTGCCTCGGCAACGACGAGGGCCTCGTCGTCTCCCTCGCCGGGACGAGCCCGGACCACGGTGAGCTCTCCGCCGTCGTCTCGTTCCAGCAGCAGGAGCTGACCTCCGTCGTCGTGCAGTCGAGCGAGTCCCCCGACGACGGCGGACCCATCATGTGGATGACCAGCGCCGGCGTCGGCGAGGAGCTGACGGCGAACGCCGTCGAGGAGGCCGGCGTCTGGACCGTCACCGGACCCGTCGACGGCTTCGACGGCATGACGCAGACGCCGATCGAGGGCGCCGAGGTCGACATCGTCGCCGACTGCTCCACCAGCGACGGGTCGACGTCCGGCGAGGCCGGCTCGGAGGCCGCGACCGACTAGCCGACGGCCCTCGTTCGTGGACTACGACTCCCGGGTGGTGCGGACCTCGACGGTCTGCCGCGACGTCCCGCCACCGGAGTAGACCCCCCGCAGGGGCGAGACGTCGGCATAGCTGCGACCGTGCGCGACACGCACGTGCAGCTCGCCGACGTCGGTCCGGTTGGTCGGGTCGTGCTGCGTCCAGCGACCGGCCGAGAACTCGACCCACGCGTGGGACTCGCCGAGCACCGGCTCGCCGACCTGCGCACTCTCCGGATGGATGTAGCCGGAGACGTATCGCGCCGGGATCCCGACCGAGCGCAGAGCGCCGAGCGCGAGGTGCGTGATGTCCTGGCACACGCCCTTGCCCGCCCGCCACGCGTCGGCGGCCAGGCCGTGCACGGACGTCACGCCGCTGCGGTACTCGACCCGGTCGCCGATGTGCTCGCAGATCTCGATCGCGGCGTCCTGCGGGTCCAGGCGCGCAGCAGCGTCGGCCGCGAACCTGGCGAGCTCCTCGGGCGGGTCCGTCACCGGGTCGGGCTGGAGCCACTCCCCGAGCGCGTCGACGGCCTCCGGACGGCGCACGTCCTCCCAGGACGCCCCCTCGAACCGCTGCGCCGGGTCGCGCTCGACGAGGCACTCGGCGCGCACCGTGAGCGTCTCGTGCGGCGCGAGCACCTCAACGACGTCGACCGTGGTGCCGAAGTAGTCCGTGTAGGCGGACAGGTGGGTCGCGGTCGGCACGTGCAGCTCGGTGTCCAGCACCCGCTGCCCGGCGGTCGCGGCCGGCCGCATGCGCGCCTCGTTGTATGAGGCGAGGACCGGCTGGTCGTAGCTGAAGGTCGTGCGGTGCACGACTCGGATGACGCTCACGCGCTCTCCCCCTTCCAAGCGGCCGGCTCGCCGACGAAGAACTTCGCCCGCACCGCGTCCGCGGCGCTCTGACAGGCCACCTGGATCGTCTCCATCTCGTCGAGCAGGTTCTCCTGCACGTCGTTCATCGCCATGTACTCGATCCGGGACCTCGCCCGGCCCAGGATCCTGCCGCCCTCGTCCGGCACGGCCACCTGCTCGCCGATCGTGCTGCGCAGCTCGACCAGGCACCGCTCCGCCTGGTCCAGCGAGTGCACCACGGAACGCGGGAACAGCCGGTCGACGAGGAGGAACTGCGCCGCCTGACGGTCCCCGGCCCGCCCGCGCGTGGAGCGCAGGAACGCCTCGAAGGCGCCGGTCGAGCGCAGCAGGGTCGTCCAGTCCGGCGCGCCGGCCGTCGTCACGGCGCGCGTGGCGACCAGCCGCGCCGTCATGTCCGCGCGCTCCAGGGAGCGTCCGAGCACGAGGAAGCTCCACGTCTCCCCGCGGCTCATCGTCGAGTCGACGAGCCCGGACACGATCGCGCTGCGCTGCCGCACCCACCCGAAGTAGTCGTGCGCGGAGCGCAGCAGCGCCATGTCCTTCTGGGAGTTGTACGTGTGGTTGAGGACCTCCCACAGCTCCGAGGAGACCGTCTCGCGGGCGCGCCGTGCAGCCTCGCGGGCCGACCAGATGGTGCCCGCGATCGACGCCGGCGACGTCCGGTCGTAGGCGAGGCGGTCCAGGACGTCACGGCGAGCCACCTCGTCCTCGTCCGACGTCGACTGGCCCATGATCGCCAGCAGGCCGCGGCAGGCGGTGTCCTCGTCGACCCACGGGTCCTCCAGGAGGAGCTGCAGGTGGGTGTCGAGCAGCCGGGCCGTGGCGTCCCCGCGCTCCACGTAGCGGCCGATCCAGAACAGCGACTCGGCGATGCGGCTCAGCACGTCGTCACCCCCGTCGTCGGGCCGGACTGCTGCTGCTGCTCGTGCTGCACGCGCACCGTGCCCTCCCGGTCGGAGTCCAGCGGGACGCCCTGCGGCACGGGAGCCGTCGCGCGCTCCTCCTCGCCGGCGTCCGCCGGCGGTCGCCTCAGTCTCGGTCGGCCACCCACCACCCAGGTGTCCTTCGAGCCGCCGCCCTGGGAGGAGTTGACGACGAGCTGACCCTCCTGGAGCGCGACCCGGGTCAGGCCGCCGGGCAGGACGAAGACGTCCTCCCCGCCGTGCACGGCGAACGGACGCAGGTCGACGTGCCGCGGCCGCGCCCGGCTCTCGACCATGGTCGGCACGGTCGAGAGCTGGACGACCGGCTGCGCGATCCACCCGCGCGGGTCCGCCCGGAGGCGTCGACGTGCGGCGTCGAGCTCCTCGCGGCCGGCCGCGGGGCCGATGAGGATGCCCTTGCCGCCCGAGCCGTCGACCGGCTTGACCACGAGCTCGTCGAGCCGGTCGAGGACCTCGGCCAGCGCGTCGGGCTCCTCGAGGCGCCACGTGTCGACGTTCGCCAGCAGGGGCTCCTCCCCGAGGTAGAAGCGGATGAGGTCGGGGACGTAGGTGTAGACGAGCTTGTCGTCGGCCACCCCGTTGCCCACGGCGTTGGAGATGGTCACGTTCCCCGCGCGGGCGACCGACATGAGGCCGGGGCAGCCGAGCATGGAGTCGGAGCGGAAGACCACCGGGTCGAGGAAGTCGTCGTCGACCCGGCGGTAGATGACGTCGACCCGGCGCCTGCCGGAGGTGGTGCGCATGTACACGCGCCCGCCGGCGACGAACAGGTCGCGGCCCTCCACGAGCTCGACGCCCATGAGGCGCGCCAGCAGCGAGTGCTCGAAGTAGGCGGAGTTGTAGACGCCCGGCGTGAGCACGACGACGGTCGGGTCGTCCACGCCGTCCGGTGCCGTCGCCGTCAGGGCGGCGAGCAGTCGGCGGGGGTAGTCGACGACCGGGCGCACGCGCAGCGCGGCGAACAGCTCGGGGAACGTCTGCGTCATCGCGCGCCGGTTGGACAGCACGTAGCTCACGCCGGACGGCACGCGGACGTTGTCCTCCAGGACCCGCCAGCCCTGCGCGGAGTCCCGCACGACGTCGATCCCGGAGACGTGCACCCGCACACCGCCCGGCGGGCGGAACCCCATGGCGGCCCGCGTGAAGTGCTGCGAGGTGACGACCACGCGGCGCGGGATCACGCCCTCGTCGATGACGCGCTGGTCGGTGTAGACGTCTTCGAGGAAGGACTCCAGCGCCTTGACGCGCTGCGCGACGCCCGGGGCCAGCAGGTCCCACTCCTCGGCCGCGACGACCCGCGGCACGGTGTCGAGCGGGAACGGCCGTTCCTCTCCCCCGTAGTCGAACGTGATGCCCTGGGCGAGATAGCTGCGTGCCAGGGAGTCCGACCGGGCGGCGAGCTCCTCGGTGCTCAGCTCCGTCAGTGCCTCATGGACCGGCCGGTAGGGCGCGTTGACCTCCGAGCCGTCGATCATCTCGTCCCATGCCGCGCCCGGCGGGTACCCGTCGAAGAGATCGGTCATGACCCGATCGTATGTGCTGGCGTGCAGCGGCTCACACGTAGGCTCCGCTGCATGAGCATCGCCAGCCGACTCGGCCGCCTCGCCCGCTCCGTCGCCCACGACGTCGCCACCGAGGGCAGACGCCGCCTCGAGCAGCGCCTGCGCGGCCGGTCCGGGGGCGCGGGCCCCGCCGGACGCGGCGGAGCTCGACGCGACGACGACCGGCGTGCCGGGCGCGGCGGCGCCGGTGGGAGCGGCGTCGGTTCCCGGCCCGGCGGACGGGACGGCACGGGCTCGGCACGGGCCGGCGCCGGCTCGGACGGTGCCCGGTCGGCGTACGACGCCGGCCGGGCGGAGCAGCGGCGGCTGGACGTGGCCGTCGCCTACGACGTCGACCGGCTCGGCCTTCCGGAGCTCGCCTACGACCCGCGGCGCGACGACCGCGCCGACCCGGGCGAGGTCGTGTGGGCGTGGGTGCCGTACGACGAGGAGGACGGCCGGGGCAAGGACCGGCCCGTGCTCGTGCTCGCGCGGCTCGACGGCGACCTGCTCGGCGCACAGATGACGTCGAAGGACCGCGCCGAGGGCGGCGTGCACACCGACCGGCACGGCCGGTCGTGGATCGACGTCGGTACCGGCGCCTGGGACGGTCAGGGCCGAGACTCGGAGGTGCGGCTCGACCGCTTGCTCCGCCTGCCTCACGACGCGGTCCGCCGCGAGGGCGCCGCCCTCGACCGACGCATGTACGAACGTGTGACCCATGCCCTTGAGTCGAGGTACTGACCACCGCTGACGGCACACGACCCCGCTGGTAGGCTGGGCCGCTGGGTCGGAGCCCCCCTCTCGGCGACGACCAGGGGATCCGTCGGCGCCCGCTCGCCCGGACGGCCCCGACCGATCGTCAGCACTCCCGCCGCGGCGGGCACGCATCAGCCGAACCGAAGGATCATCCACGTGGCGAACATCAAGTCGCAGAAGAAGCGCAACCTGACCAACGAGAAGGCACGCGTGCGCAACCGGGCCGTCAAGACGGAGCTGCGCACCCACGTGCGTCGCGTCCGCGAGGCCATCGCGGCCGGCGACAAGGAGAAGGCCGGCACCACGCTCGCCGCCGCCTCCCGCAAGCTCGACAAGGCCGCCTCGAAGGGCGTCATCCACGCCAACCAGGCCGCGAACCGCAAGTCGAAGCTCGCGAAGCAGGTCTCCGCGCTCTGACTCGTCCCGCCGCGCGGCGGACCGACGATCGACAGGGGCCCCTCCGGGGGCCCCTTCGTCGTCTCTCGCGGCCGGCGACGTCGCAGCCGACCAGCGCCACCACGGGTCGGGAGAGCAGCACCGGTCGCTCGGTGTCGCACCCGCCGAGCGCCACCACGGGCCGCGCGAGCGGTGCCCCTGCGCCCGGGGTCTAGCGGAAGAGCCCGGCCAGCCTCGAGGACCGCGAGGTGGGCCGGGCGGCGTCGATCGCGTCCTCGTAGTGACCGAGCAGCTGGTCGCCGAGCGCCTCCCACGAGCGGGGCAGGACGCGCCGCCGGCCCGCCTCCCCCATGCGTGCGCGCAGCGCGGGGTCGCCGGCCAGGTGCGCGACGTGGGCGACGAGCTCGTCGTCGTCCTCCGCACCGTAGAGGTAGCCCGTCTCCCCCACGGCGACGATGTCGAGCGGGCCCCCCGAGGCCGGCGCCACGACCGGCACGCCGGTGGCCATCGCCTCCTGCAGCGTCTGCCCGAACGTCTCGTGGATGCCGGTGTGGACGAAGACGTCGAGCGCCGCATAGGCGTCGGCCAGCTCGTCACCGGAGAGCTTGCCGGTGAAGTGCGCCGACGCACCCAGGGCTCGCTCGAGCGACGGGCGCGACGGGCCGTCCCCGACGACGAGGAGCCGGACGTCGCTGCGTCCCCCGAGGTTCGCGAGCCGCTCGACCCGCTTCTCCGACGCCAGCCGCCCGACGTACCCCACGACGGCCGCACCCTCCGCGCCGTCGAGCAGGCGCTCGCGCAGCCGCGCGACCTGCGGCGTCGAACGGCGCCGCGGGTGGAACAGGACGGCGTCGACCCCGCGCGACCACTCGCGCACTCGCTCGATGCCGTTGTCCTCCAGGTCGGCGATCGTCGGGCGCGACGGCGCGAGCGTCACGTCGGCCCGGTTGTGGACCGTGCGCAGCCACCGCCAGATCGCGGGCGAGGTGGCCGCGAGCCCGTGCTTGCGCGCGAAGCCGGCCACGTCGGTCTGGAAGACCGCCACCGTGGGGATGCCCCGCCACCGCGCCTCCGCGACCGCCTGGGCGCCGAGACCGAACGGGGCGGAGGCGTGGAGGACGTCCGGGTCGAACGCGTCGAGGATCCGCGAGATCGACGACGACACGAGACCCACCTGCAGGCCGCCGTACTTGAACGACGGGACGGTGACGACCGGGAAGCCGTTGTACTGGCGCGGCGCCGGGCCGGGGCAGACGACGATCGCCTCGTGCCCGCGCAGCCGGAGGTGGTCCAGGACCCGCAGCACGGAGTTCGTCACTCCGTTGGTGGAGGGGATGAACGACTCGGTGACGATCGCGACGCGCATCGGGCCATGCTCATGTCTCTTGGTGACCGCCCGGCTTCGCACACGCCCGATCCTGGTGTCCGTCCGGTGAACGGACGAGTCTTTTCCCGGGGAGTCCTGCCCCGCCGGCCAGTTCCGGCGGCGCGGCCCCACCGGTCTGTCCCGCCCCGTCGGCCAGATCCGGCGGCGCGGTCCCGCCGGCGCGTCCCGTCCCGTCGGCCCGTCTCCTCTCGCCGGCTCACCCGGCGCGTCCCGTCCCGTCACTCGAGCGCCTGACCCCGCTTCTCCGCCAGCAGCAGGGCACCGACCGCGGCGAGCGCGAACGCGACGGCGAACACCGTGAACGCCAGGGCCGCACCGCCGGCTCGCAGGAAGAAGGGGACCGCGAACGGGGCAGCGATCGACGCGAGGCGTCCGAACCCGGCGGCCCAGCCCGCACCCGAGCCCCGCACGACGGTCGGGTACATCTCGGGCGTGACCGCGTACAGCGCGCCCCACGCACCGAGGCAGAAGAACGACAGCAGGCAGCCCGCCGCGATGATCTGCCACGGGTCCTCGGCCAGCGAGAAGAGCCCGGCGGCCAGTCCGGAGCCCACGAGGAACGAGGCGAGCGTCGCGCGCCGCCCCCAGGTCTCGATGAGGATCGCTGCAGCCGCGTAGCCGGGCAGCTGCGCGAGCGTGATGATGACGACGTAGCCGAAGGACCTGGTCAGTGAGCCGCCGTCGGCGCTGAGGATCGTCGGCAGCCAGGTGAACGCGCCGTAGTAGGCGAAGTTGAGGAAGAACCACGCCATCCACAGGCCGATCGTGCGCCGCCGCAGGCGCCCCGCGAAGAGCGAGGCGACGCCCGGACGCAGGTGCTCGTCCTCGGGCGCGGGTTCCGGCTCGAGGATCGCCGCCGACGCCCGCGCCCGCCCCCGGCCCATGTTCATCGGCGGCGAGTCCTCGAACTGCCGGACCGCGGCCTCCGCCTCGGCGTCACGGCCACGGGCCTCGAGGAAGCGCACGGACTCGGGGATCCTGGCGCGGACGTACAGCGCGTACACGGCGGGGACGGCGCCGATCGCGAGCGCCCACCGCCAGCCGGAGTCGTACTCGGCAACGATGAAGTAGCCGATGAGCGCGGCGAGCAGCCAGCCGACGGCCCAGAACGCCTCGAGGACCACGATGACCCGGCCGCGGATCCGGGCCGGCGAGTACTCGGAGACGAGCGTCGAGGCGACGGGGAGCTCCGAGCCGAGGCCGAGCCCGACCACGAACCGCAGCACGACGAACAGCGCCAGCGAGCTCACCAGCGCCGAGGCTCCCGTGGCGAGCCCGTAGACGAGCAGCGTGAGCGCGAACACGGTGCGCCGGCCGATCTTGTCGGCGAGGAGACCGCCGAAGGACGCCCCGATCGCCATGCCGGCGAAGCCCATCGACAGCGCGAGGCTGATCTCGCCGTCGCTGAGGTGCCACTCGCGCGCGAGCGCGGCGATGACGAACGAGATCATGCCGACGTCCATCGCGTCGAGCGCCCAGCCGATGCCGGACCCGGTGAGGAGCCGCGTGTGCCGTCGGGTGAACGGCAGGCCGTCGAGGCGCTCCGAGCGTGTCTGCGCGGGGCGTCGCCCGTCGGACTCGCCGCGTCTGGGCCCGGCCCCCGTGGGGTCGACCATCGAGTGTCCCTTCCCCCGGGATCGATCGGTCCCGGAACCCCGACAACCTACTCCGCGACGACCGTGGGGTGCGCCGCAGCGCCTACGGACGGTCAGCGCCTGAGGACGGTCAGCGGCTGCGCGCCTCGGCGATCCTGCGCACCGCCCGCTCGGTGGCGAACACCGGGTCGCGCGAGAGGCCCTTGACCTCGGCGTCCGCGGCGGCGACCGCGCTGATCGCCGCGGCCAGGCCGTGCGGCGTCCATCCCGCGAGGTCGCGCCGCGCACGGTCGGCCTGCCAGGGCGCGAGCCCCTTGGGAGCACCACCACCCCTCGACGCCGAGACGATCGCCATCGTCCGCAGCTTCGACGCGAGCGCCGCGACGACGGGCACGGGCCCCGTCCCCGTGGCGACGGCGTGCCGCAGCAGCGCGATGGCGGGCCCGAGGCGGCCGGCCACGGCGGCGTCGGCGACCTCGAAACCGGTCGCCTCCACCCGTCCCGCGTGGAACCGCCGCACCTGCTCGGCGGTGATGTCGCCGCCCGAGTCGGCGAGGAGCTGGGCCACCGAGGAGACGAGCTCCGCGACGTCGGAACCGAGCGCGTCCACGAGGTCCTTCACGGCCCCCGGCTCGATGCGCCCCCGTGCGCGACGCACGTCGGCCCGGACGAGGTCGGCCTTGTCCGAGTCCCGCTTCAGGGCCTCGCACCGGACGACCGGGTGCCCGGCCGCGGCCACGGCGTCGAGCAGCTTCTTCCCCCGCGTGCCGGTGTGGTGGCGCATGAGCAGCACCACGTCGGGGGCCGGGTCCTCGAGGTAGGCGAGCGCCTCCTCGAGCAGCGCGTCGGTCATCGCCTCGAGGTGCTCGACGTGCACGAGCCGTGGCTCGCCGAACAGCGAGGCGCTCGTGAGGAGCAGGAGCCGGCCCTTCTCGTAGGCCGCGGCGTCGATGCGGGTGATCTCGACGTCGGGGTCGCTCGCGCGGACCTGGTCGATCACGGCCCGCTCGGCGCGCTCGGCCAGGACCGCCTCGGGCCCGCGCACGAGGACGACCGGGGCCGGCTGGACGGTCTCCCAGGTCAGGTTCGCGGAGCGGCGGGCAGGCACGGGTCCACAGTGCCACGGCGCGCCCACCTCGGGCCCGCGTCGTCCACCGGCCCGGCGGATCCGGGTACCGGGTCGGCCGCGGCGGAGGTGCCCGCGGTCAGCGCTCCGACTGGAAGGCCGAGCCCTGGACGTCGTTCTCGGTGGTGAGCAGGCACAGGACCTCGGTGTCGTCGTCGTCCTCCCAGGTCGCGCGCGACGGCGTGAGTGCCGCGACGGAGTACGTCCCCTCGCTGTCCTCGCCACCGAGGTAGGCCGCGAGCTGGGAGTCGCACTGGCTGGTGGCCTCGGAGTCGACGACGTCGTCGCCCGGGTAGTCGCCGCTGGGCAGGTTGAAGGTGTAGAAGACCTCGGCGCGGTGGGCGCCGTCGCAGGAGATCGGCGAGCCGGGCTCGGGCGCCGTCAGGCACTGGCCGGGGTCGGCGGTGAACACTCCGTCCGCACCCGTGACGGGGTCGCCCATGTCGAAGTCCTCGAGCGAGAGCTCCGGCACCCGGGTCGGCATCCCCGTCTCGTCCTCGCCGCCGGACTGCGTGGTTGCCTCCTCGGTCGGGGCCTCCGGCTCGACGGGCGCGATCGTGATGTCCTCCGCGTCGCCGCCCGCCCCCGGCGCGCCGTCGTCCGTGCCGCGTCCGCACGCCGCGACGAGCAGCCCCGCGATCGCGACGACGGCGAGGCGTCGGCCGGTCGTGCGGTCTCCGTACGGTGGTCGTGCAGGCATGCGTCGTTCCTCTCGTCCGCCGGTCGGCCCGGCATCGGCCCCACAGGGTACGCACCCGGGCCGCCCGCACGACCGAAGTGCCCGACGCGACCGACGCGCTCGAGGCGCCCGCACCACCGAGGTGCCCGACGCGACCGACGCGACGCACGCGACCGGCCGAACGCGACGGAGGTGCCCGTCGCGACGGAGGTGCCCGTCGCGACGGACGTGCCCGGCCAGGCGCACGCGACCGGGGGCCGGCGCTGTGCGCCGGCCCCCGGAAGGTTCAGGTGCTCAGGACCTGGCCAGGGCCAGAGCCGTCGGGACCACGACGGTCCCGACGAGACGATCAGCCGTTGCTCTGGTAGCCGGAGCCGGTGGTGAGCTCGGCGGACTCGAGCATGCAGATGACCTCGGTGTCGCCGGCCTGGTCCCAGGTGGTCTGCGAAGGGCTCAGGGCGAACATCGCGTACTCGGAGTCCTCGGGGGCGCTGCCCACGTAGGCCTCGAAGTTCTCCTCGCAGGTGGCCTGCGCCTCCTCGCTGACGACGTCCTCGCCCGGGAACTCGTCGGCCTCGATGTTGTAGGTGTAGAACACCTCGAGGTCGTGCTCCTCGTCGCAGCTGATGATCTCGTCGGTCGCCACGCTGTCGAGGCACTCGCCCGGGTTCGCGGTGAACACCCCGGGTGCGCCCTCGCCGTTGTCGAACTCGGACAGGTCGGCGGACGCGCCGGTGTCGCCACCGTCGGTCCCCTCGCTCTCGTCGTCCTCCGACCCGCCCTCGGTGTCGCCACCGGTGCCGGCGCCGTCCGACCCGCCCTCGGTGTCGCCACCGGTGTCGCCGCCGTCGGACTCACCCTCCGTGTCGCCACCGGTGTCACCACCGGTGTCACCATCGGTGCCGCCGCCGTCCGGCGTCGACGGCTCCGACTCCTGCTCGGGCGGGGCGACGGGCTCGTCGTCCCCACAGGCCGCGAGGCCGAGTGCGAGGAACGGCAGGGACGCCACCAGGGCCATCTTGCGTCGTGCGGTCGTGGTCGTGCGCTGCATAGGAACCTCCAAGAGTCCGGGTGAACATCATGCTCACCGCACCGGGGGGCGGTGCTGAGGGAAGACGTTAGACCCGCAGGCACCCACCACCGCACCACATCCGATGGGAAGTGCTCCCCCCGAGAGATCTCCCCGGGTCCGCCGGGGGCCTCCCGTGTCCGTCGGGCTCAGGCGACGAGCTCGGCCGAGCGGAAGGCCGAACCCGTCGTCGGCTCGCTCGAGGTGAGCAGGCAGATCACCTCGCGGTCACCGGCGTCCTCCCAGGTCGTCGGGCTGGGGACGAGCCAGCTGAGCCCGTACCCGGACGCCTCGGGGGTCGTTCCGACGTAGGCGCCGAACCTCTCGAGGCACGCCTCGGTGTCGAAGCCGTCGTGCGGGAACTCGGTCTCCTCCACGGTGAACGTGTAGTAGACCTCCGCCTGGTGCGGGTGGTCGCAGGGGACGACCCGCGTGTCGTCCGAGCTGATGAGACAGTCCCCGGGGGCTGCGGTGAAGATGCCCGGCGCGCCGTCGCCGTGGTCGAACTCGCCCGGGTCCGGGCGCCGGTCGGACGGGCCCGGGTCGTCCTCGTCCTCGGGCAGGTCGGTGCTCGGGGTACGCGGGCCGGTGGGCTCGGGCGGCAGGTGCTCCCCGGCGTCGGGCGGGAGGAGACGGTCCGGGCCGAACCCGATCGCGCCGGTGTGGGCACCGAGGGCGAGCACTCCGATCACGAGGCACGCCACGACGGCGAGGGCTGCGGCACGGATGCGTGTCATCGCTGCTCCTCGGCGCCGTCGGTGGACGAGCGATCCGCGCCCCGCGCGGTCGTCGGTGGTCCGCCCAGCGTATTCGTCTGCATCGGAACGGTCCTCCCCGGTCGCGGGGAGGCCTGCCCGGTCACGGGGAAACCTGCCAGGTCCGGTCGCAGCGCCGCTCACCCGCACCCGACGAGCGTGAGCGAGCCCCCGGACCCAGGGACGAGCCACAGGTCGCCGCACTCGTCGGTGCGCGCCACGCGTGCACCGACGGCGGACCAGGTCTCGACGGCCCGCGGCGCGGGGTGCCCATGGTCGTTGTCCGCCCCGGAGGACACGAGCGCCACCACCGGTGACGTGACCTCGGCGAGTGCGGGGTCCAGGTTGCCCGAGCCGTGGTGCGGGACCACGACGATGTCGACGCCGGACGGCGCACGCTCGACCAGCACGCGGGCGAGCCTGCCCTGCCCCGCCTCCTCCAGGTCACCGGCGACGACGAGACGAACGTGGGAGTCCGGCTCACCGGTGTCGCCACCGCCACCGCCACCGGCCCGTGCCGCCGGCAGCTCGACGAGCAGCGCCATCGACGACTCGTTGACCGCGGACGAGTCGTCCGGCGAGGCGCGCGTCCCGACCCGCGGCAGCAGCACCTCGGCGGTGACGCCGCGCCAGTCGAGCTCCGCCCCCGTACCGACCTCGCGAACCCGGGCCGTGGCTCCCGAGTCCGCTACCGCCTCGAGGGCATCGGCCAACGGGCTCGCGCCGTCGACGGCCGGCACGAGGATCTCGTCGACCTCCGCCACGTCGAGCACCGCCGGAAGGCCCGCGGTGTGGTCGGCGTGGTCGTGGGTGAGGACCACGGCGTCGAGCGTGTCGACCTCGGCGTCGGCCACGCACGTCGCCGCCGAGCCGTCGGCGTCACCGGTGTCGACGAGGACGGCGGATCCCTGCCCGGTGCGGACGAGCAGCGCCGAGGCCTGGCCGACGTCGCACTGGCGGACGACCCAGCCCTGCGGCGAGCCCGCTCCCGGGGCGGTCGGGGCGACCGAGACGATGCCCGGGGCGACCATGACGACGACGAGCGCCCGTACCCGCGCCCCCGTCGTGGCGGTGCGCGCGACGGCGACGCAGCAGAGCACCGTGCAGGCGGCGAGCAGGACGACGCCGAGCGCGCCGCCCGGCCACGGGACCGTCGCGGCCGGGGCGCCCGCCAGGGTCAGTGCCACCCAGGCGATCCACGCGGTGTGCCAGGACGCGACCGTGGCGAGGGCGTGCGCGGCATCGGCGGACAGGGGCGACACCAGTGCGGCCCCGAGCCCGAGGACGGTCGCGCCCGGTACGGCGGGGGCGGCGAGCACGTTGGCGGGCACGGCCGTCATCGCGAGCCGTGGGTCCAGGAGCGCGAGCACCGGAGCGCAGGCGAGCTGCGCGGCCGCCGGGATCGCGAGCCCGTGCGCGAGCCACCGTGGCACCCCTGCCGAGAGCAGCCGGGCGAGCGGTCGGGCGAGCAGGATGATCGCGGCCGTCGCTCCGGCCGAGAGCACGAGCCCGTAGGACCTGGCCAGGGCCGGGTCGGCGAGGAGCAGGACGACCACGGCGGTCGCTAGCGCCGGAAGTGCGCGCGCCGGTCGGCCGAGCAGCCCGGCGAGCAGCACGACACCCCCGGTCGCTCCTGCACGCAGCACCGACGGCTCGGGCCGGACAAGGACGACGAGAGCGACGACGACCGCGGGCCCGATCAGGGCGGCGAGCCGCGGGCGGCCACGGCCGACGATGCCGAGCACCGCGGCCAGGACGAGGGAGACGTGCGCTCCGCTGACCGCCGTGAGGTGGGTGAGCCCCGTGACCCGTGCGGCGTCCTCGAGGTCGGCGGGCAGGGCGCGATCGTCGCCGAGCGCGATGCCCGGCACCAGGCCGCGCGCCTGCGGCGGGAGCGTGTCGGTGGCGCCCCTCAGTCCTTCCCGCAGCACGTCCACGGCCCCCAGGGCGCCCGTCGGCGGCGCGGTCTCGCGCACCGGGTCGTCGGCGAAGATCAGGGCGACCTCTGCCTCCGCGCGTCCGGTGGGCCGTGCGTCGCCGACGACCTCGACGGTCGCGCCGACCCGCAGCCGGTGCTCGCCGGGCGGCGCGAGGACGAGGACCGTGCCCCCGGCGTCCGCGGGCGCGGGGTCCCGGGCGGACGCAGGCTCCCGCGCGGGCGCGACCGTGCGGAGGTCGAGGACGAACCGTTCCTGGCCCCGGCCTGCCGTGTCGGGGTCACCGAGCACCACGCCCTCGACGACGACCTCCGACCCCTCGGCAGCGAGCAAGGTCAGCGGGTGCGCCTCACGGTCCGCGTGGTGGAACGTGACCACCGCGAGGGCGGTGGCGAGGCCGCCGAGCACGAGCGCCACCTGTGGCACCCACGAGGCAGCCAGATAGCCCCGGAGCCGCAGCGCGACCAGCAGGGCGACCAGGGCTCCCGTGCCCGAGAGAAGGCCGGCGGTCGCCACGACGGAGGTCGGCGCGCCGAGCCCGATACCGACGGCCGCCCAGGTCGCCAGTGCGAACGGGACCAGCCGGATGTCGTGCGGGTCCGCCGGCCGGTGCCCGGCAGGGTCGAAGTCTCGGCTCGCGGCAGGGTCGATGTCTCGGCTCCCGGCGGGGTCAGCCGTACGGTGCACCCCCGACCCCGACGAGCCCGTCAGACGATGCGCAGAGGAGCCGGCCGGCCTGGCTCGTGCGTGCTCAGACCGTGACGAGGTCACGCAGCTGGTCCATGAGGACGGGACCGATCCCGGAGACGTCCTGCAGCTCCTCGACGGAGACGAAGGCGCCGACCTGCTCCCGATGGGCGACGATGCGGCCCGCGAGCGCCGGCCCGATCCCCGGCAACGTCTCCAGCTCGCCCGGCCCCGCCGTGTTGAGGTCGATGGGCTGCGCGCCGTCGGCCGCCCCGACCGGTCCAGCCCCGCCCGTGGCGTCCCCGCCCGTGGCACCCGAGCTGTCCCCCGCTCCCGGCGGCGCGCCCTGCGCTCCGGCCGGTGGCTCGCGCGGCTCCTCGCCCTCCACGGGCACGTACACCTGCTCGCCGTCCACGAGCGGGCGGGCCAGGTTGACCGACATGAGATCGGCCTCGGCTCGGGCGCCACCCACGGCGTCGACCGCATCACCCACCCTGGAACCGGGAGCGAGGGAGACGACGCCCGGTCGGGCCACCGCGCCGGCGACGTGCACCACGACGTCGGTTCCGGCTCCGTCACCGGACCCGCCGACCGGTCCTGCGTTGTGCCCGATTCCGTCCGCGCCAGGGGCCGACGGGTCGCCGCCCACCGCGTCGGGGGCTCCGGGGTCGTCCTGCACGCCCGAGCCGGAGCGGTCCGGATCGGCGGCGCCCTCGTCCGCGGCGGCGACCCCAGCGTCGGCCCCGGCGCCCGCCGGGTCACTCCCAATCGCGTCTGCCGGTGAGCTCGCGGTCGCCTCCTCGTGCCCGCCGGCCGCGAGCTCCTCGCCCGGACCCGGGCGGGAGAGCAGGTGGCGAGCACCGAGCGCAGCAACGACGAGCGCGAGGATCACCAGCACCGCCACGACCGCCCGGCGCGAGGGCCAGGCGCGCACGGCCCGGCGCTCTCCCTCCTCGGGATCGACCTCGAGATGACCGGCCGCCGCGGTGTAGGCGACGCGCGTGAGGTCGCGCAGCCGCCGGGTCGCCTCGCTCCGCGCCGGGTCCATGCCAGGGACGCTAGGGAGCGGATCGGTACGACGTCGGCCGGGCACCGCGCGGCTGTGGATGCGGGCGCTGAACCTATCGGTGTGGACCGGGGTTCGCCGTCGCGCGATGGGGTGTCGCGCCGCCGACGCGCTCTACGCTGTCCCCGTGACGGACACCACGGACGACAGCGCGTCGGTCGAGATCGCGCGCCTACGGGCAGAGGCGGCCCAGGCCGAGGCCGAGGCGGCGGAGGCACGGGCGGCGGCCGCCCGAGCAGCCCTCGAGGCGGCCCTCGCGGGCGAGGCCGGCGGCACGCCGGCCGGCACGACGCAGGGCAACGCGACGCAGGACGCCGTCACCGAGGCCGACGCCGGACCCGTCGCCACCACTCAGGCCGACACCACGCCGGGCAACGCCCCGCAGGCCGACGCCACGCAGGCCGCGGCCGCGCCGGCCGACGACACCCAAGCTGACGTCACCGAGACCGCCGCCCCGCAGGCCGCGCTCTCCGCCCACGCCGCCGAGATCCGCGACGGCTACGCGGCCGAGGGTGCCCTCCTGCCCGTGGGCGTGCTCCTGGAGGACGGCGCGCCGGTCCCGGACGTCCGCGTCGGCCTCCCGCTGGCGACCCTCAACCGGCACGCGCTCGTGGCCGGCGCCACCGGAACCGGCAAGACTCGCACCCTCCAGCTCATGGCCGAGGGCCTCTCCGCGGCGGGCGTCCCGGCCCTCGTCACGGACGTCAAGGGCGACCTCACCGGCCTGCTCCAGCCGGGCACGGGCGGCGAGAAGCTGCGCGAACGTACCGACCCGCTCGGCCAGGACTGGGCGGGTACGGGATTCCCCGTCGAGCTCCTCCGCGTGGGCGAGGGACCGGGCGCGGTCCCCGTCCGGACCACGGTCTCGGACTTCGGCCCGCTGCTGCTGGCCAAGGTCCTCGGCCTCAACGACACCCAGGAGTCCGCCCTCCAGCTGATCGTCCACTGGGCCGACACCGAGGGACTGGCGCTCGTCGACCTCGGAGACCTGCGCTCGGTCGTCGACCACCTGACGTCGGACGCCGGGAAGGAGGAGCTGCGCGGGATCGGCGGCATCGCCACCTCGACCGCCGGCGTCATCCTGCGTGAGGTCTCCGCGCTCGCGGCCCAGGGCGGCGAGGAGTTCTTCGGCGAGCCCGCCTTCGACACGGCCGACCTCCTGCGCACCGCGGCGGACGGGCGCGGCGTGCTCTCGGTGCTCCGGCTGCCCGACCTGCACCAGCGCCCCGCCATGCTCTCCACGTTCGTGATGTGGTTGCTCGCCGACCTGTTCGGCTCCTCCCCCGAGGTCGGCGACACCGACCGCCCCCGGCTCGTGTTCTTCTTCGACGAGGCCCACCTCCTCTTCGCCGACGCCTCGAAGGAGTTCCTCTCCCAGGTCGTCCGCACGGTCCGGCTCATCCGCTCCAAGGGCATCGGCATCGTCTTCGTCACCCAGTCGCCGACCGACGTTCCCGAGGCCGTGCTCGCCCAGCTCGGCGGCCGCGTCCAGCACGCGCTGCGGGCCCACACCCCCAAGGACGCCCGCGCGCTCAAGGAGGCCGTGACGACCTTCCCGACGTCGCCCTACGACCTCGCCGAGGTCCTCACCTCGCTCGGCACCGGCGAGGCAGTCGTCACGGTGCTCGCCGAGGACGGCGCGCCGACGCCGGTGGCCGTCACCCGGGTCCTCGCCCCCGCCGCCGTCATGGGACCCGCGGACGACGAGGCCGCCACCGCGGCCCTGGCGGCCTCTCCCCTGGCGGGTCGCTACGCCGAGCGGGTCGACCCGGAGTCCGCCACCGAGCTGCTCGCGGCTCGGATGGAGGCGTCCGCCCGTGCGGCGGCCGCCCAGGCCGAGGCCGAGCGGCTCGCCGAGGAGCAGGCGCGGATCGAGGCGGAGCGCCAGCAGGCCGACGACGAGCGCCTCGAGGAGATGGAGAAGGAGCTCGAGGCCGCCCGGCGCCGCGAGGAGCGCGAGGCCGAGCGGCGTGCCCGGCAGCGCGAATCGGTGCTCACCTCGATGGCGCGCACCGCCGGGACGTCGATCATCCGCTCGATCCTCGGCAACCGGCGCCGCTGAGCACCACCTGCCCGGCCAGGAGACCCGGCCGGCCCAGAGACCCGTCCCACGAGGAGACCCGGCCGACCGGGAGGCCCGTCCCACCAGGAGACCTGACCGTCCAGGAGGCCCGTCCGGCTACGGGCCCGTCCGGCTACGGGCCCGCCCGGCTACGGGCCCGTCCGGCTACGGGACGACGTTGACCAGGGACGGCGGGCGCACGATGACGCGCCGCGGCTCGGCGCCGTCGAGGTGCTTGACCACGGCCGGTTCGGCCAGCGCCAGCTCACGCAGCTCGTCCTCGCCGATCGACGCCGACACCTCGAGCTTCGCCCGCACCTTGCCCTTGACCTGCACGATCGCGGTCACCGTCTCCTCGACCAGCAGGTCGGGGTCCGCCTCGGGGAACGGCTCGTAGGCCAGCGACCCCGGGTGCCCGAGACGCTCCCACAGCTCCTCGGCGACGTGGGGGGCCATCGGCGCGAGCATGAGCACGAGCGGCTCGATCGCCGCGCGCGGCACCCGCTCCAGGGTCGTCAGATGGTTGTTGAGGACGATGAGCCGGGCGATGGCGGTGTTGACCCGCATGCCCTCCAGCTCGTCGGTGACCTCGGCGACGGTACGGGCCACGAGGCGGGCGGTCTCCTCGTCGGGCGCGTCGTCCGTGACGGTGACCTCCCCGGTGGTCTCGTCGATCGCGTTGCGCCACAGCCGCTGGAGGAAGCGCAGCGACCCGACGACCGCGCGGGTGTCCCACGGGCGCGAGTCGGCCAGCGGCCCCATCGACATCTCGTACAGGCGGAAGGTGTCGGCGCCGTAGGACGCGTACATCTCGTCGGGCGTCACCGCGTTCTTCAGGGACTTGCCCATCTTCCCGTACTCCTGGGTGACCGGCCGGCCCTGCCAGGTGAAGCCGGCGGTCTCGTCGCCCTCGACCTCGTCGGCCGGGACGTGCTGACCCCGGGAGTCGACGTACGCGTACGCCTGGATGTAGCCCTGGTTGAACAGCTCGTGGAACGGTTCCGAGCTCGACAGGTGGCCCAGGTCGAACAGGACCTTGTGCCAGAACCGCGCGTACAGCAGGTGCAGGACCGCGTGCTCCACGCCACCGACGTACAGGTCGGTGCCACCGACCCCGCCCTGCGTGCGCGGGCCCAGCCAGTACTCCTCGATCTCGGGGTCGACGAACCTCTCGGAGTTCGTGGGGTCCAGGTAGCGCAGCTCGTACCAGCACGAGCCCGCCCACTGCGGCATCGTGTTGGTGTCCCGGCGGTAGGTCTGCTCGCCGCGCCCGTCACCCAGGTCCAGGCGGACGTTCACCCACTCAGGCACGCGCCCCAGCGGGGGCTCGGGCGTGGAGTCGACGTCGTCGGGGGCGAAGGTCCGCGGCGAGTAGTCCGCGACCTCGGGCAGGTCGACGGGCAGCATCTCGTCGGGCAGCGTGTGCGCGACGCCGTCCTCGTCGTAGACGACCGGGAACGGCTCGCCCCAGTAGCGCTGGCGGGAGAACAGCCAGTCGCGCAGCCGGTAGGTCACCGCCTGCTCGCCCAGGCCCTTGTCGGACAGCCAGGTGGTGATCGTCGCCTTCGCGTCCTCGACCGTCATGCCGTCGAGGCTGATCTCCTCGTTCGCCGACGCCGTGACCAGGCCGTCTCCCGCCCACGCGCCACCCTCGTGGTCGGCCGGCGGCTCGACGGTGTGGATCACCGGCAGCTCGTAGGCCGTCGCGAACTCGAAGTCCCGCTGGTCACCGCCCGGGACCGCCATGATCGCGCCCGTCCCGTAGCCCATGAGCACGTAGTCGGCCGTGAACACCGGCACCCGGACGCCGTTGACGGGGTTCGTCGCGTACAGGCCGGTGAAGACACCGGTCTTGGTCCGCGCGTCGTCCGTGCGCTCGTCGTCGGTCCGCGCGGCGGCCTGGGCCCGGTACTGCCCGACGGCGGAGGCCGGGTCGGGCGCATCTGACGTCCACACCGCGGGGACGTCGGCGGGCCAGGCGGCCGGCAGCTCGCCGTCGAGCATCGGGTGCTCGGGCGAGACAACCATGAACGTCGCGCCGAACAGCGTGTCCGGACGGGTCGTGAAGACCTCCAACTCGCCGCGGCCGGGAACGTCGAAGCGCACGTTGGCGCCCTCGGAGCGCCCGATCCAGTTGCGCTGCATCGTCTTGACCTTGTCCGGCCAGTCGATGTGGTCCAGGCCCTCGAGCAGGCGGTCGCCGTACGCGGTGATCCGCATCGTCCACTGCAGCAGGTTGCGAGTGAAGACCGGGAAGTTGCCGCGCTCGGAGCGGCCGTCGGCCGTGACCTCCTCGTTCGCCAGGACCGTGCCCAGGCCCGGGCACCAGTTGACGGGCTGCTCGGAGACGTAGGCCAGCCGGTACCCGGCGACGACCTCGGCCCGCTCGACGTCGGTGAGGTCCGCCCAGGCGCGCCCGCCCGGCACCTCGCGCTCGCCGGACTCCAGCTGCGCGACGAGGTCGGCGACCGGCCGGGCGGAACCGGTGCCGCCGTCGGGCCGGACGTGGGTCGGGTCGTACCAGGAGTTGAAGATCTGCGTGAAGATCCACTGCGTCCAGCGCACGTACTCCGGGTCGGTGGTGGAGATCGATCGGCGCTCGTCGTGCCCCAGGCCCAGGCGCCGCAGCTGGCGGCGCATCGTCGCGATGTTCTCCTCGGTGGTGACCCGGGGGTGCTGCCCGGTCTGCACGGCGAACTGCTCGGCGGGCAGGCCGAACGCGTCGTAGCCGAGGGTGTGCAGGACGTTGTCGCCGCGCATGCGCCGGAACCGCCCCACGACGTCGGTCGCGATGTAGCCCAGCGGGTGCCCGACGTGCAGGCCCTTGCCCGAGGGGTAGGGGAACATGTCGAGGAGGTAGAAGCGCGGGCGGTCGGCGCGCGGACCGGCCAGCGGGCCGGTCGGGTTGTGCGCGTGGAACGTGCCCTCGGCCGCCCAGCGGTCCTGCCAGCGCTGCTCGATCTCGCCGGCCAGGGCCGCCGTGTAGCGGTGCGGCGGGGTCGAGTCGTCGGTGGGGTGCGCGGCGGTGGTCTCGGTCGTCATGGTCCTCAGCTCATCCGGTGTGGGGTGCTCGCCTCCGGGCAGAAAAAAACCTCCCGACATGGGAGGTCCGCCGCGCCGAGTCACCGGCCCGCGTGGGGCGGTGGACTGCTCAGCGCGGCCCGGGAAGGAGCAGCACGAAAGCCATGTCGGGCAGGTTACCACCGCCCTGATCGCCGAGAGCGCGGGTCGGCCGGGCGCGCCTCGGTCCGGACCTTGCGCAGGAGACGACGGAGCTCGCGCTGCTCGTCCTCGTCGAGGACGGACATCTCGGCGTGGATGGTCCGCACGTGCCGTCGCCCGACGGCGCGCTGCATCTCGAGCCCCTCCTCGGTGAGGACGAGGTTCGTCCCCCGGGCGTCGTTGACGGCGGGCGTGCGCCGGAGGTAGCCCTTGGCGGCCAGGCGGTCGGCCATCCGGCTCAGGCTCGGCTGGGCCATGAGGACCTGCTCGTTGAGGTCGCGCATGCGCAGGCTGCGGCCCGGCGCGGTGGCGAGGATGAACAGCACGTCGTACTCGGTCTTCGACAACGGCTGGAAGTCCCCGGACGCCTCGAAGGTGCGCATGAGGGTGACCTCGGCGCGCAGCAGCGCCTCCCAGGTGGAGCTGCTCAGGCGCATGCCCGTGTCCGGGGGCGCGTCGCCCCCGGCCGCGTCCCGCGTCGAGTCCACCCGTCGTATCCCTTCGCCGTCCCCGTGGCGCACCATAGTGCAGCGGTCCTGCGCGCCGTCGCCCGCAGCACGGGCACCGCCCAGGCCCTAGCCTGGCGGCATGGCCACCATCTTCTCCCGCATCATCGCCGGCGAGATCCCCGGGCGCTTCGTCTGGTCCGACGACCTGTGCGTCGCTTTCCTCTCGACCGGCCCCCACACCGAGGGGCACGCGCTCGTCGTCCCGCGCGCGGAGGTCGACAACGTGCTCGACGCCGACGAGGAGCTCGTCGCGCACCTCGCCGTCGTCGCTCGCCGCATCGGCGCGGCCCAGCGGGCCGCGACGGGTGCGCCGCGGGCGATGATCGTCGTCGCCGGGTTCGAGGTCCCGCACCTCCACGTGCACGTGTACCCGGCCTGGGACGAGACGGTGCTCGACCCCGCCGTCGCGCGGTCCGACGTCCCGGACGAGGAGATG
This sequence comes from Georgenia sp. Z1491, assembly GCF_049856175.1. GTDB lineage: Bacteria > Actinomycetota > Actinomycetes > Actinomycetales > Actinomycetaceae > JB111. The sequence continues at coordinate 164,196 of NZ_JBNDNA010000008.1, forward strand.
GACGCCGCGGCCGAGCGCCTGCGCGCCGCCATCCGGGAGACCGGGTTCCCCGCGAACGTCCCCGCGGAGCCGGGCACCTCCCCGACCGTCTGACCCGGGCGGCGCAGAAGCGGCAGCCGCCCCGACTGGAGAGGCGTCCGCCCCGAGGGCGACACTCGTCCCGCCGGAGGCCCGACGCAGGCGCGGCGGCAGCGGGCGCCCACCCGTTGCCGCCACCACCGGAGCCCTCCGCCTAGCCGATGGGCACGAGGGACGCCCCGAGCACCGCCACGAGGGACACGACCGACGCGATCGAGGTGACCGTCGTCATCGTCTTGAGGGTGCCCTTCGTCGACAGGCCGAGCAGCGCCTTGAACAGCCAGAAGAAGTTGCTGTTGACCTGCAGCGCGAACAGCGAGCCGGACGCGATCGCCAGGCCGATGATCACCGCGGGCACCTCCAGGGTGCCGAGCACCGGGGCCACGATGCCGGCCGCCGCGATGGCGGCGACGGACACCGACCCGATCGCCAGGTGCATGAGGGCGGCGACGACCCAGGCCAGCAGGATGCTCACGATCACCGTGACGCCCTGCCCGACGGAGAACAGCCCGCCCAGGATCTCGGCCAGGCCGGTGGCCTCGATGACGGCCCCGAGCGAGCCGCCGACGCCGGTGACGAGCAGGATCTCACCGCTCGTGCGCAGGCCGTCGCCGACGGCGTCGTTGGTCCGCTCGGTCCCCACGACCACGCGGCTCATGACGAACGCCCCGAGCAGGCCCACGAACAGGGCGACGGTCGCGTCACCGATGAAGCTGACGACGGCGTTCTCCACCCCGGCCAGCCCGGCGAAGGCACCGAAGGCGATCATCAGCAGCGGCACGACGATGGGCGACAGTGCCAGCCACAGCGGGGGGCGCCGTTCGCCGTCGGCCTGCTCCTCGGCGGCGGCCTCCTGCTGCTGCAGCGCCTCGGACTCCTCCTCGTCGGTCGCGGGCCGCCACCAGCCGGCGCCCAGCATGCGGTGGAAGAGCCAGATCGTCCCGATCGCGGTGGCGGGACCGATGATGATGCCGTAGATGAGGTAGGTCCCCATCTCGACGCCGAGCAGGGAGACCACCGAGACCGCTGCCAGCCCGGGGACGACGAAGACGTAGCCGCAGAAGATGCCGGTGCCCAGGGCCCCGGCCAGCCGCGCGAGTCCGTGCCTGCCGACGAGCCCGGCCGACGACCGGGCCACGGGTGCGGCGAGGACCACCTGGACGTCGACGTAGATCGACGGGGCGATGGTGCTGAGCGCGACGCCGAGCGCGTACGGCAGGCGTCTGGCGGGCACGATCCGCACGAGCGCTTCGACCATGCTGCGGAAGGCGCCCATCCGGTTGAGCAGCGACCCCATGAGGACGCCGAAGCCGATGAGCAGCCCGATGTCGGCCATGATCTCGCCGAACCCGCCGGTGATCGCCCCCACCGTGCCGCCGAACCCTACCCCGGTGGCCAGCCCGAGGTAGAAGCTGCCGAGGACGAGGGCGATGACGGGATCGACCGTGAACCTGATGATCAGCAGGATGATCGCCACGATGGCGATCGCGGTGTGCACGGCTATCATTCCGACCTCCTTGTTCGGTGCCGCATCGGTGCGACGCCGGCCAAGGCTGCCGACCAGGTCCAGGGGGGTGCACGCTTGTGTTCACTATGTCCACGAGGACGCGCAGCGTCGCCACCGAGGTGCTGGTGGTGCTCAGCGTCGTCGCGGCGGTGATGATGGGTCTGTCGCTGGCGTCCGCGTACGACTATGCGCGGCGCGGCGTCGAGTCGACCGCGGCCACGAAGGTCACCACGGTGGCCGAGACGATCGCCGCCACCGACGACGTGGTGGAGGGTCTGGCCTCCCCCGACCCGGCCGCCGCGCTCGAGGAGGTCGTGGCGCGCGAGCTCGAGCGCACGGCCACCGACTTCATCGTCGTCATGGACCCCGACGGCACCCGGCACACCCACCCCACCGCGAACCTGGTGGGCGAGGAGTTCATCGGGAACATCGACGGGGCCAGGGCCGGCGGGATCGTCCTCGAGCAGTACACCGGCACGCTCGGACCCTCGACCCGCGCGGTGGTGCCGGTACTGCACGACGGCGAGGTGATCGGCCTGGTGGCGGTCGGCATCACCCGCGACCGCGTGGCGGACAACCTGCGCGACGTCCTGCCCCGGGTGCTGCTGACCGGCCTGGCCGCGGGTACGGTGGCCGCGGGAGCGGCCCTGGTCGTGGCCCGTCGGGTGCGCCGGGGGACGCTGGGGCTGGGCGCCGTCGAGCTGCGCCGCCTGCACGACCACCACGAGGCCGTGCTGCACGCGGTGCGCGAAGGACTGATCATCACCGACCGCGACGGGCGGGTCCAGGTCGCCAACGACGAGGCCCGGCGGCTGCTCGGGCTCGACGAGCAGGCAGTCGGACGGCCGGTCGACGAGCTGGACATCCCCTCGGACCTGGCGGGCATGCTGACCGGTGCCGACCGGCACGACGAGGCGCAGGTCCACGGGGGCCGGATCCTCCTGGTCTCCTCGGCCGAGGTCACCCGCGACGACGACCGGATCGCGACACTGACGACGCTGCGGGACCGCACCGAGCTGGAGGAGCTGACCGGCCAGCTGGGCACGGTGCAGAGCCTCGTCGACGCGCTGCAGGCACAGACCCACGAGGCGTCGAACCGGCTGCACACCGTCATCACGCTCATCGAGCTGGACCGCACCGACGAGGCCCTGCGCCTGGCCACCGAGGAGCTCCGGGCCACGCAGCACCAGCGCGACGCGATCAACGCCGCGATCGAGGAACCCGCGGTCGCCGCGCTGCTGCTCGGCAAGGTGGCCCAGGCCGCCGATCGGGGCGTCACCCTGGAGCTGGACCCGGACGCCCACCTGGCGGCGGGGCTGCTGCCACCCCGGCAGGCGGTCACCGTCCTGGGCAACCTCGTGGACAACGCGATCGACGCGGCGGCCGCCCTCCCGCCCTCCGCCGAGCGCAGGGTGGCGGTCGACATCCAGACGTCGCCGCGCGAGGTGCTGCTCACGGTGGGCGACACCGGGCCGGGGCTGACCGGCGAGGCCGCCGAGCACGCGTTCGACCGGGGCTGGAGCACGAAGGAGGGCCCGCACGCCGCCCGCGGTATCGGGCTGTCGCTCGTGCAGCAGACGGTCGGGTCGCTCGGCGCCCGCATGGTGGTGCACGACCCGCCGGGCGCCACCTTCGAGATCAGCGTCCCGGTGCCGGGTCGGGCGCCCGGGCAGGCGTCGAGGGGGGCCGACCGTGGATGACCTCCGCGTGCTGATCATCGACGACGAGGACGTCGCCGTCACCGGCCACAGCGAGTACGTACGACGCGTCCCCGGCTTCGCCGTGGCGGGCACCGCCTCGACGACGCAGGAGGCGCTCCGCTTCCTGGCCGGGACGCGGGTGGACCTCGTGCTCCTCGACCTCAACCTGCCGGACGGTCACGGCCTCGACATCGCGCGGGCGCTGCGGGCCGGCGGGCACCCGGCGGACGTCATGGCGATCACGGCGGCCCGGGAGATCGAGCTGGTGCGCGCCGCCGTCTCGCTCGGTGGGGTCGGGTACCTGCTCAAGCCCTTCACGTTCGCCGACCTGCGCGACCGGCTCGAGGCCTACCGCCGGTACCGGGAGGGGCTGGCGGCCGCGGACGCCGCCAGCCAGTCCGGCGTCGACTCGGTCTTCCGCGAGCTGCGCCGGCCGGTGCTGGCGACCGACAACGCCCCCAAGGGGCTCGTCGGCAGCGTGCTCGACCGGGTGATCGGTGTGCTGCGCGCGGGCGGACCGGAGGGGCTGTCCGCCTCGGAGGTCGGCGGTGAGGTCGACGTCTCCCGGGTCACCGCCCGTCGATACCTGCAGTATCTCGCCGACTCCGGCCGGGCCGACCGCGGGCAGCGCCTCGGCGGGAGCGGGCGGCCCGAGGTGACCTACACGTGGAGCGGGCCCTGAGCCGCCGGTCGGCTCGGGCCCTGAGCCGCCGGTCGGCTCGGGCCCTGAGCCGCCGGTCGGCTCGGGCCCTGAGCCGCTGGTCGCGGGCCGTCGCGCCGGCCCGCGACCGGCCCGCGACCGGCTCGCGACCGGCTCGCGGCCGGCCCTACCCGCCCGCGAGGGTGACGATCGGGTCGCTCGTGGGGCCGTCCGACCCGCCGGCGGGCTCGACAGTCACACCGAGGACGTCCCCGCCTGCGAGCTGCGGGAGCTCGGCCCTGGCGCGACCGTCGTGCGCCGTGAGGACGCCCGCCGACTCCGCGCCCGCCGCATCGATCACCCACAGCTGGTAGTCGCGGTCCTCGCCGAGCTCCGGCAGTCCACCGGCGACGAACACCGCCTCGCCGTCGCCGAGCACCGCGGCCGCGGTCCCGCCACCGGCCACCTCGGCGACCACGAGCTCGCTGCCCGGGCGGGCGAGCAGGTCGTGGATCGCCGCGATCTCCTGCTGCGTCTCCTCCGCGCGCCGGTACTGCTGCACGGCCACGGTCCCGGTCACGGCGATCGCGAGGACCGCGGCGGCGGCCACCAGCACGCGGGGCCAGCGACGGCTGCGGCGGGCCGCGCCGACCTCGTCGACGGCTTCGGCCGGCTTCCCGACGCGGCCGAGTGAGTCAACCGTTCCGCCGACGCCGTCGGCAGCGGCGCCCCCGAGCCCGCCCGCGGCACCGGCGCCGTCGACGTCGGTGCCGGGACCCTCGTCGGGGCCCGCACGGCGTTCCTGCGGCGTCCGCGCGACCGCCCCGAGCACGCGGGCACGCATCCCCTCCGGCGGGGCGATCGCACCACCCTCGGCCAGCAGGGCCGCCGTCTCCCGCAGCGCGCGGGCCTCAGCGGCGAGCTCGGGGTCCTCCCGCACCGCACGCTCGACACGCGCACGCTCGGCGTCGTCGACCGCGTCGAGCGCCCAGGCGTGCAGCAGGGCGTCGACCTCGGCCCGCTCGTGAGCCGCGTCGTCCCGCCCGCGCCGCGACGGGTCGTCGTCCATCGGCCTCCCCTCCATCACGCCACCCCCAGGCAGGTCCGCAGCCGCGCGAGGCCGTCCCGGATCCTCGACTTCACGGTCGGCAGCGCCGCCCCGAGGTCGTGGGCGACCTCCCGGTAGGTGCGTCCACCGAAGTAGGCGCGCTCCACGGCGTCGCGTTGCACGTCGGTCAGCGTCCCGAGGCACGAGACGAGCCGCTCGCGATCGCTGGAGCGCTCGACGCTCTCGCTCACGTCGTCGTAGGGCCGTCCGTAGCCCCGCACGCCCGCGACCTCGTCCCGGTCCCGCTGCGCCTGGACGGCGCGTACCCGGTCGATCGCACGACGGTGAGCCATGGTCGCGATCCACGCCGGCACGCTCCCCCTGGAGGGGTCGAAGCGGTGGGGCCTGGTCCACACCTCGATCATCACCTCCTGGGTGACCTCCGCGGCCAGGTCAGGGTCGCGCAGGACCCGCACGCACGTGCCGTGGACCATCGGCGCGGTCGCGTCGTACAGATCGGCGAACGCCGCCTCGTCACCGGTCGCGACCCTGGCCACGAGGTCGGCGAGCCGGCGCGCGCGGTCCGCGCGGCTCGTGGTCGTACCGGTCATGAGCGGCTCCTCGGAGCTGGGTCGGCAGGCGTCGTCGGCGGGGGTTCGGAGCCGACGGTCCGCCGGACTGCCCCGGCGCTCAGCGCGCCATCAGCATCCACTGGTCCCAGAAGTGGACCAGTGCGTACAGGACGATCGCCGCGTAGAGCACGCCGGTGATGATCCACCGGTCGAGGACGAGCGTACGCGTCAGCCGCTCCCCCAGCCGTAGGTGGCCCGCCTGGGCCGCCCGGGCGGGGACGTGGACGATGACGGGGATGATCGCCGCCCAGACCACGAGACAGTAGGGGCACAGCGCCCGGATCTCGTAGAACGCCGTGTAGACGAAGAACACGAGCGCGACGAGGGCGAAGGCCGCCCCGGCGGTCAGCAGCCACCAGAACCAGCGCCCGAGGCGCCCGCCGGAGAGCAGGATCAGTCCGGTCGCCAGCAGCGCGCCGAAGGCGGCCGTCCCGAGGAGTGCGTTCGAGATGCCGAGGGCGTGCGCCTGCCAGGTCGACAGGAACGTGCCGCAGCCGATGAGCGGGTTGATGTCGCAGCCGAGCGCCGCGCCCGGGTCGGCCGCGACGATGAGCTCGGAGCGGACGAGCTCGATCGAGGCCCACAGGCCCGCGAGCCCGGCGAGCACGAGCAGGATCGACAGCTCGCGCGGTGCGCCTCCGGCCCTCTCGTGCTCGCTCGGCTCCGCGCGGTCGACGACGTCCTCCCAGCCGTCGTCGTCCGTGTGCTCGTCGAGCGCCGCGTCGCGGTCGTCGTGCGGGACATGCTCGTCGAGCTCGGCATCGACGACATCGGCCCCACGGTCGGGGGTCGGGTCGTCGGGACGACGGCGGGGGGTTCGTCGGGTCACGCGTTCAGTATGACTGCCGGCGCGGGCGGGCACGGTTCGCGGTCGCGACCGGGTCAGCCGCCGTCCGGGCCCTCGTCCGCCCCGTCAGCACCCTCGTCCGCGCCATCAGTACCCTCGTCCGCGCCGTCGGTGGGCGGCGGCCCCTCCGAGGGCACCTCGTCGCCGAACCCGCTCGGGCTCTCCCCCGGACCGCCGGAGCGGCTCTCGGGGTCCACCTCGTCGCCGTCGATGTCCACCTTGGGAATGGGCAGTGCGTCGGGCATCTCCTGCCACTGCCCCACACCGACGGTCGCGTCCGGCTCGAGGACGATCCTCCGGTAGCGCAGGGCATCGCCCGTCTCGGAGTCGAACTCGATCTGCCCCATCGGCGCCGGCTCCCGGACGGCCCCGAGGGTGGGCACACCCTGGCCCTGCCCGCCGGCCGCGCCCTCGACCCAGCGCACGCCCAGCCCGTCGATCTCGGGGCCCACGTGGGTGTGGATGTGGCCGGATAGCGTGAGCGGGACGCATCCTGTCCAGGCCACGCGGCGCCCGCCGAAGGCGTCGTGGAGGACGGCCAGGTCGACCGGGTCGCCGTCGGCCAGGGCCTCGCAGGAGTCCTCGCCGATCCGAAGGGCCGTCTCCTCCCAGGTCTCGGCGCGCTCCTGGACGGTGGGCTGGTCGAGCGTGGTGATCCGCGGGTCGGTGTCGCCGATGATCCGCAGGCCGGCGACCTCGATGATCGACCCGTCGAGCACGGTCCAGCCGGCCCGCCGCATCTGGTCGACGGTGACGATCGAGTCGTGGTTGCCGGCCGCCACGACGTAGGTGGCCTCGTCGGGCATCGAGCTGTCGATCGCGTCGACGCAGAACTGCTCGATGGCGGTGCCCGCGATGGTCGTGTCCCCGCCGTCGACGACGAGGTCGGCCTCGACGAGCTCCGCGGCGTGGCCCACGACCTCGGCCGCGCCGACGTTGCAGTGCACGTCCGTGTAGAACATCGCGGTCGTCACGTTCTCGGGCCGTTCGCCGTCGGGCCCGGTCGACCACCTGCCGGCCTCCTCGAGACCTGCCTCGAGAGACGCGCGGGCCTCCCCGGCGAACTCGGTGTTGCCGTCGTAGAAGAGGCGGATGGTCGGGCCGTACGCCTGGAGCAGATCGCCGAGCCGGCCGGAGATCGTCGCCTCCTCGAGCGGGGTGCCCCGGAAGGACGCGATGGTCACGCCGGGCGGCGCATCGTTCCGGGTCGCCGGGACGATCGCGGCGAGCAGCCCGACGGCGACGGCGCACGCGACCAGGGAGCCGACGACCGGCCGGTCGGTCACCAGGCGGAACGACCGCGACCAGGTCCCGTGCAGGCCGGTGTGGACGGCGGCGACGGCCGTCAGCGCGACGGCCGCGATCAGCGTCGAGCGGGCCAGCACGTCGTCGATCAGTGCGCGGGTGGGTTCCGCGAACGCGGCGTCCGGGTAGGCCAGCAGGCGGGCGTAGGACTCCGCGTCGGCGAGCAGCCCCGGGACGAGGCCGCCCTCCACGCCGACCGTCGCGTCCGCCGGGAGCTCCTTGACGACCGCAGTGACGCCGAGCTCGGCGGGCAGCGGCGAGTCGAGCACGACGTTGCCGGCAGGCCCCAGGTCGATGGTGAGGTCGGAGTCGAGGGTGATCTCGACGTCCGCGCGGTGCGGTCCCACCGTGGTGGTCACGTGCGCCGTCGCGACCCCGACGACGGCGGACCCCACGGCCACGAGGAGGACGACGACGCCGATGACCCACCACGGCATCCGGCGGTGCAGGACCCGGCCCCGGCGAACGGCGGGCTGCGCGGTCACGTCGAGGGAGTCGTCGGTCTCCGCCTCCGCCTCGACGCGTGCGGGATCGGGACCGGGTTCGGACGGTGACCGGCGTGCGGGATCCACGTCGTCCGAGGTCATCGCTGCAGTGTACGGGCGGCGCGGGCACACCCGAGGACCGGGGCGGACCCGGCCCACGACCGACGCGGTCCGACCGGATGCCGGGCGCGCACGAGGTCGGACGCGCGCGGCGCCGCCCCGGGTGCGAGCATCTGGTCATGGGACGCGAGATCACGCAGACGAGCTACTCCGGCGCGGACCGGACCCGGTACCGCGCGAAGGTCGCGCAGTGCCTCGACGCGCTCGAGGTCATGCTCGCGCGCGGCCACTTCGCGGAGGACGTCTCGAGCACCGGCCTGGAGATCGAGCTCGCCCTCGTCACCGGCGACGGAGCCCCCGCGAGCACCAACGCCGAGGTCCTGGCCGGGATCGCGGACCCGAGCTACCAGAGCGAGCTGGGGAAGTACACGATCGAGCTCAACGTCGAGCCACGGGTGCTGTCCGGCACCACGCTCGCCGACCTCGAGACGGACGTGCGGGACACGCTCAACCACGCCCGCGACCGCGCCCGCGAGCTCGGCGTCGACATCGTCATGACCGGCATCCTGCCCACGCTGGGCCCCGAGCACGCCGAGCGGGACTGGATCTCCGACGACGACCGGTACCTCGCGCTCGACGCCGCCATCCGGATGGCGCGCCACGAGGAGATCACGCTGGAGATCGCCGGCCCGGAACCCCTGTCCGCCACGTTCGAGTCGATCGCCGTGGAGTCCGTGTGCACGTCGACCCAGCTGCACCTCCAGGTGCGCCCCGAGCAGTTCGCGCGCTACTGGAACTCCGCCCAGCTCCTGGCGGGCCCCCAGCTCGTGCTCGGAGCCAACTCCCCCCTGCTGTTCGGCCACAAGCTGTGGGCCGAGACCCGACCGGTGGTGTTCCTCCAGGCCACCGACACCCGAGCGCCGGAGCTGCGGCACCAGGGCGTGCGGCCCATCGTCACGTTCGGCGAACGCTGGATCACCTCGATCTTCGACCTGTTCGAGGAGAACGTCCGCTACTACCCGGCCCTGCTGCCGGAGACCACCGACGCCGACCCGTTCGAGGTCCTCGCCGCCGGCGGCACCCCCACGCTCGACGAGCTCACGCTGCACAACGGCACCGTCTACCGCTGGAACCGCCCGATCTACGCCGTCTCTGGCGGACGACCGCACGTCCGGGTGGAGAACCGCGTGCTGCCGGCCGGACCGACGGTCGTCGACACGGTGGCCAACGCGGCGTTCTTCTACGGCGCCGTCGAGGCCCTCGTGCGCGAGGACCGGCCCACCTGGACGCGGATGCCGTTCTCCGCCGCCCGCGACAACTTCGAGGCCGCGGCGCGGCACGGGATCGACGCGCGGCTCAGCTGGCCGGGCGAGCTCGAGATCGACGCGCTCGAGCTGATCGAGGGCATCCTGCTACCGATGGCACGCTCCGGGCTCGCGAGCCTCGGCGTGGACAAGGACGTGGCCGACCACTACCTGGGGATCATCGCCCAGCGGGTGGAGCGCCGGCAGAACGGGGCGTCCTGGCAGGTCGCAGCGGTGGACGCCTACGAGTCCGGCGGCGTGACCCGCCAGGTGGCGATCGGCCGGATGCTCCTCGACTATCGCCGGAACATGGACACCAACACCCCCGTGGCGCTCTGGCCGGTGCCGGAGCCGTAGCGCCGGTCCGTGCTCGGCGCCCCGGGCACGGCCGCGGCACCGACCGTCGACGCCGCCGTGCCGGTGGGATGATCGGTGGCATGACCTCGATCAGCCCCTTCTTCCCCGTCCCCACCGCCGACCGCCCCGGTGCGTCCGTCGCACTCGTGGGAGGCCTCGTGCGCCCGGTCGCGAGCGCCGACGTGCCCGACGGCGTCGTGCTCGTCTCGGACGGCGTCATCACCGCCGTCGGACCGGTCGGCTCGGTGACGATCCCCGACGGCGTCGAACGGGTCGACACCACCGGCCAGGTCGTCCTGCCCGGCTTCGTCGAGTCCCACGCCCACCTCGGCGTCTCCGAGGAGGGGCGGGGCTGGGCCGGCAACGACGTCAACGAGATGACCGGCCCCAACCAGGCCGGCGTCCGTGCGATCGACGCCATCGACATCGACGAGGAGGGCTTCCGCGACGCCCTCGCCGGGGGCGTGACGACCGCCGTGGTCAAGCCCGGCTCCGGCAACCCGATCGGCGGCCAGACCGTCGCCATCAAGACCTGGGGCGGGCGCACCGTCGACGAGCAGGTCATCTCCGACGCCGTCTCCGTGAAGTCGGCCCTCGGCGAGAACCCCAAGCGCGTCTACGGCGAGCAGAAGGTCACCCCGTCGACCCGCCTCGGCGTCGCGAAGATCATCCGGGAGGCGTTCACCGCCGCGCAGAACTATGCCGCGCGCCGCGCCCACGCCGCGACCGAGGGCAAGCCGTTCGACCGGGACGTGACGATGGAGGCCCTCGCCGCCGTCCTCGACGGGACGCTGGCCTGGGACCAGCACTCCCACCGGCACGACGACCTCGCGACCGCCGTGCGCCTGGCCGACGAGTTCGGCTACCGGCTCGTCCTCAACCACGGCACGGAGGCCCACAAGATCGCCGACGTCCTCGCCGAGCGGGACATCCCCGTCATCTACGGTCCGATGATCACCAGCCGGTCGAAGGTCGAGATCGTCGACCGGGCCACCCCGCACCTCGCGCAGATCGCGGGCGCGGGCGTCCGCGTCGCCATCACCACCGACCACCCGGTGGTGCCGATCAACCTCCTCGTCCTGCAGGCCAGCCTCGCCGTGAAGGACGGTCTCGACCCGCGCACCGCGATCGAGGCGCTGACGACGAACCCGGCCGCGTTCCTGCGCCTCGACACCCGCGTGGGCGCGCTGGAGGCCGGGCGCGACGGCGACGTGGTCGTGTGGAGCGGCGACCCGCTCGACACCACCGCGCACGTGGAGCGCACCTTCATCGCGGGCCGCGAGGTCTACAGCCGCGCGGGCGGGGTGGTCGAGCGGTCCGAGCGCTTCGCGGACTGACGGCGGCGACGAGCCGGTCAGGCGCGTCGGGCGGCGCTCAGGCGCGTCGGGCGTGCGCGGCGCTCAGGTGCGTCGGGCGTCGGGCGTCGGGCGGCGCTCAGGCGCGTCGGGCGTGCGCGGCGAGGCGCGCCAGGCCCTCGTCGATGCTGACGGCCGGCCGCCACCGGAGCTCGGCTCGGGTCCGTCGCTGGTCGAACCAGTGCGCCGTCGAGAGCTGCTCGGCGAGGAAGCGCGTCATCGGTGGTTCGTCGGGACCCGGGCGTACCGCCCAGAGGGTCTCCACGACCGTGCCCGCCGCGCGAGCCAGCACCGCGGGCACGCGCCACGCGGGCGGCGCCACACCGGCCGCGAGACAGATCCCGGCCAGGAGGTCACCCACCGGCCGGGGCTCGCCGTTGGTGACGACGAACGCCTGACCGTGGACGTCCTCGGCACGGTCGAGGGCGGCCACGAGGGCGTCGGCGGCGTTGTCGACGTACACCGAGTCGATGAGCGCCGCACCCTGGTCGAGCAGCGGGAGCCGACCCGCCCGGGCTCGCTCGACGATCCGTCCGACGAGCTGGGTGTCCCCCGGTCCCCACACGAGGTGCGGTCGTACCGCCACGACGGCGAGGCCCGGGCCGTCGGCCGCGAGCGCGAGCCGCTCGGCCGCCGCCTTGGTGCGCGCGTAGTGGCCGCGTGCGAGCCCGGGCTCGGCCGGACCGGCGCCCGCACCGACGAGGGCGTCCCCGATGTGCGCGACGGACGGCGAGGAGACGTGGACGAACCGGGTCACGCCCGCCGCCCCCGCCGCGGCCAGCAGGCGGCGCGTCCCCTCGACGTTGACCTGCTCGTAGTCCCGGCGCGGTCCGCTGACCGAGACCTTGGCGGCGAGGTGGACGACGGCGTCGCGCCCCTCGGCGGCGCGACGCACCGCCTCGTCGTCGGTGAGGGACCCGAGCGAGTCGGCCGCGCCGGCGACCCCGGCGGGCCGGCGCTGGAACGTGCGCACGTCGTGGCCGGCCGCCACGAGCCGCTCGGCCGTGGCCCGGCCGAGCATGCCGCTGGCGCCGGTGACGAGGACGCGGCTCACGGCGCGCCCATCCGTCCGCCGCCCAGCGCACGCTCGGCCCACCGCCCGATCCTTGCGCGCTCCACCTTCGCGTTGTGCCGCACGTCGGTGGGGAGCTCGGGGACCCTGAGCACCGCAGCGACGTCGCGGCCGCACCTCGCCCCGACGGCGGAGCGCACGGCCCGCGTGAGTCCGGGCGTGGCGAGCGAAGGTTGAGCGGCGGACCGCGGGTCGACCTGCGGGTCGGTCTCGAGGACGACGACCACCTGCTGCGCCCCGTCCGGGCCGACGCCGACCGCGGCCGCGCGACGCACGCCCCGCACGGCCTGTGCGGCGTGCTCGATCGCCACGGGCGTCACGACGCCGTGAGCCGTGCGGACGACGTGCCCGAGGCGCCCCTCGATCCACAGGCGTCCGGCGGAGTCGAGGTGCCCGACGTCGCCGGTGCGGTGCCAGCCCGGGTGGTCGGCGCTCGCGGCCTGGGTGGCCCACAGGCGGTCGTAGGTGCGCTTGAGGTGCGGACCGGTGACGAGGACCTCTCCGGTGACGCCGGGGGCCGACGTCGCCTCGCCGGTGGCCCGGCCGTCGGCGTCGAGCCCGGCGATCCGGACCCGTGCCCCGCTCGCGGGTAGGCCCACGCACGTCCCCCCGCCCGCACCGACGACCAGGTCCTCTCGGGCGGCGTCGTCGGCCGCGGCACGGATGCCGTCGAGGTCGATGTCGGTGACCGGGAGCATCTCCGTCATGCCGTACGGGGTGTGCGCGGCGGCCGCGGGCATGATGCGGCCCACCTCGGCGAGCAGCTCGGGCGCGATCGGGGCGCCGGCGGAGAGGAAGAGTCCCACGCGTGCGAGCGCACCGCGACGTTCGTCGTCGAGCTCGTCGGCCGTCCGGAGCACGTTGACCAGCGCCGACGGCGACGTGAAGACCGCAGTGGCCTCGCCCGCGGCGACCGCGTCGGCCAGGGCCGAGGCCGTGAGCGTGGCCGGCGCGGTGACGTCCATGTCCGGCGTGACCGCGAGCGAGCCCAGGGCGGTGCCGATGAGGGCGAACGGCGCGAAGCCTGCCACGAACGAGGATCCGGGGCCGAGGTCGTAGGTCGCGGCAAGCGCGTCCCGCATGGCGGCGAGGCGGCGGTGGCTGTAGACGACCCCCTTGGCGGGGCCGGTCGAGCCGGAGGTGAACAGGATCGCGGCGTCGTCGTCCGGGTCCGGACCCGCGGGCGGGGTCGCGCCGGTCCGCTCGAGGTGCGCGCCACGTGCGACGAGGTCGTCGACGGTGGTCTCCGCACCGAGGGCACGTGCCCGCGCCTGTCCGGGCGCGGCGGCGACGCGGCGGCCCGGCCAGCGCAGGAGCCGCGCGCCGACCAGTCCGCGCTCGATGCCGACGACGACGCTCGGGTCGGCGCCGCGCAGCGCCCGGCTCATGCCGCGCAGGCCGAGCCCCTGGTCGGCGAGGACGACGACGGCGCCCAGGCGCAGGCAGGCGAACAGCGCGGTGGTGAGCTCGACCCCCGGCGTGATGAGCAGGCTGACGCGTTGCCCCGGCCGGACGCCGAGGTCGTGGAGCCCGAGGGCCAGGTGGCGGGCCCGCGCGGCGAGCTCGCGCCAGCTCACCGTGTCGGTGCCGTCGGCGGACAGTGCGACCACGGCGGCGGCGTCGCTGTCGGCGTTGTCCTCGAGGACCGCGCTGAGCGGGCGGTAGGGGGCCGGTCGGTCCGCGGCGGTGGGTCCCTCGGTGGCGCCCGCGTCGGGTGTGCGTCCCTCGGTGGCGCCCGCGTCGGGTGTGCGTCCGCCGGCCCGGTGCCGGGGTCCGTGCGTCTCGTCCGTGTCGGCGAAGGTCTCGCCCAACCAACGCACGACGGTGCCGGCGACGTCGGCGTCCTCGGGCAGCAGGTGGCCCGCTCCCTCGAACCGGTGGACGTCGGCGTGCGGCAGGCGGGCGAGCAGGTCGCGCAGGTAGCGTTCCAGGAACACGGGGTCTCGCGGTCCCCACATCACGAGCGCCGGCACGTGCAGCCGTGCGGTGCCCTCGGCGATCCGGGCGAGCGCGGGGTGGCTCGGGTGGTCGGGGGACGCGGGGATGTCGGCGACGAAGTCGGCGATCGCGCGCCGGTCGGCGGCGCGGCGGTAGGGCGCGCGGTAGGCGCGGCGGACGTCCGTCGTCAGCCCGGGACCGGCCAGGGCGAGCGTGGCGTCGAGAAAGGCGGTGGTCCCGCTCGTGGCCCATCCGTGCACCGCCGGGTGACCGGCCAGGCGAAGCAGCCCGGGGATCGGCGTGGCGCCGTCGTGGTGGACGGCGGTGTTCATGACCACGACCCCGGCGAGCAGCTCGGGGTGCTCGGTGGCCCACCCCAGCGAGACGACCCCGCCCCAGTCGTGCCCAACGGTGACGACCGGCGCGGTCAGACCGAGCTGGTCGGTGAGTGCGCCGAGGTCCGCCACGCGCTCGGCCAGGCGTCGCCGACGCCCGTCCCGCGGCGAGTACCCCATGCCGGGCTGATCCACGGCGATCACCCGCCACCCGGCGCCGGCCCCCGCGTGCAGGAGTTCCCGCCACAGGTAGGACCAGGTGGGGTTCCCGTGGACGGCGAGCAGCGTCCCGCGCGCCGGTGCGACGAGGTCCGCCTCGTTGTCGAGCAGGTGCCAGGTGGTCGGCCGGTCTCGGCCGCCGGCCACGGTGACGTGGCGGCTCCACCGCTGGTCGAGGCCGGACAGACCCGGCGGCGGGCCCGTCACCAGGCGAGCTCGAGCATGGCGGTGTTGAGGCCGGAGCCCACGCCCATGCACAGCACGCGGTCGCCCGTCTCGAGGCTCTCGGCCTGGGCGGCCAGGGTCATCGGCAGGGAGGCCGGCCCGACGTTGCCCCAGTGGGAGAAGGTGATCGGCACGCGGTCGGCGGGCAGGTCGATCGCATCGATGACCGCCCTGGTGTAGGGGGTGGAGATCTGGTGCGTGACGTAGCGGTCCATGTCGGTCCAGTCGAAGCCGGCACCGTTGTGGGCCTCCCGCCAGGCGTCCGTCACGAGGGCGAGCCCGCCGTCGAGCAGACCCTTCGTGTCGGTGAACATCCCGTCGAGGTCCCCCACGCACAGCTCGTGGTGCTCGGTGCCGGCGCGGCTCACGCCCCCGACCACGCGGTGGCTGCCGGGGTGCCGCCCCGCGGGACCGAGCACGGCTGCCGCGGCGCCGGCGCCCAGCGTGAGGGACGCGAACTCGCGGCTGTAGTCCTCGCGCGTGGCGTCGGACCGGCCGAGCCGCTCGATCGTCGTCCGCTGCGTCTCGCGCGGATCCTCGCTGTTGACGATGACGGCGTACTCGATCTGGCCGGAGTCGATCATGGTGGCGGCCAGCATCATTCCGTTGACGAACCCGAGGCACGCGTTCGCGAGGTCGAAGTTCAGCGCCGAGCTCGGCAGCGACAGCCCGTGGTGGATCCGGACCGCGACCGAGGGCTCGAGGTGGGTGCGGGTGACCGAGGTGTTGACGAGGAGCCCGACCCGCGACGCGTCGACGCCGGCGTCCGCGAGTGCCTTCGCGCCGGCCTCGATCGCCGGGTCGTCGAACCTCGTGCCGGGCTCCCACCAGCGCCGTTCGACCACGCCGGAGACACGCTCGAGCATGTGGTCCGGGATGCGCAGGCGCCGGCGCGTGTCGGCCAGCCGGTCCTCGAAATCGGTCGACGGCACCCGCACCGGGGCCTCGATGTGCGTCACCGACAGCACCGCGGTGTCGCGGTACCGAAAGCTCGCATTTCCTACGTCCGTCACCT
Source organism: Georgenia sp. Z1491 (assembly GCF_049856175.1). Classification (GTDB taxonomy): domain Bacteria; phylum Actinomycetota; class Actinomycetes; order Actinomycetales; family Actinomycetaceae; genus JB111. The sequence goes on from NZ_JBNDNA010000008.1 coordinate 180,318, forward strand.
CCCAAACCTAATCGGGCACCGCCGGTCCCGCAGGTCGGACCGCTCTCGGCGAACACCGCTTGCGCCGGCGCGGGCGGTGCGCCAGGTATCCGGCGTGTCACCGGGGCGCATCGCCCTCAGCCCCGCGCGTCGGCCAGGTCCGCGAGGTGCTCGGCGAGCTCGCCGTAGCCGCGAAGGAGGTCCAGGGTCCGGCCGCGCACGCGCGCATAGGTCGCGCGGTCCGCTTCCGGGACCTCGACGGCCTCGTCGGCCCCGCCGGCGGGGGCCACCTGCGCGAGCGCGCCCGTCAGGTCGTCCGCCCGGCCGGTCGCCAGGAGCGCGAGCGCGACCGATCCCAGGGCGGATCCCTCGGCGTCGTCGGTGGGGACCAGGGGTCGCCCGAGGGCCGCGGCCATGACGCCGCGCCAGAGTCCGGACCGGAAGACCCCGCCCGTGCACCGCACCTCGGTGACCGGGGTGACGCCGTCGAGCACGTCGACGAGGTCCGCCATCTGCAGGCACACGCCCTCCAGGGCGGCGCGCATGAAGTGCTCCCGGCCGTGCGCGTGCCGTACGCCCAGGTAGGAGCCGGAGAGATCGGGGTCCCACAGGGGCGCCCGCTCCCCCAGCAGGTAGGGCAGCATGACGAGGCCGTCGCTGCCTGGCGGCGCCTGGGCGGCGAGCGCGAGGGCCTCGGCGTCTCGGGCCGTGCCGTCGGCCTGCGGGAGGAAGGTCTCGGCCGCCCAGCGCATGACCAGGCCGCCGTTGCTCACGGCGCCGCCGAGCACCCACGCGTCGTCGGTCAGCGCGTAGCAGAACAGCCGGCCGCGGGAGTCCGTGCGCGGCTCCGGCACGACCGTGCGCACCGCGCCGCTCGTGCCGATCGACATGCCGGCGACGCCGGGGGCGATCGCTCCCGTCCCCAGGTTGCCGAGCGGGCCGTCGGTGGCGCCCGAGTTGACCGGCAGGCCCGACGGTAGCCCGGTCCGGTCCGCGGCTGCGGACGAGAGCTCGAGCAGGGCCGTCGTGGGCAGGATGTCCGGCAGCTGCTCGCGGGACACGCCGGCGAGATCGAGCGATCCGGGCGACCAGTCACGAGCAGCCAGGTCGACCAGGCCGGAGGCCGACGCCGTGGACAGCTCGGTGACGACCCGGCCCGTGAGGTGGAGCAGGACGAGGTCCTTGAGCCCGATCCAGTGGCGGGCGGCGTGCAGCGTGGACCGGTCGTGGCGGCCGAACCACATGAGCTTGGTCAGGGGGCTCATGGGGTGGACGGGCGTGCCCGAGCGCTCGAGCAGCTCGGTGGCGCGCCCCTGCGCGCGCAGCTCGGCGGCCTCGGCGTGCGCGCGGGTGTCCGCCCACGTGATGAGCTCGGTGACGGGTCGCAGCTCGGCGTCCATGCCGATCAGCCCGTGCATGGCGGTGCCGACCCCGAGGACCTCCAGCTCGCCGGTGGCACCGGTGGGGCGCGCACGGGAGGCGCCGCCGGCGCTCCGGGAGCTGCCGGCGCCTCCGCCGCGGTCACCCACGGCCCGGGCCACCTCGGCGAGCACGGTGTCGACGGCGGCGAGGACGGCCGACGGGTCCTGCACCTGCCACCGGGGCCGCGGCGCGTCGAGCCGATACTCGGCGTTGGCGGACGTGCGCCATCCGGACGCGGTGTCCACGGCCACCGCCTTCGCCGCCGTCGTGCCGACGTCGAGTCCGACGATCACGCCCACGGCTGCGGACCCCTGCCCGCGGAGGTGTCTCCCGGGCCGCCCGGCACCTCGAACGCGTCGAGTCGATCGACGACGGCGTCGCGCAGCTCCTCGTCGCCCGCGAGCTCCGGCACCAGCTCGCCGAGGACCGCGGCCACGGCCTCGCCGGCCGACCCGGCGGCCAGGGACCGCCAGCGGTCCCCCTGGACATCGTTGACGGGGACGCCGCAGCCGCGCAGGTGCGTGATCCAGGCCGCCAGCGCCACGACGACCCCGGCGGGCAGCCGACGGGCCGACCGCGCGGCCCGCAGCACGGGGACGTGGCGGACGGGGAGCTTCTGGGAGCCGTCCATCGCGATCCGCGCGAGCGAGTCGCGCATGCGGGGGTTGGCGAAGCGTCCCCGGAGCGCCTCGCGGTAGGCGTCGAGCTCGTCGGCGGGGAGCTCGAGGATCGGCGCGGCGTCGTCCCAGAGCTGCTCGACCCACGCCCGGACGCGGGAGTCGTCGAAGGCCTGGTCGACCCGCTCGTGCCCGAGGACCGGACCGGCGTAGGCCATGAGCGAGTGTGCGCCGTTGAGCAGCAGCAGCTTGCGCCGCTCGTAGGGCTCGACGTCGTCGACGAGCGTCGCTCCGGCCTCCTCCCAGCGGGGCCGGCCGGCCGGGAAGGACCCGGCGACGACCCACTCGCTGAACGGCTCCGTCGTCACCGGGGAGCTGTCGGCCACGCCGAGCTCGCGCTCGACGAGGGCCGCGTCGTCGTCGGTGGCGGCGGGGGTGATGCGGTCGACCATGGAGCCCGCGAAGTCGACGTCGTCGGTCGTGGCGGGGTCCGCGCCGACCGCGGCGAGCAGGTCCGTGACGACCCGGCGCAGGACCTCACCGTTGTGCGGGAGGTTGTCGCAGGACAGCAGGGTGATCGGCCCGGCGGCCGCGGCGCGGCGGGCCAGCAGGCCGGACGCGAGGCGCGCGGGCGCGGTGGTCACCGGGGCGGTCGGGTCCGCGCGCAGTGCCTCGACGTCGGCGGCCACGCCCTCGTGGGCGAGGTCGAGCCCGCCGTCGGGGCCGCGCAGGTAGCCGGCCTCCGTGACGGTGAGGGTGACGACGGCGACCGCGGGGTCCCGCAGGTACCCGAGCCAGGCCTCGTGCTCGGTCGACCCGTGGACGGCACTGATCGAGCCGACGATCTCCAGCTCGTCCCGCTCGGGGCCCCGGGTCACGAGCGTGTACAGACCCTCCTGCGGGCCGAGCGCCTCGGCCGCCGCGGGGTTGCGTCCGGTGAACGCGGCGTACCCCCAGTCCGCGGCGTCCGGGCTGTGCTCGGTGTACCAGGCCTGGTGGGCACGGAAGAAGTTCCCCAGGCCCACGTGCACGAGCCGGATGGGGGCGGCCGGCCGGTCCGGGCCGCGGGAGAGCCGGTCAGTCACAGCTTGAACACCTGCTTCGGGATCGTCGTCACGAGGTCGAGAGCGGTCGCCGCAGCCTCCTCCTCCGTGAGCCGGTGGGTGGCCACGAGCTCGGCGAGGTAGGCGGCGTCGAGCCGGCGGGACATGTCGTGCCGGGTGGGGATGGACAGGAACGCGCGCGTGTCGTCGATGAACCCGGACGTGCGGTAGAAGCCGGCCGTCTCGGTGACGGCGCCGCGGAACCGGCGGATCGCCTCGGGTGCGTCGATGAACCACCACGGTACGCCCGCGTAGAAGGACCGGTAGAAGCCGGCGAGGGGGGCGACCTCGCGGGAGTACACCGTCTCGTCGATGGTGAACAGCACGAGGTGGAGGTTCGGGTGGTTGCCGTAGCGGCCCAGGAGCGGGCGCAGGGAGTCGGTGACCTCGACGGAGACCGGGATGTCGGAGCCGACGTCGTGCCCGTGCGCGGCGAGGTTGTCCGGGTCGTGGTCGCGGCGGACGCCGGGGTGCAGGGTCATGACGAGGCCGTCCTCGGTGGCCATGCGGGCGGTCTCGCTCATCATGTGCCGGCGGAACGCCACGGACTCGTCGGTGGATGCCTCGCCGCGCAGTGCGGCGGCGTAGATGCGGCTCCCTTCGGTCTCGGACAGGGGCTCGGTGCCGAGGTCGAGGTGGGAGTGGTCCGAGGAGACCGCCCCGTGGTCCTTGAAGTATCGGCGGCGGGCCTCGATCGCGGCGACGTAGCCGGCGTAGGACCCGGTGTCGATGTCGGCCACCTCGCCCAACGAACGGGCGAGCCCCGGCCAGTCCGGGCGGCCGAGCTCGAGGAACCGGTCCGGCCGGAACGTGGGGACCACGCGGCCCGTGAAGCTCTCGTCCTCGGCGAGGGCACGGTGCGCCGCGAGGTCGTCGAGCGGGTCGTCCGTGGTCGCCAGCACCTCGATGCCGAAGCGGTCGAACAGCGCGCGCGGCCGGAACGCCGGGGTCGTCAGGGCCTCGGCGATCTGGTCGTAGAGCGCGTCGGCGGTGGCGGCGGACGGGGCCGCGGTGATCCCGAAGACGTCGGCGAACGTGGTGTCGAACCAGTACTTCACCGGTGTGCCGCGGAAGAGGTGGTAGTTCTCGCACAGGATGCGCCACGCCTTGCGGGCGGCCGCCTCGTCGAGCTCGACCGGCCCGTCCGGGCCGCGCCCGAGGTCGGCCAGGTCGGCGCCGTTCGCGTGCAGCAGACGCAGCACGTAGTGGTCCGGGACGATGAGCAGCGACGCCGGGTCGGGGAAGGGTTCGTCGTCGACCAGCCACGCGGGCGGCACGTGGCTGTGCGGGGAGATGATCGGGAGGTCCTTCGTGGCGTCGTACAGGCGCCGGGCGACGTCCCGCAGAGCCGGCTCGGCGGGGAGCAGTCGGTCGGGATGCGCAAGCTGAGAGGGGTGGGCGTCGTCGCTCATGGGCTCATCGTCCCGAAGGCGCCCGGGACGGCCACCACGTTGCCAACCCTTGCCAACAGGTGGCTGCGCGAGTCACTTCCCGTCATGCTCTGTGCCATGACGTGGTTCACGGACGAAGCCCGATTCCTCTCCCGCGAGCGCATCGAGGAGGCGTGCGACCGGCTGCTCACCGAGGCCGCCGAACGCCTGTCGATCGCGGAGTACCGCCGGGTCCTGCTGCTGCCGCCGGACCTCACCCGCGCGCACTCCGGCACGGGCTGGATGACCGAGTACCTCTACCGGCGGCTCGACGACGCCGGGGCCGAGGTGCACGTCATCCCCACGCTCGGGCAGCACGTGCCGCACACCCCGGAGGAGAACCGGTGGATGTTCGGCTCGATCCCCGAGGAACGGATCCATGCCCACGACTGGAAGAACGGCGTGACGAACGTCGGGACCGTGCCGGCCGAGGTCGTGCGCGAGGCGACCGGTGGCGCCGTCGACTGGGAGATGCCGGTCGACCTCAACACGATGCTCGTCACCGAGCGGTGGGACCTGGTGATCAACGTCGGCCACGTGGTGCCCCACGAGGTGCTCGGCTTCGCCAACCACAACAAGAACTACTTCATCGGCCTGGGCGGGAAGCGGCTGCTGGGCGCCTCCCACATGGCGTCGGCCGTGTACGGGATCGAGAACAACCTCGGCAACCTCCTCACGCCGGTGCGCCAGTGCTTCAACTACGCCGAGGACCACTTCCTCGGCGACCTGCCCGACGTCTACCTCCAGGTCGTCATGGACTACGACGACACCGGCGCGCTGCGGCACACCGGTCTCTACGTCGGTGACGACCTCGAGACCTACCTGGACGCCGCGCGGGCCTCGCAGGAGCAGAACATCACCCAGTTCGACGAGCCGGTCGACAAGATCGTCGCCGTCATGCAGGCGGACGAGTTCCGGGCGCTGTGGGTCGCGAACAAGGCCGTGTACCGCACGCGCATGGCGATCGCCGACGGCGGCGAGCTCCTCGTCATCGCCCCCGGCGTGGAGCGGTTCGGCGAGCAGCCCGAGGTCGACGCGCTCATCCGCAAGTACGGCTACATCTCGCAGTCCGAGGCGGTCGAGCTCTACCAGAGCGAGGCCGACATGCAGGACATCCCGCACGGCACCGCGCACCTCCCGCACGGATCGAGCGAGGGCCGCTTCACGATCACCTACGCGCCGGGGCATCTCACGCGCGAGGAGATCGAGGGCGTGGGCTACCGGTACCTGGACGTCGACGAGGCGCTGCGGCGCTACGACCCGGACGTCATGACCGACGGGTGGAACACCATGCCCGACGGCGAGCGGGTCTTCTACATCTCCACGCCGTCGGCCGGCCTGTGGTCGACCAAGGACAAGCTCGACCAGCGCGCCGGTCACGAACGCCACCCCTCCTGATCCTGCCGATCCTGCCGATCCTGGCGAGTGAGCGGGGTTCTGCTCGCTCCGTGCGGCGAGTGAGCGGACTTCTGCTCGCTCCGTGTGACGAGTGAGCGGGGTTCTGCCCGCTCCGGTCCGTGTGGCGAGTGAGCGCGGTTCAGTCCGTTGCGGTCTGTGTGGCGAGTGAGCGCGGTTCTGCCCGTTGCGGAGCGGGTCGCGGTGTCGCGCCGTCCCGCCGTCGCCGTTGCCGTTGCCGTTGCCGTTGAGCCTGTCAAGTTGTCTGTGTAAGGGGGCCGGGTCAGAGGTGGGGGTTGATTCGGTCGGGGTAGACCAGTGAGAGCTGTTGGAGGGCCGTCTTCCAGTTCGTGGTGACAGCGCCCTCGACGAGCCGGCCCGAGGCTCGTCGCTCGGCGGCGGGTCGTCCTCGTTCCTTGGCTCGCTCGCGCGCTCTTTTGTCCTCGATGTTGCAGATCGCCAGCCACAGCAGCTTCACTGCCGCGGCGTCGTTGGGGAAATGGCCCCGGTTCTTGGTGACCTTGCGGAGCTGGTAGTTCAGCGACTCGATCGCGTTGGTCGTGTAGATGACCCGCCTGAGTTCGGGCGGGAACGCCAGGAACGGGGTGAACCGCTCCCACGCGGCGCGGAACGTCTTGACCGCCGAGGGGTAGCGACGGCCGAGCTCGCTGGCCTCGAAGGCCTCCAGCACCTCCAGGGCGGCCTCAGCGCTGGGCGCCTGGTATATCGGCCGCAGCGCGGCCGTCAGAGCCTTACGGTCCTTGTAGTTCACGAACCTCGTCGCGGCCCGGATCAGGTGGACCACGCAGGTCTGCACGGTCGCCTGGGGCCAGGTCGCTTCGACGGCCTCGGGGAACCCCGTGAGCCCGTCGCAGCACACGATCAGCACGTCACGCACGCCCCTGTTGGCCAGCTCGGCGCAGACGCCGGCCCAGAACTTCGCTCCCTCGCTGGCCTGGACCCAGATACCCAGGACGTGCTTGATCCCGTCCATATCGACGCCGATGGCGAGATGGGCGGACCTGTTGCGCACGTGTCCGCCATCGCGGATCTTGACCACGATCGCGTCGAGGTAGATCACCGGATACAGCGCCTCCAACGGGCGGTGCTGCCAGGCCAGGACCTCCTCGCTGATCTGGTCCACGACCTTGGAGATCGTCTCGTAACTGATCTCGGTGCCGATCGTGGTCGCGAGGTGGTGCTCGACGTCCCGCAACGTCATCCCGCCTGCGTAGAGGCTGATGATCATGCCGTCCAGGCCATCGAGACGGCGCTGCCCCTT
>NZ_JBNDNA010000009.1:0-185319 GCF_049856175.1 Georgenia sp. Z1491
GGGTCTGCTGAAGGTTTCGTTGACTTCGGGGTTAGGCCGCCAGCGCGACGGCCTGGTGGTGGACGAGTTCGTATTCAACCGGAGTGAGCTTGCCGAGTCGACGTTGCCGTCGGCGACGGTGGTAGGTCCGTTCGATCCAGTGCACGATCGCGAGCCGGAGCTCGTCGCGGGTGGCCCATCGCTTCCGGTCGAGCACGTTGTTCTGCAGCGTGGCGAAGAAGCTTTCCATCGCCGCGTTGTCCCCGGCAGCCCCGACCCGGCCCATGGAACCGATGAGGCCGCGATGCTTGAGAGCGAGCTGAAATTTCCGGGAACGAAACTGCGAGCCTCTGTCACTGTGGACGATGCAGCCAGCCACCGCGGCCGCTCCCTGGCGGCGCGCGACCGCGTCTCGTACGGCTGCTACGGCCAGGTCGGATGTCATGCGGGCATCGAGGGCGTAGCCGACGATTCTCCCCGAGCAGGCGTCCTTGACGGCACAGAGGTAGACCTTGCCCTCACCGGTGCGATGCTCGGTGATATCGGTCAACCACTTCGCATTGACGCTCTCGGCGGTGAAGTCCCGCTCGAGCAGGTCATCGCATACCGGCGGGCCGGGCCTGCCGTAGCGCTTCTTCCGTCGCACTGTGGCAGAGAAGAGCCGCTGCTGGGAGCACAGCCGCCATACGCGCCGCTCCGAGACCACGTGACCGGCGGCCTGGAGCTCGTCGGCGATGAACCGGTGCCCGAACTCCGGATCGTCGGCGTGGATGTCGTAGGCCGCATTGAGCAGATACGCCTCGTCGACGTCCCGAGCACTGACAGGGTTCGCGCGCCACTGGTAGAACCCCTGCTTGGAGAAGCCGAGCACCCGGCAGGTCACCGCGACCGGGATTCCGGCAGCAGCAAGGTCAAGGACCAGCGGGTAGATCATTTTGGGCGCGACTGCCCAGGACCGAGATTGGCCCGCGAGAGATACGCGGTCGCCTTGCGCAGGACCTCGTTCTCCTGCTCCAGCTCCCGGATCCGTTTCAGCATCCGCGTCTGCTCACCACCGTCCCCGGCGCTCTGCCCGCGAGCTGGCTCGAAGCCGCGTTCTCGCAGGCGAGACTCGTTGACCCAGGCCTGCAGCGCCGACTTCGACATCCCGAGGTCGTGACAGACCTGCTTCTGAGTCATTCCCTGATCCAGCAGCTCCAACGCGCTGGCCTTGAGCTCTTCTGAGTAGATCTTCGGCACGAGGACCATCCTCTCCGCTCCGCAGAGCAGTCAGGAAGTCAACCGAACCCTCAGCAGACCCGACCCGCCATACCGACCGGACCGGCCCGACCCGCCGTACCCGCCAGACCGGCCGTACCCACCGGACCGGCCCGACCCGCGGGACCCGCCGTCGTTCTACCGGCCGCCGCTTCCCCCGATCCCCGACCCCGGCCCTCCGTCCGTCGACTCTCAGCTGCCCACGTTGCCGCCGCCGGGCGCGGGCCCGGGCGTCGGGGGTCCCGGCGCGCTGCCGGGCGCCCCCGGTGCCGGTCCCGGCGTCGGTGGTCCCGGCGCGCTACCCGGAGCCCCCGGCGCGGGTGGCTCGCCCGGCATGGTGGGTCCGATGATGGGTGGCGCCGGCATGGGCGGCGCTGCTGCACGTGGCGGCGGTCGCGCAGGAGCTGGACGCGCAGGCGCAGGCTCAGCCGGAGCCGCCGGTCGACCTGGCATGGTCGGTCCGATGATGGGCGGCGCCGGCGCGGCCGGGAGCCGTGGCGGCGGTCGCGCAGGAGCTGGACGCGCTGGCGTCGGCCGGGCCGGAGCCGGTGCCCGTCCGGGCATGGCCGGTCCGCTCGTCGGCGGGACGGGTGCCGCAGGCGGTCGCGGTTCAGCCGGCCGCGGGGCGGCCCGTCCAGGCGTCTCCGGACGCACCGGCGCCACACGCGCGGCGGCACCCGACTCCGGACGTCCAGGGGCCGCAGACCGAGCAGGGGCAGGAGGCGCAGGCCGCGCGGGTGCCGGCGCCGCCGGGCGCGCCGGTATGGCCGGCCCCCTCGTGGGCGGGGTCGGCGCAGCGGGCGCGGCAGGTCGCGGTGGCGCGGGCCGTGCCGCCTCCGCGGGTGCAGGACGAGGCGGACGCTCGGGGGGAGCAGTCCCCGGTGCGACGGCTGGCCGCGGCCGGGGCGATGGGCGACGCTCGGAGGGACGGACCGGCGAGGCCGATCACATGGACCTCGTCGACCAGCCGGGCACGGAGGCGACGCCCATGGGCGGCCCCGCCGGCCGAGGAGGCCGCCGGGGCGAGTCTCGACCGGCGCCCCGTCTGCGGACTCCCGACGAGTCCGACGAGTGGTGAGACGACGACACGAATGACGACCGACAACCGGGGCGCATCGCCGCCGTAGCCGGCCGGGCGCTCCACGGCCCGAGGGGGGACGAGATAAACCAGGTGGAGCTGGATCCGGACGTGCTCGAGGCGCGGGTACGTCTGCTCGCGACCACGGTCGACGACATCGCGGGGCTCAGGCAGCGCGTGAGCGACGAGATCAACCAGCAGGCCGCCAGCTGGGGCGAGCTCCCCGGCCCCACGCGCATGAGGTTCGCCGTGGTGCAGGAGCTCAACGACGTCTCCGGCAGCATGACGATCCTGCTGACACAGCTCGAGGAGCTCGCGCGGTAGCTGACCGAGTCCGCGTCGCGCATCCAGGACGTCGACGAGGAGGTCTCCACACTGCTCGCCTCGACCCGCTCCCAGCTCGAGGGGCTCGACCTGCCCCGTGTCTCCGCCGCCGTGCAGGCCTGACGAGGAAAGGACGCAGCATGCCGAACGACTACATGGCCCCCACGTTCCTCACCGAGAACATGCGGCGGATCGAGACCTTTCAGGAACCGGCCGTCCTCGGCCTCCCCGAGGGCCTGGACGGCATCGCCCAGGAGCTCGTCAGGGTGGCCGACGACCTGCGCGGCTCGCAGGGCGAGCTCGGCATCACCGGTGACGCCGGAGACTCCGCCGTCGAGGTGTTCTCCCGGGTGGAGCGCTGGGCCCGGCACCGCTCGGGGGAGGTCTGGGAGGTGAGCTCGGCGGTCGAGCACGCGCGCAGCGGCGCCGACACGGCGAGGAGGACGTAAGAGGACACGTACGCGCGATGGGAGCAGGACCGCGCGAGCGGCGACTACGACGAGTTCGACACCATGCGCTACGACTCTCACGCGAGCGGCGCGCTGTGGGATCTCGAGTACCGGGTGCGCGAGGCCACCGAGATGATGCCGGAGATCACCGCCGGCGGCGAGCCATGGCGTGAGGACGCGGGCGGCCAGGTCCGCGCTCGGACGGCGAACGGCCCGAACGTCATTCCGCCGCCACCACCGGAGGGCACGGCGATCGGCGTGCACACTCCGCCGCCCGAGGTGACCGGTGTTCCCCGATACAACTCCCTTCCGCCGGAGCCGGAGCAGCACAGGATCGTCACGAGCCCGCGCCGTCCGACGCCCGACACCAACACCCCCGACTGGTACGTGCGTCCCGCCCCGCGGTTCGGCGACACTTTTCCGCGGCCGGGAGGCCCCGGCTGGTGGGACGCACCGGACACGCAGATCCCGACGATGGACCTGCCGGGCGGCCCCGGCGGGACCCTCATAGGTGAGCCGTCCGTCGACGCCGCCCCGCCCGGAGGGACAGGCGGTCCCGGCGGACCCGGCACGGCGCCCGGCGGACCCGGCGGCCCCGTGAGCTCCGGACCCGTGGTCGGCGGTCCCGGCGGAGGGGGTGCGCCCGGTGCGGGCGGCGCGCCCGGCGCGGGCGCAGCATCGGGGACCGGCGGCATCCCGGGCGGCGCGGGCGCACCCGGTGGGGCCGGCGGCGTCGGTGGTGGCGCGGTGGCACCCGTCGGCGGTGTCGCCGGTGTGCCTGGCGGCGGCTCCGGCGGCGCGAGCGCGGCGGGGCACCCGGGCGGCGCGGTACGCCCGAGCCCCGGTCCCGGTCCCGCCGGCGCGGGCGGCGCTCCGTCCGGCGTCGTCGGCTCCGCTCCCGCCGGCGGTACGCCCACGTCCGGGAGCGGTGGGGCAGGCGCGGGCGCCGGTGGACGGCCGCCGATGATGGGCGGCATGCCCATGGGCGGGATGGTCGCCGGCGGTCGCAAGTCGGACCGACGCAGGAAGCGCACGGACGAGGAGGACCCGGCCGAGGAGCTCGCGCCGAGCCCGGAGCAGGAGCCCGCCGGGCCGACCGTGATCGCCCGGCCCGAGGGGGCCAAGGGCAGCGACCGCGCCGCCGCCCGACCCGCGCCGGACCAGCTCCGCAAGGGGGACGACCGGAGGACGGACGAGTGGTGACCGGACTCGTCTGACGTCCCCTGCTTCGGGCAGGAGGCGACGACGAGGCCCCGACGACCGCGCCGGTCGTCGGGGCCTCGTCACGTCCAACCTGAGGTCAGCCCCGCCGCCGGCGGGTCCGGCGCCGGGTCAGGCCCGGCGCGTGCCCGAGCCGTGGCGGGGGTCGTCACCGAGCCGGGTGACCTCACGCCCGAGGTCGATCCGGTCCGCGGGGAGCGGCGCCATCGTCGCCCGCACCCGTCGCGCGCCGTCCGGGTCCTTGGCGTCCTCCCGCGCGATCCGCCTGGTGGGCAGGATGCGGGAGCTCCCGACGCGGTCGTGCCAGGCGCGGCCGCGCTTCTGGGGATCGAACAGACCGGACAGCGCCAGCACGAGTCCGCCGACGACGGTGAGGTGCGCCCCGCCGAGGACACCGGAGCGCGCGGCCTCGCGGGCCAGGCCCGGGGCGAGGTGGTTCGTGCGTCGTGCGGCGCGCAGCCCGAGCACGAGCCCGCCGGGCGTGATCCCGGTGCGCGCACGGAGCAGGACGACCAGGGCCGCGAGCTCGACGACCGCGAGGACGGTGAGCACGATCGACGAGCTGAGGAACCAGACGCCGACGGCCGGACCGACGATCACGACCAGGGTGATCAGGTAGGACGCCAGCTGGAGGAGCGGACCGGTGGTGGGGCGCCCGTCGACGAACCGGCTCCGGTCCGCGCCGGACCCGCCGGTCAGGTGTCCGCTGCGGGACGAGGCCTCGTCGGGGGCACCCTCGGGACGTCGCCGGCGACGGCGGTCCCGGTCCCCCGTAGCTCCATGGTCCGCCGGCCACGGACCCGCGGGCCGGGAGCCCCCACCGCGGGCGGGGGCCGGCGCCGGCGGTGACGACGCGGCAGACGGTGCCACCGCGGCCGATGCACGCCGGTCGGGGGCGACCGGTGCGGTGGCAGCAGCCGGTGCGGTCCCGACGGAGGTTGGTCCTGCACCGTGTGTCCCCGCGTCGCGCTCCCCCGCCTGCGGTGCCTGCCCGCCCCGGTGCGGTCCGGTCCCGGGCCCGGAGGGCGCCGACGGCGCGGCGGCGTCCGGGCCGAAACGGGCGGCCCAGTCGGTCCCGCCCGCCTCGGGCGCGGACGCCCCCCACGGTGCCGGTGCGGAGCCGGCAATCGGAGCGCCCGCGGCGGCGGGGCCGGTCGGAGGCACCGACGCGGGTATAGGTCCGCTCGTGGGTGCGGAGCCGGTCGTGGGTGCGGAGCCGGTCGTCGGCCCGTCGCCCCGGGTCGGGGCGGGGCGCCGACCGGCGGGGGTCGGCAGGGCGGCCCGCGGGCCGTCCGGCCCGGCCACCTGCGCACCGACGGGTCCCGACGCCCCGGGCGCCGGTCGATCGGCGGGTGCTGCCGGCTGCGTGCCGGGCATCGGTCCGGCGCCCTGGTCGGGACGGGCGGCCGTGCGCCGCTGCACGCGCAGCGTCTGGCGATCCCGGTAAGGATCGGCGTCGGGCCGGGCCTCCTCCCGTGCCGTCGCAGGAGGCTGCTGAGCTCCCGTCGCCCCGGCCGCCGACGCGGCGCCGGCGCGGGTCGTCACGGGTGGCAGACCCGCGCGGGCGCGGTCGCCGGTCGTCCGGCCTACGGTGCCGGTCGACGCCGACGAACCCTGTGTCGGAGCGGGCGAGCCCGACTGTGCGGCGCCCTGCCCGGAGCCCTGGCCCGTGGCCGGCCCGCCGGCCAGCGGAGAGCCGCTGCGGGGAGCCCGCCGGCCGCCGCCCGACCCGACGATCGGGCCCGACGCGCCGGTCCCACCCTGCGCGCCAGGCGCCGGGCGGGAACCGCCGCCGGGCGCCGGGCGTGAGCCGGCTCCGGGGGCCGGGCGGGAACCGCCGCCGGGCGCCGGGCGGGAACCCGCCGCGGACCGCGAACCGGCCCGGCCGGCAGGACGGCCCCCGCCTCGGGGTGCGGTACCCTGCTCGCCCGTCGCCCCGCGATCCTGGGTGGGAGCCACCTCCTCCGGTAGCCCGGCCTCCGGTGGTCGCCCCTGGGGAGCCGGCTCCCTGCGGTCGCGCCGCCGCGGTCGTCGGTCGTCGCTCTCCGTCACAGTCCCACCTGCCTCACCCAGTGGATGGCTCCCGCGGCCACGACCCCGGCCGGCAGGGCGAAGTGCGTGGCCAGCCCCTGGACGATGTCGCCCAGGCGGGCGAGCGCCACGTTGCTCATGCCGTACGCGACGGCGATCGCGAGCCCGGCCACGGCGAGCGCGGCGAGCACCGCCACGATGCCCACGGTCAGCGCCTCCGCGCGGCCGCCCGCCACGGCCGCCCACCCGATCTGACCGATGACGACGAATGCGGCCAGGCGCGGCAGGACGCGCACGGTGCGGGCCCGGGCGCCGCGGGGCACGAGCAGCAGGGACAGCACGAGCAGGACGACCGCCACGAGCGCGGCCCAGCCCCGGATCCCGCCCATCGGCACGATCGCGAGCACGGAGGGCGCGAGGACGGCCGCGAGCAGCGACATCAGCACGACGACCAGGTCCTGGCGCACCCGTGCCGTCGACACCACCCGGCGCACCCGCGGGGCCGTGACCTCGGCGGGCGCGCGGGGCGCCGCCTGGCGCACGCCGGTGGCGTCGCGGGAGACGTGCTCGAGGTCGACGAGCTGGTCGTCGGGGACGTCGATCGCGAGGTCCGGCATGGCGAGCAGGAGGGGCGGGACCGCGCCGACGACGAGCGCCCCCACGACCGACATGCCGGTGTCGATCTGCAGGGTGGCCAGCGCGGCGGCCGCGGCCGCGAGCCACACGGTGGCGATGAGCGCCGCGGAGGAGGCCGTCCGGTCGCGCCGCCGCTCGGCCACGCCGGCGCGCAGCGCGAGCGCGGCCCCGGCCACGGCGGGTGCCACGACGAGCGCGAGCCGCAGCTGGGCGGGCCCGCCTGACGGGACGACGAGGACCCCGGCGGCCACGGACACCAGCGAGAGCGCCGCCAGGTCGACGAGCACCGTGCCCTCCCGCGCGCGCCGCAGGGCCAGCCCGAGGGCGGCCACTCCGAGCAGGGCGACGACGGTGCCGCGCCACCAGGTGGGCAGGGGGTCGCCGGTCCCCCACCAGGCGGAGCCGACCAGCAGCAGGACCCCGCCGACGGCGAGGACCGCGGCGGCGGCGATGACGGCGAAGGAGTCGGCGCCGTCGGGCAGGGTGCGGGAGCGTCCGAGCTCGTCGGCCTCGATCGAGGCGCCCGCGGAGCCGCGGGTCACGGTGAGGAGCACGCCGTCGGGGACGTCGACGCCGATGACGTCCTCGCCGGCGACCCGCCAGCCGGAGGAGTCGGTGACGAGCACGGACCGGGAGCGGGCGTCGACGCGCAGGCGGCGCAGGACGTCGGCGACCGTGGCGCCGTCGGGGACCGCCACGTCCCGCACGACGGGACCGAGGACCACGGTGGCATGCACGCGCGGCTCGGCCGTCGTGGTCATCCGTTCCCCTCCCCGTCCGGCGGGCCCGATCTCGGCGGCCGGACCGCCCGGTGGGGGCTGCCGCATGCCGCCCCAGACCATATATTAGGGGCGGCTCCGGACGGTTCGTCCGGCCGCGCGCAGGGGCTGGGTCCCCGGGGCGTCGCGGTCCAGCCCCGGCGAGGTGCGCGCCTCGGTCCGGCGATCGACGTGGAGGAAGTCCGTGGTCCGTCCGTCCACCAAGGCGCCGCCACCCCCGCCGCAGAGCGAGGAGACGCTGCAGGTGCCGCCCGAGCTCCCCGAGCCCGAGGGCATGCAGAACATCCTCATGATGGTCGTCCCCATGATCGGCTCGATGGGGATGATGGGCGTGATGATGTTCGGGGGCGGCTCGGGCAACCAGCGGATGGTCCTCATGGGCGGCGCCATGATGCTGGCGATGGTGCTCATGGTCGCGATGAACATCATCCGGCAGCGCAACCAGCACAAGAAGGCGGTGATGGACTCCCGCCGGGAGTACCTGGCCTACCTCACGGACCTGCGCAAGAAGGTGCGCACCGCCGCGAAGATGCAGCTGGACTACTCCGCCTGGCGCATGCCCGACCCGCGCTCGCTCGCGGCCGTCGGCGAGGAGGGCTCCCGCACGTGGGAGCGCAGCCCCGACGACGAGGACTTCCTGCTCACCCGCATCGGCTCGGCCACGCAGCCGCTGTCCCTGGACCTGAAGTCGCCCGAGATCCCCACGCTCGCCAAGCTCGACCCGGTCACCGCCTCGGCCGCGCACCGGTTCCTCGTCACGCACCGCGAGGTCAGCGGCCTCCCGCTCGGCATGGACCTCCAGGCCTTCGCCCGTATCGAGGTCGCCGGCTCCGAGGACGCCGCCCGGTCGCTCGCGCGCGGCGTCATCACGCACCTGGCGACCTTCGTCTCGCCGGAGGACCTGCGGATCGCCGTCATCGCGTCCGAGGAGGCGCTGCCCGAGTGGGAGTGGATCAAGTGGCTCCCCCACGCGCTCTCCCCGCGCGTGAGCGACGCCGTCGGCCCGGCCCGCATGCTCACCACGTCGCTCGCCCACCTGGCCGACCTGCTGCCGGCCGGCATCGCCGAGCGGCCCCGGTTCGGCCTGTCGGGCGGCGACCCGGAGCTGCCGCAC
The DNA here is from genome assembly GCF_049856175.1 of Georgenia sp. Z1491. Classification (GTDB taxonomy): domain Bacteria; phylum Actinomycetota; class Actinomycetes; order Actinomycetales; family Actinomycetaceae; genus JB111. The sequence goes on from NZ_JBNDNA010000009.1 coordinate 8,869, forward strand.
GTCCTCGTCGTCGTCGACGGCGGAGACGTGCCGGCGGTCAACCCCGTCCTCACGCCCGACGGCGTCATGGGCGTCACCGTCCTCGACCTGCCCGAGACGTGGGAGGCACTCGTCTCCCCGTCGACGCTGAGGCTGCTGCTGCACGACGCCGTCGACGAGGGCCCGTTGGCCGGCGCCACCCCGGTGGAGATCCTCCAGGTCGGCGCGGAGCCGCAGATCGGGATCGCCGACCAGCTCGGCGTCCCCGGAGCGGAGGCGGCCGCCCGCCGCCTCACCGCCCGGCTCGCGTCGATCCGGTCGGGACAGATCCAGGCGGACCCCACGGAGGACGGCGAGGCGGCCGCCGAGGTCTCCGCCGAGCTCACCGACCTGCTCGGCCTGGGCGACGTCCGGGACCTCGACGTCGCGCAGGCCTGGCGTCCGCGCCTGCCGCGCGACCGCCTCCGGGTGCCGATCGGGCTGACCCCCGAGGGCCGCGTGGTCCAGCTCGACATCAAGGAGTCCGCCCAGCAGGGCATGGGCCCGCACGGCCTCATCATCGGCGCGACCGGCTCGGGCAAGTCCGAGGTGCTGCGCACCCTGGTGCTGGCGCTGACGATGACCCACAGCTCCGAGGCGCTCAACCTCGTGCTCGTCGACTTCAAGGGTGGCGCGACGTTCGCCGGCATGGCCGACATGCCGCACGTGTCCGCGATCATCACGAACCTCGGCGAGGAGCTCACTCTCGTCGACCGCATGGAGGACGCCCTGCGCGGCGAGATGGTCCGCCGTCAGGAGCTCCTGCGCGCGGCCGGGAACTTCGCCAACGTCACCGACTACGAGAAGGCCCGCGCGAACGGCCGGACCGACCTCGAGCCGCTGCCCGCGCTGATGATCATCTGCGACGAGTTCTCCGAGCTGCTCTCCGCCAAGCCGGAGTTCGCCGAGCTCTTCGTCGCGATCGGACGGCTGGGCCGCTCGCTGTCGATGCACCTCCTGCTGTCCTCGCAGCGGCTCGAGGAGGGCCGCCTGCGCGGCCTGGAGTCGCACCTGTCCTACCGGATCGGTCTGCGCACGTTCTCGGCGCAGGAGTCCCGCACGGTGCTCGGCGTAACCGACGCGTACGACCTCCCGCCGATGCCCGGCGTCGGGTACCTCAAGCCCGACACGACGACGATGATCCGGTTCCGCGCGGCCTACGTCTCCGGTGCACCGCCCGTGCGGCGCCGCCGCAAGCGCTCCGAGGGCGGCGGGGCTCAGCAGCAGGTCGAGCAGATCGACATCGACATCTCCCCCTACACGGCCGCGCCGGTGCTCGGCGAGAGCCCCGAGGAGCTGCAGCGCAGGCTCGAGGCCGCTGACGACGCGGACCGGGAGATCGAGGAGCGCCAGGCCGCCGAGGCAGAGAAGAAGGCCGAGGAGGAGCGCAAGAACCAGCCCTCGACCTTCGACATCGGCGTGAGCCGCATGGAGGGCCAGGGGCCGCCCGCGCATGTCGTCTGGCTGCCACCGCTCGACGTCCCGCAGACCTTCGACGAGCTGATGCCCGACCTCACGGTCACCCCCGAGCTGGGCCTGCACTCGCCGCGCTGGCGCGACGCGGGCGCACTCACGCTCCCGCTCGGCGTGGTGGACAAGCCGCTCGAGCAGCGCCGCGAGGACCTCGTCTTCGACCTGTCCGGCGCCGGCGGGCACATGGCGATCGTCGGCGGGCCCCGCACGGGCAAGTCGACGGCCGCGCGCTCGATCGTCACCTCGATCGCGCTGACGAGGACGCCGCTGGAGGCGCAGATCTACGTCCTCGACTTCGGCGGCGGCACGTTCGCCGCCATGACCGACCTCGCCCACGTCGCGGGCGTGGCCACCCGCGGGGAGCCCGACGTGGTGCGCCGGATCGTCGCCGAGATGCGTCAGCTGGTCGACGAGCGCGAGGCCTTCTTCCGGGCGAACAAGATCGATTCGATCGAGACCTACCGGATCCGCCGCGCCGAGGGCCGGGTCGACGACGGCTACGGCGACATCTTCCTCGTCGTGGACGGCTGGCCGACGATCAAGGCCGACTTCGACGACCTCGAGATCCCGCTCCAGCAGCTGGCCGGGCGCGGGCTGACCTTCGGGTTCCACATCATCGGCACCGCGAACCGGTGGATGGACTTCCGCATGCAGCTCAAGGACATGATCGGCTCGAGGCTCGAGCTCCGCCTCGGTGACGCCCTGGACTCCGACGTGGACCGGAAGCTGGCGAAGAACATCCCCAACCGTCCGGGCCGGGGCCTGGCGAAGTCCAAGCACCACATCCTCACGGCGCTGCCCCGGGTCGACGGCGACGGCGACTCCGGCACCCTCGGCGCCGGTGTCGACGACATGGTGCGGCGCGTCAACGAGAGCTGGACCGGGCGGCGCGGGCCGAAGCTGCGGCTGCTGCCCGAGCTGATCTCGCTCGACGAGATCCGCGCCCAGGCCACCGAGCAGGAGCTGGCCGGCGGCATCCTCCTCGGCGTCGACGAGGCCCGGCTCGCGCCGGTCGTCCTCGACCCGTCGGCCGAGCCGCTCATGTTCCTCCTCGGCGACTCCAAGTCCGGGAAGTCGACGTTCCTGCGGGCCGTCGCCGCGGAGATCGCGCGACTCAACGGCCCCAAGGAGGCGCAGATCATCGCCGTCGACCTGCGCCGCGCGCTGCTCGGCGAGCTGCCGGAGAAGCACCTCGGGCTCTACCTGTCCACGCACGAGATGGCGACGACCGAGCTCAAGGGCCTGGCCGGGTTCCTCAAGGGGCGCCTGCCCGGACCGGACGTCACGCCGGACCAGCTGCGCAGCCGGTCGTGGTGGTCGGGCTCGGAGGTCTACATCCTCGTGGACGACTACGACCTGGTGAACACCTCGGCGGGCAACCCGCTCTCCGCGCTGCAGCCGCTCATGGCGCAGGCGAAGGACATCGGCCTGCACGTGGTGATCACGCGCCGCATCGGTGGTGCCTCGCGGGCGATGTTCGAGCCGGTCATGCAGACGATGACCGACCTCGCGGCCCCCGCCTACCTGCTGTCCGGCAACCCCGACGACGGGCCGGTCATCGGGCGCATCCGCGCGAAGAAGACGAACGCAGGACGCGCGCAGATGATCACCCGCGACCGCGGCAACGAGGTCGGCCAGCTCGCCTGGTTGCCGAAGATCCACGGGTAGTTCCGGCACGGCCCGGGGCGGACGCCGGGGTGGGCGACGCCCACCCTCCGGCGTAGGGTGACGTGGGACACTGATCGTGAGCTCGTCGGGCGCGGCCCGACGACGGACGGGGGGCCCACCATGACCACACCGACCTCACCCGCGTACGACCGCAGCGGCCTCACCACGGGGATCGTGCACTTCGGGATCGGGAACTTCCACCGCTCGCACCAGGCGATGTACGTCGACCGGCTCCTCGAGGCGGGCGACGGCGACGGATGGGCGATCTGCGGCGTCGGCCTGTTCCCCGGTGACAAGGCGATGCGCGACGACCTCGCCGCCCAGGACTTCACCTACACCCTCGTCCTGCGCGACTCGCGGGAGCCGCTCGAGGCGCGGACGATCGGCTCGATCGTCGACTTCGTCTACGCACCCGACGACCCGGACGCGCTCGTCGAGCGCCTCGCGTCGCCGGAGACGAGGATCGTCAGCCTGACGATCACCGAGGGCGGGTACGGCGAGCACCCGGACCCGTCCGGCACACCGACCGCGTTCGACTACATCGTCGACGCCCTCGCGCTGCGTCGTGAGCGCGGCACGGAGCCGTTCACGGTGGTCAGCTGCGACAACATCGAGTCCAACGGCGTCGTCGCGCGCCGCAGCGTCCTCGGGCATGCCTACGCCCGCGGCGGGGACCTGGCCGGCTGGATCGAGGACAACGTCGCGTTCCCGGGCAGCATGGTCGACCGGATCACGCCGGTGACCACGGACGAGGACCGCGCGATGGTCGAGCGCGAGCTCGGCGTGCAGGACCGGCGGCCGGTGGTCGGCGAGCCGTTCGTCCAGTGGGTGCTCGAGGACCGTTTCCCCGCCGGCCGCCCCGACCTCGGCTCGGTGGGCGTCCAGCTCGTCGACGACGTCGTGCCCTACGAGCGGATGAAGCTGCGCATCCTCAACGCCACCCACCAGCTCCTGGGGTTCACCGGCCTGCTCGCCGGGCACCGCTACGTGCACGAGGCGGCGACCGACGACGTGCTCGGGCGCCTCGCGGCCGCCTACATCGCCGACGAGGCCCGGCCCACCGTCGGCGAGGTCGAGGGGATCGACCTGGCGGACTACCAGGACACCATCCTCGAGCGGTTCGGGAACGAGGCCATCGCCGACACGCTCGTGCGGATCGCCACCGACGGGTCCGACCGCATCCACAAGTTCGTGGTCCCGGTGGTCGAGGACCTCATCGCCCAGGACCTGCCGGTGCGCGCGACGGCGTTCACCCTCGCCGCGAGCGCGGTGGTCGCGGGCACGCCCGAGCTGACCGAGCAGGTGACGGACCGGCAGCGCGACCGGCTCGACGCCGCGGCCGAGCGACTCGGCGCGGACACCGGCACCTACCTCGACGACGAGGACCTCTTCGGCCGGATCGGCGCCGACGCCCGGTTCCGGGAAGCCTTCGTGGCCGCCCACGACGCCATCGTCGCCGACGGCGTCCTCGCCGCGGCCCAGGCGCTGCTCGACGGGACGGGCGACGCGTGAGCGGGGACGGCCCCGCCGCGGGGGCCGACGGCGCGCCCGCCGTCGGATCCACCGCCGGGCAGCGCGTGCTCGTCGTCGGTGAGGCCCTCGTCGACGTCTTCCCCGACGAGCCCGGGGGGCCCGCGCGAGCGAGCGGCCGCGTCCCCGGGGGAAGCCCCGCGAACATGGCGGTCGGGCTGGCCCGGCTCGGCCTGCCCGTCGCCCTGCTCACCCACCTCGGCGACGACGAGGACGGCGCACTCGTGCTCGAGCACCTCACCGACGCCGGGGTCGAGGTCCTCGACGGCTCCGTCGTCGAGGGGCGCACGTCGACGGCGGTCGCCACCGTCGACGAGGCGGGCGTGCCGGCCTACGAGTTCGACGTCGCCTGGCAGCTGCCCGACGTGGCCACGATCGAGATCCCCGAGGCCGTCCACGTGGGCTCCTACGCGGCGTTCGTCGAGCCCGGCGCCACGCGCGTGCGGGAGGTCGCCGCCCGTGCCGCCGCCGAGGGGGCGATCGTCTCGTTCGACCCGAACATCCGCGCCGCGCTGCTCCCGCCGTTGGCGCAGGTCCAGCAGGGCTACGACGCGCTCGCCGCGCATGCGAGCGTCGTCAAGATCTCCGACGAGGACGCCGAGTGGCTCTTCCCGGACCTCACCGACGAGGAGGTCGTCGCGCACACGCTCGCCCTCGGACCGCGGCTCGTCGTGCTCACGCTCGGTGCCGAGGGGGCGATCCTCGCCGACCAGGCACGGTCGGTCCGGGTCCCGCGCGCGCAGGTGGACGTGGTCGACACCGTCGGCGCCGGGGACAGCTACATGGCCGCGCTCATCGACTCGCTGCTCACGCTGCCGGGCGGAGCCGGACCGGTGGGCGGCGACGGTGCGGGCGATGAGCCGCTCGACCTGGAGCGGATCGGCCGGCGCAGCGCCGCGGCCTCGGGGATCACGGTGAGCCGCCGGGGCGCCGACCTGCCGACGGCCGCCGAGCTCGATCAGGCCTGACCGGGAGAGGTCGCAACCCCGGCTTCCCCTCGTCGAGGTCGTGCCTCAGGTGGCGAGGTCGTGCGTCGCAGGCACGACCTCGCCACACCGGGCACGACCTCGACGTCGAGCGGGGATGACGCGGTCCGGCATGCCCGTCCCGTACGTCGCCCCGTCAGCGCCGGAGCAACGCTTCCAGCTCGGCGGCCGTGGAGACGGGGCGGTCGCAGACGTGACCGCGGCACACGTAGGCCGCCGGCTCCCCGCCCACCAGGCCCCGCCCGGCGAGCAGCGGGATCCCGTCGGTGTCCGGCTCCCCCACCGCGAGCACCAGGCCGGGGGAGGTCGCCGCGCGGACCACGGCCTCGAGCTCGTCGCGCCGGGCCCGCCCCGGCCCGGTGTCCGGTCCGACGACGGCCACCTCGAGCGGACCGGCCGCCAGCGCCTCGGCCACGGCGAGGCTCCACCCGGCGAACCGCGGCACCTCGAGTGCGAGCGCACCGGCCGAGGCGAGCGCGGCCTCGGCGGCGGCGCGGTGCCGGGTCGACGCGGTGAGCGCCGCGTACGTGAGCAGGGCCCCGGCGAGGGCGGACGTCCCGGACGGCTCGGCGTTGTCGGTGACGTCCCGGGGCCGGGTGATGAGCTTCTCCGCGTCGACGGCGACGTCGTGGAAGCCCCCGCCGTCGGGGTCGGCGAACACCTCGAGCGCGGTGTCCAGCAGGTCGCCCGCCGCCCGGAGCCACCGCGGGTCGGCGTCGACCTGGTGCAGCGCGAGGAGGCCCTGCGCGACGTTGCCGTGGTCGACCGCCAGGCCCGCCGCGTCTCCCACGACACCGTCGCGGGAGACCCGGCGCAGGCGGCCGTCGACCAGGTGGACGCGCAGCAGCAGGTCGGCGCACTCCTGCGCCGCACTCACGTAGCGCGGGTCGCCGAGGTCGCTCCCTGCGCGGGCGAGGGCGCCGATCGCGAGTCCGTTCCAGGCGGCGACGACCTTGTCGTCGCGCGCGGGCTGGGGGCGCGCCGACCGGGCCCGGAGGAGCCGGAGCCGGACGTCGGACCACCAGTCGTCGTCCGGGTCCTGCAGGAGCCTCAGGGTGGACGCCCCGGCCTCGAACGTGCCGTCCTCCGTGACGCCGAGCAGGGCGGCCGCGCGGGCCCCGTCGTCGTCGCCGAGAACGTCGACGAGCTGGGCGGGCGTCCACACGTACGTCAGCCCCTCCTCCCCCGCCGTGTCCGCGTCGAGCGCCGAGGCGAACCCGCCCTCGTCGGTGCGCAGGTCCCGCAGCAGGAAGTCGGCCATGCCCCTGGCGACCCGCTCCGCGAGGCGGGCCACGGCGTCGTCGGGGGTGGACCGCGCGAGGTGGAGGTAGACGCCGAGGAGCTGGGCGTTGTCGTAGAGCATCTTCTCGAAGTGCGGCACCGTCCAGGCGGCGTCGACGGCGTAGCGCGCGAACCCGCCGGCGAGCTGGTCGTGGATCCCGCCGCGGGCCATCGCGACGCAGGTCGAGCCGGCGATGCGCAGCGCACGGCTGCCCGCCGGGCCGGCGCTCGTCCCGTCGGGGCTCGTCCGGTCGTGGTGGCGCAGCAGGTGCTCGAGCACCATCGACGGCGGGAACTTCGGGGCCGTGCCGAACCCGCCGTGGCGCTCGTCGTGGTCTTTCGACAACGCCTCGACGGCGGCGGCGAGAGCGTCCTCGTCGAGGGCGTGCGGCTCCGTGGGGGCGCCGAGCTGCTCGAGCGCGTCGGTGAGCGCGGCCGAGACGTCGGCGATCTCGCCCCGGCGGCCGGTCCACGCCTCGGCCGCGGCCGCGAGAAGCCGCAGGAGCTGCTCGCGCGGGTAGTAGGTGCCGCAGTGGAACGGCTCGCCGTCGGGGGTGATCAGGCAGGTCATCGGCCAGCCGCCCCGCCCGGTGGTCATGGTGGTGGCGGCCATGTAGACGGCGTCGACGTCGGGGCGCTCCTCGCGGTCCACCTTGACCGCGACGTACCCGGCGTCGATCGCGGCGGCGACCTCCTCGTCCTCGAAGGACTCGTGGGCCATGACGTGGCACCAGTGGCAGGCGGCGTAGCCGACGCTCAGCAGGATCGGCACGTCGCGGCGGCGGGCCTCCGCGAACGCGGGCTCGCCCCACTCCCACCAGTCGACCGGGTTGTCGGCGTGCTGGAGGAGGTAGGGACTGGTGGCCGAGGCGAGGCGGTTGGCCATGTGTCGATCCTCCCTCATCCGGCTCAGACGGTCACCAGGTCGCGGGTGTAGGAGTCGGCCGGTGTGGTGACCACGTCGCCCACGGGCCCGGCCTCGACGACGCGCCCGCCGCGCAGCACCATCACCTGGTCGGCGAGCTCGGTGACGACCCCGAGGTCGTGCGTGACGAGGAAGTAGGTGAGGTCGAGCTCGCGCTGGAGCCGGCCCAGGAGCGCTATCACCTGGGACTGGACGGTGGCGTCGAGGGCGGACACCGGCTCGTCCAGGACCAGGAGCCGGGGGCTCAGCGCGAGCGCCCGGGCGATCGCGACGCGCTGGCGCTGGCCCCCGGAGAGCTCAGCGGGACGGCGGTCGGCCAGCGTCGACGGGAGCTGCACGAGCTCGAGCAGCTCCTCGGCACGGCGTCGGCGCGAGCGCCTGCCGCCCTCGCCGTGCGCCGCCAGCGGCTCGGCGACGACCTGAGCGAGGGTGAGCCGGGGACTGAGCGACTCGAAGGGGCTCTGGTAGACGACCTGCATCTGCCGGCGCAGGTCGCGCAGCTCGCGCCGGCCCAGGCTCCCGACCTCGTGGCCCAGGACCCGGACGCTTCCCGCGCTGGGGCGCTCGAGCCCGAGGATCATCCGACCCGTCGTCGTCTTCCCGGAGCCCGACTCGCCGACGACCGCGAGGGTCTGCCCGACCGGCAGGGTGAGCGAGACGTCGTCGACGGCGAGCGTGGAGCCGAACCACTTCGAGACTCCGTCCATCCGCACGGCCGGCTCAGCGCCCTCCACGACGGTCGGCAGCGGCCGGTGGACCTGGGCGTCGTACGCCTCGGCGATGCTCACGACCTCCCCGCCGCGGATCCGCACCGAGCTGTCGAGCAGCTCCCGGGTGTAGGCCCGGTCGGGAGCGGCGAACACGTCCGCCACCGGGCCGCTCTCGACGAGCGTGCCGCGCCGCAGGACGTGCACGTGCTGCGCGTACCGACGGGCGACGGCCAGGTCGTGCGTGATGAGAAGGACCGTCGTACCGTGCCGGGCACGGATCGACTCCATGCGCTCCAGCACGGCGCGTGCCACGAGGGCGTCGAGCGCACTGGTCGGCTCGTCGGCGACGACCAGCTCGGGCCGCTGCGAGAAGGCCATGGCCACGAGGATCCGCTGGCGCATCCCGCCCGAGAGCTCGTGCGGGTACCGCTCGAGCAGCGCCTCGGGGTCGGGCAGCCCCAGGTCGGCGAGGTCCTGGAGGACCTGGGCCTCGTCGACGCGCCGACCGGCCAGGGTGAAGGTCTCGCGCAGCTGAGCACCCACGGTCCTGGTCGGGTTGAGGGAGGCCACGGGGTCCTGGGGGACGAACCCGATGCTCCGGCCGCGCAGGGAGCGCAGCTCGCGCCGGCCGATCCGCAGCACGTCCTGACCCTCGAGCGTCACCCGGCCACGGGCCTCGGCGGTCCGTGGCAGGAGACGGACGATCGAGTGCGCCAGCGTGGACTTGCCCGACCCGGACTCGCCGACGACCGCGGTGACCTCCCCGCGCGGCAGGTGCAGCGAGACTGAGTCGAGGGCGGGCGTCGATCGCGGGTCGGCGCCGTAGGTGACGGTGAGGTTCTCGACGGTCAGCGTGTCGGTCATGCGTCCTCCTGGAGGAGATGGGCGATCCGGCTGAGCAGGATCGCGGTGAGTGCGAGGGCGAGGCCGGGCAGGATCGCCACCCACCACGCGTGGACGAGCAGTCGCTGCCCCTCGGAGATGAGGACCCCCCACTCGGGCGACGGCGGTGCCTCGCCGAACCCGAGGTAGCTGAGCGAGCCGATGGCGAGCAGGGCGAGCGCGAAGTTCAGTGCCGTGTACGCCATGAGCGGCGGCGCGATCCGCGGGACGATGTGCTGCGTGATCACGCGCAACGGGCGTGCGCCGAGACCTACGGCCGCCTCGACGTAGGTCAGCGTGCGCGCCTGGATGACCTGGCCGCGCACGAGCCGGGCGAACCCGGGGGCCTCGGCGATCCCGACGGCGATGCCCGCGATGAGCGCCCCGCGGCCGAACGCGGTGATGACGGCGAGCGAGAGCAGGATGGACGGCACGGCGAGGACGGACTCGCTGACGACACCGAGCACCCGGTCGGCGACGCCGCCCGGGCGCACGCCCGAGACGACCCCGACCAGGACCCCCGCACCCAGGGCGACCGCGATGGCCACGGCGCCCGCGAACATCGAGATCTGCAGACCGTGCAGGATGCGCGAGAGCAGGTCACGCCCGACCTCGTCGGTGCCGAGGAGGAAGGACGCGCCGGGCGGCTCGAGCGAGGGCCCCGCGAGCTCGAGCGGGTCGTAGGGGGCGAGCGCCGCGGGGAACAGGGCGATCAGGACGACGGCGCCCAGCAGACCGAGGAGGACGACGAGCTCCGGGGACCGGCGCCGCCTGCGGTGGGATCCGACCCTGGTGGGTCCGGGTGCGGCGTGGGGTCCGGGTGCGGCGGTGGGGTCAGCGGACATCGTCCTGGCCTCCTCGGAACGGTCCGGCGCTACGACGCAGTCGTGGGTCGACGAGCGGGAAGAGGAGGTCGACCAGCGCGTTGACCACCACGTAGACGATCGCGAGCAGCACCACCATGCCGAGGACGACCGTGAGATCGACGGCGCTCACCGAGTCCACGATGAGGCGCCCCAGACCGTTCCTCGAGAAGACGGTCTCCACGACGACGGTGCCGCCGAGCAGGGACGCCACCCTCAGGCCGAGGACCGTGAGGAAGGGCAGGGCGGCGTTGCGCAGGCAGTGCCGCAGCACGGTGTACCACCGCGAGGCCCCCTTCGCCGGAGCGGTGACCGCGGCGTACGTGGTGCCGAGCTCGGCGCGCAGCGAGCTGATGAGGACCTGCGCGAGCTGCGAGGCGCCGAGCAGGCCGATGACAGTGGCGGGAAGCACGAGCGAGGCCGCCCCGTCGCTGCCCGAGGACGGGAACCAGCCCAGCAGGATCGCGAAGACGTAGATGAGCAGGATGCCGACCCAGAAGACCGGCAGGCTCGCGTACGCCGCCGGGACCATGGCGACCACCGAGCGCAACCGACGGCTCTGCGGCGCCACCGCGACGACGGCCAGCGCGAGACCGGCCGCGACGGAGATGACGAGCGAGAGCCCCGCGAGGAGCGCCGTGGGCGGGAGTGCCTGCCCGATGAGGCGGGTGACCGGCTCGCCGGTGACGAGCGAGTCACCCAGGTCGCCGGAGAACAGGCCGACCAGCCCCGTGACGTACTGCGCGGGCAGCGAGGCCTCGAGGCCGAGCTCCTCGCGCAGCGGGCCGATCTCGACCGACGAGAGCTCAGCCGTCCCGACCGCGTCGGCCGAGCCGATCCGGCTGAGGACCGCGTCGCCCGGGAGGACGAACAGCAGGCCGAAAGCGAGCGTGTAGGCCACGAGCACCACCACGACCGCTCGCAGGACCTTGCCCACGACCAGCCGCAGGGTCCTGCGCCCCTCGCGCGGGTCCTCGGGCGGACGCGGCCGGGGCCGGACCTCCTGCAGCACCTCCTCCTGGAGGTCGGTGGCACTCACCGGGTCACTCCTCGATCCAGGCGTTGACCAGCAGCGGCATGTGGCTGGCCTCGAAGGTCGGCAGAGCAAGCTCGTTGCGGTAGGCCAGCGGCTGGACGAAGTCGTACAGCGGGATGAAGTACCCGCGGTCGAGCACGAGCTCGGCGGCCTCGGTGACGAGCGGCCGGCGCTCCTCCTGCCCGGGCGTGGAGAGGATCTCGCCGAACAGGGCGTCGAGCTCCTCGTCGTTCCCCGCGAAGTTCGTGCGCAGCACCTCGGGGTCGGGACGACCGGCGAGCTGCCAGGAGAAGGCGTAGTCGCCGGAGGCGATGCGCTGGTTGAGATCCGGTGTGGTGAGACTGCCGAAGGTGAGCTCCACCCCGATCTGCGCCCACTGGGACTGCAGCACGGCGAGGTTGGGCTCGTGGGAGATGGTCGAGCCCGTGTAGATGAGGTCGAAGCTCAGTCGCTCACCGTCGCGCTCCCGGACGCCGTCCTCGGCGGGCAGCCACCCGGCCTCGTCGAGGAGATCCTCGGCGCGGGCGACGTCGGTGACGATGTGGTCGGACAGGTCCTCCCAGTAGGGGTTGGTCGCGCTCAGCACGCTCGAGGCCGGGACGTCGATCGCGGACGCCCGCTCGAGGATCGCGTCCCGGTCGACCGCGAGGCTCAGTGCCTCGCGGACCTCGGGCTCGTCCAGGCCGGGGTGCTCGGTGTTGGCGACGAGGCCGATCGCGCCGCTGGGCAGGGGCTCGGTACGGATCGTCACGTCCGGGTTGGTCGAGAGCTCGGTCTTGTCGGCCGGCTCCGTGTTGTGCAGGAGCGTCAGGCCGCCGGCCCGGAGCTCGGAGGCGGCGATGCTGTTGTCGCTGATGTGGTGGACCTCGATCGCGTCCAGGTGGGCGGCCCCCTGGTTCGGGAACGACTCGGGTGCCCACGCGTAGTCGTCGCGGCGCTCCAGCACGTATCCCTCGTTCGCGCGCACGTCGGTCGCGACGAACGGCCCGGAGCCGACGACGGTCAGCCCCTCCTGCCGCTCCTCGAAGGTCCGGGCCGACGTCTCCGGCGCGACGATCCCGAGCGCGCTGGTCGAGGCGGCCTGCAGGAACGAGGAGTTCGGGCTCTCGAACCGGAACTCGACCTCGTACTCGCTCGGGGTGACGATCTCGCCGAGGTCACCGATCCATGAGTTGGCGACGGCGAAGCTCGCCCCGGCGTCGACGATCGACCGGTAGCTCGCGGCCACGGCCTCGGCGTCGAGCTCCTCGCCGTTGCTGAAGGTGACGTCCTCACGCAGCGTGAACGTGTAGACCGTGGCGTCGTCGTTGACGGTCCAGTCCGTCGCGAGCCACGGCTCGAAGTCACCGTCGGCGTCGTGCAGGACGAGGGAGTCGACCGTCTGGCGCAGCGGTACGGCCAGGCCATAGCCGGTCGCGGTCGCGGGGTCGATCGAGCTCCCGCCGCCCGGCCCGGGAGCTGCTCGGTAGTGGAGCGTGCCGCCGTTCACGGGCTCCCCGTCGATGTCGGCGGCCTCGCCGCTGCCCGCGCCGCTCGCCGCCGCGCAGGCCGAGAGCAGCATGGCGGCGCCGGCGACAGCCGGCAGGGCCTTCGGGACAGCGGCGGAGCGCCGGACTCTGGTCGTTCGTGCCATGGGGTCGTTCCTCTCGGTGGGCGGGCCGATCGCGCGATGCGGGCGGTCGGCCGACAGTCGCCGTACACGAGGGACGCTAAAGATCTACATAGAACTTCTATCGCAAGAACCCTCTGGTTCTCGCATATTGAGATTTCAACCATGGCACGATGTTCGCTTCGTCGAGTTATCTACCGTCCATCCCGAGCGTCCATATAGAACGTTCACCGACGACCATTGAGGTGAGACATGAGCACGATCAAGATCGAGACGCACGCCGCCGTCTTCTACCTGCCCTACTTCGTGGCGAGGGACAAGGGCTACTTCGCGGACGAGGGCCTCGACGTCGAGCTGGTCCCGAAGCCGGCGCCGCCGGAGGACGGCCTCGAGCTCATCGAGGAGCCTGCGGCTCAGGACTCGTTCCACACCTTCACGCTGTTCGAGTCCGGCACGACCCAGCTGTACAACGCGTGCGAGTGGGGGCAGCTCCGCCGCTCCCAGGACAGCAACCGCGGAGGCCGGGTGGTCGCCCGGCGCGCGGCCGTCGCGAGCCAGGCGATCGTCGTGCGCGGCGACTCGCCCCACAACGTGCCCACCGACCTCGCCGGGGTGCCCGTCGGGGTCAACTTCCACCACGGCTCGCACTACCTGGTGCTCCAGACGCTGGAGGGCTTCCTGCCCCGCACGGACATCAAGCTCCTCGGCGTCAAGGGCAAGAGTCGCCTCGACGCCCTCGCCGACGGGGACATCGAGGCGGTGGCGCTCATGGAGCCGTGGATCAGCGTCGCGGAGAAGCGCGGGTACAAGGTGCTCGCCGAGGCCCACTACTTCGGCGCCGAGGTCGCGGACGACGCGATCTCCCCCGACGACTTCGACCGGATCAACCGGGCCGTGAGCCGTGCCGTCGACACGATCCACGACGACATCCGGCCGTTCCTGCACTACTTCATCGAGCAGGCGGCGGGCGTGGAGGATCTGCGCCCCGAGGACCTGCGGCCGAGCCGGCTGCGCTACATCCACCCCGGGCCGTACCCGGAGGAGGACTACCACCGCATCCTCGACTGGATCGCGAGCTGGGGACTGATCCGCGCCGACGCCGAGTACGAGAAGCTGGTCGACAGCTCGAAGTTCGTCGACCTGCGGTGACCGGGCGCGCGACGGCGCCGCGGGGGCCGGCGCCGTCGCCCGTGCCCGTACGCGACCGTGTCCTCATCCTGTTCTGCGGGTTCACGGCCGGGATGCTGCTCCTGGACCTGCACAAGATCTCGATCGCGATCCCGTCGATCGACGCGGCCCTCGATCCCGGCCCGGTCCGGCTCCAGCTCGTCTCGGCCGCGTACGTCGTCCTCTTCGCCGTCACGCTCGTCCCGGCCGGGCGTCTCGGGGACCACGGATGGCGCCGCCGACTTGCGCTCATCGGCCTCTACGGATACCTCGTCTCGAGCGTGGTGTGCACGATCGCGCCGAACGCCGACACGGTCATCGTCGGACGCGCCCTGCTCGGGGTCTCGGCGGGTCTGCTGATGCCGCAGATGATGGGCATCGTCCAGGGGCGGTTCACCGGACCGGCCCGCGCACGAGCCTTCGGCGTGTACGGCGTGTGCGTCGCCTGCGCGACGGCGCTCGGCCCCAGCGTGGGTGGGCTCTTCCTGCTTCCCGGCATGTTCGGGTGGCGCGGCGTGTTCGCGATGAACCTCCCGGTCGGCCTCGTCCTCGTCCTTGCCGCGCACCTCCTGCTCAGCGCCGTCGACCAGCCCCGCCCGACGAGGCGCCGGCCCGATCTCGATCACGGTGGTGTCGTCCTGCTGTCCGGCGCCCTGGTCGGTTTCCTCCTCCCTGTCGTCCTCACGACGGGGCGTCCGGTCGACTCGCCCGGGCGCTGGCTGCTCCTCGTCCCGGCCGCCGCGCTGGCGACCACGTTCGTCCTGCGCACCCGTACGCGGGCCGCCGCAGGCCGCTCCCCCCTCATCAGTCCCGCGCTGCTCGCGCTGCCGTCGTTCCGCAACGGCGTGCTCATCTCGGCCACGTGGTTCGCCGCGGTGCCGGGCGCCTCGCTGGCCCTGACGATCTACCTGCAGCAGGTCGAGCACCTCAGCCCCCTGCTCGCGGGGCTCGTCCTGCTGCCCGCCGCCGTCGGCTCCGCGGTGGGCGCGGACATCGGCGGTCGCACCGTCACGCGGTGGGGCCGCCGGCTCACCGCGCTCGGCATGACGCTGACGCTCCTCGCCATGGCCGCCGTCGTGGTGCTCCTGCACGGCGACCTGCCGGGTACCGCCCTGCTCGCCGCGGTGTCGGCCCTCCAGCTGGTCTCCGGCGTGGGCACGGGCATGGTCGTCTCGCCGAATCACGCCCAGATGCTCGCCGACGTCCCACCGGCCCAGGGCAGCGCAGCCGGAGCCGTCGGACAGCTGGGCCAGCGGGTGGCGAACAGCTTCGGCGTGGCGGCCGCGTCGGTCGCCTACTTCACCGTGATCTACGGCGGCGGGTGGAGCGTGTCCGACGCTCCTCCCGCCGCCCACCTCGGCGCGACCCTCCGGGCGACTGCCGTGGCGATGTGCTTCCTGCTCGCCTCCCTCGCGGTCGCACTGGTCGACCTCCGTCGGCAGCGCGCCGGCGATGCTGGCCGCGCCGCCCTCGCCATCCGCGGCGACCGTCCGGCCGGTCGGGCGGGTCAGGCGGGTCAGGCGGCCATCGCGGAGGCGGGCACGGACCGGATCTCGACGTCGAGGACCGTCTCGACCGCGGGCAGGATGCGGCAGCCCTCCCGGTAGCGCTCGACCAGAGCGGCCGTGTCGATCTCGTCGAGTCCCGCCACGACGACCTCGACGAGGAGCCGGCCGGCCTTGATGCGCCCGCGGTGATAGCGCGTCGTGCGAGCGCGGACCTGGACCGAGAGGTCGTCCTCGGGATCGGCGTCGGGGCTTGCCCCGCTGCGCAGCGTGTTGACGAGGTTGACCGTGAGTGCCGAGACGAGCAGGTCGAGCGGCCCCGGCGCCCTGCCCGGGCCCCCGGTGGCCACCGACCCGTCGGCCAGCAGGGCGAAGCCCTCGCCCTGCACGGTGAACCGGCCACGGACGGCGGTGGTACACACGGTCACGGCACTGGAGTAGTCGAGTCCGGACATCGGTGCTCCTCACGCTCGGGTCGGGCGGTTCACCGGCAGTCTGCTCCGACGCGTGCCGCCCCCACCCGGACATGCCCCCGCAGGTCCAGATGCCGGGACGCCGGCGTGAGGGAGGCGCGGGAGGGTCACCGACGGGCGGTCAGCGCCGGGCGATCTCGGCGGCGAAGATCGCCGAGGCCCGTTTGAGGATCTCGATCTCCTCCTCGGCCCGTGCGAGCGCCCCCTCCAGCTCCGCGACACGTGCGACGAGATCCTCCTTGGGGGCCTGCCGCCACCGTGCCCGCGAGCTCGCGTCGAACATGCCGTCGTCGAGCCGCTTGGCCCACAGACGAAGGGACTGCTCCCCCACCTCGAACTCCTCCGCCACCTCGCGGAAGATCGCCCTGTTGCCCGGCTCGGCCTCGCGCCGTTCGACCACGCGGCGTACGGCTGCCTCGCGCAGCTCGTCGCTGTACTTCTTCTCGAACGGCATGGGGCCCCTTCATCCGGTCAGACCGTTGATCCCCCATTGTGGCGGAAGAGCGGGGTCTGGATCGGCAGACGCACGACAGAGCAGGTGCGGACCTCGACCGCCTGACCGAGGTCGAGCTCGGCGAACCGGAGCCGCGGCGCCGGGGGTCCCGGCGCGACAGCGGCGGGCAGCACCGCGCTCACCATCACGCGCGGCGAGCAGAACCGCGCTCATTCGTGGAGCAGAAGTCCGCTCGCTCGTCAGGAGATGCGGTCGACGAGCATCGTGGCGAGGTCGGTGAGGGCGTCCTTCACCTCGCCGTCGGGCAGGACCGCGAGCTCGGCGACGGCGTCGTCGGCCCAGCGCCGCGCGATCGCGCGGGACTCCGCCATGACCTCGTGCGCGCGCAGGGCCTCGACCGCGGCGGCGAGCTCGGCGTCGCCGGACAGGTCGCCGTCGAGCAGGGCCAGGGCCCGCTCCCCCGCCGGGTCGAGCGTGCCGGCCGCGCGCCGTGCGCGCAGGAGCAGTACCGGCATCGTCGCGACGCCCTCGCGAAGGTCGGTGCCGGGGACCTTGCCGGACTCCGCCGTGTCGGAGGCGACGTCGATGACGTCGTCGGCGAGCTGGAACGCCACGCCGACCTTCTCCCCGAAGGTCGACACGGCGTCGGCCAGGTGCGCCTCCGCACCGGAGAAACGCGCGCCGTAGAAGGCGGAGGCCGCGATGAGCGATCCCGTCTTGTCCGCGAGCACCCTCAGGTAGTGCTCGATCTCGTCCGACCCCTCGTCGGGGCCCACGGTCTCGTGGAGCTGCCCGAGGCAGAGGCGCTCGAACGTGGCCGCGTGCAGCATGACCGCCTCGGCGCCGAGGGAAGCCACGAGGGAGGACGCCCGGGCGAACAGCAGGTCCCCGGTGAGGACGGCGACGTTGTTGCCCCAGACCACGTGCGCGGCGGGCACCCCGCGGCGCACCTCGGCCGAGTCCATGATGTCGTCGTGGTAGAGCGTGGCCAGGTGGGTGAGCTCGACCGCGACGGCCGCGCGGACGACCTCGTCGCCGACGCCCGACCCGAGCTGGGCGGTGACGATCGTGAGCAGCGGGCGCAGGCGCTTGCCCCCGGCGTCGGACAGGTGGGCGGCCGGCTCCTCGGTCAGCCGGTCGGCGCCGCGCACGGCCGCCGCCAGGCGCTCCTCGACCTCGGTCAGGGCGGGGTCGACCTGATCGAGGCGGGCGGAGAGGAGCTCGAGCCGGGTCACAGGACGAAGACCGCCGCGTCGGTCAGGAGCTCGAGCACCGGACCAGGGTAGACGCCGAGCGCGATCGTGGCGACGGCGCACACGACGACGGCGACGATCGTCAGGCCCTCGGAGGACACGACCGTCACGCCCTGCTCCTTGGGCTCCTCGAAGAACATGAGCTGGACGAGGCGGAAGTAGAAGAACGCGGTAGCGGCCGACGCCAGGACGGCGAGCACCACGAGGATCGCCCCGCCGCCCGCGATTCCGGCGCTGAACACGGCGAACTTCCCGACGAAGCCGGCGGTGAGGGGGATGCCCGCGAAGGACAGCAGGAAGACGAGCATGGCCACCGCGAGCGCCGGTCGGCGCCGCCCGATGCCGGCCCACTGCTCGATGTGCGTGGCCTCGCCGGTGACGGAGCCGGAGGCGTCGGTCTCGCGCACGAGGGTGACGAGGCCGAACGCGCCGACGGTCGCGACACCGTAGGCGAGCAGGTAGAAGATCACCGAGCCGATGCCCTGGGTCGTCAGCGAGAAGACGCCGATGAGGACGAAGCCCGCGTGGGCGATCGAGCTGTAGGCGAGCATCCGCTTGATGTCGGTCTGGATGACACCCAGCACGGTGCCCACGAGCATCGTGAGGATGACGATCGTCCACACGACCGGCTCGAGGTCCCAGCCGAGCCCTGGGGCCACGACGTAGACGAACCGGAGCATCGCGCCGAACGCGGCGATCTTGGTGGCCGCGGCCATGAACCCCGTGACGGGGGTCGGTGCGCCGGTGTAGACGTCCGGCGTCCACGCGTGGAACGGCACGGCCCCGACCTTGAACAGCAGGCCGACGAGCACGAGCACGACGCCGGGCAGGAGCAGCGAGTCCAGCCCCGGCGTGGCCGGGACGGCCGCGGCGATGTCCGTGAGGCGCAGCGAGCCCGCGAACCCGTAGAGCAGCGCGATGCCCATGAGGAAGAACGCCGACGCGAACGCCCCGAGGATGAAGTACTTGATCGCGGCCTCCTGGGACAGGAGACGTCGACGACGCGCGGTCGCGGCCAGCACGTACAACGGCAGGGAGAGGACCTCGAGGGCCACGAAGAGCGTGATGAGGTCCCCGGCCGCCGGGAAGACCATCATGCCGGTCAGCGAGAAGAGCGTGAGCGGGAAGATCTCCGTCTGCGTGAGCCCGGCCCGGGTGGCGGCCTCGCTCTCGGCCGATCCCGGGCGGGCCGCAGCCTGCGGGGTGAAGGCGCCGTCCCGGACCTCCGTGCGGTCCGCCATCACCAGCAGGGCGAGCAGCGAGCTGACGAGCAGCACGGCCTGGATCGCCAGCGACGGCAGGTCCTCGACGTATGCGCCGCCGGTGACGACCTCGGTGGGGGCCTCGGCGCCGTGGACGCTCGCGAGCCGCCACACGACGGCGACGAGCCCCGCGGCGACCGCGAGCAGCGCGAACGGCACCTGCACGGTGCGCCGCACCGTGCGCGGGAGGAACGCCTCGAGCAGGACGCCGACGACGGCCGCCCCGCCGACGATGAGCACCGGGACGAGCGGCGCCCAGGCGATGGTGGGTGCGACGAAGGCGGTCGCGGACAGGGCGGCGGTCACAGGGCGCTCCCCACGGTCGTGATCGGGCTGGGCTGGGAGGCGGTGTCACCGGCGTCGTCGGCGAGGACGACGGTCTGCTCCGCGACGGGCCGGACGAGCTCGACCACCGGCGCCGGGAAGAGTCCCAGGGCGAGGACCGCGGCGACGAGCAGGCCCATCACCGTGCGCTCACGGCCGTCGAGGTCGGGCAGCGCGAGCGGCCGAGGGGGTGCGTCGTCGTCGGGCGCCGCGCTCGCGGTCGAACCGGTGTCGCTCGCGGCCGTCCCGGTGCCGGCCGCGCCGCTCGAAGGCGCGGCGTTCCCCGAGGCGGCCCCGACGGTCGCCGTCGCCCGGGCGGGCGTCGCGGCCAGCGGTGCGGGGCCGGTGAAGATGCGCTGGTAGGGCATGAGCACGTACAGGGCGGCGAGGACGACGCCCAGGACGGCGAACGCCGCGGCGACCCAGCTGACCTCGAACGTGCCGAGGAGGACCATGTACTCGCCCCAGAACCCGGACAGGCCGGGCAGGGCGATCGAGGCCAGGCCCATGACGAGCCACGTGCCGGCGAGGACCGGGACCACGCGCTGGTAGCCGCCGAAGGCGCCGATGCGCTGCGTCCCCCCGCGGCGCACGAGGTACTCCGAGCCGAGGAACATGCCGGCCGTGGACAGGCCGTGGGCGACCATGTAGAACATCGCGCCGGTGAGGGCCAGCTCGGAGCCGACGAAGACGCCGAGCACGATGAAGCCGAAGTGCGACACGGACGTGAACGCGACCAGACGCATGACGTCCTGCTGGCCGATCGCGAGGAACGCGCCGTAGAGCACCGAGATCACGGCGAGCACGATCATCACCGGGGCGGCCCAGGCCACCTGCTCGGGGAAGATCGTCAGCAGCAGCGTGATCATGCCGAACGTGCCGACCTTGTCCATGACGCCGACGAGGAGCGTGGACACGCCGCCCGGGGACTGCTCGGCGGCGTCGGGCAGCCACGTGTGCACCGGCACCATCGGCGCCTTGATGGCGAAGGCCACGAGGAACGCGAGGAAGATCAGGCGCGCCGCCCAGTCGGACGAGCCGGCCATCGTGCCGGCGAGGTTCTCCACGAGGAAGCCCTCGGGTCCGCCGGGGCCCTCGAGGTACAGGGCCACGACGCCGGCGAGCATGATCAGCCCGCCCGCGAGGGAGTACAGGAGGAACTTGATCGCGGCGGCGCGGCGGCGGGGCCCGCCGTACATGCCGATGAGCAGGAAGATCGGCAGGAGCATCGCCTCGAACAGGACGTAGAAGAGGAAGACGTCCCGCGCGGCGAAGACGGCGAGCAGGATCCCCTCCAGGACGAGGACGAGCCCGACGTAGGTCGAGGTACGACGCTCGGTGGTCGCCTCGTCGTCGCCCGCGCGGACGGGGACGCCGGAGATGAGGACGACCGGCACGAGGAACGCCGTGAGCAGGACCATCGTCAGGCCGAGCCCGTCGATGCCCAGCGCATAGGAGGCGCCGATCTGCGGGATCCAGGCGACCTGCTCGGTGAGCTGGTGCTCACCGGCGGCGCCGAGGTCGAAGTCCGTCACGACGGCGGCGATCGCGCCGAGCAGGACGAGCAGGCTGACGCCGAGCCCGACCGGCCGGGCGACCCGGCGCAGCGCGGGGACGAAGAGCAGCGCGCCGGCCATCACCGGGACGGCGACGAGCAGCGTGAGCCACGGGAGAGTTGCGGTGTTCACAGGTTCTGTTCCTCTTCCCTCGGCCTAGAGCCGCCAGGCCAGGACGGCGAGCAGGGCGAGCACGGTGCCGGCCATCATCAGTGCGGCGTAGCTGCGGACGAATCCGTTCTGGAGCTTGCCGAGCAGGCGACCGAGGCCGGCCGTGGCGCCGCCGGTGCCCATGACGGCGCCGTCGACGGCCAGCTGGTCGACCTCGACGAGGCCGCGCGTGAGCTGCTGGCCCGGGCGCATGAAGATCCCCTCGTTGACGGCGTCCTGGTACAGGTCGTTGCGGGCGGCGGTGACGAGCACGTTGCCGGCCGGTGCCACCGCGGGGACCTCGCGGCGGGCGTACATCGCCCACGCCACGAGCGCGCCGAGAACGACGATCGCGATGGTCGCGCCCATGATGACGGGGACCGCGAGGACGGGGGCGTCGTGCTCGTGGTGGCCGGTGACCGGCTCGAGCCAGCCGACGAGCCCGCCGCCGAGCTGGAGCGCGAACCCCAGGCCGACCGAGCCGATCGCGAGGACGATCATCGGCACGGTCATGAGCAGCGGCGACTCGTGGGGGTGGACCTCCGAGCCCTCCTCCGCCGTCGTCCAGCGCTTCTTGCCGTGGAAGGTCATGAAGAACAGCCGCGACATGTAGAAGGCGGTGATCCCGGCGCCGATCAGGGCGACGAGGCCGAAGACCCAGGGCTCCCAGCCGGCGTGGCCGGCCTGCGGGACGAAGGCGGTCTCGATGATCTTGTCCTTCGACCAGAAGCCGGAGAACGGCGGGATGCCGAGGATCGCGAGCCAGCCCAGGCCGAAGGTGGCCCACGTGATCGGCATGACCTTCGACAGGCCGCCGAACCGGCGCATGTCGACCTGGTCGTTCATGCCGTGCATGACGGAGCCGGCGCCGAGGAACATGCCGGCCTTGAAGAAGCCGTGCGTGACGAGGTGGAAGATCGCGAACGCGTAGCCGATCGGGCCCAGCCCTGCGGCGAGGATCATGTAGCCGATCTGGGACATCGTCGAGGCGGCGAGGACCTTCTTCAGGTCGTCCTTCGCGCAGCCGACGATCGCGCCGAACAGCAGCGTGACCGCGCCGACGATCGCGACGACCATCCGGGCGTCGGGCGTGAGGTCGAAGATCGGGCCCGAGCGCACCACGAGGTACACACCGGCGGTGACCATCGTGGCGGCGTGGATGAGCGCGGAGACCGGGGTCGGGCCGGCCATCGCGTCGCCGAGCCAGGCCTGCAGCGGGAACTGCGCCGACTTGCCGCACGCGGCGAGCAGGAGGAGCAGGCCGATCACGGTGAGCACCGCGGTGGAGGCGCCCGGGGCGGCCTCGGCGACCCCGGCGAAGCTCACGGTGCCCAGGCCGGCGAACATCGCGCCCATCGCCAGCAGGAGCCCCATGTCCCCCACGCGGTTCATGACGAACGCCTTCTTCGCCGCGACCGCGTACTCGGGGACCTGGTTCCAGAACCCGATGAGCAGGTAGGACGCGAGACCCACGCCCTCCCAGCCGATGAACAGCACGAGGTAGCTGTCGCCGAGGACGAGCAGCAGCATCGCCGCGACGAAGAGGTTGAGGTAGGCGAAGAACCGGCGGCGGTCGCGGTCGTGCGACATGTAGGCGACCGCGTAGACGTGGATGAGCGTGCCGACCAGCGTGACGAGCAGGACGAACGTCATCGACAGCGGGTCGACGCGCATGCCGAGCGAGACGTCGAACGTCCCGGCCGGCAGCAGGTCGTACAGGTGGAGGTCCATGACGCGGTCGGACGCCTGGCGGCCGACCATGTCGACGGCGATCCAGGCGGCGACGACGAAGGACGCGGCCGAGGCGGCGACGCCGAGCCAGTGGCCCCAGGCGTCGGCGGCGCGGCCCGCGAGCAGCAGGACGGCGGCGCCGACGAGCGGGACGGCGACGAGCAGCCAGGCCAGGTTCGCCGGGCCGTCGGCGGCCACGGGCGCGGCGACCTCGGTGACGGCGTGAAGGGTGGGGACGTTCACTCCTGCTCCCTTCAGCTCTTCATGAGGTTGACGTCGTCGACCGAGGCGGTGCGACGGGTGCGGAACACGGACACGATGATCGCCAGGCCGACGACGACCTCGGCCGCGGCGACGACCATGACGAAGAAGGCCGCGACCTGGCCGCTCAGGTCGCCGTGCACGCGGGCGAACGTGATGAGCACGAGGTTGGCCGAGTTGAGCATGAGCTCGACGCCCATGAGCTGGACGATCGCGTTGCGGCGCACGAGCACCGCGGTGGCGCCGACGGCGAAGAGGATGCCGGCGAGCACCACGTAGTTCATCGGGTTCATCGGTCGTCCTCGGCGGTCGTCTCGGTTCTCGGTGCGGCCTCGCGCGCGGCGCGGCGGCGGGCGGCGACCTCGCGGCCGGGCGAGCCGGGCACGAGCGGGGTCGGGGCCGGCTCGCCGGGCATCGAGGGCAGGCCGGCGCGCGTGACGCCACGGGTGGCCTCGCCGCCGTGCAGGCCGCGAGCCGGCTCGGTGCGCGCGCGGGCGACGGCGGCGACCGTCTCGGGGCTGACCTCGCCGATGGTGCGCTCCTGGCCGCGGACGCGCAGCACGCGCGGCACCGACTCGACGATCGGCTCGCCGGTGGCGGACAGGGCGGGCAGGTCGGCGGCGTTCGACCGCGCGTAGACGCCGGGGGTGGGCAGCTGGCCGAGCCGGCCGCCCTCCTCCTTGAACGTCTTCATCTTGGCGGCCTCGACCTCGACCTGCGTGACCTTCGGGGACAGTCGCTCGCGGTGGGTGAGCACGACCGCGCCGAGCGCGGCCGTGATGAGCAGCGCGCCGGTGAGCTCCATCGTCAGCACGAAGTCGCCGAACAGGACGCGGGCGACACCGACCGGGTTGGAGTCGGCGTTGGCGGCCGCCAGGCCGGCGGGCTCGGTCAGGCCCACCGCCTGCAGCGCGACACCGACGAGGACCGCGATCAGTCCGAGGCCCGCGACGACGGCCACCCACCGCTGGTGCGCGATCGTCTCGTGCAGGGAGTCCGCGGCGTCGACGCCGACGAGCATGAGCACGAAGAGGAACAGCATCATGATCGCGCCGGTGTACACGACGACCTGGACGACGCCGAGGAACGGCGCCCCCTGCGCGACGTACATCACCGCGAGGCAGAGCATGACGAGGATGAGCGACACGGCGGCATAGACCGCTCGCCGGGCGAAGATCAGGCCCGTCGAGGCGATCACCATGACCGTGGCGAGCACCCAGAACAGGGCGGTCTCGCCGGTGCCGATCTCCCCGGGCACCGTCATGACGGGGGTGGTGCTCATCGCTCGCTCCCCCTCGCGGCGCCGGCGGACGCGGCCTCGCGCGCCGAGGCGAGCGTGGGGTCGTCCGGACGGTGGGTCTCGACCCACTCGACCTGCTCGGCCGTGGGGCCGGTGACCTCGCCACGGTAGTAGTCGGCGTCCGTGGCGCCGGAGACCATCGGGTGCGGGGCGGCGAGCATCCCGTCGGCCATGGGGGCCAGCAGGTCACCCTTCTCGTAGATGAGGCCCTCCCGGGTGGGTCCGGCGAGCTCGAAGTCGTTGGACATCGTCAGTGCACGGGTCGGGCAGGCCTCGATGCAGTACCCGCAGAAGATGCAGCGCAGGTAGTTGATCTGGTAGACGCGGCCGTAGCGCTCGCCGGGCGAGAACTGTCCCTCGGGGCCGTTGGCGCCGGCCTCGACGTAGATGGCGTCGGCGGGGCACGCCCACGCGCACAGCTCGCAGCCGATGCACTTCTCGAGGCCGTCGGCGTACCGGTTGAGCAGGTGCCGGCCGTGGTAGCGGGGCTGCGTCGGCGGCTTCTCGAACGGGTACTGGACGGTGCGCGAGGGTCGGAACATCGACGAGATCGTCACGCCGAACCCGGCGACGGGCGCGAGCAGGGACCCGATCGGGCCCGGCTCGTCGGGGGCGAGGCGGATCTCCTCCTCGCCGTTGCGCACGACGACGTCGTCCGCCGTGATCCGGCCTCTCGGCTCGGGGCGCTTCTCGTCAGCCATGTCAGGCCTCCTCGGTGGTGGCGTCGGGGGCGGTCTCGTTCGCGGCGGCGCTCGCCCGTGCGCTGCTGGCCACGACGGGCTCACCGGCCTGGGCGGCGCGCCGACGGTCCGCCCGCGGCGACGGCGGCAGCGTCTGCCCGGGCAGCGGCGGGACGGGGAAGCCCCCGGCGAACGCGTCGAACGGCTCGGGCTCGTCCGGCTCGGGCTCGGGCTCCTTCTTCTCCGGGAGGAGGAAGGTGACGATCATGACGACGAGGAGCAGGCCCGCGATGACGGCGAGCAGCTGCCACAGCTCGAGGTCGGAGAACTGGCGCACGCCCTGGATGATCGTCACGGCGACCAGCCAGACGAGCGCGGCCGGGATGAGGATCTTCCAGCCGAGGTTCATCAGCTGGTCGTAGCGCACGCGCAGGAGCGTGCCGCGCATCCAGATCATGACGAACATGCACGCCCAGACCTTGAGCCAGAAGACGAGGAACCCGACGACCGGGGCGGCCCACCACACGATGTGGTCCGAGAGGAACGGGATCCGCCAGCCACCGAGGAACAGCGTCGTGGCCACCGCCGAGACGTTGAACATGTTGACGTACTCGGCGAGGTAGAACCACGCGAACTTCATCGAGGAGAACTCGATGGAGTGGCCGGCGACCAGCTCGCCCTCGGCCTCGGGGAGGTCGAACGGCAGGCGGTTGACCTCGGCGACCATCGAGATCACGTAGATGACGAACGCGGGCAGCAGGGAGATCGCCCACCACACGTTGGTCTGGGCGTCGACGATCTGGGACGTGGCCATCGAGCCGGACACGAGGAAGACCGAGACGAGCGCGAGCCCCATGGAGAGCTCGTAGGAGATGACCTGGGCCGAGGAGCGCACGGCGCCGAGCAGCGGGTAGGTCGAGTTCGACGACCAGCCGCCGAGCACGATGCCGTACACGCCGAGCGCGGTGATCGCGAGGATGTAGAGCACGGCGACCGGCATGTCGGTCAGCTGCATCGGCGTCCACCACGTGGGGTCCGCGCCGTTGGTGATGGCCGGGCCCATGGGGATGACCGCGAGGACCATGAACGCGCAGAACGCGGCGATGCCGGGCGCGAGCATGTACAGCACCCGGTCGGCGCCCTTGAGCTGGATGTCCTCCTTGAGGACGAGCTTGATCGCGTCGGCGACCGCCTGGAACAGACCGAACGGGCCGAGGACGTTGGGGCCCTCACGGGTCTGCATCTTGCCCAGCCCGCGGCGCTCGACCCACAGCGCCATGAGGACGCCGGTGAGCAGCAGGGCGACGATGATGACGGCCTTGATGAGGGAGATCCACCAGGTGTCGTGGCTGAAGTCCGCCGTCGGCAGCGCCGATGCGGTGGACATGACCGGGGCGATCACTGCTGGACCTCCGTGCTGGTGACGGTGACGACGCTGCCCGCGCCGGCCCCGGTCTGCGCCCGCACGGCGCTGCCCGGGGAGTTCTCGGGGACCCACACCACGCCGTCGACCATGCGGGTGACGGTCAGCGGGAGGGTGAGCGAGCCGGTCGGGCCGGTCACGCGGACGCGGCCGCCGTCGACGGCGCCGACCGCACGTGCCGTGGCCGGGGAGAGCCGGACGACCGGCCGGTGCGCGGTGCCGGCGAGGTGCGGCTCGCCGTCCTGGCCGCGGCCGGCGTCGAGCTGGAGCTTCCAGGTCGCGAGGACCGCCTCGCCCGGCCCGGGGGCGGGCACCTGGGCCGGCGCCTCGGTGGGCTCGGCGACCGGCCCGTCCCACGGGTCGAGCTCGGCGAGCTCGGCGTGGAGCTCGGCGAGGGTGGCCAGGCCGAGGTCGCGGCCCATCTCCCGGGCGAGGTCGGCGAGCACGAGCCGGTCCGGCAGCGCGTGGGAGGCGAGCACCTGGCCGAACGGCCGCACGCGTCCCTCCCAGCTGACGAACGAGCCGGCCTTCTCCACCGGCGGCGCGACGGGCAGGACGACGTCGGCGAGCTCGGAGATCGCGTTGCGCCGGACCTCGAGCTGGACCAGCACGTCGACCTGGCCGACGGCGCGCAGCGCGGCGGCGGGGTCCATCATGTCCAGCGTCTCGACGCCGCCCACGAGCAGCCCCGTCAGCTCGCCGGAGGCGGCCGCGAGCAGGATCTCGCGGTGCGAACGGCCGGGCGCGTCCGGGAGGGAGTCGATCCCCCACACGGCGCCGGCGTCCGCGCGCGCGGCCGGGTCGACCACCGGGCGGCCGCCCGGCAGGAGGTTCGGCAGCAGACCGGCGTCGACGGCGCCGCGCTCGCCGGCGCGCCGGGGCACCCAGGCGAGGCGGGCACCGGTCCGGTCGGCGAGGCGCTGGGCCGCGGTGAGCGCGCCCGGCAGGGCCGCCGCGCGCTCACCGACGAGGATGACGGCACCGGGGGCGGAGAGCTCCTCGACCAGCTCGGCGCCCAGGGAGTCGAGCGCCGTGGCCTCGCCGCCGGGGGCGACCTCGACGACGTCGGCGCGCATCTTGGTGGTGCCGCGCGTGGCCATCGGGGCCAGCGTCGTCACCCGGGTGGTGCCGGCGAGGACGCCCTTGCGCAGGCGGAGGAAGATCGTGCCGCACTCCTCCTCCGGCTCGAGCGCCACGAGCAGGACGCGTCCCGCCCGCTGGAGGTCGGAGTAGGTGACCCCCAGCCCGGTCGCCGCCACGTGGGTACCGAGGAAGTCGGCCTCCTCGGCGCTGTGCGGGCGGGCCCGGTGGTCGACGTCGTTGGTCCGCAGCACCGTGCGGGCGAACTTCGACCAGGCGTAGGAGTCCTCGAGGGTGAGGCGGCCGCCGGGCAGCACGCCGACGCCGCCGGCCGCGGCGGCGCGCGCCAGCTCGGAGCCGGCGACCGACAGGGCCTCGGACCAGCTGGTCTCGTGCAGCTCGCCGGTGGCCTGGTCGCGCACGAGGGGCATCCGCAGGCGGTCCGGCGCGTCCTGCCAGTGGTAGGCGAACCGGTCCTTGTCGGTGATCCACTCCTCGTTGACCTCGGGGTCGTTGCCCGCGAGGCGGCGCACGACGGCGCCGCGGCGATGGTCGATCCGGATCGCCGAGCCGCCGGCGTCGTGCTCGGCGACGGACGGCGTGGAGACGAGGTCGAAGGGGCGCGACCGGAACCGGTACATCGCCGACGTCAGGGCGCCGACGGGGCAGATCTGGATGGTGTTGCCCGAGAAGTAGGACGTGAACGGGCGGCCGGAGGTGTCGGCCTCCGCGGCGCCCATGGGCGCCGTCGCGTGGCCGGAGGTGAGACCGGCGACGCCGTCGGGCCCCGCGAAGGGGACGCCGGTCGCGTCCGGGAGGCCGTCGTCGGCGAAGTCGAGGACGTCGGCGTCGAAGCCACCGACCTGGGAGCCGTTGAGCGCGTGGACCTCGCGCCCGGGGGTGCCGCCGCCACGGCCCTGGAGCGCGATGAAGGCGTCGCCGGCGATCTCGGAGGAGAACCGGGTGCAGCGCTGGCACAGGATGCACCGGTCGCGGTCCAGCAGGATCTGCGTGGAGATGGCGATCGGCTTGGGGAACGTCCGCTTGACGTCGACGAACCGGCTCTCGGCGCGGCCGTTGCTCATCGCCTGGTTCTGCAGGGGGCACTCGCCGCCCTTGTCGCACACCGGGCAGTCCAGCGGGTGGTTGATGAGGAGGAACTCCATGATGCCGTGCTGGGCCTTGTCGGCCACCTCGGACGTGTGCTGCGTGGCCACGACCATGCCCGGCGTGAGCTCCATCGTGCAGGACGTCTGCGGCTTGGGCATCGCCTTGAGGTTGCCCTCGCGGTCCGGGCTGGAGACGTCGACGAGGCACTGGCGGCAGGCGCCGGCGGGCTTGAGCAGCGGGTGGTCGCAGAACCTCGGCACCTGGATGCCGACCTGCTCGGCGGCCCGGATGATGAGCGTGCCCTTGGGCACGGACACCTCGCGGCCGTCGATCGTCGCCGTGACGAGCTCGGGGGCCGCGGGCGCGGCCTGCTCCTGCGTCTGGGTCATCGCACACCTGCCTCGTGGAAGATCGCCGACGCCTCGTAGGGGAAGAGCTCCCGTGCGGGCGTGTGGCAGCCGGCCTCGAACTCCTCGCGGAAGTGCTGGATGCCGGACTGGATGGGGGTCGCCGAGGCGTCGCCGAGCGCGCAGAACGAGCGACCCGCGATGTTGGCGGACACCTCGAGGAGGAGGTCGACGTCGGAGGGCAGCCCGCGGCCGTCCTCGAGGCGGTGCATGACCTGCTTCATCCAGAACGTGCCCTCGCGGCAGGGCGTGCACTTGCCGCAGGACTCGTGCTGGTAGAAGTCGGTCCACCTCGAGATGACCCGGACGACCGAGACCGTCTCGTCGAACACCATGAGGGCACGGGTGGCGAGCATCGACCCGGCGGCGCCGACCGACTCGTAGTCGAGCGGGACGTCGAGGTGCTCGTCGGTGAGGATCGGCGTCGAGGAACCACCGGGCGTCCAGAACTTCAGCCGGTGGCCGTCGCGGACCCCGCCGGCCATCTCGACGAGCTCGCGCATGGTGATGCCGAACGGTGCCTCGAACTGGCCGGGGTTGTTCACGTGCCCCGAGACGGAGAACAGGCCGTGGCCGGCCGACTTGTCGGTGCCCATGGCGGTGAACCAGTCCTGGCCGCGGGAGAGGATGCCGGGCACGGACGCGATCGACTCGACGTTGTTGACGACCGTCGGGCGGGCGTAGAGACCGGCGACGGCGGGGAACGGCGGCTTGAGGCGCGGCTGGCCGCGCAGGCCCTCGAGGGAGTCCAGCAGCGCCGTCTCCTCGCCGCAGATGTAGGCGCCGGCGCCGGCGTGCACGGTGATCTCGAGGTGGTAGTCGCCGTCGGGGCCGAGCCCGGTGCCGATGAGCCCGGCCTCGCGGGCCTCCCGGACCGCGGCGAGGAGGCGCCGGTAGACGTGCACGGTCTCGCCCCGCAGGTAGACGAACGCGTGGTGGCCGCCGATGGCGTAGCTGGTGATGGCCATGCCCTCGATGAGGGAGTGCGGGTTGGCCAGGAGCAGCGGGATGTCCTTGCAGGTCCCGGGCTCGGACTCGTCGGCGTTGACGACGAGGTAGCGCGGTCCGCCGTCGGCGGGCGGGAGGAAGGACCACTTGAGGCCGGTGGGGAAGCCGGCGCCGCCGCGGCCGCGCAGGCCGGAGCCCTTGACGAGGTCGACGACGTCGCCGGGCGCCATCGTCAGGGCCTTCTCCCACCCCTCGTACCCGCCGTGGTCGCGGTAGGTGCCCAGGGTCCAGGAGCGCGGGGCGTCCCAGATGTCGGAGAGGACCGGCGTGAGGGTGCCGGGGCTGGTGAGTGTCACTTGTCCTCCTCGGAGACCGCGCGGCGGGCCGCGCCTGGGTCGGACTCGCCGGACGTGGGCACCTGGTGGGCGGCGCTCGAGCCCGTGTCACCGACGGGTGCGGCGCCCGCGGCCTCGGCCAGCGGGGCGTGCCGGTCGGCCTCGTGGCCCTCGTGCGGGGACGTCCAGCCGTTGGCGCGCGCGATGCGCAGCCCGAGCAGGCTCGCCTCGCCGGCACCCGGGCCCTCGTCCGCCCGGCCGTCCTCGAACCCCGCGAGCACGCGGGAGATCTCCTTGAACGTGCCGACCGTGGTGGCGCCGCGCGTGGGGTGGACCGGGCGTCCGGCGGCGATCTCGTCGACGAGCTGCGTGGCCGAGGTCGGGGTCTGGTTGTCGAAGAACTCCCAGTTGACCATCACGACCGGCGCGTAGTCGCACGCCGCGTTGCACTCGAGCTGCTCGAGGGTGATCCGGCCGTCGGCGGTGGTCTCGTCGTGGCCGACCCCGAGGTGGTCGGAGAGCGTCTCGAAGATCTGGTCGCCCCCCATGACGGCGCACAGCGCGTTCGTGCAGACGCCGACGTTGTACTCGCCGTTGGGGTGGCGCTTGTACTGGCTGTAGAACGTGGCGACGGCGGAGACCTCGGCGCGGGTGATCCCCAGCGCCTCGGCGCACGCGGCGATGCCCCGGGCGGAGACGTAGCCGTCGACGGACTGCACGAGGTGCAGCATCGGCAGCAGGGCCGAGCGGGGCTGCGGGTAGCGGGCGACGATCTCCGCGAAGTCGGCCTTCAGCGACGTGGCGAGCTCGGGCGCGTAGGTCTGCTCGGTCATCGGTCCACTCCTCCGAGGACGGGGTCGAGCGAGGCGAGGATGACGACGACGTCCGCCAGCTGGCCGCCCTCGCTCATGAGCGCCATCGACTGCAGGTTGGAGAAGGACGGGTCGCGGAAGTGCGCCCGGTAGGGGCGGGTGCCGCCGTCGGAGACGAGGTGGACCCCCATCACGCCCTTCGCGTGCTCGATCGCCACGTGCGCCTGGCCGGGCGGCACCCGGAAGCCCTCGGTGACGAGCTTGAAGTGGTGGATGAGGGACTCCATCGACTCGCCCATGATGTGGCGGATGTGGTCCAGGGAGTTGCCCTGGCCGTCGGTGCCGACGGAGAGCTGGGCCGGCCAGGCGATCTTCTTGTCCGCGACCATGACCGGCTGCCCCGCGGAGGCCTCGAGGCGGTCGAGCACCTGCACGATGATCCGCAGCGACTCGAAGCACTCGTCGAAGCGCACCGCCACGCGGTTGTAGGCGTCGGACCGGTCCCGGGTGATGACGTTGAACTCGTAGGTCTCGTACCCGCAGTACGGGTCGGTGCGCCGCAGGTCCATCGGGAGGCCGGCGGCGCGCAGGCAGGGTCCGGTGAGCCCCAGGGCAAGGGCCCCGGGCAGCGAGATGACGCCGACCCCGACGTGCCGCATCTTGTAGATGGGGTTCTCCATCGCCAGCGTCATCATCTCGACGACGGACAGCCGGATGTCGGCGAGCCGCTCACGGACGAACTCCACGGTGCCGGGCGGGATGTCCTGCGCGACGCCCCCGGGGCGGATGTAGGCGTGGTTCATCCGCAGGCCGGAGATGCGCTCGAAGATGTCGAGGACGTTCTCGCGGCCCCGGAAGCCCAGGGTCATGAGCGTGGTGGCGCCGAGCTCGTTGCCGGCGGTGCCCAGCGCGATGAGGTGGGAGCTGATCCGGTTGAGCTCCATGAGGAGCACGCGGATCTGGTTGGCCCGCTCGGGGATCTGGTCGGTGATGCCGAGGAGCTTCTCGACGCCGAGGCAGTACCCGACCTCCTGGAAGAACGGCGCCACGTAGTCCATGCGCGTGCAGAAGGTCACGCCCTGGGTCCAGGTGCGGAACTCCATGTTCTTCTCGATGCCGGTGTGCAGGTAGCCGAGGCCGACCCGCACCTCGTGCACCGTCTCGCCGTCGATCTCGAGGATGAGGCGGAGCACGCCGTGCGTGGAGGGGTGGACGGGCCCCATGTTGACGACGATGCGCTCCTCGCCGAGGCGCTCGGCCTCGGCGGCGATGTCGGACCAGTCGCCGCCGTCGGCGACGAAGTCCGGCTCCTCGTCCGCGAGCGCGGGCCCGGGGGCGCTGGGCATGGTGGGGGCGGACATCAGCTGTACGACCTCCGGGTGTCGGGCGGCGGGACGGTGGCGCCCTTGTACTCCACAGGGATGCCGCCGAGGGGGTAGTCCTTGCGCTGGGGGTGCCCGACCCAGTCGTCGGGCATGAGGATCCGCGAGAGCGCGGGGTGGCCGTCGAACACGATGCCGAACAGGTCGAACGTCTCGCGCTCGTGCCAGTCGTTGCCCGGGTAGACGCCGACGACCGACGGGATGTGCGGGTGGGCGTCGGGGCAGGTGACCTCGAGGACGAGCTGGCGGGTGTGCGTGATGGACAGCAGGTGGTAGGAGGCGTGCAGCTCGCGCCCGGTGTGCTCGGGGAAGTGGACGCCGGAGACGCCCAGGCACAGCTCGAAGCGCAGGTCCTGGTCGTCGCGCAGCGCTCGGGCCACGGCCACGAGGTGCTCCGCGGCGATGTGCAGGGTGAGCTCGGAGCGGTCGACGACGACGCGCTCGATCGCGGCGTCGGGGTCGATGCCCTGCTCGGTGAGCACCTCGCGGAGCACGTCGACGACCTCGTCGAACCAGCCGCCGTACGGGCGCTCGGCGTGCGGTGGCTCGGTGACGGCGACGACGAGCCCGCCGAAGCCGGAGGTGTCGCCGGAGCCCTGGACGCCGAACTGGCCGCGGCGCACCGCCACGACGTCGAGCTCGGTCCGGCCCTGCGGGTCGGGTGCGGCGATGTCGCCGCCGGCGTCGGTCCCGCTCACGCCAGCTGCCCCTTCATCTCGTGGGTGGGGGTCGCGCCGAGGGCGGCCTGCTCGGCCGCGCGGGCGGCCTCGACCCGGTTGACGCCCAGCGGCGCGTGCTTGATCTGCTTGCGCAGCTCGAGGATCGCGTTGATGAGCATCTCCGGCCGCGGCGGGCAGCCGGGCAGGTAGATGTCGACCGGGAGGACGTGGTCGACGCCCTGGACGATCGCGTAGTTGTTGAACATCCCGCCCGAGGAGGCGCACACGCCCATGGAGATCACCCACTTGGGGTCGGACATCTGGTCGTAGACGTTGCGGATGACGGGGGCCATCTTGTGGCTCACGCGCCCCGACACGATCATCACGTCGGCGTGCCGGGGCGAGGCGCGGAAGACCTCCATGCCGAAGCGCGCCATGTCGAAGCGCGGCGTGCCGGCGGCCATCATCTCGATCGCGCAGCAGGCCAGTCCCATCGTGACCGGCCACTGGGAGTTCGACCGGGCGAAACCGGCGACGGCCTCGACGGTGGTGAGACCGAAGCCTGCGGGGAGCTTCTCTTCGATGCCCATGAGCAGTCCTTTCGGGAGGAGGGTGGCGGGGGGCGGGCGGGTGTGCCGAACGGTCAGCGGTCGGTCAGTCCCACTCCAGTCCCCCGCGCCGCCACTCGTAGATGTAGGGCACAGTGATCAGCGCGATGAACACGAGCATCGCGACGAGACCGAAGGCGGCCAGCTCGGTGAAGGCCACCGCCCACGGGTAGAGGAAGACCACCTCGATGTCGAAGATGATGAACGTCATCGCGATGAGGTAGTACTTCACCGGGAAGCGGCCGGCCGAGGGGGCGCGGGGCGTGGGGTCGACCCCGCACTCGTAGTTGGCGACCTTGACCCGGTTGTAGCTCTTCGGGCCGATGATCGCGCTGGCGCCGAGTCCGCCGAGGGCCAGGGCCACCGCGACCACCATCATGATGAGCAGCGGCACGTAGGGGTTGGTCATACGTCCTCCGTCGACGTCCTCGGGGCGGCGGTCCAGCCGTCGCGCGGTGTCCTCGGCCGCGCACGCCGTTCCCCGCTTCCAGGGTAGACGTTCGCGTGTCGCGTCCCGACACGTCCGGCATCGGCGCGGGCGCGGACGAACAGGTCTCGAGGAGTGGTCATGACGCGGGTGCCGCCTTCGCGAGGGCGGCGATGAGGCGGTCCATCCAGTCCCCGCCGCGCGGGTCGTAGCCGTCCGCGAGCAGCTTCATGACGAACTGCATGAGCACGGGGCGCGGCAGCCCGTACTTCACGCACGCCCGCATGATGCGCGGGTGGCTGATGACGTGGGCGAAGCCCCGGCCGAGGGTGAAGTAGCCGCCGAGCTCCTCGCGCATGATGCGCGGGTAGGTGCGCAGGGCCTTGACGCGCTCGTACTCGGAGGTGCGGGCGAGCGCCTGCCCCATGACGTCGGCGGCGACCCGGCCGGACTGCAGCGCGTAGGCGATGCCCTCGCCGTTGAACGGGGAGACCATCCCGCCGGCGTCGCCGAGCAGCAGGAGCCCGTTCGCGTAGTGGGGCGTGCGGTTGAACGCCATGGGCAGGGCGGCACTGCGCAGCTCGCCGACCTGGTTGTCGGGGGTGAAGCCCCACTCCTCGGGGACGTTGCGCATCCACGTGGCGAACAACCCCTTGTAGTCGAGCCGCGTGGGCGCGGCCGTGGGCGACAGGGTGCCGAGGCCGACGTTCGCGGTGCCGTCGCCGAGGGCGAAGATCCAGCCGTAGCCGGGCTGGAGGTTCGACTCCCCCGGCTTCCCGTCCCACAGCTCGAGGAACGACTCCATCATCGGGTCGTCGTGCCGCGGGGTGCGGAAGTACGTGCGGATCGCGACGCCCATCGGGCGGCCGGCGTCCTTCTCGATGCCGACGGCGGTGGCGAGGCGGGCCGAGACCCCGCCGGCGTCGACGACGAGGGGGGCGCGGTAGGTGACCTCCTCGCCGGTCCGGCGGCCGCGCTCGTCGACGGGCCGGGCGGTGACGCCGACGACCCGCCCGGTGCGCTCGTGCCGGACCGCGCCCGTGACCGAGACGCCCTCGCGCAGGTCGGCGCCGGAGGCCTGGGCGTGCCGCGCGAGCGTCTCGTCCAGCCCGGTGCGCGCCCGGGCGAGCCCGTAGGAGGGCATCGAGGCCAGCTCCGGCCACGGGATCTCGATGCGGTGGCCCGCCCCGGACGTGCGCAGCCCGTAGTTGCGGATCCAGCCGTCCTCCTCGCGCGTGGGCACGCCCATACGGATGAGCTCGGCGACCGCGCGGGGGGTCAGGCCGTCGCCGCAGACCTTGTCCCGTGGGAAGCGAGCCTTCTCGAGGACGACGACCCGGTGCCCCTGCTGCGCCATGTAGTGCCCGACGCTCGCGCCCGCCGGACCGGCGCCGACCACGAGGACGTCAGCCTCGTCGACGACTGGTGCGGGAGGCACGGTCGAGCTCCTTCGTTCGCGTGGTGGGGCGGTCCGCCCGAAGAATCGTAGCCCTGGAGCGGGAGCCGTTCGGCACCCCCGGGGTGATCCTCGTCGCGCCGCAGATTGCCCGGAATTCCGGGACATTCACCGCACGTAATAGGTGGGTCGTCGGTCCGTCGCCCGGCCCTGCGTGGGGCCCTCCGCGCGCGGCCTACCCGGCCCGGCGTGCGCGGTGGACGGCGACGATGCCGCCGGACAGGTCCCGGTGCTGCACCCCGGTCCAGCCCGCCGCGCGGATCGCGTCCGAGACGCCGGCCTGGTCGGGCCAGTCCTCGATGGACTCGGCGAGGTAGGCGTAGGCGGGGTTGTTCGACGACGACAGGCGTGCGATCCGCGGCAGCGCCTGGGTGAGGAAGAACCGGTACGTCATCCGCCACGGCGCCCACGTCGGCGTGGAGAACTCGGTGACGACCAGCCGCCCGCCCGGGCGGGTCACGCGCAGCATCTCCCGCAGGCCGGCCGCGTGGTCGACGACGTTGCGCAGCCCGTAGGAGATGGTCACCGCGTCGAAGGAGGCGTCCTCGAACGGGAGCGCGGTGGCGTCGCCCGCGACGAACGCGAGGTCCGGGCGCCGCCGCTTGCCCACCGACATCATCCCGGTGGAGAAGTCGCAGGCGACGACGTCGACGCCCCGGTCGGCGAGCTCGGCCGACGACGTGCCGGTCCCGGCGGCGAGGTCGAGCACCCGGTCCCCCGGCCCGGCGTCGAGCGCGCGTCTCGACGCGGCCCGCCAGATGCGGACCTGCCCGAGGGTGAGCACGTCGTTGGTGAGGTCGTAGCGCTGCGCGACGTCGTCGAACATCCCCGCGACCTCACGGGGGTCCTTGTCCAGGCCGGCTCGGTTCACGGGCGTCAGTCTCGCAGGTGCGGGGGGCACTGCTGCGAGGACGTCGGGCGGGACCGACCGGGACACGCCATACTCGTGCACGGAAGAGACGAGGACGTCCGCACATCCGAGGATCCGACCGGGACGTTCTCGGCACCGACCACCCTCTGGACAGAGCTGTGCATGGATCCGATCACGAGCATTCTCCTCGCCGTCGCCGCCCTGTTCGTCTGGGCCTACGTGACGTACGTCGTCGTGCGGAGCGCGGTGCGGGACGGCCTCCGCGATCACGTTCGCCTCCAGCGGGAGTACGCGGACGGGGACGCCGGGCCGAGCACCGCCGACCCGAGCTCGACGACGTAGGGCGCCGACGTGTCCGACAAGTGGCAGGTTGCGCCGATCAGGCGACCGCTGCCAGTCGTTCTCGTAGCCGGGCTCGCACTGGTGGTCGCGGGCTGCGGGACCCTCCTGTTCCGCCTGCTCCGGCCCGTCAGCTTTGGTTGGACGAGGTCCCCGCCGGTGGCGCCGGAGTTCACGCCGCACATGCTCGTGCTGGACGCCGCCAATGTGCTCGCGGCCCTCGCTGTCCTCGTCGGGGTCGCCCTGGTCGCCGGCGTCGCCGGCCACCGCGTCGATCGCCCCCTCATGCACGTCGAGTGGGCGCAAGGATGCACGCGCACAGCCCGAAAAGTGCACCTCTGAGCCCACTCGACGGCACCCCGAGTCGCCCGGACGCTACCCGGCGGGGCTCGACGCGAGGGCGACCTCGACCTCGGACTCCTCCTCGTCACGGACGACCGTGAGGACGACCTCGTCGCCGCCGACGTGCTCCCGCACCATCGCCGTGAGCGCCTCGGCCGAGCCGACCGGGGCACCGTCGAGGGCCGTGACGACGTCGCCCTCGCGCAGCCCGGCCGCCGCGGCCGGGCTGCCGGGCTCGACGGCCCGGACGGCGGCACCGGCACGGACCTCGCCGCCGGCGGCCGCCTCGCCGTCCTCGAGGCCGACACCGAGGAACGCGTGGTCGGCGCTGCCGTCGGAGATGAGCTCGCCGGCCACGCGCGAGGCGAGGTCCACGGGGATGGCGAAGCCGACGCCGATGCTGCCCGACTGCTCGCCCGACCCGGACATCGTGGCGATCGAGCTCGTGATGCCGACGACCCGACCCTCCGAGTCGAAGAGCGGACCACCGGAGTTGCCCGGGTTGACCGCGGCGTCGACCTGGACGGCGGCGGTGACGGCGGCCTCGCCCGAGCCGTCCGAGGTGGCGACCGGACGGTCGAGGGCGGAGACGATGCCGGTCGTCGCGGTCGAGCGCAGGCCGAGCGGGTTGCCGACGGCCAGCACCGAGTCGCCGACCGCGAGGTCCGCGTCGGAGCCGAACGTGGCGGGGGTCAGGTCCTCCGGCGGGTCGGCGATCGTGAGGACGGCCAGGTCGGAGGACTCGTCGGTGCCGGCCACCTCGGCCTCGAGCAGGCGGCCGTCGTCGAGGGTGAGGGCGACGGTGCGCGCGCCGGCGACGACGTGGGCGTTGGTCAGCACGTGACCCTGGTCGTCGATGATCACCCCGGACCCCGTGCCGGAGCCCCGCTCGGTCTCGACCGAGACGGCGACGACCGACGGGGTCACCTCGGCGACCACGTCGCTCCAGCCGGCGTCGCTCGACGCGCTGGCGGGCAGGGCGGCACCGGTCTGCCCGGAGCCGTCCGCGGTGGTGGCGCCCGAGCCGTCCGCGGGATCGGCCCCGGCACCCCGGTCCACGGCGGCCTGCGCCGCGACGAGCGCCGCCGCCGGCCCGGCGTCGTCCGTGGCGCGGGTGAGCGCGACGGTGGTCCCGGAGGCGAGCACGCCGGCGAGGACGGCCGCGAGGACGACGTGCCTCGAGCCGGTCGGGCGTGCGGCGGGCGCGCCCACAGTCCCGGGCCGGCTCGCCGGCGCGGGCGCGACGCTCGCCGAGGCGGGGTCGGCCGCGGGCGGCGAGGTCGGCGAGGCGACCCACCGGGTCCGCGGGTCGTTCGGCGGCAGGTGCTGCTCGGTCATGGCGTGCTCCTCATGCTCTTCCGTGGGGACGAGGTACACGCAACACGGCCCGGCTCGACGCCCGCCGGGGATCACCTGCCCGCCGGCTGGACGCCCGCGGGCGAACCTGGGAACGCGCTGGGTGTCCGGAGTGCTCGTAGGCGTCAGTGGCGGGCAGCGGCGGCTTCGAGGGCCTCCCGCATGGGACGCAGCTTGCCCACGGTTTCGGCGAGCTCGTCCTCGGGGTCGGCGCCCGCGACGATGCCGCCGCCGGCGAACAGGCGGATCGAGTGGTCCTCGACCTGACCGCAACGGAGCGCGAGCCCGATCTCGCCGTCGCCGTCGGCGTCGATCCAGCCGACCGGACCGGCGTACCGGCCGCGGTCGTGCGCCTCGCGGCGGGCGATGATCGCCATTGCCGTATCGCGTGGGGTGCCGGCAACGGCGGCCGTCGGATGGATGGCGGCGACGATGCCGAGCAGGCCGAGGTCGGAGCTGGGGCGCCCCGCGACGTCCGTGGCCAGGTGGTAGATGTTCGGCTGCTCGAGGACGAACGGGGCGGGATCCCGCTCCTCGAGCTCGAGGACGGCGGCGAGCCCCTCCACGACGGAACGGGCCGCGTGCGCATGCTCCTCGGCGAACCGCCGAGAGGTGCTGATCTCGGCGACCAGGTCCGTGTCGGGTCGGCTCCCGCGCGGGAGCGAACCCGCGAGAACGCGCGATCGCACGCGCTCACCCGTCCGGGCGGCAAGCAACTCGGGTGTCGCTCCTACGAGGCCGCCGACGACGAACGTCCAGGCGTCCGGGTAGGCCTCGGCGAGGCGCGCCGGAAGCGCGTTGAGCACCTCGGGCGACTCGTGCCGAACCAGCGCACGCGAGGTGACGACCTTTCGCACGTCTCCCCCGGCGATGTCCGTGAGCACCTGCTTCACGAGATCGACGTAGCGGGCCTCGTCCATGCCGGGGTCGATGTCCGGGTCGCCCACACCGTCGACCTGTGCACATGACCCGGCCGGTTCGAGCTCACGCGCAGCGTGCAGGACCCCGGCACACTCGGCATCGGCGTCGAGCGCCTCGCCCACAGATGCCAGGTTCACTGTCTGGCGCCAGGTTATTGCGCGGTCCCCGATGCGCACGACGTCCGCCGGTACGTGAAGGATCGACGAGGTCGGCGAGCTGTCGGAGAAGGTCGAGGCCACGAAGGCGACCGGAGTGTGGCCACCGGAAGCGCTGACGTCGAGAGCCCGCCAGAGGGCCTCCAGTCGCGCGAGACGATCGGGGCCGGTGAGGCCGACACGAACTCCCCCGCGAGCCACGAGGCCTCGGCCCTCGCGAAGCCAGATCGCCGCCTGTCGGACACCCCCGGGTGCGAGCGCCTCCTCGAGCGGCGCACCAACCGTGCTGGCCGGATAATCCGTAGGCGTGTGATCCATGCGTGGTTCCCTCTCGCGTCGAGCCTCGCTGCCCCGGTTGCTCCGGCCCGGGATGACCGGGGCGGGCGGCTCTCACCCGCCCCGGTCGGTTCTGATCAGACGTTGCCGACCGACGGCTGCTACTCGGTCGGCGCGTTCTCTGCGAACCGCGTATCGACGAGGTCCTCGAGCGGGACATCGTTGTCGAAGTCGAACAGGCCTGCCGCTCGGAACGCCTCCTGCTGGAGCTGGAGCTGCTCGGTGGCGGGCGCGAGGTCCGGCTCCCACACATAGGACGGGTTGGCCTCCAGTACCTCGAGGTCCTGGCCCGTGGCGTCGGCGAGGATCTGGAGGATCTCAGGGTCGTACGGGTCGTCCTGGAGGTCGAGGGAGCCGCGGACGAGCGCGTCGAAGAACGGCTGCGCGAGGTCCGAGTCGATGAACTCCTCGTTGTAGATGACACCGGAGGCGATGGTTCCGGCCGGCGGGAGTGCGAACTGCTCCGCGGTGCCGTCCTCCTCCATCGCGGTGGTGAAGGGGGCAGGTGGCATCGCCGCATCCGCCTGGCCGTTCGTCAGGGCTCCCGCCATGTCGCCGAAGCCCACGTTAAGGACCTCGATGTCGTTAAGTGTGAGGTCGGCCTCGAGGAGAACCGCCGCGAACTGGTACGCGCCGGCACCCCCAAGGCCGCCCGACAGTGCGACGGTGCGTCCCTCGAGGTCGGAGATCTCACTGATCTCGCCGGACTCGACGAGGTCGGTAGCCACCATGAGCGCGGTGGGCGAGTTGTCGGGCTCACCACCGCCACCTCCCATGGAGCCGACCACGCGGATCTCCAGCTCGTCATTGACCGCTGAGAACAGGCCCGAACCGAAGCCTGCGATGAGGACATCGGCCTGGCCGGCGGCGGTAAGCGGGATGGCGTCCTGACCAGCCTGGACCGTGTCGAGCGACAGCTCGATGCCGGCCTCCTCGAAGTAACCACGTTCGTCCGCCACGTACAGGGGCGCGAACAGCGTCGACGGCACATGAATGACGTCGACCGTCTCGAGTCCTTCGGCATCGCCGCCGTCACCATCGTCATCGGCCCCTCCGCACGCTCCGAGCGTGAGGGCAAGTCCCGCCGCGGCTGCGGCGGCGATCGGGGTCTGTCGTCTCATCTTCTCTCCTTGTGGGTGAACGAACCGGTCACCGGTTCGAGCGACGACTCCGTCGTCGTCCTGCGCCGTCGCGCCGCCACGGCACGGCAAGACGCTCGACGACGTTGACCACGAGCGTGACCAACGCGCCCAGCAGCGCCACGGCAACGAGACCGACGTACATCTTCTCCGGCTGGAACAGCTGCCAGGAGTTCCAGATCAGGTAGCCCAGACCGGAGTCCGAGGCCACGAACTCGACCGCGGTCACGATGACCACGCCGAGGCCGGCAGCCACCCGGAACCCCGTGAACACAGCCGGAAGGATGCCCGGCAGGATCACGTGCACGAGCCGCTTGGTACCCACGGCGCCATAGGCGGTCGCCGCCTCCTGGACCTTGGCGTCGAGCTGACGGATTCCACCCTGGGTGTTGATCTGGAGGACGAAGAACACCGTCACCGCGACCGCGATGATCCGGGAGGTGTCGTTGAGCCCGAAGATGAGGAAGAGCAGCGGCAGGATCGCGATCTTCGGGAGTGCGTACAACGCCGAGAACAGGGGGCCGAATGCCGCGTTGGCCGCCCGTGACATTCCGAGCAGCATGCCGACGACCACGCCGAGGAAGCCGCCGGCGACGTAGCCCGTGGCGAACCGGTAGACGGTGACGGCGATGTGATCGCCCAGCTCGCCCGAGGCGAGCATCTCCCAGGTTCGACGGAACACCTCGCTCGGCGCCGAGAAGAGGCGTGCATCGATCGCGCCCGTCCGCGCGCCCCACTCCCACAGTGCCAGCAGCAGGATGGGCGTACCGATCGAAAGCACGAGGTCGCGGGCACGCAGCCGCTTCGCACGGGCCGCTTCGGCCCGCGCGGCCTGCTCGACGACGGAGTCGTCGATGCGTCGTTCGCCGTCGGCACCTCGGTGGCGGTTGTCCGTCTCGGCCGTCCGCGCGGTTCCGGTGCTCATACGCCGGCCCCCTCGCTCGCCATGACCTCATCACGCAGGTCGTTCCAGATGCCGTAGCGCAGCTCGGCGAAGTCTGCCGTGGCCTCGAGCCCCATCGTGCGGGGCCGCTCGAACGGGACGGCGATCTCGCGGCGGATGCGCCCGGGACGGGCGGACATCATCACGACGCGGTCGCCGAGGAGGATGGCTTCCTCGATGGAGTGCGTGACGAGGACGACCGTCTTGCGCTCCTTCTCCCACAGATCGATGAGGAGCTCCTGCATGAGCTGCCGCGTCTGGGCGTCCAGGGCACCGAGCGGCTCATCCATGAGAAGGAGGTCGGAACCCGTGGCGAAGGCACGGGCGATGGCGGTGCGCTGCCGCATGCCACCGGACAGGTTGTGCGGATAGGCGTCCTCGAAATCGCTCAGCCCGACAGCGTGGATCCACTCGCGGGCGGTGGCGATGCGGCTCGCCCGCCCCACACCGTTCATGCGCAGACCGAAAGCCACGTTCTCGAGAACCGTGTACCAGGGGAAGACGCCATGCTCCTGGAACACAAAGGCTGGCCGGTCGGGCGTCGCCATGGCGACCTCGCCCGCGGTCGCGGTCTCGAGGCCGCCGATGATGCGCAGGAGCGTCGACTTGCCGCACCCGGACGGGCCAAGGATGCAGACGAACTCACCCTCGTCGACGTTCAGGGCAACGTGGTCGAGCGCCACGGTCGTGCCGGCGGCCGAAAAGAAGACCTTGGAGATGTCGCGCGCCTGAATCGCGCTGGAGCCTGGGGAAGTCACTGGGCCTCCGGGTAGGTGGTTGAGCCGGACGCGCGCGGCGGCTCCGGTGAGCAGAATTCTCCACCGAGCAGATGGAGCCAGCCGGCGGACTGATCGTGCTCGACGGGGGTCTCGAGCACTCGGTCACGGTATTCCTCGGCGTCGTCCTGCGGCGTGAAGCCGATGCGTGCGGCGCCAGTGGAGCTCACATACCGGCCTGAGTTGGCGGAGACCCCGAAGACAGTGGTGCAGCCGACGACCTGGGCCGCGACCGACGCGAGCACGAGCCGGCCGGCATCGGCGGGCGAGAGCCATGTCCGCAAGTGCCGCCTTCCGGTCGGCTCCGCCTGCCTGCTGGCGATGCGCAGGAGGACGACCTCGAGTCTCCACCGGTCCGCGTACATCGAACCGAGCGCCTCGACCGCTGCCTTCGAGGCGCCGTAAAAGGTGTTCGGACGCACGGCGACATCGTCGGGGACACGGTCCTCCTCCGGGACGTGCGTGAGATCGAGCCCGGTGGCCACGTCGGGGGCCGGCACGAATCCGACGGCGTGGATCGAGCTTGCGAGGACAGCGCGGCGCACGCCGATGAGCCGTGCCGCCTCGAGGGCGACCTGGGTGCCGCGCACGTTGACGTCCCACAGCCGGTCGGGGTCGTCCTCGAGCGGGATGCCGGCGAGGTGGACGAGTGCGTCGGCGCCCGCGATCGCCGCGCGCATCTCGGCGAGGTCGGTGACATCTGCCCGGAACGGCACGAGGCCGGGCCGAGCGTTCGGCGGCGCG
Source organism: Georgenia sp. Z1491 (assembly GCF_049856175.1). Classification (GTDB taxonomy): domain Bacteria; phylum Actinomycetota; class Actinomycetes; order Actinomycetales; family Actinomycetaceae; genus JB111. Next base: position 52,535 of record NZ_JBNDNA010000009.1, read on the forward strand.
AGATCGACCGCCACGACCTCATGCCCCGCCTCGAGCAGCGCGGGAATGACGTCGGCGGCCAGGGAGCCCCCGGCTCCGGTCAGGACGATGCGGCTCATGGCGCGCCTCCTCTCGTCGGTGCGGACGTCACAGAAGCGCCCTCTGCTCCGCGAGCACCGACCGGGTCCACGCGACGTCCCGACCCCGGCCGTCGGCATAACCGGCAGCGGCGATGCCGGCAGCGTGGCCCGTACCGAACGAGGTGCCCATGACGCGCACCGACCCGAAGGCGTGCGGGTCGGCCGAGACGATACGACCGCCGAGGAATAGGCCCTCATGACTGGCGGATGCGACCGCGCCGTACTGGATGTCGAAGTGTCCGCGGTCGGCGACGCGCTCGTAGCGTGTGACTCCCGGCTCGAGGTGGAGCTCCATCGGCCAGCCGCCGCGAGCCACCGCCGTGTCGGGGTAGCGAGCGCCGGTCCGGACGTCGTCGGCGGTCACGGTGGTAGTACCTGCTCCGCGACGTGCCTCGCGGATGCCGATCTGTGGGCCGGTGGACAGCAGGTGCGCGTCTGACCAGCCGGGAATGCCCTCGCGCAGTGCACGTAGGTAGTGCCAGCTCTCCGCACGGCTCTCGATCTCGGCCCGGGTGAGGTCGCGCGGGTCGAGTGCGTCGACAACCTGGTCGGCGAGGAGGAGCATGACGTCGCCGACCACGGGGGTGCGCACGGCGATCCCGCTCGTCCGGTCGATTGGCGCCCCGGTGCGCTCGATGTATGCGCCGACAGCGGCGTCGAGCACCGACGGTGTGATCTCCGGACCGCCGTCGGCGATGCCCCCGATCCGCATGACCTGCGTCGCAGCCTGTCGGTCCGCGACGGCGGAGACCTCCATCGTGGCGCCGAGCTGGCCTGCGAGGGCGCCGTCGCCGGAGCAGTCGACGACTGCGCGCGCGACGACCGTGTCGACACCTCCGCGGTGCAGGAGGTCGAGCTCGAAGGGACCCTCGGCGGCGCCCCGCGCGCCGGCCAGCGTGGTGTGCAGCAGGAGGTCGACGTCGGAGTCCAGCACGAGCTCGTCGTAGACCCGCTTCATCGTCTCGAGGTCGAGCAGCACGATGGTGTTGCCCGTGGAGCTGACGGTGTGGACCTTGTACAGGTCCTGGGCGGCGAGCCGGTCAAGGACGTCCTGACCGATACCGGCGACCACCTGGCGACGCTGCTGGTCGAAGAAGCCACAGTGAGTAAGGACGCTCGAGACAGTGGCCGCGCCGCCGAGGTAGCCGTAGCGTTCGACGAGCAAGGTGCGGGCCCCCGTACGGGACGCTCCGACGGCAGCCGCGATCCCAGCTGCTCCACCGCCGACGACGACGACGTCGTACTCCACCATGCACGCTCCCTTGCGTCCGTCGGCCACCCGGGCGAGTGCCGACAGACAGGCTCACACGGTTGGTCGGCAACCGGAATTGCCTCCTCCCCTCGTGGCCATGCCCAGGAGGCATAGGTTAGGAACGTGGAGCTTCGTCACCTGTCGTACTTCGCGGCCTGCGCCGAGACCGGGTCGATGTCCCGCGCGGCCACACGTCTGGCGATCACCCAACCCTCGCTCTCGAGGCAGGTCCGCAACCTCGAGCGCGAGCTCGGCACTCAGCTTCTTCGTCGCAGCTCTCGCGGGGTGACGACGACAGCAGCCGGCGAGCGCCTCCTACGGCACTACCGCCGAGTCTCAGCGGACATTGCTCGGATCCCCGACGTGATGGCAGCCGCGGCCGCCGAGCGAGAGACTGTGCGGGTAGGGATGCCCCCGAGTCTGCCCACCAGCTGGTTCACCGAGGTCATAGGGGACCTCCGCGAGCATCATCCGCACATCGACCTCGACCTCGTCGACCTCTTCACCCCGGAGCAGGAGCGAGCCCTGAAGGAGGGGCGTCTCGACGTCGGGATACTGCACCATGACGCGGGCGGGCTCGTCACTCGCGAAGTGCTTCGGCAGCAGCTCGGTGTCGCCGTGCGGCCTGAGCTGGCCAGCGAGGTGCGCTCGCTGGCCGACATGCATGGTCGCCGGGTGCTGGGCCATGAGTCGTGGGAGAACTCCGGCCAGTGGCGGGACCTCGTCGCCGCAGCGGCCGCGGTAAGTGCTGCGGTGGACTGGCGGTTCCGCCGGTTCAGCGAACACGTCGAACTCGTCGCCCACGCTGCCAGGGCGGATGGGCTCCTTGTTACGCGGGACACCGCGCAACGCTTCGTTCCGTCCTGGCCGTGGGTAGCGATCAGCACGGGTGCGCTCGAGCTGACGAGCTGGGTGGCGTACTCGAGCGGAGCAAGCGAGGCGACCCTCGCCGTCGCTGCTGCGATCTCGGCACGGCCTTACGAGAAGCCGGTTCCCTAGATGAGCGACCGCGCCCGGGACGTCTCGGCGCGGCGCTCGCCGATCCGCACGTGGACGACCGACCGGCCCAGGATCGGCGCCGCGAGGACCGCCTGGAGCTCGTCGAGCGTGCGCGGGGCCCGGTAGTCGGCGCCGTACCCGCGCGCGAGGGCCTCGAGGTCGGCAAGCTGGGGCGTGGTGAACAGGCGCGCGAAGCCGTCCGGGGAGGCGTCCGCGTGGCCGAGCAGCGCGAAGATCGCGCCGCCCGAGTCGTCGGCGACGACGACCTGGACGTCGACGTCGTCCTCGAGGGCGCCGAGCAGGAGCCCGCCGACGTCGTGGAGGAGGGTGAGGTCGCCGAGCAGGACCCGCACCGGTCGGCCCGTGCCGCGCGCGAGGCCGACGGCGGTGGAGATCGTGCCGTCGATGCCGGCCAGGCCGCGGTTGGACAGCACGTGCGGGACCGGGTCCATCCAGGGCTGGCCCACGAGGTCGATGTCGCGGACCACGCGGGAGGCGCCGAGCACGAGCGTGCCCGAGTGCCGGGCGGCGCCGGCGACGACGGCCGCGGTGGCGAGCGCGTCCAGCGTCCCGTCGTCGGGCGGGCCGGCGGCGGGGTGGGCCAGGCGGGCGACGACCGAGCGCCCGGCGTCGAGCCAGAGGTCGAGCCAGGCCTGCTCGTCGGGGCCCGGCTGCCCCTCGACGTCGAACCCGGCGGCGACCGTGCGGGCGGTGCCCGCGGCGTCGGGCCAGCGTCCGGACGGCGAGGCGACGACGAGCTCGAGGTCCTCGCGGGCGAGCAGGCGGGTGACGGGCCGGGACAGGGTGGGGTGGCCGGCGACGACGACGCGCTGGACGCGGCCGCCGAGCTGGGCGAGGTCGAGCAGCTCGCGGTAGGCGCTGACGGCGCACCGGCCGCCGCGCGAGCCGGACGTCGGCTCGGCGAGCAGGGGCCAGCCGCCGCGCTCGGCGAGCCTGCGTGCCTCCGGGCCGGCGCCGTCGCCCGCGACGACGACGGTGCGCGGTCCGCGCCCGAGCGGCACCGACGAACGTGCGTGGTCCGGACGGGCGACCGGCCGGACCGCGGGCGCCTGGCCGGGCACCCAGGTGCGCTCGGGCGCAAGGGGCTCGCGGAAGCCGAGGTTGAGCTGGACCGGTCCCGGTTCCCGCGTCCGGGCGCCGGTGGCGGCGGCGAGCGCGCGCGCCACGTGCTGGGTGAGCGGCGGGCCGGCCGGCGCGTCCGCCGGGACGTCGACGAGGTGGCGCAGGGCGGGACCGAAGAGCCCCACCTGGTCGGTGGTCTGGTTGGCGCCGGTGCCGCGCAGCTCGTGCGGGCGGTCGGCGGTGAGCAGGACGAGCGGGACGCCGGCGGCATCGGCCTCGAGGACGGCCGGGTGGAGGTTGGCGACCGCGGTGCCGGAGGTCGTGACGACGGCGACGGGCCGCCGGGCACGTGCCGGCTCGAGCCCCGCCGGCGCCTCGAGCTCGCCGGCGCGGGACAGGCCGAGCGCGACGAACGCGGCGACGCGCTCGTCGACGCGCACGGTGAGCCGGAGCCAGCCGGCCCGTTCGGCGGAGTGCAGCGCGTGGGCGAGCGGCGCGGAGCGCGAGCCGGGGGCGAGGACGACGTCGCGCACCCCACCGGCGACGAGCGCCCGGACGACGTCCCGGGCGACGAGGTGGGCGGACGCCTCCGGCGGCTGGTCCCGCTCCCCCTCGGCCCCGGTCGCGCTCATCGGGTCGCCGCCGTCACGTGGGCGGTCACGTCGGCGAGCCGGGCGAGCCAGCGCTCCTCGGTCCCGGGCTCCGCGGCGGGGACGGCGTCGGGCTCGACTTCGCGCACCGGGAGCAGGCCGCCGGTGGGCAGGAGCGGCGCGGTGGTGACGTCGTCCTCGAGGAGGTGGCCGGTGGCGAGGCCGGCGGCCAGGGGGACACCGTCGAGGGTGTTCTCCGGCAGGGCGGCGGCGAGCGCCACGCCGGCCGCGAGGCCGACGGAGGACTCCAGGGCGGAGGAGACGACGACGGGCAGCCCGGCCTCCTCGGCGAGGCGCAGGCAGGCCCGCACGCCGCCGAGCGGCTGGACCTTGAGGACGAGGACGTCGGCGGCGCCGGCGCGGGCCACCCGCAGCGGGTCCTCGGCGCGGCGCACGGACTCGTCGGCGGCGATCCGCACGCCCGAGCGGCGGCGCACCACGGCAAGGTCCTCGACGCCGGCGACCGGCTGCTCGGCGTACTGCAGGCCGCCCGCCGCGCGGTCGAGCAGGGCGAGCCGGGCCAGGGCGGTGTCGACGTCCCAGCCGGCGTTGGCGTCGATGCGGACGTGGCCGCCGGGGCCGAGGGCCTCGCGGACGGCGGCGATCCGCTCGATCTCCTCGGCGAGCGTCTGGCCGGGCTCGGCGACCTTGATCTTCGCCGTCGTGCACCCGCCGGAGGCGGCGACGATCGCGGCCGCCTGCTCGGGACCGACGGCGGGGACGGTGACGTTGACCGGGACGTGGCTGCGCGACGCGTCCGGGTACCCGTGGTCGGCGGCCTCGAGGGCGGCGGCCAGCCACGGGGCGGAGGTGGCGTCGTCGTAGTCCCAGAAGGGCGAGAACTCCCCCCAGCCGGCGTCCCCGCGCAGGAGCAGCCCGTCGCGGCGCGTGATGCCCCGGAACCGGGTGCGCAGCGCCGTCGAGTACACGGCGCGCGCGGCGGGGCGCTCCGGATCGGCGGGTCGGGACACCGGCCCAGCGTAACCGCGCGCCGACCGCCAGGCCGGGCGACGCGGGCGCGCGGCGACCAGGGGTCGCGGCGTCGCGGACGTGGGTGCGCGCCGGGCTACCGTGGCCGGGTGAGCGAGATCCCCACGCAGGTGTCCGAGACCTTCGACCCGCAGGCCTGGCGGGACGTCGAGGGGTGGTCGGGCACGGACGTCACGTACCACCGGGGCGTCGACCGCTCCGGTGGCGCCGAGCGGGACCTGCCGGTGGTGCGCATCGCTCTCAGCAGGCCCGAGCTGCGCAACGCGTTCCGGCCCCGCACCGTCGACGAGCTGTTCCGGGCGCTCGACCACGCGCGGCTGACCACCGACGTGGGCACGGTGATCCTCACCGGCAACGGTCCCTCGCCCAAGGACGGCGGCTGGGCGTTCTGCTCCGGCGGCGACCAGCGCATCCGCGGCGCGGACGGGTACCGGTACGAGGTCGACGAGGCCGACCCCCTCGCGGAGGCCGCCGCGCGGCGCGAGCAGGTCGACCCGGCCCGCGCCGGTCGGCTGCACATCCTCGAGGTCCAACGGCTCATGCGCACGATGCCCAAGGTCGTCGTGGCCGCGGTGCCCGGATGGGCCGCCGGCGGCGGGCACTCCCTCGTCATGGTCTGCGACCTCGCGGTCGCCTCGCTCGAGCACGCCCGGTTCAAGCAGACCGACGCGGACGTCGGGAGCTTCGACGCCGGCTACGGCTCGACGCTGCTGGCCCGCCAGGCCGGCGACAAGCGGGCCCGGGAGATCTTCTTCCTCGCCCGCGAGTACTCGGCCGAGGACGCCGAGCGCTGGGGCGTGGTCAACGAGGCCGTCCCCCACGCCGAGCTCGAGGCCAAGGCCCTGGAGTACGCGCGGATCATCGCGACGAAGTCCCCGCAGGCGATCCGCATGTTGAAGTTCGCCTTCAACCTCGCCGACGACGGCCTCGCCGGCCAGCAGGTGTTCGCGGGCGAGGCCACGCGGCTGGCCTACGGCGGCGCGGAGGCCCAGGAGGGCCGGGACGCGTTCGTCGAGAAGCGCGACCCGGACTGGTCGGGCTTCTCCTACCCCGTCTGACGCGCGGCCCGCCGCCCGGCCCCGTCGATCCCGCACCGCGCGGCCCGCCTACGCTGACCGCATGGAGAGCGTCGAGGTGCTGCCCGGCGGCACGCGACCGGGCGACGTCGCGGCCCTGTACGAGGCACTCGCGAGGCGGCTCGACGGCGCCGACCTCCCCCCGCTGCTGCCGGTCGCCCCGGGCACGGACCCCGTTCGGGCGCGCGCCGACCTCGCCGAGAACCTCGAGCGGCCCGTGCCCGACGGCACCGTCGCCCTGCTGCGCACCTCCGGCTCGACGACCGGCCAGGGGCACGTCGTGGCGCTGACCGCCGACGCGCTCGCCGCCTCCGCCCGCGCCACGCACGAGCGGCTCGGCGGTCCGGGCCGCTGGATCCTCGCCGTCCCCGCCCAGCACGTCGCGGGCCTGCAGATCCTCACGCGCTCCGCCGTCGCGGGCCTCGACCCGCTGGTGCTCGACACCGCCGACGGGTTCGACCCGGCCGCGCTCGCCGACCTCGCCCGGCAGGCCGACGACGACGGCGCCCCCGGGAGGGGCCCGCGCACCTACCTCTCCCTGGTACCGACCCAGCTCGTGCGCGCGCTGGCCGCCGGGGCGGAGGTGACCGGCGCGCTGGCACGGCTGGACGCGGTCCTCGTCGGCGGCGCGGCCCTGGCGCCCGCCGCCCTGCGCGCCGCGACGGACGCCGGGATCACGGTGGTGCGCACCTACGGGATGACGGAGACGGGCGGCGGCTGCGTCTACGACGGCAGACCGCTGCGCGGCGTGCGGGCCGAGGTCGACGACGAGTCACGCATCTGGCTCTCCGGCCCCGTCCTCGCCCACGGCTACCTCGACGACGCGGCCGCCGACGCGCGCACCTTCGTGGGCGGCCGGCTGCGGACCACGGACGCCGGACGGCTCGACGACGACGGCACGCTCGAGGTCCTCGGCCGCCTCGACGACGCCGTGACGTCCGGCGGCGTCACCGTTGCGCCCCTGGCGGTCGAGCGCCGGCTCGGCGAGCTGGAGGACCTCGCCGAGTCCGCGGTCGTCGGCGTCCCGCACCCCGAGTGGGGGGAGCTCGTCGTGGCCGTCGTCGTGCTCGCCGGGAACCGCGGGTCGGGACCGACGAGCGTGCCCGAGCTGCTCGCCGTCGCCCGGGCGCGGACGGCCGACCTGAGCCCCGCCCACGCGCCGCGCGCGCTCGTCGTCGTCGACCGCCTGCCGCTGCGCGGCCCCGGCAAGGTCGACCGGCGTGCCGTCACCGCGGTGGCCTCGCGCGCGCTCGGACTCGGGGCAGACACCGCGAGCGGCAGCCACGCGGACGTGACCGTGTCCGGCGTCGCCCGCTACAAGCCGCGTCCCGCGCTGGGCTAATCTCGCCCGGGCGGTCGGGACGTGTCCGGCGCCCGGGAGCAGGAGGTGTCATGGCGAGCGTCGCCGACTGGATCGAGGGCGCCCGTCCGCGGACCCTCCCGGCGGCCGTGGCCCCGGTGCTGCTCGGGACGGGGGCCGCCGCGCAGGTCGGCGCCGCCTCGCTCCCCCGGGCCCTGCTCGCCGCCGGCGTGGCCCTCGCCCTCCAGGTCGGCGTCAACTACGCCAACGACTACTCCGACGGCGTGCGAGGCACCGACGAGTTCCGCACCGGGCCGCAGCGGCTCACCGGCGGCGGGCTCGCCGCGCCGGGCAGGGTGCGGGCGGCCGCACTGGCGAGCCTCGGCGTCGCGGGCGTGCTCGGGCTGGTGCTCGTGGCGCTCGCCGGCCAGTGGTGGCTGCTCGCGGTCGGCGCCCTGTGCGTCCTCGCCGCCTGGGGATACACCGGCGGCGCCCGACCCTACGGGTACCTGGGGCTCGGCGAGGTCTTCGTCTTCGTGTTCTTCGGGCTCGTGGCCACGCTCGGCACCACCTGGACGCAGGCCGCCACGCTGCCGTGGACGGCCTGGGTGGCCGCCGTCGGCGTCGGGCTGATCGCCTGCGCCCTGCTCATGGTCAACAACATCCGCGACATCCCCACCGACGTCCCCGCCGGGAAGCGGACGGTCGCGGTGCGGCTCGGGGACCGGCGCGCGCGGCGGACCTACGTGGCGATGGTGGCGCTCCCGCTCGCGCTCGGTGCGGCGTGCGCGATCGCGGCGCCCTGGTCGCTGCTCGTCCTCGCGCTGGTGCCCCTGGCGTGGCGCTGCTGCGCGCCGGTGCTGCGCGGGGCTGCCGGCCGGGACCTCGTCGTGGTCCTGCGGGACACGGGCCTCCTCGAGCTGGGCTACGGCCTGCTGCTCGGCGCGGGCCTCGCGCTCGCCTGACCAGTGGGGCCTCCCGGCCGCCCGTGCGCGCGACGCCCGGGCGCCGTCACTCCTGCTCGGCGGCGTGCCCCTGCGCGGCCGGCGGCTCCGGCGCGGGGTCGACCTCCCAGGTCTCCCGGTCGTGGGCGGGCGACCGGCCGTCCTCGAACGGCGCGGGCTCGACGTAGATCTGCAGGCGCAGCGGCACCGAGGCTCGCGCCCGGGCCTCGACGGCGTCGACGGCCCGCGCGACGTCGGCGGCGGTCTCGGCGGCGGGGACCGCGACCTTGGCGGCGACGAGGACCTCGTCGGGCCCGATGTGCAGGGTGCGCATGTGGATGACGCGCTCGATGTCCTCGCCGTCGACGAGCGCGCGCTCCAGGGCGGCCTGGTGCTCGGGGAGCGCGGACTCGCCGATGAGCATGGAGATCATCTCGCGGGCGAGGAAGACGGCGATGACGACGAGCAGGACGCCGATGGCGCCCGACCCGAGGGCGTCCCACCGGCCGTCGTCGGTCACGAGGGTCATGCTGACGCCGAAGAGCCCGAACACGAGGCCCAGGAGCGCGCCGGTGTCCTCGAGGATGATCGTCGGGATCTCCGGGGACCGGGACTCCTTGAGGTAGCGGAACCACGAGCGGTCGCCCTTGACCGCGGCGCCCTCCTTCAGGGCGGTCCGCAGCGCGAAGCTCTCGAGGACCACGGCCAGGACGAGCACGACGATCGGCACCCACTGCCAGTCCGTGATGGGGTGCGGGTCGGAGAACTTGTGCCACGCCTCGTAGATGGCGAACAGACCACCGAGCGTGAACAGGACGATCGAGACGACGAACGCCGCCACGTAGCGCACGCGCCCGTAGCCGAACTGGTGGACCTCGGAGGCCTTCCTCGTCGCCCGCCGCCCGCCGAGCAGCAGGAGCGCCTGGTTGGAGGAGTCGGCGACCGAGTGGACGCCCTCGGCGAGCATCGAGCTCGAGCCGGTGAGCAGCCACCCGAGGAACTTCGCCACGGCGATGCCGAGGTTCGCGACGAGCGCGGTGACGATGGACTTCATGCCGGATCCTGCGGCCATGGTCGTCCGTTCGTGGCTGGGCGTGTCGCCGAGACGGCACCGAGCGGCACGAGTGTAGGACTCCGTCGCGCCACCGCCGCACAGGGTGCGAGCCTGGTCACATGGGCTGAACTCCCCGGCCGTCACGCTCGACTCGACGGTGCACCGTCCAGCATGGTATGCGCATGCGCTCCATGCCGCGGGTCGTCGTCGTGCCTGCGGGCATGCTTGCGCTCGCCCTGACGCTCGGCGCCTGCTCGGACGGGCCGTCGGTCAGCTCGCAGGCTCCCTACGCGCCGCCGCCCGCCACCTCTGCCCCCTCGGGCCCGGACGACGTCCCGAGCGACGAGGCCGACCCCGGCACCGGCGAGGAGACCCCCTCGGAGGGTCCCTCCGACGACACGGCCGAGGACCCCTCCGAGCAGGAGAGCGGCACCGTCCGGCCCTCGGACGACCCCGACGACACCGACGAGGACCCGACCGGCGGCGCGGCTCCCACCGAGAGCCCGACGACGCCGCCGCCCGCGCCCGACGAGCCGACGGAGCCCACCACCGAGACCCCGACGACCGGGGACCCGGACGACCCCGACGACGCCCGCCCCGGCGGGGACGACATCCGTGCGGCCGCGGACGCCGCCCGGAACGTCTACCCGGGCTCGGTCCTCATCTCCGTCGTCCACCTCGACGACAACTCCGGGCAGACACCGCCGCCGGACACCGGATTCGTCGTCGTCCTCGTCGCCGGCCCCGACCGGGTCGAGGTCACCCTCGATGCCGGGTACCGCGTGACCGGGGAGAACGCGACTCCCGCGGACGACGCGCTCCTCGCGCTCTCGCAGGAGAGCGTCATCGACGCCGGCCGCGCCATCGACCGGGCCGCCGCCCAGGGGATCCTCGACGGCAAGGTCGTGCGGAGCATCGAGCTCGTCGACTTCTCCGGCTCCCTGACCTGGGACATCCACGTCTTCGGCACGTCGGAGCGCGTGGCCTCCATCGACGCCGGCGGTGGCGACAGCGAGTCGTCGTCGCAGGAGAGCGTCACGACCGACCCCGCGGCCGAGAGCACGACCGACTGACGCTCGGGCGGGCCGGCGATCGGTCTACGGACGCAGTGCCCGCGCCTCGCCCTCGAGCAGCACCGGGACGCCGTCGCGCACCGGGTACGCCAGGCCCGAGTCGGCCGAGCGCAGCTCCGGGGTGCCGTCCGGGGCGACGTCGTCGGTGAGCTCGCCCCCGCTGACGGGACACCTCAGCAGCGCCCGCACCCACGGCTCGAGCCCTCCGCGGCCGACGGACGCGCCGTCGGCGCGCACCGCGCGGACGGGCTCCTCGGGGCCGGCGTGCTCGTCCTGGACGACGGGCGCGTCCGCGCGGGCGTGGCGCGGGCCCTGGTCCTCGCTCATCTCGGCTCACTCTCGTCCGTGGTGGTGTCGTCGCCGCCGCGCAGGAGGCGCAGGTGCCCGCGGCGGGTGATCTCGTGCTCGCGCGCGGGCGGCTCGCCCGTCACCGGGGCCGGCGTCCCGCGGCGCACGGCGACGGCCCGCTCGGCCGGCCGGTGCTCGCGCGGCCCGCGCCTCGCGGCGGCCCGGACGGCGTCGGCGAGGGCCTCGATGTCGTCCGACGACGGCGGGGCGGCCTCGAAGGACGTGCTCAGCCGGACGACGTCCCAGCCGCGCGGCACGGACAGCCGACCGGCGTGCACGTCGCACAGGTCGTAGGCGTGGGGCTCCGGCGTGGCCGAGAGCGGGCCGAGCACGGCGGTGGAGTCGGCGTAGACGTAGGTGAGGGTGGCCGCGGCCGAGCGGGTGCACGACGGCTTGGTGCACTGGCGGACGGCTCTCACACCGGTCGACGCTACCTGGTCCGGGGCGCCGGGCGCGGGCGGGCGCGGCGTTCCCTGCGCCACTGTCCCCGTGCCGGCCCGCCCGTACCGACCTGCCCGTACCACCGCGTCGCGGCGCGCCGACCTAGGATCGAGGCGTGCCCGAGTCGACGAGCCCTCCGGCGGGCCCGCAGCTGCCTGCGCTCCCCGCGCGCCGCGACGGCCGGCGCCGGGACCGCCACGGCAGGGGGCCGCGCGGCCCCCTGCTGCCGTGGCAGCTGCCGGGCTGGCGCACCCGCGCCGACCGGTTCGACGACCTCCTGCTCGACGCCGTCGAACGCCTGGAGGCGGGCTGGGCGGACGAGCTCGCGGGCGTGGAGATCGCGGTGGAGGACGTGCCGCCGTCGGACCCGGCGCCGTGGGAGCACCGGGCGATCGCCCTGGGTCGTTACTACCCCGGCGACCGGGCCGCCGGTCTGCCCCGCCGGATCGTCGTCTACCGGCGCCCGGTGGAGTCGCGCGCGGCCGACGCGCAGGACCTGGGCGACCTCGTCACCGCCGCGCTGGTCGAGCAGGTCGCCGCGATGCTCGGCCGTTCGCCCGGCGAGATCGATCCGGACCAGCCGGGCACCTGACGCCCCGGTTCCCGGCCCGGCCGCCGGGGCGGCGCCGGCGGCGGCGTCACCGCAGGAGGACGTCGACCTGTCCGGCCGCGCGCGCGTCGGGGACGGCGCCCAGCACGCCGACGAGGCGGCCCGTGGGCACCTCGGCGTCGAGGAGCACGGCCGAGAGCACGCCCCCGACGTCGGCCGGGTCGTCCGCCGGGTCCTCCCCCGCGGCGCCGACGGGCTCGGCCGTGACGCGCACGGCCGTGGCGCCCTCGGGGGCGGGCAGGAGCTCCGTGGTGCCCGCGGCGACCTCGACCTCCTCGCCCCGCCCCGTACGGGCGAGGTCCCGCACCGAGACGCGCTGCGGAGCGTCGCCGGGGTTCGTCACGGCCACGCGGGACCGCACGTCGAGCGCCGCGTCCGGCAGGACGTGCTCCGCCGAGCGCGCCGGCTCCCCGGCACCGGTCCAGGCGAGATCGACCGCGAGGTCCCCGCTGCCCTCCGGCGCGGTGGCCTCCTGGGCGGTGACGGCAGCAGCGGCGACGGCGCCGTCGGCACGCACGCGCACCCCGTGGATCCCGTCCTCCACGCCGGTGAGTGGGACGTCGAGGACCACGCCCGGGTCGAGGACGACCTCCTCGGCCCCGCCGAGCGGCGCCCAGCCGCCGGCGGTGGTGAGCTCGATCGAGGCGGTGACCTGCTCGTCGTCGGGGTTGACGAGGCGGACGCTCCCCACGGCCCCCGGGGCCACCTCCACGGCCGGGACGAGGACCTCGTCGTCGGGCCCCGCGCCCGCGGTGACGATGTCGAGCCCGGCCGACGCCAGCCCCTGCGTGCGCAGGTCCTCCAGCGAGGCGACGACGCGGCCCCCTCGCCCGTCGACGCGCAGGGCGAGCGCCGGGGTCTCGACGGAGGCCTCGACGGGCACGGCGACGGTCGACCGCGCCGGGACGACGAGGTCGCTCAGCGCGGGTGCGTCGACGACCCCGACGGCCGTGTGGACCGTGACGTCCGCCGTCACCGGCACGGGTCCCGGGTTGGTGAGGCTGAGTCGCGCCGTCGACCCGAGCTCCGTGGAGCCGCCGACGAGCCAGGCGGACGACGCGGGGGCCTGGCAGGTCGACGCGGCGATCCCGCGCAGGTCGCCGGCGTCGGTGCGCACGACCACGGCACCGCCGCCGCTGCCCGGCACGGTCTCCCCGTCCTCCTCGACGGGGGCGATCGTGAGGACGCCGGGGTCCGCCGACGCGGTGGCCAGGGTGCGCACGGCGGAGTCGCCGGCGGCCACCTGGTCGAGCTCGACCTCCTCGCCGGCGCCGGAGTCCTGCGCCCACCACGCGCGGGCGACCGGGGCCCCGCCCACCGTCCAGGCGTGGAGCTGGGTGGTCGAGCGCACCGTGCGGTCGCCCTCGTCCTGCTCGGGGTCGGCGGGCCCGGTGTCCTCGGTCGTGGGCACGGGCACGGGTGCGCACACGAGCGGGGTCTCGGCCGCCGGCAGCGCCACGGTCGTCGCCCCTGGCGCCTCCTGGTCGGGCACCGGCAGGACGCTGCCCGACCACAGCGCGCCCGCCGTCAGGCCCAGCACGGCCACGGCTCCGACGGCGGCGCCCGTGGCCCGCACGGCTGTCCCTCGGCTCACCACTCCTCCTCCCGGCGCACGCGCATGGGCAGCGCGAGGAGCGCCACGACCCCCAGCACGACCGCCTGGCCCGCACCCATCCACACCGACCACGACTCCCGGTGCGTGACGACCAGCTCCCCACCCGCGCCGGCCGGCACGGTGAACGCCTGGAACCCCTCCCGCTCGACCGGGGCGAGCGGGGCTCCGTCGAGGGTGGCCTCCCAGCCCTCGTCCGCGGTCTCGGCGAGCACGAGCACGCGCTCGGCCTGACCGGCGTCGATCGTCGTGGTCACGTCGATCGCCTCGGCCGCCACGTCGGTGACGGCACCGCCGGCGTCCAGCCCCGACGGGCCGTCCACGGCCGTGTCCGCAGCCGTGCCTGCCTCGGGCCCGCTCTCCTCGACGAGCCGGGCCCGCGCGACCGACGTGGCGCTTCCCTCCACCGCCGGGTCGCGGGACAGGCGCAGCACGGCGCCGGAGTCGTCGTCGGTGATGACCTCGAGACCGGGCACGGACTGCAGGCGGGCGACGAGCGCCGCGCGGTCCGCGTCGGTGCCGCCCGGGAGCGGCTCCGGGTCCACGACGACGACGCCGACGGCGTGGTGGGACAGCTCCTCGACCGCGCCGGGCCGGCCGCCGTCGGTGAGCAGGGCGACGGCGCGCGCGAGGTCCTGCTCGAGCGCCCCGGTCGCGGTCCCGAGCCGGACGGCGGCGGCCGCGTCCGCCTGGCGCCTGCCGTCGCCGCGCCAGACCTCGGCGGCGACCTCGTCGCTGCCGGCGCGCAGGTGGAGCACCCGCGAGCGCTGGCCGGAGCTCTGCTGCTCGACCGACAGCGCCGGGACGGCGCTCCCGGCGCGGGGGGCGAGCTCGCTCCAGGTGCGCGACGACGCCACCCACGTGCCCACCGAGGCGAGTGGGACGAGCACGAGCGCGACGGCGCCGAGTGCTGCGAGGCCCTGGCGCAGACCGAGCTCGGTGCCGGAGAGGGCTTCCGGGATGCCGTCTGCCGCGGCGGCCACGGCGATCAGGAGGCCGAGCAGCGCCAGCGAGACGCCGGGCCCGGCCCACCCGGTGAGCGCGGCGCCGTCGGCGACGCCGCCCGGGACGCGGGTGGTCGCGGCGGCGGTGGCGAGGCCGACCGCCGCGACGAGCCAGCCGGCGCGGACCGCCCGGGCCCGGCCCAGGCGTAGCAGGGCGAGCAGGGCGAGGACGAGCAGGACCGCGCCGGGCACGAGCATCAGCAGGTCGCGCCACGGCAGGTCGAGCAGACCGGGCAGATCGGCGAGCGCGGTCGGCGCTCCGCCCGGCAGGTCCCGCGGCAGGCCGAGCAGGGCGAGCCAGGTGGGTCCGGGGTCGGACGGCAGGCCGTGGCCGGGGTCCGCGACGGCGACGGCGAGCGGGCCGCGCTCGAGCGCGGTGACGATCGTCGGCGCGAGCAGGGCCAGCGCCGGCACGGGCACGAGCAGGAGGAGCCCCCGGCGGCGCGGGACGAGCGGGGCCAGCAGGATCAGGGTGAGCGCCGCGGCGGGCAGGAGGATCGGCGCCCCGGCGCTCGCGAGCGCGAGCGCGAGCCCGGCACCCGCGGCGCCCGTGATCGCTCCCGCCCGGGTGGTGCGGCGGCTGCGGGCGGGGGGTGCGTCGTCGTGCAGGGGTGCGCCGTCGTCCCGGCGGGCGTCGACCATGCCGGAGCGGACGACGTCGCGGCGCCGCACACCGGCGATCCACGTGATGCCCAGGGCGACGAGCGGGAGGACGACGTGGGCGAGCACCGCGCCGAGCCGCCCCTGCCCGAGCGCGAGCCACAGCGTCGGTGCGGCGGCCCAGGCCAGGGCGGCCACGGCGCGCACGAGGAGGGAGCGGGTCGCGGCGCCGGCGGCGGCCCAGGCCGTGAGAGCGGCGGCGGGCACGGCCAGCAGCACGGTCAGGGTGGCGACCCAGGCCGGCGAGAGCCCGACGAGGCCGACCACCCAGGCGGCCGCGGCGACGACGGCGGCCAGCGGGTCGGCCGGGCCGGGTGCGCCGACCCCGGCGTCGACCCAGGTCGAGCGCGCGGTCGTCCACAGCTCGCCGGCGGACCGGCCCAGGTGGGCGAGCGCCCCGCCGACGGGCTGGCCGCCCCCCACGAGCGGCAGCACGAACGGCAGCGCGACGGTGAGCGCGACGACCAGCACCAGGCCGAGGGTGACCCGGCGCCTGCGGCCGAGCTCGGCGCGCTCGGCCAGCTCGAGCTCCGAGGGCGCCTCGGCGAGCCGGCGGGCGGTCGTCATCTGGCGCCGGACGGCGCGGCGGGCGGAGCGCACGTCGCCCGGGGAGGCCTCGAGCTCGCGCAGCGCGGCGCGCGACCCCCGGCCGGCGGCGGCTATCCGGCGCCGGCCGGCGGACACCCTGCCGAGACGCCCGAGCAGCCTGGTGACGGAGGAGAGCTCCGCGAGCGCCAGCGGGGTGTCCTTGCCGAGCAGTCGCCACACGGCGCGCAGCGGGCCGAGGAGGACGTACCCGAGGGCGAGCAGCGGCCATGCGCCGCGGGCGGCGAGGAGCGCGTTGTAGAGCTGGGCGGTGCGGCGGGCGGAGAAGGAGCGGGCCGGGTGTCCGCGGCGGGCGCCGGCTCCGGCGGCGCCGGCCTCGTCCGGCCCGCCGGTCCCGGCGGCGTCCAGATCGGCGTCCTCGGCCGGGAGGTCCTCGGCCGCGGCGTCGTCGGCCGACCCGGGTGCCGCGACCCGCACCCCGCCGTGAGCGGCGTCGCGCAGCCCCAGGTAGGTGGCTCGACGGTGCAGCACGTGGGCCGTGGGCTCGACGACGACCCGGTAGCCGGCGGCACGCACGCGGCGTGACAGCTCGAGGCCGTCCCCGAACGGGCCGAGCGCCGGGTCGGTGCCGCCGAGCCGGTCCCACACCTCGGAGCCGACGAGCATGCCGGCGGTGCCGACGGCGAGGACGTCCTGGCGGTGGTCGTGCTGACCCTGGTCGATCTCGCGCGGCTCGATGTCCGAGACCCGTCGGGCGCGACGGGTCGCCTGCACCCCGACCTCCAGGAGGCGGCCCGGATCGTCCCAGTCGACCTGCTTGGCGCCGACCACGGCGAGCGAGCGGCCCGCCTCGGCGGCCCGGAGCTGGCGGTCCAGGGCGCGGGGCGCGGGCGCGGAGTCGTCGTGCAGCAGCCACAGCCAGTCGGGGTGCGTCGCGGCACCCGGGTCGAGCACGCCGTCGGTGACGGCACGCATCTCCCCCGTCGTCACCGGCGAGATCTCGCCCGTGGCGGCGCGGAAGCTCGAGCCGGTGGTCGGGGCGGCGCCGGACCCGTTCTCCTTCCGGCCGGCCCGGCGCGCGGCGCGCTCGACGAGCCGGCCGTAGGCGTCCAGCCCGGCGCTGACGGCCGCCCCGAAGGTCTCGGCCTCCGGGGCGGTGACCAGCCGGACGCGCGTGGCGTCCTCGAGCCCCGAGCGGTGGACGACCTCGAGGAGCGGCTCGCCGGTGCCGATGTCCCGGCCCGGGGCGGCCACGTCGACGACGAGGACCACCTCGGGGTGGTGGGACTGCCCGGCGACGGCCGAGAGAGTCTGCTCAAGGTAGGGAGTCACCCCGCAGGTGACGACCACGGCGAGCGTCGTCGCGCGCGCGGGTGCTGCGGTGGGGCGCTCGACCACCTGCTAGACGGCGAGGCGCTTGACGCGGCGGCGCTCGCGCTCCGAGAGCCCGCCCCAGATGCCGAACCGCTCGTCGTTCTCCAGCGCGTACTCCAGGCACTCGGCGCGCACGTCGCACGACGAGCACACCCGCTTGGCCTCCCGGGTCGACCCACCCTTCTCGGGGAAGAACGCCTCGGGGTCGGTCTGCGCGCAGAGCGCGCGGTCCTGCCAGGACAGGGGGCCCTCGCCCCCGGTGTCGAGGTGCTCGAGCCCGGAGAGGTCGGTGTCCTCCCAGGACGTGGTCAAGGGTCCGTCACCCAGGATGTTCCACATGATCGTCAATGCTCCTGTCGCCGCCGTTGGCGTGAATTACACCCGTGTCATCCGTGCACAGTCAAGGGGAGGGAGCAGGATCACGGCGCGTCGCCCGGCGTGTCGCCCGCCGACGTAGCCTGGTCAAGTGCACGATGCCCTGCTGGTCGACGACCACCTCGCCTCGCTCGGGGCGGCGCCCGCCCTCACCGCCTACGGCCCCGAGGGGCGGCTCGAGGTCTCCGGCCGCGTCGCCCGCCAGTGGGCCCAGAAGATCGGGGGCCTCCTGCGCGACGAGCTGGACGCCGAGCCCGGCGACTCCCTGACGATCGACCTCCCGCCGTCGTGGCGTGCGCCCCTGTGGACGCTCGGCGCCCTCCTGGTGGGTGTCACCCCCGACCTGACCGGCGGCGGATCCGTGCCCGGCACCACCGGTACCGTGGGCTCCCTGGGCGTCGTCACCCACGATCCCACGTCGGCCCTGGCCGGTGGGGCCGGGGTCCTCGCGCTCGCCGCGCCGTCGCTGGCGATGCGGTGGCCGGGCGACCTGCCCTCCGGGAGCCTCGACGCCGCCGCGGAGACCCTCGCCCAGCCCGACGAGCTCGTCCTCCCGCCGTCCCCCGTCGAGGACGACCCGACGCTGGCTCGGGGCCTCGACGTCGGGCGTGGCCTGGCCGCCGGGGCACGTCTCGCGCGCGTGGCGACCGGGACCGCCGAGGACGTCCCGTGGGTGCTCGGCACCTGGCTCGCCCGCGGTTCCGCGGTCCTCCTGGCGCCGGGGACGCACGCCGAGGAGGCGGCGCGACTCGCCGAGGTGGAGCGGGCGAGCCTGGAGGCGGCAGACTAGGGCGATGCGCGGAATCATCCTGGCCGGCGGCGCCGGCACCCGGCTGCACCCCGTCACCATCGGCGTGAGCAAGCAGATGGTGCCGGTCTACGACAAGCCGATGATCTACTACCCGCTCACCACGCTCATGCTGGCGGGGATCCAGGACATCCTCGTCATCACCACCCCGCACGACCGGGCCCAGTTCGAGCGCCTGCTCGGCGACGGCTCGCAGTTCGGGATCAACCTCGACTACGTGGTCCAGGAGGAGCCCAACGGCCTGGCACAGGCGTTCGTCCTCGGCGCCGACCACGTCGGCACCGACCACGCGGCGCTCGTCCTGGGGGACAACATCTTCTACGGCCCGGGCATGGGCACCCGGCTGCGCCGCAACACCGAGGTCGACGGCGGGGCGGTGTTCGCCTACCACGTGGCCGACCCGACGGCGTACGGGGTCGTCGAGTTCGACGAGGACCGCCGGGCCGTCTCCATCGAGGAGAAGCCGGCGCGGCCGCGCAGCTCCTTCGCCGTGCCGGGCCTGTACTTCTACGACAACGACGTGCTGGAGATCGCGAAGAACCTCGAGCCGTCCGCCCGCGGCGAGTACGAGATCACGGACGTCAACCGCACCTACCTCGAGGCCGGCCGCCTGTCGGTGGAGGTCCTGCCGCGCGGCACCGCCTGGCTCGACACGGGCACGTTCGACTCCCTCGCGGACGCGACCGCGTTCGTCCGCACCGTGGAGGCCCGGCAGGGGCTCAAGGTCGGCTGCCCGGAGGAGGTCGCCTGGCGCATGGGCTTCCTCACCGACGACGAGCTGCGCGAGCGCGCTGAGCCGCTGCGCAAGTCCGGCTACGGGGAGTACCTGCTCGGCATCATCGAGCGCGGTCGCTGAGGTACCGGCGCCGGGGCGGCGGACGACACGCCTGACGCGCCTCTCCCCCGGTTGTCATGACTTTCTCATGACGTCGTGCTGGGATGTCGTTCATGGTGACGACGCCTGCGGGACACCTCGAGGCTGCGGCGCCCTCGCCGACGCGCGTCCCTTCCGCCGATCCGCACGGCGTCGACGAGGTGCGTGGCCCCGCCGGCGCCGCGGCGCAGGACCCGACCGACCTCGTCGTCCCGCCGTGGCGACGTGTCGCCGTGGCGATCTCCGTGGTCTCCGTCCTGGTGACGATCGCCAGCTACATCCCCACGCGGTGGACCCGGGGCGGGCTGTTCTACGGCGGCGGCGAGTGGCACCACATCTTCGACGTCGCACTCGAGAGCTCGGTGGCCACCACCTGGTCGACGATGCTCATGACGGCGGGCGCCGTGCTGTGCGGGGTGTGCGCCTGGCTGGTGCGCCGGCAGCGCACCGGGGCCGCCTGGCCCTGGGGGCTGCTCGCGCTCGGGCTCGCCGCGTTCGCCGTGGACGAGGCCTCGAGCCTGCACGAGCGGCTGCCCCTGGTCGTCGACCGGATCGGCATCGACGCCTCGCTGAACTACGTCTGGCTCGTGCTCGGGATCCCGCTGGCGATCGCCGTCGTCGCAGGGGTGGTCGTGTGCGGCCTGCGGCTGCCGCGGACCGCCCGCCGCCTGATGGTCACCGGCATCCTCGTGTTCTTCGCGGGCGCGATCGGCGTGGAGATGCTCACCGGGGAGCTCGTCACGCTCGCGCCGGACGTCCACAACCGTTACCTGTCCGAGCTCATCCACACCGAGGAGCTGCTCGAGCTGATCGGCATCGGCATCGCCGCCTGCGCGCCGCTCAGCGCGCTGCGGGTCACGCCCCGCCGCGCTGACCCGGGCGAGCTGCGGCTCGTCGTCGTCGGGCGCTGACGGCCCTCTGCGCGGGAGCGCGCATCATTGCTGCGCGACCACGCCCACGTCGAGCTGCCCCGGAAAGTCCTCGAACCAGCTCCCGGGCTCGACACTGCAGCGCAGACGGACCGTCATGCCGTGCGCGTCGAGGTTCGCCGGGTGCCCCGGGTGGGCGTCGCAGGGCGGCACAGGGACCCCGTACAGCTCGCCCTCGTCCAGGTAGTTCTGCACGTCGTCGAAGATCGTGGCTGCCGCGTGGCTCGCCGACATGCTCCCGACCAGACTCCGCACGTACTCGAATGGGGCGTCGAGGCGCGGTCCTCCTACGGCGACCCGCACGTCCGGATGGTCACCGGGCGTCGGACCCGCGGCGGACACGGCCACGGTCACACCGACCGAGCGGAACGCCCAGGTCAGGCACACCTCGAGCAGCGCCGTCACCGCCGGGTCGGCGGTCACGCGCCGGGGCACGGCTCAGGCCCCGAGGACCTCGGGGGCGGCCGCACGCCAGCGGTCCGCCCAGTCGCCGATCGGCTCCACGCCGGCGGCCCGCACCGTCTCGTGCCCGAGCACCGAGTACGCGGGGCGCGGCGCCTTCGCGGGGAACGCGTCCGACGACGTCTCCCCCACCATCGCCGGGTCCTTCCCCAGCGCCTCGACGACGAGCCGCGTGAAGCCGTGCCAGCTCACCTGGCCCGAGCTCGTCGCGTGGTACGTGCCCGGCGCGGCGTCGGCGGTGCCGAGCCGGTGGACGAGGTCGGCGACGTCGAGGGTCCAGGTCGGCTGGCCGACCTGGTCGGTGACGACCGACAGCGAGTCGCGCTCGCGGGCCAGGCGCGCCATCGTCCGTGGGAAGCACGACCCGCCCGCGCCGTAGAGCCACGCGGTGCGCACGATCAGCGCGCGCGGGTCCTCGGCGCGCACGGCCCACTCCCCCGCGGCCTTCGTCCGGCCGTAGGCGGAGGCCGGCGCCATGGGCGCGTCGGCCGGGTACGGGGCGCTCGCGACGCCGTCGAACACGTAGTCGGTGGACACCTGGACGGTGCGGGCGCCGGCAGCGGCGGCGGCGCGGGCGACCAGCTGCGGGCCGACCGCGTTGAGCCGGAAGGCCGCGGGCTCGGCGTCCTCGGCGTCGTCCACGGCGGTCCAGGCCGCGCAGTTGACCACCGTGTCGACGTCCCGCACGACCTCGGCCACCAGCGTCGGGTCCGTGATGTCGAGGCCGTCGCGGCCGAGCGGCGTGACGTCCTCGCCCCGCTCGCGCAGCAGGCGGACGAGATCCTGGCCGAGCATCCCGGCCGCCCCGGTGACCATCCAGCGCACGTCGTGCCTCCCTCGGCCCGCCCGGCCCCTCCGCGCGTCGACCACGGCCAGGGTAGTGGCGCGCCGGGCGACTAGGCTGGCCCGGCACGCGGCCCGGCCGGGCCCACCACCCGCGCGACGGAAGGACTTGGCGATGGAGATCCGCGAGCTGAAGGTCGACGGCGCCTACGAGATCACGCCGAAGCAGTTCACCGACCCACGCGGGACCTTCTTCGAGGCCTACAAGGCCAGCGCGTTCGAGGAGGTCGTGGGGCACCGCCTCGAGCTCGCCCAGACCAACAGCTCGGTGTCCTCCGCCGGCGTGCTGCGCGGCATCCACTTCGCGCAGCTGCCACCGTCGCAGGCCAAGTACGTGTGGTGCCCGCGCGGGGCGCTCCTCGACGTCGTCGTCGACATCCGGGTCGGCTCGCCCACGTACGGGCAGTGGGACTCGGTCCTGCTCGACGACGTCGACCGGCGCGCCATCTACGTGGGCGAGGGGCTGGGCCACGCGTTCTGCTCGCTCGAGGTCGGCTCGACCGCCGTGTACATGTGCTCGACCCAGTACGCTCCGGGCCGCGAGCACGGCATCCACCCGCTCGACCCGGAGATCGGCATCGAGTGGCCCACCACGGACCGCGCCGGGAACCCGATGGAGCTCCTGCTCTCGGACAAGGACTCGGCGGCGCCCACCCTCGAGGAGGTCGCCGAGCAGGGGCTGCTGCCCACGGCCCAGGAGGCGGCCGACTTCTACGCGAGCCTGAGGTGAGCGCCGGGCCGGTGCGCCCTGGGGGCGACACCCCGGCCCCGACGTCGACCGCGGTGTGCGCCGTCGTCGTCACCTACTCCCCCGACCTCGACCGGCTCGACCCGCTGGTCGCCGGGCTCGGCGAGCAGTGCGCGAGTGTCGTCGTCGTCGACAACGGTCCGGGCGGGTCGGGACTCGCGGACCTGTGCGAGCGTCGCGGCGCCGAGCTCGTCGCGCTCGGCGGGAACACCGGGATCGCGCACGCGCAGAACGTCGGGATCGAGCGGGCGGTGTCGGCCGGGGCCACGCACGTGCTGCTCAGCGACCAGGACTCCCTGCCCGCGCCGGACATGGTCCCCGAGCTGCTCGCCGGCCTCGAGCGCGGGGCGGAGCAGGGGCGGGGGCCCGTCGGGGCGGTGGGGCCGGTAGCGGGCGACGTGCGGTCCGCCTCCGAGGAGCTGGTGTACGTCCCGCGCCGGTGGGGGCCCCGGCGTGCGCTGCCGACGGACGTGGACGACGACGGCCTGATCGACGCCGCCTTCCTCATCGCGTCGGGGTGTCTGCTGCCGGCGGCCGCGCTGCACGACGTGGGGGCGATGAACGACGACTGGTTCATCGACCACGTCGACCTCGAGTGGGGCCTGCGCGCCCGGCGGGCGGGCTACCGGCTGCTCGCCGTGACGTCCGCGCGGCTCGACCACTCGCTCGGGGACAGCCTGGTCAAGCTCCCGGGTCGCGCCCAGGAGGTGCACGTGCACTCCGCCTTCCGCACCTACTTCCTCGCCCGAAACACGGTGCTGCTCCTGCGCTCCGGGCTGCTGCCGCCGGCGTGGGCGGTCGGCTACGCGGTGTGGCTGGGCAAGTACGTCGCGTTCAACTCCCTGGTCGTCCCTGGCCGGATCGACCGGTTTCGGAGGATGATGCGCGGTGTGGCCGACGGAGTGCTCGGCCGCACCGGTCCCGCTCCGACGTAGTTCGGCGCGGGCGGCAGCCTGACACCGACGCCCGCGCCCGCGCCCGCGCTCGCGCTCGCGCTCGCGGTCACCCGATACGCGTCCAGGTGCCGCAGCCGCTGGTCACGAAACCCTGGTCGCTGGACCGGATGGTGGCGGTCTGGGCACCGTTTCCTCCACCCCACCCGAGCTGTTCGTCCCACTCTCCGCTGAAACCGGCTCGCCGTTCCCAGAAGCAGTACTCGCCCCCGGAAGTACGGTACGTACCGGGTGCGATGTGCTCGCCGACGACGTAGTGGCCGTCACCGAAACGAGTCGCCGGGCTCGCCGGATATGTCTGACCGACCGGCACCCATGTACCGCACCAGTCGCTCTCGAAGCCGACGTCGGCGGACTCGATCCTGACGATCGGACGAGCTACGCCCAAGCCGTTGACAATGATGTCGGAGTCCGAGCCGGAGAATCCGCTGAGCCGCGCCCAGTAGCAGCTGCCGTCCGTCGACGTCGAGCGGTAGGTCCCTGGCGCCACGCCGTTGCGGCCGACCGAGTGCGTGCCGTCCCCGAACGTGCGCGCCCCCGCCGATGGAGGCGTCGAGGACGCTGCTGCGCGCCGGACGCCGAGGGTGTCGGTGCCGTCGCCGTTCCAGTCTCCGACGAGAGTGACGTCGGTGGTGCGGCCATAGACGAGCGTCAGGTCGGCCGCGCCAGCCGAGATCGAGTTCTTGACGAAGTATTCCGCACCTCGACGCACCGCGAACGTGTCCCTACGGTCGCCATCCCAGTCGCCCACGTACACGGCGTCCCCCGGCCTGCCGTAGACGACCTGGTCGTCGGCCCAGCCGTCGGCGAGCTCGTTGCGCACGAAGTACTCGGCGCCACGACGGACCGCGAAGGTATCCGTTCCGTTACCGTCCCAGTCACCGACGAGGACCGTGTCGCTCGACCGGCCGTACATGAAGATCCGGTCGGCGGCACCGCCGGCCAGCTCGTTGCGCACGTGGTACTCGGCGCCACGACGGACCGCGAAGGTGTCCGTGCCGTTGCCGTCCCAGTCACCCATGAGGACCGTGTCCCCCGGGCGCCCGTACGTGACCTGGACGTCGGCCGGGCCGCTCGAGTTGGTGTTCCTGAAGTGGAAGGTCGCGCCTCGACGGATCGCCAAGGTGTCCGTGCCGTTGCCGTCCCAGTCACCGACGTACACCTCGTCGCTCGCTGCGCCGTAGGTGAAGCTGATGTTGGCGGTCGCTGTCCACTGGTCGTTGAGGAAGTACTCCTGGCCGGAGCCGCCGACATCGCCACCCTTGGCGACCGCCGGTGCACCTGCGCCCACGAGGCCGGCACCGGCCAGCATCGCCACCGCGGCGGCCGAGGCCACCGTTCTCCATCTCATGTCAGACGACTCCGATCTCGGTGCGGCGACCCGACGTCGCCGGACGGTAGGAGAGTATGGGCGAACACTGACATCCGGACGAGTTTCACGGAACCGTTGGACAGGGCGCCACGGTGGGAGACAATCCTGCAGGTGACGCCCGACCGGTCGTCCCGCTCGTTGAGGAGCTCACGATGTCCTTCCCCCGTCGTCGCCGTGCCACCGCGTGGCTCGCGCTCGCCACCGCGGGCGCGCTGCTCGCCCTCCCGTCCGCCGCCGTCGCGACGCCCGACCCCGTAGAACCGGTCGGCGTCGCCACCACCGACGGGGCTGCCTCGCCCGACGGCGTGGGGTCGCCCGACGGCGTGGGCGCGCCCGACGCCGGCGCCCTGCCCGACGCGTCCGCCGACGCGAGCACCACCGCCACCGAGGTCTACCCGCGCCCGGCCGACGGCACCTGGGAGATCGAGGGCCACGGCTGGGGCCACGGCATCGGGATGTCCCAGTGGGGCGCCCAGGGTGCGGCCCTCCAGGGCGTCTCCAGCTCCTCGATCCTCGCCTTCTACTATCCCGGTACCCGGCAGGCGAACATCGGTGACCCCACGATGCGCATCCGGCTCCTCGGACTCTCGGGGCGCACCTCGATGACGGCCTGGGCGCCGTCCGGTCAGACCCTGCGCGCCACCGCCGGCGGCGCGAACCTCGGCGTGCCGACCGGCGGGCGGCTCACCGTCACCCGAACGTCGACCGGGTTCCGCCTCGAGCACCGGGCCACCCGGGGCGGCAGCGTGGGCTGGTCGACGACCACGCCGACTCCGGTCACGCTCGCCACGAACGACGGCGTGGTGCTGGGAACCTCGACGACCGGCGGCGGCACCTGGTACCGCGGCCAGGCCGCCGTGCAGCCGACGTCCGCCACCCTCGACGTCGTCAACCACGTGCCCATGGAGGACTACCTGCGCTCCGTGGTGCCCCGCGAGTCGCCGGCCTCCTGGCACCCCGCCGCGCTCGAGGCCCAGTCGGTGGCCGCCCGCACGTACGCCCGGCACGAGACGCGTGGCGGCGGCACGTACGACCTGTGCGACACGACGTCCTGCCAGGTCTACGCCGGCCGCGCCGCGGTGACGGCCACCGGCGGGGTCACCGGCCACGAGCACCCGCGCACTGACGCCGCGATCGCCTCCACCCGCGGCCGGATCCTCGAGGGTCAGACGACGCCCGGGGGCGCGTGGGGCCCCGCCTTCACGCAGTTCTCCTCCTCCAACGGCGGCTACTCGGTGGCGGGCTCGCGCCCCTACCTCGTCGCCCGGCCGGACCCGTGGTCCGGCACCGCGCCGGGCGACCCGGTGACCAGCTGGTCGACCACGCTGGCCGCGACCGACGTCGACGCCCGGTGTGCCGCGGGCGGCCGGGTGGAGGCCCTGGTGGTCACGGCGCGCGACGGCCGGGGTGACCTCGGCGGGCGCATCACCGGCCTGCGGCTGGACTGCACGACCGGCAGCGTCGACGTCAGCACGGAGTTCGCCCGCCGCCTCGGGATGCGCTCGAGCTGGTGGCGCCCCGTCCCCGAGGAGCACCCGTCGGTGTTCTTCCTCAACGACGCCTGGAGCGCGTGGGCGAACCACGAGGTCCCCCTGGGCGCGGCCACGTCCTCCCCGCTCGCGGGCGACTGGGACGGCGACCGCACCGACACGGTCGGCGTGCGGGACGGCAACCGCCTCACCCTGGCGGACGACCACACCGGCGTCGGCACGACCGTCCTCGACTACGGCCGCGCCGACGACGCGCTGCTCGTGGGCGACTGGGACGGCGACGGTGTCGACAGCTTCGGCGTGCGCCGCGGCTTCACGTACTTCCTGCGTGACGCGCTGACCTCCGGGGTCGCGGACACCGTGGTGGACTACGGCCGCGCGGGCGACGAGGTGTTCGTCGGCGACTGGGACGGGGACGGCGTCGACACCCTGGCCGTGCGGCGCGGGAACCGGTTCTTCATCGCGAACTCCCTCGCCTCTGGCCCCGCCGACCGCGAGCTGACCTACGGCCGGGCCGGCGACGTGGTGCTCGTGGGCGACTGGGACGGCGACGGGATCGACACGCTCGCGGTCCGCCGCGGCAACACCTACCTCGTGCGCAACGAGCTGACCACCGGCGTCGCGGACATCGAGCTCGACTACGGGCGGGCGAGCGACTCGGTCGTGGTCGGCGACTGGGACGGCGACTCCGAGGACACCCTCGGCGTGCACCGCGTCGAGACCTGGTAACCGGGGGCCCCGCGCCGCTGCGCCGCCGCACCCGCCTCAGCGCTCGGTGGGGCTCTCCGGCGGGACCGGCCCGGCCTCGTCCACCGGCACCTGCGCCGCGTCGTCGGGGGCTCGGCGCCTGACGAGTACCCCCGTGCCGAGGCCGAGCCCGAGGTCGACGACGGTGAGCAGGACGCGGGACATGAGCACGGTGACGAGCACGCCGCCGGAGCTCAGCAGCCCCGCGAGCATGATGCCGAGGATGCTCTCGCGCACGCCCACCCCGGCGGGCACGACGACGACGAGGAACCCCACCACCCAGGCCAGCGCGTAGCCGCTGACGGCGCGCGCGAACGTCCCCGGGGTCGGGTCCAGCCCGACGGCGGTGGCGATGAGCCAGACCTGCGTGCCCGCGAGCAGCCAGCCGACGACCGCCCAGAAGGACGCCTTGAGCACGCCGCCCGCCGAGAGCGGGTGCTCGAGCGGAGGTCGGCGGATGAGCCGCAGGGCGACGCCGAGGATCCTGTTGAGCACGGGCGGGAGCAGCACGACGACGAACACCGGCAGGAACCAGACGACCCAGCCGACCTCGGAGCGCACCGCGGGGTCGAAGGCCACGGCCCCGGCGGCCAGGGCCAGGCCCGTGACGATGGAGACCAGCAGGGAGACGACCATGCCGGACACCGAGCGGCGCCGCGGGATGTCGATGTCCTTGCCCATCTCGGCGGCGGCGACGATGTTCCACACGCCTCCGGGCAGGTACTTGCCGACCTGCGAGACGAAGAACAGGCGCGCCGCGGGCGCGAGCCCGAGTCGCGAGCCGAGGTCGATCAGCACCTCGCGCCAGGAGAGCATCGTGGCCACGACGTAGGTGATCGAGACGAGCAGGCTGACCCCGATGATCCACCAGGGCATCTGGCTCAGAGCGTCGCTGACGAGGTCCCACTGGTTGGCGACCGCGAGCACGGCCGCCCCGATGGCGGCCACGAGGAACAGTCCGCGCACCCACGGGGACCGCAGCGCCGCGAGGATCTTCTTCACGCGGTCAGCACGTCCCACAGGGGCCCGACGACGGCGGACGGCGTGAGGTCGCGGGCGCGCTCGCTCGCCCACGCGCGCAGGTCGGCGACCGCCGCCGGGTCGTCGATCAGGGCGCCGAGCGCGTCGGCGAGCGCGGCCGGGTCGCCGGGCGGGACGAGGAGGGCGGCGTCGCCGAGGAACCGGCGCTGCGGCGGGGTGTCGGAGGTGACGACGGCGCAGCCGGCCGCCAGGGACTGGTAGACCTTGTTGGGCACGACCCGCAGGCCCTTGTCGGTGTCACCGAAGATGCCGAGCCCGATGTCGTGGGCGGCGACGAGGTCCGGCAGCTTCTCGGGCGCGACCCAGTCGAGCCACTCGATCCCGGGAACGCCGGCGAGGACGGCACGGGCCTCGGCGTGGTCCTGGCCCGTGCCGACCATCGTCACCCGCAGCTCCGTGCCGCGCCGGTGCAGCTCGGCGAGCGCCCGGGCGATCGTCACAGTCCCCTGGAGCGGGGTGAACAGGCCGTAGAACGCGATGCTCGGGGTCCCGCCGGAGGAGCCGGCACGGTTCCGGCCGGCCTCGGCCCAGGCGTCCGGGGCGCCGACGGGGACGACGACGGTGCGCTCGCGCACGGCGGGGGCCGCGAGCTCGGCGTGCTCCTCCGTGTCGACGACGACGACGTCCGCCGCGCCGGTGGCGACCCGGTCGAGGGCGGTGAGCGCCCCGCCGCGCAGCCGGCCGTCGACGCCGCGGTCGCGGGCGGTGCTCGCGGCGAAGATGAGGTGGTCGAGCACGAGGGTCGCCCGGGGGAACAGCGCCCGCGCGAGCAGCACGTCGAAGTGACCGAGATACCCGACGACGACGACGTCGGGCGCACGCTCGCCCGCGAACGCGAAGGAGCCGTCGACGAGTCCGGCCCAGCGGGAGGCCAGGCGGGCCGCGAGCCGGGGCAGCAGCCACGGCCGGCGGAGCATGTCGACCCGGTCGGCCGTGCTCAGCCCGAGCGGGCGGTCGAGCTCGCGGACCGTCGCGCCGCGCTCGGCGAGTCCCTGCAGGAGGACCCCGGCGCGGGGATGGACGGACGTGTCGTACGTGCCGAAGCCGAGGACCCTCACCGGCCCGGACGCCCCTGGGACAGCTCCTCCGGCGTCACCTGGTAGTCGTGGCCGTTCGCACGTGCCGGTCCGGCGCCGATGTCCGTCGGGACGCCGTTGCGGTCGACGCCGGGCGCCACACCCACGGGGCGCGCGTCCGCCCGGGGGGCGGTGTCCGCGGAGGGCGCGACCTCACCGAGGCGCTCGCGCCTGCCGGTAGCACCGGACCCGATGTCTGCCCGGCCGCGGACCTCCGCCGAGCCGACCGGCATCGACGACGGGTCGGGTCGCCCGTCGAGCACGACCGACGGCCCGTCCGTCACGGCGGTCGGCCGCTGGCCGAGCCGGGCCGCGATCGCGTTCTCGGAGTACTGCAGCGACTTCACGCGCTCCAGGCTCTCCTCCATGAGCACGCGGTTGGTCCGCAGCAGGTCGGCGATGACGGACAGGGCGATGCTCAGCAGGGCCCCGACGAGGGCCGCCGTGCCGAAGATCAGGGACTGGACGTGCCCCCCGGCGTCGCCCATGAGGAACAGGACGAGGAACCGGACGAACGGCACGAGCCCGGCGATGAGCAGGATCGCACCGACGGTGCCGAGGATCGCGTGCGGCTTGAACATGAGGTACGAGCGGACGATCGCCGTGCCCGACTTGAACATGTGCTGCCAGATGTTCTTGAACAGCCGGGACTCACGGGTCTTGGGGTTCGTGGCGATGGCCACCGAGGCGATCCGCAGGCGCTTGTTTCCCGCCTGGATGATCGTCTCCATGCAGTAGGAGAACTGCGTGACGACGTTGAGCCGGATGAGCGACTCCTTGGAGTACGCCCGGAACCCGGAGGCGGCGTCCGGCAGCTTCGTGCCGGCGGCGAGGTTGACGACGTCGGAGCCGACCTTCTGCATCGCCTTCTTGAACGGTGAGAAGTGGGCGATCGTCGCGGTCTGCCGGTCGCCGATGACGATGTCCGCCTCGTTGTGGACGATCGGCTGGACGAGCTCGCCGATGACCTCCTGCGGGTACTGGTTGTCGCCGTCGGTGTTGACGACGATGTCCGCACCGTGCGCGAGCGCGTAGTCGACGCCGTCCCGGAAGGAGCGGGCCAGTCCCTGGTTGCGGGCGTGTCGCACGAAGTGCGTGACGCCGAGGTTGCGCGCGACCTCGACGGTGCGGTCCGTCGACCCGTCGTCGACGACGAGGATGTGGACCTCGTCGATCCCCGGGATCTCCCGCGGGATCGTGGCCAGGACGAGCGGGAGGGTCTCCTCCTCGTTCAGGCACGGGATCTGGACGAACAGCTTCATGGGTACCTCGGGTGTCGGTCGCGGCGCATCCGCGGCTGCCCCGCGAGGCAGCGGTCGGGCTGGCCCGGAACGACGCCAGGGTACCGTAGGGGCCGCGCGAGGCCGGGACGACCCCTCGGCGTGAAGGGGAGATCACTGGTGGCGCGAGACGTGGATGACAGGGGTGCCGAGGAGCCGGCTACGGACAGCCGTCCCTGGACCGCCCGCCTGCGGCCCGAGCTGCCCTGGGCCGGCGGCGTCGGCGTTCTCGCCCTGCTCATGAGCCTGACGGCGATCTTCTTCGGCACCTCCCTGTCGGCCCTCGACGAGCAAACGCACCTGGACTACGCCTACCAGGTGGCGCACGGCAACCTCCCGGCCGACGGCGACCGGCTCTCCGACTACGTCCTCGACCAGTGGTCGTGCCGCGGCCAGTCCAACCTTCCGGACCTGCCCTCCTGCGAGGACGCGCTCGCCGACGAGGTCGAACCCACCGAGTACCCGGCGCTGGGCCAGAACTACAACTCCTTCCACCCGCCCGCCTACTACGTCACACCCGCGGCCACCGGACTGGTCGCCGAGGCGGTCGGGCTGGAGTTCTCCACCGGCGCCCGGCTCGCCAACGCCCTGTGGCTGGCCGCCGGCGTCGTCGCCGTCTACGCGGCCCTGCGCACGTGGCGACTGCCGAGACCCTGGGCCTTCTCCGCGTCGGCGCTGCTGCTGGCCTTCGAGCCCGTCATCGTCTCCGGCTGGCAGGTGACGAACGACGGACCGGCCATGCTCGTCGGCGCCGGCGCCCTGTGGGTACTCGGCCGGTGGGCGCTCCACGGCCGCATCGGCTGGCTGTGGCCCACGCTCGTCGCGCTGCTGGCGGCGAGCACCAAGGTGATGAGCGCGGTCGGGCTCCTCGCCGTCGTCGGGCTCATCGGCCTCATGGCCGTGGCGGACGTGCGGCGCCGCGACTGGCGCACCCTCGGCCGACGGGCGGCCACCGTCCTCTCCCCGATCGCCGTCGTCGGCGCGTGCATGCTCGCCTGGTCCCGCTTCCAGGACGGGCGCGGCTCGCAGGCCTGGGACAACCCGCTGTACGGGATCAGCACCCGGCCGGTCGAGGGCAGCCCGTGGGACGAGACCGTGCCGACGCTGCTCGACGCGTTCGGGCTCGTGAAGTCCTCCCAGTTCCCCGGCGAGCTCACCGGCTGGCAGCTCGACACCGTCACCGCCGTGTGGTGGGTGCTGCTCACCGCCGCACCGTTCATGGCGATCGTGGCCTTCGGCACAGGACGCGCCGAGCGCCTCCTCGGCCTCGCCGCCGTCGCGGGGACCGTCGGGGCGGGCATCATCGTCCAGGCGCAGGAGGTGATCACCTCCGACCACGCCTTCCGGCTCATCTCGGGCCGGTACGCGATCACGCTGCTGCCGATCACCGTGGCAGCGTTCGCGGTGTCGCTGCACCACCGGCGGCTGGCCACGGCCCTGCACGTGGCCGTCGGGCTCTCCGTCGGCATCATGTGGCTCTCGCTTGGAGGAGTTCTATGACCACCACCCCGCGTCGGCGTCCGAAGGACGTCTTCACCGTCGCGGTGGTCGCCGTCACCCTCCTCGTGGCCGGCATCGGTGCGCTGTGGGCCGTGCTCACGCCCGGGTTCCGTGCTCCCGACGAGCCGCAGCACGTCAACACGGTCCTGCGCCTGGCGGACGGCGGCGGGTGGCCCGCGCCCGGCGAGCAGACGTTCCTCCAGGGCATGCATGTCGCCGCGGACGAGGCGGGCTGGGTCGACACCGGGCTGGAGCTCATCCGGCAGAACTCCCACTCGCACCCGGGGGCGTCCGTCAGCACCGGCCAGGAGCCGTTCGTGCTCCTTGTCCCGGACCCCGTCGATGTCGAGGACCGCACGGTCATCCTCGACGTCGACAACCGCGTCACCCTGTTCGAGCAGGTCGACCAGATGACGCAGCACCCGCCCGGCTACTACGCGCTCGCCGCCGGCTACCTCACGGTCCTGGGCGCCGACGGGTGGACGTGGGACAGCCAGCTCCTCGCGCTGCGGCTCCTCGACGTCGTGCTCATGTCCGGGATCGTCCCGCTCGCGGTGGTCGCGGCCCGGCGGCTCGGGGCCTCCCGGTCGGCCTCGCTGGTCGGCGCGTTCGCCGTCACGGCCCCCTCCCAGCTGCTGTTCGTCGGCTCCGCCGTGACGAACGACGCCCTGCTCAACCTGTGCGGCGCCGGCGTCCTCGCGCTCAGCGCCGTGGTGCTCACGAGCCGCTGGGACTGGCGCCACGTGCTCGGCCTGGGCGCCGTGCTCGGCGCGGGCCTGATGACGAAGGGCTTCATGCTCGGGTTCATCCCGATCGTGGCGCTGGCGTTCCTGCTGTCCACCGGCACGGACCGGGCGCTCGGGCGGAGGGCGCTCGCGGCGTTCTGGTCGCTGGCGGTGGCCTTCGTCATCGGCGGCTGGTGGTGGCTGAAGAACCTGGTGGTGCACGGGACGTTCCAGCCCGACGGCTATCCGGGGCGCGAGCCGCTGGACGACACATCCCACCTCGGCCTCAACCTGTGGGACTTCGCGATCGGCGCCGAGCGCAGCATCGTCAACAGCTCGTGGGGCAACTACGGCTGGCTCGAGTCCCCGCTGCCGGAGTGGTTCCAGCACGTGCTCAGCTACGTGACGATCGCGCTGGTCGTGGTCGGTGTCGTCCTCGCGGGCCGGTTCCGGCGCCACCTGCTCGTCCTGGTCGCGGCGAGCGTCGGCGTGCTCGGTGTCGTCCTGTACGGGGCGCTCAACGAGTACTACTCCACCGGGCTGCACGCCGGCCTGCAGGGCCGCTACCTGTACGTCGCAGTCGTCGGGCTGATCGTGGCCGTGACGATCGTCCTCGAGCGCACGACCCGGGGCCTGGCCGTCCGCCCGATGGTCGCGGCCCGCGTCGGCGCCGCGCTCGTGTGCCTCGCCCTCGCCGTCTACGGCCTGTGGTTCGGGTTCAGCGCGTTCTACGTCGAGTTCTACGAGACGTTCTCCACCGGCCTGAGCCGGTGGAACAACTGGAGCCACGTGGGCGTGCCGAAGCTGTTCGCGCTCACGGCCGCGACCCTCGCGGCCGCGCTCGGCTCGCTGCTGCTCCTCGGGGTGCAGGCCGCGCGCGACGCGCGCGACGGCGTGGCCGGCCCCGGCCTGGTCGGCTCGGCGGAACCAGCCGGCCTGGCGGCCCCGGAGGCCGGCTCCGCGGACGGTCCCGCGGGCTCAGCGACCGAGCCTGCCGCGAACCTTCCCGACCCCGCGGCGCAGGACCTCGCGGGTGCCGGCGTCGCGCTGGACGCGACGGGCGGAGCCGAGCAGACGGACGGCCCTGCTCCCGGCGAGCGCCGCGGGGACGCGTAGCCCCGAGCGCGGCAGCGCGTACGGCTCCACGTGGGCGCCGGCCGCGTCGAACGGCTCGTCGTCGGTGACCGGCTTCCACCCGACCGACTCGCGCGGACCGTCCGAGCGCACCCGTGCCGCGGCGTCGACGAGGAGGTCGAGGTAGGTGCGCCCCTGGACGTGCGGCGACCAGGCGAGCAGGGCCTCGCGGCGGGCGCGGGCGCCGATCCGGCGCCGCAGGGCCGGGTCCGTGACGAGCGCGTCGAGGGCCGCGGTCCAGCCGTCGACGTCGCCCGGGAGGAACCCGGTGATGCCGTCGGTCACGGACTCGCGGAACGGCTGCGTCGGCGACGCGACGACCGGCGTCTCCACGAGGGCGGACTCGAGCCACTTGATCGCCGACTTCGCCTCGTTGAAGATCGACCCGGGCGTGAGCGGGGCGAGGCTGACATCGACGTCGCGCAGCAGGCCCGGCAGGTCGTACCAGGGGACGAACGGCAGGCGCCGCACGCGCTCGGCGTGGGCGGCGAGCGCCCCGGTGGGCCGCAGGTGGCCGCCGAGCCACAGCTCGACGGACGGGTGGCGCTCGAGGATGTCGATGACGGCGGGCTCGACCATCGCCCAGTCGGCGTCGTGGGTGGTGGTGCCCGAGAAGTAGCCGATGCGGACCGGCCCCTCGGTGCGCTCGCGGCGCAGCGCCCGGTCCGAGCGGCGGGCGAGCAGGGTGCCGACGCCGTTGGGGAACCGGTAGGACGGCATGGTCGTCACCGCGGTGGCGTGCTCGCACAGCGTCTGCGTGGAGCCGACGTAGGCGTCGGCGAGCTCCATCGAGGTGCGGTAGCGGCGCACGCCGCGCCACCACAGGGCGAGCTCGTCGGCGGGCATGCCCTCCAGCCCGTCAACCTGGCCCTCGAGCGCGGGGTCGAAGATGAGGTCGTCGATGTCGAACAGGACCGGGACTGCGCGGGGCCGTGCCCGGACCTGGGCCACCAGGTCCACGATCTGGTCGGTCGCCGGCACGCGGTAGAGGACGAGGGCGTCGCAGCGGCGCGCCTCCTCGATCAGGCGGGGGTCGCGGTAGTGGCGCACCCGCGCGGAGACGCCGTGCAGCCCGAGCGCCTCGGCGGCGAGCTGGGTGCGGTACCGCTGGGGCGCCCCCTGGATGCCACTGACGAACAGGACGCGGCGCATGAGGGCGTGCTCGGCGTCCCGCGCCCCCGAGTCCGCCGTCGCCGAGAGTGCGGTTCTCGGTCCTCGAGCGTGCGGTTCGTCGTCGGGCACGTGGGCCTCCTCCCCCGGCGACGCCGGCGACACACCCGGCGACGCCGCCTCCGCCGTCCCGGCCGGCTTCCCGCACATCGCCGCGTAGCGCGCGATGAGGCCGTCGACCTGGTCGGACAGGGCGAGGACCGGGCTCGCCGATCCCTGCCCCGTGCGGGCACGGGCGCGGGCGGGGTCGGCCACGAGGCCGCGCAGCCGGGCGAGCAGCGTGTCCTCGTCGCCGGCGGGGACGATCCACCCGTTGACGTCCTCCGCGACGGCCTCCTCCGGCCCGAGGGTGTCGGTCGCGAGGACCGCGAGGCCGGCCCCGAGCGCCTCGCGGGTGAGGATCGAGTGGGACTCGCGCATGATCGAGGGCAGCACGAGGACGTCGGCGCCGGCGAGCACCCCGGCGCGGTCCTCGGGGGCGAACGGGGGGCGCAGCCGGATCTGCGGCGGCACGGGGCCGCCGGCGTCGGCGTCGGCGCGAGTGCCGTACATGTCGAGGGTCCACCCAGCCCCAGGGTCCTCGGCGGCGAGGCGGCGGGCGGCAGACAGCAGGAGCGGCCCGCCCTTGACGGCGTCGTTCCCGCCGGCGAAGAGCAGGCGCAGCGGCCCGTCGCCCGTCCGCGGCTCCGGCGCCGGGTCGCCCGCGCCGACGCCCTCGCCGACGCCGGGCAGCCCGTTCTCGTCGACCTCGAGCAGCTCGGGGGCCACGCCGTTGGCGAGGAACGTGGCGGCGGCCGAGGCCGACGGGGCGAGCACGACGTCGGCGTGGGCGAGCTCGGGGGCCAGCGCCGCGAGGCGGGCGTCGGCGTCGTCGCGGCCCCGCTCGCACCGGCACACCCCGCAGCCGACGACCAGCGAGCACGGCCTCAGGTCGCGGTCGACGAGGAACTGGCGCGTGCACTGCCACCACCAGTCGTGCGCCGTGACGACGACCGCCGCGCCCGACTCCTTGGCCGCCCGGACGAGCGAGCCGCCCAGGGTCTGCAGGGAGTGCAGGTGCACGACGTCGGGCCGCACCTGCTCGAGCCAGCCACGGAAGTCGGCCTCGACGGCGGGGTTGGCCCAGTTCTTCCGGTCCGACCAGGAGGTGTAGGGGTGGGTCTCGATCCAGCGCACCCGCACCGTGCCGTGCTCGCCGGTGTCGGTATCGTCCCAGGTCGACAGGGCGCGTCGGGAGTCGTCGAGGTGCCCGGCGTAGACGTGCGCCTCGTGCCCGGCGGCGGCGAGCGCCCGCGCGATGCGCCGCGGGACCAGCGTGCCGCCGGAGACGAAGTTCGGCGGGTAGTGGGCCGAGACCTGGGCGACGCGCATGATCTCGATCCTAGGCAGGGGTGCGGGCGGCGGCCGGACCGGCGCACTAGCGTGTGGCGCATGGCCGAGACCCCTTCCACCTGGCTCGACGACCTCGCCGCGACGGACGCCGAGCTGCACGCCTCGCTCGCCGGACGCATCGAGCTCCTCGGCCGGGACGCCTGGTCGCGCCGCACGATCGAGGCCGAGGCCGCGCTCGGGCAGGCCCGCGCGACGATCACCCTCCAGGACCGGCTCCTGCGCGACCTCGCCGCTCGGCACGTCGAGCTCGAGGACGACATCCGCGAGCTCCAGAACCCCGGGTCGACGGCTATGCCGGGGGATGCCGCGGCGCCGTCGCGGGCCCGCCGGTTCGTCGCCTCCGTGCCGGGCCGGGCGAAGGTCGCCGTCACCGATCCGGCGCGGGCGCTGCGCGCGGTCCGCCGCCGGCTGCCCGGCGGCGCCGCGTGACCGGGACGGACAGCCCCGGGCCGGACGGCAGCACGACGATCCCCGACGGCGACGCCACCGCCGACGCGCCCCCGCCGCGGATCTCGCTCCTCGTCCTGCCCGGCACCGAGGACGAGCTGATCCACACCCGAGCCTCGCTCGAGGCGCAGAGCGAGGGACCGTGGGAGCTGTTGGAGACCGGCCCCGCCGCCGACGCCCCGGCGAACACGGACACCGCCGACGACACGATCGGCGCCGACGACGAGGACGCTCCCCCACTGCCTCCTCGCCACCCCGACCTGCCGGCCGCGGCCGCGGCGGCCCGCGGTGAGTGGATCGGTGTCCTCGGCGCCGGTGACTCCCTCGAGCCGGGCGTGCTCGCCACCATCCTCTCGGCGATCGACGCGGCGCCGGACGTCCGCGTGGTCCACGCTGACGAGCGCCTCCCTGACGGCCGCACCCACGCCAAGCCCTCCTGGATGCCCCGGGCGCTCGAACAGCTCGACGTCCTCGGCCGCCTCACCCTCGTCCGCGCCGACCTCATGGCCGAGGTCGGGGGCCTCACCGACGAGGAGGCCGCCGAGTGGGACCTCCACCTGCGCCTCGCCGAGCACCTCGGCGCGGGCGACCCGCTCGCGCCGAGCCCCGACGTCCTCCACCTGCCGCTGACCTCCCTCGCCCGGGCCACGGACCCGGCCGACCTCCTCGACGCCGGCGCGGCCGCCGTCGAGCGGTCGCTGGCCAGGCGTGGCTCGTCCGCCGTCGTGGTGCGTCCGCACGCGACCGCGCCGGACAGCACCGACGAGCAGGCGCCCGTCGACACGGCGCCGGCCCCCCCGCCGTCGGACCACCTCGTCCTCGAGCGCCCGCTGCCCCGCACGCCGCGCGTGTCCGTCGTGATCCCCACCGGCGGCGGGCACCGCGAGACGCCCGCGGGCACGGTCCGTTCGGTCGACGTCGTCCTGGAGACGCTCCTGGCACGCACCGACTATCCCGACTACGACGTCGTCGTCGTGACCTCCGAGGGGACCGAGGCAGGCGTCGCGGAGGACTGCCGCGCCCTGGATCCGCGCGTCTCGGTGGTCGAGGCCGGCGGGCCGTTCAACTTCTCGCGCTCGATCAACGCAGGCGTCGGCGCGGCGAGCGGCGAGCTCGTCCTCCTGCTCAACGACGACGCCGAGATCGTCGACCCCACCTGGCTGCGCGACCTCGTGGCGATCGGGCTCGAGGACGGGATCGGCGCCGTCGGCGCGCGCCTGCTCTACGGGGACGGCACCATCCAGCACGCCGGGATCGTCATGAGCGCCGACCGCACGCCGTCGCACCTGCTCGCCCACGAGCCCGACGGCGTCCCGCGCCTCGGGGTGGGCAGCGCGGACCTCGAGCACCTCGCCGTCACGGCGGCCTGCCTGCTCACGCCGCGGGCGGCGTTCGAGCAGGTCGGCGGCCTGTCGGAGGAGCTCCCGCTCAGCTACAACGACGTGGACTACTGCCTCAAGCTGCGCACGGTCGGCCTGCGGACGGTGTGCGCCGGGGGCGTGCGCGTGATCCACCACGAGTCCGTCACGCGCGACGCGACCGTGACCGACCGCGAGCACGCCGCGGTCACGTGGTGGTCCGGGATCACGGCGCTCGACCCCTGGTACTGGGGCGTGTGACCAGGCGCGTCACGCGAAGACGGCCAGCACGTAGACCGCGAAGAGCACGAGGTGGGCCGCGCCGTGCATCGCGGTGACGCGCCGCCCGGAGAACGTCGTGACCGACAGCGCCAGCGCGACGCCGACCAGCAGGAGGTTCGCCGGCGACTCTGCGAGCACCACCTGCTGCCCCGTGACCGCGCCGATGACGAGGACCGCCGGGATCGTCAGCCCGACCGTGGACACCAGCGCGCCGTGGCAGAGGTTGCTCACGCGCTGCACCTCGCCGGCGAGCGCCGCTCGGACCGAGGTGATCGACTCCGGGAGGAACACGATGCAGGCGATGAGCAGTCCGGACAGGGCGACGGGCGCGCCGAGGCGGCCCAGGCCGTCGTCGAGGAGCGCCGCCATGTCGTGCGAGAGCAGGACGATCGGCAGGACGGTGACGACGAGCAGCGCGAACCGCAGGAGGATCTCGGTGCGGTGCGCGGCGAAGGTCTCGGCCAGGTTCGACGGTCCGCCGGCGTCCCGGTGCGCGCCGGCGTCCCGGTCCGCCCCGGGCCGTACGCGGGGGTCGACCTCCCGGAAGTCGTTCGCCTGCGCACCCGTCTGGCGCCAGAGGAAGAACGCGTAGAGCACCACCGTCAGCCCGACGACGACCACCGCCTGTCCGCCGGTGTACGACCCGCCGTCGCCGATCGTCGCCGGCAGGGCGAACGCCAGTGCCGCGAGGACCACGAGCATCGCCAGGTACGCGGACGTCCCCGTCCGGTTGTGCTCGAGGTCCCCGTGCCTCAGCCCGCCGGCGAGCAGGGACAGCCCGACGACGGCGCACAGGATGATCATCGCCACCGCCATGACGGAGTCGCGGGCGATCGTCGTGTGGTCGCCGGGGCCGAGCATGACGGCCGAGATGAGCACGACCTCGATGACGACGATCGACAGCGTGAGGACGAGCGAGCCGTACGGGTCGCCGAGGCGCCGGGCGAGGTGCTCGGCCTCCCGGACCACGCCGAACGCGCACAGGAGGATGACGCCGACGATCGCCGCAAGCGCGCCGGCGAGCAGCGGGGCGGGGACGGGTGGCTCGAGCAGGGGGCCGGCGAGCGCGAGAGCGACGACGGCGAACCACCCGATCGCGAGGCGCCCGATGGCGGTGGGGGTGAGGACCGTCCGGACCGTGGTGGACATCAGCTGATCTGTCCCGTTCCACGGGGCCGTCCCCGTGCCGTGCGACACCGACGGGCCGTCCCGTCCGTGGCCGTGCCTGCGCACGCACCGGGCAGGTTACGACACTCCCGCGGAGGTGTCCGTATCGCCGGTCACCACCGGCTGCGCGCAGGTACGGCCTCAGCGCCATGCGCCCAGCCCCCGGGCCCGGGCCCCGGGCCCCGGCGCCGAGTTCGGTGATCCGCCCATGAGGTAGGGGATCCGATCCCCGCACTCGTCGGCAGACCCCCGCACTGGTCGGAAGCGAGCCGCCGGATCCCCTCACTCGTCGGAAGCGAGCCGCCGGAGCCGCTCCCGCTCCCGCTACCGCCCGAGGCGCCGCCGGACCTTCCGTGCCACGCCGCCCACTCCGTCGCGGCGCAGCGTCCGCCACGCTCCCCCGGCGTCGGCACGAAGCCTGGTGGCCCGCGAGACCTGCCCGGGCTCCACTCCGGCGGCCCGCTCGGCCGCGAGCCGCTCAGCGTCCGCGGAACGGCGCGGGTCCCGGCAGAACTCCACGAGCGGGGCGAGCGCGTGCTCCCACGTCTGTGCCTCGGCCACCCGCCCGACGGCGGCGC
Source organism: Georgenia sp. Z1491 (assembly GCF_049856175.1). Classification (GTDB taxonomy): domain Bacteria; phylum Actinomycetota; class Actinomycetes; order Actinomycetales; family Actinomycetaceae; genus JB111. Next base: position 92,421 of record NZ_JBNDNA010000009.1, read on the forward strand.
GCACCTCGGCCGCGCGCGCCTCGTCGGTCAGCAGCCCGCTCAGGGCGTCCGCGAGCGCGCCCACGTCCTCGGCCGGCACCGCGGCGCCGAGATCCTCGGCGGTGACGAGCGCCCCGAAGTGGTCGCCGTCGGTGCACACGATCGGCAGGCCCGCCCACAGGTAGTCGAGGATGCGGGTGCGGAAGCTGAACGCGGTCTCGACGTGGTCGAAGTGCGCGGAGACGCCGACGTCGGCGTCGAGCAGGTAGTCGGCGCGCCGCTCGTAGGGCACCCAGTCCTCGTTGAAGAACACGTGGCGGCCGCTGAGCCCGAGCTCGTCGGACAGCTCGCGGGTGCGGACGGCCATCGCCATCTCGGGCACGTCCGGGTTGGGGTGCTTCATCCCGAGGAAGTACAGCCTGACGTTCGGCACGGCCTCGCGCACGCGGTCCACCGCCCGGATGACGGTGAGCGGGTCGAACCAGTTGTAGACGCCGCCGCCCCACAGGATCACCGGATCGTCGGCCGCGATACCGTCGACCGCTCCCTTGATGCCGTGCGCGCGCTGCACGGGGGCCGCGGCGTCCATGCCGAACGGGACGACGGTGATGAGGGAGCGCAGGGAGGTGTCGGCGTCGTAGGTGTCGGGGTTGACGCGGCCGGCGGCCGCGAGGTGGCCGATCCACAGGTCGCGCTGCTTGTCCGACGCGCACAGGAACAGGTCCCCGCGCCGCGCCTGGGCGCCGAGCTCGGTGAGCGCGCGGGCGAGCGCCGCGTGCCGCTCGGCTGCGGGCCGGAAGCGCTCGACCTCGAGGGACTCCAGGTGGAACGGGTCGTAGAGGTCGACGACGAGGACCACGCCCGAGTCCTGCAGCCAGTCGAACGTGGAGACGACATACCCCTGGACGACGACGACGTCGGCCGCCTCGACCTCGGCGCGGAAGCCCTCGACGGTGGTCCGCGCCGTCTCGAACCCCTCGCCCTCGCGCGAGCACCCGCCGAACGTGAGGAGACGGACGTCGTGCTCGCGGCCCAGCGCGCGGGCGATCTCGAACGCCCGGATCGCGGGGCCGGCCATCCGCTCGGCGAGAGTGTCCAGGGTGACGACGAGGATGCGTCGGCGCTCGGTCATCGCGTCTCTCCGCTCTCTCGGGCCCCGTGCGCGGGCAGGTCGGGGGTCGGGTCGACCGATTCCATGGGCACGACCGGCGACGGCCCGCTCGACCCCGACGGCCCGCTCGACCCGGACGGCCCGCTCGACCCGGACGGCCCGCTCGACCCGGACGGCTCAAGCGGCTCCGGAGCCCCGTCGGGGACCCGCCAGCCCGAGTCGGACTGGATGTAGCCGCCCCACCAGCGCTCGGCGCCGTTCTCGACGACGAACCGGGCGGAGTCGCGCACCTGGTCGTAGGTGTGCTGCGTCGTCGAGTCGGTCAGCGAGGTGACGACCACGTAGCCGCCGGGCGCGAACGCCACGCGTGGCGCCACGCAGTCGATGACGCCGCGGCCGCGCACGGTCCCCAGGCGCGGGCCGTGGTCGAAGGTGTTCGACGCCCACAGGTACGTACCGTCGGTGTGCTCGACCCCGATGCCCATGACGGGGTCGGTGACGGGCTCGTGCGCGTCGTAGTGGACCCGGACGGTCATGTCCTCGCCCTGCTTGACGGGGCTGCCCGGGCCACCGGGCCCGAAGACCTCGACCTCCTCGATGGTCAGCTCGCCGGAACCCCAGTGGGTGCGGCCGTGCTCGTCGAGCCGGGTCGAGGCGTGCGTGGAGTCGAGGTAGCGCTCGAGCACGTGGGAGGCCGGGCCGACGGCGCGCAGCTCGCCGTGGTCGAGCCACGCGGCCTGGTCGGCCATGGTGCGCAGGGTGGGCATCGAGTGCGAGACGACCACGACGGTGCGGCCCTCCCGGCGGAACTGCGCGAACTTCGCGGCGCACTTCTCCTGGAAGGCGGCGTCGCCGACGGCGAGGACCTCGTCGACGACGAGGATCTCGGGGTCGACGTGGATCGCCACGGAGAACCCGAGCCGGACGTACATGCCCGAGGAGTAGTTCTTCACCGGCTGGTCGATGAACTGCTCGACGCCGGAGAACTCGACGATGTCGTCGAACTTCTTGTCGATCTCCGGCCTCTTCATCCCCAGGATCGAGCCGTTGAGGTAGATGTTGTCCCGCCCGGACAGCTCGGGGTGGAAACCGGAGCCGACCTCGAGGAGCGCGGCCATCCGTCCGCGGGCGGTGATGCTCCCCGACGTCGGGTAGAGGATCTTCGCCAGGCACTTGAGCAGGGTGGACTTGCCCGAGCCGTTGTCGCCGACGAGCGCGAACGTCGACGCCTCGGGGATCTCCAGCGAGACGTCCTTCAGCGCCCAGAAGTCCTCGTGGACGGAGCGCCGGCGGCGCATGACGGCGGCCTTCAGCGTCTGGTTGCGCTCGTGGTACACGCGGAACCTCTTCGAGACGTCGTCGACGGTGATCGCGGCGGCGCCGCCGGTCGGGATGCTCACAGGGCCTCGGCCAGTCCCTTCTCGTGCCGGGAGAACAGGTGCGCGCCGACGACGAAGGCGCCGACGGCCCAGGCCAGGACCACCAGCGTGGTACTCAGCTCCGGCAGGCGGTTGTCGTACAGGAGGTTGCGGAAGACCTCGGCGAACTGGACCAGGGGGTTGAGCAGGTAGAGGTCGAGGATCGACACGGGCCCGACCAGGTCGCCGATCCGGTCCGACTGCTCGGCCACGAGGCGCACCGGGTAGACGATCGGCGTGAGGTAGAACCACATCTGGAACAGGATCGTCACGAAGTGCTGGGTGTCCCGGAAGTAGACGTTGGCGATCGACGCCAGCAGCCCGGCGCCCGTCGCGAAGACGGCGAAGACCCCCATCGCGAGGATCACGAGCGGCAGGAGCGGCAGCGGGTTCGCGCCGACGACGAGCAGCACGACCGTGAGGACACCCATCTCGATCGACCAGGTGAACATCCACGACGCCACGGTGGACACGATGAGGGCGCCGCGGGGGAAGTGGACCTTCTTGATGAGGTTCTCGTTGCCGACGAGCGCGTTCATCGAGCCGGTGACGACGTTGGTGAAGAACGTCCACGGCAGGAGCATGCACAGCAGCCAGATGGCGAAGATGTTCAGTCCGGACGGGTCGCCCGGGTCCGGCTGGATGCGGATGATGAAGGCGAAGACGACCGTGTAGATCGCCATGGCGGCGAGCGGGTTGGCCAGCGACCACAGCTGGCCGAGCGCCGTCCGGCTGTACTTGCCCTTGACCTCTCGCATCGTGAGGTTGACCAGCAGCTCCCTCGAGCCGCGCAGGTCGGTCAGGAACCGCACGTGCGTCCGTCCTCCCGTGGTGCCGCCGGTGCTCCGCGGGCGCGGGGCACCGACCAGGGTAGACCAGCGCCCCGCCGCACGGCTGCGACGGGGCGGAGGTCCGGTCGGGCGCCCGCGGGCGGCGGCGGCGCGCCCCGGGCGTCGGGCCCGCGGGTCAGGAGCGCAGGGCGGTCAGGAGGGCAGGACGCGCAGGTAGACCGGCTCGCCGCCGACCCACGAGTTCGGCCCCTCCCGGGTACCCATGTTCGGGTTCCAGGCGGCGACGTTCTGGCCGTCGCCGAGGTTGATGGCGACGTGGCCGGGCCACCAGATGAGGTCGCCCGGGCGCGCCTCGCTCGCGGGCACCTGCTCGTAGTGCGCGAAGGCGCCCCACATGGTGGTCCGCGGGATGGTGACGCCGAGCTGGGCGTACACGTAGTGGGCGAACCCGATGCAGTCCCAGCCCGCGGGCGTGGTGCCGCCCCAGCGGTACGGGGCGCCGATGTAGGAGCGCGCGATGTCGACGACGCGGTCGCCCCGCCAGTCGGTGGCGGGTGCCTCCTCGCGCTCCTCGCTGCGCGACGGCGGTGCGGCGGTGCGGGTGTCCCGGCGCACGCCGAGCGTGTCGACGCCGTCGCCGTCCCAGTCGCCCACCATGACGACGTCGTCGGTGCGGCCGTAGCTAACGACCTGCTCCGCGACGCCGTTGCTCAGCGAGTTGCGCAGGTGGTACTGCACGCCGCGCCGCACACCCAGGCCGTCGACCCGGTCACCGTTCCAGTCGCCGACGACGACCTGGTCGTCGGACCGCCCGTAGTCGACCACCGCGTCCGCGACACCCGTGGTGAGGGTGTTGCGCAGGAAGTACTGGTTGCCGCGGCGCACGGCGATCGAGTCCACGCCGTCGCCGTTGAAGTCGCCCACGAGCACGTCGTCGCCCGCGCGGCCGTAGTGCACGACCTGGTCGGCCGGGCCGGAGGTCACGGAGTTGCGGATGTGGAACTGGTTCCCGCGGCGCACGGCGAGGGTGTCGACGCCGTCGCCGTCCCAGTCGCCGACGAACACCTCGTCACCCGCGCGGCCGTAGTAGATCGTCGTGTGGGCGGGACGGGAGGTGTTCGACGTCGTGACGGCGAACTCCGCACCACGGCGCACCACCACGGTGTCGACCCCGTTGCCGGTGAAGTCGCCGACGTACGCCGCGCCGTCGGGGTGGCCGAACGTCATCGTCACGGCGGTGGTCCCGGGCGTGGAGCCGCTGAGGTGGTACTCGGCGCCGCTGCCGCCGATGTCGCCGCCGGCTGCCCCGGTCGCTGCGGGGGCCAGGACGACGGCGGCTGCCATCACGGTCACGGTGGCTGCGGTGAGCCGGCTCGACGTTCGCACCAGAGACACTCCTCGTTCCGGCGACCTCGTCCGGGGCGGACGTGGTTCACGCAGTGGCGGTCCGGGCACGGATCTGGTCGTCCGGCTCGGCATGGGGGGATTTCGAACGTGACCCTACGGTGATACTTCCGTGACTGGTGGTGTTCGTGAGGAGGATCACGAAAAAGTATCGGCGTGTCACGCGGCGGACACTCCGATCCGCGGTAATGGACCTCCACTACACCACCGGGGCTCATGAGGCAAATGGGACTCGTGTGGGAGGCGCGGACCCACCGCGAACGACGACGGCGGCCCGGCAGGAGCTGCCGGGCCGCCGTCGTCGCGGGAGGGGCTGCGCGTCAGCGCACCACCCCGAGGGTGTCGGTGCCGTTGCGGTCCCAGTCGCCGACGACGACCCGGTCGGTGGCCCGTCCGAACGTCACGGTGCGGTCCGCCGTGCCGGAGGTCAGGGCGTTGCGCATGAAGTACTGCGCGCCGCGGCGCACCGTGAACGTGTCCGTCCCGTTGCCGTCCCAGTCGCCGACGACGACCTGGTCGCCGGCCCGGCCGTAGTCCAGGACCGTCGAGGCGGGGCCGGCAGCCAACCCGTTGGTGAGGAAGTACCGGTTGCCCCGGCGCACGGCGAACGTGTCGCGGCCGTTGCCGGTCCAGTCGCCCACGAGGAGCTCGTCCCCGACCCGGCCGTAGGCGAACTCGACGTGCGCGGCCCCGGACCGGAGGTCGTTTCGCAGGTAGAGCACGTTGCCGCGGCGCACGCCGAGGGTGTCGACGCCGTCGCGGTCCCAGTCGCCCACGAGGAGCTCGTCGCCCGGTCGGCCGTAGTCGAGGACGATGTCCGGGACCGGGTCGTGGCCGTTGGTCAGCTCGATAGTGCTTCCGTGCCGGACACCGACCGTGTCCCGGCCGTTGCCGGTCCAGTCGCCGACGAGCACCTCGAGCCCGCGCTCGCCGAACTCGAACTCGACGTCCGCGGTCGTGGACCACGAGTTCGACAGGAAGAACCGGTTGCCCACCATGTCGCGGATCTCCGCGATCATGCCTGGCAGGGCCGCCGCCACGTAGGGGCCCGGGCAGATGGTGCGGGTCTGGTAGGCGACGTCGCGGTGGCCCATGATCGCCGGCATCGGCTGGCCGGCGTAGGCATAGGCCGTGCCGCGCGAGGTGATGCCGGTCGGGGCGTCGACGTCGACCCCGGCGAGCGAGAAGCGCCATGCGATGACGTCGCGGACGGCGTCCATGGCCGCCTGCGGCGCGGGGCCGTAGCTGAAGTCGCCCATGATCGAGACGCCGACCGTGTTCTGGTTGGCCGGAGCCGCGTGCGCGCCGATGGTCATCCGGTCGGGCGCTGCCGCGAGCGAGCCGGTCCGCCCCTCGTAGGTCCGGCCCCAGCGGTCGACGAGGAAGTTGTAGCCGATGTCCCCCCAGCCGCGGGTCTGCGCGTGGTAGTAGTAGATGCTCCGCACCACGCCCGGCGCCTCGGCGTACGTGTACGTGTTCGTCCCTGCCGTGTGGTGGACGACCGCCGCACGCAGCTCGGCGTACACGGGCGGCCAGAAGAAGTGGGCCGGGTCGGCGCCCCATCCGGCGCGGGAGATGATCGCGGGCCGGGACGCGATGACGTCCGGCTGGGCGAGCGCGTCCGGGGCGCTCTGCGCGTCCGGGGCACTCTGCGCGTCCGGCGAACCCTGCGCGTCCGGGGTGCCCGGCAGGCTCTGCGCGGAGGCGGGCGCGCCCGAGACGGACTGCTCCTCGACGGCGACGGTCGGCGTGCCCGGGCCCCCCGGGGCGAGCTCGACGGCGCCGTCCACGTCGGTCGGGACGAGCGTGAGCCGCAGGTCGGCGGGCAGCTCGCCCGAGCCCGGGTCGACCTGCACCTGGACGCCGTCGGACTCGGTCGTGAGGAACGGCTCCGTGCCGCCGGGCAGCGTGTCGTCACCCGGCGACTCCGGCTCGAGGTCGGACCACGAGGACCACTCGCCGCCCGCCCGCGTACGGACGTAGATCGAGGCGTCCTGGGCGATCATCTCGCCCGCTGCCCACGTGACGCCGGCCAGGTTGAAGCCCTCGGTGTCGAGCTCCTCGGTGAGGACGCTGAGCTCCCCGGCCTCCTGCGCGCCGACCACCTCGGCGTCGACGGCGTTGGGGGCGGCGCCGCCGGGCAGCGCGCTCGCGGACACGCGGCCGGGGTCCGCCACGCCCGCCTCGGCGGAGGCCGTGGGTGCACCGGAGTCGTCGGTCAGGGTGAGCACCTGCAGCGGCGTCGGGTCGGAGCCGGCGGCCGGGGAGCCCTCCGGCGTCTCGCCCTGCGGCGTCTCGCCCTGCGGCGTCTCGGCGCCCGGGGCAGTGGTGGCGGGCGCGGCGGGCGCGTCCGTGGTGGAGTCGTCGGGCTCGGCGACGGCGGGGCTCAGGATCGCCGGCACGCTCAGGGCGGTGACCAGGGCGGACGCGAGCACCGCCCGTCGTGGTCGTCGGAGGAAGTGGACGGCTGGGCGCTGCGCAGCAGACATCGGTACGACACCTCGGGGGAAGGACGGGGTGGAATATGGCGGTTGCCGCGCGCGACGGTACCGTGCAGACATGAGAATGTCTGTAGTCGGAACGGGTTATCTCGGCGCCGTGCACGCAGCCTGCATGGCGAGCCTGGGGCACGAGGTGGTCGGCCTCGACGTCGACGAGGCGAAGGTCGCGCTGCTCTCCTCGGGCCAGGCTCCGTTCCACGAGCCGGGCTTCGACGAGCTGCTCAAGGAGCAGGTGGACTCGGGTCGGCTGACCTTCACGACCGACCCGGCCGAGGTCGCGGGCGCCCTGGTCCACTTCATCGGCGTGGGCACGCCCCAGGTCGAGGGTGGCTACGCCGCGGACCTCACCTACGTCGACGCCGCCGTCGCCTCGCTGCTGCCGCACCTCGGGCCGGTCGACGGGCGTCGTCCCCTGGTCGTCGGGAAGTCGACCGTGCCGGTGGGCACCGCCGAGCGGCTCGCCGCCCAGGTCGAGCCCGCGGGTGGCCTGCTCGTGTGGAACCCGGAGTTCCTGCGCGAGGGCTTCGCGGTGCAGGACACGATCGATCCGGACCGGATCGTCTACGGCCTGTCGAAGGACGAGTCCGACGCCGCCGAGGCCAAGGCCGTCCTCGACGAGGTCTACGCCGAGCTTCTCGCCCGCGACATCCCGCTGGTCGTCACCGACTACGCCACCGCCGAGCTCGTCAAGGTGGCCGCCAACTCCTTCCTCGCCACGAAGATCTCGTTCATCAACGCGATGGCCGAGCTGTGCACGGCGACCGGGGCGGACGTCTCCACGCTCGCCGAGGCCATCGGGCACGACGACCGGATCGGGAAGAAGTTCCTGCGCGCCGGGATCGGGTTCGGTGGGGGCTGCCTGCCCAAGGACATCCGGGCGTTCATGGCCCGCGCGGGCGAGCTCGGGGCCGACCAGGCGCTGACGTTCCTGCGCGAGGTCGACCTCATCAACGATCGCACGCGGCTGCACGCGGTGGACCTGGCGCGCCGCGCGGTCGGCGGCAGGCTGCGGCACAAGACGGTCGCCGTGCTCGGCGCGGCGTTCAAGCCCGACAGCGACGACATGCGCAACTCCCCCGCCCTGGACATCGCCCGCCGGGTCCACGACGAGGGCGCCCACGTCAAGGTCACGGACCCCGCCGCGGGACCGGTGCTGCGCAAGCGCGGCACGCGGCTGGAGGTCGTGGACTCCGCCCGCGAGGCCGCCGACGGTGCCGACGTCGTCATGCTGCTCACCGAGTGGAAGCAGTTCAAGGAGCTCGATCCCGACGAGCTCGCCGAGGTCGCCCCCGCGCGGATCATCGTCGACGGCCGTAACGCCCTGGACCCGGCCCGCTGGCGCGCCGCCGGCTGGACGTACTACGGCATCGGTCGTCCCTGACCGCCCGCCACCGAAGATCAGGAGAGACCATGCAGATCCTCGTCACCGGCGGAGCCGGCTTCATCGGCGCGAACTTCGTGCGCAGCACCGTCGCCGAGCGGCCCGACGCCGAGATCACCGTCCTCGACAAGCTCACCTACGCGGGCCACACCGCCTCCCTCGCCGGGGTCGAGCGGACCCGTCTGGTCACGGGCGACATCGCCGACCGGGACACGGTCGACCCGCTCGTGGCGGAGGCCGACCTGGTGGTGCACTTCGCCGCCGAATCGCACAACGACAACTCGCTCGGCGACCCGAGCCCGTTCGTCACCACCAACCTCGTGGGCACGTTCCAGCTGCTCGAGGCCGTGCGTCGCCACGGTGTGCGCCTGCACCACATCTCGACCGACGAGGTGTACGGCGACCTCGAGCTGGACGACCCTGAGCGCTTCGTCGAGAGCACCCCGTACAACCCGTCCTCCCCGTACTCGGCGACGAAGGCGGGCTCGGACCTGCTCGTGCGCGCCTGGGTACGCTCCTTCGGCATCACCGCGACGATCTCGAACTGCTCGAACAACTACGGGCCCTACCAGCACGTCGAGAAGTTCATCCCCCGCCAGATCACCAACCTCATCGACGACGTGCGCCCACGCCTGTACGGCGCGGGGGCCAACGTGCGCGACTGGATCCACGTCGACGACCACAACGCGGCCGTGTGGACGATCATCGAGAAGGGCACCCCCGGGGAGACCTACCTCATCGGGGCCGACGGCGAACGGTCGAACAAGGAGGTCGTCGAGCTCATCCTCACGCAGATGGGCCGCGACTCCGGCGACTACGACCACGTCACCGACCGGCCCGGGCACGACCTGCGCTACGCCATCGACTCCACCCGGCTGCGCACCGAGCTCGGCTGGGAGCCGCGGTTCACGAGCTTCGAGGAGGGGCTGCGCGCCACGATCGACTGGTACCGGGACAACGAGGACTGGTGGCGGCCGCAGAAGGCGGCGGTCGAGGCGAGGTACGCGGCGCAGGGCCACTGACCGCGACCTCCCGACGAGTGAGGGGATACTTCCTCACGAATGAGGGGAGTCTTCCTCACGGTCGACGCAGCCGGACCGTTGCTTCGGCCGGCTCCGCGGCGCACCACGCGTGGGAGACCGCTCGGTCCCGTGTGGTTCGAGCTCGACGACGCGCGTTGGTCAGTCCTGGCGGAGGACGATCGGTTCGGGAGCCGTCCACCGCGTACGAGCAAGCTGGGACCGGCGCGGTAGTAGATCGGCGACGGGTTCGAGCGGATGCTCGAGCGAGTGCCGGAGCGTCGCTCTGATGCGTCGAACTGCGTCGGTCGCCGAGATGCCGTCGTCGCGATCGAACCGGACGACATCGTGACCGAGCGCGGTGATGGCGCGCTCACGGCGCTCCTGCTCGTGGAGCACGGTCCGTCGCTCGAGCCCGGTCATGCCGAACTTGCCCTCGCCGTCGTACTCCTGGTGGGACCATCGCGGAGATCCGTCCGGCAGGAGCCCGTCTCGGAGGGCCAGGTCGGTGAAGTAGGTGGTGCCGGGCACGACGACGGGGCACTGGGCGACGACGTCCCGACGCCCCCAGGTGAGGACCACCCATCGCAACCACGTCTCGCGCGCGGACTCGGACCACGCGACGGACCAGTCGATCACGCTCCGTGCGGACCGGGCGCCGCGGGCGCGCACCGGGAGGTTCTCGAGGCGGCGACGCCACCGGGTGCGGATCGCTCGGGCGCGACTCTCGGTCCCGGCCCGGTCGAAGCGGTCGACGGCGCTGCCGAGGGCGAGGGCGTGGTCGGCGCTGACGAGCGCATCGAGCGGGACGGTGAACCGGGACAGGTCGATGATCGTGCGGTCCATCGAGGTGACAGGTACGCCGTCGATCTCGACGATGTCCTCGTCGGGCAGCGGAAGGGTGTGCCGCACATGGTCCGGAGTGTCCCGGGTGCTCGTGTGACTCGGCGCGGTGAGCTCCGGGAGGACCGGGAACGAGCGGATGCGTAGACCGTGGAGAAGGGCGGCCGACGTGTGACTCAGGGCGTGCCTCGTCGTGGTGCGCCGGCTGACGGCGACTGCTCGTGCGGCGATGATCGAGGCGCGGCGTTCGTACGTCGGTTGGTCCTCCGGGAGGTCGACCGCCGTCGCGCGTCGGACCAGGAGGCGCTCATGGCCTGGCTCCGGCGGAGCCAGGGTGGAGCCGATCCGGTGCCGATGCTCGGAGAGCAGGGTCGGGAGATGGAGACCGCGTCTGTCGTCGAAGAAGGGCACGGCGAGACACTTGCGCGCACGGGCCACCTGCTGCCCGCCCGTGCCTCGTGGCTGTGGACGGACATGCGTCGGGCGGGCCTGAGGAGCTGGCGCGACGTGAGGCCGGTCAACGGGTGCGCCGAGCCCAGCGACCGATCAATGACCGAAGAACCCCCCTCATTCGTGAGGAGAACTCCCCTCATTCGTCACGAAGAATCCCCTCACTCGCCGGAGTGGCGGGTGAGGAGGCGGGCGCGGGCCCGCAGGCCGCCCGCGAGGGCGGACCGGACCGGCAGCTGCCACCAGGCGTCGTACCGGGCGCGCAGGTAGCGCTCCGCGCTGCGGTGGTGCGCGCGCACCATCGGGGCCGGTCGCTCGCGCCAGCTCGCGCCCTGGTCGTGGACGACCTGCGCGGACGGGACGTAGACGTTGTCCCAGCCGGCCCGTGCGAGCCGGTCCCCGAGGTCGGTGTCCTCGAAGAACATGAAGTAGCCCTCGTCGAAGCCGCCGACTGCGTCGAACGCGGAGCGCCGCAGCAGCAGGCACGCGCCGGAGAGCCAGCCGACGGCGCGTTCCTCGCGCGCCCCCATCCCCGAGCGCTGCTGGTACCGCGCGGTGAACGGGTTGCCCGGCCAGATCGGCGCGAGCACGGCGTGACCGCCACCCACCACGAGGCTCGGCAGCGCGCGCGCCGACGCGTAGACCGTCCCGTCGAGGTTGAGGATCGTCGGCCCGAGCGCTCCCGCGCGGGCGTGGCGCTCCCCCGCCTCCAGCAGCGTGTCGAGCGAGCCCGCGCGCCACTCGACGTCGGTGTTGACGACGACCAGCCACGGCTCGACGCCCCCGCGCGCGCCGAGGTTGGCCGCCGTCCCGTACCCGAGGTTGGCGCCCGGACGAACGACCTCGGCGCCGTGGGCCGCCGCGACCTCGTCGACGGCCTCGTGGGCCCGCCCGTTGTCGACGATCGTCAGGCGCACGCGCGCGGCGGTGGCGTCCGCGAGCGTGGCGGCAAAGGTCGCGAGCTCGCGCCGATCCGGGTTGTAGGCGATCGTCACGACGTGGACGTCGGCCGCGGCCTCCCGGCCGCCGGGCCGGCCGGCGTTCACCGGCTCCGCCACGCCTTCCAGGCCGAGTCGACCATGTCGACCAGGCCGAGCTCGGCGGTGAAGCCGAGGAGCTCGCGGGCCAGCGTCACGTCGGCCACGGACCGCGGCGGGTCGCCCGGGCGTCGCGGGACGACCACGGGCTGCGTCTCGTCACCCGTGACGGCGCGCACCGCGGCGAGCACCTCGCGCACGGAGCTGCCCACCCCCGTGCCCACGTTGACCACCGTCGGCGAGGCGGGCTCCCCCGCCGCGCGCCGCTCGTCGGCCCCGACGAGGTGGTCGAGCGCGAGGAGGTGGGCGCGGGCCAGGTCGACGACGTGCACGTAGTCCCGCACGCACGTGCCGTCCGGCGTGGGGTAGTCGTCCCCAAAGATCCGCGGCGGCTCGCCCGCGTCGAGCCGCTCGAGGACCATGGGGATGAGGTTCTGGACCGCGGTGTCGCCGAGCAGCGGCCCGGCGGCGCCGGCGGCGTTGAAGTAGCGCAGCGACATCGGGTCGAGCGTGCCCGCGGCGGCGGCGTCGTCGAGGATCTGCTCCCCGACGAGCTTGGTGCGGCCGTACGGGCTCAGCGCCTGGGTGGGGGCGGTCTCGGTGAGCAGGTCGTCCTCGGAGATGCCGTACACCGACGCCGACGACGAGAAGACGATCCGTCGGCAGCCGCTGGACTCCATCGCGCGCACGACGGTCAGCAGTCCGCCGACGTTCTGCGTCCAGTACCAGGTCGGCCGCTCGACGGACTCCCCCACCTGCTTGCGGCCGGCGAAGTGCACGACGGCGTCGATCGTCCGCTCCGCCATGACCTTGGCGAGGAGCTCCTCGGACCCGTCGGCGGCGAGGTCGAGCGTGACGAGGGTGACGCCGTCGATCCGCTCGGCGACGCCGGTGCTCAGGTCGTCGACGACGAGGACCTCCTCACCGCGCTCCCGGAGCTGGGCAACCACGTGCCCGCCGATGTAGCCGGCACCGCCGGTGATGAGGACAGCCATGGCGTCAGGCTATCCGCGCCGACGCCCCGCGCGGAGCAGGCGCATGCGTGTGGCAGGGCCCGGTTCAGTCGCAGGCCGTGATCTCCCACAGCTCGCCCAGCCCACCGGTGTCGAGCAGCTCGAACCCCTCGCCGGGGCGGAAGGTGAACAGCGTGGCGTCGCCCAGCGGCGCCATCTGGTGCCAGGGCTCGGGGCCGGTGTCCCGCGTGTTCGTGTAGAAGTGGGTGACGCCGAGGCGCTCGACGGCCGCGCACACCGCCGGGTCGGTGCCGATCTCGTCGATGCCCGCCTGCAGCAGCCGGCCGTCCGCGGAGCGGGGGCCGGCCAGGTGCGGGTAGACGACGTCCACACCGCCCAGCGAGTACACATAGGGCGTCCCCCGGAACCGGGCCCCGAGGACGACGGCGTCGTCCGGCAGCTCCTCCCCCGCGCGCCGGAAGAGCTCAAGCTCGGCGTCGTTCGCGAGCATCCGGAACGGGAGGTGATCGGGCACGAAGCTCTCGACCGCGTGGTACGTACGCAGGGTGTTGCGCAGGCCGTCGGAGGCGAGCACCATCGCGAGGACGGCCACGCCCGCCACGACCGCCTCGCGGAGCGGCGCACCCTGCCGGAGCGGCGCACCCTGCCGGACCGACGCTCCCTGCCCGGCGAGCGCCGACTCCCGCGGGCGGATCCCGCGCACCACCTCGACGCCGTCACGCACGAGCACGGCGAGCGCCGCCGCGGCCAGCGGCGCGGCGCAGACGATCACGAGCGCGTCGAGCCGCATGGTCTCCGAGTACCAGACCCCCGTCGCCCAGTGCAGCGTATGGTCCGCGGGCCCCCAGGAGATCGCGGTCAGCGCGACGCTCGTGACGAGCCCGACGGCGATCCACCGTCCGCGGTGCAGCCACCACACGAGGGCGGCGCCGCCGATCGCGAGGCCGGCGACGACGACCTGGACCACGGTCGCGACCCCGCCGAGGTCGTACCCGCCGAAGGACCGCAGGGGTCGGTCGACGAGCAGGGAGGTGAGGATCCACCGGTAGCCGTCGTCGCCCTCGCGCTCGAAGGCCTGCACCGAGTCGACGACCTCGCCGGCGAGCAGCGGGACCGAGGCGAGGACGGCGAGCCCCAGGGCGCACCACGCGGCGACGGCGAGCGGGAGGCGCGCGCCGGTGTGCCGCAGGCGCCGGAACGCCCCTGCAGCCGTGGCGACGAGCAGCGGGGCGACGAGCAGGAGCGTGGAGAACCAGACGGACCCGTGGACCAGCGCGAGGCCGAACGCCGCCACCGCCGCCGGGAGGGCGGGTGCGGCGGTCGCACGCAGGTCGGGCAAGTTACGCACAGCGAGGACGACGAGGGTGAGGAGGCCGGGCAGCAGGACGTGGGCGTACGTGTAGGGGAACTGGCCCATCTGCGTGATGAGCCCGACGGGCAGCGCGAGGAAGGAGTGCGCGAGCGCGGGCACGACGGCGGCCGCGACGGGCAGGCGCGGCCAGGTCGCCCGCACGAGGCCGGTGATCGACAGCGTCCACAGCACGCCGACGACGAGGATCGAGGCGTTGACCGCGGCCGGGACCGGTCCGAGGAACGGCACGACGGCGACGATCCCGTGCCAGCCGGCCGGGTAGAACGGTGCGTACCCGTAGTCGTAGAGCGAGGCCAGCCCACCGAAGGAGGACGCGTCGCCGTGCTCGCGGACCGCCTGGATCGCGCTGAGGTGGAACACCCCGTCCCACACCTGGCTCGGCCGTTCGGGCACGCCGATGCCGCGGGCCATCGCCAGGACGTACAGGCCGGTGGCGACGGCCGCCACGCCGGCAAGGAGCAGCAGGTGCGGGCGTGCCAGGGGCGCCGGCTGCAGGAGCACACCACGCGCCGGCGCCGCGACGGTCGCGCCGCCCCGCCCGGGACGGGCTCGCCGGGCCACGGGAGGCGTGCGCAGCCCGCGGGCCTCGGGTGCGGGCCCCGCCCGCTCGGTCTCCTCGGCGTCGCCCGCACCGCGCCACGGCGCCGTGCCGAACAGGTGCCCCAGGCCCGCGCACGCGGCGACGGCGAGGAGCAGCCCCAGCGCGAGGGTGCCAAGGTTCCAGGGCACGCCGGCGGCTCCGAGCAGGACCGCCCACCCGGCCGACAGGGCGATCGTCAGGGTGGCGGCGGGGCCGAGAGCGACGATCCCGCGCAGGCCGAGGAGTCGCAGCAGCAGCCACCCGGGGGCCACCATGAGCACCGTCATGGCGATCAGCCCGGGCAGCGTCTGCGCCCAGCTCATCCGCCGCCGCCGGTACCCGCCGGGTCGTCGCAGTAGGTGAGGCGCCAGATCGACGTGGTCCCGGCGCTGTCGACGAGCTCGAAGCCCTCGGCGGGCTGCACGTAGGCCAACCCCTCGGTCCGGTAGGAGTACTTCTGCTGGTCCTCCTGGGGGCCGCGCGGGTCCGTGTCGGTGTAGACGTGGGTGACGCCGAGGTCGCGGACGATCTCGCAGATCTCGGGATCGGTGTAGATGTCGTCGAAGCTCGTCCCCAGGGTGGTCAGCTCCTCGCTGTCCCACTGGCCGAGCTGACGGTAGAGCACGTTGACGCCGCCGAGCGAGTAGAGGTAGCCGGCGCCGGAGAAGGGGTCGCCGATGACGACGGCGTCGTCGGGCAGCACGTCGCCCGCGCGGGTGACGAGGTCGATCTCCTCCTGGCTGAGCATGGTGCCCCAGGCGATGCGGTCGGGGACGTAGGCGTTGACGATGTTCTGCGTCCTCAGGTCGGCTCGCAGGCCGCCGGTGACGAGCACGACGAGGCCGAGGACGGCCACGAGCGCGACGAGCACGGGCCGCGGCTCCGTGGTCCGCGCGGTGGCCGGCTCCGGCGCGTCGTCGTCCCGGAGGTCCTCCACCGCCTCGTCCCTGCCGGTCACCGAGGCCCACAGCGCAGCCAGGGAGCGCGCGACGACGGAGGCGCCGAGCGCCGCGAGCGGCACGGCCATGAGGCCGACGAGAACGACCACCCGGCTCGGCTGCGTGTACCAGAACCCGCCGATCGCGCGCAGCGGGTTGTCCTCCGGGCCGGCGGTCAGCAGGGTGAGCACGACGGCGCACGCCCAGCCCACGGCGACCCAGCGGCCCGATCGCAGGCCGAACGCGGCGACGACGCCGACCACGGTCAGGGCGGTGACGGCGACCTGCCCGACGGACTGTGTCCAGTCGTAGCTGTAGACCATCGGGTTGTCGATGAGCAGCTGGCCGGCGACGGGCCAGTAGGAGTCCTGTCCGCCGCGCTCGAAGCCGAGCACCATGTCGAGAACCGGGAATACGGTCAGGGCGACCACGACGGCGACCAGCCCGGCGGCGAGGACACCGAGCGTGATGTACACGGGTCTGCGGTGGCCGGCGAGCCACGCGTGCCTCGACGCCCGGTAGATGCCCACCGCCACGAGCGGCCCGGCGAGCAGGATCATCGTGAACGCCGCGGACCCGTGCGTGAGGCCGACCCCGAGGAAGCCGACGAGGGCGGGCACGGCGAGCGCCGCCGTCGGGCCGGCGTGCGGCAGCTGCCGCACCGCGAGGGCGACGAGCGCGAGCAGGCCGGGCATGCCGACGTGGGCCGCCGCGTACGGCCACAGCGAGACGACCCCGAGCAGCACGACGGGCGTCGTGACGAAGGAGGCCGCCACCAGCGGGGCGGCGACGGCCGCCGCCGGTCGGTGCGGCCACACGGCGCGGGCGAGGGCGGCGCTCGACAGCAGCCAGATCGGGCCCATGACGAACGAGGAGGCGTTGGCCGCCGTCGACGGGAGGTCGAACCCGGGCGAGACGGCGACGAACCCGTGCCAGACGGCCGGGTAGAAGGGGCTCGTCAGCTCGTCGTACATGGGGGCGAGCCCGCCGAGGACCGAGGCGTTGCCGGTGTCGGCGATCGTACGGATCGCGCCGAGGTGGAAGACGCCGTCCCAGGTCTGGACGGGCTGGCCGGGTGCGACCATGCCGCGGGCAAGGCTCACGCAGTGGACGATCGTGCCGACGACGACCATGGCGGCAAGGACCGCGGTCGCGGTGCGCCCCAGCGCGGCGGGCTGGACGATCGGCCGGGCCCGCGGGCCCCGGACCCACGGTGCGGTACCGAGGCCGTGCCCGATGGCTGCGGCGGCTCCGACGCAGAGGAGCAGCCCGATCGCCTGGGTGCCCGTCGTGTACGGGACGCCGACGAGGTCGAAGATGATGCCCAGACCGGCGGCCGCGGAGATCGTGAGGACGGCGCCGCCCCCGACGGCGAGTAGGCCCCGGACGCCGACGGCGAGGAGCATGAGGGCGCCGGGCAGGATCGACGTCACCAGCATGAGGGTCGTCGGCGCCGCGAACTGTGCCCAGGTCATCGCTCTCCTATCCGGTCGGCCTCGCCATTGTGGGGCGCGGCGCCCACGCGGACGGGCCGGGGTCCGGTCGCCTTGATCACACCGCCCGCCGTCCGGGGATCACTCGCAGGCGGCGATCTCCATGAGCCGGGCGTCCTCGTGGGCGGCGACCGTGCGCAGCGTTCCGTCGGGCAGGCTGAGCGGGTCCGGGTAGCTCCAGCCCAGGAGCATGTGGCCCGGGGTGTCGAGGTAGACGTGGGTGACGCCGAGCTCGGCGACCCGTTCGCAGACGCCCGGGTCCTCCCCCAGCCGCTCGAGGTCGTACAGGAGCTCGTCGGCCGGGTCCCCGGCCACCGGGTACAGCGGCCGGGGCACGACGTCCCAGCCGGCGAGCGCGGGGGCGAGGACGGCGCCGCTCGCGGGTGCGCCGAGCACCCGGGCCCCCTCGGGCAGCTCGCCGGCGAGCGACCGGAGCCACGCGGCCTCCCCCACGCCCATCGAGTACGGCCGGTCCGGGACCGCCTGGCGTGGCCCCTGACGCACGGTCTCGGCGGACACCGGCGCGTGCAGGCCCCCCGTCCCGAGCACGACGGCGGCGGTGACCGCGGTCAGGGACAGGGCCGCGACGGCCGGGGCGGTCACCTCGCTCTGCGGCCATGCCGACCCGTGCCCACCCGCACCGGGGCCGTCCGACCCCCTGGCGACGAGCCGCCGGACGATCGCGACGAGGCCGGCCCCGCCGGCGCCGGCGAGCACCGCCATCGGAGCGACGAGGAGGGCCTCGAGCCGGTCGTAGTCCTTGTACCAGAGCGCCGTGAGGTCGCGCAGCGGCCCGTCGGGGCCGGCGGCGAGGACCCGCAGGACGAGCAGGAGCACCGCCGTCGCGACGATCCACCGGCCCCGCACGTGCTGCACGAGGACGAGCAGGCCGAGGGCGGCCAGCGCCGTGAGCACCCAGGCCGGGTCCTGGACCCCGGTCAGCGGCGGCACCGGGACCGCGTACTGCAGGGTCTGGGTCACCTCGCCGCGCTGGTCGAGCGAGATCCGCTCGAAGTCGCCCATCGAGGACAGGAGCGGCACGGTGGTCACCGCGATCCAGGCGAGCGCGGCGACGAGCAGCGGGAGCGCGACCACGGCGAGGCCGGAGCCGACCCGGTGCGGGGCGGGTCCGCGACCGATCCCGCGGGCGAGCAGCGCCATGCCCCACGCGGTGGCGCCCACGACGACGACGGCCGGCGCCGAGCCGTGGGCGAGCGTGGCGCCGAGCCCGGCCACGCCGAACGCCACCCAGGCGCGCGCGTCGCGTGGGCGGTCCGCGCAGCGCAGGCCCAGGACGAGGGCCGGCAGCGTGAGGACCAACGACAGTGCCCATGGCCACTGGCCGTGGAAGTGCATGGAGTAGTAGGGGAAGGCGACGGACGCGGATGCGACGACGACGGCGAGGCCGGCGGCGTAGGGCACGCGCGGAGCGGCGGCCCTGGCGAGGGCGGCGACACCCAGGAGGAACGACCAGGCGACGACGAGCACGACGACGTGGGACGCGACCACGGGGTCGGACGCGAGAGCCGGCAGCGCCACGAGGCCGTGCCACAGCGAGGGGTAGTAGACGCCGCTCTCGCCGGGGAAGAGCGCGTCCAGGCCGCCCAGCGGGAACGGGCTGCCGTCCCCGGAGGCGACCAGGGCGGTCGCGGAGTAGTGGAAGATCGCGTCGCGGTGCTCGATCGGCTGCCCGATGCCGAGTCCGCCGAGCCCGGAGGACACCACCGCCAGCAGGACGACGAGTGCGCCGACGAGCGCGAGGCCGGTGACGAGGCGGTCCCCTCGGCCGAGGTCCGGATCGGGGTCGGCCGCCCCGCGCGGCACTGCCGAGGTCCTGCGGCGTCGTCGTCGCACGCCCGAGGCGACGGCGGCGATCGTGACGGCGAGCAGGACGACCGCGGTCGTCGCCGTCCACGGCAGACCGAGCGGGGGCACGAGCAGCGTGAGCACGCCGACGACCCCCGCCGTCAGCGGCAGCGCCGCGGCGAGGAGCGTGAGTCGGCGCAGCCCCAGCCACGCGTGGCCGATCGCGAGGCCGGGGCCGAGCAGAGCGAGGAGCGCGAGCGCCGAGGTCCCGGCGATCCCTCCCAGCGTGGCTCCGCTGGGGTCCAACTACTGCCCGCCGCCCACCGTCACGCGAGGGGTCCCGGCCCACAGCGCGGGGTCGGTGACGTTGCGGCCGTCGGCGAGGATCCGCACGCCCGGCAGGTCCGCCGGGGTCAGCTCCTTGTACTCGGCGTGGTCCGCCTGGACGACGGCGGCGTCGACGGCCTCGCCCAGGTGGAAGGGGGTCCAGCCGAAGCCGGCCAGCTCCTCGTCGGTGTACATCGGGTCGTGGACGCCCACCTCGGCGCCGCGGGCGCGCAGCTCGGTGACGGTCTCGAAGACGCCGGAGAACGCGGTCTCCTTCACGCCGCCGCGGTAGCTCGCGCCGAGGACGGCGACGCGGCGGCCCGTGAGGTCGCCGAGCATGGACTCCAGGCGACCTACGACGTAGGCGGGCATCGAGGCGTTGAGTTGGCGGGCGGTGCGCACGATGGTGGCGTCGGCGTCGGTCGACAGGTACAGGCGGGGGTAGACGGGGATGCAGTGGCCGCCGACGGCGATGCCCGGGCGGTGGATGTGGCTGAACGGCTGGGAGTTGCACGCCTCGATGACCGTCATGACGTCGATGCCGACCGTGTCGGCGTAGCGGGCGAACTGGTTGGCCAGGCCGATGTTGACGTCGCGGTAGGTCGTCTCCGCGAGCTTGGCCATCTCGGCGGCCTCCGCCCCGCCCATGTCCCACACGCCGTTGGGACGCGCGAGGTCGGGACGCTCGTCGAAGGTGAGGACGGCCTCGTAGAACTCGATGGCGCGGCGCGTGCCCTCCTCGCTCAGGCCGCCGACGAGCTTGGGGTAGCGGCGCAGGTCCTCGAACACGCGGCCGGTGAGCACGCGCTCGGGGCTGAACACGAGGTGGAAGTCGGTGCCCTCGGTGAGGCCGGAGATCTCCTCGATGAGCGGCTTCCACCGGTTGCGGGTGGTGCCGACCGGGAGCGTGGTCTCGTAGGAGATGAGCGTGCCGGGGGTGAGGTGCTCGGCCAGCGAGCGCGTCGCGGCGTCCATCCAGTCGAAGTCGGGCTCCCACGTGGCGTCGTCGACGAACAGCGGGACGACGAGCACGATCGCGTCGGCGCCGGGGATCGCCTCGGCGTAGTCGGTGGTGGCCCTCAGGCGGCCGGCCGGGACGAGCTCGGTGAGCTTGTCCTGGAGGTGGGCCTCGCCCGGGAAGGGCTCGCGCGCGGCGTTGACCGCGTCGACGGTGGTGGAGCTGATGTCGACGCCGATCACCTCGTGCCCCGCGTCGGCGAACTGCACGGCGAGCGGCAGCCCGATCTTTCCCAGGGCGACGACGGCGATGCGCATGAGGGTCCTCTCGAGTCGGTGCGGCGAGGCTCCCATGGTAGGCGCCTCGCGCGGGGTCAGCCCCGCCGGTCGAGCCCCGCGAGGTCGGTGGCGACCGTGCGGGCCCGGGCGGCCCACGTGTGCTCGTGGCGGGCCTCGCGGACGTGCGCGGCGACGGCGTCGACCTCACCGCGGTGGTCGCGCAGGCGGGCGAGCACCCGCGCGAGATCCTCGGCGTCGTAGTCCGCCGTCCAGCCCAGGTCGCCGCCGCGGACCGTGCGGCCGGCGAGCGTGCCCGTGGTGGCGAGCACCGGCTTGCCGTGGCCGATGTACTCGTAGAGCTTGACCGGGGCGGCGAAGTCCCGGTACTCGGACGGCTCGACGACGATCGAGCACAGGTCCGCCCGGCCGAACAGCGGCAGGAGCCCGTCGCCGCGCTCGTGGACGACCTCGACCCGGTCGCCGAGCAGGTCGGCGTACTCGCTGCGGGCCGCGTCCCAGGAGTCCTGCGGCGTGCACAGCAGGAGGTGGACGCCGTCGGTGTCCCGCACCGCGCGGAGCAGCTCGTGCATCCGGTAGTAGGAGGTGACGTTGCCGACGTAGAGGATCGTCAGCGGGCCGTCGGTGCGCGGGACGTCGCGGATCGCGCCGCCCGGCGGCAGCGGCGCCATCTGCTCGGGGCGCAGGTGCGGGACGTGCTCGGCGATCTCCCGCGAGGGCACGTAGACCCTGTCGAGCAGCCGGCGGTAGGCGCGCAGCTCGGCGTGGTAGAGCGTGCGGGTCCCGGCCGCGACGACCGGGTGTACGCGCTCCGTGTACTCGGGGTAGCGCCAGTAGATGTCCCGGTAGAACACGCTCGTCGGCACGCCGTGGCGCCGCAGCAGCCGGGCGAGCCGCAGGTCGACGACGGGGTGGGTCGGCAGGTGGTGCGGCTCGGTCAGCACGGTCGGCATCGTCGAGGACTCGCCGTAGGCGAGGTCGACCCGCAGCCCGCCCCTGAGCCGCCGGGCGAGATCGCGCACGGCGGCCGCGCGCTCCTTGCCGTGCCCGGTCACCTCGATCACGTCGTACCCCAGCTCGCGGAACGCACCGAGCATGCGCACCGGACGGATGCCGGAGCCCGACGTCGACCCCTCGCCGAGCGGGTAGGGCGCGTGGAAGACCATCGTCCGGCCGGCGCCGGGCAGCTCGGAGGTCATCGGGCCGCCCGTGCTCATCGGCCGGCGCGGACGTCCGCCGCGAGGGCGTGCGCGCCCGCGTAGCCCGCCGCGACGGTGGGCACGGAGAACCGCTCCCCGATCGTCGCGGCGACCTCGGCCGCCGTGAGGTCGGCCGTGCGGTCGTGGACATCGAGGACCGCGTCCGCGTAGGCGCCCGCCTCCTGGCGGTCCACCAGCGCCCCTACGCGCGGGTCGATGTACTCCCCCTGCCCGCCGGTCGAGCCGACCACGACGGGGCGGCCCGCGACGAGGGCCTCGGCGCAGGAGACGAAGAAGTTGTCCCCGCGGGTCGGGCCGAGGAACAGGTCGGCGGCGGCGAGCTGCTCGAGCACGCCGTCCCGGTCGAGGGTGCCGGTGAGGTGGATCCGCTCGGCCACGCCGACCTCGTCGGCGCGGTCGCGGACCGCTCCGGTCAGCGGACCGTCGCCGACGAGCGTGAGGTGCGCGGGGTGCCCACGCCGGCCGAGCTCGGCGACGACGTCGACGGCGAGCAGGGGGTCCTTGCGCTCGACGAGCCCGCCGACGCTGACCAGCCGCAGCTCGCCGTCCGGTGCGGGCCGACCGGGCACGTCGGCGAGCGGCGGCACGATGCAGGGCACGACGACGGTGGGTGCCTCGCCCCGCACGGCGCGGATCGGGCGGGCGAGGAAGTCGCAGACGGCGGTGACGACGTCGGGCCTGCCCAGAAGGCTGCGCACGAGCGGGAGCACGGCGCGGGTGCCGAGCCCGAGGTTCTCCGGGCTGGTGAGGCCGGAGTAGTGCTCGGTGTGGACCCAGGGCGCGCGCGGGCGGCCGACCGAGAACGGCAGGAGCGCGGAGATCGCGGTGGTGTGGACGACGTCGGCGCCGTCGAGGACGGACGGCAGCGCGGCCGCGACCTGGGCGATCTGGTCGGGGCGCGAGGGGGTCATCGGCAGCCGCAGCACCTTGAGGCCCTCGTGGCGCACGTGCCGGGTGCCGTCGTCCTGGTGCGCGGGCACGAGGTGGACGACGTCGACCGTGTCGCCGCGCGAGGCCATCGCGTGCGCGTCGCGCACGACGAACGACCCCGAGCTCGGGGCAAGGGAGGTGGGGAACCAGGTGGTGACCACGACGACGCGCATGACTCGAAACTACCCGGCTACGCTCGGTAACCGTGAAGATCCTCTCCGTCGTCGGTGCCCGCCCCCAGTTCGTCAAGCTCGCCCCGATCGCGCACGAGTGCGCACGCCGCGGGGTCGAGCACGTCATCGCGCACACGGGCCAGCACTACGACCCGCTGCTGTCCGACGTCTTCTTCTCCGAGCTGGAGATCCCGGCGCCGGACGTCCACCTCGGGGTCGGGTCAGGCAGCCACGGTCAGCAGACCGGAGCGATGCTCGCCGCGATGGACGAGGTCCTCACCGAGCACCGCCCCGACTGGGTCCTCGTCTACGGCGACACGAACTCCACGCTCGCCGGCGCCGTCTCGGCCGCGAAGCTGCACGTGCCGATCGCCCACCTCGAGGCGGGGCTGCGCTCGTTCAACCGGCGCATGCCCGAGGAGATCAACCGCGTGCTCACCGACCACGCGGCCGACCTCCTGCTCGCGCCGACCCAGGTGGCCGCCGGCCACCTGGCCGGCGAGGGCCTGGCGGAGCGGACCGTGGTGGTCGGCGACGTGATGACCGACGTGCTGCTCGCGACGCGCGCCGCCGTCGGCGACGCCCGGCCCGCGGCCCTGGCCGAGGAGGGGCTCGACGACGGCGGCTTCTACCTGGCGACGATCCACCGCGCGGAGTCCACCGACGACCCCGAGCGGCTGCGGGCGATCGTGGCGTCGCTCGCCGGTCTCGACGCGCCGGTCCTGCTGCTCGCGCACCCGCGCCTGGTGGCGAAGGCCGAGGCTGCCGGCATCGACCTGTCCGTCGGGTCGCTGCGCACGCGCACCCCGCTCGGGTACCGCGACCTCGTGGCCGTGGCCGACCGGGCGCGCGGCGTGGTCACCGACTCCGGCGGGCTGCAGAAGGAGGCATTCCTCCTGCGCACCCCGTGCACCACGGTGCGGACCGAGACCGAGTGGGTCGAGACCGTCGAGCTCGGCTGGAACGTGCTCGTCGAGCCGGGCGACGCCCTGCTCGCCGCCGCGACCCGCCCCCGCCCGGCGGACACGGACGCCACCCCGTACGGCGACGGCGATGCCGCCGCTCGCGTGCTCGACGCGCTGACCGCGCCCCGCTGACAGGAGACCGCCATGACCACCGGGAACGACCCGCTCGACAACTGGGGCCCCGACGCGCCCGTCCACCGCGAGACGCCCGCAGCCGCACCACCCGGTGCCGGTGCACGTCCCGGAGCCGTGCCTGGCGCCAGGCCCGGCGCGGGTCCGTCGCTCGAGGCCCGCAGGCGCTCGCGTCTCGTCGTCGTGTCGACGATGGCGGTCACCGACCTCGCCATCGTCCTGGTCGGCCTGCTGTTCTTCGAACCGCCGACGCAGTGGGTGGTCGTCGCGGTCGGCGTCCTCGGCCTCGGCGTGGCCGCGTACATGTGGAACATGCTCGGCAGGCAGATCCGGGGGCTCGAGGAGGACGAGCGCGAGCGCGGCGCGAACCCGCACTACCCGGACGCCTGATCTACAGAGTGCTGCAGGCCTCCCGGTAGGCCACGACCGAGTCGTCGACCGTCTGCCAGTCGCCGATGATCGCCGCGTTCGAGGACTCTTCGGCGGCGCTCGCCAGCTCGGCGTACCGGTCGTCGTCCGAGCCCGCGGCCTGAGCGAGCGACGACATGGCCTCGAACCGGAAGAGCGCTGCAGGACCGCCGGAGAAGTGCTGTTCCGCGTCGAAGCTCTCCGGAAGGGTGTCGACGATCTCGCACGCTCGTCGTGCGTCGACCTCCGCGCTCGCCCCGGTCTCCCCCGGCGCGTCCGACCCCTCCCCGGCGAACGCGAACCACCCACCGGCGAGACCACCGACCAGGCCCACGAGGGCCCCGACGGCCAGTCCGGCCGGGAACCGTCGATCTCGGTGGCCGAGGGAGCGTGACCCCTCCGGCTCGGCATGGTCGATGGTCCGGTCCTCGCTCGACGTCGTCGTGGCAGTCGCTCCTCACCTCGGTCCGCCGCACCCTGCACGTCGATGTGCACAGTCATCGCCCCTGCTCGACGCTCTGCCGGTCTGATGCACCGTCGGACGTACCGCCCGTCGGCGCTCCTCGCGGGAGGGTCGTGCGCAGGGACAAGTCGAACGTATCCCCCCACGGGGGGGTGCCAGCGATCAGGGATGATGTGACGGAGTCGTGACCTCCACCGCGGCCTCCACACCTGCCGGTCCGGTCGGCGACACCCCCTGGTCGCCTAGCCCGACGACGCGGCCCCCGCGCCGACCGCGACGGCGAGCAACGCCGTCGCCGCCGTACCGGTGAGCGTCCGCAGCGCGTTCCACCGCCGCCACGGCCGCTCGAACGCGGCACGCGCGGCGGTGAGTTGCGCGGGGCCGCCCCCGGACGCCCGGTCGAGCGCGACGTTGAGGGGCACGTTGCGCGCGAGGGTGATCGCCAGCGTCGCCGCCGTCGCCACCAGGCCCGCGAGGAGCCAGGGCGACGCGGGGCGCGCAACGGTGGCCGCCACGGTCGCGAGCGGCGTGCCGACGAGCACAAGTCCGAACAACGGGTTCTGGATCGCCCGGTTGATCGAGCGCATCGCGGCGACGAACCCGGCGTCGTCGACCCGGGCCAGGCCCGGCATCACCGCGCAGGTGAACCCGAGGAACAGGCCGGCCGTCAACCCGTTGCCCACCGTGGCGGCGGCGAGCGCGGCGGAGCCGGCGCTCACGGGACGGCCACCCCGACGAGCGCGTCGATCGTCGCCCCGACCGGAGTCGTCACCCGGACCGTGCGGTCGCCGCGCGGCGCGAGCAGACCTGCCGCGTCGGCCCTGTAGAGCTCGGCGAGGCTACGTGCCACGTGCGGTGCGAACCCGGCGCCCTCGAGGGTGTCCGCCCAGGCGGACTCGGGCACGACGGCGACGTGCAGGTCGCGCCCGAGGACTCGACCCAGCTCAGCGGCGACCTCCCGCTCGGTGACCTCGGGCCCGAGCACGTCGACCACCTCGCTCGCCCCGATCGGCACCCGCAGGAGGTCGGCGGCGACCGCCCCGACGTCAGACGTCGCCCCCATCGGCACGGGCACGTCCGCCGAGCACGCGAGAACGGGGTACACCCCCTCGGCGCGGGCGACCCCGAGGACGTCGGCGACCTTCTCCTGGAAGTGCCCGGATCGCATCGCCGTGAGGATCGTCGCCCCGCGCAGTGCCTCCTCCAGGCGGTGCAGCCCGGCGATCGGCCCGGTCCCCGAGCAGAGGTCGGCGACGCCGGAGGAGAGCATGACGACGCGGGGCACGTCGGCGTCGGTGACGGCACCGGCGATCGAGCGGACGAACGCGTCGGCGTGTCGGTCGAGGTCGTCGGCCCCCAGGTCGAACGGCAGGAGGACGAACATCGCGTCCGCGCCGCGCAGGGCGTCGGTCAGGCCGGCGCGCTCCGCGAGGTCGACGAGCCGGGCCTCGGCCCCCGCGGCGCGCCAGCGCGCAGCATCGGGCTCTCGGCGGACGAGCACCCGCACCTCCTCCCCCGCCTCGAGCAGGCGGTGCGCGGCCGCTCCTCCGACGTGTCCGGTGGCTCCGGCGATGACATACATGGCGTGCTCCCTCGTGGTGGTCGGCGCCCCGGCGCTCCCGGGACGGCGACCTCGACGCTAGGGGCCGACATATGGCGTTCCCAGCCCAGTTCCGCCCGTTTCCTTGCCCGATCGTCCGGATCCGCCCACGGCCCCAGGCGGAATGCGCAAGGATCGACACCATGACGACGCGGCCCTGGGAGACGCATGACCGGCTGGCGCGCGCTCTCCAGACGCTGCGGATGCGCGGCCTGCTCTACACGCGCTCCGACCTGACCGCACCCTGGGCGCTACGGATGCCGACGGTCCCCGACTCGCTCAGCTTCCACGTGGTCACCTCGGGGGCGTGCCGGCTCGAGGTCGAGAGCGGCGAGACGGTCGAGCTCGCGGCCGGGGACCTGGCGCTCGTCCCGCACGGCCGGGGGCACGTGGTGGCCGGGGTCGACGGCGCGGACGGCACGCGTGGCGCCGGCACGCCGCGGGCCGTCGAGGAACTCCCGCAGCGCTGGCTCGGCGAGCACTACTCGGTCCTCGAGCACGGCGGGGGCGGCGCGCGCACGCAGCTGGTCTGCGGGATCGTCGCCTTCGACGAGCCCGCCGCGCGCGAGCTCGCCCGACGGCTGCCGGCCGTCCTCGTCACCGAGGGGGACGCCTCACCGATCGGGTCGGCAATCCGCGACACGCTGCGCCTCATGGTCGACGAGCTCACCCACCCGCGCCCGGGCGGCGAGGCCGTGGCGACCCGGCTCGCCGACATCCTCGTGGTCCAGGTGATCCGGGACTGGCTCGCACGCGACGACGCCGCCCGCGACGGCTGGCTCACCGCGCTGCAGGACGAACGGATCGGGCGAGCCCTCGACGCGGTCCACGCCGAGCCCGGCGGCCACTGGAGCGTGGAGCGGCTCGCACGCACGGCGACGATGTCCCGGTCGACGTTCGCCGCACGGTTCGCCGAGCTCGTGGGCGAGACCCCGAACGGCTACGTCACGCGGTGGCGGATGCGGATCGCCCAGGAGCGCCTGGCCTCGGGCACGGCGACGGCCTCGCAGGTCGCGGCGGAGCTCGGCTACCGGTCCGACGCGGCGTTCAGCCGGGCGTTCGTCCGCACGGTCGGGCAGACGCCGGGCTCGGTCCGGACCGCCGCGCGAGCGTCCTCGTCCTGACCGGCAGAGGATCCTCGTCCTGACCGACCCAGGCGTGCCCTCTGCATCAGCCGGCGGAAGAGCCAGGTCTGTCGCGAGCGCTCCGCTCGGATCGCTCGGCCTTGGCCTCGCCCGGGTCAGGCGGGTTGGCACGCGTCACGTCCGGGCCTGCCGCGACGACGCGAGTCGACCGGTCGGACCCCCGCTGCCCCCGTCACCGCGCACCAGGCGGCGCAGCCACCGCGGCTCGGCCAGGATCCCGTCGAACGGCAGCCTGTCGCACACGACGTGGAGCAGCGCGCACAGGGCGACCACCACGATCACGAGGAGGACGAGGAAGAGGAGGTCGGCGTGGTCGTAGGGCTCGGCGTAGCGCCGCGCCGTCCCGACCACCTTCCACCGCGCCAGGACGAGCAGGGGCATGTGGGCGACATAGATCGCCAGCGTGCGCCGCCCCAGCCAGTTCCACATGCGGGCCCCGGGGAGGCGGGTGAGGACGATGCCCAGGAGCGCGACCGCGGGGAGGCCGAGGAACGTCAGCAGGTGCTCGTCGAGACGGTCGGTCGTCAGCACGAGTCCCCGCTCGGTGCGGGCGAGCGCAAGGGGGACGAAGATCAGAGCCGAGATCGCGCCCGCCCCGACCAGCCATCGCTGCCGGACCCGCAGGGCGGGGGCGACGAGGAAGCCGAGGAGGTAGAAGGGCGCGTAGGAGAAGAACTTCTCCGTCTGCCCGCCGAGCTCCGGGTAGACGGGGGTGAGCAGCATCGCGGCCGCCACGGCGACGATGAGGACGGGGTGGGAGCGCAGGAGTCGCGCCACCACGGTCATGACGGCGAGGCCCCAGATGAACCACAGGTAGTCCTCCGGGATCATCACCTGGGCGAGCAACCACCGCGCCGGTCCCGCCGGCATGGCCTGGTCGATCCCGACGCGCCAGGATGCCAGGACGACCTCGACGAGCAGCCAGACGCCGAGGATCCACACCATGGGAACGATGCGGGTGCCGATCACCGTCCGCCACGGACGCGCGGCGGCGTGGCTGAAGAGCGCCCCGGAGAGGAAGAACAGGGCGGGGATGCGGATGAGCTGCGCCACGCGCACCGAGGGCGCGATCTCGGTGACCGGCATGTCGGCGCGGCCCAAGAACATCAGCGCGTGGCCGACGACGACGAGGATGACGAGGAAGCCCCGCGAGGCGTCGATCCACGCGACCCGGCCGGCTGTCCCGACGCCCCCGCTCACGCGGCGACCACGGTGCGCTGGTCCCTGGACCGCCCCTGGTGGGGGCTGAGGATCGCCCACGGGCTCCGGACAGCACTTCGCATCGGGTCGAGACTAGCCGAGGTCCGACGGCGCGCCCCGTGCCGTACTCGGGCGAGAACTCCCCGTCCGGACGGTGCCGCGGACGATCGCGATCCGCGACGATCGTGGCATCCGTCCGCCCGCACGCCGCCCGTGAGGACCGCAGCGCCATGATCCCCGCCCCGTCCTCGCACGCCGGGCCCCGCGCACGAACGACACGGGCCCCGTGAGCCGTACCCGGCGTCGCGCCCGCACCCGGGCCGCAGCCGTACGGTCCACCGCCGGCGTGACCGGTCCGGGCGGGATCGACATCCCCTGGGAGGAGATCAGGGGTGTGCGCGTGGGCGCCCTCCCGGTCAAGCACGGCGCCGACGTCGTCGAGGTCGCCGGCATCTGACTCCTCAGCAACCTGGGCCGGTCCGGGCGCCAGGGGCAGCACCTCGCAAACCGCGCGGTGACGGGCTCGGTCCGTCACGCCCGCCGGTGGTGGTCCTCGTCGACCACTCCGCCGAGCGTCTCGGCATCGTCGTCCGCGTCCTCGCCGAGGAGCTGGGTCGGCGCGGGCTCGGTCTCTACCAGATGTGACGACGAGAGAGCGGCGCGCTGACCATGAGGCATCGCCATGGGTATATCGCACGATATAGTCGGGTCATGGCGAACTCGGTGCGAGAGCTTCGTGAGGCTGCCGGCCTCAGTCAGGTCGAGCTGGCGCACCGGTCCGGGGTGGCCCAACCGAACATTGCCGCCTACGAGGCCGGAAGGCGCAAGATCTCGACAGCGATGCTGGACCGACTGCGAGCGGCAGTGCGGCCCCTGCCACGCGACGCGCTCGCCGCGCACCGCACGGGACTGTTGAGCCTCGCCGCTCGGTACGGCCTCAGCAACGTCCGCGTCTTCGGCTCCGCCGCACGCCGGGCCGACAGCCCGGGTAGCGACCTGGACATCCTGGTCACGCGGACGCCGGGCACGGGACTGCTCACGATCACGGCATTCGCATCAGAGGCGAGCGAGCTTCTCGGTGTCGAGGTCGACGTGGTCACGGACGGCGGTCTGCGTGCGGACCACGAGATTCTGGCGACGGCTGTCGCGGTATGAACGAACGGGACGCCAGGGCGCTGAGGGAGATCGTCCGCCTGTGCGGCGTCGGCGCCAATCTCGTGGTGCGCGGCCACGAGTGGTACCGCACCGACCCTGACAACGTCCCGGGCCTGGCGGCGGAGTCGCTGATCATCAAGATCGGCGAGAACGTCGCGCGCCTGAGTACCGACACCGCTGACCGGCATCCAGAGGTGCCGTGGTCACACATCAAGCGGATGCGGGACCGATTGGCGCATCACTATGAGGGCACCGACTACGGAGCGGTCTGGGACACGCTCGTCGTCGATCTGCCGACCATCAACAGATACATCCGGTCGCTCGACGTCGGCTGACGATCGACGGACCACACATCCGTCTCCGGTCGGTCGGCGCGCCGCCCGACGACGAGAGAGCGGCAATCGGTCTCGACATAGAGACTGTGAAGTCTCCAGACATCGGTGACGTTTGTGTCTCAGGACATCGGTGACGGTATGTCTGGACTTGGTGGTGACACTTCGGGTGCCGGGATGGGCCGATGGGTCAGAACCAGGAGATCAGCAGCACGGTGCGGTACGCCATCACGCAGTGGCCGACGAAGGCGCCGCGGGGCGCGGTCACGGAGTTCTGTCAGCGCCACGGGATCAGTCGGAAATCGTTCTACGCGATCCGTTCCCGAGCGGCCAAGGAAGGCCCGGTCGCGGCGTGGAAGCCGCGCTCGCGCCGGCCCCATCGCTCGCCTGCTACGACGTCCGCAGAGGTCATTGAACAGGCGCTGAACGTGCGACGTGATCTGGAAGCGGAGGGCTGGGACTACGGGCCGATCAGCGTGATGGACAAGATGATCGAGCTTGGCCTCACGGCCCCGTCCAGGGCGACGCTGGCCCGGATCTTCCTCGCTGCCGGGGCGGTGGAGCCCGAGCCGCGTAAACGTCCCCGCGCAGCGTCTCGCCGGTTCGTCTACCCAGCACCGAACGCGATGTGGCAGCTCGATGGTTTTGAGTACCCGTTGGCCTACGGAGACCAGGCCACGATCTTGCAGGTCATCGATGACCACTCCCGCAAGATCCTGGCCTCGAGGGCCGCCCCCTCGGAGAACTCCACCGACGTGCTGGCCGTGGTCCGTACCGCGATCAGCAGACACGGCGTGCCCCAGCGGTTCCTGACCGACAACGGTCTCGCGCTGAACCCGACCCGCCGTAAGGTCCGTGGCCAGCTCGTGGACTACCTCCACGGGCTCGGCGTCAATGCCATCGCCAGCCGACCCGGTCGACCGACCACAGCCGGTAAGAGCGAACGACACCACCAGACCGCCGCGAAGTGGTTGGACAAACAAGAGCTCGCTGTCGGCCTGCCCGCGCTGCAGGAACTGCTCGATGAGTTCGAGGAGCGCTACAACACCGAGCGCCCCAACCAGGCACTGCAGGGACGGATCACCCCCGAGCGTGCCTGGCAGGCCACCGCGAAAGCACCCGAGCCCGAACCGCCCGAGGTCTCGCTGCCCGAGCCCCCACCGCTACGCAACGCGACAGGAACGGCCACCCGACAGGTCACCGCTGCGGGCAACGTCCAAGTCATCGGCACCCAGTTCCAAGTCGGCAAGCACCGCGCCGGACAGACCGTGCACATCGTCTGGGACGTCAAGACCGTGGAGTGCTTCGAGGACACCGGCGAAAGCATCCAGACCTACCCCCGGCCCGCTCCTAGGACCCGGTACGTCGGCAACGGCAAACCCCGCGGATTCCTCGCCACCCAGCCCAACCGTCACCGAAGTCCCGAGACACCAACTGTCACCGAAGTCCTGAGACACCAACTGTCACCGAAGTCCTGAGACAAGAACCGTCACCGAAGTCCTGAGACATCACAGTCTCGACATAGAGACAGATTGCCGCTCGCTCGCCAGGATGATCGGCCCTCACCCGCCGGGCCGGAGCCGGCAGGCAGGGTGGACGTCAGTCGAGCAGGGCGGTCGCCGTGGGCGAGTCCGTGGCCGACAGCGAGAGCTCCTCGAACTCGTTGACGCCGTCGAGCTCGGCCCCCATGGAGATGTTGGTGACGCGCTCGAGGATGACCTCGACGACCACCGGCACCTGCGACTCCTCGGCCATCCCCTGCGCCTTGACGAACGCCTGCTCGAGGTCGTCCGGGTCCGTCACCCGGAGTGCCTTGCAGCCCAGGCCCTCGGCCACCTTGACGTGGTCGACGCCGTACTCCGCCACCTCGGCGGAGTTGATGTTCTCGAAGGCCAGGGACACGTGGTAGTCCATGTCGAACGCGCGCTGCGACTGGCGGATGAGCCCCAGGTAGGCGTTGTTGACGACCACGTGGACGTACGGCAGGTGGTGCTGCGCGCCCACCGCGAGCTCCTCGAGCATGAACTGGAAGTCGTAGTCGCCCGACAGCGCGACGACCTTCGTCGTCGGGCGGGCGGCGGCGACGCCGAGGGCGGCGGGGCCAGTCCAGCCGAGTGGGCCGGCCTGGCCGGCATTGATCCAGTGCCGCGAGGCGTAGGTGTGGAGGAACTGGGCGCCGGCGATCTGCGACAGGCCGATCGTCGACACGTAGACGGTGTCCCGGTCGAACGCCCGGTTCATCTCCTGGTACACGCGCTGCGGCTTGATGGGCGTCTCCGGGAAGTTCGTCTTGCGCTGGAGGGAGCCCTTGCGCTGCTGCGTGTCGGCGACCCACGCCGCGTAGTCCGGCAGCGAGCCGGCGGCCCTGCGCTCCTTGGCGATCTCGACCGCGCTGCGCAGGAAGGCCCCGGCGTCGGACGTGATGCCGTAGTCGGGCGCGAAGACGCGGCCGATCTGCGTCGGCTCGATGTCGACGTGGACGAACGTGCGACCGCGGCGGTAGACCTCGAGGCCGCCGGTGTGCCGGTTGGCCCACCGGTTGCCGACCCCGAGGACGAAGTCGGACTCGAGGAAGGTCGCGTTGGCGTAGCGGTGCGAGGTCTGGATGCCCGCCATGCCCGCGGACAGCGGGTGGTCGTCCGCGATGGCGCCCCACCCCATGAGGGTGGAGACGACCGGGATGTTCAGCGTCTCGGCGAGATCGACGAGCTCCGCCTCGGCGCCGGCGTTGACGATGCCCCCGCCCGCGACCACGAGCGGCCGCTCGGCGGCCTGCAGCATGTCCAGCGCCTTGGCCACCTGGCGGTGGGTGGCGGCGGGCTGCTGCACGGGCAGCGGCTCGTAGGTGTCCGGGTCGAACTCGATCTCGGCGAGCTGGACGTCGAGCGGGAGGTCGATGAGCACCGGGCCCGGACGACCGGAGCGCATGAGCTGGAACGCCTTGGCGAACACGCCGGGGACCTGTGCGGCCTCGAGGACGGTCTTCGCCATCTTCGTCACCGGTGCGGCGATCGAGGCGATGTCGACCGCCTGGAAGTCCTCCTTGTCGAGCTTCGCGACGGGCGCCTGGCCGGTGAGGCACAGGATCGGCACCGAGTCGGCCCACGCGGCGTACAGGCCGGTGATCATGTCGGTGCCGGCCGGGCCGGAGGTGCCGATGCAGACGCCGATGTTGCCGCGCTCGGCGCGGGTGTAGCCGTCGGCCATGTGCGAGGCGCCCTCGACGTGGCGGGCCAGGACGTGGTGGATGCCGCCGTGCTTGCGCATGGCGTCGTACAGCGGGTTGATGGCGGCGCCCGGGAGGCCGAAGGCCTGGGTGGCGTTCTCCTTCTCGAGGATGGCCACCGCGGCGTCGACCGCTCTCATTCGAGGCATGACGTTCTCCTTGTGGTTCGGTGGGTCACTCGCGCCCGGACAGGCGGGCGATGGTCTGGAAGAGGCCGGAGTGGTCGAGCTGGCCGTCCCCGGCGGCCCGGGCGGCGGCCATGAGCTGGCCGACGAGCGCGCCGACGGGGGCGACGACGCCCTCCTCGCGCGCGGCGGACGTGAAGATGCCCAGGTCCTTGTGGTGCAGGTCGATCCGGAAGCCGGGATCGAAGGAGCGGTCGAGGATCTTCTGCGCCTTCTGGTCGAGCACGGCCGAGCCGGCGAGCCCGCCGCCCAGCACCTCGATCGCGGCCGTCGTGTCGACGCCGTAGGCCTCGAGGAAGACGACGGCCTCGGCCAGCAGCGCGATGTTGCCGGCGACGATGAGCTGGTTGGCCGCCTTGACGGTCTGGCCGGAACCGGACGGTCCGACGTGGACGATCGTCTTGCCCACGACGTCGAAGACCTCCTTGGCGGCGGCGAAGTCCTCGTCCGCACCGCCCACCATGATCGACAGCGCCGCGTTCTTCGCGCCGGCCTCGCCGCCGGACACCGGGGCGTCGAGGAGGCGGATGCCCTTCTCGCGGGCCGCCTCGGCGAGCTCGACGGTGACGTCGGGGCGGATCGAGGAGAAGTCGATGACGAGAGTGCCCTGCGCGGCGTTGGCGTACACGCCGTCCTCGCCGGTGAGGACGTCCGTCACGTCGGGCGAGTCCGGGACCATGACGGCGACGACGTCGGCGCCGGTCACGGCCTCTGCCACCGAGGAGGCGGCGGTGCCGCCGGCCTCGACGAGGGGGGCGGTCTTGTCGGGGGTGCGGTTGTAGCCCCGCACGTCGTGCCCGGCGTTCTGCAGGTGGACGGCCATCGGGCTGCCCATGATGCCGAGGCCGATGAAGGCGATGGTGCTCATTGGTCTCTCCCCTTGTCGGAGGTGGTGGGTGGTCAGGCGGAGCGCTGCTCGCGCGGGAGCCAGGCGAACGGGTCGGCGTCGGAGGTCTTGTACTCCAGCCCGACCGGGCCGGCGTAGCCGGTGGCGCGGATGTCGTCGATCCAGCGCGTGATCGGCAGCTCGCCGCTGCCGGGGGCGCCGCGCCCGGGGGCGTCGGCGATCTGGACGTGGGCGACGCGGTCCGCGTACCGGGCGATCTCGGCGTCCACGTCGGCCCCGTTGACGGCCAGGTGGTACACGTCGAGGAGGAGGCCGAGGTTGGTCGCGCCGTGCTCGTCGCGCACCCGGTCGAGGACGCCCACGACGTCGGCGGACGTCTTCAGCGGGTAGGCGTCCGCGCCGGAGACGGGCTCGAGGAGGACGGTGCCGCCGATGCGGTCGACGGCCCGGGCGGCCAGGGCGAGGTTCTCGGCGCCGAGGTCGTCCTGGGCCGCCGGGTCCTCGCCATCGACCCGGTTGCCGTACAGCGCGTTGAAGGCGCGGCAGCCGGTGCGCTCGCCGATCGTGGTGACGACGTCGAGGTTCGCGCGCAGCTCGTCCGAGCGCGCGGGCCAGGAGATCAGGCCACGGTCGCCGCCGGGCATGTCGCCGGCGTTGAAGTTGAGGCCCGTGAGCTGCACGCCGGCGTCGGCGAGCGCGCGGACGAGCTCGTCGACCTCGGCCTGGTCGGGGGTCGAGGTGGGGAACGGCCACCACAGCTCGACGCCGGTGAAGCCGGCGGCCCGCGCGGCGGCCGGACGCTCGAGGAGCGGCAGGTCGGTGAGCAGGATCGAGCAGTTGACGGTGTACAGGACGTCGTCGGCCATCAGGTTCCTTTTCCGCTTTGTGGATGTTTACTTCCTGATGTCGAAAACGCTAGCAGGGCGCCCGAGGGTGGTCAACCGTCAGTGCACGGCTCCGGTGAGCTCGGGGCTCAGCGCGCGCGCTAGCTGCTCGGCCGCGTCGTGGAGCAGCGGCACGGCCCGCCGCCCGAAGGCGTCGTCGACCCGGGAGGTGGGACCCGAGACCGAGATGCCGCAGCGCACGTGGTCCCCCGGCACGGCCACGGCGTAGCAGCGCACGCCGATCTCCTGCTCCTCGTCGTCGACGGAGTAGCCCTGCGCCCGCACCACGTCGAGGCGCTCGACGAGCTCCTCGAGCGTCGCGGACGCCCGTTCCGTCGGCCGGTCGATCTGCCGGCCGACCACGCGCTCGACCTCGTCGTCCGGCATCGTCGCCAGGATCGCCTTCCCGACCCCGGTCGCGTGGGCGAGCGCGCGGCGCCCGACCTCGGTGAACATCCGCATCGACCGGGTGGACTGCACCTGGCCGACGTACACGATCGTCTGGCCGTCGAGCGTGGCCATGTTCGCGCTCTCCCCCAGCTCCTCCGCGATCCGTTGGAGCACCGGCCGCCCGACCGCGCCGAGCCGCCGGTTCGCCGCCTCGCCGAGCGGGACCAGCCGGGCACCGAGCGTGTACCGGCGGTCCGGCGACTGGCGCACGTAGCCGAGCCCGACCATGGTGCGCAGGAACCGGTGGATCGTCGGGAGCGGCAGGTCGGCGGCGGCCGAGAGCTCGCTGATCGTCGCCTCGCCGCCCGCCGCCGCGATGAGCTCCAGCACGTGGAAGGCGCGCTCGACGGACTGCACCCCGCCGCTCCGGGTCGTCATGCCGCGCCGCCTCAGTTCCGCCGGCCCGGCGGGCGGCCGGCGAGCGCGTCGACCTCGCCCACGCCGGCGCCGA
This sequence comes from Georgenia sp. Z1491, assembly GCF_049856175.1. Classification (GTDB taxonomy): domain Bacteria; phylum Actinomycetota; class Actinomycetes; order Actinomycetales; family Actinomycetaceae; genus JB111. The sequence continues at coordinate 128,865 of NZ_JBNDNA010000009.1, forward strand.
CGGACCCCTCGACCTCGGCGGCCGATATCGCGCCGCAGTCGAGGCCGCGGGCGAGGAACCACGCCAGCGCGCGCGCCGTCGCGGGCTCGTCCATCACGGCGCCCTCCTCCTTCGAGAGGTAGGCGCGCAGGCGCTGCGCCGCGGACAGGAATCCCTCGCGGTAGTAGGCGTAGGTCACGGCGAACCGTCCCGGCAGGTGCCCGGGGTGCATGTCCCAGCCCTGGTGGTAGCCGCGCTCGAGCGAGCGGCGCACGAGACGGCCGTGCAGGGACCACGCCGCGCGCACCTGGTCCGCGTCGCCGACGGGCAGGACGTTGGTCGAGCCGTCCGAGAGCCGCACGCCGGTGCCGGCCGCGGCCAGCTGCATGACCGCCTTCGCGTGGTCCGCCGCCGGGTGCTCCATCGACTGGTAGCGGGCGGCGATGCCGAGCGAGGCGGAGTAGTCGTACGTCCCATAGTGCAGCCCGGTCACGCGCGGCGCGCCGGCGTGGATCATCCGCGCCACCAGCGCCGTGCCGTCCGCGCCGAGGACCGCCTGCGGCGTCTCGACCTGGATCTCGAACCGCAGGCGGCCGGCGGGCAGGCCGTGGACCGCCTCGAGCCGCTCGCACAGCACCACCATCGCCTCGACCTGCTCGACCGACGTGACCTTCGGCAGCGTGAGGACGAACCCGTCCGGGAGCGGGCCGGACGACGCGAGCTCGCCGACCACGAGATCGAGGGTGCGCACGCCGCGCGCCCTCGTCGCGCGCTCGAGGCACTTGAAGCGGATGCCGACGAACGGGGTGGACGTCCCGGCGTCGATCTCGGCGCGCACCGCGCGGGCGGCCGCGAGCGCGTCGTCGTCCTCGGCGTCGCCGTGATCCCCGTACCCGTCCTCGAGGTCGATGCGCAGGTCCTCGACCGGCTCGGTGGCCAGCTTGTCCGTCACCAGGGCGCCGACGCTCTCGCGCAGCTCGTCGGGCACGCCGACGGCGGCGAGCAGCTCTGCCGTCCCGCCTCCGCGCTCGATCACCTCGAGCGCCTGGCCGCCCCACTCGTGCGCGAGCCCGGCGCGAAACCGGTGCGCCGGCACGTACACGGTGTGCACCGGCTGGCGCGTGCCGTCGTCGCCCGGGTAGTCCGCCTCGAGGCGCTCGTCGGCTCCGTCGAGCATCGCGTCGACCTCGGCGAGGGTCTCCGGCGCCAGGGAGGGGCTCGAGCTGGTCATGGTTGCACTCCGATCGTTCGGACGGTGAGTTCCGTCATATGGAAGTATGGAGAGGTCGACGGGCGGTGCGGCAGCCCCGGCCCGTCCTCGGCAGCACCCTCACAGACCAGGAAGAGATGATGGCCTCCAGCTCCGGCGTCCAGTCCGTGGACCGCGCGATCGACCTCCTCGAGCTCCTCACGGACCTGGGGGGTGACGCGGCGCTGAGCGAGCTCGCCGAGGCCTCCGAGCTGCCCCTGCCCACCATCCACCGCATCCTGCGCACGATGGTCGACCGTGGGTACGCCCGGCAGCTGGCCTCGCGGCGCTACACGCTGGGCCCGCGCCTCATCCGGCTCGGCGAGAGCGCAGGCCGGCAGTTCGGCGTCGGCGCCCGCCCCCACCTCGAGCGGGTGGCGCGCGAGCTCGGCGAGAGCGCCAACCTCGCGATGATCGATCGGGACATGGCCGTGTACGTCGCCCAGGCGGCCTCCTCGCGCTCGATGCGGACGTTCACGGAGGTGGGCCGCCGCGTGTACTGCCACTGCACGGGCGTGGGGAAGATGGTCCTCTCGGAGCTCCCCGAGGTGACGGTGCGCGAGATCGTCGGCCGCGTGGGCATGCCCTCGCACACGGAACGCTCGATCGAGTCGCTCGAGGATCTGCTCGTCGAGCTCGACACGATCCGCGACCGCGGCTACTCGATCGACGACGAGGAGCAGGAGGCCGGCGTGCGCTGCTACGCCGTCTCCGTACCAGGGGCACCGACGCCGACCGCGCTGTCCGTCTCGGGTCCGGCACCCCGGGTGACCGACGACTTCGGCCGCCGGGCGGTACCGATCCTGCACGAGGTCGCCGCGGCGATCGCCACCGACCTGCTCCCGTCGGCCTGACGGAGGGGCACGATGACCGACGACGACCTGCACGACCTGCGTCCGGCACTCGCGGACATCGCCCGCGACCTGGGTGCGCTCCCCGCACCCGAACGGGTCCAGCTGCTCGTCGAGCTGGGCGACGACCTCCCGGAGCTCCCCCAGCGGCTCCGCGACCACCCCGAGCTGCTCGAGGCCGTCCGCGAGTGCCAGGCCCCGGTCTTCGTGCGCGCCGAGGTGGCAGGCACCGGGACGGACGCCCCGGTGACGATCCACGTCTCCGCCGCGCCGCAGGCCCCGGTGACGCGGGGCTTCGCTGGCATCGTCACCGCGGGGCTCGCCGGTGCGACCGCGGGCGAGGTGCTGGCCGTGCCCGCGGACCTGCCCTCCCGGCTGGCGCTGGCCGACGTCGTCAGCCCGCTCCGGCTCCAGGGGATGGCGGGACTGCTCACCCGGGTCCGCCGGCAGGTGGCCGAGGCGGCCGGGCTGCACCGGCCGGCCGACGGCACCGACGGGTGACCCCCGGCCCGTGACCGACCGGCGCCCGGTCATCGTCGCGGTTCGTCCCGCAGGTGCGGCCACGCGAGCTCAGCGTCGCTCGCCCGGTCGGCCTCGCGGTCGATCGCCGAGGCGGAGCCGGAACGCCGCCCGTGCCCGGACCGCCGGCGTACGGTCCGTTCCGCCTGCTCCCGCGCCTCATGCTCGGCCTTCCTGCGCCGGTCGAGCTGCGCGAAGTAGGCCGAGCGCCGCTCCTGGACGTCGCCGGCGACGTTGGCTCGGGCGGTCGAGCCGGCCGTGAACACCGAGGGGTCCTCGCGCCGGCCCCAGCGGAACTCGTTGAAGAAGAGGTTGAGGATGACCGCGACGATCGCGGCCGCGCTGATGCCCGAGTGGAAGATCATGCCCACCCAGGTGGGGAAGTCGTCGTAGAAGCTGGGCATCGCGATCGGGATGACACCGAAGGCGAGCGCCGTCGCGACGAGGGTGAGGTTGAGGTTGCCGTCGTACTTCACCTTCGACAGCGTCCGGATGCCCGCGACCGCGACCGAGCCGAAGAGCACGACCCCGGCGCCTCCCAGGACCGGGTTGGGGATGGCGGCGACGACTCGGCCGAGCAGCGGCACGAGCCCGAACAGCACGAGCACGCCACCACCGGCGGCGACGGCGAACCGGCTCTTGATGCCCGTGATCGCGACGAGCCCGACGTTCTGGGAGAAGGTCGTCACCGGGAAGGTGTTGAGCACCGGCGCGACGACGGTCGTGATCATGTCCGAGCGCAGGCCGTCACCGACGCGGCGTGAGTCGGCCTTGGTGTCGATGATCTCGCCGACCGCGAGGATGTCCGCCACGGTCTCGGTCATCGCGATGAAGATGACGACGGTCATCGAGATGATGGCCCCGACCTCGAACGTCGGCATGCCGAAGTGGAACAGCGAGGGCAGCGCGAAGGTGTCGCCGTCCCCGACCGCCGAGAAGTCAGCCATCCCGATGGCGGCGGCGAAGGCCGTACCGATGACGAGCCCGAGCAGGATCGACAGCCGGGAAAGGGTGCCCGAGGCGAACCTGCTGAGCACGAGGATGACGATGAGCGTGAACATCGCCAGCCCGATGTTGCCCGCGGAGCCCCAGTCCGGGTCTGCGTCGCTGCTGCCCATCATCCAGCCGGCCGCCACCGGGAACAGGGAGATCCCGATGGTGGTGATGATCGTGCCCGTGACGACCGGCGGGAAGAATCGGACCACCTGGGAGAAGAACGGTGAGACCGCCAGGCCGATCGCGCCCGCGACGAGCACGGAGCCGAAGATGGTCGTGATGCTCCCGCCGCCGGTGACGATGGTGACCATCGTCGAGACGGAGACGAACGAGATCCCCTGGACGACCGGCAGCTGCGAGCCGAAGAACGGCAGGCCGAGCGTCTGCAGGAGCGTGCCGAGACCGCTGACGAGCAGTCCCGCGGAGATGAGGATCCCCATGTCGGTGGCGCTCAGGCCGGCGGCCTGGCCGACGATGATCGGCGGCGCGACGATGCCGCCGAGCATGGTCATCACGTGCTGCAGGCCGTAGAGGATCGTCCGGCCTGCCGGGTAGGTCTCGTCCTCGGGGCGTTCGCCCTTCACCAGCTCTTCTGGCGTTGTCGTACTCATCCTGGCTCCCTTGCTCAGGTGGTGGGTCGCTGCGTGACGCCGGCGGGCGTCAGCAGAATCCGGCCGAGGTGGACCAGGCGCGCGGCTCGGGGGCGACCCCGTCGCGGCGGACCTCGGCCTCGATGAGGCCGTAGGGGCGGTCGGCGGCATAGAAGACCTCGTTCGGGTTGTCGAGCCCGTACTGGTCCAGGTCCACGAGGAAGTGGTGGAGGTTCGGCATGGAGAAGCGGAACTCCGCGATCTCCGGGTGCGCCTCGAGCGCACGCCTGCCCATCTCGAACAGGGTCTGCTGGAGCGCGAGCGAGTGGACGTCGGCGAAGGTCTCGAGCAGGATGCGGCGCACGTCGTCGTAGACGGCGTTGAAGTCGATCGCGGTGTCGAGGTAGCGCCACTTCGCGGTCACCGAGGTCGCGAGCACGCGGTCGGTCGTCTCGACGAGCGAGGTGAAGCGGTCGCGCGGGAAGCCGTGGAACTCCGACCCGGTCGACTTGAGCACCGCCAGGTCCTCCAGGCCGGCCACGACGAACGTGTCCGCGCCGTCGCGCTGGACGAGGGCGGTCCGGGTCTCGACGTCGGTGCGGACGAAGGAGTGGTTGTGCTCACCGTCGGTGGAGTTCCGGTCCAGCGAGGTGGGGATGTGCTCCCACGTGTGCTCCTTGACGAGCCAGCGCCCGCCGGAGACCCAGTCGAAGGAGCTGGTGAAGTGCTCGGCCAGGCGCAGGCCGAACGCCTCGGGCGAGCCGATGCCGTCGCGGGCCAGGCCGAAGACCGTGTTCTTCTGGGTGTCGGTGGCCACGACGGGGCTGTTGTCGCCCTCGGTGTGGGCCACGGTGAAGTCGCCGCGGAGCTGGGAGGTCACCGACAGGTCGGTGATGCAGTGGCGCGCCTCCTGGCGGTCGACCTTGACGAGGCGGACCTCGGCCTTGCCGTACTGGTTCTCACCCAGGACGATCCGACCGGTGTCCGTGGTGGCGGTGGTGCTCTCGGTCATGCCCAGCTCCCTCGATGGTGCGTGCGGTGCCGTCCGGGCGGCGGTCGACCGGACGCGATCCACCCGCGCGTCGCGTCCGGGCGAAGATCGTCGGTGTCGGGCGGCCCCGCTGACGACAATGTCATTTTCATGTGGCGGAATAACTAGTCCACCATGCGGCATCAACCTACGGGGGTGCCGGGGGCGTGTCAAGACCGCGGGCAAGGGCTCCTCGAGGGCCGTTACGGTGGCGGACGACGCCCCTACCGACCGCCGCGAAGGAGCCAGACATGACGTCGCCCAGGGCGAACGCCCCGGCCACCCCCGAGGACCTGCGCCGGCTGCGCGAGGCCGTCGACCGGTCCGCCGCGGCCCGCGCGGACGGCCGGCACCCGTTCGCCGCGACCGTCGTCGCCGCCGACGGCCGGCCCCTCGCCGAGGCCGCGAACCGCTCGACCGGCCCGGACGGGGACCCGACGCAGCACGCCGAGCTGCTCGCCGTCGCCTCGGCCGCCCGCGCGGTGGGCCCCGAGGGCATGCGCGGCAGCACGCTGTACACGAGCGCCGAGCCGTGCGCCATGTGCGCCGGGGCGGCCTACTGGACCGGGATCGACCGCGTGGTCTACGCGCTGAGCGAGTCCCGCCTGCTCGAGCTGACCGGGTCCCATCCGGAGAACCCGACGCTCGACCTGCCCTGCCGCGAGGTCTTCGCGCGCGGCCAGCGGGAGGTCGCCGTCTCGGGCCCCCACCTCGAGGACGAGGCCGCCCGGGCGCACGCGGGATTCTGGTCCTGACAAGACGCGGACGCGACCACCGATCGCTTCCGCGTTCCGAAAGTTCCCTTCCATAACCTCTTGCGTGTCGAGCGCCGCCCCGCTAACGTCCCTGCACGACGCGTCGTTGTTCCCGGCATGGATAACCATCGGCGCGGTGCAGACCTCAACCGTGCCGCTGCTGCAGCCTCCGCCCTCGGGTGACGCCGGCTGCGTACAGGAGCGAATGGCGATGGCGCCGACACGACACTCCCCTGCCTGCCTCGACCACGAGGCGGTGCGCACGTGACGATCTACCGCGCACTGGTCCTCGACACCCCGGGCGACCCGACCGCGACCGACCGACCCGCCGAGCTGCGCTCCCACGAGGACTGCGCGCTCGTCGTCGAGGGCGGCACGATCGTCGCCCGCACCGACTACGCGACCGCGCGGGCCGAGCACCCCGAGCACGACGTCGTCGACATCCGTGACGGCGTGCTGCTGCCCGGACTGGTCGACACCCACGTCCACTACCCGCAGGTACGGGCCATCGGCGGCCTCGGGATGCCGCTGCTCGACTGGCTCGATGCCTGCGCGCTGCCCGAGGAGGCCCGGCTCTCCGACCCGACGTACGCCCGCGGGGTCGCCCGGGACTTCGTCGACGGCCTGCTCGGTGCGGGCACGACGACGGCGCTCGTGTTCGGCTCCCACTTCGAGGGCGCGGTGGACGCCCTGTTCACCGAGGCCGAGGCGACGGGGCTGCGCGTCACCTCCGGGCTCGTCGTGTCGGACCGGACGCTGCCGGGCGAGCTCCTGACGACCCCCGAGGAGTCGCTCGCGGCCGGGCGGCGCCTCGCGGAGCGCTGGCACGGACGGGGACGTCTGCGGTACGCGGTCACGCCCAGGTTCGCCCTCTCGACGACGGACGAGATGCTCGCCGCGTGCGGGGAGCTCCTCGGTGACGACACGTGGTTCACGACGCACGTCAACGAGAACGTCCAGGAGATCGCCGACGTCCGCGAGCTGTTCCCCGACGCCCGGCACTACGTGGACACCTACGACCAGCACGGTCTCATCGGCGAGCGCTCGGTGTTCGCCCACAACGTCCACCCGACGCCGCACGGCCTCGAGGTGCTCGGCGCGGCGGGAGCCGCAGTGGCCCACTGCCCCACCTCCAACGCGGCGCTCGGCAGCGGGCTCTTCCCGCTGCGCGCGCACCTCGCGGCGGGCGTGCGCGTGGCGCTGGGCTCCGACGTCGGGGCCGGGACCGGTTTCAGCCTCCTCAAGGAGGGGCTGCAGGCCTACTTCGCGCAGCAGCTGCTCGGGGCGGACGGCGTGCCGCTCGCGGCCCCGGACCTGCTGCACCTCGCCACGCGCTCGGGAGCCACCGCGCTCGGCCTGGACGAGAGCGTCGGCGACCTGTCGGTCGGCAAGCAGCTCGACGCCGTGCTGCTGCGGCCCGGCCCGCGTGGCGCCCTGCGCACCGCGCTGCGCCACGCGAGCGACCCGACCGATGCGCTGGCGAAGATCTTCGCCCTCGGCACCCCTGCCGACATCGACACCGTGTGGATCGGCGGCGACGTCGCCGACGGTCCCCGCGCCTGACCCGCACGTCACCGCAGCAGCCACCCCGTCCGCAGTCCTCAGCGCGACACGTACGCCCATGGAGGCCCGCATGACCAGCAAGAAGGACGCGAGGTCCGACCGGACCCGCAGCGCCACACGCGACCACGCCGACGCGACGACGCGTCCGGCCGACGTCGCGGACAGTCCCGAGAAGCCCGCACCCAAGGGATGGCTCGACCGGTGGTTCGGCATCACCGCCTCGGGTTCGACGATCCCGCGCGAGCTGCGCGCGGGCCTCGTCACGTTCCTCACGATGAGCTACATCCTCTTCGTCAACCCCGAGGTGCTCGGGGCGGCGATCGACATCCCGAACGGGCAGGTCCAGCTCCTCATGACCACGGCGATGGCCGCCGCCATCGGCTGTCTGCTCATGGGGGTGATCGCGCGGTACCCGTTCGCTCAGGCACCCGGCATGGGTCTCAACGCCTTCTTCTCCTTCACCGTGGTGCTGGGGATGGGCGTGGAGTGGCAGACCGCGCTCGGCGCAGTGTTCATCTCCGGCATCCTCTTCGTGGTGCTCAGCGTCGTCGGCGCCCGCAAGGCGATCGTCATGGCGATCCCCATGAGCCTCAAGCTCGCCATCATGGCCGGCATCGGCTGCTTCCTCGCTTTCCTCGGGCTGCGCAACGCCGGCCTCGTCATCACCGACGAGGCCACGCTCGTCACCCTCGGCGACCTCACCGCGCCGGACGCCTGGATCGCCGTCGTCGGGCTGCTCATCACCGCCGTCCTGCTGCAGCTGCGGATCAAGGGCGCGCTCCTGTGGGGCATCATCGCCTCCGCGATCATCGCGATCATCTCCCGCGCCGAGGTCTACTCGTCCGCCGACGGCACGCCGCAGGCGTTCCAGGGCTTCACCGACGGCATCGTCGCCGCTCCGGTGTGGCCCTCCGACCTCGTCGGACAGCTCGACATCGCCGGCGCCATCGGGATCGGGCTGTTCAGCGTCGTGTTCACGTTCTTCTTCGTCGACTTCTTCGACGCGACCGGGACCCTGACCGGTCTCGCGCAGAAGTCCGGCCACCTCTCGGAGACCGGCGACATGCCGCGGGCGAAGACGGCCTTCTCGATGGACGGACTGGCCACGATGGTCGGCGCGACGCTCGGCACGTCGACCGTGAGTGCCTACGTCGAGAGCGCGTCCGGCATCCAGGACGGCGGGCGCACCGGCGTCAGCTCGTCGTTCACCGGAATCCTGTTCGCCGCCTCGATGCTGCTGTGGCCGGTCATGGGCGCCGTCCCCGGCGCCGCCACCGCACCGATCCTCGTCCTCGTCGGCGCGATGATGATGGACGGGATCCGGCACATCGACTGGGACGAGATCGCCGAGGGCGTGCCCTCCTTCCTCACGATCATCGTCATGCCGCTGACGTTCTCGATCGCCAACGGCGTGAGCATCGGCGTCATCAGCTACTGCGCGATCCAGATGTTCACCGGCGGCATCCGCAAGGTGCACCCGGTGCTCTACGTCGTCGCCATCCTGCTCGCCGTGAGATACGTCTTCTTCGTCTAGGCACCAGCGCACCGACCGTCCAGGTGCCGAGCTCGGCACCTGGACGGTCGAGGCGTTCCAGCCGCACCACCCGCAACGAGCACCCCCCGCATCGAGACTGGAGCACCACGTGAGCATCTGGATCAAGAACCCGCTCGCCACCCACACCGGCACGCCGGACGATGCCGGGGGCGGCCTCGTCGTCGACCCCACCACCGGCACGGTCCTCGAGCTCGTCCCGTCCGGCGGGGCACCGACGATCGAGCCGCAGCAGGTGGTGGACGCGAGCGAGCACGTCGTCGTGCCCGGTCTGATCAACACGCACCACCACTTCTACCAGACGCTCACGCGGGCCTGGGGGCCGGTCGCCGACGTCCCGCTGTTCCCCTGGCTCGTCAACCTCTACCCCGTCTGGGCCCGGCTGCACCCCCGGGCGCTCGAGCTGGCGACGACGGTCGCCATGGCCGAGCTCCTGCGCTCGGGATGCACGACGGCGGCCGACCACCACTACATCTTCCCCGGCGGGCTCGAGGACGCCGTCGACATCCAGGCGGAGGTGACGCGGCGGCTCGGCATGCGCGCGATGCTCACGCGCGGCTCGATGACGCTCGGCGAGCGGGACGGTGGCCTCCCGCCGCAGTCCGTCGTCGAGGACCCGGACACGATCCTCGCCGACTCCCAGCGGCTCATCGACACCCACCACGAGCGCGGCGACGGCGCGCAGGTGCAGATCGCCCTCGCGCCGTGCTCGCCGTTCTCCGTGACAACGTCGATCATGCGCGACAGCGCCGATCTCGCGGAGCGCAACGACGTCCGGCTGCACACGCATCTCGCCGAGACCGACGACGAGCAGGACTTCTGCCTCGAGCGGTTCGGGATGCGCACGGTCGACTACCTCGAGTCCGTCGGGTGGCTGACGGACCGCACGTGGCTCGCGCACGGCATCCATTTCGACGACGACGAGATCGCCCGCCTCGGGTCTGCCGGCACCGCGGTGGCTCACTGCCCGTCGTCCAACATGCGGCTCGCCTCCGGCGTGTGCCGGGGAGTCGAGCTCGAGGACGCCGGCGCACCGCTCGGCGTCGGGGTCGACGGGTCCGCGTCGAACGACGGGTCGAACATGATCTCCGAGGTGCGGCAGGCGATGTACCTGCAGCGGCTCTACTACGGCGCCGACCGGGTGACCGTGCGCCGTGCCCTGGACTGGGCGACGCAGGGGTCGGCGCGTGCGCTGGGCCGCACCGACATCGGCGTGCTCGCGCCGGGCAAGCAGGCGGACCTGGCGATGTTCCGGCAGGACGACCTGCAGTTCTCCGGCAGCCATGACCCGCTCTCCGCACTCCTGCTGTGCGGGACCGAGCGTGCGGACCGCGTGATGGTCGGCGGGCAGTGGCGGGTCGAGGGCGGCCAGGTCGTCGGGCTCGACGTGCCCGCGCTCGTCGCCGAGCACTCGGCGGCCGCCCGGGCGCTCGTGGCCGGGTAGGCGCGAGGAGACGCATGAGCGCGCCCACTCTGCGCACCGGGCGTCGCGTCATCCCTGGTCACCCGACGTCGCCGAGGTCCCGGCCGTCGGGGTCAGGATCCGGATCGGGGTCCGGGTCCGGGTCCGGGACGTCGTTCACATCGAGGCGGGATCGGGCACGCGGTTCGATGGACGAACGGTCCGGCGGATCGTGGCCGACGACGACGTCGTGCTGGCCCTGCTCACCATTGGGCGCGGCGACAGGCTTGCCATCAGGTACGTACCGCTGCGCGGGGACCCATGAGCACGGTGGGCCGTGCTCGCGGTGCGGGTCCCGCACGGCTCGGAGATCGCCGCCGGCGCCTGTGCGCATGAGCACCACCCCCTCCGGCGGCTCGGCCGGTGCGGCCAGATGTGTGGGCGCGGCCCGGTACTCGTGCCCCGTCGGGGTACGCACGGTCAGCGAGGTCGCGGTCGTGGTGTGCGACCAGCCCAGCAGCTCCTTGATGAGGTTGCAGCGCTGACACAGGCCCGATGCGTTGTCCAGACTCGTCGCCCCGCCCTCGGACCAGCGCATCGCATGGTCGATCTGCCGCAAAGGTGCGCCACAGTACGGGTTACGACAGTCGTCGTCGCGCAGCAGCACCATCCGCCGTAGCCGGCGGCTGAAGATCCGGGATCGGGCGTCCATCTTCGTGATCAGTCCCGTGGCCGGCTCGGTCCAGATCCGACGCAGGTCCACGTCCCGGGCGCTGGCCTCTGTGAGCATGTCCCGCGCCACCCGGGCCGGGATCGGTCCCTGGCCGGGCATCCAGGCAGGCTCGTCGCCGCCGACGAGGGTCTGGTCGGTCATCACAAGAGTCAGATCGACGTCCCGCGGCGCCGAGGCGCCCACACCGGTGACCCGCTCGACGAGCAGATCGGCCACCAGCTGTCCGCGGGTCCGGCCGTCCGCGGAGGACCTGGCGGAGGCGGCATCGGCAACGGCGGCCCCGTCATCAGGAATCGCGCCGGCATCACCCTGCCCTGCGAGGACCTGATCGGCCTCCTGGACCAACGAGTCGTGGACGCGGCGCCCCTCGGCCACGGGCAGATGCGCGGTCAGGAAACACATCCCCGGTTCGGTGGCAGGACGTATCGTCACCCGGCGCGAGCGCCGCGCCTCCTCCGCCCGCCTGGCGGCGGCCTCCCCGTCCAACCGGTGAGCGATGCGCCGGGCCCGGTACCGCACCTGCCGGTCCGACAGCGAGTCCAGGACCGGCGCCAGCTCCTCATCGGCCACCCGCCGATCGGCCGGCTCCAGGTCCACCAGCTCCGCGACCAGCAGGTGGGCCCGAGTCTCGCTGAGGCGCCCGGACTCCATGAGCGCCAGCGCATGGGGCATGTCGTCGACGATCACCCGACCGGCCTTCAACCGCCGCTGCCCGGTCGACGGCGACTCGCGCCGTGCCAGCGCCACCTCCTCGGCGAGCCCCACCCCTGCCGCGCCCGCGGGACACCGTTGACGTCCTCACGGGTGCGGCGCAGCACTTCGACCACCGCTGTGGCCCGCACCTGCACCGCTGCGGCCGCTGCCTTGAGCCCCTCCGCGGCCGCGATCACCTCGATCGCGGCGGCCTCGGTGGTGATCTCGACCCCGGTCAGCGCCTCGGTCACCACACGCATGCCCGCGGCCGTGGGGACGACGTCGGCCACCAGCTCCCGCTGCATGGCGCCCCACCACTGCGTGTCCACGTCGCCCTCCCCTCGCACCGTCGCGTTCGGTATCGATCTACTCCGGACGCTACCGACGACCAGCGACAACGAACAGCGACCAACTCCACTGTTGGGGATGAACGTGCACCAATGATGCCTGTGGATACCTCGCGGCACGATGCACGTGCGGCCCGGGCGGATGTCGAACGCGCGGGAGTCGCCGACAAGCCGAGCAATCCGATCCATCTCGAGGCGGCGCTGCGGCTCACCCGTCCTGGTGCCGTCATCGTCATCGACAACGTGGTGCGGGACGGAGCGGTGGTCGACCCCTCCCTCGAAGCGACCGCCGTTCAGACGGTCGGCGTCAAGGGCTGGGACGGACTCATCGTCCTTCGACGGCGGTAGGCATCGGGCTCGTCCCGTCGACGTCGGTCGTGGTCCATTCGCGAGGGACGACGGTCCCGCTCCCCCAGCCGCGCGCGATCTCGCCGCCCTCGAGGACCTGCACGAGGGACGCGGCCACGCTGATGGCGATGACCTCGGGAGTCTTGCCCGAGATGCCGGGGCTCCCGATGGGGCTGTGGATCGACTCGATCGCGGCGGCGTCGTGGCCGGCCTCGCCCAGCCGCTTCCGGAAGCGCAGCCACTTGGCGCGCGACCCGATGAGGCCGACGCTGCCCAGGTCGCCGCGCGTGATGGCAGCGTCGCAGAGGAACAGGTCTTCGGAGTGGTCGTGACTCATGATCATCACGTGGGAGCCCGCGGGCAGCCCGCGCAGGACGACCTCGGGCGCCGGCGCGTGGTGACGGTGGACGGTGGCGCTCCCGACGACGTCGGCGAGCCGCTCGGCGTCGACCATCTCCGCCCGGCTGTCCACGAGGTGGAGCGAGACGGGCAGACGCGCGAGGATCCGTCCGAGCTCCAGGCCGACGTGCCCGAGGCCGAACACGGCGATCGAGGGTCGGGCGACGAACGGCTCGAGCAGCACGGTGACGTCGCCGCCGCAGCACTGGGTGCCGTGCGCGTTGTCGGCGTGCTCGTTGAGCCCGAACGACATCTGCTCGGGCGCGGTCAGGCCCTCGACGATGACCTCGCGGCCACGCTCGACGACGCTCGCCTCGAGGTTGCCCCCACCGACGCTGCCCCAGGTCCCGTCGACGCCGACCACCATCTTGGCGCCCGACTCGCGCGGGGCGTGCCCGCGCACCGTGAGCACGGTGGCGAGCACGCCGGGCCGCCCCTCCTCGCGGAGGAGCTGCAGCGCGGCGAGCCAGTCCATCAGGCCCCCGCGACCGGGACCGGTGTCGCGCCCGGGCGAGAGGTGTCGCTCCGGGTCGCGGCGCCGTTGGTCTCGGCACCGTTCGTCTCGGCACCGTTCGCGTCGGCGCCGTGGTGCACTCCGGCCGTGGCCGGGGATCCCGGGACGCCGTCGACGTCGTCGCCGGGTGCTCGGGCGGCCTCGATCGCCCAGTAGACGGCCTCGGGGGTCGCGGGGCTCGCGAGCCGCACCTCGCGGCCGCCCGGGCCGAATGCGGCCACCGCCTCGCGCAGCGCCTCGCGCACCGCGAACGCGAGCAGCAGCGGCGGCTCGCCGACGGCCTTGGAGCCGTAGACCACCCCGGTCTCCTCCGCGCGCTCGAGGAAGTGCACGTTGAGCTCCTCGGGCATCTCGGAGAAGCTCGGCAGCTTGTACGTGCTCGCGGCCTGGGTGGCGAGCCGGCCACGCCTGTCGGAGTCCGACTGGTCCCAGACCAGCTCCTCCTGCGTGAGCCAGCCGACGCCCTGGACGTAGCCGCCCTCGACCTGCCCGACGTCGACGAGCGGGGAGAGGCTGTCCCCGACGTCGTGCACGATGTCGGTGCGCAGGAAGCGGTAGGCGCCGTCGAAGCCGTCGACCTCGACCTCGGAGACGGCCACGCCGTAGGCGAAGTACCGGAAGGGCTCACCCTGGAACGTCTTGGCGTCCCAGTGCAGGCCGGGCGTGCGGAAGTAGCCGGCCGCGAACAGCGGCACGCGCTGGAAGTACGCCTTGTGGGCCAGCTCGGCGAACGTCAGCTCGGCGTCGCCCACGCCCAGCGCGGTGACCCGGCTGCCGGAGAACCGCACGTCCTCGGGGTGGCAGTTGAACTGCCGGGCAGCGACCTCGGCCATGTTGCCGCGGATCTGCTCGCAGGCGTTCTTCACCGCACCGCCGTTGAGGTCGGCGCCGGTGCTGGCCGCCGTCGCAGAGGTGTTGGGCACCTTGTCGGTGCGGGTCGGTGCGAGCCGCACGTCCTCGAGGTTGACACCCAGGGCGGTGGCGGCGACCTGCCGCATCTTCGTGTGCAGCCCCTGCCCCATCTCGGTGCCGCCGTGGTTGATGAGCACCGAGCCGTCCTTGTACACGTGCACGAGCGCCCCCGCCTGGTTGAAGGCCGTGAGGTTGAACGAGATGCCGAACTTCACCGGAGTCATCGCGATCGCCCGCTTGGTGAACCGGTGGCTCGCGTTGAACTCGGCCACGCGGGCCGTCCGCTCGGCGTGGTCGGAGGAGTCGAGCGCCTGCTGCCACAGGGCCTCGAGCCGCTCGGCGTGCCGCACGGGCATCCCGTAGGGCGTGGACTGGCCGGGCGCGTAGAAGTTCCGGCGGCGCAGCTCGCCCGGCTCGATGCCCAGCAGCGGGGCGCACCGGCCGAGGATGTCCTCCATGACGAGCGCGCCCTGCGGGCCGCCGAAGCCGCGGAACGCGGTGTTCGACTGCTTGTGGGTCTGCGCGATGCGCCCGTGGATGCGGGCGTCGGGGATGAAGTAGGCGTTGTCGATGTGGCACAGCGCCCGGGCGAGGACCGGCTCGGACAGGTCGAGGGACCATCCGCCGTCGGCCGTGAGGGTGGCGTCCAGCCCCACGATCCTGCCGTCCTCGTCGAACCCGATGTCCCACGTGGCGTGGAAGCCGTGCCGCTTGCCGGTCATCGTCAGGTCCTGCGTGCGGGTGTAGCGCACGCGCACCGGACGGCCCGTGAGCACGGCGCCGAGGGCGGCGACGGCGGCCGGCCCGTTGGCCTGGGCCTCCTTGCCGCCGAAACCGCCGCCCATCCGCAGGCTCTGGACGGTCACGGCGTGGTTGTGCAGGCCGAGGACGTGGGCGATGATCTCCTGCGTCTCCGAGGGGTGCTGGGTGGAGGACTGGACGAAGACCTGCCCGCCCTCGTCGACCTTGGCGAGCGCGGCCTGCGTCTCGAGGTAGAAGTGCTCCTGGCCGGCGAACTCGAACTCGCCGGAGAAGCGGTGGGCCGCGGTCGCGAGGGCCGACTCGGCGTCGCCGCGGACGATCGTCGGCCGCGAGCCCTGGAACGACTCCGTGGCGATGGCCTCCGTCAGGCTGAGCGTGGAGGGCAGCGGCTCGTAGTCGACCTCGACGGCCTCGGCGCCGAGCCGGGCCGCCTCGAGGGTCTCGCCGAGCACCCAGCACACGGCGTGCCCGTGGTGCATGACCTCCGGCGGGAACAGGGGCTCGTCGGCCTTCGTACCGGCGTCGTTGGTGCCGGGGACGTCGTCCGCCGTGAGCACCCGCACGACGCCGGGGACGTCGTAGGCGGGCTCGGGCCGCAGGGACGTGATGCGCGCGTGCGCGTGCGGTGCCTGCACCGGCCAGGCGTGCAGGACGCCGTGCGTGGAGACCGTGAGGTCGTCCGTGTACAGGGCGGTCCCGGTGACGTGCTGGGACGCGCTCTCGTGCGGGACGCTGCGGCCGACAACCGGGTTGACGGGACGCTCGGACAGAGCACTCATCGGGCCACCTCCAGGACCTCGGACGGGCTGTTCTCGACATAGAAGCGGCACAGGGCCTGACCGAGCATCGCGCTGCGGTAGCGCGAGCTCGCACGGTGGTCGTCCATCGGCGTGCCCTCGCCGGACATCACCTGGGCCGCGGCGGAGACGGTCTCCTCGCTCCACGGTCGGCCCCGCAGCGCGTCCTCGGTGGCGAGCGCCCGGACCGGGGTGGCGGCGATGCCGCCGACGCCGATGCGGATGTCCGACACGAGGCCGTCCTCGATCCGGGCGGCGATCGCGACGGCGACGCTCGAGATGTCGTCGAAGCGCCGCTTGGCGATCTTGTAGAAGGCGGTGGTCGGCGCGAGCGACAGCGGGATCCGCACCGCCTTGATGATCTCGCCGGGCTCACGCACCGTCTGGCGGTACCCGGTGAAGTACTCGGCCAGGTCGACCACGCGCTCGCCGCCGCGGGAGGCCAGCACGAGGGAGGCGCCGAGCGCGAGCAGCGCCGGCGGCGCGTCGCCGATGGGCGAGCCGGTGCCGAGGTTGCCGCCGAACGTGGCGCCGTTGCGGATGAGGCGCGAGGCGAACAGCGGGAAGAGCTCGGCCAGGACCGGGATCTCGCCGTCGAGCTCGCGCTCGACCTCCGAGAGCGTGAGGGCCGCCCCGATCTCGACGTGGTCCGGGGTCCGGGTGAGGTCGCGCAGCTCGGCGAGCCGGTCGAC
This sequence comes from Georgenia sp. Z1491, assembly GCF_049856175.1. Taxonomy (GTDB): domain Bacteria; phylum Actinomycetota; class Actinomycetes; order Actinomycetales; family Actinomycetaceae; genus JB111. Next base: position 145,548 of record NZ_JBNDNA010000009.1, read on the forward strand.
CGCGAGCAGCACCGGCGGGCGCGTGTGCCGGAGGTTGAGCTCGACGCCGACGTCGGTCGCCCCGGCCACGATCTGCGCGTCCGGCTGCTCGGCGAGCCGGTCGAGGAGGTCGGTCAGGGTCGCGGGCCGGTGGAACTCGGCCTCGCCCGCGGCGTAGGCCGTGGCGCGGGCCGCGGGCCCGGCGGCGTCGAGGCGCTGCGCGAGCGGGTCCTCCGACTCCGGGGAGCCCAGCGCGTAGGCGGCGTCGCGGATCGGCCGGTAGCCGGTGCAGCGGCAGAGGTTGCCGGACAGGGAGTGGATGTCGAAGCCGTTGGGGCCCGTCTCGTGGGCGTGGGCGTCGCTGGTGTCGGCGGGCACCGCGGCGGTCTCCACGACCGTCGTCGCACCGGCCGGCGTCGATCCCGTGACGGTCCCGACGCTCCCGTCCGTGCCGTCGGAGCCTGCGGCGAGGTTGACCTCGGCGTCGGCCGGTGCACCGGTGCGCTCGGGGCGGTAGTACTCCGCGGCCATCGAGCAGATGAACCCGGGCGTGCAGTAGCCGCACTGCGACCCGCCGCGGTCGGCCATCTCGCGCTGGACGGGGTGCAGGTCCTCGACGGCGCAGGCGCCCTCGGCGGTGCCCAGGCCCTCGCTCGTGACGATCTCCTGGCCGTCGAAGGCCAGCGCCGGCGGGAGGCAGGCGTTGACGGAGGTCCACCGGGTGCGGTCCTCGCCGTCCGGGCGGGCCACGAGTACCGCGCACGCGCCGCACTCACCCTCGGCGCACCCCTCCTTCGCCCCGGTCAGGCCGAGCGAGCGCAGCCAGTCGAGGAGGTTCGTGTGCACGGGGGCGCCGTCGATCTCGCGGTCCTCACCGTTGACGTTCACCGTGATGCGGGCCATTGCTCACTTCCTTGTCGAGCTGCAGCGTCGTGCGTGGGGAGTGCGCATCCCCGGCCGAACGGCCGTCGCGTCCGCGTACGGGGCCTCACGACATCCCCGGCGCGTGCGGTCGACACTACTCTCGCGACACCCGGTCGGCAAGATTCTGGAAGATTAATTTCGTATCGTGAAGTTCAACACGATGGTTGAAATCGCGCGGGTGAGGCGCGCGCGGGGGCCCGTCGGACCGCTCAGCTGCCGCGGTAGGTCGAGTAGGCGAACGGGCTGAGCAGGCAGGGCACGTGGTAGTGGTCGCGACCGGCCTCGACGAAGAAGTCGATCGTCACCGACGGGAAGAACGTCTCCCGACCCTGGGCTCGGAAGTAGTCGCCCGAGGCGAACGAGATGCGGTAGGTGCCCGCCTCGAGCGCCTCGGGGCCGAGGTCGCCGATGCGGCCGTCCTCGTTCGTCGTGCCGCTCGCCACGTCGGTGGCGGCGTCGCCGTCGAGGCGCTGCAGGCGAACGGCGATGCCGGCGGCCGGGACCCCGGTGACGGCGTCGAGGACGTGGGTGGTGACGTGCGAGGTCATGACAGTTCTCCCTGGAGTCGAAGGACGGCGATCTCGCGCAGCTGCTCGGCGGCGACGCGACGTTCGGTGGCGGGGTCGTTGGTCAGGCGCTGCTCGAGGGCGGCGAGGATCTCCTCGGCGTCCCGGCCGGCGGCGCGGATGAGGAAGACGTGGCCGAACCGCTCCTCGTAGGCGAGGTTGCCGGCGCGGAGCCGCTCGGCGACGGAGGCGTCCCCGGCGTCGACCCCGGACTGCTCGCGCGCGGAGTGGGCCGCGTCGGCGTCGTCACCGCTCGCCCGCTCGCCGATGCGCGGGTGGCGGGCCAGGGCGCCGTCGACCTCGCCGTCGGTCCACGGGTCGGCGGCGGTCCGGGCGGCGTGCAGCACGTCGTCGGCACCCGCGTACGGGCGGCCGGCGACGATCTCGTCGGCCCAGCGCGGCACGCGCACGCAGGCCAGGAGCGTCTCGCGGGCGGCGTCCGCGTCGTCGTTGAAGGTGCTCAGGGTGGTCGTCATGCGGCTACCTCGTGATAGTTTCGGATAGCGGAATACAACTTCCGACTATTGCAACGTATGGGCACCGGATCGGCGCTGTCAACAACGATCCTCGCCGATCCGGGGGGCGGACGCCCGCGGGCCCGTGGCAGCATGCCGAGAGAGCCGACCCGGAAGGATCACCGATGACCGAGCCGACGTACTGGGCCACCCACGGCGGCCACCCGCCGCAGACCGACCTGCTCACCGACCGCGCCATGTTCCGCGAGGCGTACGCCGTCATCCCGCGCGGCACCCAGCGGGACATCGTCACCTCGAACCTGCCGCACTGGAGCGGCACCCGGCTGTGGGTCCTCGCGCGCCCGCTGACCGGGTTCGCCGAGACGTTCTCGCAGTACCTCATGGAGGTCTCCCCCGGCGGCGGGTCGCAGCGCCCCGAGGAGGACCCGGACGCCGAGGCCGTCCTGTTCGTCATGGAGGGCGAGCTCACGCTGACCCTGGGCGAGTCCGCGGGCGAGGCAGCCGGAGAGCACCACATGACGCCGGGCGGCTACGCGTTCGTCGCCCCCGGGGAGACCTGGACGGTGGCCAACGACGCCGCGGAGCCCGTGCGGTTCATGTGGATCCGCAAGTCCTACCAGCGGGTCGACGGCGTCGACGTGCCCGAGTCGTTCGTGACCAACGAGCGCGACGTCGAGCCCACCCCGATGCCGGACACCGAGGGCAGGTGGGCCACGACGCGCTTCGTCGACCCGACCGACGTCCGCCACGACATGCACGTGACGATCGTGACGTTCCTGCCTGGCGGCATCATCCCGTTCGCCGAGACCCACGTGATGGAGCACGGGCTGTACGTGCTCCAGGGACAGGCCGTGTACCGCCTCAACGAGGACTGGGTCGAGGTCCAGGAGGGCGACTTCATGTGGCTGCGCGCCTTCTGCCCCCAGGCCTGCTACGCGGGCGGGCCCGCCCCGTTCCGCTACCTGCTCTACAAGGACGTCAACCGGCACGTCCCGCTCGGCCTGGGCGGCATGCACCGGTAGGCGTCAGTCGGCCCCGCGGCGCAGCAGCCGGCCCCGCGGGGTCTCGGCGTCGACCTCGGTTCCGCGCACGAACGTGCGGCGCACCTGGCCGGCGAGCTCCTTGCCGTCGTAGGCGGAGATCGGATTGCGGTGGCGCAGCTCCTTGGCGACCACGACGAACTCCTCGTCCGGTGCGAGCACCGCGAGGTCGGCGTCCTGCCCGGGGGCGATGCGCCCCTTGCGCACCAGGCCCAGCCGGTCCGCGGGGCGGGAGGACATCCACTCGACGACCCGCTCGAGGGCGATGCCCCGGCGGCGGGCCTCGGTCCACACGATCGGCAGCCCGAGCTGGACCGAGGAGATCCCGCCCCACGCGACGGCGAAGTCGCCGCGCTCGAGATCCTTGAGCTCGACGGTCGAGGGCGAGTGGTCGCTGGCCACGTAGTCGATCGTGCCGTCGAGCAGCCCCTCCCAGAGGAGCTCCCGGTTGCTCTCCTCGCGGATCGGCGGGCAGCACTTGTGCGTGGTGGCGCCGTCCGCGACCTCCTCGGCGCTCAGGGCCAGGTAGTGCGGGCAGGTCTCGGCGGTGATGTCGACGCCGTCGGCCTTCGCGCTGCGCAGCATCGGCAGGGCGTCGGAGGAGGACAGGTGCAGGACGTGGCTGCGGCCGCCGGTCCAGCGGGTGCGCTCGACGAGCTGGGCGATCGCCAGGTTCTCGGCGCCGCGCGGGCGGGACGCGAGGAAGCTGCCGTAGCCGGCGCCCGCGGCGGCGGGTGCCCGGCCGATCGAGCGGTCGTCCTCGGCGTGGACGATCATCATCGCGCCGAGGCGGGTCAGCTCGGTGAGGTGCTCCTCGAGCTCGTCGGCCTCGAGGTGGGGGAACTCGTCCACGCCCGAGCCGGACAGGAAGCACTTGAAGCCGAACACGCCGTCCTCGTGCAGGTCCGCGAGGTCCGGCACGTTGCCGGGGACGGCGCCGCCCCAGAAGCCGACGTCGACGAAGACCTGCGGCGCCGCGACGAGGCGCTTGTACTCCAGCGCCGGCCGGTTGACGGTCGACGGGATCGAGTTCAGCGGCATGTCGACGATCGTGGTGACGCCGCCGGCGGCAGCGGCGCGGGTCGCGCTCGCGAAGCCCTCCCACTCGGTGCGGCCGGGCTCGTTGACGTGGACGTGGGCGTCCACGAGGCCGGGCAGGAGGACCTCGTCGTCCGCCAGCTCGATCACGGTGTCGCCGACCAGGCCGGCGCCGAGGGGCTCGACGGCCACGATGCGCCCGTCCCGCACCGCGACCTCGCGCGAGGCGAACCCGTCCGGGCCGTGCACGCGGCGCCCGCGCACGACGAGGTCCGCCGTGCCGTCCTCGCGCCTGCCGGCCGGGCCGTCCTCGCGCGCAGCCGCCTGGCCGTGCTCGGCGAGGTACTCGCGGATCTGGGCGCGGACCCGCTCCGGGTCGTTGACGTCGGCGATGCCGCGCCGGGGCGGGGCGGAGGTCGTCTCGTCGGTCATCTGATCTCCCTCGATCGCTCGGCGGGGCCGTCAACCGACCGCTCCGCGGCTTCCTGCCGGTCCGCCATCATCGCACGCATGGATTCCACTTCGTGAGATCCACCTTCTGCACAACGGAAGCGTAGGCCGACGCAGGAGCGCCGGTCAATCGCCGCGCGACTACCCTCGCACTGCAAGCCCGACGCAGCCCGAGGAGCAGCATGTCGATCGACCCCACCACCCCGGACGCCGGACGGGCCACGGACGTCCTCGCCCGGTTCGTCGCCGACGACGGCGAGCGCCGCAGGAAGGTGCGCCGCCAGCTCCTCGTCCTGCTCGGCTTCACGGCGCTGGCCGTCGTGTGCATCGCCGGCCTCGTCTCCGGGGAGGTCACGCGCCGACTGTTCGCGATCCTCCTGCTCGGCGCGGTCGGCGTGATCGGCGCGGGCGGGACGCTGGTGGCCCTCGTGCGGCTGCGCAACGACCGGCGCACCGGCGAGGACGCGATCGACCTCCTCGTGGAGGACTCCGGCCTCGTCGGTCCGGGCGGCCTGGCGGTCCCGTGGTCCGAGGTGGCCGGCGTCGAGATGTCCGCCGCCGGCGTCGTGCGGATCCTGCTCACCGATCCGCGCACCACCCTGGAACGGACGACGACGCCGCGCCAGGCGGCGGCGGTGCGCACCTCCGACGGCGCGCCGCACGTCCTCGTCGAGCTCGGTGCGCGCGACGCGGACGAGCTCGCCCACCTCCGGGCGGTGCTCGACGCCGAGCTGGCCCCGCGCGGTCAGCGGGTCGGGGAGATCGCCGGCTGACGACCGGAACGACCGAGGCGGCCCCGAGCGACCCTCTACCCTCGGGGACGATGCCGGACCGACCGCCCTCCCCCACCACACCCCGCACGGGCGCCCCGACCCAGGAACGGCTGCACTGGGTCGACGCCGCCAAGGCCGCGGCGATCATCCTCGTCGTCGCCTACCACCTCGGGGGCGCGGGCATGGACCGGCTGCTCCCGAACCCGGACGGCTTCGGCTCGGTGTTCTGGACCCGGGCGAACGACGTGCTCCTGCCGATGCGCATGCCGCTCTTCTTCCTCACCGCAGGCCTCCTCGCGCACCGCGCCGTCCGACGGCCCTGGCCGGTGGTCGCCCGCAGCCGGGTCCTCGTGCTGCTGTGGCCCTACGTGCTGTGGAGCCTGGCGTTCGCCTCCTTCGCCGGCTTCGCCTACCAGCCCGCCGCGCCCGAGGCCTACGCGCTCGACCGGCTCAAGGCGATCCCGTTCGCCGGCACCGCCTACTGGTTCCTCGCCGTGCTCGTCGTGTTCTTCGTGACGGCCAAGCTCCTGCGCCGGTGGCCGGCCGTGGTGCTCGGCCTCACGCTCGTGCTCGCCGCCACGGCCCCCTACCTGGAGCCGGTCATCGAGGAGTCGGTGCCGTCGCTGGCCACCTACGCGGTCGTACGGGTGGCCCGGTACGCGTTCTGGTACTTCCTCGGCTGCTACGCGTTCTCTGCCGTCAAGCGGCTCTCCGAGCTCCCGCCGTGGCCCGTGCTGCTGATCGGCGGGTCCGCCTTCACCGGGCTGACCGCCGTCGCCCTCCTCGCCGGCCTCGACCGGCCGCTGGCGTTCCCGCTGTCCGTCGCCGGGCTGGCCGCGGCGGTCGGCGGCTCGGTCCTGGCCGTGCGCAGCGGCCGGGTGCGGACCGTCTCGCGCTACATCGCCGGGAGAACGCTGCCGATCTACCTCGTGCACCCGGTACTCATCAACCTCGTGGTGCTGGCGGCGTTGCTCCTCGGCGGCCCGCTCCCCCCGAACGACGCGTTGGCGACCTGGCTGACGCCCGTGCTGGTGGCCGTGAGCGTCGCCGTGTCCGTCGTCGTCTACGACGCGGCGATGCGCACGCCCCTGCGGGTCCTCTTCCAGCCGCCGGAGCGGCTCACGGCCGTCCGCGCGTGACGAGCGCGGCGACGGCGTCCGACCACGCGGTCATCTGGTTCTCGGCCCCCAGCTCCCGCGCGGCAGCGGCGGAGCCGGCCTTCCAGCGGGCCACCTCGTCCGCGTCGAGCCGGTCGAGCAGGGCGGTGAGGTCGGCCTCGGTGTACCCCTCGGTCACCGCGCCCAGGCCGTGGCCGTGCACGAGGGCGGCCATCTCGGGGTTCGGCCCCACGACGATGCCGAGACGGGCCTGGACGAAGTCGAAGAACTTGTTCGGCAGCGTCCACTCGAGGTTGAAGGTCACCGGTGGGACGAGGAACAGCCCGACGTCGTAGCCCGCGAGGGTCTCGACGAGCCCGTCGGCCGGGACGGCGTCGTGCAGGGTGACGCGGTCCGAGGTCTCGGCGAGGGCCGCGAGCTCGGCGAGGTAGGTGGGATCGGACGGCATGAGGTAGAGGTCGAGCGTGGCCCCGGAGGTCGAGGCCGTCACGGCGCGCATCATCACCTCGATGGCCCGCACCCGCGTCGCCCCGCCGGAGTGGACGAGGCGCACCGGGGTACCGACCGGCGTCGGGCTCGCGTCCCGGAAGGGGGCGGCGTTGACGACGACGCCGGCGTCGACGCCGTACTCCCGCGCGTACTCCTCGGCCAGGCCGCGACCGACCGTGGTGACGGAGTCGCACAGGGGCAGGAAGGTCCGGATCAGCCACCGGTAGTAGGGCGCGACGAACAGCTTCCAGCGCGGGGACGCCTCGTGCTGGCGCGGCGCGTACTCGTGGAGGTCGGCGTGGACGCCGGCGTTCGGCCGCAGCGCGAGCGCGAGCGGCACGGTGTCGGCGTCGTTGGCGACGACGACGTCGAAGAACCCGGCCGGCAGCTGGTCCCGCAGGTAGGAATTGACCGAGTTCCGTCGGTAGACGGCGGCGAACCGCCGCTGCATGAGCAGCGCCCGGTCCTTGTGCCAGGCGACGAGATCGTCGGGGATGCGGACGTGGGCCGCCACCCCGTCCGGCTCCGGGCCGTAGCCGCACGACGTGACGTCGTAGGTCCGCGCGAGCAGCCGGATCTGCCGCAGCAGCCGGGCGTCGGAGACCAGGGTCGAGTACGAGATCACGAGCACCGACGGTCGCGGGTCCGGCGCGGGGGCGGCATGCGTCATGGCGCCCATGTTCCCACCCGTGGCCCGGGTCGACCGGCACACTGTCGGCATGAGCCCCAGCCTGCGTGACGTCGTGGCCGCCGGCGTGCGGCGCCTCCCGACCGACCGGCGCGAGGCGGTGGAGCGACGCCTGTTCGTCCGTGAGCTCCGCGCGGCCGGCGACCTCGTCCCCTTCCTCCCGGAGGAGCGCCAGGCCGGCCTGCTCGTCGGGCCGACGAACACGGCGGGCCAGGGCTTCCTGTGGGCGCGCGCGGTCGAGGCGCACCTCGCGGGCGTCGCCGCGCGGTCGGTGACGCTGCAGCGGCCCGGCGGAGTCGACCGGTTCTCCTACCCGGCCGACGTCCGGCTGCCGCTCGCGCTGCGCCCGGGACGAGCGGCCTGGCGCGACGGGGTGCTCGCGCGCTTCAGCCACGTCCTGCTCGAGACCGGTTACTCCCCCACCGCGATGACGACGGCGGTGGCGGACGGGGCGGAGATCGCCGCCTACCGGGCGGCCGGCGTGGCACCTGCCGTGGTCCTCCACGGCTCCGAGATCCGGGACCCGGTCCGCCACGCCGAGCTCTACCCGACGAGCCCCTACCGGTCGGCGGTCACGGTCGACGACGACGCGCTGGACCGGATCCGTGCCGCGCAACGGCTCCTCGAGGTCGAGGACCTGCCGATCTTCGTCTCGACGCCGGACCTGCTCGACCTCGCCCCCGGCGCCACGCTGCTGCCGGTCGTCGTCGACGTCGAGGGGTTCGGCGCCCCGCACACGGTGCCGGCGCTCGGCCACCAGCGGCCGATCGTGGTGCACGCGCCGTCGAACCCGGCGCTCAAGGGGACGGCCGTCATCGAGCCGGAGCTCGAGCGGCTCGACGCCGCCGGGCGGATCACCTACCGGCGGCTCGAGGGGGTGGTGCACGAGCAGATGCCGGAGTTCGTCGCCGGCGCGGACATCGTGGTCGACCAGATCCTCCTCGGGGCGGTCGGCGCGCTCGCAGCGGAGGCGATGGCGGCGGGGCGTCTCGTCGTCGGGCACGTGCACGAGCGGGTCCGGTCCCGGCTCGACGGCGAGCTGCCGGTCATCGACGCCACCCCGGAGACCTTCGCGGAGGTGATGGAGGAGATCCTGCGGGATCGCGACCGGTTCACCGAGGTCGCGGCGACCGGCCCGTCATGGGCTCGGACGCACCACGACGGGCGGGCGTCAGCGGCCGCGCTGGCGCCGTTCCTCGGGGTCGCGGAGACCTGGTCCGGTCGATAGCATCAAACCCAAGACTGCTATCATCATGGCATGAAGCAGATCATCACCCGGCTCGACGAGCCGCTGGCCGATGCGGTCAAGGCACACGCCGCCATGACCGGTGAGTCCGTCAACGCATTCGTCACCCGGCTGCTTCGGGCTGCCGTCGACGGCCGACAGGCGTGGAAGGACGAGGCGATCGCTGCCGGACGGTTGACGTCCCGCGCCGCACGACCCGCACCGCACCCCCAACTGGAGGTCTCCACGCCTCCCGGGTACGCGTCGGATCTCGTGTCCGCGGAACGCGACGAGCGGTGATCATCTACATCGACACCAGCGCGCTCGCCCGGGTCTATCTGGGCGACCAGTCCGACTCCGCCCGACTGACACAGGTCGTGTATGAGCACGAGGACCCGGTGATCACCAGCGAGCTGACGGACGTCGAGATCGCGAGCGCGTTCGCACGGGCGACTCGGCAAGGCACGATCGACGCATCCACGGCAGCCACCCTGATGGATCGATATGCCGCCGACACATCCGACATCGGACCCGTCGGTGTCGTCGCCCTGGATGGCGCCACGCTCGCCCTCGCGCAGCGGTATGTCCTCAGCACACCGGTGCGTTCCCTGGATGCGATCCACTTGGCCGCATGTGCGCAGTTCCGCGAGTCAACGCCGGACGAGGTGCGTCTGCTCTCACGCGACCGCCGGCAGAACGACGCGGCCCAAGCGATCGGCATCGCCCTGGCCGACGTCTAGCCTGCCAGCAGCTTCTCGATCGCGGCACCCCACTTCTCGACCTCGGCCTCCGCGGCGAGGTCCTGCGCCACGGCGTGGCTCGCGGCCTTGAATCGCGCGACCTCGTCCCGGTCGAGCCCGGCGAGCGTCGCCTCGATGTCGTCGACCGCGAACCCGCCGGTGACGACGCCGAGGCCGTGCGTCCGGGTGAGCTCCGCCATCTCCGGGCTCGGGCCGGTGACGATGCCGAGCCGCGCCTGCACGAAGTCGAAGAACTTGTTCGGCAACGTCCACTCGAGGTTGAACGTCACGGGAGGCACGACAAAGATACCGGCGTCGTAGCGGTTGAGAGTCTCGACGAGCTCCGCGTACGGGACCGGATCGAGGATGCGGACGTTGCTCGTGGCGGCCGCGAGCTCCTCTAGCTCGGCCAGGTGCGTGGGGTCGGACTTCATGAGGTACATGTCGAGCTCGACGACGTCGGAGGCCCGACCCGCTGCCTCGATCGTCAGTTCGAGGTGCCTGCGCCGCAGCGAGACTCCCGAGTGCACCAGGCGGATCCGCTCACCGACGGTCCCGGGCTCCAGGTCGTAGTAGGGCGTCGCGTTCGTCACCACCTCGACGTCCATCCCGGTGATCCGCTGGTACTCCCGCGCGAGACCGCCGGAGACGGTAGAGAGCGAACGGCACCGGGGCAGGTACCGCTTGCAGAGCGAGAGGTAGTACGGCCCGATCCGGCGGCGCCAGGCGTCCTGCTCCTCGCGCCAGCGCGGGAAGTACTCGTGCATGTCGGCGTGGACCCCGAACCGCGGGCGCGTGCCGAGCGCGACCGGAACGGCCTCGAAGTCGTTGGCGAGGGCGATGTCGAACTCCCTGCCCTTGAGCAGCTCGCGCGCCTTGCGCATACCGCGCTGCGCCCACAGCGCGAGCCGGTAGATGCGCGAGGTGATGAGGCGGCCGTCGAGCTTGTTCGTGTGGGTGAGCGGCAGTTCGATGTGCTCGGCCACGCCCTCGGGCGCCGGCCCGAACCCGCACGTCGTCACCTCGTATCGGTCCGCGAAGTAGCTGACCTGTTTGAGGACGCGGGGGTCGGTCGCGATCTTCGAGAACGAGATGATGAGCATCCGCGTCGGCTGGGTCATGGGCGCGATTGTTCCATCCGGCGCAGCCCGGTCGCGCCGCGCCCGACTACGCCAGGCCCGCGAGGTTGGCCTGGTGCGCGAACTCGGGGTGCGCGGCGACGACCTCCTCGAACGTGCCGCGCGCGGCGATCGTGCCCCCGGTCATGAAGCAGACCTCATCGGCGTGCCGGATGGTCGACAGCCGGTGGGCGACGGTGACGACCGTGACCTCGCCGTGCAGCTCGCGCAGGGCGTGGGTGACGGCCTCCTCCGTGGCGGTGTCGAGCGCGGAGGTGGCCTCGTCCATGACGAGCACGAGCGGGTCGGTGTAGAGGGCGCGGGCGATGCCCAGGCGCTGGCGCTGGCCCCCGGAGAACGCGAGCCCGCGCTCGCCGACCAGCGTGTCGAGGCCGCCGCGCTCCTCGACGGCGTCGAGCAGCTGGGCGCGACGCAGGCACTCGCGCACGCGATCCTCGTCGATCGTCGAGCCCCAGGCCAGCGCGACGTTCTGCGCGATCGACCCGTTGAACAGGGAGACGTCCTGGGGGACGTAGCCCACGCGGGAGCGCCAGTCCGCGAGCACGTCGTCGAGATCCTGGTCGCCGATGAGCATCGTTCCCTCCTGCGGGACGAGCAGCCCGAGCAGGATGTCGACGAGCGTGGACTTGCCCGCGCCGGACGAGCCTGCGAGCGCCACGTGCGTGCCCATGCGGATCGTCAGGTCGATGTCGTGGACCGCCGGCGCCTGCGAGGTCGGGTAGGTGAAGCCGACGCCGTCGAGCACCAGCTGGCGCGGCTCCCCGACGATCGGCTCGCGGCCCACCGTCTCGGCGTCGCGGATGAACTTCTCCGAGGCCCGGATGTCGTAGATGACCCGCTTCGCGTGCGGGAGCGTCGTCGAGGTCTGGGTGAGGATCGCCTGCATGCGCGTGATCGCGGGGATCATCCGGAACCCGGCGACACCGAACATCGCCACGGCCGCGAACGCCTCGGTCGCGCCGCCCTGCCAGTAGCCCACGCCGCCGACGAGCACGAACCCGCCGACGAGGGCGACCTCGAGGACGTACTTCGGCGCCTGGCCGAGGAACTGGCTGTTGGACCGCGCGCGTACGGCGTGCTTCCGGTTGTCCCACACGACGTCGGCGACCTCGGAGGTCTTGTCCCGCAGGACGATCTCCTTGAGCGTGGCCACCATCTCGGTCATCAGGCGGGCAGTCTTCAGCGAGTAGTCCCGGTTGACCCGCCCCGCTACGAGGGCCTTCGGGTTGACCACGAGGTAGAGCAGCGCGGCGAGCGCCCCGAGGTAGACGACCGTGATCGCCGCGATCATCGGTTCGGCGACGACGAGAACGAGCAGCACGGCCGCCGTGGTGGCGAGCTCGGTGGGCAGGCTGGCCACCGGCAGGAGCAGGCCGGAGGTCGTGTTGGCGATCCCGACGTCGGCCATGCGCACGAGCTCGGCGGAGTTGCGGGAGAGCCGGTCCGTCCACGGCGAGTGGAGGTAGGCACGGAAGAGCCGGTCGCCGATCTCCATCTCGTACTCGGCGAACTTGCGGGTGGCGACCCAGCGCATGGCCAGGGAGGCGATGGACTTGGCCGAGATGAGCAGGCATACCGCGAGGAGCACCCAGATGTAGTCGTCGGTGCCGATCTCCCCGATGAGCGGCAGGCTCACCGGCTGGCCCGACACCATCGGCGCCATGACGAGGGCGAGGATGCCGAGCGCGACGACGTCGAGGAGCGCGAGCATCGCCGTGACGACCGAGTACATGAGCAGGTAGCGCCGGGCGCCGGACGGAAGCATCGGCAGCAGCGTCCGCGTCGTCCTCAGTAGATCCTTCACCCGTGCTCCTGCTGCTCGTCGTCCGGGCGCCGTGGGCGGCCGCGGGTCGCACCGGCCGGCGCGTGCCGTTCATCGTGCCACGCGGCGCCGGGCACCGTCCGAGGACCCCCCGGTGCCCTCCACCACGCTCGGCCGTCGTCGTCCCTATCCTTGCCGGGTGCGTCCACACCTGCTCTACGTCGCCTGGGGCTTCCCGCCCTGCCGGGGGTCCGGCGTCTACCGGGCGCTGGCCACCGCCAACGCGTTCGCCGACGCCGGCTGGGACGTCACCGTCCTCACCGCGCCGCGCGAGCTGTTCACCGAGCTGTTCGGGGCGGACACCTCGCTGGAGGACCGCGTGCACCCGGCGATCCGCGTGCTGCGCGTGCGCCAGGAGCTGGCCCACATCGAGACCGACCTCGCCCGGTACTCGCGGGGACGGGTGGCCTCGGAGCCGGCGTGGTTCTCCGCGTTCATGCGGGCCTCGGAGGCCGGCTTCCCCGAGCGCGTCTACGGTGGCTGGGCGGGCAACCTGCGCGCCGCCGCCGAGCAGGTGCACGAACGCCACCCGGTCGACCTCGTGCTCGGCACGTCCAACCCCCACGTCGACTTCGTCCCGGGTGAGCACCTCGCGCGCCGGTTCGACGTGCCCTACGTCCTCGACTACCGCGACGGCTGGGCCCTCGACGTCACCACCGGGCGGCGCGTGTCCGGGGAGCGGTCGCGGGCCTGGCGCACCGAGCGCGAGCTGCTGCTCGGCGCCGAGGAGGCGTGGTTCGTCAACGCCCCGATCCGCGACTGGTACGACGCCACGGTGCCGGAGGTCGCGGACCGCACCCACGTCGTCGCCAACGGGTACGACGGAGACCTCGGTGAGGAGATCGACGCGCTGCGCGTGACGGCCGCCCCCGACGACTCCGCGCCGCTGACGTTCGGCTACCTCGGGACGCTCTACGGGTCGGTGCCCGTGCGCGAGCTGCTCGAGGGGTGGCGTGCGGCGCGGTCGCGGGACGAGGACGTGGCTCGGGCACGGCTCGTGCTGCGGGGCCATGTCGGCCACCAGGGTGCGCCGGACGAGCGGACCCTGGCGATGCTCGCCGAGTTCGCCGGGGACGGGGTCGAGCACGGCGGGCCCGTGCCGCGGGCCGAGGTCGCGCAGGTCTACGCGGGCTTCGACGTGCTCGCCCTGCCCCTCATCCCGGGGCGGTACGTCACCAGCGGGAAGGTCTTCGAGCACGCGGCGACCGGGCTGCCGGTCGTGTCGGTGCACGGCCCGGAGTCGGCGGCGTCCTCCGTGCTCGAGGGGCATCCCGCGTGGGTGCTGACGGAGTCGATGTCCGCCGACGACGTCGCGGACGCGCTCGTGGCTGGCGCTGCGCTCGCGCGCTCGGCGACCCCGGCCTCCGTGGCGGCGACCCGGGACTGGGCACGGCGGTATGCGCGCGAGGAGCAGCTCGCGCCGCGCGTGGCCGAGCTCGGGGACATCGTCGCTCGCCGCGCGGCCGAGCTCGGCCTGCCCGTCCCAGAGGTGGCTGCGCACGAGGTCCCGGCACGCGTGCTGCCCGATAACACCGAGGCCGTGGAGTCGGCTGCGGCGTCGGGCGCCGACGATGCCGACGTCGCTGCCCCGCGGCGGTTCGTCCTCGTCGTGGGCTCCGAGGATCCGGCCGACGAGGTGCTGGCGCGGTCGGCCGGCGCCGGGGACCTGGCCGAACGACTGGGGAGCCCGGAGTCGCCGGCACACGTCACGCTCGTGTGCCGCACGGCGCCACGCACGCCGGTGGCGGGTGTCGCCGTCGTGCACGTCATCGCCGAGGACCGATCGCCGCTCGCGGCGATCGCGCGCTCCGGGAGGTACCGGGCGATCGATGCGGCCGCCAGACGCTCGGTGCCCGGTCGGCTGCTCGCGACGCTCAGCCCGCTGGACGACACCCGTACCGTGTGGCGCGCCGCCCGGTCCGACGCCACGGCGGAGGCGCTGGCCGGCCAGGCGGGCGTGGCCGTCGCCGTCGACCTGCCCGCCGTTCGGACGGCCTGGTCGTGGCTGAGGCGCGGGGTCGTCCCCGCCGCCGTGCACGGCGTCGCGGCGGCCGAGCGGCTGGTCCGGCGCGAGCCGCCGGCGGGAGACGCGGGGTCACGGGGGTGAGTGACCGCCGCGGGGCGGGCGGCGATGGCACGATGACCGGCGAGGGCCCGGGGTCCGGCGCGGTGCCCACTGCTCGACGGAGCGGGGCACCACGCGGACGGTGGACCGAGCCCGGCGTACCCGGCACGCTCCCCCGCCTCGACTCGCTCACCGCGCTGCGCTGGTGGGCCGCGCTGGCCGTGTTCGCGCACCACATGACGAATTTCGCGCCGCTCCCGATCGCCGGTCCGCTCAGCCTCGGCGCCCAGGGCGTGGCGTTCTTCTTCGTGCTGTCGGGCTTCGTGCTCACGTGGTCGGCGCGCCCCGGCACCCGCGTCTCGACCTTCTACTGGCGCAGGTTCGCCCGGATCTGGCCGGCGCACATGGTGGCGCTCCTGCTCGCGGTGCCGGTGTTCGTCGGGCCACCCGCGGACGTCGAGGAGAGCTGGGTCCGGCCCCTGTCGGCGGTGCTGCTGCTCTCGGTGGTGCTGCTGCACGGCTGGTCGGCGAACAACGAGGTGGTGTTCTCGGGCAACCCGGCGTCGTGGACGCTGTCGCTCGAGGCGTTCTTCTACGCCACGCACCCGTGGCTCGACCGCCTGCTCGGCCGGACCGGGCGCCGTGCGGCCCTGGCGGTGCTGCTCGTGATCCCGGTGACCGCCGCCGTGCTGTACATCGCGCGCTCCGAGATCGACGCGCTCGCCCATCTGCCGCGTCCAGTGCTGCGGCTGTGGGAGTTCTGCCTCGGGATGGCGCTCGCGCACGCCGTGCGGCTCGGCTGGCGGCCGCGGCTCCCGGTGCCGGTGGTGCTCGGGCTGCTGCTCGTGGTCTGCGCGGGGGTTTTCCTCGGCCCGCTGCGCGCGCCGGGCGTGTGGGAGGCGCTGCGCCTCGGTCCGTTGTCGCCGGTGATGATCCCCGCGGCGTGCGGGATCGTCATCCTCGCCTACGCGGTGCGGGAGCTGCGCGGTCGCGCGGACGGGTCGGGGCGCGGTGCGCCCGCCGGCTGGCTCGTGCGGCTCGGCGAGTGGAGCTTCGCCTTCTACCTCCTGCACGCGACGCTGATCTACGCGTGCCGCGGGTGGTTCGGGCTGCAGCCGATGGGGTGGGCGAACCTCGGTGTGTACGCGGCCGTGCTCGTGCCCGCGATCGCCGGCGCGTGGGCGCTGCACGCCTGGGTCGAGAAGCCGATCGAGCGGCGGATGCGGCGGTGGAAGGACCGGCGGGACCGTGAGCGTGAGGCGCGGGCCCGGGAGCGATAGGCACGCGCGCACAAGCTCGTCACGGTTCGCTCTCAGGTCGGCCCCGGTCGCTGTGCTCCCTACGCGGGTTCCGTACAGTGGCCGTCACGACGATTCCCGGCTTGAGGGGCTGGCACGCGCGATGAGGCGAACCGGACAGACACTTGCTGCGACCGTGCTTGCGGTCGGAGCCGCCACCGCGGTGCTGACGAGCTCGGCCGCCGCCGTGCCCGACCGGCCCGACGGCATCTCCGATGCCGCCTGGGAGGACATCCAGGCTCAGATCGCGCGCGGCGAGATCGAGCCCGGTGAGCTCGACGACCGGATCGCGATGCAGGAGCGTGCCGCACCCGTGATCACCTCGATCGCCACCCGCCACGCTGACACCTTCACCGTCTCCGAGCTCCGGGACGATGCCACCGCGCACCTGTACTTCACCGGCGAAGTCCCGGCCGACGTCGTCGAGGAACTGGCGGCCGAGCCCGGGATGTTCGCCCACGGCGGGGCGGCGTACGACGCCGAGGCCGCCGAGTCGGTCACCGTCGCCGTGCACATGGCGCTGTCCGAGCACCTCGCGCCCGGGATCGGTATATCGACAGTGGCGGACCCGGTCTCGGGCGAGATCAGCGTCGAGGTCTCGACCCAGGAGGCGGCCGACGCGCTCGAGGAGCTCCTGACGTCCGGGGCTCTCGACCTCGACGAGTCGCTGCTCGGGGCCGCGAGCGTCGACGAGGCCGAGGTCCTCGACTCGATCGTCGTCGAGGTCGGTGCGTCCGGCGGCGGGGACGACCTCGTCCTCCAGAGAGAGGACGACCGCTTCCGGTTCGCCGCCGGCGACGTCTGGGGCGAGACCGACCAGTTCTCGATCGCGACGCTGCCGGAGACCGTGACCCTGGCCCTCACGGGGACCGACGACATGTTCTACGGCACGCTCGAGGTCGAGGACGGGTGCCTCGTCGTCGTCAGCACCGGCAGCACCGATCTCACGCGCCTGGCGGTCCTCGCTGAAGGAGCTGAACCCGTGAGCGATGACGAGGGGAACCTCGCTGTACGCCTGGACGACGGCTCCATCGCTGTACTCGGCACCGAGTACGCGGTAGACAAGGGCCAGATCGGCGCGATCCCCGCCCTGTTCGGCGACTCGGCACCGGCCTGCGACGGTGGCCAGACCGAGGCGATGTACATCAACGGCGGCGACCTGCCCGACTGACCGGCGCAAAGGGACGGCAGCGCACCTACGCGCGGATCGCGCCCAGCACGACCTCCGCCGCCGCGCGCCCGGCCGCCGCCGACGACGCGTTCTCCGCCACCCAGGCGGCCAACCGTTCGGCGTCCCGCGGCCCTCGCTCGCCGGTCAGGGCGGCGACCATCGCCCGTGCGACGTCGTCGGCGTCGTGCTCGACCGCCCAGCCCAGGCGGCTCTCGGCGATGTCCGCCCGAGCCGGGCCGGGGCCCGCGTAGATCACCGGGACGCCGGACGCCCACGCGGCGTATGCCTTCGTGGGGTAGGCGAGGTCGTAGCCGATGCCGGGCCGGATCGACACGAGCGCCGCCTGCGCGCCCCGCTGCCAGCGCGCCGCCTCCGCCTGCCCGACGAGCCCGCGCAGCTCGACCGTCCCCCGCGGCAGGCGGGCGGCCAGGCGCTCGAGCTCCGGCCACGCGCTGCCCTGACCGATCAACACCACGCGCGCGTCCGGCACCTGCTCAAGGACCTGCGGCAGCGCGCGCAGGAACACGTCCGCGCCCTGCCACTCCGAGGCCGTGCCCGCGTAGAGCAGGTACGGGCGGGGGTCGTCGTCGTCGGGCATCGGTCCGGTCGGCGTGAACGTCTCGGTGTCCGCTCCCCCGCGCACGACGACGACGCCGCGGGCGCCGAGCTCCTCCGCCCGGGCGGCGACGTCGTCGGACACCGCGATGGTCGCCGCCGCGCCGGCGAGGACGGCGGACTCCGAGCGCCGCAGCACCTCGACGATCGCGCGGGGGGCACCCGTGGACGTCGCGGCGTCGGACCAGATGTCGGGGACGTAGGCCACGTACGGCCTCCTGCGGAGCGTGGCCACCGCCCGGACCACGAGCCCGGTGGTGGGCGGCGGCTCGACGACGTAGACGTCCGGGACGGGGTCCGCGAGGAGTCGGGCGGCGAGCGGGACGTCGAAGGACAGGTAGGGGACGTAGCCGCGGAGGTAGCCGTCGGCGTCGCGCAGGACCGGCGCGCGGGAGACGCGGGTGCCGGCGTGGTCAGCGATCGTGGCACCCGCCGGTGGCTGCGCGGTGAGGACGCGGGTGGCTGCGCCGGCGTCGCGCAGGCCGCGGGCGAGGGCGGCCAGGCGGAACGACGCGGCGGCCGGCTCGGGGTCCCAGATGCGGGACGCGACGGTCACGCGCGGGCGGCGGGCGTGGCTCTCCGAGGGACGGCGCGCGGCTGGCATGGGATCCATTGTGTCCGAGGTGGGCGGGGCGGAAGTGGGCGAGGCGGAGATGCGCCGAGGACGCGGTCAACCTGCCGAGGACGCGGTCGACGTGCCGAGTGGCCCCCCGCCGCCCGCGCCCTCGACGCGCAACCCGTGCCCTCGACGGCGGTCCGCGTCCTCGGCGCCTTGACGGTGAAGGGTGTCGTCGACCTCACCGTCCGACGCCCAGCCCACACACGGTGCGCCGACCCTGCCGACGGCGTCGGTGGGTTCGACACTCGACCGGTGGGTTCGACACTCGACCTGTGCGCTCGACCCGAAGGCGCGAGGTCGATGGACAGCACGCGGGGCCGACCATCCGTGGTCGGCCCCGCGCGGCGCCAGGTCGTCGACGCAGCGGTTACAGCTGGACGGCCTGGCCGTCGGCGGCCGCGGACAGGATCGCCTCGACCACCTCGAGCGTGTGCACGCCCTCGGCCATCGACACCACCTCGTCAGACACGCCGCGCACGGCGTCCCGGAACCGCTCCTGCTCCACCCGCAGCGGCTCGCGCTTCGGGATCGCGTAGGTCGTGATGTCACCCTCGGACACACCCCGGAAGGCCGCGACGGCGTCCCACTCGGTCGGGACGGTGCCGTTGGCGTAGAACGTGAGGTCGATGTTGAGGGTGTCGGCGACGAGCGCCCCCCGCTCACCGGTGACCACCGTGCGCCGCTCCTTGAACGGCGAGAGCCAGTTGACCGTGTGGCCGACCATCGTGCCGTCGGCCAGCTGTCCCGTCGCCACGACCATGTCCTCGAACTCGCGCCCCGAACGGTGCGTCGTGCGCGCGTAGATCGAGCTGTACGGGGAGCCGGCGACGAACGCGGCCAGGTCGACGTCGTGGGTGGCGAGGTCCTTGACCACCCCGACGTCCGAGATGCGCGCCGGGAACGGCCCCTGCCGGAACGTCTGGATCTGGTAGATCTCCCCCAGGAACCCCTCGGCAAGCTTGTCCCGCAGGGCGACGATCGCGGGGTTGCAGCGCTCGACGTACCCCACGGCCCCGGTCAGCCCGGCCTCCTCGAAGGCCTGGGCCACGCGCCGGCCCGCGGCCACGTCGTGCGCGATGGGCTTCTCGACCATCGTGTGGACGCCGGCCTCGGCCAGGCGCAGCGCGACCTCCTCGTGGTACACCGTGGGCACGGCCACCATGGCGGCCTCGATGCCGGCGTCGATCAACCACTCGACGTCGGACCCCACCTCGAGCGCCCCGGCGACCCCGAAGCGGTCCCCGCCCGGGTCGGCCACGGCCACGAGGTCCATGCCCTCGGTCTCGCGGATCACGCGGGCGTGGTGGCGCCCCATCGAGCCGAGCCCGATGAGCCCCACCCGCAGCGGCGCGCCGGAAGCAAAGTCCTCAGCCATCGCGATCACGCCCCCGCCGTCGTCACGGCCGCCACGGCGGCGACGATCCGGTCGAGGTCACCCTGCTCGAGCGAGGGGTGCACCGGCAGGGAGATCACCTGCTGCGCGGCGCGCTCCGTCTCGGGCAGCTCGAGGTCCGGCGCGAACACGGCCAGCGACTCGAGGCGGTGGTTGGGGATCGGGTAGTACACGCCGCTGCCCACCCGGTACTCCTCGCGCAGCGCGGTGACGATGCGGTCGCGCTCGGCGCCGCCGTCGCCCTCGACGGGTATCCGAACCGTGTACTGGTGGTAGACGTGCTCCGCACCGTCGGCGACGGGGGGCACCACCACGCCGGACAGGTTCGCGTCGAGGAACGCCGCGTTCGCGCGCCGCTGCTCCGTCCAGCCGAGCACCCGGCCGAGCTGGACCCGCCCGATCGCGGCGTGCACGTCGGTCATGCGGGTGTTGAAACCGATGACCTCGTTGGCGTACTGCTTCTCCATGCCCTGGTTGCGCAGGAGGCGCACCCGGCGCGCAAGGGTCTCGTCCCCCGTCGTCACCATGCCGCCCTCGGCGGAGGTCATGTTCTTGGTGGGGTAGAGCGAGAACGCGGCGAACGCCCCGAAGGTGCCGACCTGGCGCCCGCCGAGCGTGGCGGCGTGGGCCTGCGCGGCGTCCTCGAAGATCTGCAGGTCGAACTCGTCGGCGATGGCCTGGAGCGCGTCCATGTTCGCGGGGTGCCCGTAGAGGTGGACGGGCATGATGCCGCGGGTGCGCTCGGTCACCGAGGCCCGCACGGACTCCGGGTCGAGGCAGAAGTGGTCCGGCTCGATGTCGGCGAACACCGGCGTGGCGCCGGTCAGGGCCACCGAGTTTCCCGTCGCCGCGAACGTGAAGGACGGGACGATGACCTCGTCGCCCTCGCCGATCCCGGCCGCGACCAGGCCCATGTGCAGGGCCGACGTCCCCGAGTTCACGGCCACCGCCTCGCGCCCCTGCGCCAGCACGGAGGCGAACTCCTCCTCGAAGGCCTTGACCTCTGGCCCCTGGGCGATCATGCCGCCGGCGAGCACGCGGTCGACCGCCGCCCGCTCGTCGTCGCCGATGATGGGCCTCGCCGGCGGGATCATGGGCAGCTCGTCGTTCACGCGTTCTCCTCCGTCTCGGTCAGCACGCCGTCGGTCAGGGCGTACCGCTGCCCACTGATCGGGCAGCGCCATTGTTCCCCGTCCGGCACCAGTCTGGCGCCCGAACGTCCTACCCAACCGATCTGCTTGGCAGGTACGCCGGCCACGAGCGCGTACGGGGCGACGTCCTTGGTCACGACCGCGCCGGCCGCCACGGTGGCCCAGGCGCCGACCGTCACGGGTGCCACGCACACCGCGCGGGCACCGATCGCGGCGCCCTCCTCGATGGTCACGCCCACGGCCTCCCAGTCGGAGGCGGACTTCAGCGAGCCGTCCGGGTTGATCGCGCGGGGGTAGGTGTCGTTGGTGAGCACGGCGGCGGGGCCGACGAACACGCCGTCAGCGAGCCGCGCGGGCTCGTAGACGAGCGCGTAGTTCTGGACCTTGCAGTGCCGTCCCATCTCCACGCCGGTGCCGATGTAGGCACCGCGCCCGACGACGCACCCCTCCCCCAGCATGGCGTCCTCTCGCACCTGCGCGAGGTGCCAGACGGAGCTGCCGTCGCCGATGCGGGCGGTGGTCGCCACGTCGGCGGAGTCCACGATCCGTGCGGTCATGCGCTGCCCTTCGCTCCCCGGGCCGCGCACCGCCCGCACCGACCGCTCCCGCGACCGGCCCGCGCACGGCACGCTGCCCTGCTGTCGTCCACGAGCCTGCGACAATGCGGCCCATGCCCATGGTGCCACCCGTGGACGACGCCTGGCTCGTCATCCCCGTCTACAACGAGGCGTCCGTCATCGGCCGCGTCGTGTCGGAGGCGCGCGAGACGTTCCCGCACATCGTGTGCGTCGACGACGCCTCGACGGACGGCTCCGGGTCGGCGGCCGCCGCGGCCGGCGCCCTCGTGGTCACCCACCCGTTCAACCTCGGCCAGGGCGCCGCGCTCCAGACGGGCATCGAGTACGTCGTCACCCGCACGGACGCGCGCTACCTCGTCACCTTCGACGCCGACGGGCAGCACCGCGTCGTCGACGCCGTCCAGATGGTCGAGCGGGCGCGCGCCGAGGACCTGGCGGTCGTCTTCGGCTCGCGCTTCCTCGACGACCGCACCAAGCCCGGGTTCCTCAAGCGCATCGTCCTCAAGACCGCGGTCTGGGTGACGAACCAGTCCACCGGGATGCGCCTGACCGACGCCCACAACGGGCTGCGCGTCATCCGCCGCGACGCCGCACGGCGCGTCGACCTCAAGCAGAACCGGATGGCGCACGCCACCGAGATCGTCCTCGAGCTCGGCCGCACCGGCCTGCCGTGGGCGGAGCACCCGATCGAGATCGTCTACACCGACTACTCCAAGGCCAAGGGACAGTCGTTGCTCAACTCCGTCAACATCCTCTGGGAGCTGGTGATCCGCTGATGCCCGTCTCCGGGGACACCCGCCTCATCCAGATCCTGCTGCTGGTCGCCGTCGTCGCCTTCACGGTGCTGCTCACCCGCTCGACGGCGGGCTCCCGCCACCAGGCGATCCGCCGGCTCGGGCTGCTCGGCTTCATGGTGCTCGCCGCCCTGTCGGTCCTGTTCCCGTCGTGGGTCTCGCAGGCGGCCCGGTTCGTCGGGGTCGGTCGTGGCACGGACCTCGTGCTGTACGTGCTGGTCGTCATGTTCTTCGGGTACGTCGTGGTCACCGCCCGCGGGCACGCGCGCCGCGACCGGCAGACGACGATCCTCGCCCGCAGGCTCGCCATCCGGGAGGCCGACGACGACGCACGGCGGGCCGCGCGGGACGACGCCCCTGCCGGGCCCGTGCCCGGACCCGGGGCAGGCACCGGCCCCGCCGACGACGACCGGCCGGGCGCGGACGACGCCGCCGGGTAGCGGCCCGCACCGCGCCACCTGCGACGAGACACCGGCCACAGCGCGGACCGAGCACCAGCGGCAGGACAGAACTACCCGCCGCCGTGCCGCAGACGAAGGCCCACGCCGGGGCCGCCTGCCCGTATCGTGAACGCGATGCCGACCGACGCTCAGGACGGCGCGGCGGATCCGGAGCTGCCGCGCGACGAGCCCTACCGACCCCGGCACCGCAAGCCTGCCCCCGCGCGGGCCAGGCGCCGCCGTGGACCGATCATCGCGGGCGCCGCGGCGGCCGTCGTCGCGGTGGGCATCGGGGCCGTCGCCGCGATGTACAACGACCTCCAGGGCAACATCACCACCGAGGACGTCGACCACCTGCTCGACGACGACGAGCGCCCGACCGTCCACGAGGACCCGGACGACCCCAACGCCGGCCAGGCGATGAACATCCTCGTCATGGGGTCCGACACCCGCGAGGGGGACAACGCCGCTCAGGGCGGCGAGGCCGACGTCGAGGGCATGCGCTCGGACACCACGATGATCCTGCACATCTCCTCGGACCGCGAACGGGTCGACGTCGTCTCGATCCCGCGCGACACCCTGGTCGACATCCCCTCCTGCACGCTCGAGGACGGCACCGAGACCGAGCCGGCCGAGCAGGCCATCTTCAACTCCGCCTTCCACACCGGCGGCCAGCACGGTGACGTCAGCGCCGCCGCCGCCTGCACGATCGCCACCGTCGAGGAGCTGACCGACGTCCGCATCGACGACTACATGGTCGTCGACTTCGCCGGGTTCATCGGCGTCGTCGAGGCCCTGGACGGGGTGCCGATGTACGTCGACGAGGAGATCGCCGACCCGGCCGCCGGCCTCGAGCTCGAGCAGGGCTGCCAGATCCTCGACGGCGAGGAGGCGCTCGGCTACGCGCGCGCCCGCCAGACGCTCGGCGACGGCTCCGACATCTCCCGCATCGGCCGTCAGCAGCAGCTCGTGAGCGCCATCGCCCGCGACGTCCTGTCGAGTCGCGTGCTGTTCGACCTGCCGCGCCTGTACTCGGTGCTCGACGCCGGCACCCAGACGCTCACCACCTCCCCGGAGTTCGGCAGCATCCGGAACCTCGCCGGGCTCGCCGTGTCGCTGCGTGGCCTCGAGGGCGAGAACATCGGGTTCCTCACGATGCCCTGGGAGCCCGCGGGCTACCGCGTGACGGCGACCGAGGAGGCCGAGGACGTCTGGGCCGCCCTGCGCGAGGACGAGCCCGTCACGAACGCCACCGTGGCGGCGGACCCCGAGCTCGGCGGCGGGGCCGAGGAGTCCGAGTCCGGCGAGGCGGCGTCCGACGGCGCGGCGCCCGAGGACACCGGCACGGCGATCGGCACCGGCGGCGAGATCGCCCAGGAGGCCCGCGACGCGGCCCGGGCCGAGGCCTCCCCGGAGGTTCCCACCGACGAGTCCGACGGCCTCGGCACGCCCGACGACGCGGCGCCGCCCGCGCCGACCGACGAGCCGGAAGCTGCCCCCCTGCCCCCGTGCACACGCTGACCGCCACCCGCCTCCCTCGGGGTGGTGCCACGGTTCCGGGCCTCCCCGCGCGTACGGTGCCTCTCGCTGGACGGACGACCGGGGGGACACGATGAACGACGACGACCTTCCTCCGTCGTTCGCGCCCAGGAGCAAGCGTCGCCCAGCACGCCCGCGCGAGCAGCCGGAGGCGACCCGGCAGGTCGACGGCGCCGGGCGCCCGCCCGCTCCCCCGCGCCAGCCCACGGCCGATCGGTTCGACCGTCGACGCCCCCGGCCCGCTCCGACGGGCTCGCCGCGCCGCGCCCCCAGCGACCGCGCCGGCATCCCCGCGCGCGACGAGATCGGCGCCACCCGCACCGTGCCCGCCGCCGGGCGCGAGGCGCCCGGGCGTCCCTCGGCACCGCCGCCGGCCTACGCACCACCGTCGTACCGGCCGGCCTTTCACGGGGCGACCGACCCACGCCGCCCCGGGCCGGGCGAGGCACCGCCCCGGTACCCCGAAGATCCGGGACAGGCGCCTCCGCCACCCCCGCCGGGCCGCCCGCCGCGGCAGCGCCGGCGTCGCCGCCGGCCGGGCCGCGTCGTCGCGCTCTTCCTCGTTCTCCTCCTGGTCCTGGTGATCGCCTGGCCGGTCGGGCTCGCGATCTGGGCGGACGGACGCATCTCGCACACGGCCGCGCTGTCGGGCGCCGAGGACACCACCGGCACCACCTACCTCCTCGCGGGCACCGACTCCCGCGGCGGGGCGATCGACGACGGTGTGGAGGGCTCCCGCTCGGACTCGATCCTCGTGCTGCACGATCCCGAGTCGGGCACGCCCTCGCTGATCTCGCTGCCGCGCGACACCCTCGTCGA
The DNA here is from genome assembly GCF_049856175.1 of Georgenia sp. Z1491. Taxonomy (GTDB): domain Bacteria; phylum Actinomycetota; class Actinomycetes; order Actinomycetales; family Actinomycetaceae; genus JB111. The sequence continues at coordinate 170,497 of NZ_JBNDNA010000009.1, forward strand.
GATCCCCGGCCACGGCGACAACAAGCTCAACGCCGCCTACTCGCTCGGCGGCCCGGAGCTGCTCGTGGAGACCGTCGAGGGCCTCATGGAGCTCACCGTCGACCACTACGTCGAGATCGGCATGTCCGGGCTGTCGGAGATCGTCGACTCCGTCGGCGGGGTCGAGCTGTGCCTCGACTACGACGTCGAGGACGACTTCTCCGGTCTCAGCTGGCAGGCGGGCTGCCACGTCTCCGACGGCGAGACCGCCCTCGCCTTCGCCCGGATGCGCTACTCCGACCCCACCGGGGACATCGGCCGCGGCATGCGCCAGCGCCAGGTGATCGGCGCCATCGCCGACTCCGTGGCCACCCCCGGCACCCTGCTCGACCCGCGCAGGCACGTCTCGCTCGCCCGCACGGGCACCGACGTGCTCGTCACGGACGAGGAGACCGGCATCGTCGACCTGGGCGGAATGGCGCTGGCGTTCCGCAGCGCCTCGGGCGGCGGGTTCGTCGGCGCACCGCCCGTCGCCGACCCCGCCTACCGCGCCGGCGGGCTGGGGGCGACCGTGCTGCTCGACGCCGACGCGCTGCCCGCGTGGCTGGAGTCCGTGCGGGAGGGGACGATCAGCCCGTCCGACCAGGAGCAGACGGACCCCGCGGGCGGATAGCGTCAGGGGTGCGCGACGCCCGGCTCGCGCGAGGAAGGACTGAGATGACCACCGACCCGCACGAGGGCCCCGCCCCCGGGCGTCCCACCCCCGACGACGACGCCCGCCTGAGCGAGGAGGTCGACCGCGCCGGGCACCTGCTCGACGCCGGCGACCACGCCGGAGCCGTCACCGCGCTGGGCGACGTCCTCGGCTGGGCCGAGTCCGTGTACGGCCCCGGCGACCCCGACGTGCTGCTCGTCCGGGGTGAGCTGGGTGGTGCGCTCGGGCGGCTCGGCCGGCACTACGAGGCCGTCGACGTCCTCGGTCCGGGGGTCGTCCTCGCGCGCGAGCTGGGACCCGAGGACGCCGAGACCCGCGCCGGGCTCGTCACGGCCCTCATCTCCGCGCTCGAGGCCTCGGGCCGCGGCCACGAGACGCCGTCCCTCGAGCACGAGCTCGCTCAGGTCGGCGGGCCGGACGCCGGGTCCGACGCCGGGTCGGACACCGGGTCGCACGAGCAGACGGACGAGCAGGGGGCCGACGCGGAGGCCCCCCTGGCCGACGACCTGCGCCGGGCCGCGACCGACGGCGCCGGGGTCGACGACGCCGAGGCACTCGTGGCCCGGGCCGACACCCCGGCCGATCGGCAGCTGCTGCCCGACGCGCTGCTCGTCCTCGCCGAGGCCCGCACGCGCGCGGAGGACCCCGAGGGCGCCGTGGACGCGTACGCCCGCCGCGCGGAGGTCGTCGCCGCGCTCGACGGTCCGACGTCGGGCACCGCGCTGCGGGCCGGCGCCCGGCACGTGACGGCGCTCGTCGAGGCCGGTCGCCTGGACGAGGCGCTCGACGCGAACATGTTCCTCGGCCGGGACGCCCGCCGCTACCGCCCCGACGACCTCGAGCTCGCGGACGTCGCGACCGCCCGCAGCGCGGACCTGCTCGCGGCCAAGGGCAGGTTCGAGGAGGCCCGCCAGGTGTTCGCCGAGCTCGTCGCGCTGCGCACCGGGCGGCCCGACGTCGGCCCGGAGCACCTGTCCACGCTCGACGCGCGCCATCGCGAGGCGTGGGCGACCCTCGAGGTCGATCCCGCCCGGGCGCTCGAGCAGTTCGAGGCACTGACGGCGGACCTCGAGCGGCTCGTGCCCCCCGACCACCCGCTCGTCGGGCAGGCCGCCAACGGCACCGAGGAGGCTCGGGGCGACCTCGCGGCGGGCCCGCAGGCGTAGCTCCTAGGCCCGGTCCTCGCCCTGCTCGGCGGTCAGGGAGGCCCGCAGCCGCACTCCCCTGGCGCGCGCGGAGTCGGCGAGGTCGGCCTGGAGATCGACCATCCGTTCGCGGAGCTCCTCGGCGCGCGCGCCCTCGCCGGCCCCGAGGATCCGGGCGGCGAGCAGGCCGGCGTTACGGGCCCCGCCGATCGAGACCGTCGCGACGGGCACGCCCGCCGGCATCTGGACGATCGACAGCAGGGAGTCCATGCCGTCGAGGTGAGCCAGCGGCACGGGGACCCCGATCACCGGCAGCGGCGTGACGGCGGCGAGCATCCCGGGCAGGTGCGCGGCCCCGCCCGCGCCGGCCACGATCACGCGCAGCCCGCGCCGGGCCGCGGTGCGCCCGTACTCGATCATCTCGTCCGGCATGCGGTGCGCGGAGACGACGTCGACCTCGTGGGTCACGCCGAGCTCGTCGAGCGCGACCGCCGCGGCCGACATCACGCGCCAGTCCGAGTCCGACCCCATGACGATCCCGACCTCGACCATGCTCACTCCCCGGTCCCGTGACGGCCGGCGGCTCCGGCCCGCGGCCATCCTCCCACCGCGGCCGGCCCCGGCGGCGCGTCCCGACCACTGCGTGGCCGCCTGCGCCGGCTCAGCCGCGGTGGAGCAGGTCGACGGCGGCACGGGCGGACACGAGCAGCGCCTCGTGCCGCTCGCCGACCTCGGTGACGTGCCCGAGCTTGCGGCCGGGGCGCACCTCCTTGCCGTAGAGGTGCACCTTCGCGCGCGGGTGCCCGGCCAGCACCGCCGGGTACGCGGCGGCCGGGTCGGGCCGCTCGGCGCCGAGCAGGTTGACCATGACCGCGGCGGGGGCGAGCGCCGACGGATCGCCCAGCGGAAGGTCGAGGACCGCCCGCAGGTGCTGCTCGAACTGGCTGGTCACGGCGCCGTCGATCGTCCAGTGCCCCGAGTTGTGGGGGCGCATGGCGAGCTCGTTGACGAGCAGCCGCTCGCCGCCGCCCTCGACCGGTGCCACGAACAGCTCGACGGCGAGGACCCCGGTCACGCCGAGGCCGGTCGCGACGCGCTCGGCGATGGCACGGCCCTGCTCCGCAAGCTCCGCGGGCAGCCCGGGGGCTGGGGCGAGGACCTCGGCGCACACCCCACCGCGCTGCCGCGTCTCGACCACCGGCCAGCTGCGCACGTCACCGGGCCCACCGGACCCGCCGGGCGCGTCGCCACCCGGCCGGCGCGCGGTCAGCGCCGCGAGCTCGCGGACGAACGGCACCTTCTCCTCGACGAGGAGCCGCCTGCCGGGCGCGAGGTCGTCGAGCCAGTCCGCGACGTCGTCGGGGGTGGCGACGACCCGCACGCCCTTGCCGTCGTAGCCCCCGCGGGCGGTCTTGACGACGACCGGCCCGCCGGCCTCGGCGATCGCGGCGGCGACCCCGGCGGCGTCGGCGGCGGTCGTCCACCAGGGCCACGGGACGCCGAGCTCACCGAGCCGCTCGCGCATGGCGATCTTGTCCTGCGCGTGCAGCAGGGCGGCGGGACCGGGCCGCACCGGCACGCCCGAGGCAGCGACCGCGTCCAGCACCTCGGCGGGCACGTGCTCGTGCTCGAACGTGAGGACGTCCGCACCCTCGACGAGGCGCCGCACGGCCTGAAGGTCGTCGGCCCGGCCGACGACCGAGTCCGGTACCACCTGCGCGGTCGGCGCGTCGGCCGACTCGACGAGGACCCGTAGGTGCACGTCGAGGGCGAGCGCCGCCGGTGCCATCATGCGGGCGAGCTGCCCACCGCCGATCACGGCCACGGTCCGTCTGGTCACGAGGATCCACCCTAGACGGTGCGAACTCCCCCACCCCGACCCCACCGGCGCGGCCCACCCGACCTAGGGTTGTCCGGTGCGACGCCTCATCGACCTGCTCCTGCGCGGCCAGACCTGGCGCCAGTGGTGGATCGAGCTGATCCGGTTCTGCACCGTGGGCCTGTCGGCGTTCGTCGTCGACATCGGCCTGTTCAACCTGCTGCGCTTCGGCCCCGGCGAGCTCCTCGGCGACCGGCCGCTGACCGCGAAGGTCGTCTCGGTGTCCGTGTCGATCGTCGTGGCGTGGATCGGCAACCGCCTGTGGACGTTCCGGGAGAAGCGCCGCGCGGCCGCCCACCGCGAGGCCCTGATGTTCGTGCTGGTCAACATCGGCGGGATGCTCGTGGCCGTGGGCTGCCTGGCGTTCTCCCACTACGTGCTGGGGCTGACCTCGCCGCTCGCGGACAACATCTCCGCCAACGGGGTCGGTCTCGTCCTCGGCACCGCGTTCCGTTACGTCTGCTACCGGTACGTCGTCTTCACCGAGGACCACACGGCCGACGGCCCTCCCGACACCACCACCCCCGACGACGAGGCGGTCGCCTCAGCGGCCGGCCCGCTCCCGCCCCTGCACGCGCACGACCCCCGCGGCGAGCAGCACCTGCGCGGCGACGTAGGTGGCCATCACCCACATGCCGTGGCCCGGAAGGTCTAGTCCGGCGAACGTGCGCAGGGCGAGCAGCGAGTCGGAGACGATGTACACGAGGGCGCCGACGGCGGCGGCCGTCCCGAGGGCCGGGGCCAGCAGCGCCGTCCCGATGATCGCCGCCGCGTAGGCCACGACGGCCGGCAGGAGGCTGCCGGCGCCCTGCGCGCAGAGGATGACGAGCACGACCCCGTACCCGAGGAACGGCAGCACGAGCGCGGGCGAGCTCCACACGGGTGTGCTCCGGCGCCGCGGCCACAGCGCGATGAGCCAGCACACGTGGGCCAGGAGGAACAGGACGAGCATCGCCTCGAAGCCCCCGACGTCCAGGAACCGGGGCACGAGGTCGCCGCCCCAGGACAGGGCGAGGGCGGCGAGCGCCCAGGAGGTCGTGCGCGACCGGGGCGCCGGGGTCAGGGCGAGGACGGCGAGCAGCAGGGGCGGAAGGATGAGCGGCTGGGTGACCTCCCGCAGGATCGCCGGGCCGGTCAGCTGGGCGACCAGGTGGACGAGCGTGACGACGACCAGGACCACCGTGGCGACCATCGCCGTGGTGACCGCCGCGGGCGACGGGCCGCGACGTCGTCCCGTCGGCGCGGGGACGGTCACCGCCTCCCTCGCCGGCGCCCGACCGAGACGAGCGCGCCCTGCGGGAGCACGGCCTCCGGCGTGAGCTCGCGCGGGACGGCGTGCACGAACACCCGGAAGATCGGCGGGCGGCGCTGCGTGAGCTCGAGCCGTCCGCCGTCCGCCGCGACGAGCTCGCGCGCGAGCGCCAGCCCGAGGCCCGTGCCGGCACCGCCGGAGACGTGCTTGGTGAAGATCTCGGGGGCCAGCTCGTCGGTGACCCCCTCACCCTGGTCCGCAACGTCGATGAACACTCCCTTGGCGCCCGAGGCCGAGCGGGTGGTGATCGTCGTCGTCCCGGCCCCGTACTTCAGCGAGTTCTCGATGAGCGTGGCGAGCACCTGGGACAGGGAGCCGGGCGTGACGAGGACCGGCATGTCGACGTCGTCGGAGAAGGTGAGCTCGCGGCCGGCGGCCACGAACGTCTGGTGCCACTCCTCGTCCTGCTGGGCGAAGATCTCGTCGAGGTTGACGACCTCGGTCGAGCCGCCGCCTGCCGAGCGCGACGTCCTCAGGAGGTCGTCGACGACCCCGGTGAGCCGTTCGACCTGCTCGAGCGACCGGCGCGCCTCCTCGCGGACCTCCTCCTGCTCGGCGGTCATCTCGATCTCCTCGAGGCGCATGGACAGGGCGGTCAGCGGCGTGCGCAGCTGGTGGGAGGCGTCCGCGGCGAACTGGCGCTCGGCGGCGAGTCGGCCCGCCATCCGGTCCGAGGTTCGCACGAGCTCGGCGGAGACGAGGTCGATCTCCTCGATGCCGGAGACCTGGATGCGCGGACGCACCTGGCCCGAACCGATCTGCTCGGCGGAGGCGGCCAGGTAGATGAGCGGCGCGGACAGGCGGCGGGCGAGCCGGGAGCCGATCGCGACGGCGATGCCCAGCGCCATCATCGACGTGACCGCGATGATGCCGACGACCTGCAGGACCCGGAACCACACGTGGGCGATGGCGATCTCCATGATCACCTCGGCGCCGGACGGGGTCCGGCTCACCGACCGCATGACGTCACCCTCGATGTCCGGCCCCGCACGATAGATCTCACCGTCGGGGCTGCGCACGACGATGTTCGCCTCGATGTTGCTGTCCCCGCCCACCCAGGCGATGAGCATGTCGTTGTCGAGCCCCTCGTCCGTGGCGATCCGGCGCTCGACCGACCGGGACAGCGAGGAGTTGCGCAGGTCGAGGGTCGCGCGCTGGTCGCCCCAGATCATCGCCCCCCCGAAGACCGCCAGCGGCGCGCCGACGACCACGACGGCCACCGTCACCGCCACGACGATCATGCGGATCGCGCGGCGGCGCACATCACCCTCCGGATGTCTCGAACCGGAAGCCGATGGCGCGCACCGTGGTGATGTACCGCGGCTGGTCGGCCGAGTCGCCGAGCTTGCGGCGCAACCAGGAGACGTGCATGTCGAGGGTCTTGGTGGAACCCGTGGGGTCGGTCCCCCAGACCTCCTGCATGATCGCCTCGCGCGTGACGACGGACCCGGCGTCGCGCACCAGCACGCGCAGGAGCTCGAACTCCTTGGCGGTCAGGTGCATCTCGCGGGTCCCGCGGAAGGCGCGGTGGGCGGCGACGTCGACCCGGACGTCCTGCGCGACCAGCTCGTCCTCCTCGGTGATGTCCCCGCCGGCACGGCGCAGGAGTGCCCGCACGCGGGCGAGGAGCTCGGCGAGGCGGAAGGGCTTGGTGACGTAGTCGTCGGCCCCCGCGTCGAGCCCGACGACGAGGTCGACCTCGTCGGCCCGGGCGGTGAGCACGAGGATCGGCACGGTCAGCCCGCGCGAGCGGATGGCACGTGCGACGTCGAGTCCGTCCATGTCCGGCAGCCCGAGGTCGAGGACGACGAGGTCGGCGCCCTGCCCCACGTCCTCCAGGGCCGCCCCACCGGTGGTGTGGGAGCGGACCTCGTAGCCCTCCCGGCCGAGGGCGCGGGCGAGCGGTTCGGCGATCGCAGGGTCGTCCTCGACGAGCAGCACGTCAGTCACATCGACATCGTAGGCGTAATCGTCAACGTTTGGTCAAGTCGACGGGTCACGGGCCTTCCGCGAGGTCGCGGCGACGGCGCCGAGGAGCCCGGGAAACCGGTCAGGGAGCGGCGCGGACGAGCTCGACGGGCGAGACCTGGCCGATCCCCTCCAGCCCGGCGGCCGGCAGCGGCACCATCCGGAACGTGCCGACGCGGTCCCGCGCGGAGAGCTCGTCGGCGGTGGCGGAGTCCATGAGGACGGAGCCCGCGGGGGCGACGTCGACGAGGCGCGAGGCGAGGTTGACGCTGGGGCCGAAGATGTCCCCGAACCGGGAGACGACCTCGCCCCACACGAGCGAGGCCCGCACCGGCAGCATCCGCTCCTTGGCGGTGAGCGCGGCGATGAGGTCGACGCACACCTCGGCGGCGAGCACGAGGTCGTCGGCGACGTACAGCACGGCGTCGCCGATCGTCTTGACGATGCGGGCACCGGCGGAGGTGATGACGTCCCGGGACGTGTACTCGAAGGTCTGCACGAGGTCCGCGAGCGCCGCCGAGCCCAGCTCGGTCGACCGGCGCGTGTACGCGACCATGTCGACGAACCCCAGCGCGCGCGTGAGCGGGTAGCGGTCGGCGCCGCCGGGGCCGAGGTCGGCGCTCGGCTCACGGGTGGCGACCTCCGCCTCGGTACGACGCAGGAGCGCGGCCAGCTGGCGTCGCCAGGCATAGGTCAGCTGCTTCTCCAGCACCTCCGTGTGGCCGCCGACACGGTCGAGGAACAGGCGCCGGGCGCTCGTGTCGTCGATGCCGAGCTGCCGCGAGAGGCCCTCGACGAGCGCCTCGGTCTGCCACAGGACGAGGCGGTCGGTCGTGTGGGACTGCGCGCGCAGCAGCGAGATCGCGGTCGACATGTCGATGCGGCCCTCGTCGAGCTGGCTGGCCATCGAGCGCAGGGCCGAGACGTCGGAGTCCGTGAAGACCACGTGGTTCTCCCCCACGTTGGGGAACCCCATGGCGCGCCAGAACGTGTGGGCGAGCTCGAGCGACGTGCCGGCCCGCTCGGCGAGCTCGCGGATCGTGTAGACGGCGTCGGAGCCGACGAGCGCGCGGACCCGCTCGTCGACGGTCCCGGCGTCGACGCCCGCGACGGCGGTCGCGACGTCGGCATCCGGTTCGGGAGGCACGTCGGGGACGGTGTCCGCGCCCTGCCCGGGGCGCGCGCGGCACCCACCGTCGACAGGGCCGACGGCAGGTCGACCCTCCGGCGTGTGCTGCATCACAGAGCGATGGTAGTGGGTGAGGGCGGTCCGTGGGTGGGACTCTCGTCCCGGGTGGCGCTCCGGCCCCGCGGGCCGCCGCTCGCCGGGGCGGGTGCGGGACGGGAGCGGGGCATCAGCCGGACAGGCGGGTCTCGTCGTCGAGGACGGTCCCGTCCCCGGCCGTGCCGTCCCCCGCGGGCACCGCCGGTTCGGTCTGGACGAACCTCAGGTGCGTGACGTCGCCCGTGACGAGCACGTGCTCCACGCCCGAGCGGTCGATCACGACGAGCGCGCCGGTCGGGTCGAGCCGGCCGGCGGTGCCGACGATCTCGGTGTCGTCGGGCAGGGTCACGCGCACTCGCTTGCCGAGAGTGACCGTCCCCTCGGCGACCTCCTCCGCGAGGGCGGCCGCGTCGGCGTCCCCACCGGCGGCGACGAGCCGGTCCACGAGGCCCGGCAGATGGGCCCCGAGGGCCTCGAGCACCTGGGCGGGCGTGACGTCGATGCCGACGTCGCCCAGGCCGGCCCCCCACGCGACCGGGGCGCTGCCGGGGGCGACGTTGATGCCGATCCCGACGACGATCGCGCGGGTGCGCGGACTGACCTCGACGAGGATGCCGGCCACCTTGCGACTGCGGCCCCAGCCGTCGAGGGGCTCGGTCCCGGCGCCGAGGAGCACGACGTCGTTCGGCCACTTGGTCGCCGCCGGCGCCCCGAGGTCGGTGAGCGCCCGGCGTACGGCGAGCGCGACCACGAGCGGGATCCAGGTGGTCCGTACCGGCGGCAGGTCCACGCGCAGGACCACCGAGGCGGTCAGCGCGTCGCCGGCCCCCGTGCCGGTCAGCCACTCGCGACCGGCCCTCCCGCGCCCGGCGGTCTGGCGCTGGGCGACGAGCACCGACAGGTGCGGCCACTCGTCCGGGTCGGTGTCCGCCAGCGCAAGGGCGTCGGCGTTGGTCGAGCCGGTCGAGGGAAGCTCGACGACGCGGCTGAAGGGGCTCATGGGCGAAGCCAACCACGTGTCGCGCCCCGCGCGCGGCTGCGCCACCACGAGAACTCGCGAGTCGGCGTCCAGATCGCTCCGGGCGGCGTCGAGGCGGTGCGGAGGCACCAGGCTGGAGACGGCTCGGGACGCTGCCCGGACCGCTCCGGACGACGCACCTCGTCGAGGCCTGCCCCGCAAGCATCTAGGCTGCCACGGGTGAGCGACGCCAGACCCGACACCGCCGGCACCCGGGCCAAGATCGACGACCTCGCACGCCGCCGTGCCGAGGAGATCGACACCGTGACGGAGGCCGGCGCGGCCAAGCAGTCAGCCCGCGGCAAGCGCAGCGCGCGCGAGCGCATCGAGGCGCTGCTCGACGTCGGCAGCTTCACGGAGCTCGACGCGTTCACGACCCTGCGGTCCACCGCGTTCGGGCTGGACAAGAAGCGGGTGGCGGGCGACGGCGTGATCACCGGCCACGGCACGATCGACGGCCGGCAGGTCTGCGTCTACAGCCAGGACTTCACCGTCCTCGGCGGCTCCCTCGGTGAGGTGCACGGCCAGAAGATCGCCAAGGTCATGGACCTCGCGCTGCGCACCGGAGTACCGATCATCGGGATCTCCGACGGCGGCGGTGCACGCATCCAGGAGGGCGTCGCGGCGCTCACCCAGTTCGCGGAGATCTTCCGCCGCAACGTCGCGGCCTCCGGCGTCATCCCCCAGATCTCGCTCATCCTCGGCCCGAGCGCCGGCGGCGCCGTGTACTCCCCCGCGCTGACGGACTTCATCGTCATGGCCGAGGGCACGTCGAACATGTTCATCACCGGTCCGGACGTCATCCGCTCGGTCACGGGCGAGGACGTCGGGTTCGAGGAGCTCGGCGGGGCCTCGACGCACTCCACCCGCTCCGGCGTGGCGCACTACGCGGCCAGCGACGAGGACGACGCGATCGACTACGTCCGCGCCCTGCTCTCCTTCCTCCCGAGCAACAACCTCTCCGAGCCGCCGACCTGGCCGCCGGCGGACGGCGAGGACTCCGCGGAGATCGTTGCGATCGACCACGAGCTCGACGACCTCGTGCCCGACTCGGACAACCAGCCCTACGACATGCACACGGTGATCGAGCACGTCGTCGACTACGGCGAGTCGCTCGAGGTCTCCGCGGCGTTCGCGCCCAACATCATCACCGCGTTCGGCCACGTCGAGGGCCGCCCGGTGGGGATCATCGCCAACCAGCCGAGCTCGATGGCCGGCACGCTGGACATCGACGCCGCGGAGAAGGCCGCCCGGTTCCTGCGCACGTGCGACGCGTTCAACGTCCCCATCCTCACGTTCGTCGACGTCCCCGGGTTCCTCCCGGGCACCGACCAGGAGTGGCAGGGCATCATCCGGCGCGGCGCCAAGCTCATCTACGCCTACGCCGAGGCGACGGTCCCGCTCGTCACGGTCATCACGCGCAAGGCCTACGGGGGTGCCTACATCGTCATGGGCTCCAAGCAGCTCGGGGCCGACATCAACCTCGCCTGGCCGACGGCGCAGATCGCGGTCATGGGCGCCGGCGGCGCGGTCAACATCCTCCATCGCTCCGCGCTGCGGAAGGTCGACGAGGAGGGCGGCGACGTCGAGGCGGAGCGGGCGCGCCTGACCGGCGAGTACGAGGACGCGCTCATCAACCCGTGGGAGGCCGCGCAGCGCGGCGACGTCGACGCGGTCATCGCCCCGCACGAGACGCGCTCCCAGGTGGTCCGCGCGCTGCGTGCGCTGCGGACGAAGCGGGCGTCCGGTCCGGCGAAGAAGCACGGGAACATCCCGCTGTGACGAACCTCGGCGACGCGCGGGACTGGACCGGCCCAGAGGGGGACGACGAGCTGGTCGCCGCACACGAGCGTCCCGGCGAGGCGCGCCCTTCGGTGTCCGACGTCGAGGCCCTCGCGGCGCTGCGGGTGCTGTCCGGCACGCCCGACGAGGACGAGCTCGCCGCGCTGCTGGCCGGACTGGCCACCGCGCGGGCGCTGGCGCGGACGGAGGGCGCGCCGGGGAGCGGAGAGGCCGACGGTCCCGAGCGCGGTCCCTCCGGCGCGGGATCGGCGTGGACCGACCACGCCCACCGGCTCGGCGTGCGCAGCGTGGGCGCCGGCGCCTGGCGGTGGTCCGCTCAGCGGTAGCCGGGCGCCGCCGATCCAGGCGCTCCGGTGTGCGGCCCCCACCCGTACTGCCGGGCGAACGCCGCCGTCAGCTGGGCAAGGCTCGGGGCGCGCACGGCCGTGGCGAGCTCGTGCAGGAGCCGCGCGTCGGGCTCAGGCATGGTCCGCGCGACCATCCGCATCCGGAAGGGCCGGGCCGCCTGGGTGCCGGACCGCAGGGTCACGTAGATCATCGTGTCGACCGACGGGAGGCCCTCGGCCGGCGGGCGCGACCGCGGGTCCGGGCGCACACCCCGCCGCCTCCGGTACTCGATGAAGCCGACGTCGGCGACGTCGTCGAACGAGGCGTGCTCGCCGCGCACCGTGACGGTCCGGGCACCGCGGTCGTAGCTGATCCTCCGCACGAGCGGCCGGGCGAGGAGCGCGTAGCTGGCGGCGAAGACGAGCACGCACAGGCCGACAGCGACGAGCGCCATCTCGTGCGAGGCCGCGCGCCTCGCGGCCCCCTCCGCCCGGAAGACGCCGTAGCCGAGCACCGCGAACGGCGCCGCGTACAGCAGGCAGCGCCAGACGAACCCCCACAGCGCGGGCCGCGGGATCGAGACCGCACCGGAGCGGGCGACCGCGCCGGGTCCGTGGGCGGACCACCGGCTCATGGCGTCACCCGGGACCGAGGTTCTGGCACGAGGGCCACGGTAGCTGCGGGCCGGAGCGGACCGACCCGCCCGGCGGGCCCAGGCCTGGTCACCCTGCGGTCGTGCCGTTCCCGTGCGCCTGCGCGTGCCGCTCCCACACGCGGCGCAGGCCGGGGTCGGCCTCGAGCTGCCGTTCCCGGTCGGCCGGGCGGGCGGCGGCGAGCTGCTCGATCATCTGCCGCGCACCCGCCGGGTTGACGAGCGCCGCGTACTCGTACACCGCGGCCGTGGAGTCCGCACCCGTGACGCCGGTCAGGTCACGCGGCCCCTCGGTGAGGACCGTGACGGCGCGGGCGCGCTCGGTCAGCACGGCGGGGTCCACCGTCTCCTCGCCCTGCGCCTTGCCGCCGGAGGCGGCGTCGTCGTGACCCTGGAGCCGCTCGACCTGGATGCCTGCCCCGGCGAGCGCCTCCGCCACCTCGCGGGAGGCGCGCACGCTGCCGCGGATCGCGGTGGCGAGCGTCTCGACCGGGAGCGAGAGGTTGCCGGCGACCCGCGCGAGGCCGTCGGGGTCGGGCCGCCCGGTGAGCGGGCCGACGAGCAGGTAGCGGACCATGCCCTCGGGCCGGGTCGGGTCGGGCACCTCGTGCCAGGTGGGCCGGTCGATGAACCCGCCGGCCACGAGGGCCTCGACGGCGTCGGGCGCGGGCGTGGCGGACGTGCGGTGGATGGCCTCGGCCAGGAGTTGCGCCTGGGGCCGAGGGATCCGGCGGAGCGGCGCGCCCTTGAGGTAGACGGGAGCGACGACGTCGGTCCCGCGCCCGAACGCCATGTGGACACCGGGCTTGCCGAGCATCCCGAAGCTCGACGGCCCGATGTGCAGCTGGTCGATCTCGTTCAGCGGCACGGTGCGCCCCTTGGCGGCGACGGTCCCCGCGCCGAGGTCGACGTCGACCCGGACGTACGGGCGCAGCGTGAGCCAGAAGATCAACGCCGTCAGCGCGAGGCCGATCCCGAACCCGCCGATCGTCCAGGCCACGGACCCGCCGCCGACCGAGAGACCGCCGAACGCCCCGACGAGCGCGACCCCCACCGTGATGAGGACGAGGACGGGCGCGTTGTCCACGATCGCCCCGCGAGTGATCGGCTGCGGCCCCGGGGCCGTCGGTGCTGGTGAGGTCACCGGCATGAGGCTACCGGCGCGGGTCCGGCACGGACGGACGCCCGACGAGGGATCGACGAGCGGTCGGTGAGGCATCGATGAGGGCCCGGTGAGACATGGCACAGCCCCTCGACCGCACGCCAGGTCACGGTTTAGCGTCGGCTCGTAACATTCCGATAACGAGGAGAACCGACCGACGTGTTTGCACCCCCGCGCGGCCGCCACGCCCGGCGCCGCACCCTCGCCCCCCGGGTCGCCACCGCACTCCTGACCGTCGCCGCCGCGAGCGCGACCGTCACGACCGCCCAGGCGGCCGAGGCGCCCTCGGGCGTCCGCACCGTCAGCCCCGTCATCCGCACCGACGCCGGCTGGCAGAACCAGGTCGCCAACGCGATCGCCGCCCAGACCAACGCCTACCGCGCCGCCAACGGCCTGTCCCAGCTCACGCGCACCGGGTCCATCGACTCGGTCGCGCAGTCCTGGTCCAACCACCAGGCGAGCATCGGCTCGATGGTCCACCGCGGCGACTACGGCCGGTCGGCCGTGCCCGCCGGATCGACCGGCACCTCGGAGATCCTGTCCTGGGGCATCTACCCGGACCACCAGGCCGACTACTTCATGAGCCAGTGGCGCAACTCGCCGGTGCACAACAACATCCTGCTCACGGGGTCCTACACGCACTTCGGCGTCGGCGTGGCGGTCTCGGGGGACGGACGCGTGTTCGCCACCCAGAACTTCGCCACCTACCCGGGCGGCGGCCCCGGCGGCTCGACCCCCGCGCCGGCCGAGCCCGCGCCCGCGGAGCCGGCCCCGGAGCCCGAGACCGCGCCCCAGCCCGAGGCACAGCCGCAGGACGAGACCGAGGCGCAGAACGACCAGGTGGCCCCGGACACCGATGCCGCGCGCGAGGCGGACGCCGCCTCCCGCGACGCCGCGCGCACCGAGCCGGAGCCGGCCCCCGAGCCCGAACCCGAGCAGCTGCCCGGCACGCCGCGCTTCCTGCTCTCGGACGAGCTCGCCGGCGACGCCGCGCACAGCTTCCTCTACGGCGTCGAGGGCGACGAGATCTTCGTCGGCGACTGGGACGGCGACGGGTCCGACTCGATCGCCGTGCGCCGCGGGAACGAGATCCACCTGACGAACACCCTCGGCACCGGACCCGCCGAGCAGGTCGTCCGGCTCGGGGAGCCGGGCGACGAGATCGTCCAGGGCGACTTCGACGGCGACGGCACGGACACGTTCGCGGTCCGTGACGGCAACGTCCTGCAGATCATCAACGACCTCGAGAACCCGGGCGAGATCGAGCTCGCCGCCTTCGGTGCCGACGGGGACACGCTCCTCGTGGGCGACTTCGACGGCGACGGCACGGACACGTTCGGCATCCGACGCGGCTCCGACGTCATCTGGACGAACGATCCGACCGGCGCAGGCGTGGACGGCGAGATCTCGCTCGGCCGCGACGGTGACCTCGTCCTCGTGGGCGACTGGGACGGCGACGGCGCGGACAGCCTCGCCCTCCAGCGTGGCGCCGACTTCTTCGTGACGAACGAGATGGCCTCCGACGCCGAGGTGATCGAGACCCGCTACGGGCGCGACGGCGACGTCGCCGCGTTCGGCGACTGGGACGGCGACGGCGCGGACAGCCTCGGGGTCGTCCGCATCGAGCAGACCCGCTGA